>CAXXMY010000001.1:0-13967 GCA_963663635.2 Acidimicrobiales bacterium
ACCACCACCAGCGACCCCGACGCCGACCGGCCCGCCGACCTGGTGAACCGGGACTTCGCCGTGCCGGCCCCGAACCGGCTGTGGCTCGCCGATCTCACCTATGTGCGCACCCGCAGCGGCCCGGTGTACGTGTCGTTCGTGATCGACGCCTATTCCCGGCGGGTGCTGGGCTGGCAGGCATCGCGTTCGATGCGCACCGATCTGGCGCTCGACGCCTTGGAGATGGCCATCTCGGGGCGCCGCCGCGACGGCCGCAGCACCGCCGAGGTGACTCATCACAGCGACCGCGGATCGCAATATCTTTCCATCCGCTACAGCCAGCGGCTCGCCGACAACGACATCGTCGCCTCGGTCGGCAGCAAGGGCGATTCCTATGACAACGCCATGATCGAGAGCTTCAACGGGCTCTACAAGTGGGAGCTGATCTACCCCCGAGGACCATGGCGCGCACTGCAAGACGTCGAGTTCGCCACCCTCGAATACATCGACTGGTACAACCACCGACGCAGCCACAGCGCCCTGCACGCCCGGCCGCGGCAACTACACCACACCCGCCGAACACGAAACCGCCTACTACCGTCAAACCGTCACAGCCACCCCGGCCGTGACACAACAACCCGAGCCTCTACGCAACCCGGGGTGATTCAAACCGAGGAGATAAGACCCCTATGAGCGACAATTTGGCCAACATCACTCGCGCGATCGAGTTGTTCGACTCCGTCTGCGCGCAAGTGGCAGACGAAGCCTGGGACAACGATTCCCCGTGTGAGGGCTGGACTGCACGCGATGTGCTGCGCCATCAGTGCGGAGTGCTCGACGCTCTTGCGTCAATCGCCCGCACGGGAGAACTGTCCTTTCCGACGATGCCCGATGCACCGGCCGATCCCGCCGCGCGGTGGGCCGAGACGCGCGATGGCGTCACAGAGGCGCTCAACCTTCCTGGCGCTTTGGACCACGAGGGCAAGTGGTGGTTCGGGCCAATGAGCGTCGACGCTCTGCTGGGTGTCGTGAGTTGGGATCCGCTGACACATTCATGGGACATCGCTCAAGCTGCAGGCGTCGACGTCGAGCTGCCCCCGGATCTGTGCGAGATGAGCCTCAACACGATCAAGAGCATGGGCGAGGGCCCGCGCAAGATGAAGCTGATCACTGATCCGGTTGAGATTTCCGACGACGCCCCGATAGCGGACCGTTACCTGGCATACGTCGGACGTCAGCCATGAGCGGCACCGACGAGCGTGCCGAACCTCTTCGCTGGGACATCGGCGACGTCGCCATCACTTCAGTGGCGGAGTCCGACACACCGACCTCGCCGAGGTTCCTGTATGACGGGCTGGGCAAGAACGACGTGCTCGCCCGCGCCGATGCCGCACCGTGGCTGCGACCGCACTTTGTGAGCGACGACGGATACCTGCTGCAGCGCATCCACTGCTGCGTGATCGAAGCCGGCGATCACCGCATTGCGGTGGACACGTGTGTCGGCAACGACAAGCAGCGGTCCAACCCGTTCTGGCATGAACAGCAGGGGCCGTTCCTGGACGACCTTGCGGCTGCGGGCTTCCCGCCCGAGTCCATCACCCATGTCGTGTGCACGCACTTGCACGTGGACCATGTCGGCTGGAACACGCGGCTCGTCGACGGCGATTGGGTGCCGACGTTCCCCAATGCCCAGTACCTGTTCTGCCGGGCCGAGTACGACCACTGGGAAAGCACCGACGACCTCTTCGGCGACGGAGTCTTCGACGACTCGGTGGCGCCGATCGTCGCGGCGGGTCTCGTCGAGATGGTTGACCCAGATCACCAGATCTGCGACGAAGTGTCGTTCCAGTCCACGCCGGGTCACACCCCAGGCCACCTCTCGGTGGTGATCACCTCGCAAGGCACGCGAGCGATCATCACCGGGGACATGGCGCACACTCCCCTGCAGCTCGCAGACCCCGATCTCAGCTCGATGTTCGACACCGACCAAGATCAGGCTCGGGCGACCCGCCACGAGGTCTTCCCCGACTGGGCCGACGGCGAGACCCTGGTCATCGGCACCCACTTCGGCGCACCGACCGGCGGCATCATGGTCCGCGACGGCGAGGGCTACAAGCTCGAATTCGACGAGTAGTACCTGACTACGTTCAAAGCGCGTCGTCCAGCAACATCTCTTCAAGAGTCGCCGGTGTGACCACCCGGGGAACCTGTCCTTCCCACTCCAGTAGATCTTTGTCACCGGTGACTATGACGTCTGCGTGTGCTTGCTGGGCGAGCGCCACCAAGTAGTCGTCCTGGCGATCACGCGTCGTCTGAACGATCGCGTCTGGATCGGGCATCTGGATTGCCCCGGCGACCAACAATCGCAGGTAGGCATTCACTAGATCCGTACGCAGCCGCGCTCGTAAGTGTCTACGACTGGCCACCTCGGAAACCTTGTCGAGCAGAAGCGGGCACACGATCATCTCGAACCGAGGACGAGTAAGCCAGTTATCAATGATCCGGGCCGGCGGTCCTGCGCCGATGAGCGCGGAAATATGGACATTTGTGTCGATGACTGCTCGCACTGTCAGATGGACAGGCCAGATCGCCGTTGACTTGCCGGCCTGCGCAGCGAACGCTCCCTACGGACGGCATTCGTGTGGGTCACCGCAAGTTCGAGCGCTTCGGATTCGGACAGGTCGGCATTTGCGATAGCGCCTTTCCGCAGCGCCGAGCCAAGATCGCGAGTCAGTCGCTCCCATGCCTCGTCCCGTTCCATGCCGACAGCGGCGGCAATCTGCTCCAACGAGGCGCCGGCTGCCAGTGCATTCGTGACTAGTTCGTGGGGCCAGGATCACCCAGCATTTTGGTGTCGGGCTGATGCGTCGAGCGCCGCGAGCGCCTTCGCTACCTGACCGTCGTTGGGCTCGATTGCCACATGTCAATCGTAGGCGGGCCGGTGGTGCACAAGGCCCTGCATTTCTTTCCCTCCTCCGCAACGACACCATGCCGATCGAGGGCGATTCGGGTGGCGAATCGTTGAAAGTCGAACCGCCGCGTTGGGGTCAGTGGCCGCCGCGCAGTAGTTTTGCTATCCCTGACATCAGGCGGTCTGGCTTGCCCGATCGGAGTTCGCGTTCATCGGCGACGCCGAGCAGGGCTCGGCTGACGCGTACGCCGAGCCAACGCAGCGGCTCGGGCTCCCAGCGCCGGGAGGTGACTCCCACCCAGGGCAGGCTGGTGCGCTCGGTGTCGCGCTCGCAGATCAGCTCGGCCATCGTGCGACCCGCAAGGTTGGACGCCGCCACGCCCTCGCCCACGTAACCGCCGAGTACGCCTTGGCCGGTCCGCGGATAGAAGAGCACGCCCGGCAGCCAGTTTCTTGGGATGCCGAGCACACCGCCCCATCGATGCGTGATGCGCACATCTGCGAGCTGCGGAAGCATCTCGACCAGCACGCGCCAGATCCGTCGGTGCATGCCCAGGTGGGTCTCGGCGGATGGCACGATCCGCGAGCCGAAGCTGTAGGGCACACCGGTGGCGCCAAAGGCAATCCGGTTGTCGGCTGTGCGCTGGCCGTAGGTCACCATGCGACGGTCGTCGGCAAAGCTGGGCCGGTTTGCCAGCCCGATGTCGTCGAACAATTCGTCCGGCAACGGCTCGGTGGCCACCATGCGCGAGTACACGGGCAGGATGTCGCGCCGGAGCCCGCGCAGGTCCCGGGTGTACGCCTCGGTCGCCCTCACGATCACCGGTGCCCGCACTTCGCTGCCGCCAACCTGCACGGCACCGCCGTCGATCGCCCGCGCTCGGGACTGTTCGTAGATCTCCGCCCCTGCCGAGTCGGCAACCGTAGCAAGGCCGCGGGCCAGCTTGGCGGGGTCCAGTACGGCTGAGGGCCCGAGCAGGATGCCGCTGCGTACGTCTGTGGCGTTCAGCTGCTCTGCGGCCTCGTCGGCATCGAGGAGTCGGATTTCGTCGGGGGTCAAACCCAGCGCACGGGCCTCAGCGATGTCCGCGACCTGGCGCTCGGCTTGGGGAGCGGTGCGCGCCACCCGGATCGTGCCGCCCTTTGCGTAGTCGCAGTCGATGCCTTCAGCGGCCGCGACCCTGCCGATCTCGTCCACCGCATCGAACGTGGCCCGCAGCAGACGTCGTGACTCGGTGGGGCTCGAGCGCCGCGCATAGTCACTGACAGAGCCGGCAAGCTCCCCCACCGCCCAGCCGCCATTGCGCCCCGACGCCCCGAAGCCGCAGTAGTGCCGCTCCAGCACGGCGACGCGCAGCGATGGTTCGAGCTGCCGGAGGTAATACGCCGTCCACAGCCCGCTGAACCCGCCGCCCACGATGGCGACATCCACGTCCAGATCGCCATCGACACCGGCTCGCGGCGTGATGGGCGGCTCCAGACGATCAATCCACAGCGGCGTCGTCGACGCCGTCTCGAGTGACCAAGGCTCAGAATCACCGTGAACGGCCATATCGCGGAAACTACTGCCGGGACCAGTCGGTTCTTGCCGCGGCAGTAATGTCTTGCGCGGCAGCGGGGTGCCGTAGGCGCCTGCAGGGGGTCTGCAATGCGTGAGATCGAAGCCGTGTCTGTGGGCGAGCGCTCCGGCCTGACTTACGCCTGCATCGTCCCCGAATGGGCAGCCGAACTCGAGGCGCTGGAGCTGGCCTCCCACCCGACCTCCGACCCGCACGACCTGTACGACGCCGACGCGTTCGACCAACTGGCGCGTGATTTCTCCGAAGGCTGCTTCGCCGGATTCGACGGCGACGAGCTAGTCGCCATGGGCGTCGGCATCCGCTGCAACTTCGACCTGGAGAATCCGATACACACGATCGCCGACATCGTGCCCGACGACCACGCCGGCAGCGGTCACGTTCGCGAAGGACGTTGGTACTACGGCACCAGCATCGCCACCAGGCTCGAGTACAGGCGCCGCGGCATCGGAGCCGAGCTGTACGAGCTGCGCAAGCAGGTGTGCGTGGATCTCGGGCTGGCGGGCATCGTGGCGGGATCCGGCGTCAGGCGTCCCTGGCTACGCCGACCACAAGGCGACCATGACCGCCGATGAGTACATCGCAGAGGTACGAGTGGGCCGGCTCTATGACCGCACGCTGAGCTTCCAGATCGAGAACGGATTCTCCGCGGTGTGCGGATTGCCGAACTACATCACCGATCCGGCCACTGAGAGCTGGGCAGCGCTGATCGTGTGGCACAACCCAGACCTTCGAGGCGACGTCACATGAGCGACGCTGCTGCGTCGTCTTCGGGAGGCGGGGGCCTGGTCGCCGGGGCTGACGCCTCCGACATCGGCGATCAGGCGTTCCGGTCCGAAAGCCTGCGCGGCCGGTTGCCGGAGATGACCTACGGCGGCGCGCTGTCGTTCCTGCGCCGCCGCTACACACGCGACATTGCCGGCGCCGACATCGTCGTGTCGGGCATCCCGTTCGACATGGCCACTTCGAACCGGCCCGGTGCCCGGCTGGGGCCCCGAGCCATCCGGGCGGCCTCGGTCGGCCTCGCCGAGCTTGACGCCTACCCCTTCGGATTCGACCCCTTCGAACACCTCGCCGTGGCCGACTACGGGGACTGCTTCATCGACTACGGCCACCCGAGCGAAGCCGTCGAGCACATTGAGAACCACGCGACCGAGATCCTCGCCCACGACGCACAGATGGTGACCTTCGGCGGTGATCACTTCGTCACCTACCCGATCCTGCGGGCACACGCCGCCAAGCACGGCCCGCTGGCACTCATCCACTTCGACGCGCATCCCGACACGTGGCCCGATGAGCCCGGCAGGCTCGACCACGGCTCGATGTTCTTGCGAGCCCTGCGTGAGGGCATCATCGACCCGTCGGCCTCGGTGCAGATCGGCATCCGCACCCACAATGACGATCACGGCTTCACGGTCCTCGGCGCGCCCTGGGTGCATCGCAACGGGCCCGACGCTGTCGTCGAAGTCGTGCTGGAACGAGTGGCAGATCGTCAGGCGTATCTCACCTTCGACATCGACTGCATCGACCCGGCCTTCGCCCCTGGCACTGGGACGCCGGTATCAGGCGGTCTCACTACCGCCCAGGCGCTCGAGATCGTGCGTGGCCTCTCGCCGGTCGACATCGTCGGAATGGACGTGGTGGAGGTTGCCCCCGCCTACGACGTCTCCGAGATCACAGCTCTGGCAGCAGCGACCATCGCGCACGACTTCATCTGCACCCGTGCAGTGCGTGCGGGTGTCCTGTCCAACCCCGTGGGACTCATATGAACACACCCGCGGACGAGACCCCGGCCAGCACCGGTGCGCCAGCTGTGGAGCTGCGCTGCATCTCAAAACGGTTCGGCGATGTCGTAGCGGTCGACTCGGTCAACTTGGAGATCGCTGACGGCGAGTTCTTCGCGCTGCTCGGACCGTCGGGCTGCGGCAAGACCACGACACTTCGCATGATCGCCGGCCTCGACATTCCCAGCGAGGGCAGCCTGCTGATCCACGGCGACGAAGTCGCTTCGTCACCTCCGGACCGGCGACCCGTCAACACCGTGTTCCAGGCGTACGCCTTGTTCCCGCATATGACGGTGGCCCAGAACATCGCCTTCGGCCTGAACATGCGCGGCATCCGCGGTTCCGAGGCCGATCGGCAGGTTGCCGAGGCAACCACGCTCGTTCAGCTCGAAGGCATGGAACACCGTCGGCCTTCGCAGCTCTCAGGCGGGCAGCAGCAACGGGTCGCGCTGGCACGGGCGCTCGTGAACCACCCAAAGGTGCTGCTGCTCGACGAGCCCCTGGGCGCGCTGGATCTGAAGCTGCGCCAGGAAATGCAGGTGGAGCTCAAGGTCCTCCAGCGTGAGGTCGGCATCACGTTCGTATTCGTGACCCACGATCAGGAAGAAGCCCTGGCGATGAGCGACCGGGTGGGCGTGATGTCGCAGGGCCGCCTGCTGCAGGTCGGCACGCCGGCGGAGGTGTACGAGCATCCCGCCAGCCGTTTCGTGGCCGATTTCATCGGGCGGACGAATCTGCTCGAAGGCGTCGTGGAGAGTTCCTCGACGGTGCGCCTGCACGCTGGGGCAGTCGTTGCTGCACAGAGCAATCTGGCCGCGGGCACCCCTGCCGCGTTGAGCGTGCGCCCTGAACAGGTGCGGCTGCATCGGTTGGGCGAGGCGCCCGCCGGTGCTCCGTGCCTCGACGGTGTCATCCTCGACGTCACCTACCTCGGCCACGCCTTCGTCTACACGGTGTCCATCAGTGCGGCGTCGGGCACGAGCAACGACGCAACGACGGTCACCGCCCGGGTCGAGACCGGTGAGGCGGCACAGGCCGCGGGCGAGCCGGTCAGCGTGAGCTGGGCCCCGGCCACTACAACCGTCGTGGCGGACTGATGTCCACGCTGCGTCGCCGATCCAGCCCAGCGAAAGCGCTGCTGACACCCCAGGAGCAGACCGCGCAGCGCCGGGCTCGGCGCATCGGGACGCTCATCGCCTCGCCCGGTGCGCTGTACCTGCTCATCTTCTTCATGGTCCCGTTGGGCCTCATCACCGTGTACTCGTTCGCCACCCGCACATCCACGGGCCGCACCTCGCTCAGCGGCTGGAACCTCAATTCCTACGAGCGCCTCGCCGACGACGTGATTCTGGGCATCGTCGGCCGCTCGGCCTGGCTGGCGTTCATCACGACCGTGCTGTGCCTGGCGGTCGCGTATCCCTTCGCCTACTACCTGGCCACCCGCTCCCCCAGGGTCAGAGCCCGTCTGCTGGTGCTGGTGATGATCCCGTTCTGGACCAACGGACTCGTGCGGATTTTCGCAATCCGCTTCCTGCTCGGCTCGAACGGCCCGGCCTCTGCGCTCAGCGAGGCCTTGGGCTTCGGCACGTTCCGCATCCTGTTCACCCCCACTGCGGTCGTGCTGGGAATGGTGTACGGATTCCTGACGTTCATGGTGTTGCCGCTGTATGTGGCCCTCGAGCGCATGGACTGGCGATTGGTCGAGGCCGCCCGCGATCTCTACGCCAGCGGAGGCAAGGCGTTCTGGCGGGTGACGGTTCCGCTGACCCGTTCGGGCATCGTGGCGGGCTGTGTGCTGGTGTTCGTGCCCAGCTTCGGCTCCTACGTCGTGCCCGAGATTCTGGGCGGCGCCAAGACGCTGCTCATCGGCTCGTACGTGGCGCGCCAGTTCCAGGCTGCTCGAAACTGGCCGCTGGGCGCCTCGCTCAGCGTGCTGGTGATCGTGGCGATGCTCATCGCAGTGACGATCAACCAGCGCAATTCGGAGAACGCCGAACGCACCCGAGCTGGTGCGCCATGACAGGTGCGCAATGAGCAGTCTCGACACTGCTGGCACTAAGCGCTCGTCTCGGCGGCTGCTGGCGGCGAACGCCTGGCTGGTGTTCACGTTCCTCTACGTGCCGATCGCAGTGCTGGTGGTGTTCTCGTTCAACGATTCCGAGCGGGTCAACGTCTGGCAAGGCCTCTCTCCGCGTTGGTACGGCGAGGCTCTTGGCAATACCCAGGTGGTCGGCGCGCTGCGGGTGTCACTGGTCGTCGCCTTCACCTCGACGATCGTGTCGACAGTGCTGGGGACAGCGGTGGCTCTTGCGCTCGACCGCTACCGCTTCAAGGGGAGGCGGGCGCTGGACGGCACCGTCTACCTGCCCATCGTCATCCCCGATATCACGATGGCCGTCATGCTGTTGGTGTTCTTCGCCGAGGCCTTCAAGCTCATCGACGCCTTCGGCCCGCGGCTCACCCTGGGTGTCACGACAGTCGCCCTCAGCCACATCGCGTTCAACATCTCGTTCGTCGCGGTGGTCGTGCGCGCCCGCCTGGATCAGTTCGATCGCACCCTCGAAGAGGCCGCACGTGATCTGTATGCCACCCCGTGGCGTACGTTCAGGAGGGTGACGCTGCCGCTCATAGCGCCAGGTATTGCAGCCGGCGCCCTGCTGGCGTTGACGCTGTCGCTCGACGACGTCGTCATTTCGTCCTTCACCGCCGGCCCGGGCGCCACGACCCTGCCGGTGTACGTCTTCAGCAGCATCCGCCAAGGCGTCACGCCTGAGCTGAACGCCATCTCCACGCTGATGCTGGCCGCCTCGATCACGCTGGTCGTGGCCTCGCTGGCACTGCAGCGGCCCCGGAGCATCACGCCGTGAACCGGCACCACTCGACACAAGCACGCTCACGCAGAGCAATTGAAAGCGCGGCGTTCCGTTAGGACGTCCATGAGGGAGGAAACATGACCGATTCAGCGAGCACCCGAGGCCGGCTGCGCCGCAGTCGGTGGCTCGCAGTCACCGTTGTGGCTGTGCTGCTGCTGGCCGCATGCGGCGACGGAGACGATGCCAGCGAGGCTGCTGCCACCACTGCCGCGGCAGCCGATGCGGGAGATGCCGGTGACGCTGCGGCTGCGGACGACGGCTGCGAACCCGGCGAGACCGACGGCGACCTGGCGTTCTACAACTGGGCCGACTACATCGACGAGGAATTGCTGGTCGCCTTCGAGGAGGAGTCAGGCATCAGCGTCGACTACTCGGTGTATGAGTCGAACGAGCAGATGCTCACTAAGGTCGAGTCCGGCGCCGCCATCTATGACCTAGTCGTTCCTTCGGACTACATGGTGGCGTTGATGATCTCCGAGGATCTGCTGC
Organism: Acidimicrobiales bacterium; assembly: GCA_963663635.2. Taxonomy (GTDB): domain Bacteria; phylum Actinomycetota; class Acidimicrobiia; order Acidimicrobiales; family Poriferisodalaceae; genus Poriferisodalis. Next base: position 9,614 of record CAXXMY010000001.1, read on the forward strand.
TGCCGCTGGAGTTCGATGCCTTGCCCAATGCCGCGAACATCGACGACGCGTGGGACAACCCGCCGTTCGATCCCGATCACCGCTTTCACGTGGCGTACCAGTGGGGAACGACGGGCATCGGCATGACCTACGACATGCTCGACACGCTGGGCGGCGAGTCGTCATGGGCGGTCATCTTCGATGCTGAGACGGCGGCGCTGGTGCCGGGCGACATCTCCATGCTCGACGACGCGCCCGAGGCTGTTTCGGCGGCGCTCAAGTACCTGGGCTACAGCATCACTGAGGTGATCGAGTCCGGTAACGAGGAGGCCGTGCGCGAAGCGGGCGCATTGCTCAAGGCCACTAATGACCGGCTGCTGAAGTACGACTCGGTGACCTTCGGTGACGACCTGGTCAACGGCGAGGTCGATGTGGCACACGGTTGGAGCGGCGGGTTCGCCCAAGCCTTCTTCGAGACCGATGCGTACGAGACTCACGTGTACACCATTCCGATCGAGGGCGGTGTCCGCTGGGTTGACACGATGGCCATTCCGCACAACTCCGACAACGTGTGCTCGGCGCACGCCATGATCAACTTCCTGCTTGACGCGGAGAACGGTGCCGCGTTGACCAACTACACGTACTACGGCAGCCCGAACACGGCCGCAACGCCGTTCATCCTGGAAGAAATCCTCGACGACCCGGGCATCTATCCGCCGCCAGAGGTGTACGCCCGGCTGGAGTTGATCCCCCAGATGGGCGACTTGGGCTTGATCGTTCAGGACATGCTGACCGAGGCCAAGAGCTGAGGGGGGCTGGAGTCAATTGAGCCGGCAACACACCGGGCTGGGCTCCGGCCTAGCCCGGTGCTGTCGCGCTCAGAACTTGTCGGCGGGGTCGCCCCAGCCGGTGAAGTCGTCGAGATAGTCGATGTCGTCGTGGAGTGCTTCTGAGCGGGGGTGGTTGATCGCGTAGTTCAGCGCCCCGTTGACGTCGTTCTCCCAGACTTCACGCGGCAGGTCGTAGAGCACTTCGACGCCGTATCCGTTGGGGTCGGTGATGTAGATGCTGTGCGTCATGCCGTGGTCGGTACGCCGGCCGATCCTCACGCCGTTGTCCATCAGGAACTTCACCTGCTCGAGCCACGACTCCCGATCGGGATACGTGATGGCAATGTGGTTGACCGCACATCCTCCGCTTCCCAGTGTCCATTTCTCCGGGGGCGGCGGCAGGTCGTCCTGTTCCATGAGTGCAATGTCGTGGTGGTGCTGGCCTTCTGCTACGTCCCGCACACCGCTGTAGAAGCGCATCGTGGGGCGCTCGCGACCGTCGGGTGCAGCCACCAGGTTGCCGACTTGGCGGAACCCGAGCAGGTTGGACCAGAAGTGGTGAGACTCTTCGATGTCACGCACGTTGAGGACGAGGTGGTTCACGCCGCGGGGTGCAACGGGCTCGGTGCGCTTCGGCACCTCAGGTGCGGGAGGCGACTCGGTGCCGCTGTCGGTCGCCGTCATCGCTGCTCCTTGACTGACTTGATCGGCTGATCTGATCGACTGACCTGATCGGCTGACTGTTCTGACGTGCCTCAGTTGCGGGGCACTTCGAGCCACGGGACGTCCTTGTCGATCCGTGGCTCGCCCGGGAGCCCCAGGACCTGCTCTCCGAGGATGTTCCGCATGATCTCCGAGGTGCCGCCCTCGATGGAGTTGGCGCGTACCCGCAGGAAGCCATGCTGCACGCCGCCGTCGGAACCGTCCACTGACAGGTCGCCTGGGCGGCGGAACGTGTAGTCATAGCCGACGAGCCCGTCGGCACCCATCATGTCCACCGCACAGGTCATGAGCGCCTGGTTCAGCTCGGCATAGGCCAGCTTGGCGATGGACATCTCGGGTCCGGGATTGCCCATGCGGCGGTTGGCCCCTGCGCGCATGTTCGTGAGTCGCAGCACTTCCGCACGGGTCCACAGATTCGTCAGGCGATCTCGAGTGACTTTGTCGCGGTCAGCTTCGGGCCGCTGGTTCCACAGCTTCACCAGCACCGAGATCGGTCCCGATCCCGGCTTGGGCGGTCCACCGCTGCCGGCGCCGATCGCATTGCGCTCGTTCATCAGCGTGGTCAGCGACACCCGCCAGCCGTCACCGACATCGCCGACGCGGCTCGCATCGGGCACACGAACATCGGTCATGTAGACCTCGTTGAATTCGGCCTCGCCGGTGATCTGGCGTAGCGGGCGCACCTCTACACCTGGCGACTTCATGTCGAGTGCGAAGTAGGTGAGCCCCCGGTGCTTGGGCACCTCGGGATTTGTGCGCGTTACGAGCATGCCGTAGTCGCCGAGGTGGGCCAGCGTGTTCCACACCTTCTGGCCGTTCACGATCCATTCCTCGCCGTCGGCGATCGCCCGGGTCGCCAGCCCGGCGAAGTCGCTGCCCGCACCCGGTTCGCTGAACAGCTGGCACCAGAGCTCTTCGCCGGTGAACATCGGCCGGAGGAAGCGCTGCTTGACCTCTTCGCTGCCGTGCGTGTGGATGGTCGGCCCGGCCAGGTGCATGAAGAAGTTGACGGGCTTCATGGGCGGGGCGCCGGCTGCCCGCAGCCGCTCCTCGACCCGGCGCTGGAGCTGTGGAATGACGCTCAAGCCGCCGTGTCCCTCATCGAAGTACACCCAGGCGAGACCAGCGTCGAACTGTGCCCCGCGGAACTCCGCGTAGCTCAACTGTTTGGGGTCGTGCGATGCCAGCAGTTCGTCGATGGCGGCGTCAACCCGCGCCGCAGCGGCATTGGCTGTCGTCGGTGCTTCGAGCGTGTCGGTCATGCGGCCAGTCTGCCAGCACTGCACAGGCGCTGGCGCTGGCGCTGCGCAGGAAACAAGTCAGCGCAGCCGCTGGCGCTTTGCAGCGGTCCCGAGACGGGTCAGTAACGCTCGCCCGGGAACGACGGATCGGTCTTGGCCAGAAACGCTTCTGCACCGTGCGACATGTTGCGCGGGATGAGCACCGCTTGGTGGCCCATCTCGACATCGAGCTGGTCGGCGAGGTCACGCTGCATGGCGCCATCGACCGCTGATCGGATTCTCGCCATTGCCGCCGGGGAACTGCGCCGAAGCACATCGACAACTTGTGCCACCGCAGCGTCAAGCTCGGCGTCGTCGACCGTCCTCCACACCAGGCCCCAATCGGCCGCCTGATCTGCCGTGACACGCTCTCCGAGCAGCGTCATGCCCAGCGCCCGTGCTCGGCCGACCCGCATCGGGAGCTGCCAGGTCGTGCCTAGGTCAGGGACGATGCCCAGCCGAGGTCCGAACGTTGCGACGAAGAATGCCGATCGCGCCGCAATGGCCACGTCGCACGAGAGGGCCAAGCCGATGCCGCCGCCAGCGGTGACGCCGTTGATACGGGCGACCGTCGGCACCGGACACTCGGCCACCGCTCGGATGGCGGGATGAAACACGTTGTCCATCGAGTCGGTGGTGGCATCGCCCGGAGCCTGGGGATCGACGTCTTCGTCACCATCGGCGACGGCATTGCGCAGGTCGGCGCCCGAGCAGAAGCCTCTTCCTTCGCCGGTGAGAATCACCGCACGCACGTCGGCGTCAGCCGCGACTATGCCGAACGCTTCGCTGATGTCGTTCATGAAGTCGTCGTTCATGGAGTTCAGCGTCTCGGGGCGGTTGAGCGTCACCGTGGCGACGTCGCCGTCGACGCTGAAGCTGACCGTGCCGTTCGACGGTTGCGGGTGGCTGCTCATGCTTGCCCCTTCTGCAGAGTTGCCGATCACGGGCCCAGCGCCCGCATGCAGGGTTGCAGCGTAGATCTGCTCTCGGATCCGCGCAGGCCGACGTTGAGTCCCCCAGCGAGCGCGCCAAGGAAGAATCGACGACGCCGAGCACCGCAGTGCCGGAACGGCGGCTGCTTGGCTACTTGTAGCGGTAGGTGATTCGGCCGCGGGTGAGGTCGTACGCAGAGACCTCGACCTGCACCCGGTCGCCGGGGAGGATGCGGATGTGGTGCTTGCGCATCTTGCCGCTCAGGTGCCCCAACACCTGATGCCCGTTGTCGAGCTCGATGCGGAAATGGCCGCCCTTGAGGGCTTCGACGGTCTTGCCTTCAAGCAAGATGGCGTCGTCTTTGACTTTGGGCACGTAGATTCTTTCGTTGGAAACAGTCGGTGCGTCGTCGCTTTGGCCGAGCGCACAGACCAGGACATCGTAGCCGAGGACGTCTTCGGGCGTCTGCTCGAAGTGCCCGGGACCCGCCGGCGCAGCTCGCTCAGTGGCGCTTCACGCCGCCGTACTTCATCCGAGTATCCGACATCGAAGCGAGCCGCACCTCCTCGTTGTTGATATCGGCTGCCACGAGTTCGCCTATGAACAACG
>CAXXMY010000002.1:0-181462 GCA_963663635.2 Acidimicrobiales bacterium
CCACCGCGGCGCCCACAACCCTGTCACGCCTCGGGTGCGGCACTCACCACACCGCGACCCTGCTCGTCGCCGCGGGCGAGAACATCGACCGGTTCGGCTCCGAAGCGTCGGCGAACTCCATCGGTGGATGCTCCTATGTTTGTCAACTCCCGGTCTGTGCGAGGTGTCGCTGGTAGCGTTCGGCGAGGTCGCGGTTGTGGATGATGCCTCTTTCGAGTTCGGATATCCGGTTGGGTGCGGCTCCGAGGGCTCGGGCTGTCTGGTGGATGGTGAGCCCTCGTTGGGTGCGGTGGCGGCGCAGGTCCGCTCCGTGGGCGACGTCGGGCGGGTCGATAATCAGCTTGTAGACCTCGCGTGCGATGTGGCGTTTGAGGCAGCGGAGTATCTCGCGTCGGGTCTTGCCCTCGGCGGTGAGGCGGGCGGCGTAGGCGATGCTGCGCTCGTCGACGCGCAGGCGGACCATCGCGATGCGCCACAGTGCGTTGTTGGCCTGGCGGTTGCCGCCGCGGTTGAGCCGGTGGCGCACCGTTCGGCCTGAGGACGCCTCGATGGGGCTGGTGCCGCACAGGGCGGCGAAGGACGCCTCGCTGCGCAGCCGCTCGGGGTTGTCGCCGGCGGCGACGAGCAGCGCGGCCGCGGTCTCCGCGCCGACGCCGCAAGCGCCCAGCAGCGCCGGGTTGGCTCGTTCGCACAGGCGGCGCAGCTCGGCGTCAAGGTGCTTGATCTCCGCGGTGAGAGCCTGGTGGCGGCGGGCCAGGGAGCGCAGCGCCCGCTTGGCCGCAGCGCGGACGAGATCACCGTCTGTGCCGGGCCGCATCCGGGCGCAGGCCTCGACGGTGCGGGCCGTGTTCAGTGCCCGCAGGCGGTCTTTGACGGGCTCGGGGGCGGTCACGACGACAGCGTCGATCTGGTTGGCGGCGACGGTGCGGGCCTTGACCGCGGAGCGGCGCGCCACACGCAGGGTCCTGATCGCCTCGACGCATCCGTCGGCGCTCTTGGGCACCACTGCGGCACTGCCGTTGAGCGCGGCCCGCGCCGCTGCCTCCGCGTCGACGGTGTCGGTCTTGCCGCGGCGGCGGCGCATCTGGCGGTTCGGGCGGTTCACATCGACGACGTCGACGCCGGCAGCCGTGAGGTGCCGGGCGAGGCCCGCGCCGTAGGAGCCGGTTCCCTCCACGCCGACGCGCTCGACGCTGCCGTGGCCGCCGAGCCATCCCAGCAGCGCCGTGTAGCCGGCGGTGTCCGCGTCGAACGCGGCGCTGCCCAAGACCCGTCCGGCGCCGTCGAGGACGGCGGCGACATGGGTGTGCTTGTGGGTGTCGACCCCGCCGAATACGCCGGGGTGGTCCTGTGTCATGATGGTGATGCCTCCTTGTGGTCATCTCACTGTCGGGGGCGCCACCGGCCGCGACGGCGGACAGGACACTCACGGTGTGGCTTACAAGGCTCCTATCGGGTCACATCCGTCGGGCCGGTCGGTGCGCGCCCCGCCGACCAGAGAAAGCCGACAGATCCACCGCAGGGCACCACGAGGGGCCGGTTGCAACTCGGGTCAGACCCTCTCCTGCCGACAGGGCCCAACCATTATGAGTGTTGCAAGTGAACGGTCATGATGACCGTTGGGAACACATGCAGCCGACCGATGGAGGTGTCCAGTATGGCAGCGAGGCTGAGTTTGGATGAGCGGGTGTTCATCGAGTCGTCGCTCGGGGCGGGCCGCAGCGTCGCGGACGCAGCGCAGCGGCTGGGCCGTGACCGGTCCACGGTGCATCGCGAGCTGGCCCGCTGCGGCGGGCGGGGGGCCTATGACGCCCGCGCTGCGCACGCGTGGGCGTGCGCGAGGGCGCGACGAGAGCGAACGCCCAAGCTGGCGGTCGATCGGGTGCTGGCCGCCGCGGTCGATGAGCGTCTGAAGCTGAGGTGGTCCCCGCACGCGACCGCGGCGGACCTGCGCGAGGCGGGCATGAGCGTGTGCGCGGAGACGATCTATCGGGCGTGCTACGCGAACGACGCGCGCAGCGGCCTGGCGGCGGGCACCTGGGCGAAGCTGCCGCGGCGCTGCCGGCGCCGTCGGCCGCGCAGCGTCGCGCAGGCCAAAAGCCCAGCCCGCTGGGGGAATACCGGCGACAGCCGAGACGACCGAGGACCGTATAGAGCCCGGCCACTGGGAAGGCGACCTCATCGTCGGCAAAGCGAACCTCACCGCTGCGGTCACGCTCGCCGAGCGCACCAGCCGCTACACGGTCACCGCAGCGCTGCCCGACGGCTACGGCGCGCCCCAGGTCGCCGCCGCGGTCACCGCGGCGCTGGGCCGCCAGCCCGCAGCGCTCGTGCGCAGCCTCACCTGGGACCAAGGCCGCGAGATGGCCCGCTGGGCCGACGTCGAGGCCGCGCTCGGCATCGAGGTGTTCTTCTGCGAGCCGCGCTCGCCGTGGCAGCGACCCACCAACGAGCACCAACGGACTGCTGCGCCGATGGCTCCCCAAAGGCACCAGCCTCGACATCGCACAACTGCGGCTCTCGGTCATCGAGGACAACCTCAACCACATGCCCCGCCGACTCCACCACTGGACATCAGCACGCCGACATCTACACTCAACTCACTTGCAACACTCATAATGGTTGGGCCCTGTCGGCAGGAGAGGGTCTGACCCGAGTTGCAACCGGCCCCTCGTGGTGCCCTGCGGTGGATCTGTCGGCTTTCTCTGGTCGGCGGGGCGCGCACCGACCGGCCCGACGGATGTGACCCGATAGGAGCCTTGTAAGCCACACCGTGAGTGTTCTGTCCGCCGTCGCGGCCGGTGGCGCCCCCGACAGTGAGATGACCACAAGGAGGCATCACCATCATGACACAGGACCACCCCGGCGTATTCGGCGGGGTCGACACCCACAAGCACACCCATGTCGCCGCCGTCCTCGACGGCGCCGGACGGGTCTTGGGCAGCGCCGCGTTCGACGCGGACACCGCCGGCTACACGGCGCTGCTGGGATGGCTCGGCGGCCACGGCAGCGTCGAGCGCGTCGGCGTGGAGGGAACCGGCTCCTACGGCGCGGGCCTCGCCCGGCACCTCACGGCTGCCGGCGTCGACGTCGTCGATGTGAACCGCCCGAACCGCCAGATGCGCCGCCGCCGCGGCAAGACCGACACCGTCGACGCGGAGGCAGCGGCGCGGGGCCGCGCTCAACGGCAGTGCCGCAGTGGTGCCCAAGAGCGCCGACGGATGCGTCGAGGCGATCAGGACCCTGCGTGTGGCGCGCCGCTCCGCGGTCAAGGCCCGCACCGTCGCCGCCAACCAGATCGACGCTGTCGTCGTGACCGCCCCCGAGCCCGTCAAAGACCGCCTGCGGGCACTGAACACGGCCCGCACCGTCGAGGCCTGCGCCCGGATGCGGCCCGACACACACGGTGATCTCGTCCGCGCTGCGGCCAAGCGGGCGCTGCGCTCCCTGGCCCGCCGCCACCAGGCTCTCACCGCGGAGATCAAGCACCTCGACGCCGAGCTGCGCCGCCTGTGCGAACGAGCCAACCCGGCGCTGCTGGGCGCTTGCGGCGTCGGCGCGGAGACCGCGGCCGCGCTGCTCGTCGCCGCCGGCGACAACCCCGAGCGGCTGCGCAGCGAGGCGTCCTTCGCCGCCCTGTGCGGCACCAGCCCCATCGAGGCGTCCTCAGGCCGAACGGTGCGCCACCGGCTCAACCGCGGCGGCAACCGCCAGGCCAACAACGCACTGTGGCGCATCGCGATGGTCCGCCTGCGCGTCGACGAGCGCAGCATCGCCTACGCCGCCCGCCTCACCGCCGAGGGCAAGACCCGACGCGAGATACTCCGCTGCCTCAAACGCCACATCGCACGCGAGGTCTACAAGCTGATCATCGACCCGCCCGACGTCGCCCACGGAGCGGACCTGCGCCGCCACCGCACCCAACGAGGGCTCACCATCCACCAGACAGCCCGAGCCCTCGGAGCCGCACCCAACCGGATATCCGAACTCGAAAGAGGCATCATCCACAACCGCGACCTCGCCGAACGCTACCAGCGACACCTCGCACAGACCGGGAGTTGACAAACATAGGAGCATCCACCGGTAGAGCTTGCCAACCCACCAGACTCATGAATAATCAGGGCTAACGGGTCCCCGTCACCGACTCGGGGGCTGTATGTGATCGAAGATGCGCTCGAGTATCTCGACGCCATTGTCGCCACATGGCATGAGAGCGTCAGAGGTTGGCTGCCGTGAGCTGTCTTCCCACCGTGAAGCTCCTGTTGCTAGATCACGGTTTCTCGAGCGAGTGTTGAGAGATTGCTGATTACCGCGTCGAGATAGCCAGGGTCTTTCCGCTGCGGGTCGTGCACCGCGCCCAACTGGAGAGTCAGAGCCGCGCCAGCGTGGGTGATGAGGGGGACTGCGCCCAGGTCCATGCCACGGAGACCGACAGATGACGGGAGAAGCGCCAATCCTTCGCCGGCGGCGGCCATGGCGAGCGCAGCGTCTGGAGCTGAGGTCTCGAAGGCGATTTCGGGGGTGAGATTCTCGATGCGACAGGCTGAATCGAAGAGAAGTCTGCTCCCAAACGTCTCGTTGAGAGCCAGAATAGGGAAGGTACACGCTTGTTGTATTGTCATTGCTTTTAGCCCCGAAGAAGGCGAAGACCTCGATTGAGGCCTGATGGCCATGAGGGTGAGATCGACGAGAGGATGCTGCACAAGTCGCGGTGACGGCCCTATGAATGCGACGCCGAGTCGGATCTCATGCGCCTCGATAAGCTCGATGACCTTCGCTCCTCCGGCCTCGACCACTTTGCACTCCACGTTCGGAAAGTCCTTGCGGAAGGTCTGCAAGAACGGAGCGATGAGCCGTTCGATCGTCCACGGGGTTGCACCGATACTGAAGTTCCCGAGTCGCCCCCCACGCAGTTGCCTGGCGGTTTCAAACAATGAACTCTCGCTCTGCACAAAATCCGTACAGTGTCTCCGCAGAGCTTCACCAGCCTCAGAGAGCCTGACCCCACGACCGACCCGGTCAAACAGAGCGATTCCAAGTTCGGTCTCGATCCGTTGGACCTGGCGAGACAAGGCGGATTGGGAAATGTTGAGATGTGTGGCCGCAACGGTCATGCTCCCAGTTCTGGCAATCTCGAGGACGGCTTTGACGTACCGTGCATCCATCGATGCATTATACGCAAGCACAAGGACGATTCGCGTGCTAATGTTGCATCATCAGCGGCTTAGGCCCGTGGGAAGAGAGCGCGATGGCACCATCAGGGGGGGCACCGGCCGTCTCCGGGTCGGTAGGAGCTTGGCTAGGCCCTCAAGCCCAAGGATCTGCTCGGGCCACCGTCTTGGTGCGAGGCGCCGCGTCACCAAGCAGCTTGACAAGCAGCTTGAGGACCATACGCGGGACCGTTGATCGTGTGCCGAACATGGACCAATAGAGGGATCGTGGGTACAGACAGATGAAGAAGGATGAGATTGCTCTCGTACTGATGGATCTCCAGAACGACGTTGTTCATCCGGAAGGTCTCTTCGGAAAGTCGGGACTTGCAGATGTCGTCAGAGAGAGGGGCGTCCTCGAGAACTCCCATGCGGTTCTCGAGCGAGCCCGGCAGCTTCGGATGCTAGTAGTCCATGTAGCTCACCAGTATCGAGCAGGTCACCCCGAGGTAGGCCAGGGAATGGCAATCTTCGACTCAATCAAGACAGCAGACGCAATGACCGAAGGCAGTTGGGGTGCCGAGCCCCACGAAATGGTTGCACCGATCGAGAACGAAATCGTTGTACCCAAACGTCGAGTCAGTTCCTTCTATCAGTCAGACCTTGACCTTGTTCTTCGACTTGCCGGAATCAAGACAATTGTCTCGGCCGGTGTTGCCACGAACATGGTGGTCGAGGCGACAGTGCGAGATGCCGCCGACAGGGGTTTCGCAAATATCGTAATTGAGGACTGCTGCGCGAGTTTCGATGCTGAGGACAACGAGTTCTCGCTCAAGAATATCATCCCCAAATTCGGACGAGTGATAACAACACTAGAGTTTCTCGATGAGTTCAATGAAAGAAAAAGAGACATCAGAAGGAGTTAGAGCTGATGGTAAAACGGCCCAGAATCAACGTGCCAGATTTCAGTGACAAAAAGGTTGCTGACACCGTCCTTGAACAGCTAGATGCGCGTCATATGTCTCGGCGCGATCTACTGAAGCTTGCATCCGCAGGTGTAGTTGCTGCGGCTGGTTGGCCGCTACTCAGCGCCTGCAGTGGGGCGAGCACTGGAGGGAGCGCAACTACAACGGCTACAACGGCGGCTGGCAGCCCGTCGACCACCGCAATCGTTGCGCCGAAGACTGGGCAAGTCGCCAACATCATTCGGGTTGAGCAGGCCTACTTCCTCGATCAGGACGATGGGGCTAAAAAGGCCGCTAAGATCCTCGGCCTCGACTACGCGGCAACTTCGTCAAATCAGGATGTGCTTCAGCATATCAGCCTGGTGGAGCAGTTTGTAGCGGGCGGTGCAAAGATGATTATCCAGGGCAATGTTGATGGTTCAGACCTGCGGCCAATCGTCGAAGCATGTACCGCGAACGAGGCGTACCTTGCAAACATGTTCGTAACTGATCCGTGGTTCACGCCATTTGACGCAGGCGAGTACTACGTGTGGTATCTCGACTTGTTCGAGTCGGAGAATCTTGGGCGGACAACCAGGATAGTGCTTGATGCGATTGGCGGAGAGGGTACGGCAATATACGTTGAGGGCCTTACTGGCGCCTCAGTGGCAACCACGCGGAAAGCCACGACCCTGAACGTCCTGGAGAATGAGTTCCCCAACGTTAAACTCTTGGCCAGCCAGGACGGAAAGTGGAATCCGGTCGATGCGCAGAAGGTCGTTGAGGACATGGTCGCTGCGGTCGGCATGCCTGACGTTATCCTGTGCGACAACGACGGCGAGGCAGCAGGCGCAGTCGCGGCGGTCGAAGGCCTCGGAATGACGCCCGGAGTTGATGTCCTTATCTCGGGCCAGGACGGCAACCGAGACGTCCTTGACATGATAGAAGACGGACGTGTCTATGTGACTGGATTCCACTCACCAGCCTATTTCGGAGTGGCACCGGTTGTGAGATGCTTCGACGCTCTCAACGGGGTGAAGCTTTCAGCACCCGAAAGGCAGATGGGAGTAGCCGGGGCCATCCCCGTACTTCAGGACAATGTAGCGCAGGTCAAGCGACGTTTCATTGAGACGGACAACCTTCCATTCGACCCAGTATTGATGTCTAAGGTTCACCATCCTGACGATTGGGACCCGATGCACGAACTCCGCGCTCTCGTCCTCGAGGATCACTGGGCACCGTTTGGCGAGGCAATCTTTGAAAAGCCCGACGGTTGGGGCCCGCCTGAGTACGTAAGTGCTCTGGAGGCTGGCGAGATGGAACAAGTAACCCAGATGTATGCCGATCACTACCAGATCAAGATGGATGACTTCAACTACAAAGGTGTCCCGGTTCCAGAATAACTTCTCCCGAGGAGAGGACGCCGGTCAATTCTCATCTTGCCGCAAGGCAGAGCACAGAAGGGTTGGACATCTGAGTGCCAGTGCTAGAAGCGCCAGTCCTAGAGGTCCGCGAGCTCTGTAAGTCCTTTCGCGCAGTCGTCGCGTTGGATCATGTTTCGTTGCAAATCAACCGCGGGGAAATCGTAGGTATCGTCGGTGAGAATGGTGCCGGAAAGAGCACCCTACTCAACATACTGTCAGGGACAGAACGTCGGGACTCCGGCAAAATCCTGCTCAACGGCGACGGAGAGATAGCTCCGAGGAACTATCTAGAGGCCAACCGCCTCGGAATCTGGCGAGTCTTTCAAGATCCCGCAGTTATTCCAGGGATACCTGTCTATGAGAATCTCTTCTTAGGTCACGCAGACAAGTTCACCCGACTTGGCTCTGTCCTGGACAAGCGAGCGATGGTTCGCGAGGCGAAACGCATTGTACATGAGATGCGGCTCGAGATTGATGTCACCCAACCCACATACCGGTACAATTTCGCAGTTCGGCAAGCCCTGGAGGTCGCCAAAGCATCGATGCTTTCCGAAGTCTTAGGCCTCGAGTCGAGCGTCGTCCTGTTTGACGAGCCCACCACAAGCCTGTCTCACGTTGAGGTTGAGGCCCTCTTGGCTCTTATGCGCGAACTACAGCGGCGCGGATCATCTGTCGTCTTCGTATCGCATCGGCTGAGCGAGATTTTCCTGGTATGCAGTCGCCTATATGTAATGAAGGATGGAGTCCTAGCTGCCGAGGTCATGGCGGACGAGACGGAGCCAACTGAACTTCACGAGCTGATGGTCGGCAGGGTCAGAGAGAAGGACTATTACTTGGAAGGTGAGCAGGTCGAGGTGACCGGGAAGCCGGTCAGCGTCAGAGTCACTGATCTGAACCTGACCGGTGAGTTGTCGGACATTAGTTTCGAGGTCAGGCAGGGCGAGGTATTGGGCCTTGGCGGAGTGATTGGCTCCGGGAAATCTGAACTTGGACGAGTACTGGCCGGACTGTCGAAGCCGGATAGCGGGACAATTGAGATCAACGGCACTGGAATAGTAAACAGGCTGACGCCTCCGAAGGCTAAGGCTGCCGGGATTGGCTATGTGCCACCAGATCGCTCATTCGAAGGGATTATCGCGAATTTCTCTGTCGCATCGAATATTACCCTGCCGAGCGGCGAAAGCGATCGATTGGGCTTTACCAATAGGCTCGGTGTATGGAACCTCGGCAGAGAACGACAAGTGGCGCGAGACGCTGTCGAGAAATTCAGAATAAGGGGTACGCCTGGCGCCCTCGCGGCTACTATGAGCGGCGGAAATCAGCAGAAAATAACTGTAGCGAAGTGGGTGCGTCGAGAACCCGTGGTCCTCATCCTCGACAATCCAACTCGGGGGGTCGATGTAGGCGCAAGGGCCGAGATCTACCGGATCATTCGAGATCTCGCCAGAAGTGGAACGGCGATAATTCTGATTAGCGACGACCTGGTTGAGCTAGTAGGATTGAGTAACCGAATACTCGTGCTGAACTCGGGGACTATCGCCACAACGGTCGACGCACCGCCGGATCAGAAACCAAGTGAACAAGAAATCGTTAGCCACATGATTGGTGCGCTCCAGTTCGCTGAAATGGGTAACTCTTGAGTACAGACGACGGTTATTCGACACAGACGGATTCAGAGTCGCGCCGCGAAGTAGCTGCTCGTGGCGGGCCCTCCTTTCAGTTATCGTCCGGCCTTAGGAATAGGATACTGCCATTTGTGTCAGTACTTGTCCTCGTCATGTTCTTCGGCGTACTCGAACCCCGATTCTTGACTATCTCGAATTTCACGATTGTTGCGTCCCAAGCGTCTCCGTTATTGTTCATCACGTTGGGAGCCACGTTCGTTGTACTAATGGGCGGGATCGACCTGTCAGTTGGATCGGCGGCAACGTTAGCGTCGGCGGTCGCCGCGGTGTTGGTGCGCGACTACAATATTGGGTATTTGGCTATGCCTGTCGCGATCGCCGTCGGCATCACGACAGGTCTCTTCAACGGCCTGATAACGACCTATTTTCGGCTTCCATCCTTTCTGGTGACGCTGGGTACTCTTTCGATCTTTGGCGGGCTTTCTTTACACCTGCTCCAAGGCCGCTCGGTCCCCGTTGGAAATCCGCCATTTAGACAACTAGCTATCGGCCAACTCATCCCCAATCTTCCAAATTCCGCGCTCTTCGCTCTATCGTCATCGGCCGTACTAATCTTCGTTGGAAGCTGGACCAGATTTGGCCGGTACATAGCGGCTATAGGCGCGGGCGAGGCCGTGGCGACCGTAGCCGGAATTCGCGTTCGACGATACAAGATCTACGCATTTACGGTTTCAGGTGCGTTTGCCGGCGTGGCTGGTGCATTCATCTTGGCGCGTCTTGGCTCAGGCTCACCTCAGGTTGGTGCGAACTTTCTCCTAGATAGCATTGCTGCCATCGTCGTTGGCGGAACAGCGCTAAGCGGAGGAGTCGGTGGGGTCCACAGGACGCTTCTGGGTGTCGCGATAGTCAGCATTCTAAGCAACGGCCTGGGTATCATGGGCGTCAGTTCGTTTACTCGAATGATGATCGTCGGATTTGTGGTGATTTTGGCGGTCGCTACGACGATCGACCGCGAGCGGATGATGAATGTTGTCAAGTAGATTTGGCCAGTCATTGCGGCCTGGCCACGTTGTGGGCGCGAGATAGACTGCGCAAGATTGTAACTGGCAGTGGGAGGTGTGCGAGAAGATCATGGCAAAACGAGTAGAACAAATTAGGGGTCCTTTTGATCCGCAGGGGCAGCCTAACTTCGAAAGTCAGAATTCTGTCTACCTGGGAGTTTTTGCATGGAACCTTGCAGGCGGCGGAGCCCCGACGATCGCTGTGATGGAAGATCCAGAGAGGCGCCGTGACTATTGGCAATGGCCTGCCGCATCCCATTTGATCAAAGAGGCGGACCGAATCGGCTGTGAGTTCCAGGTGCCGTTCGGGCGTTGGCTCGGTCATGGCGGTATCACCGAGTACAACGAGAACACCCTCGACTTCCTCACCGTGGCGGCTGGACTCGCCCCGCTGACCTCGAACATCCTCCTGCCGTCGACAGCGCACATCGGGTATCAGCATCACCCGGTGCAGTTCGCCAAGTGGGGAGCGGCCATCGATCACATGTCCGATGGTCGATGGGGTCTCAACGTCGTCGCCGGCTGGATTCGCGACGAAGTCGAGATGTTCGGCGAGACGTTCATGGACCACGACCTCCGGTACGACGTGTGCGACGAATTCGTCACGTTCATGAAGCACTGTTGGTACGCGGACGAGCCGTTCGACTTCGAGGGCGACTACTTCACCGGCAAGGACATCTGGGTCACGCCAAAGCCCAGCCGTAAGCCCCGGCCGGTCCTCGTCAACGCCGGCTACTCGCCGGCCGGCGTGGATTTCGCTACGAAACACTGCGATTGGCTCTTCGCAGCCAACCCGAGCGGGGATCCGCAAGACCTCGGTGACGTGGCCAACCGGGCCAAGGAGCAAGCGGAGAAGTACAACCGCCAGGTCCGAGTGATGAGCTTCTGCTACTGCATCTGGGAGGAGACCGACGAGAAGGCCGAGACCCTTCTCGCCGAGCAGCAGGGAATGATGGACGAGCTGGCGACGAGCTGGCACCTGTACCGCGGGCTCGACCAGCCGGGCACCAAGACAGGCGCATCGTTCTCACTGCCACTCGGCGGCGAGACGGCGACGCTCAAGCAGGCCGTCGGCGCCGAGAACTTCGTCCGCTACGGACTCGGCATCGCCGGCCGTCAAATCGTCGGCGGCTACGACTCGGTCGCGGAGCACATCCGGATGCTCCACACCGACTACGGACAGGAGGGTCAGCTCTTCTGCTGGCTCGATCCACTGCGAGGGATCCACCAGCTGGAGGACCACATCATCCCCCGGCTTCGCAAGATGGGGCTACGCAAGTGACATCGGAAACGACAGAGACGCATTCGCCCGAGGGCGCGGAGCAACCGGAAGAGGAGATCACCCAGACCGTCGCGCTCCAGACGCTGCAGCCGCAGCGAAAATTCCATCAGAAAGTGGCTATCACCCGAGGCCCCTTCGATCCAGGCGGTCAGCCCGACGTCGAGAGCCCGCATCGCCTCTTGGTGGGTCTCTGGGGCTGGAACGTGTCCTGCGGAACCGTGGCGTCGAGGGCGGTCCTCGAGGACCGCGACCGCTTCCGGGACTACTGGCAATGGCCCCGGGCCTCGGCGCTGGTGAAGTCGGCGGACCGCGCCGGTTTCGATTTCGAGCTCCCATTCGAGCGGCGCTTCGGATACGCCGGCGAGATCGGCTTCCACGAGGACAGCCTCGACTCATTGACGACCGCCCCGGCACTGGCCCAGGTGACCGAGAACCTGACGCTCTTCTCGTCGATCCACATGAACGAGCATGCCCATCCGCTGCACATCGCCAGGTTCGGCGGCAACTTCGACCACGTGTCGAACGGACGCTGGGGCCTGAACATCGTTCCCGGTTGGAGTCGTCGTGATGCCGAGGTGTTCGGCCTGGACACCGACTACAGCCTCCGGTACGAGATCGCCGACGAGTTCGTCACCTTGATGAAGCACTGGTGGTCCCTGACGACGCCGTTCGAGTTCGAAGGCGAATACTTCAAGTCCACCCGTGTCGGAATGGTCGGCCCCAGGCCGACGCGTCAACCGCGACCGATCCTGATCTGTGGCGATGCATCCGAAGGCGCCGTGGACTTCGCAGCGAAGCACTGCGATTGGCTCCTCTGCAACGCCCCCGAAGACGACTTGAGTCTGCTGGCCGAGCACGTCGAACGCACGAGGGTCTACGCCGCGCACAACTACGGCCGGCGACTCAAGATGCTCGTCCAGGTGTTCATGACGATGGCAGAGACCGCGGAGTCGGCGCAGGCGGAGTACGACGAGCTCGTCGCGGCGATCGACTCGACTGCGGCAGACAACATCGTCAGGGAGGCGTTGGAGCAGCCCGGAGAGGCGGAAGGACTTCTGGACACCGCCATCGCCGATCGGCTCGGCGACGGTTCGCTCGAGGAGCTCGTCGGTACGGCGAACTACCGAAAGCTGGCCATCGGGTTCGGCGGGATCCACCTCATGGGCAGCTTCGACGATGTCGCCGAGCAGTTGCGAGACCTCGCCGACGACCACATGCAGGACGCGGTTGCGTTGTCGTTCCTCGACCCCATGAAGGGAGTCCACGAGGTCGAAGACGAGCTCATGCCGCGGCTCAAGAAGATGGGCCTTCGCGCCTAGGCCGTTCCGAACGCAGATCGAAAGGAAAGACAACCATGAGTCGAGAATCGACATTGACCAAGACGGCAGTGAGAAAGAGGAACAACTTCGTCAAGTCGATGCGCCTCGGGTTCTTCCATCCGACCGGGTGCCTCCACACCACGTCCCAACGTGTCGCCGACGCGAACCCCGACTGGCTCGACGTCGAGATGCACAAGCGACTCGCGAGCCTCGTCGAGGAAGTTGGATTCGACTACATCTTCATGCTCGACTTCCCGATCCCGTACGGGCCGGAGAGCACGCGGGCCAAACACATGGATCCGCTGCTGCAGCCGATAATGCTCGCCCCGTACCTGTTCGCCGCGACGAAGCGCATCGGCGTGGTGACGACCATCTACACCACGACGTTCCTACCGGCGGCGATCGCCCGTATCGGAGCAAATCTGGACGTGCTCAGCGGTGGGCGCTGGGGGTGGAACGTCGTCACCGGTATCCCACCCAGAGGCGAGTACACCGGTGAGGTCTTCGGCGTGGACTTCCCGTCTCACCAGGACCGCTATGACGCAGCCGATGAGCTGATCACGATCGTCAAGGCGCTATGGACCTCCGATGAGCCGATCGACTTCGAGGGGGAGTTCCATCGATCGAAGGGCAAGATCGTCGGTCCGAAGCCCTTGCAGGAGCCGTGGCCCCTGATCGTCCAGGCCGGCGGGTCACCGCGCGGTCGGGAGTTCGCGGCGAAACACACGGACTACAACTTCATGATCGCGATGGAGCCGGAGAAGGGCGCCGAACTCCTCGCAGATAGGGGGGCGCGGGCCGTGCAGCACGGACGGCAGGAGGACGACGTCGTCTCGCAGTTCGCCATCCTGATCTTCATGCGAGACACCGACGAAGAGGCGAGGGAGTTCTATCGGTCGGTCGTCGACTCACTTCGATTGGGGCGCGGTCGCGGAGTACTACGACGCCGCGGCCGACCCGGGAGGCGTGAAGGAGACCGCCGACATGTACGCCGGACTCTCCAGGAAGGAGATCCTCGAGCACTGGGGAATCGGTCAGGGCCTGTTCCGTCTCGTCGGGAGCCCGGAGACCATCGCCGAGGGCCTGCTGAAGATGTATCAGGTCGGCTGTCTTAATGGCTTCGCGCTGTCCTTTCCGATTTGGTCAGAACACGCGATTCGCGACTTTGCGGAGAAAGTACTGCCGATCCTCAAGGGCGGAGGGCGTTTGGATTCCGCCTTGGGAAAGAGACTGGTGTTGGTGAAGGTTGTCTAGGTTGCAGGTGGAGCCGGGTCTGGTAATGGGTTGCGGTCCACTTTAGTCCATATGTAGATCGACTGGAGGAGCGAGGATTTGAAGCAGAAGTCACATACCCATGGATGTCCTTCGTGTGAGAAGGTGTACGAGTGCACGGAAGGTGGTTGGCACGCAATCGATTATCGCTGGTTCATTCGTTGTGAGGAGTGTCTGGCGAAGGAAGAAGGTCGAATTGCGGCATCGACTTCCCAGGGAGACGACGCCTAGCATGAACCACGCATGAGCGAGAGCCACTGTTCGGCCACGGAGCGGCAGGAGCGCACACGAGGGCGTAGGAAGGCAGATGCCCGGTCCACGGCCAAATCTGCCTGCTTCATCCACCCCTTGGCGATCGCCCAGCCGTGGCAGAGAGCGTCGTTCGCCTCAACAATTGAGCAGCGGGCTGACTCTGGCGCTCGCCGGATAGCCACTCGATAGCCCCTAGAGGAGCCCGATGAAGTTGGATAACGTATTGGCCAGCGTCGATGATCACGTTGCCTCGATAACGCTGAACCGTCCCGACAAGCGTAACTCGATCCGCCCCGAGCTGGTTGCCGATCTCTACACAGCGCTCGACTGGCTCGAGAGCCAGATGGAGGTTCGCTGCCTCGTGATAGATGCTGTAGGCCCGGCGTTCTGCGCTGGTGCCGATTTGAACGATTTCTCGGAGGAGTGGGTCGAGCGAGCGGCCCGACCTTCTGGCGAAGCGATTCGGGGTCTGTTGGAAATGATGACAGCCCTTTCGGACCTCGTACTCAGGCTGCGCGGGATCTCTTACCCAGTAATAGCAGCTGTGAACGGGCCAGCAATGGGTGGAGGATGCAATCTAGCGCTAGCATGCGACATCCGCCTAGCAACACCGAGCGCGCGCTTCGCCTCGAGCTTCGTGAAGATCGGGCTGAGTTCTGCCGCAATGGGTGGCACATACCTGTTACCGAGGGGCGATCGGTGAAGGTCGGGCTCTCGAGCTGCTTCTGACCGGGCGCGACGTCACCGCTGAGGAGGCCGACCGCATCGGCCTCGTCAACAGGGTCGTGCCGGACGAGGATCTCGCGGACGAGGTGCGCAGCCTGGCGGCCGAGTGTGCCGCTCTGCCGCCGCTTGCCCTTGCTGCAACGAAGAGGGCCACAAGACTGAACGCGACTGCCACGTTGGAGCAGACGCTCGCGTTGGAAGCGCAGTTGCAAGCCCCCTTGTTTCTCTCGTCGGATCACCAAGAGGGTATGCTCGCGTTCCTTGAAAAGCGTCGGCCAGCATTCGAAGGTCGATAGCCGGACAGGACGTCGGGAGGCTACACATGCAGGAGGACCGGCGGCTGCCATTGGAGGGTATTCGTGTCTTGGAGGTCGGTGAACTGATTGCGGGTCCCTTCGCATGTACTCTCCTGGGAGAATTTGGTGCGGACGTGATAAAGATCGAGCGGCCGAAGAGGGGCGACCTTATTCGCCTTTTTGGACCCCAGACTGACGGAGAGTTCGTCTACTGGTCAATGCTTGCACGAAACAAGAAGTCGGTTGCGGTCGATCTGAGTAACACGGCAGGACGCGCGATTCTCGGAGATCTGATCAAGCAATCAGACGTTCTGATGGATAGTCTGCGCCCGGGGTTGTTCGATACCTGGGGCTTCGACGATGAGACGCTTCAATCTATGAACCCGCGCTTGATTACTCTGCATATATCGGGGTTCGGAAGAACCGGTCCGTATAGTTCGCGTCCGGGTTATGACCCGGTTGCCCAAGCAATCAGCGGTCTCAGTTACATGACGGGAGATCCAAGTGGGCCGCCAATGCGCGCAGGAGGCAGCCTTCCGGTATGTGATTTTACTACGAGTTTCCTGGGCGCTCTTGGCATATGCCTTGCCATCATAGAGCGCTTTTCCTCGGAGCGAGGACAGGTCATTGACGTCGCACTCTACGACCTTGCATTCCGCGTACTGGCACCGCTGCTAACCCTGTACGACAGATCTGGAGAAGTATACGGACGTCACGGGAATCGCAGCCTTGGAGGTGCACCCACCGGCCATTTTCGCACCAAGGACGACAGGTGGTTGGCAATTTCAATACAGGGCGATGACCAGTTCGACCGATGCGCTCGAGCAATCGGTCGTGAGGATTGGACTGAGAAACCGGAGTACCAGACGATCGACTCGCGCACCATACATCGAGAAGTCATTGATGGCGCGATGGCTGATTGGGTTGCTGTTCGGACGGCAGAAGATGTGGTGGATAAGTTGGAATCGAATGGACTAGTTTGCGGCGTAATATTGACGCCCGCCGATGCGGCTCAGGACCCGCATCTGAAGAGTCGCAGCCTCCACCGCAGCGGCACGGACGGCTCACTTCTTCCGTGGCCGGTTCCGATGCTCTCCTGCACGCCTGGCCAGTCTGAGGGCCGAGCGCCCGATCTTGGGGAACAGACTGCAGAGGTGCTGAAGCAGGTCCTCGGGTACACCGACGATCGTGTCGAGTCCCTCAGATCAGCAGGGGTCATTGAGATGCTCTAGAAGCTGAGGTTGACCGTATGTGGCTGCGGTTATGTTGAAAAGCACGAGGTCCTGTTTTCGTGAGTACTGGCGTGTACCGCAAAGATGACCAAATCCTCGCTATCAGCGAATTTGACGGGTTTCATAAGGGGCTCTACGCAACCAAGCTGGGACGTCGGGTTCGGATTGAACCGCTCTGGCTTTGTTGGAGACTCAGTGGTTTGGTTTTCCAGCCCCGGTTGGGGTGGTCTTGTGGGCAGCGTAGAACGCTGCTTCGAATTCTGCGGGCGGGGTGTCGTCGCAGTGGCCGTGGAGCCGCTGTTCGTTGAACCAGTGCACCCAGCCCAGGGTCGCGAGTTCGAGCTGGTCGGACGTCGTGCCAGCCGTGTGTGTCGGGCCCGTAGGCGCATTCGGCCTTGTAGAGACCGTTGGTCGTGGCGGCCAATGCGTTGTCATAGGAATCGGCGACGGTGCCGATGCTGGGGCGGGCGCCGATCTCGTCGAGGCGTTCGGTGAATCGCACGGACGTGAATTGGCCGAATTCAATCGGTCGTCGCAACACCGGGTTGTTGGAGCGAGCGTAGATGCTGGTCGAAGGCTTCGGCGGGTGTGCGCCAGCCGAGGGTCTTGCGTGGCCGGGTGTTGAGGGTGTGGGCGACGGCTTCGATCTCTTCGGCGGTCCATCGCGACAGGTCGGTGCCTTTGGGGAAGTATTGGCGCAGCAGTCCGTTGGTGTTCTCGTTGGTGCCTCGCTGCCAGGGCCTCTTGGGGTCGGCGAAGTAGACGGCGATGTCGGTCTCGACGGTGAACGCGGCGTGGGCGGACAGCTCCTTGCCGCGGTCCCAGGTCACCGAGCGGCGCAGCTGCTCGGGCAGTGTGGTCATTGATGCTGCGAGAGCGTTCTTCATGGTGATCGCGCCGTAGCCGGCCAAGGCGGGGCCGTTCTTGGTGCGAGGGACGACGCCGTAGCCGTGTTCGCGTGGCAGGTGGATCAACATCGTGAAGCGGGTGGTGCGCTCGACCAGGGTGCCAATCGCTGAGCGCTTCAGACCGGTCACCAGATCGCCTTCCCAATGTCCGGGCACGGCCCGGTCTTCGACCTCGGCGGGTCGTTCGCTGATCATCACCTCCGGGGTGACATGGGCCCAGGCCCTCTGGCGGGCTCGGGCCCGAGGAACGGCAAGCTCTATCGGTGGTTGCGACTGAGTCGAGTGTAGGTGTGGGCTGCTGAGGTCCAGTTGTGGAGTCGGCGGGGCATGTGGTTGAGGTTGTCTTCGATGACCGACAGGTGCAGCGGGCTGATGTCAAGCGGTGTGCCTTTGGGCAGCCAGCGGCGCAGCAGGCCGTTGGTCTGCTCGTTGGATCCCCGTTGCCAGGGGCTGTGGGGGTCGCAGAAATAGACGTCGATGCCGAGCGCGGCTTCGATGTCGGCCCGGCGGGCCAGTTCGCGTCCTTGGTCCCAGGTGAGGGTGCGCGGCAGCCGTCGGGCAGCGGCACCGCCAAGGCGTGCCGGCTGGTGCGCTCCGCCAAGGTCGCCGCGGCGCCGGCGTTGGCTTGCCCGACGATCAGGTCGCCCTCCCAGCGGCCTGGCTCGGATCGGTCCTCGACAGCGGCGCGCCGTTCGCTGATCGGCCGATAATCGCCCAGCGGGCCTGGCTTTTGGGCATGACGGCTGCGCGGCTTGCGGCGGCGGCGCTGCCGCGGCAGGTCTCGCCACGCGTCGTCGCCGAGCCCGCAGCCGCTGTACGCGGCCCGATAGATCGTCTCCGCGCACACCCGCCGCCCCTCGGCCGCCAGATCGGCGCTGATCGAATGCGGCGCCCAGCGATGCCTGAGCCGATACCGCACCGCCGCGGCGAGCCCGAGGTCACGTTCAAGCTTGGGGGTCTTGGGCCGCCGAGCGCGCAGATCCGCTCGCGCCTGGGCCTCACCGGCGCGGTACGAGCCGTCGGCGCAGCTGCCCCGCTCCAGCTCCCGGCACACCGTCGAGCGGTCACGGCCCACCAGCACAGCGATCCCGGCGACACCCGTCCCAGCCGACCTGTGCGCCTCGATCCGAGCCCGCTCATCCGACGACATCCTGCCTGCCACACTGGCACCTCCACTGGTGGTTGTGGCTATCGACACCCGGTCATCATGACCGGACCGTCGCAACCACCAGTGGAGTTCGCCCTCCGTTCCTGGTAGACGAGATGGGCTCCGACCGCTACTACAGCGACGAGTTGCTTCTGGCGGCAATCCGGCTGCGCCGCATCGGCCGCGCCGCCGACTAAACGCGGTCTACGTCGGTGCCGACTCCCGATAAGACCAGCACGTATCTGCGCGGCTATGAGAGCCTGACGCAGCATGAGCGAGACAGGTTCGACAACAAGCGCGAGGAGCTTTCGCAGACCTGTTGGCAACAGGTGCGGACCTGACCCCGGGGGCTCCGGCCGAGAGCCCTGAAAAGGCGTAACCCCGGCCGTTTGCCGAAGCAGTGACGGTTCCGGGGTCTTCGAAAACAACTATAGGGGCTGGGAAGAGAGTGTCAAGCATCAACTTCCAACAGGACTGAACTCAGCTCGTGTCGTCGAGACCCTCCGTTGCGGGTCCGCTTCGGCTTGTGCCGCCGCGATTGCTTCGCAGAGTTGTTGCGGGGTGATGAGGGTGGTGAGGTCGTTCGGGAACCGTTCGCTGGGTTCCGCCGGAGCTCGTGTGATCCCCGCGATTGGCGGTCCAGTTCACAGCCGAGCGCACGCAGCTTGCGAGTCAGCTCCCGGTGGGTCAAACCGCGACGACGAACTCGCCGGCCCGGTCAAAGGACACGGGAAGCTCGTCGCCATGCTCCATGCAGGAAGCAATGTAATCGGCCGCAACACCATCGAGATTGTGGAGCGCCTCTTCGGCAGTCGTGCCCCATGCGCGGCAGCCGGGAAGCACTGGAACCTCAGCCAAGTACATGTCCTCAGTTCCCTCACTCGGCGATCTGAGGGTGAATGGCAAGCTGTACAGCTTTGGCATCGGCCTCGGTTCCTCGCATCGAGCGATCTGTGCTCGTGAGGTTACTCGCCGGCACGTACCGCCGAGCTTCGTGGCGGCGTCACGAGAATCCTTCGGCTGCCGGAGGCTGAGTCGATCAATCGGGACTGAACTCAGCTCGTGTCGTCGAGACCCTCCGTTGCGGGTTCGGTTCGGCTTATCCTGAATCCACCGGTGTGGTGGGTGTGTGTGGGTTGCCGCGTCCGCGAAAAAGGCCTCCTGATCTGCGACGATTGTGATGTTAGAAGCCACATTCGTCTCAAGAACAGGAGGCACTTTTTGTGTCAGCATCATCGCGCAGTCCGGACCGGTTCGCAACGACCTTCGATCATGAGGGCCTGGTGGCCAACGCGGGCCTGCTCCTGGCAGGAACGCTGATGGCCCGTTTGGGTGTTTCGGCGCTGATCGAGCGGTGGGTGCGCACGGGCTCCGCGAACCCGGGCCCCAAGATCCTCACCGTGGTCGCCGCGATGCTCGCAGGCGGCACTCACATCGATCATGTCGGGATGCTGCGCGCCGGGCGCACCGGGCGGGTGCTGGGATTCCGCCCGATGGCGCCCTCGACGGTCGGGACGTTCCTGCGGACGTTCACGTTCGGTCACATCCGCCAGCTCGAAGCGGTGCTGTCGCGCACGCTCGCTCGCGCATGGCAGTTGGGAGCAGGCCCGGGCCGTGCGCCGCTGGTGGTCGATCTGGACTCCACGATCTGCGAGGTCCACGGCAAACAAAAACAAGGAGCCGCGTACGGCCTGCACCAGCGTGCTCGGCTATCACCCGCTGCTCGCCGCACGCGCCGACACCGGCGAGGTGCTCGGCGCCCGCATGCGCAAAGGCTCCGCGGGGTCGTCGCGAGGCGTGGTGCGCTTCGTCGGCGAGCTCGTCGCGAACCTGCGACGCGCCGGGGCTGCCGGGCCGACCACGGTGCGCGCCGACTCAGGATTCTGGTCCCGCAAGCTGATCGACCGTCTCGACGCCCACGACGTCAAATGGTCGATCACCGTGGCCCTCATACCCGCTGTTCGCGCAGCGATCCAAGCAATCGGCGACACCGCATGGACCGACATCGACTACACCAAAGGCGGCCACGCCCAAGTCGCCGAAACCGAATACACCACCGGCCGCGGCAAAGCCAAGCGCACCGTTCGCCTCGTCGTGCGCCGCACCCGCCTCGCCGACACCGCCCAACAACAGATGTGGCCCGACTGGCGACACCACGCATTCATCACCAACACCAAACACGACACCGCCGAAGCTGACCGGTTCCACCGCGCCCACGCCGTCGTCGAGCTCGCCATCCGCGACCTCAAAGAAGGCACCGGACTCGAACACGTCCCCTCAGGCCACTACGGAGCGAACTGCGCATGGCTCGCCTGCGCAGTGCTCGCCCACAACATCGGCCACCCGACCACCGCCCTCGCCGGCGCGCCGCCGGCCACGAACCGCTCCCGCCGCACCCGACTCGTCGCCCTCGCCGCCGTGCTCGCCAACCGCTCCGGCACACCCACCCTGCGATACCCCGCCCGCTGGCCCTGGCAAACACAATTCACAACCACACTCACAGCCCTGCGAGCCCTGCCCGGACCCTCCGGCTGACCCGAACCGCCCGGAACTGACGCCCCCACACAAACCCAGCGTCGACAACCCAAACCACACCCGCACCCCCAGCCCGACACGCCCAAACACACCAAACCACACCCCAACAACCCGACGCGACCCCAACCCGCCACCGACCCGGGAAACCCGCGCTCACCAAAGGCCAATCGGTGGATTCAGGCTTAGCCTGAATCCACCGGTGTGGTGGGTGTGTGTGGGTTGCCGCGTCCGCGAAAAAGGCCTCCTGATCTGCGACGATTGTGATGTCAGAAGCAACATTCGTCTCAAAAACAGGAGGCCACTTTTTGTGTCTGCATCATCGCGCAGTCCGGACCGGTTCGCAACGACCTTTGATCATGAGGGCCTGGTGGCCAACGCGGGCCTGATCCTGGCGGGCACGCTGATTGCCCGTCTGGGTCTGTTGGGGCTGATCGAGCGGTGGGTGCGCACGGGTTCCGCGAACCCGGGCCCCAAGATCCTCACGGTGGTCGCCGCGATGCTCGCGGGCGGCACTCACATCGATCATGTCGGGATGCTGCGCGCCGGGCGCACCGGTCGGGTGCTGGGATTCCGCCCGATGGCGCCCTCGACGGTCGGGACGTTCTTGCGGACGTTCACGTTCGGTCATGTCCGCCAGCTCGAAGCGGTGCTGTCGCGCACGCTTGCTCGCGCCTGGGGACTGGGCGCGGGCCCCGGCGACAAGCCGCTGGTGGTCGATCTGGACTCCACGATCTGCGAGGTCCACGGCAAACAAAAACAAGGAGCCGCGTACGGCTACACCAACGCGCTCGGCTATCACCCGCTGCTCGCTGCACGCGCCGACACCGGCGAGGTGCTCGGCGCCCGCATGCGCAAAGGCTCCGCGGGGTCATCGCGAGGCGTGGTGCGCTTCGTCGACGAGCTCGTCGCGAACCTGCGACGCGCCGGGGCTGCCGGGCCGACCACGGTGCGCGCCGACTCAGGATTCTGGTCCCGGAAGCTGATCGACCGTCTCGACGCCCACGACGTCAAGTGGTCGATCACCGTCGCCCTCAGATCCGCTGTTCGCGCAGCGATCCAAGCAATCCCCAGCACCGCATGGACCGACATCGACTACACCAAAGGCGGCCACGCCCAAGTCGCCGAAACCCAATACACCACCGGCCGCGGCAAACAGAAACGCACCGTTCGCCTCGTCGTGCGCCGCACCCGCCTCGCCGAGGGCGCCCAGCAACGACTGTGGCCCGACTGGCGACACCACGCATTCATCACCAACACCGAACTCGACACCGCCGCCGCGGACGAGTTCCACCGCGCCCACGCCGTGGTCGAGCTCGCCATCCGCGACCTCAAAGAAGGCACCGGCCTCGAACACGTCCCCTCAGGCCACTACGGAGCGAACTGCGCATGGCTCGCCTGCGCCGTGCTCGCCCACAACATCGGCCACTGGAGCGCCGCCCTCGCCGGCGCGCCGCCGGCCACGAACCGCTCCCGCCGCACCCGACTCGTCGCCCTCGCCGCCGTGCTGGTCAACCGATCGGGCACACCCACCCTGCGATACCCCGCCCGCTGGCCCTGGGAAACACAATTCCGAGCCACACTCAGCGCTCTCAGGGCTCTGCCCGGACCCTCCGGCTAAACGGCACAGCCCGGAACCGGCGCCCCCACACAAACCCAGCGTCGACAACCCCGAACCACACCCGCACCCCTAGCCGAACACGCCCAAACACACCAAACCACACCCCACAACAACCCGAACACGACCCCAACCCGCCACCGACCCGCGAACCCCACGCTCACCAAAGGCCAATCGGTGGATTCAGGCTTATGCCTCTGCGATGGCTTCGCAGAGTTGTTGCGGGGTGATGGGGGTGGTGAGGTGGCGGACGCCGAGGTGTGCCACGGCGTCGACGACGGCGTTGTAGACCGCCGGGATGGCGCCGATGGTGCCCGACTCCCCCACGCCCTTCGCGCCCAGCTCGTTCACCCATGTCGGTGTTTGGATGTGCACGACCTCAAACGACGGCAGCTCGGCGGCCGAGATCACGAGGTAGTCCATGAATTTACCGGTGAGCAGGTTGCCACCTTCGTCGTACTGAATGCCCTCGAGCAAGGCCTGCGCGACTCCTTGAGCGATGCCGCCGTGCACCTGCCCCTCGGCCAGCAACGGGTTGATGAGCGTGCCAGCGTCGTCGGCTGCCACGAGCCGGACCAAGGTCGTGCCACCCGTCTCGGGATCGACCTCCACGACAGCCACATGGGCCCCGTTGGGGAACGTGCCCTGCGGTGCGGTGAAGTCCGCCGATTCTTCGACACCGTCGGGGAACGTCGTAGCGACCTGTGACCAGCTTGCGGTGCCGGTCGGGGTGCCCACCACGTGGAAGGCGCCCGACGCGACATCGAGGACGATGTCGTCGACCGCTGCTTCGAGCAACTCGGCGGCCGCTTCTCGGGCTCGCTCGACGAGGGCTGCTGAAGACTGCGACAGCGCGACTCCAGCGAGCTGCACCGAGCGCGATCCGACCGTCAGACCGCCGCGTGGCACCTCGTCGGTGTCGCCGTGGACCACGTCGATCCGCTCCAGTGGCACGCCGGTGCGGTCGGCCACGATCATCGCCCAAGTGGTGTCGTGGCCCTGCCCGGTCGGGGTTGCGCCGCTCGTGATCAGCAAGCGTCCATCGGGCTGCAGCTTCACGGCGCCAAACTCGGGCTGGGGCGCACCAGCAGTGATCTCGACGTAGCTGCTGAGGCCGATGCCCAGCAGCGGGGTGTCGCCCCGCTCCCGGCGTACTTGCTGGGCGGCCCGCAGCTCGTCGTACCCAACGGCGTCGAGTGCGCGCCGCAACGCCTCGGGATAGTCGCCGACGTCGTAGCTCGTCCCCATCGCCGTCCCGTACGGCTCGGTGAACTTCGGCACCAGGTTGCGGAACCGCACCTCGGCGGGATCCATGCCGATCTCGGCGGCGAACCGGTCAACCATCCGCTCGATTGCTACCGCTGCCTCGGGCCGGCCCAAGGCGCGGGAAAAGAAACCCATCACGAGCTCCTCGGGGTAGGTCCTCGACTTGGCGCCGAAGCCCGCGCCCACGTCAGGCACCACCACCCGCACGTCGGACGGGTCGAGGCCGTAGATCTTGGCGAGCAAGTCACGGGTTGGATGCGCCCCCTGGCACGCCGAGTAGTGCACCAGGCGGCCCTCGGCAGTCCAGTAGGCGATGCCCGCGCGGCCCTCGATCGGTGCTGCCGTCAGCCGCTGATTGACAATGCGTTCGGAGACGACGACCTCGCACTCTGAGAAATCGGCTGCGGTCGGCGATTCCATGTGGCTGAGAACGTTTGTGCCGTGATCACCGAAGATCAACACCTCGTCGCGCACAGCGGCTTCGGGGTCAATGATCGGCGCGAGCGGCTCGTAGTCCACAATCACGAGTTCCGTCGCGTCGACCGCCTGTGCCTGAGTCTCGGCGACGACCGCCACGACTGGTTGGCCGGCATACCGCGCGACGTCGGCGGCGACATACGGCCGCTTCATTGCGTCGGGGTACATCGGCAGGACGTTCGGTGCCAGGCCCATCTCGGCAACATCGTCGCCGGTGAACACGCCGACAACGCCCTGTGCAGCGACGGCTTCGTCGACGTCGACTCCGACAATCCGGGCGTGGGCGTACGGCGACCGAACGTAGGCGAGGTACAGCGCGTCCACCGGCAAGAGGTCGTCGACGTAGGCAGCCGAGCCTGTCAGGAACCCGGGATCCTCTCGCCGGACCACCGCGTTGCCGAGAATGCTCATGCTGGGGCCTCCAAGGTTAACATTGGAGTCAGCGTCGGCTCGAACGCTAGTCGTGGGCCGTGGCGGTACGCCGCCCAAGCCGGGACGGAAAGAACGGGAGGACGTAACCTCGCCCAGTCGGCTCGGTTTGCCCGCGGCCGAGGGGGACGGGGCTATGGCCGAGGCAGTGGGCACACCGGGCGACCCATACGGCGGCAGCGGCCTGCCGGGCTCGCCCGAGCGTGCGCTAGGCGTCCCAGCCGCAGCCGTCGCGATGGTGGGCTGGGCTGCATCGGGGGTCATCGCCAAAGGGCTCTCCGAGCTGGGCCCGCTGGCCGTCGTGTTCTGGCGGATGTGGCTCTACACGGCGTTGGTTCTGCTGTTCCTGTGGGCGAACGGCACGCCGCTGAGATGGAACTCGATCAAAATCTCGGCCTGGGGCGGCTTCTCGCTGGCCTTTGACATCATGCTGTTCTTCACGGCGCTGCGGCTGACCACGGTGGCGAACGCGACGGTCGTCGCGTCGCTGCAGCCGCTGCTCATGCTGTACCTGGCGCCGAAGCTGTTCGGCGAACAGCCACAGCGACGCCACTGGGGCATGGCGGTGGTGGCCATCGGCGGAATCGCCATCGTTGTGTTCGGCTCTGCGGGAATTCCCGAGTGGAGCGTGTGGGGCGACCTGCTGGCCTTGCTGACCCTGTTCACGTGGACGGGCTACTTCGTCTTCTCGAAGCTGAGCACGCAGAAGATCAGCTCGGCGCAGTACACCGGCGGCAGCGCTCTGGTGTGCTCACTTGTGTGCTCTCCGTTCGCCATCGTCTCGGGGCAGGCGTTCGACATCCCGTCGTCGGGCGCATGGCTATGGCTGGTGATCCTGGCGATCGGGCCCGGCTTCGCCTCTCACATGCTGATGAACTGGTCGCTGGCGCGCATCCCAGCATGGTTGGGCTCGACGATGACGCTGGCGATCCCGGTCACGAGCTCGCTGATGGCGTGGGCGTTCCTGGGCGACGAGGTGTCGCTGTGGCAGTTCGTCGGCATGACCGTGGTGATGTTCTCCCTGGTCGCCGTGGTCGTGGACCAGGCTCGCGGCGCCCGCGCGTAACGGCCCCGGCGGGATGTGGCGTCCCGCGTCGTGTGGACTAGCGGTTCTGCCAGCGCGGGGGACGACCCTCAGCGAAGGCTCGGGGGCCTTCGGTGGTGTCGTCGGAGGCGAGCATGGCCTCATAGGCGGCCAGCTGGCCCGAACGCAGCAATTCGAAGGCTTCGGGCAACCGAAGGTGGGCGGTTCGGCGGCCGATCTCGCTGATTGCCGCCACCGACAGCGGCGCCGACTGTGCGACTCGCTCGGCCAAGGCGCGGGCCTCGGCCATCAGTTCGCCGCCGGGAACCACGGCGTTGACGAGTCCCCAGCGCAGCGCTTCGGCGGCATCGAGGCGGCGCCCGGCGTACAGCACCTCGTTGGCCACCACCGGCGGCAGCATTCTGGGAAGGCGCACCGAGGCCGTGTCGGCGATGATGCCCAAGCCGGCCTCGGGCAGCCAGAAGCGGGCGGTCTCGGCCGCGACCACCAGGTCGGCTGCCAAGACGATCTCGAAGCCGCCGCCCACCGCCATGCCGTTCACGGCGCAGATCACCGGCTTGGCCAACCCTGGCAGCTCCCCGAAACCGCCGAAGCCTCCCTCGCCGTAGTCGGCCTCGAATTCCTCGCCCGCAGCGGCGGCGTTCAGGTCCCAGCCTGCGGAGAAGAAGCGATCACCCGCGGCGCTGAAGATGGCGGCGCGCAGCTTTGGGTTGTCGCGGAACTCGGCGAACACCGCACTGAGCTCGCGGCTGGTGGCAGCGTCGATGGCGTTGGCCTTCGGTCGGTCGAGGGTGATCTCGAGCACTGGCCCGTCGACGACGCTGACGACAGCAGGACGCGCAGCGTCGGCACTGGCCTCGGTGGAACTGGTCATGATCGGTCGGGCCTCCGGTGGACAGGCGCCATCTCAGCATCGCCAAGCTGCGCGACGGTCATTAGCGCATCGACGGCGACTGCGGAATCTCGGGTCATCAGCAGTGGATTGATCTCCACTTCAGTGATGCTGCGATCGGCGCTCACCAGCGAGGTGAGAGCCGACACTGCCTCGACGACCGCGTCCACTGCTGCGGGCGGCTTGCCGCGGTGGCCCGCCAGCAGCGGCCACACGCGCAAGCTGCGCAGGGCAAAGCGGATATCGGCAGGGCGGGTGGGCAACAACAACGCGGCAGTGTCGTCGAGCATTTCGACCAGCGTGCCGCCTGCTCCCAGCGTCAGCAGCATTCCCACCGGCGGCTCGGAGCGGATGCTCAACAGCAGCTCCACCACCGCATGGGCGACACACTCCTCGACCGTCACGGTTCCGTCGCCGAGTGCTCCGAGACGTGCGGCCGCAGCGGCCACGGCGTCGAGGTCGTCCAAGCCGACCGCCACTGCACCGACATCGGACTTGTGGGCCACGCCGGTGGCTTTCACCACCACCGGCAAGCCGACCTCGGCAGCGGCCGCGGCGGCGGCGGCGGCGGGTACCTGCAACCCGCGAGGCACAGTGATGCCGGCTGCGGCCAAGCGCCGCTTGGCCTCATGCTCGGTGAGAACCGACTCGGTCAGCACGGCCGCTTCGGGCCGAGTTGGGTCGCCGTGGCTGCCAGCCCGTTGCGGTTCGGGCTCACTTGCGGGTGCGACGCTGTGGGCTGGGGCGAGCAATGGGGGCAGCGTTCCGGCGGAGTCCGCGAGCGTCTGACCAAACGCCGCCGCAGCCTCCAAGGCAGCGAGCGCGGTATCGATGTCGCCACAGGCGCACAGCCCGAGCTGTTCGGCTCTTTCACGCGCCTCGTCGGGCAGATTTTCTGCCATCGAGGCCACGACCACGCCCGGCGTGCCGCTGACGGCGCAAGCAGCACCGAAGGCGTCGAGCGCGGGCCACCAACGTGATCGGTCGAGTCCTGATGCGGGCAGGTCCAGCACCACCACCGCGGCATCGAACGGCGCGTCCGCGGGCAGTCCGTCGGTCGGCTGGGCGGTTGACTCCCTGGACGGCTCGGTGGATGGCTCCCCCGGTTGTTCGGCGCGCAGTTGCTCGGACGGCTCCCCCGGCGGCTCAGTGGGCGAGTCGTCGGCAGGGCGCTCGTCGCGCAGCACGGCGGTGAAGCACTCGGTCAGTCGGGCAGTGTCGCCCCAGATGAAGGTGTGATAGTCGAGCGGATTGTTCACCGCCACACGGTGGTCCAGCGCAGCGGCCACCCGGTCGCGGTGATCGGGAGAAAACGCCGGAAAGACCAGGTTGCAGCCACGGCTGCGGTCCGCCACCAGCGCCGCCTCGCCGCCGGAGCAGCTGAGCGAAACCAAGCGGTTGCCCCGCAGCGGACCAGTGTTGACCAGCACCGACAGCGTGTCGAGCAGTTCGGACAACGTGTGCACTCTGTGCACACCGAGACGGCGAAACAGCGCGTCGTAGGCGGTGTCGCTGCCCACGAGTGAGGCGGTGTGGGTCACGGCGATGGCACCCGATGCCTCGGTGGCGCCCAACTTGAGGGCCACCACCGGCAGGCTCCGCTGGTGCGCCACGCCAACTGCGGCAGCGAACCGGTCGATGTCGTCCACGGCCTCCATAAAGAGGGCCACCCCAGTCACGGCCGGATCAGCCACCAGCGTTTCCAAAGACTCAGCCAGGCCCACATCGGCCTGGTTGCCCAGTGCCAGCACATGGGCGACTGCAAGGCCGCGCCGCGCCATGGTGAGGTTCACCGCGACGTTTCCGCTCTGGCTGACGAAGGCGACACCTCGCTCGCAGCGGGCCAGCCCGTGCACGTCGGGCCACAGCGCGGCGCCGGTCACCGCCGACAGCGTGCCGTAGCAGTTTGGGCCCACCAGCGGCATGCCCGCGGCGGCTTGCACCAGGTCGTGCTGTGCCGCCGTTCCGGCGTCGCCGGTCTCGGCGAAGCCCGAGGCGTAGCACACGGCCGCGCCGGTGCCTGCGGCGGCCAGCGCTCGCACCACCTCGACGGCGGTGTCGCGGGCCACGGCCACGAAGGCAGCATCGGCGACGCCGGGCAACTCGGCGACCGACGCAACCGTGGGGGCGCCGCGCAGCTCGTGGAGCGGGTTGACAGCCCACATCTCGCCATCGAAGCCGAACGAACGGCTGGCCTCAATGGCAAGCTCGGCCGCGGTTCCGCCGATGAACGCCAGCGACCGCGGTCGCAGCAGCCGGTCCAGCCGCCCGCTCACTGTTTTCTCACCCCCGCCTACCGTCCGTCTTTTGCTCAGGAGCCCAGCGGGCGCAGCATGTCGCGGGACACGATGTGGCGCTGGATCTCGCTGGTGCCGTCCCAGATCCGGTCGACGCGGGCGTCACGCCAGATGCGCTCCAGCGGCAACTCGTCCATCAGGCCCATGCCGCCGAGGATCTGTATCGCCTCGTCGGAGACGAACTGCAGCATCTCGGTGGCCGACAGCTTGGCCATCGCCGCGTCGGCGTCGGTCATCTCGCCCCTCGCCGACAGCCAGGCGGCGCGGTAGGTCATCAGCTCGGCCTCGGCCAAGCGCAGACGCATGTCGGCCAGCTTGAACGACACCCCCTGGAAGCGGCCGATGCGCTGCCCGAACTGCTCCCGGGTGGCGGCCCAGTCGAGCGCCACCGCCAGCGCTCGGTCGGCCCGCCCCAAGCAGGTGGACGCCACCTGCAGGCGGGTGCTGCCCAGCCACTCATTGGCCACGTCGAAGCCCCGGTGCTCGGGGCCCAGCAGGTTCGCCGCGGGTACCCGGGCGTCGTCGAAGTTCAAGATGAGGTTGTGGTAGCCGCGGTTGGACACGCAGTTGTAGCCCGGCACCCGCTCCACGCCAGGAGTGTCGAAGTCCACCAACAGCGACGAGATCAGCTTGCGGGGCGGGCCACCGGCCGAACCCGCCGGCTCGGTGCCGGAGGCCGCGAACAGGATCACGTAGTCGGCCAAGTCGGCGTGGCTGATGAAGTGCTTGGTGCCGTTCACCACGAAGTCATCGCCCCGGCGCTCGGCCCGGCAGGTCATGCCCCGCAGGTCGGAGCCTGCGCCCGGCTCGCTCATTGCCAGGCATTCCACTCGCTCGCCCCGCACGGTCGGCAGCAGGTATTCCTCCACCTGGTCTCCGGCACAGGCACGCAGGATGTTCGACGGTCGCGCCACGATGTACTGCAGCGCGTAACCGGTCCAGCCAAAGGCCCGCTCCGCCATGGACAAAGTCAGGTCATCCAGCCCGCCGCCCCCCAAGTCCTCGGGCATGTTTGCCGCATAGATGCCGGCCGCCAGGGACCGGTCACGAATCTGTTGCACCAGCTCGGGCCGCACCTGCCCAGTGCGTTCCACCTCGTCCTCGTAGGGCGCCAGCTCGCGCGCCACGAAGGCGCGCACGGTGTCCACCACCATCTGCTGGTCGTCGTCGATTGAGAAATCCAAGGGGTGCTCCTGTCGTCTTGGTCGTACCGGCGTGGATTGGGTCTCAGGGTGGCGCTCGCTGGGGCGTCAACCGGCGGGAATGGACATGCGCCGGCCCACCTGGGGCGGCGCCGGCATGGGGGCGTGGGCGGTGGCGATGGCGGCAACAGCCGCTGCTGGGCCCGCCAGCGCGGGAACGGCACGCCCGGCCTCGGTGCTCACATGCAAGAGCATCTGCTCTGTCGTGCACAGCAGCTCGTCGCTGTCGCCTCGGTACATGGCGTGAAAGATGTGAAGCCGCTTCGCGTCGCTGCCCAGAACCTGAGTTGTCACCCGCAGCGGTTCGCCCAGCGAGGCCTCGCGCAGGTAGTTGATGTGGGTTTCGGCCGTGTAGTACGAGTGGCCGGCCGCGCGATAGTCCTCGTCGATACCCAGGTAGCGGAACAGCATGTCCGACGCCCAGCCAAAGGCGGTGAGGAACGCTGCTTCGGTCATGTGGCCGTTGTAGTCCACCCAATCCGGCTCTACGATCGTCGAATACAGCGCGAGCGGAGCGGCGACCTGCGCGCCCGGCGTCCACGGCTCAGCGGTAACACCGGCCTCGAGGATGCGGGCCTCGCGCTGTGCCATGAGGCGGCCGGCGCCGATGTCGCAAGGGCGCAGCGATCGCATCACCGACAGCAAGTAGTCGTCGCGCAGCTGCTCCAGCTCGGCGATCGAGCGACCGGCGGCCTGGGCCTCGCAGCCGCTCTCCATCGCCGCCACCAGCTCGGGCGTCAGCTCGGGCGCCTCCAGATGGGTCCACGGCAGCTTCAGCGCCGGACCGAACTGGCGGAGCATGTGGCCGATGCCGCCCTCGCCCCCAGCGAGATGGAAGGTCAGGTTGGTGCCCATCGCGGCCCACCGCAGGCCGGGACCGTAAGTGATGGCGTCGTCCAGCTCGGCGGTGGTGGCCACGCCGTCATTCACGAGGTGCAGCACCTCTCGCCACAGCGCCTCTTGCAGGCGGTCCGACAGGTAGCCCTCGATCTCGTTGCGCACCACCAGCGGGTGCATGACCAGGTCCTCGTAGTGAGCGACCGCGGCATCCACCACGGCGGGGCTGGTGGCGGTGCCGGGCACCACCTCCACCAATGGCAGCAGGTACACCGGGTTGAACGGGTGGCCGATGATGATTCGCTCGCTGTGGCGGCATACCTCGGCAAGCCGGGACGGCAGCAGCCCCGAGGAGCTGCTGGCGATCACGGTGTCGGGCGCCGCGGCTGCGGCAAGGCGGCGAAGCAGGGGGAGCTTGACGGCCTCGGCCTCGGGGGCGCTCTCCTGCACCCAGTCGGCGGCGGCCGCCATGTCCTCAGCAGAGTCGGCCCAGCGCAGACGGGACGGGTCGGCGCCGGGGAACAGCCCGAGGCGGGTCGCCGACGTCCAGGCCCGCTGTACGGCAGCCCGTAGCCGGGACTCGGCGCCGTCAGCAGGGTCCCACGCGATCACGTCGTGACCCCGGGCGAGCACGCGCACCGCCCACCCCGCGCCGATGACGCCCGTTCCCGCCAACCCAATCGTGCGAGTGGCCGTGGCGGGCACAGAGGTCATGCTCGCGAACTCCTTCAGGCAGCGACGGCGGGACGGCGATGGCTCCAGGGGGCAGTCTGCTCTAGCTGCGCCACAACCTGAACCAGCAGGCCCTCACGACCCGGTGCGGCGACGAGCTGCACGCCGATAGGCAGCCCGTCAGCAGACATGCCTTCAGGGGTGCCGAGCGGCACCGAGACTGCTGGCTGCCCCGACACGTTGAACTGCGGCAGGAACGGCGTGACGGCCGCCAAGCGGGATGTGAGCGTGCGTTCGTCGCCGTCGACGAGATGCCCGACGCGAGGCGGGGTAACACCCAGCGTGGGAGTCAGCAGCAGGTCGAACTCGCCGCCACCGGAGCGCCACCACGACACCATCTGCCGGGTGAAGCGGTGGAGCCGCTCACGGCTGGCAATGAAGTCGGCGGCGCTGATCTTTGCGCCTCGCTGGAAGTTGATCCAGGTGCCCACTTCCACGTCGTCGGCAGTCCACGGCCGGCCCAGCACCGGCTCCAACGAGCGCAACGCGTTGGTGAGGCTGGCCCGGATGACCCTGATGTAGTCGTACATGTAGTCGTTGCTGGTCATCACCTCGGGGCAGGCAGCTTCGACGTGGTGACCCAGGCCGTCGAGCAGCCCGGCGGCGGCTTGTGCTGCGCCGACGCACTCCCGGTCGATGTCTGCGAACGGCAGCGCGGCGCAGACGCCGATGCGCAGCTGTCCGGGGTCGAGCCCGACCTGGCTGACCAATCCGCCGTCGGGCATTGGCAGCGCCGCCACGTACGGGTCACCGGGATCGTTGCCACCGAGCACATCGAGGGCCAGCGCGGCGTCGCGCACGGTCGCAGCGAGGGCGCCCTCGATTGCGCCACCGGCCCACATCTCGCCGTCCGGAGCGGCCGAGACACGGCCCCGCGACGGCTTGAGGCCCACAAGACCGTTGGCGCTCGCAGGAATGCGAATGGAGCCGCCCCCATCGCCGCCCTGCGCGATCGACACGATGCCTGCGGCCACCGCGGCCGCCGAGCCGCCGCTCGAGCCCAGAGGCGAGTGGTCGGTGTTCCACGGATTGCGGGTCGGGCCGTACAGCGCGGTCTCCGACGCCGCCGGGCACTGCCCGCTGCCGAACTCGGGGCTTTGCGTGCGCCCGATGCTGGTCGCGCCCGCTTCGTACAGTCGGCGGGCGACCGAACCGGTCTGGATGTACCGATGGTCGAGCTCGGCAAGGCGCCGATTGCCGTGGTACGCCGTCTCGCCCGCAGCGTGGCAGAACAGGTCCTTCATCACGATCGGAAGCCCGAACAGCGGTCCCACAGCCCCACCCGCTGAGCGTTCAGTGTCGAGCTGTTCGGCACGCTGGCGCGCCGCGTCGAACGCAGGCTCGACAACCGCGTTGATGGCCGGATTCACCTCCTCGCAGCGCGCGATTGCCTCATCGACCGCCGTCGCAGCGTCCAGTTCGCCGGCTCGCACCTGTTCCACCAGCGCCGTCGCATCGTTCATCATCGTCCCCGTCTGTCGATGGCTTCGCAGTCCACGGCGCAGTCTCGCGCAGCACCAGATCAGATCGACACGTCAAAGAGCTCCACATCGCACTCGATGCCCGGCGCTCGTGACAGTCGGGCATCGCTCGTGAGCAGCGTCGCGCCAGTTTGCTCTGCCAGCGCCACGTACGAGGCGTCGTAGGGCGTCAGGTTGTCGCGCAATTCCCAGCAACGAGCGATGAGCGGGGTGTGATCGACGCGTCTGATCCCCACTCTTGCAAGATGGCGCAAACCACGTCGCGCCGCAGCTTCCGATATCTCGCCACGGTGGTACAGCCGACGGAACGCGGAAACAACTTCGAGGTCGAGCACGTGAGGTGCTAGCGCCAGTTCCAGCGAAATGCGACGCAAGGCACGATCAGTTCGCTCGCCGATGGCTCCCACCGCCGTGACGGCGATGCTGGCGTCGACGACGATCAATGCGACTCGCGATCGGCGCGAATGATCTCGACAATCATGTCGGGATCGAGGTCGAGTTCGCCGTAGGCCAACGCCTCCACACGCTTGAGTGCGAGAAGTTCCTCCACCGCGGCCATCTCTGCCTCGCGGCAGACGGCGTCAAGCATGTACTGCTGCAGCGACTGGCCCGCGTCGGCTGCGCGTCGCTGCAGCTTCTCGTGCACCTCATCGGGCACATGCTTGATCTGGATCGTCGCCATGGACTCACACTAGCGCTGGATTGACGCCAGTGGCGTCAATTTAGCGCCATTCGCGAACTGAGCCGTCGTGCCCAGCCGCTCAATCGGCCGCGGCGCCGCCTGTTCCCGGCTTCGTGACGTCCAGCACAACCACAGTCACTCGCCTGCGCTGCTCGGGCGCCAAGGTCCTGCGCAGCCGGCGAGCAAGTTCGTCGGGTGTCTCGGGTCGGTCGCGGTCGGCGGGGTGACGCGGGTACCCCTCGATGTCTGAACCGAGCCAGAGCACCACGTAGATGCCGTACCCACCCGTCTCAGGGTCGGTCGTGTACTTGGCGATGAGCTGGTCATGGATTGCAGTCCACAGGTCCCGATGAGTGTTCTTCTTGATCTCGATCGGCACCTTGAAGTTCTTGGCGTACACGTCGATGTCGCAACGCTTGTCTGCGGCGTGGTCGCCTTCTGGTTCAGCTCTGACGCCTTCCGGCAGCCGAAACCGCAGCATTCGCAAGAGTGCGTCGCGGCAGGTTTCTTCGTGCCGTGGACTGGATGGACGCTGCTGCCGCTCGTCTTCCCAGAAGTCCCGCCATGGATCGGAGTTGTCACCGCGGATGTACTCGTCCAAGTCGGTCAAATGGCCGCACAGCAAGGCGTGCAGGTCGGCAACATTGGCAGGCGGGCCGTTGCGCAAGAGGTCAAGAACATCGTCGAGGCTCATTGACGTGTACGACACATCGCTGTGCAAGCGCAATTGTTGGTGACGTGCAAATGCGATGTGATCGTGCCACGTGCACAGGCGATCGTCAGCCATGAGAGCGTCCAATGCGACACCTGCGTCGTCGGTTGCCAGCTTCCCGAGTACATTGATGCACCGTTGGATGAGGCTCGACATCTCTTCAGCTGGCCCGATTCGAATGACCTCGCCTTGACGGCCCCAATCTCGGGGCGGGTACGACCGACCGACGATCCTGATGAGCGCGGCGACAGCCGCGACATCGTCATCAAACGTGATGTCGTAGCTCGACGGGCGAGCGGCGACGCTGAGGAACTGGGCAAGTTCCGCAGAGTTGGTCGGCTTGGAACCGATGAACTCCTCAAGCGCCGCTGTGGCCGTTGCACCGTTCACCAGGAGATCGACAGTCAGCCATCGTGTGCGTTGCGCATCCGTCATGCTGCGAGAAGCCAGCTTCTGGCGAATGAGCGCGTTGAGCGGCTCACTGTCGGGATGCTGCAGCACAAGGCGCAGCACGTCATCGAGCAGCGACAATTGCGTGCCTGGCAGTCGGACCGACATCGACTTGAGCAACCTCAGGCGGAAGTCCCGGAGTTCGTCGTGGAGGCCCTCGATGTCCAACAACCAGTTCAGCATCGACAGGTGCGTGTCGCCCTTTTTGACCGCAGCAGCCGCGCATCGATGGCACACACCGAGGACGAGTGCTGGGTCTTCACACAGCCACAGCACAGGCCATGCCGGCCGCTGCTGTCGGTCCAAAGCGGTCGTCGCATAGATCGCGACGGCGCTGCGGCGCAGGTCTTCGGTCAGGACCGATGAGTCGAGGGTCCCCTCGGCTTCTCGAATAGCGAGGCCTGCAAGCACCGGGTAGGCGAGCCAGTCGCGTTTCGAGTCGGCAGCCAGTTCAGCGGTGCGCTCCGCCGTTGGAACGTCGTCGCGATGCGGTGCGTCCCGCAGTGCGCCCACGACGACTTCGAGGATCTCCTCGTCATCGCCTATCAAATCCGCAACGCGTTCAAGTGGCGTGTCTTTCTCGCTCACCTCCGGGACGAGACCGAAGTAGGCGAGCGCCATCGTTTGCAAGTTCGGAGCCGGGAAAGTGTTGGAGCCGAGTTCACTGATGTGGTCGCGTAGGTGCGCCAACCAGTCTGCCTGCCGGTCCCGCCGTTCACGTGCGTGCTGCTCATGTATCTCATCGAGCCGCTGTCGCCATTCCTCATTGGCACTTTCGATTTCCGCTGATGTCGATGACGGCGCCGCTAGTTGTTCAAGTAGCTTCCTGAGGACTTGATCGTCGCCGATTTCTGCGCGCAAATCCTCCATTGAGGCGCCGAAGCTTTCGTGCATTCCCGGCAGCGAGGAGTACGCCTCTCGCATGAACGCCCGAGCCACTAAGGGATCGCTGCTGACACGTTCCTTGGCCCGAGCAACGCACCACCTCAGGAAGTCACGCGGCAGCGTTCCGACGAGCAGATCACGCAAGTAAAACTTCTCGTCGAGTCCAGTGTCCTCATCGGCCGTTCTCTCGATCCAGATTCGGCGCAATTGGCGCATGATCGGCTCGTTGTCGGTGAGCCACCGGGACAGAGTTGACGACAGGTCGGAATTCCGCCGCCGCTCTCCATGGGCCTCTACGGAAGCGATCCAGCGATAGAGACGGTCTGCCGCGACGACGCCCCCAATCTCGTTCAGCGCCCGATTGAGCAACCGATGCGGCAGCTCATCAGTGAACGAACTTGTCAAGATCGGCCACAGACGCTTCGTATCTGCGGAGAAGCCGTCGAGCAGTTGCGGCAATCGGTCTGCTGGCGTCTTGTCGCACACGACATGCCGCCAGAAGTGCCAACTTTCGCCTTGCATGGGCCTCCCTTGAAGGAGCGGCAAGTATGACCAGACGTTCGCGGGCGTCACCGTCTCCGGATATAGGAGCCGAAGCACCGAACCGGCGATGTCACCGTCGGGATCTTCGATGTTGCCAGCACCGATGGCGTCGAGGAACTCAAGCAGCACGCGCTCCGTTGCCTCGCCCGAAGGCGCCAACCAGGCATACGCAGCAATCGCAGCGAGTCTGATTGCGGGCCGAGTCGCCGGCTCGAAAATGATCCTCTCCGCGAGCGTTGCCAACCCGGTCAGCTCATCACGCCAACCTTCGTCAACCTCCGACAGAGCGCGCAACACGAGTTCGCGCAGGTGAGGTGGTACCTCGGCCCGCTGCTCACTGCCGAGCTGATGCTTAATGGTCACAAGCATGTCCGGCTTGCACAGGCTTCTGAAGCTCCACGCAGTTCGGTCGCGGTAGCGGCGTTCGCCCTCGTCAAACTCTGGGTACCCCCACAGGTCCTCGGGTCGTGCCGTGACGACAAGGGCCTCAAAGAGCCTGCGGCGATCGGCAGCGGGCCATTCGGAGATGTCGCCGTACAAGGCCATCCCAACAGGGTCCGCCTCGATAAGCAGGCGTCTCGCTGTCTCTGATCGGGTGCAGAGCCACGCTGCGAGTCCTCGGAAATCCGTGACGACTCGGTTGCCAATAGGGCTTGCCATAGCAGCACACACCCGCCCTGCCGAAATGACACCGTTGTCGATGAGTTCCGCTAAGTGCGATGCACCGAGGTACTCGGCGATTTGACGGTGGATCGGCTCAAAGCGCAGTTCGTCCGCAGTCTTGAAGAGATTGGTGGCGACCGAGCGTCGAAGCTCGCTCACTGGCCGACCGGTGCTCGTCGCCAGGTCGGCAGCTATGGCGGCCGCGGCCACAAAGTTCGGGTCCGCTACGTCCGATTCGAATGAGATGCCTCCAGCGCCGCTGAGCAACTGGATCGCGCTGAGTCGGGCAGCGATATCCAAGATGTCCGCCGTCGATACGAGTTCCGTCGCACGCGGGTGCTCATCGTTGTGCTCGGACGCGAGCCGCTCGCACGCACGCTGGAAGGTCTCTGAGCGAGTCGCCGGCCAACCGCCGTCCGCGACGGCTTCGTAGAGGTATTTCAAGGTCTGCGGGTTGTCCAGCATCGGACCGAACCCGCGTTGGTCCGCCGTGAGCATGAACCCGGCCGCTTCCAGATCTGGATCGTGCAGGCTCAGCCAGCTGCGCACATCACTTCGAGTCAGAGGATCGAGGCGCAGTGTGGTGATGCTGCTATCAAGTGCAGCGCTGGTAAGCGGCAACCGATCGACAGGGCCGAACCAATCGGCCGCCCGGCAGGAAATCCGAAAGATGGGCCGACCGAGGTCAAGGAGTCGTGCCTGGATCTCATCCACCGCGCCGGTCTCGTACTTCCCGCCAGCGCGTGTCTCATCGAGACCATCGATGAAGAGGACCTTGCCTCCCAATTCGCGTAGCCGACCGCCATCCATGCGCCGAAATTCGCGCGCTGTCACAAAATGTCCGGCATCGCGGATCGCCTCACGCTCCTGCTCGAACAACGTCGACTTGCCCGAGCCTGGCTCACCGAGCAGCACGAGGGCCGCCACATTCCGGAAGGCACTCAGCGGCTGTGGGTCACCGACATCGTTGTCGACGAACAATTCGGTGACGGTACGAGGAATCCGCGTGCTTGTGGAGAACCCGCCTGGATTCATGACATGCCCAGCCAGTGGTCTGCGGGGACAGACAGGAACTCGTGCATTTGCACGCCGTTGTCGCCGACGACGACGGTGGGGAGCGCCGAAAAGCGACGCTCGAACACCGCGGCGCCCGTCCGTAGTCGCGACGTCTCGCCCGATTTTGCCTCGATGCCCACAACATCGGATCCGCGCTGCAAGACGAAGTCGACCTCGTTGCCGCGGTCCCGCCAGTACCGGACCGAGGTGCGGGACGAAGCCGTATTGAGCAGATGCGCGCCCACGGCGCTCTCGTAGAGGCGACCCCAATATGCACGCTCAGCCCGCGCTTCTTCAAACGAGTACGGCGCGACCGCCGACATCAGGGCTGTGTTCAAGACATTCAACTTCGGGCTGGAGGCTCGACGGACAACGGGCCGCTCGGCGTGCTTGGAGAGGCCAGTGAGCAAGCCAGCCTTACCGAGCAGGTCGAGATAGCGGGCGAGGGTCGTGGTGTTGCCGGCATCCTGCAGTTGCCCGAGCATCTTGTTGTAGGACAGCTCTTGGCCCGAGTAGAGAGCGCCTAGTTCGAACAGTCGGGCAAGCAGCGCAGGCTTGTCGACGCGAGTCATCGCCAGCACATCGCGCTCGATATTGGGCTCAATCAACGACTCTCGGACATAGGCGCTCCACCGGTTGGCGTCACCGATGAGCCGTGTCGCTCCGGGATAGCCGCCGAAGAACACGAACTCGTCGACCGACAGTCCGAATGCCGCAGACATCTCGGTGTACGACCAATGGGTAACCCCGACGGTCTCAAATCGGCCCGCAAGGCTCTCGGAGAGGCCGGACTGCATCAACAGTGGTGCGGATCCCAGCAGGACGACGTGAAACTGGCGTCCTGCGAGACGGTCGGCGTCCCAGAGCCCCTTGACCACCTCCGACCACCGCGGAATCTTCTGTATCTCATCAAGCACCAGCACGAATGGGATACCCGAAGCGGCAGCGTCGTGACGGCACTCGCCCCATGTTCGAACTAGCCAGCCTGCATCGCGTGGCGCGCCGAGTTCCGGTGCAACCTCTGCCCTACCGACAGCTGGCAACGATGCCGAATCCGGCTCCGACGCGTCGACGGCTTCGTACCGAGACGAACTCGACAGCTGCGCGAGCGCCTGCCGCACAATCGTGGTCTTTCCTGTCTGCCGTGGCCCGAACATGGCGACCAATCGTTCGGGCGGTTCGGACAGCCGACCGATGAGTGTCGCGACCTGGGCGCGCTGGAAATCATTCACGGTGCCATAATAGCAGGCGTTAGTTTATGCTATTGAGCAAATCTACTAAGAGAAATAATCAACAATCAGGGCGTCGTCTTGAGCGGGGCCGTTGATCAGCGGCCCTGCCAGTTGGGCTGGC
The DNA here is from genome assembly GCA_963663635.2 of Acidimicrobiales bacterium. Taxonomy (GTDB): domain Bacteria; phylum Actinomycetota; class Acidimicrobiia; order Acidimicrobiales; family Poriferisodalaceae; genus Poriferisodalis. The sequence goes on from CAXXMY010000002.1 coordinate 39,791, forward strand.
GCTTCTCCGCGAAGGCTCGGGGGCCTTCCTTCACGTCCTCGCTGGCCATCAGGCGAGCGACGGCCGGGTACGGGTGGTGGAAGGCCTCGCCGAGGGGCATGTCCAGCCCGCGCATGGCGGCCTGCTTGGTGGCCTGTATCGACAGCGGCGCGCAGCGCATGATGTCGTCGATCAGGCGGTCGGTAGCGGCGTCGAGTTCGTCGTAGGGCACGACATCGTTCACGATGCCCAGCTCCAGTGCCCGCTGCGCGGTCATCGTGCGCCCGGTCAGCAGGTACTCCATCGCGAGCTTCATCGGGATCTGGCGAGGCAGGCGGTGCACTCCCCCGCCGCCCGCGTACAGCCCGCGCAGCGGTTCGGTCAACCCGAACTGAGCGTGATCGGCCGAGACCACCAGATCGCAGGCCATCGCCACCTCAAAGCCGCCGCCGAGCGCAACGCCGTTGACCTGCGCGATCAGCGGCTTGGGATAGTCGAAGCGCTCGATCAGCCGGGTGACCTGGCTCATCAGATCACGGTCGGCGGCCTGCGTGGCCTCGTCGGACTGGCGAGTCATTGACAGGTGCTTGAGGTCGCGCCCCGCACAGAACGCCTGCCGGCCAACTCCGGTGATCACTATCAGCCAGATGTCGTCGGCGGCGGCGGCGTGATCCAGGATGTCTGACCATTCCTTGTGCGCCGGTGTGTTGATGGCGTTGCGTACCTCCGGCCGATTGATGGTGATCCGAGCGACGCGCGGCCGGATCTCCTCATAGACGAAATACTCCGGTGCCCAGCCCAATGCCTTCATGGCGCCGGATGGTACGCGCGGGCCGGGCCGCCCGACGGCCGGGTGATCTGAGTCACTCGGTGCCAGACTGCCCCGCATGGAAACAATCGACCTTGTCCGCACCGTCTCGCCGCCCATCGCTTCGCTGGGCTCCAGCTTCTATTTCGACCCTGGCACCCTCGCTCGCGGCAAGGAAGCAGGCCTCGATGGTTTCCGCCTGTACTTTCTGGGCCGTGGCGGCGTTCTCGGCGATGTCGAGGCTGAGGTGGTGTACAGCGCGTTCGGCTACTTCAACATCGGTCTGGCTTCCAAGATCTGGAACTCCGCCCGCGAGGTGATGCCGGCGCGTGAGGCCGGGACCTTGTACATGGACTGCGCCGGGGCGTTCGGTGCCTCCAAGCTTGGCGCCGTCGTCGGCCTCGACGCCTTTATCGCTGCTGCCAACAAGGTGATCGCCGCCGGCCTGGCGAACTGCGCCGGTCAAGCTCTGTTCGCGGCGACCGCAGCAGAGCCGCGTAGCGACGACACCGCCGCTCGCGCCTTCCAGAACGTGGTCATCCTGCGCGAGCTGCGCGGCAGCCTGCACTTGGTGGCTGTGGTCGCGTCAGGCCTGTCGCCCGAGACGGCGCACCGAGTTCGCCGCCCCGACGACGTCGCGATGTTCGGCTGGACCGACGACGTCACCGTCACCGACAACGACCGCGCACTGTGGGAGACCGCCGAAGCCCTCACCGATGATCTGCTCGTCGGGGTCTACGACGTGCTTGACGACGCTGAAGCCGTGGCCCTCGCCGACGGCGTCGCCGCCATCGAGGCCGCGCTCGCCGGCTAGCGAGTCCAGGGCCGTCACGACCTGTCGTTACCGCGTCGCCACAGCAACACGTTTGCACCGCACCTAGCGTGCGCGCATGACTGCGTCGACCAACTTGTCACTCAGCGCTGACGAGGTGCTGGCCACGACCCGGGCCGTGCGGCGGCGACTGGACTTTGATCGTCCGGTGTCGGACGCGACACTGCGCGAGTGCCTCGAGTTGGCATTGCAGGCTCCCACCGGATCGCTGCGCCAAGACTGGCACTTCGTTGTCTCCACTGACCCAGAGCAGTGCCGGGCCGTCGGCACCATCTACCAAGAGGTCTGGCTGGGCCGGATCGACGACAATTACCTTGCCAAGACCGCTGCCTCCGAGTCTGATCCGGATGCTCGCGCCGACTGGGTTCGGATGATGGATTCGGCTAGGTATCTCGCCGAGAACTTCCCCCGCACACCAGCGATCTTCATTCCGTGCGTCGAAGGCCGGCTCGACGGTGCTTCCGCCGGGCTACAGGCGCTGCGTTGGGGCTCGGTGATTCAGGGAGCTTGGAGCTTCTGCCTCGCAGCCCGAAACCGAGGGCTCGGCACCTGCTGGACCACCGTGCATCTGGCTCGCGAGGCCGAAGTGGCCGACATCCTGGGTATCCCCTACGACGACGTCCAGCAGGTGGCGCTGCTGCCAGTCGCGCACACCATCGGCACCGATTTCAAGCCCGGACGCCGTAAGCCGTTCGACCAATTCGTCCACGTCACGGCTGGTAACGGCGACTGCTGCGCGCCCAAGACGAGCCATCACGGGCTCGTTCATCGGCGCCGGCGCCGGCACGCCTATGGGAGCCGTACCTCCAGGCCAGGCCGAGGATTCGTCCGATTGTCCGGGGCGGGCAGCCGCAGCGGATTGTCGTGCAAGTGCAAGATCGCCAAGTTGGGCAAATCGCCCAGTACGGCGGGAATCGGCCCTGTGAGGTCATTGCCGTTGAGATCGAGATTCTTGAGCCTGCGCAAGCCGGCAAGCCAGTCAGGAATCTGGCCGGTGAACTTGTTGTGGTCGAGCGACGGCGAACTCCATTGGTGGTTGCAAGTGAACGGTCATGATGACCGTTGCCAACACATGCAGCCGACCGATGGAGGTGTCCAGTATGGCAGCGAGGCTGAGTTTGGATGAGCGGGTGTTCATCGAGTCGTCGCTCGGGGCGGGCCGCAGCGTCGCGGACGTAGCGCAGCGGCTGGGCCGTGATCGGTCCACGGTGCATCGCGAGCTGGCCCGCTGCGCCGGGCGGGCGGGCTCCCTCTCGCCTGCTCTTGCCGACGCTACCGCTAGCGCTACCGGATGCTCAGGCGTACGTCTGGATTCGACACGCCATTTCGCGAAGTCTCGGAAGTCAACTTGACGACACCCGGCGGGCGAGTGTGAGGGCGTAGTCACCCTCGTCGTCAGTCCACATTTGCTGGACGACAAGCCCGGCGGCGCCGAGTTCGGCTCGGACCCGCTCGGGGCGGAACTTGGCGCTGATCTCGGTGCGCATGCTCTCGCCGGCTGCAAAGTCGACAGTCATCTCCAGGGCCGGAATGTGCACTGTCTGCGTCCGGGCAGAGCGCAAGCGCATCTCGATCCACTCGTTGCCAACATCGAAGATTGCCTCGTGTTCGAAGGCGTCGAGGTTGAAGTCCGCGCCGAGCCGGCGGTTCACGACCGACAGCACGTTCAGGTTGAACTCGGCGGTGACACCCGCCGCGTCGTTGTACGCGGCTTCGAGGCGGCCCGTGTCCTTGACGAGATCGGTGCCGAGGAGGAACGTATCGCCGGGTCGCATCGCAGCCGCGACGGCATCGAGGAAAGCGGGGCGCTTCGCCGGCGCGAAGTTGCCGATGGTGCCGCCCAGGAGCATCACCATGCAGGGCGGGCGAGACTGCGCCGCTTCGGAATCCGCCGGCACGTCGAGCGGCAGAAGTCCGAGATGGTGCTCGAAATCGCCGACGACGCCGTGCACGCTCAGTCCCGGATATACCGAGGCAAGCTCGTCCGCAGCGGTGCGCAAGGTCGCTTCGCTGTTGTCGAACGGGACATAGCGCCGGAGCTGGCCCGCAGCGGCGAACGCGTCGAGCAGGATGCGCGTCTTGGTCGAGGTTCCCGAACCGAGCTCGGCCAGACTGCTTGCGCCCGACGCCGTCACGATGCTGCCGGCTTCACGCTCGAGGATCTCGCGCTCGCGGCGAGTCGGGTAGTACTCGTCGAGACGGGTGATCTGGTCGAACAGGTCGCTGCCGTGGTCGTCGTAGAACCACTTCGGCGGCAGCTCCTTGGGACGCGACGACAGGCCGACAGAGACGTCGGCGCGCAGTTCGCGGTCGGCCCAGCCAGCGTCGAGCCAATTGTCGATCACGGGTTCGGTGGCGGGAGGCGCCAACTCGTCTGGATGCATCATCAGGCGTCGGCGGCGAGGCGCAGGCCCGAGAAGTGCCAGCGGGTGTGCGGGTGGAAAAAGTTGCGGTACGTGGGCCGGATATGGCCCTCCGGCGTGGCACAGCAACCGCCGCGCAGCACTATCTGGTTGATCATGAACTTGCCGTTGTATTCGCCGACCGCGCCGGGAGCGACGCGGAAGCCGGGATATGCGGTGTATGGGCTCGACGTCCACTCCCAGACGTCGCCGTACATCTGCTGAAGCTCAACCGGCTCGTTGCCAGAGGCCGTCGAGGGCCCCACACCCGGCACGGGATGCAGGCGGGCGCAGCTGCCGATGTTGCCCGTTCGCGGCAAGCCCGTCGCTGCGAGCTCCCATTCGAACTCGGTGGGGAGTCGAGCACCCGCCCAACGAGCGAACGCGTCGGCTTCGTAATACGACAGGTGGCAGACGGGCTCGGTGGGCACCACCGGCTTGATGCCCTCCAGCGTGAACACCTGCCAACCGTCGTCGTCGAGGTGCCAATACGACGGTGCCTCCCAGCCGTGGGCCAATCGTTGGGCCCACCCGTCAGAGAGCCACAGCGTTGGCTGCCTGTAGCCGCCATCGGCGATGAACTCGAGCCACTGAGCACACGTGACCGGGCGATCTGCCAGCCGGAACGGTCCGATGAGCGCTCGATGTCGAGGCCCTTCGTTGTCGAACGCGAACCCCGCGCCGTCATGACCGACGGCAAACTCGCCGCCGTCGAAACCCGCCCAGCGGGTCTCGCTCGCGCAATTCACAGCGCCTTCGTCGGCACCGGTGAGTGAGGCAGGTGCCGCCCCGCCCGGCGCACGATACGCAGGCCACAGCGCCGGGTTGCGCGAAAGCACGTGCTTGATGTCCATGAGGATCAGCTCTTGGTGCTGCTGCTCGTGATGCAGACCGAGCGTCACGAGATCGGTGACCTCGCCGTCAAGCTCGAGGGTGAGCAATCGCTCCATCGCTTCGTCAACATGACGGCGATACGCAGACACCTCGGCACACGACGGGCGGGACAGGTTGCCTCGCTCGGGCCGCGGATGCCGCTGGCCGATGGTCTCGTAGTACGAGTTGAACAAGAAACCGAACGCCGGGTCGTGCTCGGCATACCCGTCGAGATGCTGCTTGCACAGGAACGTCTCGAAGAACCACGTGACGTGCGCCCGGTGCCATTTAGTGGGGCTGACGTCGGGCATCGACTGGATGCACTGGTCCTCGTCGCTGAGCGGTGCGGTGAGCGCATCGGTGTGCGCTCGCACCGAGCGGTAGGCCTGGAACAGGCTCGAGGAGGAGTCGCTGGTCATAGTGTTCGCCGCCAAGTGAGCTGGAGGGTAACTGCAACTCATGAATTCGTCGCATTTGTGTGATGGACGCGGCCTCATGCATCTCGCTGGGCGACGGCCGGAACTCACATAGGTCACGTGTTTGCGTGACGCTCAATCGACGCGAACGAGGCTGTCTGCGGTAAACACGCAGAGCGCCACTTGCGCGCTCGTACATCCGCGGCTGTGCGGCGGACGGCCGCCACGGCTGGCAACAAAGACTGCGAACACGGAGACAGCATCAAATGGGTCTGAAGAAGCTGTTGATTGCGAACCGGGGAGAGATCGCCGTACGGGTGGCGCGCGGTGCGGCAGAGCTGGGCATCGGCACCGTTGCGGTCTCGGGCGCGGACGATGCAACTTCGCTGCATACCCGGGTAGCGGACGAGGCCGTCACATTGGTCGGCCGCGGGGTGGCTCCCTACCTCTACGTTGAGGGAATTGTCAGCGCTGCGATGGCGGCGGGCTGCGACGCGATCCACCCCGGCTACGGCTTCCTGGCCGAGAACCCTGCGCTCGCCGAGGCCTGTGACGCCGCGGGCATCGTGTTCGTAGGACCCACAGCCGCCCAGTTGACGCTGTTCGGCGACAAGGTCGCGGCCCGAGGCTTTGCCGAAGAGCACGGCGTGCCTGTGGTGCCGGCGACTCGTGGCGCCACGTCGCTCGACGAAGCTGCCGCGTTTCTCGCCGAGCACGGGCCAATGATGATCAAGGCCGTTGCCGGTGGCGGAGGCCGCGGCATGCGGCCGGTTCTGGGGCCCGATGAGCTCGAAGCCGCCTACGAGCGATGCATCAGCGAGGCAACCGCGGCGTTCGGCCTCGGCGACGTGTACGTCGAACGGCTCATCGAGCGGGCGCGCCACGTCGAAGTACAGATCGTCGGTGACAGCGCTGACGTGGCGCACCTCGGCGAGCGTGAGTGCACCCTGCAGCGCCAGAACCAGAAGATCGTCGAGATCGCTCCCTCCCCCAGCCTGCCGCCCTCGACGCGGCGACGCATCTGCGACGCAGCCGTGGCAATGGCCTCGGGAGCGGGTTACCGCAGCCTGGGCACTTGGGAATTCCTGGTCGACGCGGACGATCCCGACACGGTCGCGTTCATCGAGGTGAACGCCCGCATCCAGGTGGAGCACACCGTCACTGAAGAAGTGACGGGCGTCGACCTCGTGGCAGCTCAGCTGCGGATCGCAGGCGGCGCGAGCCTGGCCGACGTGGGCCTGGCCCAAGGCGACGTACCCGCACCGCTCGGTCACGCCATTCAGTGCCGCGTCAACACCGAGACGATGCAGCCCGACGGGACAGCCCGGCCCAGCGGCGGCATGCTGACCGCCTTCGAGCCGCCCACCGGACCCGGCATCCGAACCGACACTTACGGCTTCGTGGGCTACGGCACCAATCCCAGCTTCGACTCATTGCTCGCCAAGGTGATCGGCCATAGCCGCAGCAGCGACTATGCCGACGCGGTCCGGCGCACCCGACGAGCGCTGAGCGAATTTCGTATCGAAGGCGTGCCCACCAACCTGGGCTTCCTGGCCGCGTTGATGGACCGGCCCGAAGTCAGCGCCAACGACATCACCACCCGGTTCGTCACCGACCACGCAGCCGATCTGTGCGCAGCCGCCGCTGACGTTGCGTCGCTGTGGGCGCCCGCAGTGTCTGCTGCGGTCGCTGGCGCGGGCGGACTGGCAGGCGCGCGCGTCGACGATGATCCGTTGGCCGTGCTGAATTACGGAGACATTGACGGCGCACCCACCGATCGCGCTGCATCCGACGCGGTGCGCGCACAAGCGATGGCCGGTGCTGCTGCGTCGTTGCACGGGGCGCCGGTGGCGACGATCACCGGTCCCGACGGCAGCGTCGGCGTTTCCGCTCCGCTGCAAGGCACCATCGTCTCGATCTCTGTGGCCGAGGGCGACGCGGTTGCTGCGGGCCAGCAGGTGGCGGTGATGGAGGCGATGAAAATGGAGCACGTCGTCACCTCCACGATCACCGGGGTCGTGCGGATGTTGGGTGTTGCCACGGGCGACATCGTCTATGAGGGGCATTCGCTGCTGTTCGTCGAAGAAGCCGACGTTGACGTCGAACTCGTCGAGGCGGCCGCGGCGATCGACTTGGACTACATACGGCCCGACTTGGCCGAGGTGATGGGCCGGCGCGCCATGGGCCTCGACGAGAACAAGCCCCAGGCGGTCGCGAAGCGTCACGGCCGCGGCCACCGCACAGCGCGCGAGAACGTCGCCGACCTCGTCGACCCCGGCACCTTCGTGGAATTCAGCCCGTTGATGGTCGCCGCGCAGCGCAAGCGCCGCTCCATGGAAGACCTGATCGCCAACACCCAGGGTGACGGAATGGTCGCAGGCATTGCCAGTGTCAACGGCGACCTGTTCGGTGTCGAGAACGCCCAGACGATGGTGATGTCCTACGACTACATGGTGCTCGCCGGCACCCAGGGCGGGCAGAACCACCGCAAGAAGGACCGCATGTTCGAGCTCGCGGAGCACAACCGGCTGCCGGTGGTGCTGCTTGCCGAGGGCGGCGGCGGACGGCCCGGTGACACCGACGGCATCGGCGGCTCAGGCCTCGATTGCTGGGCCTTCAACTACTTCGCGCAGCTCAGCGGCCTCGTGCCGCTGGTAGGCGTCACCAACGGCCGCTGCTTCGCCGGCAACGCCGTGCTGCTGGGCTGCTGCGACGTCATCATCGCCACCGAAGGCTCGAATATCGGTGTCGGCGGTCCCGCCATGATCGAGGGCGGCGGCCTGGGCGTCTTCCGACCTGAGGAAGTCGGCCCCGTCGACGTGCAGTGGTCCAACGGTGTCATCGACGTCCTCGTCAAAGACGAAGAAGCGGCGATGGTGGCAGCCAAGCAGTACCTGTCGTACTTCCAAGGCCCCATCGACGACTGGGAATGCCACGACCAGCGCGAGCTGCGGCACGTCATTCCCGAGAACAGGCTGCGCGCCTATGACGTACGCGAGGTCATCGAGAAGCTCAGCGACACCGATTCGGTGATGGAGATCCGGCGTGGCTGGGGCCCGGGCTGCGTCACGGCGCTGGCGCGTATCGAAGGACGTCCCGTGGGAATCGTGGCCAACAACAACCACCACCTCGGCGGCGCCGTCGACGCCGACGCCGGCGACAAGGCCTCCCGCTTCATCCAGCTGTGTGACGCGCATGACATCCCGCTGCTGTTCCTGTGCGACACGCCCGGGATCATGGTCGGCCCCCAAGCGGAGTACGACGCAACCGTTCGCCACGCAGCGCGCATGTTCGTGACCGCAGCCAATGTGGACGTGCCGTTCATGACCATCGTGTTGCGCAAGGGCTACGGCCTAGGTGCCCAGGCCATGGCGGGCGGCAGCTTCAAGGCGCCGACGTTCACCGTGGCGTGGCCGACCGGCGAATTCGGCGGCATGGGCCTCGAGGGCTTCGTCAAGCTCGGCTACCGCAGGGAGCTCGAGGCCATCGAAGATCCCCAAGCGCGCAAGGACGACTACGAGCGGCGGGTGGCCCGGCTGTACGAGCACGGCAAGGCGGTCAACACCGCCACTTTCTTCGAAGTCGACGATGTGATCGACCCCGCCGAGAGCCGCGATTGGATCCGCATGGCCCTGCTCTCAGCGCCCAAGCCGCCACCGCGCGCCGGCAAGAAACGCCCCATGGTCGACACCTGGTAATTCCGCGTGGCACGCCGGCTCCGGCCGGCGAGCGCAGCGGTCAGGTCAGGAGTTCAGCAACGGCAAGTTCCGCGATGCGGTCGCTGTCGTAGCCGAGCACCTCAGTGAGGATGTCGAAGGTGTGCTCGCCGAGCGTGGGGCCGCCGTGGCTCACCTGCGCTGGGGTACGCGACAGCCGGAAGCGAGATGCGTCGACGATGGTCGTGCCCTGCTTGGAGTGGGGAACCTCCACTTGCTGGCCCCGGTGGATGATCTGGGGATCCGCGGTGTACTCGGGCGAGTTCTGCACGATGTGCGCTGCCACTCCCACGTCCTGCAAGCGGTACATCAGCGCCGTACCGTCGTGGCCGCGAGTCCACGCCGAGATCGCTGCATCGAGTTCGTCGTGGCGTTCGTGACGTTGTGCAGGCGTCAGTTCTGCGAGGTCGCCGCGTCCCATCTGCGCCGCCAGTGATTCCCACTGCACGTCATCGACACATGAGATGGCGATCCAGTTGTCGTCGTGGCTCTCAGTCGCTGCGGTCCGGTAGACGCCTTGTGGGGCGATGTGGCGGTCGCGATTTCCGGCGCGCTCTGCCACCCGGCCGTTGACCGTGCGGTCGAGCACCGCCGGGGCCAACAGGTGCAGTGCCGACTCGGCTTGGGAGAAGTCGATGTACTGGCCTTCTCCGGTCCGCCGCCGGTGCTCCAGTGCCCCCATCACTGCGGCCACCAGCCACCTGGGCGACGTGTAGTCGGTATAGGCGCCGAACGGCCCGCACGGCGCGCGATCGGGCCAGCCGACCGGGTAGAAGAACCCCGAGATCGAGGCCGCCATCGTGCCGAAGCCGGCCAGCATCGCCAGCGGCCCGGTCTGGCCCATCAGACAGCTCGACGCCATGATCACGTCGGGCCGGCGCTGGTGCACCTGCTCCCAGCCCATCCCCCAGCCCGCCATGGCCTTGGGCGAGAACGATTCCACGATCACGTCCGCCCAGTCGATGAGATCCCAGATCACGTCGAGCGCCGCTGGCTTCGACATGTCCAGGCAGATGCCTCGCTTGCCGGCGTTCATGTTGTTGTAGAGCGCTGAGTACTCGGGATCGCCGATGTCGTCACGGAACGGCTGCAGCGAGCGCGCCACCTCGAGACGGGTCTCGGACTCGACGCGGATGATGTCGGCGCCGTAGTCGGCGAGCACTCGCGCCGCTGCCGGTCCGGCCATCGCCCACATGAAGTCGAGCACCTTGACGTTGGTGAGCGGCCGTGCCGTCGACGGGATCGGGCGAGCCACGTCCGCAGCCGTGACCTCGACGCGGTTTACCTTCGGTTCGGACGCAACCTCGGCCAAGACCTCGTCAGTGTGCTCGCCCAGCCGGGGCGGGGGGCCGAGCGCCCGCAACGGGGCAGCACTGAACTTTGCGTACTGGCCGGGGTACGTGACCTCCTGCGCATCTGCGTCGCCGAGGCGCTGGGTGACCGTCTCCCAGTAGTTGCGAGCGGCAAGCTGATGGGAGTCGACGACTTCGGCCGCAGTCCACACCGGCGTGATCAAGACCCGACGCGTCATCGCTGCGTCGAGCAATTCGGCCTTCGTCTTCGTGGCGAAGAACTCGGCCAGGATGCCTTTCAGCCGCTCGTATTCCGAGACTGGCTCGCGGCCGTCGAGCAGCATCATGGCGTACTCGGTCCAGTTCTTGTCCCGGGAGGCCTCGTCGCAGAAGCCCTCCTCGTACACCCAGTCCATGAGGCTCTGCGTGAAAGCTCGGAATCCCGGCCCGAACAGGAACGTCACCGACGCGTGGCCGTCGGCGCACGGCCACATGAGCTGAATCTGCAGGCCCTCGACGATGACTCCGCCAGCGCTTCGCACCGGTGGCGTTGCGCCGATCGGCGTCGAGAGCGCATAGGACTGGCATGCCTGGTTCATGCTCTGCACAGCCGACATGTCGACGTGCTGTCCAAGACCCGAGCGGGTCTGGCGCTCCCACAGGGCGATGAGCGCCGCCCCTGCGGCTTCTGACGCGGCATTGTGGAACGCCTGCGGGTACAGCCCTCCGGTGCGCAGCGGCGGCCGGTCGATGTCGCCGGTCATTGCCATGTTGACCGCGGCAGCTTGCAGCGTGAGATCCGATGCCTCCCAGTGCGCCTTGGGGCCGTCGCCGCCGAACGGCGTGATCGACACGTACACCAGCGCCGGGTTGATCTCGGCCAGCGCTTCGTAGCCCAGACCGAGGCCGTCCATCACGCCCGCTCCGGCCGACTCGATCAAAATGTCAGCGGCCGCCGCCAGGGCTCCCAGCCGGTCGGCGCCCTCGGCGGTGCGCAGGTCGGCCACGACGCTGCGCTTGCCGCGGTTGTAGGCCCAGTGGTGCAGCGAACGTTCTGGGTCCTCGACATCGCCCGCGAAGGGTGCCAGGCGGCGGGCGTTGGAGCCTTCGGGCGGTTCGATCGCGATGACGTCCGCACCCATCTGAGCGAGGATCGCCCCAGTGAGGTGACCCCGCTCGTCGGTGAGGTCGAGCACCCGGTAGGGACTCAACAGCGAATCGCCGCCGGCGTCGTGAACGGTTGCATCTGCGGACGGAGGGGCGCTGTCGGCATCAGGCATTCGCACATTTCAGCACGAGCCGAGACACCCGTCCGCAGCACACCGCCTCGCGGTTGCGCTGGCGCTGTGTTCTGCGGCGCTACTCCAGCAGTTCCGCCACTGCCAATTCGGCGATGCGGTCGCTGTCGTAGGAGAGGGTGTCGGTCAGCACTTCGAACGTGTGCTCGCCGAGGGTGGGGCCGCCATAGGTCACCTGCGCAGGCGTGCGCGACAGCACGAAGCGGGAGTTCTCGACTGTTGTCGTGCCCTGCTTGCCGTGGCCCACCTCGACGAGATGCCGGCGGTGCACGATCTGCGGATCGATGGTGAACTCCGGCGAGTTCTGCACAATGTGGGCTGCAACGCCGGCCGCTTGCAGCTCGGCCATCAGCTCGTAGCCGTCGCGGCCCCGGGTCCACGCCGAGATGATCTCGTCGAGCTCGTCGTGGCGTGCATGGCATTCGGCGACGCTCAGCGAGGCCAGTTCGCTGCGGCCCATCGCCCCCGCCAGCACCACCCATTGGCCGTCGTTCGCGCATGAGATGGCGATCCAGTTGTCGTCGTGATCGTCGCCAGCGGAACTGCCCGCGGCGGTCTGGTAGGCGCCCTGGGGCGCGATCGCCATGTCGCGGTTGCCGGCGGCCTCCCAGATGCGCCCATTTGTGGTGCGCTCAAGCAGTGCCGGTGCCATCAGGTGCAGCGCTGCCTCGGCCTGCGACATGTCGACGTATTGGCCCCGGCCAGTCTGACGGCGGTGCTCCAGCGCCCCCATCACCGCAGCCACGAGCCAACGCGGCGACGTGTAGTCGGTGTAGGCAGCGAACGGCCCAGCCGGTGCCCGATCGGGCCAACCGACCGGGTAGAAGAATCCGGAGATCGCCGCGGCCATGGTGCCGAAGCCGGCCAGCATCGAGAGGGGCCCGGTCTGGCCCATGAGGCAGCTCGAGGCCATTACCACGTCGGGCCGCCGCTGGTGCACTTGCTCCCAGCCCATGCCCCAGCCCGCCATGGCCTTGGGCGAGAACGACTCCAGGATCACGTCGGCCCAGTCGATGAGATCCCAGATGACCTCGAGCGCTTCGGGTTTGGACATGTCGAGCGCCAGGCCGCGCTTGCCGGCGTTCAGGTTGCTGAACAGGCCAGCACCGTCCGGGTCGCCGACATCGTTGTGGAACGGCTGGATCGAGCGCACCGCATCGAGTTTGTTGGCCGACTCGACACGGATGATGTCAGCGCCGTAGTCGGCCAGCACTCTGGACGCCGCGGGGCCGGCCATGGCCCACATGAAGTCCAGCACCTTGACGCCTTCGAGCGGCGGCGACGTGATCGAGGCGGGATCGGCGACATCACGCACCGAGACCGGAACGGCCGGTGTTCGGGCGGCACCCGCAGCGTCGAGCTCGGCCAGCACCTCCGCGGTGTGCTCGCCGAGTCTCGGGGGGCGGCCCAGTTGCACCAGCGCAGATTCGCTGAACTTCGCGAAGGCTCCCGGATAGCGCACCGCTGCTGGATCGAATGAGCCCGCTCCGACGTCGGACACGACATCGCTGTGGTCGACGTCCTCCCAATACTCGCGGAACGCCAGCTGCTCGCTGTCGCACACCTCGCCCGTCGTCCACACCGGGGTGATGAGCACCCGTCGCGTCATGGCCGCATCCAGCAGTTCAGTCTTCGTCTTGGTGGCGAAGAAGTCGGCCAGGATGCCCTTCAGCCGTTCGTATTCCGACACGGGTTCGCGACCGTCGAGCAGCATGATGGCGTACTCGGCCCAGTTCTTGTCCCGAGTGGCCTCGTCACAGAAACCCTCCTCGTGCACCCATGCCATGAGGTTCCGGGTGAAGGCGCTGAATCCGGGCCCGAACAGGAACGTGACTGAGGCATGGCCGTCGGCGCACGGCCACATGAGCTGAATGTCGATCCCCTGCAGGCTGGCGCCGCCGGCGATCCGCTGGGTCACGGAGGCGTTCAGCGACGTGTTGAGCGTCGACGACATGCATGCCTGGCTCATCGACTGCTGCGCGGACGTGTCGACGTGCTGGCCGAGACCTGACCGGGTCTGGCGATCCCACAACGCAATGAGTGCGGCACCGGCTCCCTCAGAGGCTGCGTTGTGCATCGCCTGCGGGAGCGTGCCGCCGGCGCGCAACGGAGATCTGTCCTTGTCGCCGGTGATGGCCATGTTCACCGCTGAGGCCTGAAGCGCCAGATCCGACACGGCCCAGTTGGCCTTTGGTCCGTCGCTGCCGAACGCAGTGATCGAGACGTGGATGAGCGCAGGGTTCAGCGCTGCGAGCTCGTCTCGCCCCATGCCCATCGCCTCCATTTCGCCAGGCTCGAACGACTCGAACACAACGTCCGCTCCCGCGATGAGCGACTTGACTCGCTCGACGTCGTCCGCGCTGCCGAGGTCGAGCACCACACTGCGCTTGCCGCGGTTGTAGGACCAGTGGTGCAGCGAGCGCTCGGGGTGCTCGACATCGCCCGCGAAGGGCCGGAGTCGTCGGGCCGGCGAGCCCTCTGGCGGTTCGATCGCAATCACGTCGGCGCCCATCTGCGCCCAGATCGCCGCAGCCAGATGTCCCCGCTCGTCGGTCAGGTCGATGACGCGGTAGTCCCAGAGCACGGAGCCCCCGTCGCTCGTGCCGCCCGCTGATGCCGTATGTGCCTGCTCCCCGGATGCCTCGCTCATGGGCACATTTCAGCACGTCCGCTACAGGCCACTTGCCGCTGTCACGTCGGTCGCGTCAAGCGAGGCGTCGCTGGGGCGCGATCGTGCCGCGAGGGCTATCCCAGCGGGGACGATCGGCCGCGGCCCACGAGGTCTGAGTACATGAGGACGTATGCGATGGTCGTCAAAGCACCCACGATCGGGCCGAACAGGACGTTCACGATGAAGCTGCCGTAGGCATAGGGCAGCGCAAACATGCTGAACCCAAGCACCCACAGAACCCCGGTGGACATGACCATGACCATCGCCGAGCGTCCCCAGGTGCCCGGCATCGCACGCCTCATCAGCTCCCACCAGCGACCGGGCGATGGGAAACCAGGTTCGACATACGCCATGGTGAAATGCAATTGGATCAGTGGCACGAACAGCAGGAGCACGCCCAAGAGCCCCGCTACGAACGCGACCGTCAAGATCACTCCGAGCGCCAGATGGATGCTGTAGCCGATGACGAGGGCGATCGCCACGACGAACACCGCCGCAGCGAGCGCAACGACGTAGACGACGCCGAGCAGCAACAGCTTCGGAACCCGAACGAGGCCGGTCAGCAAGGCGCGACTCACCACCGTCGGACGGCCCTCGACATCGTCGAGGGCGACCAGCGCGAATGCGACTGTGGGGACCCAACTCAACAGCGAGACGAGCAGCCCAAGGAAAAAGAGTGCAACGCCGCGGCCGACGCGGTCGCTGTCGACGGAATCGACCCAGTCGGCGAACGCATCGTCTGATGCGTCGGTGACGTCGTCCGCCTCCGTCGAATCGACGGTCAACGCCTCGAATTCGTCGGTGGCGACCAGTTCGTCGGACAAAATGTTGCCGCCGAGGGTGAACAGCACCAGAGAGAGCACCGAGATCGCGGCCAGGACGATGGCGATGACGGCAAGATCTCGCCACCGCCGGCCCACCAGGTTGAACGTGTCATTGAACAGGACGGGAATACGCCGGTGGGGTGATGGCATTCTGCCGGACATATCACCGCCGCTGGGCGGCAGTGCATGGTCAGGCGGCCCATTCTCGCCCTCAGGCGGCATCGCCGGTCGGGGGCGCCCACTGTCACCGTCGGCCACGGCGTGAGGCTACGACGGCACGGTCTGACCTGACTGCCACTGTTGCCATCGCTGCCATCGATCCTGATGCGGTGCCGACGGTTCTGCGCTCACTGCCGCGAGATCGACGTACATCAGCGTGTACGCGACCACGATGATCATGTGCCCGAGTGGGCCGATCGTGACCTGCATCCCGAGAACCGCGAGCGACCACGGCTCGGGCTCGACGAATTCAAAGATCAAATAGACCCCGACGCTGATCGCGTGCAGCAACAAGATTCGCCAGAGCGTCGTGAATCCATTGCCTCGGACCAGCTCCCGGACTCGCCGAAAGCGGGGCCAGGAGTCCTCCAGACGGGCGGCGGAAAGGAAGAGGTTTCCCCACGGCAGCGAGTACGCAACCAATCCGGCGGCGAAGTGCGAATCGCAACGCCTGCGGGGCCGTCCGGCGCTGTCCGTACGTGTCCTGCGCGACGACAAACGCTGTCGCGGTCCACTGAAGCGACCGGCCCAGGAGGCCTACCAGCGTCGCTAGCAGCACCACTCCCAGCCACCGCGTCCTGCCGAACGCGTCATCGTCCAGCCATGTGATCACCGTGTGCTTGTACAGCACCCAATTCAGGGCCACTGCGACCGACGACGGGATGACGAGCGCGCCCAGAACGACCGGTCGACGAGCCACGATTCTGCCTGTGTCGCGCACGAGCGACCACACCGTCCGGTGCCGTCGGGACAGCGAAGTCCGGGGTGTGAATTGGGGCTCTGGAGGCTCCGAGGGCGCGGAACCCTCGGTGGCTGTCGGCTCAACCGCCTGCGGGATCAGGCGCGGGATTCGCCGGATTGTCGGCGGCGGCTCCCGATCAGGCACGCGGCGAAGCTAGCGGCCACGTCTGTGGGGGCACGGGCGCAGCGATGGCGCTCGCGAGACCGGGCCGAGCTATCAGAGGCTTTCGAGGCGACCAACCCAATCATTGAAGCGCGGACAAGCGGCGCGGATTTGCGTGAGGCCGATCGCCTTCGCAACTACCGGACCCTGAAGCCGCTTGCGGTAACGCGGTATGGCCATTTCGATTCGCTTGCTCGGCGCAGTGGCGGGATCGTCGTTGATGTCCTCGGGGGTCGAGAACCCCCCAGCGATCGCTGCGAGCGCCGTCAGCGCTTCAGGTGCAAGACCTGGCAAGACGCTGAACGAACCAGGTTGCGAAAAGAGCAGCGCCTCGAATTCGAACAGTTGAACGTAGGCGAACTGAGGCACGAGACGGGCAGGCCGGCGAGAGAAGCTCCCGACAGCTGTGTCAATCCGCTTCTCAAGACTTTCAACCGTCTCGCCGGGATGCTTTACCGCGGAAGCCGTAGAAATCCACCAAGGAAGTCACGGCATCGTGACTCAGTGAGACGGCAAGCTCTACCGGTGGTTGCAAGTGAGTTGAGTGTAGATGTCGTGTGCTGATGCCCAGTGGTGGAGTCGGCGGGGCATGTGGTTGAGTTTGTCCTCGATGACCGAGAGCCGCAGCTGCGCGATGTCGAGGCTGGTGCCTTTGGGGAGCCATCGGCGCAGCAGCGCGTTGGTCTGCTCGTTGGTGGGTCGCTGCCACGGCGAGCGCGGCTCGCAGAAGAACACCTCGATGCCGAGCGCGGCCTCGATGTCGGCCCAGCGGGCCATCTCGCGGCCTTGGTCCCAGGTGAGGCTGCGCACGAGCCGGGCGGGCTGGCGGCCCAGCGCCGCGGCGGCGACCTGGGGCGCGCCGTAGCCGTCGGGCAGCGCTGCGGTGACCGTGTAGCGGCTGGTGCGCTCGGCGAGGGTGACCGCGGCGGTGAGGTTCGCTTTGCCGACGATGAGGTCGCGTTCCCAGTGGCCGGGCTCTATACGGTCCTCGACGTCGTCGGGCCGGTCGGCTATCGGCCGGTATTCCCCCAGCGGGCTGGGCTTTTGGGCCTGCGCGACACTGCGCGGCCGACGGCGCCGGCAGCGCCGCGGCAGCTTCGCCCAGGTGCCGGCGGGCAGGCCGCTGCGCGCGTCGTTCGCGTAGCACGCCCGATAGATCGTCTCCGCGCACACGCTCATGCCCGCCTCGCGCAGGTCCGCCGCGGTCGCGTGCGGGGACCAGCGCAGCTTCAAGCGCTCATCGACCGCGGCGGCCAGCACCCGATCGACCGCCAGCTTGGGCGTTCGCTCTCGTCGCGCCCTCGCGCATGCCCACGCGTGCGCCCAGCGGGCGTCATAGCCCGCCCGCCCGGCGCAGCGGGCCAGCTCGCGATGCACCGTGGACCGATCACGGCCCAGCCGCTGCGCTACGTCCGCGACGCTGCGGCCCGTCCCGAGCGACGACTCGATGAACACCCGCTCATCCAAGCTGCCATACTGGACACCTCCATCGGTCGGTCGCATGTGTTCGCAACGGTCATCATGACCGTTCACTTGCAACCACCGATGGAGTTCGCCGAGTTTCGCCATGTACGTTGCGAGTCGGTCGATGCTGATGTCGCCGCCACGACCCCAAGGCTTGATTGGCGTTGCCAAGACATTGTGTTCAACGAGGTGCGGCCACAAGACCTGCTTCACAAACTCTTCCTCGGTCTCGCCTTCGACGGCGATGGCAACCCGCTTCACGGACGGCCGCCGAGCAGGTTCATCTGCCAGAGTTCTCCCGTCGTGTAGTTCTCCTCTTAGCCACTGTTCGTAGTCGCTGCGGCTCAGGCGGCGAACCGCTGTCTTCGAGTCCTCAAGTTCCATCACCACGACTTCGTCGAGTTCAAAGGCATCTACGAGCTGCGGCGACTGAGTGGCCACAATCACCTGGCGTTGGGTGGCAAGCGATTCGATCATGGACCCGATCAGCGACACAGCCGCCGGATGCAGGCCGAGCTCCGGCTCATCGAGGAGGATGACCCTCGGCAACATGTCGGGTGGAAGGTTCAGCAGCGTCACCAGCGCGAAGAAGCGAAGCGACCCGTCCGAGGTCAGGTGAGCGCCGAAGGCCTTGTCCGAGTTGGTCGGCGAACTCCACCTCAGCATTACCCGGCCGTGCTCTTCCTCGATGATGAACTGATCGAAGTTCGGCAGGATGCGTCGGATGTTGTTGCCCACCCACTCGAAGTGGTCCGGGTACTCACTTTGGAGTCGGTGGAGCACTGCCGCCAAGTTGCCGCCGTCAGCACGAAGCCCGCGGCTGTCGCTCACGTCCCAGCGCTGCTTCATGCTGGCGCTTGCGGACGTGTCGTGGAATTGGAAGGTGCCGCAGTCCTTCAGCAGGTTGCCGATCACTTGCGCCGTCGTCGGGTTCGCATTGGGGATGCGGCCTTGGGCGGCTTGTGCGATTCTGGCTTCAGTGTGGCCGCTCCCGGCAGAGTGCCACGGGGCTTCATCGTCGCGGTCTAAGCGGCCGTAGCGCCAACGCTCGTCACTGAAAATAAACCGATCGGGAGCGCCATAGGACAGCGCGAACGAGTACTCGTTGGTTCCCGTCGACGTTGTGAGTCCGATGTCAGCCTCCATGCGGGGCGTCACCTTGTTGCCCATGAACAGCTGGTCGTCGGCACCGCCGTGGCGAGCGACGAACTCCTCAAGTTTTCGAGAACGCAGCATCCAACTCAACATCTCAAAGAACCGAATGAAGTTTGACTTGCCGGACCCGTTCGCTCCGATGAGCACAGTGGCACCATCCAGCCCGTCAAGTTCAACATCGGCAAGACATCGGAACCCGCGAATCGAGATCGCGTCCAACATCACCGACGCGGAGGACGAGGTGGCTTCGGACGGGTCACGTTCCTGATGCTGATGTTCGCTGTCCACTAGATGATTAGTTCCAAGGGGTCGGGTCCACCGGTTGTGGGGTGAGGGTGTCCAAGCTCGGGGTGTGTATTCACGCTTCGATCTTGGAGGTTCTCAGCATGGGCCCGGACTCGGGTCACCCTCGCGACCGCACTGTATGTGAGGATCGATGACCTGTTGGCGCAGAACCCTGGGTGGGCGCCGCAGCGGCCTGTGGTGGGGTTCGCCCCGAAGCTGTCGGACGCGGAGCTGGTCACCCTGGCGGTGATCTGTGCGCTGCTGGGCTATGACAACGAGTCGCAGTTCGTGCGCTACGCCCATGCGCATCTTCGGCCGTGGTTCCCGTATCTGGCGAACCGCGACGGCTACAACAAGCGGCTGCGGCGCAGCGCCGAGATGATCGCAGGTGTCATGGGATGGCTCGCTCGCGAGTGCGAGTCGTGGCACCACGACGTGTGGCTGGTGGACTCCACGCCGGTCGAGTGCGGCACCAGCCGCGAGACCCAAAAGCGCTCCGGCCTCGCCCGATGGGCCCAATACGGCTGGTGCGCGTCGCATTCCCGCTGGTTCTGGGGCCTGCGGCTGCATCTTGTGGCCACCCCGGCGGGGCTGCGGGTCGCGTTCGCTCTCGCCGGCGCGAAAGCCGACGAACGCGACGTCTGCGCCGACATGATCGACGCGGCCGACCTCGCCCGGCCGGGCCAGACCCTCATCGCCGACAACCGCTGCCGCTCCAAAGCGTTCGAAGCCGACCTCAACAACGCCGGCATCACCGTGCTGCGCCCCGCCACCCGAACCGAGGCCCCACGTCCCGGCGCAAAGTTCCTGCGGCCCCTGCGCCAGATCACCGAATCGATCAACCAGACCCTCAAAGGCCAGCTCACCCTCGAACGCCACAAAGCACGCACCAAAACCGGCGTCGCCGCGCGCATCGGCACCCGCCTCCTCGCGCTGACGACGTGCAGACGAACGTCGAGCATCACACAAGTCGGCTCGGACACGGCTCGATCCTATGGTGCCCATCGCGGGTGGAGATGTTCCGAGTCGACCCGCTGACCCAGTTGCGACGCATCGAATCCGGCCTAGTCGCACCGCGGTCAGACGGCCTGCCGCCGCATCGCGCGGCCTACCTGCCGATCGCGGACGACGCTACGTCTGCAGTCGTGCCGACGCGTCAGCGCGGGCCATCGAATCGTCATCTAGCGCCGCAGCGCCGTTCGCGGATGGACCGACTGCCGTGATGCCTACCAAGTCCACGTATATGAGAGCGAAGGCAGTCGTCACGATTGACGTCTGGATGAGTTCTTGCAACA
Source organism: Acidimicrobiales bacterium (assembly GCA_963663635.2). Taxonomy (GTDB): domain Bacteria; phylum Actinomycetota; class Acidimicrobiia; order Acidimicrobiales; family Poriferisodalaceae; genus Poriferisodalis. Next base: position 60,224 of record CAXXMY010000002.1, read on the forward strand.
GTGCGAAAGAGAGACGGAGAGATCAGCCTTGAAGCGTCAACCCTGCTCGCTGAGTGCCGTGCCCCCGGCTGATGAGAGACCGCTAACGAGGTCGCCGTACATGATCACGTGGGCGACGGCGACGATGCCGACCGTCAAAGGCCAGACCAGGACGACGACAATGGCCAGCGCATACGCGAAGGACAACGGGCTCGCCAACAACGCGAAGAAGACGACCATTGCGAACACGACCCTGGTGACGTCGAACAAGACGACCCGGCCCCAGGTCGCAGCCTTGTTCCGTCCCAGGAGTCGACCCCAGCGACGCAACGACGGAAGCCCAGGCTCCAGATACACCATGGCCCACAACATGGCGGCGAGCGGCGCGACAACCGCACTGATGACCAACGTCGTGAAGTCCCACAAGACGCCGAGCGATTCGGTCACCCTGTCGAGTCCAAGCCCGATGAAGAACACCACAAATTGGATGGCAAAGACCACCAGTTGGACCAGCAGCAGCGCCGGCAGTCGAGCGATCGCAATGCTCAAGGCGGCGCTGCCCCCTGCCTCGATGCCGGTGAGTTGTTGGCGTGCAATCTGGGCGCTCGCTGCCGATTGGAGCGCGCTGAAGAAGCTGGCGATGAGCGCCGCTATCAGCAGGCTGATCGCTTGCGGCGTGAGGGTGAAGTCGAACGACGCCATCCAAGCGTCGACCTCGGCTGGCGTCTCGACGACTCCGTCAAAGAGCGCGTCGATCTTCTCCCAGAACTGGCCGTTGAACAACTCGTCTACGCCCAGGTAGGTGGCCGTCAAGGTGACGAGCCACAGGGCCGCACCAAGGGTGGCAACTACTGAGAGGTCGCTCCGCCGCACGGCGACTACCGCGAAGGTGTCTGCCCACAGAGCACCGATAGCGCGATGAGAGCGGGGCTGTCGCCCGCTGCGGTACGGCTCGGCAGGAGGTAGAGCCGGGCGCGGCCGTTCGTCGTCGTCAGCCACGTCGAGAACCTATGTCTGCGACTCACTGCGGATGCCGTCGCCCGGGGTGATCTCGCTGGTCGACGTCTCACCCTCCGCAGTGATGCCGGCAAGGTCCACGTACAAGAGAGTGAAGGCAGTCGTCAGGATGGCGATCTCGACGATGACGGAAACCATCCCCAACAACACTGCCGCTGCCGACCACACTCTGATCCCCGATATCTTCCAGGCCGCAGTCAGCGCGACACGTACGAGTTGCCACAGCAGAATTCGACCCCAGGTCGCCGCACGCTGACCACGAACGAGTTGCCAAGCTTGACGGAACTTCGGTCGACGGTCCTCCAGCTTGATCGCTGTGAAAAAGACGTTGATCTGCGGAGCGAAATAGGCGACGACGACGGCGCCCAAGTACAGCCACGGCCACAACTCCGTGAGGCCGCGGTCCCAGAGGTACGGAAAGAGCAGTAGCTGAGGCCCCAAGAACACGGCGGTAACGAGAAGTCCGTAAACCAGGTTGATCGTCATGATGCGCGGAAGTCTCCGGACCGCCACGCGACTCACAGCGCCGACTTGCGTCGACCCGTCGCGCGCATGCTGCGCGACGAGCAGCGCCACTGCAGGTGCTGAACAAGTACGTGCCGAGAGCCGTAAATGGAACGAGGGCCACAGTGACCATGCTGAACTTCGACGCGGCCGAGGCGCCCGGTCCTTCGACATCCACAAACGCCTCGTACGCCCACCAGTGAACGAGTCCAACGAGCATGAGCACAGCTGCGGCCGGGAAAGCCGCACGCGCCAACGCAGGCGCCTGGCTCGTGATGAAGCGAAACGTGTCAGCGATGAGGGCAGGTATCGGGCGAAGCGTTCCTGGCTCGGGCTCGGCGAGCCGCGTCCAGAAGAACGGCTCCGAAGGCCCCAGGGGCGGCGCTTCGTGTGCATCGAGCGTGGGCGGCGGCTCGGCCCTCGGGATCTGGCGAACGATCAACGGAATCTGCGGCTCCGGAGGCAGCCCGACAGGCACACGACGAAGCTAGCGAGCAGCAGGCTGGCCTAGCGTCGGCGCATGGAATCTGGGCTGATCTCACCGCTACCAGACAGCTTGCCGCCGCATCGGGTGGCGTACCTGCCGATCGTTGATCGGCCGAGGATCCGGTGGCCGAATGATGCCCGCGTCGCACTGTGGATCGCACCGAACGTCGAACATTACGAGTATCTGCCGCCGCGTGACCCCCAACGCAACACGTGGACGCGGTCACCGCACCCCGACGTGCAGGGATACGGGTATCGCGACTACGGCAACCGCGTCGGCTTCTGGCGAATGCTCGATGTGCTGGATCGCTACGGCGTCACCGCGACTGCCTCAACGAATCTGGCCGTGTTCGACCACTACCCCGAAGTGGGCGCAGCCATGGTCGAACGCGGGTGGGAGATCATGTCCCACGGCATCTACAACACCCGCTACATATCGTCGATCGACGAGACCGCCGAGCGGGCCTTCTACATCGAGTGCATCGAGGCGTTGCGCAGCCACGCCGGACAGCAACTCCGGGGCATGCTCGGCCCGGCCGTGTCGAACACCGTCAACACGCCGGACCTCATGGCCGAGGCGGGGCTGATCTACCACGCCGACTGGTTCCACGACGACCAGCCTGTTCCGCTCGCGACCCGCAGCGGTCTGCGGCTCGTGTCGGTGCCGTATTCGATGGAACTGAACGATGTGCCGGTGTTCACCCAGCACTACGACACCGACGACTTCGTTGCCATGGCGCGCTCTCAGCTCGATGTTCTGCGCCGCGAAGCCGACGACGCCGCGGGTGGCCGGGTGATGTGCGTGGCGCTGCACCCGTACCTGATGGGCATGCCACATCGCGTCGACGGGCTCGCGGCAATGCTTGAGTATCTGATGGGCCACGACGACGTGTGGCAGACCACCGCCAGCCAGATAGCGCAGAACTTCATCGACAACCACTACGACGACTTCGCCGCTCACGAACCTGTTCCGCATGAGCCGCCGACGCCACGGCCGCACATCGCAACGGCCTCGCGCACCAACCCGGGCCCCGCAACGTCGCAGCCGTCTCCCTACGAGTTCGGTCCCGCACATCACCAGCACGGCATGGACCACCCGTACTACGACTGGTCACCGCTGCCGGGCCGTAACCACTTCGAGTGGCCAAACCGCAGCCCCCTCGCGGTCAGCGCCGTGATCGTTCTCGAGCACGTCGAGTGGGAGCCGCCGCCCGACGCCTACTCATTGCGCCGGCGCAGCGGCGGGCTTGCACGCCTTCCCGCACCCGACTACCCCCAGCTCACGATCCGCGAGTACGGCCACCGAGTCGGCATCTTCCGACTGCTCGACCTGCTCGAACGGCACAACATCGCCGCGACGGTGGCAATCGATGCGCTCACCGCGGAGCACTACGGCTGGCTGGCTTCGCATCTTGTAGAACGAGGCTGCGAGATCGCAGGGCGGGGCATCGCGGCGACCCAGCTCACTACGTCCAAGAACTCCGAGGCGGAGGAGCGAGCGGCAATCGCGCGCAGCCTCGATGCCATCGAGTCCGCCACCGGAATTCGGCCGACCACGTGGTTCTCCGCAGAAGGCGTCGAGTCGTTCCGCACCCCGGCGTTGCTCGCGGAGACCGGCATCGACTGCGTGCTGGACTGGCCGAACGACGAGCAGCCCTATCTCATGGCAACCGACGACGTTCTCGCCGGAGTGGCCCGGTCCGAAGGCACCGCGCCGATGGTGTCTCTGCCGCTGTTCCTTGAAGCCGACGACGAGTTCGCGCTGTGGCACCGTCGGGCAACGCTTGAGGGCTGGCGCGGCATTCTCACGGGCGCTGCAGCACGCATGCACCGCGACGGGCTCGAACACCCCGCGGGCAGCCGTCTGCTCATGCTGACCTTGCGTCCGTGGCTGGCCGGCCAGCCATTCCGAACGCCGGTGCTCGATGGCGCCCTCAGCCACATCAACGGGCTCGGCGGAATCCACTCAGCGTCTGCGGCGAGCCTCGCGGCCCACGCCCGTAGCGGGCTCGGCTGAAGCAAGCTGTCAACGGCGACCAGACATCGCGCCAGCGATGGCCTGAATGACCGACCGTTCGCTACGTACTACGTCGCGGGATTCGCCGAGGAGTGCTGCGAGGCGATTCCGTCCAGTATCTCAACAACATCGGAATCGACCTCAGCGGGCTCAATGAACTCGACGAGTCGGTGATAGTCGGCTTTGCGCATCACCAACGGTTCTCCAAGCTGTTCGGAGAAAGCAGCGAATATCGGTGCCAAGAAGTGATCGCTGATCTTCGTGTCGTCCCAGTAGGCAGCCTGATCGTCGCGTAGCGCCGCAGGAGGAACGTTGTCTTCGAGAGCGGCGTCCATCGCATCGATCCAGCGCTGCGTTTCCTTGTCGGCAAACATCGAGTCCGCTGCGAACCGTTGGCCGCCTGCCGTTTGCGCGAAGCGTCGCAGCGACACCTGAGGAGCGAGATAGTTCTCGATTTCCCGACGTCGCCACCTCCGCTCGAGGAGTCCCGAAAGTGGTTTCTGCGGAGGAGATTCGAGCCGGTCGAACAACGCGAAGCCAACGAGATCCGGCTTGGCTCCGCTCAATCCGGCGAAGTGGCGCCGCGCATCTCTCGCACGATTTCCGACGTAGCGGACAAACGGCCGCTCTAACGCGGCCCGGGCGGGGTGCGCGAAGCGTTCCGCAAACGCTTGGAGAATTGCCAGATCAGTCGATCCCTCGAGGTACAGCACGAATCCGGTGTGCTCGGCTTGGTAGTACTGCTCAAAGCCGATCTCGCCCAGCGCCTTGATCACTTCACTGCCCTTGTTGAGCAAGTGCGGGGTGCCGACGAAGGCCACTACCGTCGCCCGCTCCGCGGCCTCATTGAGGATGACCTCGGAATGCGACGCTACGATGACTTGCGTGCCGCGCCGAGCCGCGGCACTGCTGAGCAACTCAAACGCCTGTCGCTGCCGCAATATTTCCAAGTGGGCATCGGGCTCGTCGAGCAGCACCACGCTGCCTGGGTTCAACTCCAGGAACGCCAGCAGCAGCAAAGTCTGTTGCATGCCCCGGCCCGACGACGTCAAGTCGAGCGACGATCCGCCACGCGTTCGATACGTCAACTCGATCTCACCCCGATCAACGAGGTGACGCGGCTCGTCAAGCCGCGCGCCGAAGAGTTCAGCGATCAGCTTGGCCAGATCTTCCCACCGCTGCGGACCGTCTGGCTGAGTCCACACCTCGAGGCACAGATTGCGGAGTACTTCGGCGGTCCTGCCCTCGCCGACCAGGACATTGACCGCCCCGATCTCAAGCCGCCGCTCGTTGGCGGCCAGTCCCGACATCGGCCCGAGTAGCGCGACTCGTGAACGCAGTGCGCCCACCGGCACCGGCATCCGGCGACCACCGTCGGGCTGCAGGCGCAGGGGACGGCAATAGAAGCTCTCCGCGTTGGCGAAGTCGAACTCGAGTCCGCAAGACCAAGATCCACCTGGTTGCGTCAACCCGGTTGGACCTCGCAGAGTCTGCTCGACGGGCTCGGCCCCTTCGCTGGTGCGGGAACCGCCTGGCTGCTGGGCAGGCGCCGAGGCGCCGGTGACACCGTCCACAACGATGTCAATCCGGATGTTCTCGGTTCGCTGACTCCCCGCTGCGTCGCGGCTCGTCGTGCGAACGGACAGCTCGCGCCACAGCTGACGAGCGGACGGGGCGGGCATCGCCACGAGATCGCGGCGGTTCACCGTCACTCCGGGGCGTCGTGGAGGTGCCGTCAAACCTCTTCGCTCGATCCACCGACGCAATCCGAGGTCCCAGAGCGCCAAGGCCTGCAGTGCCGATGTCTTGCCGGAATCGTTGGGTCCAACAAACACGACGGGATTGCCGAGTTCGATCTCGGCCTCTTCCCAGCGCTTGAAATTTCGCACTGTCAGCTTGGTCAGCACCGACGCCACAATACGGCCCCGCCGTGCGCCGAAGGCTCCTGAAGGTCCGGTCCTCACCTGCAACTAGAGAAGGCAGTCACAAGCGATTCAGCCGTCGAACAGCCCGCGACGGGCTGCTCAGGACTTGCCTAGGAGGGTGGTCGGAAAGTCCGGGTGTGGGTCCTCGTGTTGGGGGGCGTGATCGCGGATGATGGTGGGGTGCGCGGTTCGGCTGATGGTCAGGGTTCGATTTTCGATGTCGGGGTGTTGGTGGGCGATCTGCTTGACACGGAGGGGTTCTTGGTGACGTTGGGGCAGGCTCGGGGCGAGCTGTTCTGTGATGCCGATTTTGATGCGTTGTATGCGTCTGGCCGCGGTCGTCCGTCGCATCCGCCGTCGGTGGTGGCGGCGTTGTTGTTGTTGCAGTTGTTCTATGGCGTGTCGGACCGCGAGGCGCAGCGCCGTTCGCGGTTCGATATGTCGTGGAAAGCGGCGTTGGGTTTGCCGTTGGAGCATCGGGGGATAGCGCATGTGGTGCTGGTGGAGTTCCGGGCGCGTCTGGTTCGCGCCGGGATGGAGTCCTTTTTGGGGGATCGGGTCAAGATCGCTGCCAAACGCGCTGGGGTGATCGGCCATCGCCGCACGATGGACTCGACCGGTGTGGCGGACTCGGTGCTCACCCAGGACACGATCACGCTGATCAGGTCCGGGGTCCGCAGGTGCCTCGGGGCGCTGGGCGGGGATCGACGCCGGGGCCGGGGCGGAGCTGGCGGGGCTGTTGTCGCGTGAGGACTACGACCGGGGGGCCAAGCCGCAGATCGTGTGGGCTGATCCCTGCGCACGGGCCGCTTTGGTGGCGGAGCTGTTCGGCGACGCCGAGACCGTGGTGGGGTTCTGCGCCCGCTTCGGGGATCCCGGCCTGGCCGCTGCGGTCGAGCTGCTGAGGGTCGTGGCGGGCCAGGACATCGAGATCGCCGTCGACGCCGACGGAGCCCGAACCCCGCGGATAGCCCAACGGGTGGCCCCGGGCCGGGTCGTCTCGACGGTCGATCCCGACGCGCGGCACGGGCACCGTTCCCGCACCGACCGCTACGACGGCTACAAGCTGCACGTGTCCGCGGATGTGGACTCTGACCTGATCTGCTCAGCGGCAGCGACGCTCGCGACCGTCCACGACGCCGCTGTGGTCGAAGACCTCATCGACGCCGACCCGGTCCCGGTCGCCGAGATCATCGCCGACACCCACTACGGATCGGGTCCGACCCGTCAAGCGATGGCCGACCGAGGCATCGACCTCGTCGCCCCCGCCCAGCCGATCCCGGCCCGCGGCGACATGCTCACCAAAGCGGACTTCGACATCGACCTCGACACAGCGACGGTCACCTGCCCGCAAGGGAACACCGCACCCATCCCGCCGCCGACGCGGCGCCAAACGGCGCCAGGCGCGGTTCGCGGCAACGGATTGTTCAGCATGCGAGCTCAAACCCCGATGCACCACACGCGACGGCGGCCGCATCATCGAGATCAACCCCCACGAAGAACTCCTCGCCCCCGCACGACAACAACGCTGGACACCCGAATTCCTCAGCAGATACCGACAGCGAACCCAAGCCGAACGCAAAATCGCACAGATCAAATCCCGCACCAAAAAAGTCCCCTGGCGCGGCCTCGACAAGGCCAACCTGTGGCTCGACCTGCGAATCGCCGCCCTCAACCTCGACCGCGCCGGCCGCCTCGGCATCATCAGGTAACACACCCGCCCCGACCCGCGACCCCGGGGCCCCACTGGCCGACCGACGATGTGCCTGAGCATCATCAAGCAGAACACCCGCGCCCAACCCACCCCGAACCACCGACCCGACAACCGCGCACGCCCAACAAACAACACACACCAGAACCCAATTGCCGACCACCCTCCTAGGACCCCCGCAACCCCATCACGCCAATCGCCAGGTGCCCGGTTTGGGGACGTCCAACCCGATGTGGTCGCGCAAGGTGGTGCCGCTGTATTCGGTGCGGAACAGACCGCGGCGCTGCAGCTCGGGAATCACCAGCTCGACGAAATCCTCGAATGCGCCGGGCATGTGGGTGCCTGCGATGACGAAGCCGTCGACGGCTCGTTCGGTGAACCACTGCTCGAAGTAGTCGGCCAGCTCGATCGGTCCGCCGACAGTGGGATGGGCAAGACGGCCCCGCCCGGACACCCGAACGAAGTCGCGGACGGTCGGGTTGGAACGGCCGGTGATCGCCAGCACCTGATTGCGAATGCCCTGGATGCCGGTCATGGCGTCGAGATCGTCATCGGTCAGCGGCTCGTCGAGGTCGCGGCTGGCGAAGTCGAAGTTGAGGCCTTCTGAGAGCAGCGACAGGTCGTCGACCAGCGTCGGCAGCTCGTCGTAGGCAGCACGCCGGTCCTCGGCTTCAGCCATCGTGCGGCCCACCACTGGGAACGTCAGGTTGGTGATCTTGACTTGTTCGGGATCTCGGCCAAGTTCCGCAATCTGGGATTTCACCGCCGCGTAGTGCTCGACGGCGGAGTTGAGCCGCACATGGGTCACGAACAGCAGCTCCCCCCAACGCGCTGCGAACTCGGTGCCTCGGCCGCTCTGGCCGGCCTGGATCACGACCGGATGGCCCTGGGGCGTGCGCGGCACGGTGAACGGCCCGCGAGACGAGAACCAGCGGCCGCTGTGGTCCAGTCGGTGCACCCGATCGCCATGCGCATAAAGCCCGGCTGCACGGTCAGCGGCGATGGCGTCGGCCTCCCACGTGTCCCAGTGGCCGTGGACCACCTCCATGAACTCGTCGGCTCGGTCGTAGCGCTCGTCGTGCGCGGGTGCTTGGGCCAAGCCCATGTTGCGGGCCTCGTTGTCGTTGACCGAGGTGACGACGTTCCAAGCTGCCCGCCCGCCCGTGAGATGGTCGAGCGTGGCGAACACGCGGGCCACGTGGAATGGCTCGTAATACGTGGTCGAGTAGGTGGCGCCGAGCCCGAGCCGGCGGGTAGCCATGCCCATCGCCGTGAGAACGGTGACCGGGTCGAGCTTCACGCAGCGAATTCCGGCCTCGACGGTGTGACGGTGATCGCCGCCGAACATGTCGGGCATCGCCAGCCGATCGTCGAAGAAGCCGAGATCGAAGCGACCGGCTTCGAGCACCTCGCCGATGTGGCGGTAATAGTCGAAGCTGGTCACGTCGTGACGTGCCGCCGGATGCCGCCATGCCGCGGGGATCGTCGTGCAGTTCTGCGCTTGCAGGAAGCCCACCAGCACAATTTGGCGCTGCTCGTTCACGTCCAGCGATGGTATTGAGTCGCTGGCATCGGCGGGCCGGGTCACCGGGATGACAAACTTCGCGGCAATGCCGTCTGCGCCGAATGCCGCCGAGATCGCCCACGACGCCGCTCTGCGCGACAGGCTGGCTCGCAACCTCGCCGGTCATGATGTCCGGCGTCACGACAGCACTGGGCGCAAGCGGGCCGCCGTGGCGGTCATCGTGCTTGACAGTGACGCCGAGTTGCACGGAGCCGACCCACTGGTTGGCGGACTCAACGCCGAGGAGCGCCGCGCCCTGCTTGAAGACATCCCCGGCGCCGCCGACGACCCTCGGCTCACCGGAGACGTCGAAGGCACCGCCGGCGGTGCATCGGTGCTGCTCACCAGGCGGGGGGCCAACCTTCGAGGCCATCGCGGCCAGTGGGCTCTGCCCGGTGGCCGTATCGACGCTGGCGAGACCGCTCTGGAAGCCGCGATGCGCGAATCGTCCGAGGAAGTCGGCCTGCAGTTGACCACCGACGACCTACTCGGTCGGCTCGACGACTACCCCACCCGCTCTGGCTATGTCATCAGCCCGTTCGTGTTCTGGCTCACCGACGATCGCGAGCCGGTCGCGAACCCCGCTGAGGTGGCTTCCGTGCACCGCGTCTCGCTGGGCGAGCTCACCCGCGACGACTCGCCGCGCTTCGTGCAGATCCCCGAGAGCGACCGGCCCGTCGTGCAGGTGCCCATCGGCGGCGACCTCATTCACGCTCCCACCGGAGCAGTGCTCTACCAATTCCGAGCAGTCGCCTACGACGGCCACAACACCCGCGTCGACGAGTTGGAGCAGCCAGTGTTCGCCTGGCGTTAGGGGTCGCCGCGGGTTAGGTCGCGTGTTTGGTCGGTGTGATGGTGTAGTTCCATTCGCCGTGCCAGTCGTGGGGGCGCAGCGGCAGGTGTTGCATTTGGCGGTCGGTGATCTTGATGCCGCGTTGGTACCAGTTGGGGTCGTAGGCGGCTTGGACGGTGAGCCCGGCTTGGGTGGTGGTGGAGGCGATGAGCTCGACGATGGCGGCGATGTCGGTGAGGGGTCGGCCTCGCCAGTTCATCGAGATGAAGCTGAAGAGGCGGTGCTCGATCTTGTTCCATTTGCTGGTGCCGGGCGGGTAGTACGCGACGGTGATCTCGAGGCCGGTGTCGGCGGCGAGGCGGGCGAGGAACCATTTCCAGGCGCGGGGCCGGTAGCCGTTGGAGCCGCCGGCGTCGGCGGTGATCAGCAGCCGTGTCGCTTGCGGGAACCGGTCGCGGCCCAGGGTGCCCCACCAGCGGCGGATGGACTCCACGGCGAACTCGGCTGTGTCGGCGGAGTCGCCGACGCTGACCCAGCCGGCGTTGTCGGCGACGTCGTAGACGCCGTAGGGGACGGCCTTGGCGAACTCTCCCAGCGCCCGGTCCGCGAAGTCGTGCACGCTGACCCGCTGGGGCTGCCCGGCGGGCTGCGGCTCGGTGCCGCCGTTGGCGTAGGACCCGATCAGTTCCTTCTTCTTGGTGTCCACGCTGATCACCGGCTCCCCGGCGGCGCCGAACTCGCCGGCCAGCGCGTTGAGGTAGGCGAACTGGGCGTCGCGGTCGGGGTGCTGGGCTCCCTCGTTCTGCTTGGCCGGCGCCTGCAGCGAGTAGCCCATCTGGTGCAGCAGCCGGCGCACCAGCTCAGCGGACGCCTTGAAGCCCTGCCCGGCGAGCTCGCGGGCGAGCTGGCGCGTCGACTTCAGCGTCCAGCGCAGCGGCGACATCGGGCTGCCCCGCGTGACCGGATGCACCAGCTCGTCGAGCGCCTCGAGCAGACCGGGCTGCTTGTCGACCGCCGGGCGGTCCCCGCCGCCCGCAGCGCGCTGACGGTCCGACGGCTCGACCCCAGCGCGCACCTCGCGCACCGCCCGCGACATCGTCGAAGTCGAGATCCCCGACGCTCCCACCACGAACGCCTGCCCGCCACGACCCAGCGCCTCGGCCATCGCGCCGGCCACCACACGCCGCTGACGCTCGCCCAGATGCGGCATCACCGTCTCGAACAACACCCCGGCAGCGGCCGCCGACAACTCCACCCACCCGACACTACACCACGCGAGTTAACCTATGGCGAACCCTTAGCCACGCGAACCATTGGGCGCAGCGCCTGGCGTTAGCCACGCGAACCATTGGGCGCAGCGCATGGTCGTGACCAGGCGAGCCGCCACACAGAACGTCTAGCGCCGATCGGTCATCTGAACCGACTCCAGCGCGTGTTCTCGCGCCCGACGTCACGCGAAATTGCTCAAACCTCACTGTCATTGATGGTGAATGAGGCCAATCCGTGACGAAAGGCGTCCCAAATTCATAGCCCTGCTGAACATGGAACCAAAAATGTGCTTCGCACGTTTCATTACAAAACCGTTACAAGGAGGCTGCAAAATGATTACAAAGAGGGCTACAGCAAGCAGGTTGCTCGTGGGTTCGAGCGCTCTGCTGCTGGTGCTCTTCCTGCCCCCACCGCCCGCTAGCGCGGCTGACAACGTAGCCCGGCAAGAGGTGGTCCCTACCGTCACGATCACGGCCGGAGCGGCTACTCACAACGAACCCGATGGCCCCATGAGCTTCACGCTCCACGCCAGCCCGGCGCCGGCCGCCGATCTCGAAGTGAAGCTCGACTCCCGGCAGACCGGGGTGGTGTTCGCCGACGCCATCGAACGTTCTTTCACCGAGACGATCCCCGCTGGCGAATCCTCACACGTCTTCGAATTCGTGGTCGTGAACGACCTCGTCGTCGAGCCCGAGGGCACCGTCACGATCACCGTGGCCAACAGCGAATCGGACTACGACGCCGGCACACCCTCGCAAGCTGCGACGACGTTGGTCGACGACGACGTGCCGATCACAGTCTCCTGGGATTCTTCAACCGTGCACGTCAACGAGGACGCCGGCACGGTCACGGTTCCGTTCTTCATCCGGGTACACGACGGCAATCCGCCCGGGACCTTCACGAGCACCGACGGGGTCCATGAGGGCCCGGCGTTCCTGGTCACGACAGCACCGGTCACCGCAGATCCGACCACGGATTTCGCCTACCAATCCCGCTTCTATATATGGGACGTCGGTTCGTTCACCGTGGACGCCTCCGGTGATTACACGCTGACCGACGAGATCGAGATCGAGATCATCGACGACACCGACGACGAGCCTGGCGAGACGTTCGACTTGTATTTCGAGTCGCCCCTAGCGGAGCCGCTCCAAACCGGCGACACCGTGATCCCAACCGATCGCAAGACGATCGTCATCGCTGACGACGACGGAGTCAACAACCCACCCGAATTCACCGGCGTGACCGTGCAGGTCAGCATCGGCGAGGATGCAGCGGTCGGCAGACAGCTCGGAAGCACATTCGAGGCCACGGACCCCGACGGTCACGCGGTGACATTCGGAGTGGTCGGTGACGACCTGCCGTTTGAGATGGACGCCGCGACGAGTGCGATCCAGATCACGACGGCGCTCGACTTCGAAACTCAAGCTGAGTACACGTTCGCCGTCGCTGCCTCCGACGGCGTCGGCGGCTCGACTGAGACGACCGTCACCGTGAACGTCATCAACGTCGACGAACCCGGCGTGGTGGAGCTTGCGCCGATGGCCCCCGAAGCAGGCGCAATGGTCGAGGCGACCTTGTCCGACGTTGACGGGCCCGCCGATGACACGACATGGGAATGGTCCGAGAACGAAGCCCCAGACGGAGACTTCGACCCCATCGACGGCCAGACCGACGATCACTACATGCCGACCCCCGACGACGTCGGGATGTACCTGCGGGCCACGGTGACCTACACCGACGGTGAAGGCGCTGACAAGAGCGCCGACGCGACAACGTCGGAGCCGGTAGTGGCCCGCCAGGGAGAAGGCGGCGACCCCACGATCACCATCCTGTGGAGCGAGAACCCATTTCACGTCCGCGAGAGCGATGGGACCGTCGAGCTGCCGATCACCGTGCGAGTGGACGGCAATCAACCGCCGAGCACGTACGCCATCGACGGAGTGGAGTACGAGGGCCGAGGATTCTTGGTGTCCACCAGGGCGGGAACAGCCCAGAGCCCAGGCGACTATTCGGCGCTCTCCGTGCATGTCCAGCTGCCCGTGGGAAGCTTCGAACTGCAGCCCTCCGGGTCATACGAGGCAAGCGGCGTGGTCTCGTTGACCATTCTCGACGACGAGGACGTCGAGAAAGCAGAGAACCTTGAGATCGTCGCCGAATTCGCACCCGGCGATTTCGGCTTCACGTTGCCCTCGGATGAGCTGAGCATTGTGATCGCCGACAACGACGGCGAGCCCCCGAATCCGCCACAGCCCCCGTGGCCGCCTCCGGACTACTGCCCGACGCATCCCGACACAGAGGCCGACATGTCGACGCCGCTCAGCGTTGAAGTGGGCGGCAGCGTGAGCGACGACTTTTGCGGCAAGGATGACGCCGACTGGGTGGCGGCGGATCTCGTGGCCGGGCAGACGTACCGCATCGAAGGCACCTTCACCTCGACTGACGGCAATCGCCCGATCTACATCGCCGGCATGTATGAACCCGACGGCGAACCGATCACTGGATCCCACTCGTTCGACGGCAATCCGTACGGCACGTCGAACACATCGGGCTACATCAACTTCCGGCCGACGCAGACCGGCACCCACTACATCGGGGTGGGCGACATGGGCTGGTACTACTTCCGGTACGCAACAGCGCCGCTCCGCTGGCGGGTCGAGGTCCACGAGGTGGATCTTCCGCGGGATGACGTGCCGAGCGTGCAACCGCTGACGTTCGAATTCAACAACTACGGGCAGTTCGTGGACGAATTTTTGGGCACCGTCAACACCCACGGCGACCGCGACACGTTCGCCATCGATGCCGAGGCTGGTCACACCTACTTCATCCAGATGTACGAACGGAACCGCTCAGGCATCTTCAACTGCATCCACGGGATCGCTTCAGCGGAAACACCGAACGACCGCAGGCCGGGTAGGCGCGAATGCTGGGACAAGCCGGGTTGGAAGGTCAGCAGCTGGTTCTCGCCGGACACCAGTGGGCGCTACCTGATCACGATCGGCTCCGACAACGGCACCGGTGACTACCGGTTGTCGGTTCGGGACACCAGCGCTGTGCCGCCAGGGGTGTGGGACACCCCACTGCCCGACGGCGACGTGCCTGCTGGCACGTCGACAACCGGTGTCGTCTACGTAAACGATTCATGGGTGATCGGCACTGCCGTCCGAGGCGAGATCGACCTTGCCAGCGACAAGGACTGGTTCCGAGTCGAGCTCGAAGGTGGGCGCCGCTACCAGATCGACGTTCGGGGCGAGGGCAGCGGAGTGGGCACGCTGAGGGACCCCTACCTCTGGCTTCACGACGCCGACGGCCGGCGCATCCATTTCGCCGACGACGGCGGCGACTCGTACCTCGAGACTCGCCTCGTGATGGTCGCACCGACCACAGCGACCTACTTCATGCAGGTAGCCGGATCCCACTACGAGATCGGCACGTACGACCTGTCGGTACTGGACATGGAGGACCTGTACACGATTTATCGCCCTAGCTAGGCACCACCGGCGCCGATCCTGCGCTTGTAGTCCCCCAAGCGCAGGGTCGGCGCCCCTCCGCGTCAGTCGAGCGCCGGGCCAGCCGACAAATGGGCCAGCCGATTACTGGTTCAGCCGGTTACTGGTTCAGCCGAGCACCGACATCGACGAACCGTGGAGGTCGCGCCGGCGTGAGAACGTGCCCATGTCGATGTCGAAGCCGGTGTGCTTGCCGGTCACCACGACAGGCTCGGCGTCGTGGTCGTGGCCGGCTTCGACAGCGCCGATCAGCTCGGCCATGCAGTGCCCGGCTACCGCAGCGTTCTTGAATTGGTTGCCGCTCGTGCCAATGGCCACATAGAAGCCATTGAGCGAGGTGCGGTCGTAGATGGGGATCCAGTCGTCCGTCACGTCGTACACCCCGACGATGCCCTTCGGCTGGCGGGGCAGGCCCAGTTCAGGCATGCGACGGGCCAGCCGCAGCACATGGGTTTCCCACTGCTCCCGGGTGAGGTTCCGCGAGCAACCGTCGATCTCGTCGGTGCCGAGCCACTCCAAGTCGGTCGCGTCCAGCTCAAGCGAGCCGATGAGCATGTTGTTGCCCACTTCGGGCCGCACGTAGCAGCCGCAGTCGTCGTCGCCCATCACCACGCCGTCGTGCTCGAAGTCCACGCCCGGCGGCGGGGGCACGTGGTACACCTCTTTTCGCAGCGGGCGCGTCGAGATCGACATGTCGCCAAGCACGCCGGCCAGCCGGTTGATTGCGCTGCTGTGGGGGCCGGCGACATTCACCACCACCGGTGCCGCCAACACAGTGCCGTCGGCCAGCACTACGCCCTCGGCGCGGCCCGAGCCGGCAATGCCGGCAACGGTCACACCGAATCGGAACTCGGCGCCTGCTGCCTCGGCGGCCAGCCGCAAGTTGTGGGCAGCGAGCTGTGGATCGCCCACGTACCCGCCTTCGGGGCACCACAGCGCGCCTCGCAGCTGCGAGGTCGGCTCGGACCAGAAATCGGGGTCGGCAAGCTGGCGAGGCGGGCCGAATCGAGACAGGTCGAGCGGTCCGAGCCGGGCGACGGTCTCGTCGCAATCCCAGATCTCGTAAGGACCGCCGAGTGCGTCGAAATGCGGCACCGGCAACAGGTGATGGGGGGCGCCGCTGATCAACGTCACCATCCCGCACTTCGTGAACGTGGCGTAGCCGGCTTCGTCACACCGCCCGATGTGCTGCGGCCATCGCAGCCAGTACTGCAGCCCTTCGTATGCCATCGCGACGCCGGCACGGGTCGAGTAGGTGAATCGCACGATGGCTGACGAGGCGCTGGTAGAGCCCTGGCCTGCGCCAGGGTTGCGGTCGACGCCGAGAACTCGCCAACCGCGTCGCGCCATCTCGCAGGCGATCGAAGTGCCGATGACGCCCGCTCCGATGACGACGGCGTCGTAGCTCTGCGCGCTCGGGCTCAACGCTGGCCTTTCAGCCGATGCGTATCGGCTTGGCAATCGCGGCAGTCAGCACTTCAGGATCGCCATCGGTGACCAGCACGTCGTCCTCGATGCGGATTCCGCCGAATCCGCGTAACTCGTCAACCCGCTCCCACACCACGCTCTCGGCGAATTTCTCCCGCCGAGCCGGGTCGCCCAGCAACGCATCGATGAAGTAGACGCCCGGCTCGACGGTCGTGACCATGCCGGGTTCGAGACCCCGGTCCGTGCGCAGGTACCGCAATTGCGGATCTTCGCTGCGTTCGTGACCGGGCGGGAAACCGCTGGCGTCATGCACGGACAGGCCGAGCAGGTGGCCGAGCCCGTGTGGAAAGAACAGTGCAACCGCGCCCGATGTCACCAGATCAGCTGCGTCGCCGCGCATCAGGTCCATCTCGACGAGGCCGGCGCCCAGGATGCGCGCAGCCGCTAGGTGCACCTCGCGCCACTGCACGCCCGGCCGGCACATGTCGATGGTCTGCTGCTGCGCGTTGAGCACGAGATCCCACAAGAAGCATTGCTCGTCGGTGGGTTCGGCGCCCACGACCATCGTGCGTGTCACATCGCTGGCGTACCCGCCGTACTGCGCTCCGGCGTCGATGAGCAACAGGTCGCCGGGCTCGACGGTTCGTGTCGCTGGGCGCAGAGGATCGTCACCCGCATAGACGTAGTGCAAGTAGGCGCCGTGGGGGCCCGAGGCGACGATGCTGTCATACGCCACCCGAGGCGCACCCGCTGCGTAGAACTGCGCTTCCATGCCGATTTGGATCTCGCGCTCAGTCATGCCCACCGCAGCGTGCTCGAAGACCCACGCGTAGCCGGCCGCGCTGGCCGCAGCGGCGATCCGGATGTCGTCAACTTCGGCGGCGTCCTTCACCATCCGCTCGAGTGCGACGCTCGCGCTCAATCGCAGCACCCGGGCCGCAGGCGTCTCGTCGACTGGCACGTCGACTGGCTCGTCGACCTGGGGCTGGTCGCCCGATGCGTCTGTGAGTTCCGGAGCGGATGCCGCCCCGGAATTCGGCTCGACGTCAGATGCTCCGGCTGGAGCTTCGCCAGACGTGCCGGAGGCGTCACACTCGGCCACGGGGTCCTGCACCATGTCGATGCCGGCACCCAGCTCGATGACGGTTCGGTCGCTCCGCTCGGCCAGCCAACCGTCCAACTCGGGGAGCGGCAGACCGACTTCGACCGGCGGCTGCTCCCAGACAAGCCGCTCTGGAGTGAACCGTGGCCCGAACAGCTCCCAGCTGTCAGTGACCGCGTCGTAGGCCAGCGTTGTACCGGGCGAGCCCACGGCGCTCAGGTATGACACGTCGGGATGTGGCAGGAAGGCGAAGAACTGATCGGTGCCCCGCCAGCTCGCCGGCTCGCCGGCCCGCAGCAGGACGACTTCATCGTTCAATTCCCAACGGCGGGCCACCCGCTCGCGCCGTGCCTCCAGTACCTCCGCAGAAGGCTTCACGCGGCGCACCCTAACGCCTGCACACGAGTGCCGACTCGGGTCAATGATCGCGCAGGATCGGTCGTGTGACGGTGCGCTGCCCGACGACCTAGGTTCTGCCAGCGTGACCGTTTCGACTCCCCCACCAGCAGCTGGCGAACCCGGCGACGACGAGATCCCGCCGCTGCTCGCGAAGGCTGAAAGCGCTCGGCAGGACACGCTCGACGATGCCCGCCCCGTGGCGATCAACCGCCAGCATTCCCGAGGTCGCTGGTCGGCCCGAGAGCGCATCTCTGCACTCTTCGACCCCGGCACGTTCGTCGAATACGGCCAGCTTGCGCAGCCTCAGCGAAGGTCGCTCGGCGATGCCCCGGCCGACGGGCTCGTGATGGGCGTGGGCCTCGTCGACGGCGTCTCGGTGTGCGCTTTCACCTACGACTACACCGTCATGGGCGGCAGCCAGAGTCCCCAAAACCACCGCAAGATGGACCGGATGATGCAGGTGGCCGAGCGGAATCGCTGGCCGCTGGTGTTCTGGTCTGAAGGCGGCGGCGCCCGTGCCAGCGAGCTCCACTACGACGGCGGAATGGTGACCACATTCGTGCAGCTTGCCCGCCTGTCGGGGCTGATACCGATCGTCACAATCCTGTCGGGGCCCAGCTTCGCTGGCCAAGCCAACATCGCCGGGATGTCCGATGTCGTCATCGCCACCAAGGACTCCACGCTGGGGCTGTCGGGGCCGCCGTTGGTGATGTCCGCGACCGGCGAGCTGCTCACGCCCGAAGAACTGGGACCGATGTCGATGCATGAGCGCATCGGAACCGTCGAGCTCGTGGTCCCCGATGAAGCCGAAGCACTCGACGCTGCACGGCGGTACCTGTCGTACTTCACCGACATTGCTGCACCATCGGCGGCGACCGCACCCGACCAGACGCCGCTGCGCACGATGGTGCCCGAGAACCCCCGACGCGCCTACGACGTGCGCAAGATCGTGGCGACGCTGGCCGACGAGGGTTCGGTGATGGAGCTGCGGCCGACGTTCGGTCGCTGCTTGTCGACGTCGTTGTGCCGCATCGAAGGACACGTCGTGGGCGTGCTCGCGAATAATCCGATGTTCGGTGCCGGCGCCATCGACGCGGAGGGCTCGGCGAAATTCTCTCGCCACGTCGAGCTGTGCAACGCCTACGACATCCCGCTGCTGTTCCTGTGCGACACGCCCGGCTTCATGATCGGGACCGCAGCAGAGGCAACCGCATTGGTTCGCCACAGCGCGCGGACGCTGATGGCGCTGAGCGCCGCAGATGTGCCGATGCTGACCGTGATCCTGCGCAAGGCGTACGGGCTGGGGTACTACGCGATGGGTTCCGATGCGCTGGCACCCGACATCATCGTGGGCTGGCCGACAGCCGAGTTCGGCGGCATGGGTCTCGAAGGCGCAGTGAACATCGTGCACCGGGACGAGCTCGAAGACGCAGCCGACGACGCCGAGCGGAAAGAGATCCGTGCGCTCCGGGTGGCGGAGTGGAAGGAGCGCAACACCGGATTGGAGTTCGCCCGTGCGTTCCTGCTCGACGACATCATCGACCCCGCCCACACACGCAGCATGGTCGCGAAGGTGTTGGCAACCTTGCCGCCACGCCCGCCCCGCGACGGCCGCAAGCATCCGATTGATCCCTGGTGACGCGCTGATCACGCGACTTCACAGCGCGCGCTACTGCTGCTGTTGCTGCTGCTGGTCGCCTTGGTGGGCCGAGGGCGGCGCCATGCCGGCCGCAGAGCTCCGAGCGATACGAGTTTGACGCCGAATCGGCTCGGTGACCATCGAGGACGGCGCCGTCGGCTGGGCAATGATGACCTCGGCGTCCACCTTTGCCTCGGCTACGCCGTTGAAGACGCCGCGCACCGGCGGGACGTCGTTGTAGTCACGACCGTGGCCGATCACTACGTGGCGCTCACCGACGGTCCCGCCGTTGGTCGGGTCGAGCGCGTACCAGCCGAATCCGGGCACGGCGGCCTCGATCCAGGCATGCGTCTGTACCGAGACGGCCCTCGGAGCCGTGCCAGCGCGCTCCGCTCCGAACATGTCCTCGCCGGCTCCGCCCTGACTGTCATGCGGGCCGATGCCGGAACTGCTCCGATCGTCGGAGCCATCTCCAGGATCCATGTCGCTCCCGTCGCCGGCAGCGTCCGGATCAGTCTCGGGGAGCCTGGTCTCGTCGAGCGCGAACAGGTAGCCCGACACGTAGCGGGCCGGGATGCCGACGCAGCGCAGCATTCCCACGGCCAGGTGGGCGAAGTCCTGACAGACGCCGCGGCCGCCGTCGACCAGTTCTTCGAGCGTCACCCCGATCGACGTCGAGCCGCGCTCGTAGGCGAGCACGGTCGGCACCGCCCGCACGACGGCAAGCACATGTTCGCTGACGTCATCGGGAGCCAAGCGCACAGCCCACGACGCCACCTCGTCGATGAGATCACCCCATTGCACATGCCGCGAGGGCGCCAGGTACTCAATTTGCTGGTTCACGAAGCGCTGATCGCTCAGACGCTCGCAGCTCACCGGCCCGGGTGTGACCTCGATCGGCGTCGTCTCCACCGACGCCTCTGCGACCACCAGCAGTTCATCGTGCGGCGCACGCACGCCCAGGTGGTCGACGGTCGTGCCGAAGTAATCGCGGGTCTGCAGCACACGAGTCGCCGGCGTCGTGGTCAGCCGGTACGACATCACCTGCTGTCGTGCGTAATCGCGGGGGCGTACGCGGATCTCGTTCTGCGACTCCGAGACTGGCCGCTCGTATTGGAAGTGCAACCGGTACGCGATGTCGAGCCTCATGACCCGATGTCCTGGGGCTTCGGATCCTGAGGCTTCGGGTCCTGCTGGGTCGGCGAGTGCGGCGCACCCTGGCCGGGGCGGACGAATTGGGAATGCACTTGTGCCAAGCCCGAACCGGCAACTGTGCTGGCGTGCACATCGAGCGCGAGCGTCGCCAGCGCCGTGCCCAGCTCGGAAAGCTCGGCTTCGGGTTTGTTCGCCAGCGCCGCGTCCAGCTCGCCGTATTCGAGGTGCGCTCGCAGGGCGCCGGCCCGCCGCCGCGGTGTCGCAACCGCACCGGCCGCCGCCGCTAGATCGTCGAGGCGCTGCTCCACCCGTCCGAGGCACCACAGCACCGAGCGCGGCAGGGTCTCGTGCTGCAGCAGGAATCTCGCCACCGCATCCCAGCTCGGCGAGTGGCCGATCTCACGGCGGGCCGCCTGCAGCGAATGGGTGAAAGCCAGCAGCCGGTTGCCGTCGAACACGTCGCTGCCGGTCCCTAGTGCTGTGTCCGCAAACGTTCGTCGGGTTGGTGTCCGCGTGGCGGGGTGCGGTTTGTGGTTTGGTCGGGGGTATGAGTGAGCGTGTTCGGGTCCGTCGGTTGACCCATGAACAAGGCCAGGCGTTGCAGCGGATCGTGCGTCGCGGCGCCGGCAAGTCGCCGGGGTCTCATGTGCGATGGCGGCGTGCGGTGGTGGTCCATGCGTCGGCGGGCGGGAACTCGGTGCCGGTGATCGCGCAGCTGGCGGCGACGTCGCCTGATCGGGTGCGCGAGATGATCCACAGGTTCATCCTCAACACCGACACCCACGGCACCGACACCGGCACCGACGACACAGGCACCGACACCGACGGCACCGACACCCACGGCACCGACACCGACACAGGCACCGGCACCGACGACACAGGCACAGACACGAGTCGCCGATGGCGTCGTCGGGTCCCTCAGTGGGCGGGTGGCCGTGGTCGCCGGATCACGACTGACGATGATGCGTTCATCGTCGAGACGGCCCGCACCCGCCCAAAGAAGCTGGACCAGCCGTTCACGCGGTGGAGCGTCCGCAAGCTCGCGGCGTACCTGGCCGACAACCCGACCCGGGTGATCCAGGTCGGCCGGCAGCGGCTGCACGAGATCCTCACCGAGTCAGGCATCACGTTCGGGCGCACCAAGACCTGGGCCGAGTCCAACGACGCGGACCGCGACGCGAAGCTGGACCGCGTCGAGCATGTGGCGGACAAGCACCCGGACCGGGTGTTCGCGTTCGACGAGTTCGGGCCGCTGGCCATTCGCCCGACCGGCGGGGCGTGCTGGGCGCCGCGCTCGCGTCCCCAGCGGCTGCGCGCGAACTACAACAAGCTCCACGGGGTGCGCCAGTTCCACGGCTGCTACAGCGTCGGCGACGACGAGCTGTGGGGCGTCGTGCGGCGCCGCAAGTCCGCAGCCAACACCCTCGCAGCGCTCAAGACCATCCGCGCCCGCCGCCCTGACGGCGAGCCGGTCTATGTGATCTTGGACAACCTGTCAGCCCACAACCGCACCGACATTCGCAAATGGGCCAAGCGCAACAACGTCGAGCTGTGCTTCACCCCCACCTACAGCTCATGGGCGAACCCCATCGAAGCGCACTTCGGGCCGCTGCGCGAGTTCGTGCCCGACAACTCCGACCACCCCAACCACACCGTGCTCACCCGCGCTCTGCACGCCCACCTGCGCTGGCGCAACGCCAACAAACGCTCACCCGAACTGCTCGCAGCCCAACGACGCGAACGAGCCAGAACCCGAGCCGAAAAACAACACCGCTGGGGCAGACCCACCAAACAAGCCGCATGACCAAAGCGCGCAAACGTTTGCGGACACAGCACTAGTCCCGACTTCAGCAGCTCGACGGTCAAGATCGAGCGCTCCAGCAGCCGACCCACCTCCAGGAAGGCATAGCCCTCGTCTCGCATCATCGACTCGGTCATTACGCCGCTGAGCGAGCGGCAGCCCCGGCGAGCAGTGATGACCGACATCCGAGACACTTCCCCGCCGGTCTGCTCCCGGGTTCCTGCGCTCACCGCCTTGGCGCTCTGCATGAGGATGTACAAGCTGTTGGCCTCTTCCCACAGCTCCACCGGGATGCGGTCGCGCACGATGCGCAGGTTCTCCCGCACAGCCTGCACGGCCGACACCACCGAGCCGGAATGCGAATCGTCGGAGACCAGGAAATCCATGACGGCGTACGGCCCGGTACTGACCCGGGCAGCTACGAATTCGTCCTGCAGCCCGAGTGCCTGCACCAGCCGGCGCGCCGCCAGCCTCGCTTCGGTGGGCGGACGGTGCATGACCGCATTGGTCTCGACCGACACGCACCGCGCGATGGTGTCGGCCCGTTCGAGGTAGCGGCCCGCCCACAGCATCGAATCGGCATGTCGCGCGAGGATCATGCGCCCCGCTCCCGCGGCACCGGGCCGTTCGGCGCCGCACCGGTCGCCAGCACCCAGGTGTCCTTCGAACCGCCCCCCTGAGAGGAATTCACAATCAGCGAGCCCTTCCGCATCGCCACTCGTGTGAGCCCGCCGGGGAACACCTGCGTCCGCTCGCCGGTGATCACGAAGGGCCGCAGGTCGAGGTGACGCGGCTCCAGCTCGTCGTCGCACATGGTGGCCAGCGTCGACAGCTCCACTACTTCCTGCACAACCCAGTTGCGCGGGTCCCGTTCGATCTCCGCCCGCGCATCCGCCAGCTCTTCGTCGGCGGCGTTACGGCCGATGAGGATGCCGTAGCCCCCGGATTCGCCGACGGGCTTGATGACCATTTCGTCCAAGCGCTCGAACGCTGCCGCCCGCTGGTCGGGCTCCCACATCCCATAGGTCTCGACGCTGGGCAGGATCGGTTCCTCGCCCAGGTAGTAGCGGATGAAGTCCGTCACGTACGGATGGATGGCCTTGTCGTCTGCCACGCCATTGCCCACTGCGTTGCACACCGTCACGGTGCCCGCACGGACGGCGCCGAGCAGTCCCGGCACGCCCAAGGTGGACTCGGGCCGGAACGCAACCGGATCCAAGAAGTCATCGTCGATTCGCCGGTAGATCACATCGACAGGCACCAAGCCTTCGATGGTGCGCAGGTAGACGACATGTTCATCCACCACGAGGTCAGGGCCTTCCACCAGCTCCACGCCCATCTCACGAGCCAAGAACGCGTGCTCGAAGTACGCGGAGTTGTAGATGCCCGGCGTCAGGATCACGATAAGCGGCTTCTCGCCGGCCCCAGGGGGCGCCACCGACTCCAACGCCGTGCGCAGCATCCTGCCGTACTGACCCACGGGCTCGACTGTGTGGTTCTCCCAAAGGCGAGGGAACGCCTTGATCATCGCAGCCCGGTTCTCGATGACGTAGCTGATCCCGCTCGGGTTGCGCAGGTTGTCCTCGAGCACCCGGTACCGGCCTTCGGCGTCGCGCACGAGGTCAATGCCGGCGATCACGCAGTGCGCATCGTGAGGCACGCGGATACCAAACGCATTGCGTTCGAATCCCGCCGACGACTTCACGAGCCATGCGGGCACGATGCCGTCGTTCATGACTGCCCCTTCGCCGGTGTAAACGTCGGCCAGGAATCGGTTGAGCGCCGTGACGCGCTGGGTCAGCCCCCGCTCGATCTCCCGCCATTCCGCGGCTGCGATGAGCCGCTGGAACAGAGCCATTGGCCAGGTTCGCTCGGTGCCCTTGGAGTCCCCGTAGACCGTGAAGGTGATGCCCTGGCGGCGGAATTCCTCTTCGATGATGCGTTCCCGGCGCCGCAGCTCGGCTGCATCCATTCCCGAGAAGCGCTCGGCGATCGCCTCCTACAGCGGTCGGACGGTGCCATCGCGCTCGAACGCCTCGTCAAACGCGAGCGCCTCGGGATCAGGCGTATGCAATTCCGCCATCCGCTATTGGCTAGCGCGTCATGAGATCGCTGCGCGCCATCCAAGCCGGGCAAGCTGTGCGGGCATCCGACAAAGGCGGCCGCTTCCATGACGCAACAAACTTCGCCCTTGACCACGGCAATCGAGGCGAACGGCTTCGAATTCACGGCGGATCTTGCCGGACCGGCTGATGGGACACGGGTCCTGCTGCTGCATGGGTTTCCGCAGACCCGCCACACATGGCGCGCCGAGCTCGAAGCGCTCGACGCCGCTGGGTACCGGGCGTGCGCCCCTGATCAACGCGGCTACTCGGCCGGTGCCCGACCGAAGGGCATCGACAACTACCGCACCGAATTGCTGGTCGCCGACGCGCTCGCAATCGCCGATTCGCTCGGAGCCGACCGGTTCCACATCGTGGGCCACGACTGGGGCGGCGCGCTGGCGTGGTTCATCGCGGCACATCACCCCGAGCGTGTCATCTCGGTGACCGTCATTTCGAGGCCGCACCCCGCCGCGTTCATGCTCGCGATGCGCGACGACCCCGATCAGCCCCACCGATCGCGGCACCACCCGGCGTTCCAACGCCCCGAGGCGACCGACAACCTGCTCGTCGACAACGCGGGCCCGCTGCGGAGAGCCATGGCTAGAAGCGCTGTGCCCGAAGCCGACATCGACGCCTACCTGGCCACGCTGGGCGATTGGGACGCACTGGATTCGGCCGTGAACTGGTATCGAGCCATGAGCCAGTCGAGCATTCAGTCCGCCGACACGCCGGCGATCGGCGTTCCCACGATGTTCGTGTGGGGGAACCAAGACGCCACCGTGGGCCGCATGGCAGCGGAGAACACCACCGACTTCGCAACCGGCCCGTACCACTTCGCCGAGCTGCCCGGCGTCAACCATTTCGTCACCGACGAAGCCCCCGGCGTGTTCACCGAGCTGCTGCTCGACCATCTCGCTGAGCACCCAGCCTGAGAGGCCGGGCGGAACCGCA
The DNA here is from genome assembly GCA_963663635.2 of Acidimicrobiales bacterium. GTDB lineage: Bacteria > Actinomycetota > Acidimicrobiia > Acidimicrobiales > Poriferisodalaceae > Poriferisodalis. The sequence continues at coordinate 85,575 of CAXXMY010000002.1, forward strand.
GCGAACCGTTAACGAACATGACGTCGACAGCGAGGCCGTGGCCCGAGCCGTGGCCCGAGCGGCCCGAGCGCACAGCGAACATGAGCGGGAGACAAATGGCTTCACCCCGCTCGACGCCATCCACTGAGTCGACGACGGTTTGGGCTCGCCTGCGTTACCCGGTCGATGCCGAGGCGATGTCGAGGTAGTGCCGCAGCGCCGTACGGATTATGTCGCTCGTCGTCGTTCCCGACGCTTGAGCCGCCTGCTCGACGCGGTTCCGAAGTTCGGGGTCGATGCGCACCGGAACGACCTCTGCTGGACCTGAGCCTAAAAGTGGTCGACCCCGCCGACGACTCTTCAGCGCGTCGACGTCGTAGTCCGACGCCTCGACCTCATCGGCAAGCGCGTCGAGTTCGCTGTCAGCGAGGACTCGCCCGGTCTTGGTACGTCGAGCGGTCACGAGTCGTTCTCGTTCGGAGCCGGGAGTAGGTCGTAGAACGACGGCCGCAGTGGCATGGCGTGGATCACCAGTTCAGCTTCGCCGTCGAGCTCGAGCCAGACGACTTCCAAGAGGTTGCCCGCGGGGTCTGGGCCAATCCCAAGCACCTTCGGCGGGTCTGCTTCTGGTTCGAGGACAATGACGGTGAGTGCATTGCGTATTGCATGGAAAATCGCCTGCTCGTCGTGTCCGTGCCTATGCGCCGAGCTGTGGAATTGCACAGAAGCTTAACGTATTACGAAATATCCGCGAGACCGCCGACAATTTCTCGACCCCAGCATTGCGGAACGCTGCGCCAATTCGGCGGCGGAAGAGGCAAGGACCAGGGCAGATCCGACAGCAATACAGAACTGGTTGTCGAAGCGAACGGGCTTCGATGCTGTGGGCGATACTGGACTCGAACCAGTGACCTCTGCCGTGTGAAGGCAGCGCTCTAACCAACTGAGCCAATCGCCCGCGGGCCGACGATGATAGGCGTTGCCGGTACCGACGAGCGCCTGAGGGCCCGCAGGAAGGCAGCCACGTGAGCACAGACTCGTACCACACCGCACCCGATCGGTTGGCTCCCCCACCGCCGGGCTGTCCGGTGCACGAGAACTGGTCGCCGCTGAGCGATGAGTACCTGGCCGACCCGTACCCCATCGCCGCACAGCTGCGCGAGGACCACCCGGTGTTCTACGCAGCCGAGATGGGCCACGTGGTGGTGACTCGCATGGCCGACATCGAGGCCGTGTTCATGGACCCTGACACCTTCGCCTCATCCAACGTGCAGGATCCCATCTTCCCGCTGGCCCGCGAGGCGGCCGATGTGCTATCTGCGGCCGACTACGACCCCCAGGCGGTCATGTCGAACCGGGCCGAACCCGACCACGGACGCATCCGTGTCCACACGCGGGCAGGGTTCTCGGTGCGGCGGCTGCGCACGCTTGAGGACTACATGCGCGAGCGGGCGACAAGACTGATCGATGAGATGCTGGCTGGCCCCAACCCGGCCGACTACGTGACCGCAGTGGCGTTCCCGCTGCCGGCGGAGATCGTGTTCCGCTTCATCGGGTTCCCACCTGAGCACGACCTGATGCTCAAATCGTGGTGCGTCAACCGCAAGGCATTCGCCTGGGGCAAGCCCACGGCCGCCGAACAGGCCCACATGGCCGAGGGAATGCTCGCCTATTGGCGCTATTGCAGAGAATTCGTGGCCGAGCGACATCGCAATCGCACCGACGACTTCTGCTCGGAGTTGCTCGACGACCACGACGCCGACCCGGATCCCGACAGCGGCACCGGCCTCGCCTACCGAGAGGTCGAGTCGATCATCTACGGGATCTCGTTCGCCGGCCACGATCCGGTCACGAACCTGCTGTGCAACACGTTGCGGTGCCTGCTGCCGCGGCGCGACCAATGGGACGCCCTGTGCGCCGACCCGTCGCTCATTCCCACAGCAGTTGAAGAAACCCTGCGGTTCGACTCCAGCCAGGTGGCCTGGCGCCGGGTGACCACCCGTGACACCGAACTTGGCGGAGTGCACCTGCCCAAGGGCACTCGGGTCTTCTTGAACTTCGCAGCGGCGAATCACGAGCCGTGTGCGTTCGCCGACACCGACCAATTCGATGTCAACGACTACGACTTCAACCGGCCCGATCCGCACCGTCACATCAGCTTCGGCAAGGGCATCCACTTCTGTCTGGGGGCGAACCTGGCCCGCATGGAGGCTCGGATCGCACTCGAGATCCTGACCCAGCGGGTGCCGTCGCTGCGGCTGCCACCCCAGGACTACTGGACGTTCCCGAACATCACCTTCCGCGGCCCCGAAGAACTCTGGCTCGACTGGGACTGAAATCGGCCGGCATCGGCGACCTCAGGCGCCGCGGCTCGCTTGCGACCGCGCAGAACCACGCGCACCGACGTTGTTCAAGATCCCGCCGCCAAACCCAGGGTGAATCAATCAGGCGCTTCGTCCGCTTGCTGCTGACGGGCTATCTGCATCTTCTGCGCTCGTTCACGCGCCGCGGCCACACGGCCGATCAGATTGACGCCTAGCAGCGGCACCACAGCGGTGACCACCAGCACCAGGCCCCACGCTGACCGATCACTGAGCAACAGCACGAACCCGAAAACCAGCGCCAGCACAGCAAACGCCCACGAGAGCATCTGGCCTCGGTCAGCTCGCCGGCTGTCGCCGTCGATCACCTTTTCCTCGATCTTCTCTCGGTGCTTGCGCCGTTCGACTACGTCGTTCGTGATCGTGACAGCGAGATCCTTATGCGTGTCCGCGAGATTCCCGATCAGCTCGACCAAGGACGGCATCAACCACTGGACCTGCTGATTGATCGAGACAGCCGTCAGCGAGGCCACGACATTGCGAACCTGCGCAGGCGTCCCTTCGAGAATCTCCTCGACCTTGCGCAACGCGTCCGCGTCAATATCCGCCGGAAGCGATTCGCCGTCGTCCCCCGACGGCTCGATTTCGCTTACTTGCCTATATCAACGTGTCGCCGAGAGAACGCAGCGCGGACATCGTCTTCCAACGACAGCCAGTCTTGCACAAATCCCATTGCGACAGCGTGCTCGGCCGACTCACCAAGGTTGTAGTCGTCGTACACGCCCCAAGCGTCGAACACTCGCGCAGCACCGTGCAATCCACTCGGTGTGGCGAACAAGAATCCAGTCCGCGAACCGATGCACTTCGCCATCGCGCGCACCCTACTGCCTCGGTTTGATTGTCTGCACTGCACCCACAAGCGTACGGGACCCGCGGCAACTGGGACGCCCGATGGGCCGACCCGTCGCTGCGGCTGCCACCCCAGGACTACTGGACATTCCCGAATATCACCTTCCGCGGCCCGGAGGAACTCTGGCTCGACTGGGACTGAAATCGGCCGGCATCGACGACCATCACGGCTGGTTTGCGGCGCCCGGGGTGGGGTTGTCAACGGTTTGGAAATCGCCGGTGGCGTCGGGCACGCGGGCATAGCTCTGGCCCTCGGCGGACTGGCCCTCGTTCCAGTCGACACTGTCGACGTGGGTGCCGTCCAACCGCCAGATGCCCAGTTCCTCGTCGCCGCCCAGGGCGAAGCCGGGCCAGGCGTCCTTGTCCAGCCTGAACTGAATGTACGCGCCCGGCCCGATGGTTGTGCCGGCCGGGAAGGCGACCCGCTTGCCGGCGTCCGTGAGGCTGTCGGCCATCTCGAAGCCGTCGAGCGCTATCGGGTCGGGCGATGTGTTGTGCAGCTCGAACCAGTCCAGGGGGTCGCCCTTCGCGGCCACCTCGTTGATGACCATGCCAACGTCCACCGGCACCGTGCCGGGGTCGGCGCCCGAGTCGTCCGGGGCGTCGCCACCGCTGGGAGACACCGAATACCCGTACACGCCGGAGAAGGTGCCGGCGATGGCGGCGCCGGGCGTCGTCCCCGCCGTCGACAGTTCAAGCACACCTTCGGTGAAGGGCGAGAACTCCTCCGGCGTCGAGGCTCCGGGCGGGATAGACCATGTTCCTCCCGCGATGGCGTCTGTGCCGATGACCAGCGTGGCTCCCGCCGCCAACAGGTCCAGGTCCACGACCAGCGTCATCCCGGAGACGGAGCCGTCGTCGTTGAGTCCTGCAACGACGATGGACGCGAGCCCCTCAACCGCTGGAAGCAGAACGCTCTCCTGCTGGCTGGAATGACCGGCAAAGACCCCCATGTTCTCGGTCGATTCCTCGAACCCGTTCAACAACAAGTTGTCGATCGTCCCGTTCGCCATGGGGTTGGGACTCAGGTTGCTTCCCCAGGTCGTCTGGAAGGTGATTTCCAGGGTTCCTGACTGGGCGGAAGGCGAGATGTACGCCGGCTCGGGCCAGTCGGGTGGCGCGGGGGTCAGATCGGCGAGGATTTCGCCTCTTCGCTTCAGGATGAACTTGCGCACCCGCTCGGTGTCGGCGGCGGCGGCCTGCGTTGCGGATGGGAGAGCGTGCTGCTGCACGATGGCGGCCATGTCATCCGCTACGGCCAGCAGTTCCTCCTCGTCCCAGACGGTGTCCACGATCTCGGTCAGTCGGGCGGCGTACTTGACCCTCCAATCAGGGTCGTTGTACAGGCGGTTCGGGATGGCGGTGAGGGCCAGCACCGACGGGGGCGGGTTGGCGATGTTGTCAAAGGGATTGGGGTCGTCCTTCAAGTGGAAGGTGTCGTCGGTGCCCCACGGCATGAACACGAAGCGGCCGTCAGGCTCACGGTAGAACCAATAGTTGTTGCGGTCGCCGGCGTACCCGTCCCAGTGCCCCACCAGCACCTCGGTCGCCCAGAACGACAGGAACCGGTCCAGGTCCACGATCTCGCCCAGCGCCTCCAGGCCGGCGTCTCTGGGGTCCTGCAGGGCTGCCACCACGGCGTCTATGTCGGACCAGTCGGCGGCGTCCTCATTGGTCTTCTTTTCTATGGTGCCGCGGTACTCCGGCGTGAAGTCGCTGACCGTGCCCTCGTACAGGTTGCCCGCCGCGCTCTCGAAGTGGCGCGACAGGAACGGGGCCTTGATTTCCTCGACGTGGACGTAGAGCCCCAAGTCCTTCCCGTTGACCGACACGGTGGCGAAGTTGCAGCGCGGCGCGGGACTGCCGGCGGCGGCGAAGACCCGGTACGACAGGCAGGTGTTGACCATGGAGGGGTCCTGGACGCCGTTGTTCAGGGTCATCCGCTCCATGACCCCGCCGAGCGACTGGTCGTCTACGTACTTGTCGAAGCGGAGCTTGAGGGCCGGTTTGGTGTCGCTCTGGGAGCCGAGGAACCCCTTCTTGCGCACGCCGACGTCGTGGAGGGTCTCACCGTCCACGGTCACCGTGGCCCCGAACCAGTCATAGATATCGGCAAAGGGCCCGGACAGGCCGTATTCGGCGATTTCTGCGATCACGTCCTGGAACGTCCGGGTCTGGTGGCGCAGCGTGTCCCAATCCTCGCCAGCGATCTCGATGGTGATGTCCAGCACGCGCTCGAGGGCGAAGTAGGTATCGCTGGGGTGGGCTTCGGCGGCGGCGTCCGGTGTCAGGGCGGAAGTGGCTGTCGACTCGGGGGCTGGTTCCGGCGCGGTGCTGCTTGTCTCAACGCCCGCCGGGTCGCCTGTGGCGTCGGTCGTCGGGGCTGTAGCAGTCGTGGTGGGGGCGAACGCCTCTTCTGCGGAAGTCGCTGGAGGAGATCCGCCGGCGTCGTCGGTTTCGGCCCCGCAACCGGCCGCAATGATCGCTGTCGCTGCCAGCACGGTGGCAAGGCCTCTGCGCACGGGCACATGCTATGGGAGCTACCCGGGCAGGGTCGAGGGTTGGGTTGGTCTCAGGCTGGCCAGACGTCGGTGGGCACGTAGACTATGCCAGCCATGATCTTGCGGGCCGTACGGGTGACGCTGCCTGCGTGAATGCAGATGCCGTCGGCGAGTCGCTCGGCCAGCAGCGAGACATCGAAGGTGCCGCTCGGGTGCTCGATGGTGATCGCCGCATCGGACCGACCAACGGGGAGCTTCGGTGCTGCGGCGAGTAACGCTGCGACAGTGCCGGGCATCACCGAGGCTGCTGCCACGCAGATTGCACCGGAAACCGCATGGGTTGGATGGCACTGCGTCGGTGTGAAGTAGCGGGAAGCAATGGTGCCATCGTGTCGCGGCTCCGACAGCATTCCGAACTTCGGGACGACGCTCTGCGACACGTCGCCGAGGCCCATCCGGTCACCAGCCTCACGCCGAATTGCCTCCATCAGGGCCATGAGGGCGTCGTCGGATTCCAGCTCGTCCGGCATCTCCCGACCGGTGCAGCCAAGATCCGATGCTCGCGCCAGCACCATCGGCATCGCTACGTCAATCAGCGTGACCTCGACCTCGGTCGGGCCGTCAGTGCGCCGACCCGCAACCGCCACAACCTCGCTCGTGCGTCCTGTCGGCAGCATCGAGCCGGTGACCGAGCCTTCGATGCCACGGAATCGCAGCTCGATCGGCGCCGCCGTGCCGTCGACCCCGTCGATGGCGCAGTCGCCGTCGTAGGTCACCTCGCCTCCCGGTGTCTGGCAGACAACGTCGATGAAGGTGTCGGTGTTCACGTTGCGGACGATCAACGACGTAGTGGGGTCTCCCGCTGACACGAGCCCTTGCTCGATGGCGAATGGGCCCACGCCTGCCAACATGTTCCCGCAGGTCGGCTTGGTGTCCACCGTGCCCCAAACCGGATCGATCTGGGCGAACAGATAGTCCACGTCAGCGTCGGGATGATCCGACGGGCCGACGACTGCGACCTTGCTGGTCACGGTCGTGCCGCCCCCGAGCCCGTCGATCTGCTGCCCCTGCGGCGAGCCCATGGCGCCGAGCAGCACCGCATCGAGCAGCGCCGGGTCAGCCGGCAGGTCGCCAGCCAGGAAATACGGTCCACGAGACGTGCCGCCCCGCATCAGCACGCACGGAATCGATCGCTGCTCGCCGGGCACGGCTTCAGCCTGCCACCTTCAGGACAGGCTCATTGCGTTGGCCAGCTATTGGCACATCGGCGTCAGCCGATGCTTGCAGGCACCTCAACTTCGACTGTGCTCGACATCGGCGCGGGGATCTCGTCGCCGTCTTCGAGCATCGACTCGATGTGGAATGTCATTGCCTCGCGCATCGACTGAACGGTTTCCTCGCGGGTGCTGCCGACGGCAATGCAACCGGGCAGATCCGGCGCATACGCCGAGTAGCCCGTGCCCGTCGGCGGTGACGATCCGCACTGCCTCTCGCACTGTCGGCACACACGGAATAATGCTCTTTACATTAGTTTCAGTCTATTTCATTTTACTCATCCGCAGCGAGGACACATCAGCGAGCGGTGCCTGCCAAGCTGGGCGGCGTGAAACTTGCAACTGGCGCCGGCTACTGGTCGGCAGGACCCCCACCCGATGCGATCGAGACGCTGCAGCTCGCCGACCGCCTGGGCTTTCATTCGTTCTGGACGGCCGAGGCGTACGGCTCAGACTGCCTGACACCGCTGGCGTGGTGGGGCAGCCACACCGAACGCATCGGTCTGGGCACCGGGATCGTGCAGATCTCGGCTCGCACGCCTGCGGCCACCGCCATGGCCGCCATTACGATGGACCACCTCAGCGGCGGGCGGTTCATCTTGGGGCTCGGCGTGAGCGGCCCCCAAGTGGTCGAAGGCTGGTACGGACAGCCCTACCCGCGACCGCTGGCACGCACCCGCGAGTACATCGAGATTGTCCGGGCGATCCTGGAGCGGGACAAGCCGGTCAGCTTCAGCGGCGACCACTACCAGATGCCGTTTCCGGGCGGCATGGGACTCGGCAAGGCACTGAAGTCGACCGTGCATCCGTACCGGCCGGATCTGCCGATCTATCTCGGCGCTGAGGGGCCGCGCAATGTCGCGCTCGCCGGCGAGATCTGTGATGGCTGGCTGCCCATTTTCTTCGCTCCGAAGGACAACCAGTTCTACGTGGATGCGCTCAATTCGGGCTTCGCCGCCGCCGGCAAGCCGCAGATCGGCGCCGACGGCCGCATCCCCGACGACGCCGACTTCGAGGTCGTGTGCATGGTCAGCGTGGTGCCCGATGACGACGTCGAACGGGCCGCCGACCGGGTACGTCCGATGCTGGCGCTGTACATGGGCGGCATGGGTGCCCGCAATGCCAACTTCCATTACGACGTGTTCTGCCGGATGGGCTACCAGCACGTCGCCGACGAAGTGCAAGACCTGTACCTCGACGGGCGCAAGAAGGAAGCCGCCGCTGCGATTCCCGTGGAGCTGGTCGAAGAGGTGGCGCTCATTGGTCCGATGGAAAAGATCGCTGCGGACCTGCGCCGCTGGGACGACACCGTGGTGACGACCCTTCAGATCTCCGGCCCGCCGCAACTCCTTGAAGCGATGGCCGGACTCGTCGCCCGCTGAAGCACTGCCGCGGCTGCCGCTGCTCGCTCCGATCATTGCGAACTGAGCTGCGCCCGGTTCGGGGCGCGCACAGCTAGCTCTGATTTTTCATGAGAATGCCGGTGTGGGTGTTTTGATGGTTTGAGTGGCGTGTTGGGGCGTGTTTTTGGCTGGCGGTGTGGGGTTCGGGCTGTTGGGGGCGGTGTGATGCCGGGGGTGCGCGGCGGGTCAGTTGCGGGCGCGGGCTGCGAGCAGTGCTGGGGTGGGTGCCGGGGTGGTGGTCGGGTAGGCGTGCTGTGGTGCGTCGGGCGGTGCGCACGATGCGTGCGGGTGTGTGCCAGAGCTGCCGGCGGAGCTGTTTGGGTGCGGCTTTGGCGAGCGCACCGGTGAGGCGGAGCTGTTGGAACCAGCTGACCAAGGCGAGGCTGATGACGCACAGCGCGGTCCGCGCGGCGTTGGCGTCCCAGACGCGGAACGGCATTGTGTTGAGTCCGGAGTCGGTGAGCCGCGCGACGGTGTGGTCGACGTGGGCGTGGGCGCGCATGGCAGCGTCGAGGCGGGCGGGGTCGATGTGCACTGCGGCGATCGCAGCGGTGATCTGGGTGTTCTCGCGTGCGGTGGCGAAGAACGTGACGTTGCGGTCCCCACAGCCCTGCGCGATCTGCGCGGAGCATCCCGCTGAGTCGGTGCGCAGCCACATCGGCTGCGCCGCCATGGCCGGGGCGTCGCCGGGCCGGTGACCCGCAGCGAACGCCTCGCGAAGCCCGCCGATCGAGCGGTCGAGCACTTCGAGGCGGTCCGCGATGTTGTTCGCGGCGGCGTTGCCCGGTCGCAGCTTGACCCACAACGGCTCGCCGTCGCCGGTGGAGCACAGCATCGGACCGAACCCGTAGCCGCGCTTGTAGTGCGGCGCCGCGCCGTGCTTGTTCTGCGAGTGGATCTCCACCAGCGTGGAATCGATGTCGAGCACCAGCGGCCGGCCAGGATCCACGCGGCGCCGCGACCACGCCCGCACGCGCACGCCCGCTGCGGCGTCGCGCACACGCTCCAGGCACTCCTCGTCGATGCCTGTCAGCGTCCGATAAGCCGTCGTGTCCGACGCGACCTGCCCGAACAGCGCCGGCTCGCCGCGCGGATGCTCGATGTCGCTGCATGCCTCCCCGCCGCCTTCCAGACCCACATTTGCGACACTGCTAACACTCACCTCGGAGATGCCCTTCTTTTCTGCACAGATGGCGTTCTCACAACACACATCGTTGCAGGCCAGAAGAGCTTTTCCGCGGACGCGCACACCCCAAATCACAAACCCGATGAAAAATCAGGGCTAGACGGCCAAGGCAACAGAATCCAACAATCCGCCTCTACAAAACAGTGAAGATGGGCGCGGGGTGCGGGCCGTCGATGTCTGACTGCTCGTCGGAATCGGGCGTTGGGGCTCTCGACGGCGTTGGTATCGGGTATGAAATCTGGCGCACCGTGTTCGGCGGCGGCCGGTTCTTCTAGGTTCGGGGTTGTCGGGTTCGGGGTGTTTTTGGCGGAACAGCCAGGGCAGGCCGATCTACACGTTGAGCTGCGAGCTCGTGTTAGTACTTGGCCGCCCCTGCGACCGGCCCGACTGCGCTGCGAGCGCGAATCCGTTTTTGTCGTGTCCGCCCGGCGGTTCCTCGATCCGATGCTGGAGAGGAGACCTAACTGTGATGCGTCACATCGGGATGGATGTGCATCGTTCGTTCGCGCAGATCGCTGTTGTCGAGGACGGGCTGGTGCGTGACGAGGGCAGGATCGGGGTGCGTCCCGAGGATCTGCGCCAGTGGGTGCAGGAGTTCTGCGAGCCCGGCGACGAGGTCGCTTTGGAGGCCACGACGAACTCCGACGCGATCGCGGTGATGCTGCGCGACGTCGTGGCCAGGGTGGTGGTGTCGAACCCTCGCAAGACCAGAGCGATCGCTGAGGCGAAGGTCAAGACCGACAAGGTCGACGCTCGCATTCTCGCTCAGCTCCTCGCGGCTGATTTCCTGCCTGAGACGTGGGTGGCTGACGAGCGGACCCGGATGCGGCGCCGTCTGGTGGCGCGCCGGACCCATCTGGTGCGCCAGCGGACCCGGCTCAAGAACCAGGTGCACGCGATCTTGTCGCGCAATCTGGTGCCGACATGCCCGCACGCTGACCTGTTCGGCGGCGTCGGGCGCCGCTGGCTCGCCCGACAGGCGCTGCCCGCTGATGAGCAGCGCAGCGTCGATGCGCTGTTGCGCCAGCTCGACTTCGCCGGCGACGAGCTCGCCCTCGTCGAGCGCGACATCGCTGCCGACGCCGTCGGGGACCCGGTGATCGCCCGGCTGTTGACAGTGCCGGGCATCAACGTCGCCGTGGCCGCCTCGATCGTGGCCGCGGTCGGGGACTTCTCCCGCTTCGAGTCCGCGGACCGGCTGGTGTCCTACCTGGGCCCCAACCCCAAGGTCCACCAGTCCGGCAACAGCCCCGCCCGCCACGGCCGGATCACCAAAGCCGGCCGCGCTCAGGCCCGAGGGATGCTCGTCGAAGCCGCCTTCTCAGCGTCTCGGGCCCCGGGACCGCTGCGAGCGTTCTTTCGCCGCATCAAGGCCCGGCGCGGGTTCCAGGTCGCGACCGTCGCGACCGCCCGAAAGATGACAGTGCTGTGCTGGCACCTCATCACCAAAGACCAGGACTACGCGTTCGCCCGCCCCAGCCTCGTCGTCCGCAAGCGCCGGGCCCTCGCGGGACTACCACAAAAAGCCACTGCGAGACGCCGAGAAGGCCATCGTCGAGCAACAAGAACACGCCTACGAAGTCCTCGTCGCCCACTGGCAGCCCCAACGCCCCCACACGAGGACTTGACAATTTCATCCGTCGTGTACGCGACCCGGCGCAGCTCGGCGGGGAATTCCAAGAACGGGGTGAACTCGTCCCAGGACTGCCGCCAGGAGCGGATCATCGCGGGGTAAGTGTCCTCCCAGTCCTCGGCGAACTGCCCGAAGCGGGCCTCGGCGGCCTCGATGGTGGGAGCGGTGTAGATCTCCCGCATGGCCTTGGTGATCTGGCCCCAGTGCTTCTTGGACGCATATCTGAGGCTGTTGCGCACCATGTGCACCACGCAGGTCTGCACCGTGGCGTCGGGCCAGGTGGCGCGGATCGACTCGGGCAGGCCCCCCATTACCGTCGCAGCACACGATCAGCGCGTCGGTGAGGCCTCGGTTTCTCAGCTCGGTGAGCATCGTCGCCCACTGCTTGGCGCCCTCGCCGCCGGCGGGGCCCAGCCACAGGCCCCCCACGTCGCGTTCGCCTTGAAGATCCACGTCGATGGCCACATAGACGGGCCGGTTCGCGACCCCCGAGTCGCGGACCTTGACCACGATCGCGTCGAACCCAGCACCGGGTACACAGCGTCGAGCGGTGCGGTTCTGCCACACCGCCATGTCGGCCACGATCTCGTCGGTGATCTTCGAGATCGTCTCCCGGCTCACCGAGGTGTCGTAGATCTCGGCCAGATGCGCCCCGATCTCACCGGTCGTGAGCCCCTTCGCGTACAGGCTGATCACGTTGCCCGACAGCCCGTCGAGGCGGCGGCGGTGCTTGGGCACCGTCACCGGCTCGACGGTCCCAGCCCGGTCACGCGGCACCCGCAGGCCGACCTCGCCGATCTCGGTCTTGACCGTCTTGGGCGTCGACCCGTTGCGCGAGTTCGGCGTCCCGCGGCCCTCACGGGCGTGACGCTCATAGCCCAGATACTCGGCCATCTCGACCTCGAGGCCGGTCTGGAGCACCTGACGCACCAGCCCCGCCAACAGACCCCCGTCGCCGGTCAACTCCACGCCCTCGTTGCGGGCCCGAGCAACCAGCAGCTCAGCCCAGTCGCTCATCGCCGCCTCACCCGCAGCCTCGCTCGCCGGCAACGCCGACACAATCTGATCAGTCACAGACATGATCCTTTCCGGCCCACAGCACCCAGCCGCGGACCCTCAGATCACAACCGATACACAAACTTTCCGAGTGTCACTGTTGGGTTTGCCGGGGCCTTCAGCCAGGGGGTTACGGTCCGGTTCCATGCTCGATGCTGACTCAACCATCATGGTGGCCTTGTGCCTGTTTGCAGACTTGTCGCGTCGAGTGTGGGACCGGCGGGAGCGCTCCTGAGATGAAGGGCGCCTGACTGTCTCGACTCGGTTGTGACGAAGCACTCCTGCTGTTCCCAGACCCGCCGAAACATCACTTCGGCCAGAAGCACCCCATGACACCACCAGTCGGGGGAATCGACGAACGCCTCATCGACGATCTGGCACACGAGCACGGCACTACCTTGTGCGACGAAGCCGGCATCGGCTCGACTTCACAAGCAACCGGCGCATCAACAGCGTCCTGCACATCGCGTCAGTCACCCAGCAGCGCAGCCAGCCCGACGCCGCCGCCTACCTCGCCCACAAAGCCGCCGACCGCAAGACCCGGCGAGAGGCGCGACGAGCCCACAAGATCGAGCGTCCGGCAGACCCTCGGCGGATCCGGGCTCAGGAGTTGGCGAGGATGCGGCGTGCGGCGCGAGCAGCGGTGTCGGTACGGGTGCTGCCAGTGATGCGCCGAACGCTCGCACCAGCAGGCGCTATGTCGGCGACGGCTTGGCGCACGTCGTTGGTGACGGCGGCGGTGCCGCCCACGATGATGATCTCGCTGGGTCGGTAGTCGCGGATCAGTGCCGCTGTCGCGGCGGGCAGCGCTGCTTGGCTGGTGTATGCGACTGCGGAGTTCTCGGTGGCCGCTGCCAGTGCCGCCGCGACGCCCACATCGGGCGGGGACCAGCCGTTGGCGATCACCAAGGTGACACCCTCAGGCGCCCCGGCGGGGCTGCCCAGCACCCGTCGCGCTGCCTGGGCGGCCGTGTCGACACGATCGGCGCCGGTCAGCCGCGACACACTCGCCCCGGTCCCCGCGGCGATCGCGTCGTGCACGCTCTGGCTGATCGCCGCGGTGCCTCCGACCAGGATCACCCGCGCCACCTCATAGTCGCCCAGCAGTGCCGCTGAGCCTTCGGGCAGACGGTCGCGTTCGGTGTAGAGCACCGCGGAGCGGCCGCTGCGCGCAGCCAGCGCGGCTGCTGCGCCGATGTCGGGCGGCGACCAGCCGTTCGCGATCACCAAGGTGACACGACCGGCTTGCGCGGGGTCTCCCAGGATGCGCCGCGCCGCGCCGGCCGCCGTCGCGACGCGGTCCTCGCCGGTGACCCGCGAGATCCCCGACTCAGGCGACGCCGCACGCATCTGCGCACGCACATCGAGCGACACCGCCGCAGTGCCGCCCACGATCACAATCTCAGCAGGCGACGCGTCGCGCAACAGCTCCCTGGTCGCCGTCGACAGCGCGTCGCCCGCGGTGTACACCACCACCGCGCCCTCGACACGCGCCGACAACACCGACGCCACCCCCACATCAGCAGCACTCCACCCATTGGCCACCACAAAGGTCGCGACACCCACATCCAAACCACCACCACCGCCACCGCCACCACCGCCACCACCGGTGCCACCACCGGTGCCAGTGCCGGTGTCGGTGTCGGTGTCGGTGTCGGTGTCGGTGTCGGTGTCGGTGTCGGTGTCGGTGTCGGTGTCGGTGTCGGTGGCGGTCACCTCGATGGTCACGGGGATGTCGGAGTCGGGGACGGAGCTGAAGCGGTCGTAGGTTGCATCGAAGCCGTCGTGGACGGAGACCATTACTTCGTAGGCGTTGTCCTCCGTATTGTCGAGGACGTCCTTCGTCCGGATCTGGCCGGTGGCCGCATCGATGTCGAATGAGTCGGCGTCCGTCCCGGTCAGCGAGTAGGTGAGCACGTCGCCCTGGTCGGCGTCGGTAGCCTTTACAGGCGAGCCGACGTTCCGACCTGCCAATGTGCCCGAAGAAACGCTGCGGGTGACCGGCCCGGTGAACTCAGGATCGGTGTTTCCCGTCGTTGGTCGGGCATCGCCGGCGGGTGTCAGCAGCGCAGCGGAAGCCTTCTTGTTGCTGCCCCGCTGGTCGGTGTAGGTGACGCTGGCCCGCAGATAGTTGCCGACATCATCATCAGTCGCCTCGTAGGTATTCGACGAAGCGCCTGCTATGGGCGTCCAGCGGGAGCGGTTCGAGGACCGCTCCCACTCCCATAATTCGCCGCTGGTGCCTCCGTCATCGTCGGTGAGTTCAGCGCTGAACTGCGTCTGGACGTCCGCCCAACCGCGTGGTGGAGTGATGGTGACAACACCGTCTTCCTCCGCGTCTGTCACGGTGACGGTCACGGCGAGTGACCCTGAGAGGGGTGTTATCTCGTCGTCGTCGGTGGCCGTGGCGGTGACGGTGACGGTGACGTTGTAGCTTGTGCGCTCCTCGAAACTGGACGGCCTGCGGAAGTAGAGTTGGCCAAGGCTGGAGATCCAGAAGCTGTCTCTGTCGGCTCCGGAAACGGACCAGGTGAGCGTGTCGCCCTCCGGGTCTGTGCCGGTGTAAGTGGCCACCGGAGAGGTGGAGTCCTCCTGGAAGGATGGGTCGTCGTCGCCGGTGACGACGGGCGTCTCGTTGACGCTCGTCACAGTGACGGTCACGGTGATGGTGGCATCTATCGCGCCCATGTCGTCGTCGCCGTACTGGTCCCTGCCGTCGGTGACCTGCACGGTGAAGCGGTGGGTGCGCTTGTCTTCGTAGTCCAGCATCACGTCCTGCGCCAGCCTGATCTGCCCAGTGCCCGCATCAACGGTGAAGGAGTCGGCGTCCCTCCCGGTCAGGGAGTAAGCGAGAGGGTCGTTGACAGTGAAGTCGCCTGCGTTCAGGTCGGTGGCGACGACGGGATCGCCGATGGCAACGCCAGCGACGGTGTCCTCCGGCACCTCGCGCTGGCCGTTCTCCGTGGACGGGAACACGGGCGCCGAGTTCACCAGCGGCGGGTCGCCGACGCGCCCCGATACCTTCTCGGCGGTCTTGTTCGGCCCGCGGCCGTCGGTGTAGGAGGCCGTAGCCCGGATGTAATTGTCCACGTCCACCAAGGTGGGCGTGTAGGCGGCGGACGTGGCGATGTTCACCCAATCGCTCTGCCCGTTCTCGGATCGCGCCCACTGCCAGGTGATGCCGGAGGGGACGTCATCGTCCTCGAGCGTCGCGGTCACTTCGACGCGGGCCATGATGGTCCGGGTGGCCGTGGTGAGCGTTACCGTGCCGGGCTCCTCCACGTTCTCCACTGTGATCGTGAAAGTCTGTGTGTCGTCGATGTCGGTGGACATGACGCCGGGGCCGTCGCGCCCGTCGTGCACCTCGACGATGACGCGGTAGCTGGGCTTCGTCTCGAAGTCCAGGGCCTCGCTCGTGCGGATCTGGCCCGTGCTCGTATTGATGGTGAAGGCGGTAGCGTCCGTGCCGCCCAGCGAGTACGTCAGCCGGTCGCCATCCGGGTCCGCGGCGGCGGCGGGAGCACCGACGTTGACGTCCGCCCTCGTGTTCTCCGGCACGCTGCGTTGGCCGGTCTCGGTGGACAGGAAGGCGGCGGGCCTATCGCTGAGGACGGGGCCGGCGGTGACCGCCGATGCAGTCTTGCCGCCGCTGCGGTTGTCCGTGTAGGTGACGAGGGCACGCAAGTAGAAGTCCCCATCGTCGTCGTCCGGCGTGTACCCGCTGGATGTCGCGTTGGAGATGTTGACCCAGCCGGTCCGCCCGTCCTCGGACCGCGCCCACTGCCAGGATTCACCTCTGATATTGCCGTCGCCGTCTTCGAGGTTGGCCTCCAACGGCACCCCGGCCTCCGGCTCCTCCGGGGAGAGAGTGACGACGCCCTCCTCCTCCACGTCAACGATCTGGAAGCTAACGGTCGCGGTGACGTCGACGAGGCTGTCGGGGCTGCCGTCAACATCTCGGCCGTCACTCAAGGTGACCTGGGCAAAGAACAGGGGGTGAGAAGGACGCACCGTGGTTTCGAAGTCCAACTCTCGAGTGGTTCGCAACTGTCCGGTGGATCGGTCGATTTCAAAGTAGTCAGCGGCTGGCCCGCCGTCGATCCCCCAGGTGACGCTGTCGCCATCGCGATCGGTGGCCGTCAGGCGTTGGCCGACATCCACGCCCGCGCCGACTTCCGAGATGACTTGGTCGTGTCCCGTCCGGAATCGGGGTGGCGCGTTGATGACAGGAGCCGACGTCACCGCCGCGGTAGCTTCGCTCTCTGCGCGCTTGTCGGCGCCCCTGCGGTCGGTGTAGACGACGACGGCTCGTATTTGGTCGCCCGAGTAGTCCTCGTCAACCGTGTAGGTCGGCGTCTGGGTCAGCGGGAGCGAGACATTAATCCGGCGCCAGTTCCCGCCAGAACTGCGTGCTTGAATCTCCCATTGGTCCAGCGCCCCAGAAAAACTAACGCCGCCGTCCGGGTCGGTCAGCTCGAAGCTGATGGTGCCCCCCACCGCTGGGGTCAGATTGTCCACCTCGATCGTGCCCGCCTCCTCCAGGTCCTCTACGGTGACTGTGACGTCTTGCGTGGCGGTCAGGCGGCTCATGCCGCTCTCGATGTCGGTAACGACGACCGTGAACGTGTAGATGTTGTTCTCGTCGGAGTCGGCCGGGACTTCGAAGTTGGGCGCGGTCTCGAAGGTGACGACGCCGTTGTCGATATCGAAGTCGCCGCTGTCCGTGCCGGTCAGCGACCAAGTGACCTCGCCTTCTTCGTCGCGTGCGGTGTACGAGGCCAGGTCCGGGGTCAGGTGGACCTCGGTGTTCGTGTCGTGCTCGTCCAGGACGAACGTCGTTTCGATAGTTTCCGTCTCCGTGAACTCGGGATGTTCATTGACGTCGGTGACAGTGACGGTGTAGTCCCGAGTGCCGGTGTTCGTGCCGTCGAATGCCTGCACGGTGAACTCGTAGGTGTTGCGTGAGTCCTGGTCCGCCGGCTCCTCGTAGTTGGGCGGGGTTTTGAAGGTGACGACGGCGACATCGGCGAAGGGGTCCTCCGTGATGATGAAGTCGTCCGCGTCGTCTCCGGCGAGGCTCCAGGTGATGTTCTGGTTCTCCTCGTCGCTGGCGGCGAAAGTTGCGACGTTCGGCGCGTCGAGCGAATCGTAGAGGGTTTCCGAGAAGTCGTCGTTGTCAATCGGCCCGCTGACCTCGGGCGTTTCGTCGACGCCGGTGACCTCTACGTTGACGGATAGCTCCCTGGTGTTCGGGGTCGGGGTGTCGTCGGTCGCCTTCACGATGATTGCGTAGACGTTGTCGTGGGGGGAGCTGTCAGTCGACATCTCGTAGTCGGGCCTGGAGGCAAAGGAAAGAACACCGGTGGTGGAGTCGATGGTGAAGTCGTCCATGTCGTCCCCGCCGAGGCTCCAGGTGATGGCCTCGCCCTCCTCGTCCTCGGCGTCGTAGTCCACCACGGCGAGGTCCGCGGTCGTGGCGTCGTACTCGATCTCCGCGAACACAGGGGCGGTATGGGTTGGGCCGGTGGTCGTGATCTCCGGCGTCTCGTCGACCTGGGTGACCTCGACGGTGACGGAGTACTTCCCGACGCCGGTAATCGCATCCAGACCGTCTTTCGCACGGACAGTGATGTTGTAGAAGTTGTCGCCACTCCGGCTGACGGGGTTCTCGAAGTCCGGTTTTATGCTGAAGGACAAGGTGCCGGACGTCTCGTGAATCGTGAAGTGCTGCGCGTCGCGGCGGTCCATCACGTCCCAGGTGACGGGGTCGCCGTCGTCGTCAGTGGCTGTGTAGGTGCCGATCTCGTAGTCGGAAGGGGCGAGGTCCCCGGAATCGAGGTCGAACTTGATCTCCGCGAAGCTTGGAGTGGCATTCCCGCTGACCACCGGCGTCTCGTTGACGTCCTCGATGTCGACCGTGACGCTCACAGTGTCGTCCAACTGGTTGTTTGTGCCACGGTTGCCAGGAATGCCGTTGTCCTTGACCTTCACCCGGATGTCGTAGTCATTCATCTCGTCAGCGTCAACCGCCGTCTCGTAATTGGGCACGTTGTCGAATGTGAGCTCTCCGTCCCCGTCGGCGTTCTTCGTGATGGTGAAGTGGCCCCCGTCATCGCCTTCCAGCGACCATGTAAGCGTCGTGGACGCGTCTATGTCCGTTGCCTTGTAGGTCTTGATGATCGCAGTGGTCGCCGTGTTTTCATCGACGGTGAAGGCCGTGAAAGTCACCGAATCGGTCGTGATCACGGGCGCCTCGTTGACGTTCGTGACGGTGACGGTGACCGTGTGCGTGTCGCTCTCCGTAGTGGGATTGTCAGGGATGCCATTGTCTTCGACCTTCACGGTCACAACGTAGGTGTTGTTCCCGGCAGTGTCGCCAACGTCGGTCGGCATCTCGAAATCGGGCGCGGTCTTGAACGTGAGCTCGCCGGACGAGTCGAACTGGAACTTGTCTCCGTCATCGGCAGGCTCCACCGACCACGTCAACGTGGTGCCTGTGTCGACGTCCATTGCGCCGAAGTCAACAACGGTCCCTATCCCGTTCTCGGCGAAGGTGGCAGTGTTCGGGGGAGACGTGATCGTGGGCGCCTCGTTCACATTCGTGACCGTGACGTCGATCTCCATCGAAGTGTCGCTCTTGCTGCCGCTGTCGGTGACCGTCACGGTCACGCTGTAAATGTTGTCGCCGCTGGTGCCGCCGGTGTCGCGCGGGACCTCAAAGTCGGGCACGTTCTTGAACCTGAGCTCGCCACCCCCGCCGGTGTTGGTCATGATGTGAAAATGGCCCGCGTCAGTGCCTCCCAGCGTCCAGGTGAAAGTGTCGCTCGCGTCCGGGTCGGTTGCGGTGTAGGTGGCGATGGTCTGCGAAGTGGGGGTGTTCTCCTCGGCGCTTAGGGCGGTCTCGACGGTATCGAGCACGGGTGCCTCGTTGACGTTCGTGAGGCTGATGGTCACGTCGATGGTGTCGTCAATGGTGGAGGTGTCAATGTTGCCCGCGGAGTCCGTGCCGTCATGCACGCTCACTGTGACTTCGTAGGTCTTCTTGGCCTCGAAGTTGTAGGTAACGCCGGACTTGGTCTTGATCTGGCCGGTCGACGGGTCGATGTCGAAGAAGGCCGCGTCCGTGCCGCCCAGCGCGTAGGTCAGCGTGTCGTTGTCGTTGTCGGTGTCCGATGCCGTCACCGCCGCCCCGACGTTCGTCCCCGCTGAACTGTTCTCCGGCACGGCGCGGTCGGTCGAGGCGCTGCTGAACATCGGCTCGGCGTTGCTGGCCCCCACCGTGCCGCCCGTCACCCCGGAGGCGGACTTGCCGCCACCCTGGGGGTCGGTGTACCTCGCCGTGGCCTGCAGGTACTGGCCTACGTCGGCCGCCGCCGGCGTGTAGCTGACGTCCTCCGCCCCGCTGATGGACGAGAAAGATCCGGTGGCTGTGCTCCCCCGCGCCCACTGCCACGTCACGCTGCTGGGGGTCCCGTCCAGGTCGGTCAGGATCGCCGTCAACTGCACCCCTCCCCGCGGCGTGCCGGGGATCGTCACCATGCCGGCCTCATCCTCGTTCGTGACCGTGACGTCGATCATCGGCGACGTGTCGCTCTTGCTGCCGCTGTCGGTGACCGTCACGGTCACGCTGTAAACGTTGTCGCCGCTGGTGCCGCCGGTGTCGCGCGGGACCTCAAAGTCGGGCACGTTCTTGAACCTGAGCTCGCCACCCCCGCCGGTGTTGGTCATGATGTGAAAATGGCCCGCGTCAGTGCCTCCCAGCGTCCAGGTGAAAGTGTCGCTCTCGTCCGGGTCGGATGCGGTGTAGGTGTGGATGGTCTGCGAAGTGGGGGTGTTCTCCTCGGCGCTTAGGGCGGTCTCGACGGTATCGAGCACGGGCGCCTCGTTGACGTTCGAGAGGCTGATGGTCACGTCGATGGTGTCGTCAATGGTGTCGTCAGTGCCGCCCGCGGAGTCCTTGCCGTCATGCACGCTCACTATGACTTCGTAGGTCTCCTTGGCCTCGAAGTTGTAGGTAACGCCGGACTTGGTCTTGATCTGGCCGGTCGACGGGTCGATGTCGAAGAAGGCCGCGTCCGTGCCGCCCAGCGCGTAGGTCAGCGTGTCGTTGTCGTTGTCGGTGTCCGATGCCGTCACCGCCGCCCCGACGTTCGTCCCCTCTGAACTGTTCTCCGGCACGGCGCGGTCGGTCGAGGCGCTGCTGAACATCGGCTCGGCATTGGACGGCGCCGGCGGCAGCGGCGGCATGTTGTACGAAAAGACCTTGGCGGGGGCGCGGTCGGCCACCCACATGGTCGTGCCGTCGGACCAGATGCCCCGTCGCATCATCGTTGGTCGTGTCAAAGGCGAATTCACTGCTCGTTTGCTGGCTCCCACCGTTCAGCGCGTAGGCATAAAGCTTGTTGCCGGGCGTGGTGTCGGTCACCCACATGGTCGTGCCGTCGGACCAGATGTACTGGGCGTTGCTGGTGCCGTACAAGCCAGCGAGGCGGAACTCTTGGGTCGTTTGCCGGACCTCGTCGGCGAGCCGATACGCGTACAGATCGTCGTCGGACCAGTCGGCCACCCACATGGTCGTGCCGTCGGACCAGATACCGAAGGGCACGTCGTTGCCCGCGGCGATCAGCCCGTCGAGGTCGTCCACGGCCTTCCAGCCGCCATCGGTGGTTACTCCGCGGTTGATCCTGACCGTGTATACCGCGGTGCTGGAGTCCTCGGCGGTCACCGTGAACGTCACCTCGTTGCGGCCGGCCAAGAGGTTCACCTGGTGACCCGAGGCGACGCCGTCCGCGTCGGTGGGAGTGATGGCCACCGTCGCGTCGGCGTGGTTGGCAGTGGCTGTCACTGTCGCCACCGTCACCGTGCTGGCGACACCCACCTCATAGGGCCCCGTCCGGGTTGGATCGAAGCCGATGATGTCCTTAGGGCTGACCGTCAGAGCGCTCAGCGTGGCGTCGGAAGCGGTCTGTGCCTGCGCAGCCGTGTGGAACAGCAAGGCCATTGCAGCACACGCCAACACCACCGCTGCGATTGCGGCGCGCAGGATGGGGAATAGCCGTTTGCACGTGCGGTTCTTCATGAGCCAGCCACCTCGACCCCAAACGCGCACCTGTGCTCGACGCTGCGCGGGGCGAGGTGCGTGACCCCCTCCCCGGGGGGGGGACAAGGTGGCACCGCCGTCATGCAATCGTCGGCTCCGTCGATGTTGCGGTAGCGGTTGTCGTCGTTGGCTGATCCGCTAACCCGCCGCTTGATCATTTCAGTCTCCTGTTACAGGTGAGTCCGCGCCATTGCGCGCCGAGAGCATAATCACCGTTATGACCGAACAGACGGGCTTTGATTTGCGTCTTGAATCGCCCCGGGACGTTCCTATAGATGTCAAGTGCGGGTTGTGAGGGTGGCGAGGTCGGCTCGGAGGGTGCGGTAGAGCTCTGGGGCGACGAAGCGTTTGAGGCAGCGGGTGGTCTCTTTTTTGGTTTTGCCTTGGGCGAGGCGGCGGTCGGTGTAGCTGCGGGTTCGTTGGCAGTAGCGGAGCCCGACGATGACGATCATGTGCAGGGCCCGGTTGGCGTCGCGGTTGGCGGCGAAGTCGAGCCGGTGACGCTGGGTGCGCCCGCTCGACGCGGGGACCGGCGCGGCTGCGCACAGGTGAGCGAACGACGCCTCAGTGCTGAGCCGGTCGATGTTGTGGCCCGCGGCGAGGGGCAGGGTCGCGGTGTGGTGGGTGCCGCACCCGAGGCGTGACAGGGTTGTGGGTGCTGGGGTGGCGACGAGCCGATCAAGCCGGTGCTCAAGCTCGGCGGCCTCAGCGCCGAGCTGGGCGACGCGGCGCCCGAGGCTGCGCAGTGCTGGGTTGGCGGCCTGGGCGGGATCGGCGAGGCGGTCCGTGTCGGGCCGCAGTCGAGCGCACACGGCGGCGGTGCCCTCGAGGGTCCGGCGGGTGTCGAGCTGGTTGCGCAACGCGGCGGGAGCGGTGACGAGCAGGTCGCCGAGCTGGGCGACGCGGCGGCGCGGGCCTTGACGGCGCTGTAGCGGGTCACGCTGAGCTGACGGATCGCCTCGACGATGCCAGTGGTGTCGGTGGCGGCCCCGGTCGCTTCGCCCGAGAGCACCTTGCGCGCAGCGGCCTCAGCGTCGATGGTGTCGTTCTTGGCGCGACGCGAGCACAGATGCGGGTGCGGCTGGTTGACCTCGATCACTCGACAGCCCTGATCGATCAGCGACCGGGTCAGAGCCGCACCGAACGATCCGGTGGACTCGACACCGACCGTGGTGAACAGGGCCGAACGACGCGAGCCACCTGTGGGTCAAGCGGTAGCCGGCACAGGTCGCCGGGAACGATTCAGTGCCCAGTACTCGCCCGAGAGGGTCGAGCGCCACGGCGACACCGAAGTCGGTGTGGCCCTCAATCCCGCCGATCACCGCCTGTTGTGGATCTGGCATGCTGAAGTCGGCCATCTCGGAGCGGCTGTGCCGGGACGGGACGGACATAACAGTGATGAGGCATCTGTTGGCGCAGGTTCCTATGAGGTCACGTCGCTCGTTGCGGACCGGCCGCAGCTGGCAAGTCCGACAAGCAGGCCGGCGACATCGACGCGTCCCAGGCAAGGCACCCACAACGCGCAGGGCCAGTTCTGTAGCAAGTCAGACATCGACGGCCCACTCCCCGCGCACATCTTCACTGTTTTGTAGAGACTCGGGGTGTTGAGTCACGGCCGGGGTGGCTGTGACTGTTTGACGGTAGTAGGCGGTTTCGTGTTCGGCGGGTGTGGTGTAGTTGCCGCGGCCAGCGAGCAGGGCGCTGTGGCTGCATCGGTGGTTGTACCAGTCGATGTATTCGAGGGTGGCGAACTCGACGTCTTGCAGTGCGCGCCACAGGCCGCCCGGGGGTAGATCAGGCGTGTGCCGGTGGGCCAGTGCGACAGATCGGCTTTGTCGGCGGGCTCGGCGACGTGGCTGCGTTCGCGGCGCTGGCCTGGGCGGCCGATGGCGGGCTGCCAGCGGCCGGCGTCGACGCGTGCTGCGGCGATCGCGGCGGTGATCTGGGTGCTGTGGCGTGCGACGGCGATGAACGTGACGTTGCGGTCCCGGCAGCCGTGCGCTGTCCGAGTCGAGCACCCCGCGGAATCGGTGCGCAGCCACATCGGCTGTGTCGCCGCGTCGGGGCTGTCGCCGGGCCGGTGCCCGGCTGCGAACGCCTCGGGGAGCTGGTTGATGGAGCGGTCGAGCACTTCGAGGCGGGTCTGCGATGTTGTTCGCGGCGGCGTTGCCCGCCCGCAGCTTGACCCACAACGGCTCGCCATCGCCGATCGAGCACAGCATCGGACCAAACCCGCAGCCGCGCTTGTAACGAGGCGCCGCGTCGTGCTTGTTCTCCGAGTGGACCTCAACCAGCGTGGAGTCGATGTCGAACACCAGCGGCCGCACAGAATCAGGGACGCGCCCGGGCGCGCACGCCCGCCGCAGCGTCGTGCACCCGCTCCAGGCACTCCTCGTCGATGCCCAAAAGCTTCCGGTACGCAGTCGTATCCGACGCGACGCGCCCGAACAGCGCCGGCTCGCCGCTGTGTCCCACCGTCGCACACAGCGCCGAGCCAAGACCCAACGAGTCCGAGGAACCGCCCGGAACGAACAACCCGGCATGCGACGCGATGCGTCCCCCGCCGCCTTCGAGACCCACCTTTGCGACACTGCTAGCTCTTATTTTGGAGAGGCCCTTCTTTTCTGCATAGAGCGTGTGCTGACAACACGCATACTTGCAGGTCAGAAGGCCTTTTCCGCGGACGCGCCCACCCCAAATCACAAACCCGATGAAAAATCAGGGCTAGTCGGTGCGCGATGATGCTTCGTCATGGACTTGACGGGGAAACTGGCAGTAGTCACAGGCGGTTCGGGCGACATCGGTCGTGCGATCTGCGAAGCGATGGCCGCTGCGGGCGCAGACGTGATCGTGACCTATCTGGGCGACCAGGAGCGAGCCGAAGCGAGCGCGGAGATCGTGCGTGGCGTCGGCCGCACCGCCAGCGTGCTTCAGCTTGACCAGCGTGACGAAGCCTCCATCGACGCCGCTGCCGCCGCGGTGGCCGAGCACGGCCGCTGCGACCTGCTGGTCAACAACGCTGCGTGGAACATCGGCATTCCGTTCAGGGATCTTGCGACGCTCGACTCCGCAACCTGGGACCGGGTGCAGGAGACCAACCTTCGCGGGCCGTTCCTGCTCACCCGGGCGCTGGCAGGATTGCTGGCGGACGACGGTGGACGCGTCGTGAACATCGCCTCGGTGGGAGGTCTGCTCCCGGGCTCCAGCAGCATCGCCTACAGCTGCTCGAAGGCGGCGCTCATTCACCTCACGCACTGCCTGGCCGTCGCCTTGGCCCCTGCGGTCACGGTCAATTGCGTGGCACCGGGGCTGGTGGAAGGTACCCGCATGGCAGCACGGCTCCCCGACGAGATCTCTGAGGGCGCCCGACGCGCGGCGCTGCTCGGCCAGGTCGGCAGCCCGATCGACATTGCCAACGCCACCGTGATGTTGTGCCAAGCCGAATCCATCACCGGCCAGACGGTGGTGGTGGACGGCGGCAACGCGGCCGCCATGAACTTCGGCTGAGCGATCCGGCGCATCGAGAGGAAGCCGCCGATGACCTCTGCCCGAAACGGAGCGCCGAGCCAGCCCAACGTGCTGTTCATCATCACCGACCAGCAGCGGGCAGATCACACTGGCTTCGGCGGCAACGAGGTGGTCCGCACCCCCCACCTTGATGCACTGGCCGCTCGAGGACGATGAGCGCTACCTCGACGGACCGCCCGAGTTCCCCGAAAGCTTCTACGGGTTCGAACACGTC
Organism: Acidimicrobiales bacterium; assembly: GCA_963663635.2. Lineage (GTDB taxonomy): Bacteria > Actinomycetota > Acidimicrobiia > Acidimicrobiales > Poriferisodalaceae > Poriferisodalis. The sequence continues at coordinate 110,679 of CAXXMY010000002.1, forward strand.
GATCTCGCCCGCGGCATGCCCCTGAGTGCGGCCTGATCTGGCCGCGTAGCCTGCGCCGACATGCCGACTGACAAGCTCGTCATGGACCACGTCGCGGTGGCCAGCGATCGTGCCTGGGACAACGTGATCCGCTACTCGCGCGACCTCGGCGGACGCTGGATCGGCGGCCCCGACAATGACCCGGCGTCCCAAGCCGGCGACGACTTCTACTTCTGCCAAGTCGCCTTCGACGGAGGCACCCGCATCGAGATCCTCGAGCCGATCCCGCACGAGGGCAGCGACTTCATCCGCCGCTTCCTGGCCCGAAACGGACCGGGCCCGCACCACTTCACGTTCAAGACTCCCGACTTCGCCCAAACGATCGGGGCACTGTCGGATGCCGGATACAACGTGATCGGCGTCAACGAAGAGAACCCGCTGTGGAAGGAAGCCTTCCTGCATCCCAAGGACAGCTGGGGCATTGTCATCCAGATCTCCTGGGATGGCGGTGGCGGCTGGGATGATGCTCCGCCCCTTCCGCCCACCCACCACGAACGGCCGACGGCGCTCGCCTCGGTCATCCACCTGGCGGCCGATGTGCAGGCGGCTGCAGCGCTGTTCGAAGGACCGCTGGGCATGGAGCGGGTGGACGAATGGAAGGACCCCAACATCGGCGTTGGGGTGGAGTTGCGCTCGGGGCCGTGGAACCTGCAAGTCCTCCAACCCGCCGAGCCGAAACTGGTCCATTGGATGGGCAACCGTCCCGGCCGGCTGCAGGCGCTGCATTTCCAGCTCGACGATCCAGGCCTGGCCCCCGGCGCACGCCGCGTCAGAGTGTGCGGAGGCGGCGAGCCACAGGACGCGATGTTCGAAGTGCCCCCCGAGCACAACCTCGGCGTCCGCCTCCTGCTCACCGAACCAGCCTGATCACGGGCTCGTCGTGGGCGGCTGCCAGAGGTCGACTGGCACGAGGCAGAGGCGCCGGCCGGCGATCGGGGCCTCGTGCACTACGGCATCGGGATGGCGACATCGGTCACCGGGTGACATCGTGATGATCTGGTCGAGCACGCCGTCGTTCTGGGACCAATCGCACGCGACCGTTCGCAGCGTTCCATTGGAGGCCGTCCAGAAGCACTCTCCGACCTCGAGGACTGCAGCCGAGGTTTGCTCTCTGTCGCTACCGGCGGACATGTAGGCGCTCGCCACGAAGATCACGATGCCGAGGGTGGCCGCCACAGCCCACGGCAGCACGCGCACCACGATGGCGGCACCGCGATGGCTGACGACAAAGCCGCCGGGGCCACCGGGTTCGGTCGTCGTGCCCGTGCGTTCGTGCGCCCAAGGATCTTCGAGGTCAGCATCAGACGCCGGTGTACTGCCAGGTTGCGGGGCACTACTGGCGCCCTGGGCCGCAGCGGCAGCTTCGGCCGCGGGCTTAGCGAGTTCGGTGCGCTCGGAGTCGTAGGTGCGTCGCGACGCATCGGTGCCGAGCACGCGCCACGCTTCGTTCACTGCGCGCATTCGACGGTCGGAACGCTCGCCCTGCGCCTGGGGAACCTGGCCACGTTGATCGGGATGATTGGCCCTTGCGGCCCGAATCCATGCGCGCCGGATCTCTGCTGTATCGGCGTCCGGGCGCACACCCAACGTCGCGTAGTGATCGGGCAACTGGGCCACCGTCGGCCTCCCGACTGCGACGCTACATCCGCGCACGAGCGGCCATGCCGCTGCGGTTGCGGTTGCGGTTGCGTAGCCCGCCGCCGGAATCCCTCACCGGTACCCGCTGAGCGCGGCTCGCTACTGTGCGATGCGACTTCAACATGAGGCGGTACTGAAATGGCAGACATTGGATCGCGCACCCCCGTCCTGGTCGGGGCCGGGCAGTTCATCCAGCGTCCCGAGAACCCCGTCGAGGCGCTTGAACCGGTGGCGATGATGGGCGAGGCGCTCGCAGCCGCTGCCCAGGACGCCGGCGCGCCGGCACTGCCTGCGCGCGCTTCGCACACTTGGGTCGTAAAGGGCGCCTGGCCCTACCCGGATCCAGCGGCGCTGCTCAACCAACGATTCGGCGCGTCAGGCAAGACTGGGCTGTCGACTGACGGGGGCAACACGCCGCAATCGCTGGTGAACCTGGCCTGCAATCGCATCGCGGCGGGCGAGGCCGATGTCGTGCTGATCGCCGGAGCGGAGGGAATCTGGAGCCGTCGACGGGCGCGCCGTGCGGATCAGCGCATTCCCTACACCGACCAGACCGGCGCCGTGCCGAGCGAGGTGCTGGGCCGCGATGTCGTCATGAATAACAAGGTCGAAGTCCAACGGGGCCTGAGGGATCCCATCAACCTCTACCCGGTCTTCGAGTCGGCGTTGCGGGCCTCACGAGGCGAGACCATGGACGAGCATCGGGATCGCGTCGCAGCGATGTGGGAGAAGTTCAACCAGGCGGCGGTGGCCAACCCGTACTCATGGATCCGCACACCGATGACGGCCGACGAGATCCGCAATCCGAGCCCCACCAACCGGCTCGTCGGCTTCCCCTACACCAAGTCCATGAATTCCAATTGGGATCTCGACCTCGCCGCTGCGCTCATCGTGTGCTCGGCCGAGGCCGCGACGGCCGCTGGCGTGCCGACTGATCGCTGGCTGTTCCCGCACGCAGGAACCGATGGCCGCGACACCGACTACGTGTCCAATCGCGGCGACCTTCACAGCTCCCCCGCCATCCGGGTCGCGGGTCGCCGCGCCTTGGAGCTGGCCGGCGTCGGTGTCGACGACATCGACCACGTCGACCTGTACTCGTGCTTCCCCTCCGCTGTGCAGATCTCTGCCACAGAACTGGGACTCGGGCTGGATCGCTCGCTCACGCTCACCGGCGGGCTCACCTTTGCCGGCGGGCCGCTCAACAACTACGTCACCCACTCCATCGCCACGATGGCGGGCGTCCTGCGCGACAACCCGGGCAGCATCGGACTCTGCTCGGCGAACGGTGGCTATCTCACCAAGCACGCATTCGGCGTCTACTCCACGACGCCGCCCGCGCACGGATTCCGCCACCAGAACTGCCAAGATGAGATCGATCAGTCCCCCTCCGTCGATCTCGACGCCGACTACACCGGCGAGGCCACTGTCGAGGCCTACACCGTGATGTACGGCCGGACTGGACCCGAGGAATTTGGACCAGAGGTGGCACTGGCCGCAGTGCGCACGCCACAGGGACGCCAGTGGGCCCGCAGCACCGACCCGGCGCTCATGGCCGAGATGACGCGAACCGAGCACATCGGAACCGATGTCGTGATCAACGAGGACTTCGAATTCGCCCCAGCATGAGTCGGCGGTGGTCCACAAGACCGCTCCCCTCTCTGCCCACATGTTTTCCACAAGCCGCAGAACGATCTGGCGCAAGCGCTGATGCTTGCGTACGCTCACGGGGGACGAGGTGCAGCGCCCCCGATTGAGCGCCTCGCTTCGGACGAGAAGGGGGCACCGACCGTCATGTCCGCCGCCAAGCTGGCTCGCAACTCACCGCTCTATCTCAATCGGGAACTGTCCTGGCTGGACTTCAACCATCGCGTGCTCGCACTGGCACGTGACGACGAACTGCCGCTGCTCGAGCGGATCAAGTTCTTGGCGATCCATGCATCCAACCTCGACGAGTTCTTCCAGGTGCGCGTCCCGACAGTGCTCGAGTCCATCGATGCCGGCGTCCCGCGCTCCGGCCCAGACGGCCTGACGCCCCGCGCGCAACTGAAGGCGCTGCGCGCTGCCGCTGCGGAACAGCTCAGCGGCGCAGCGGCGCTGTTCGACGAGGAGCTTCGGCCGGCACTTGCAGCGGAGGGCATCGAGTTCGTCACTCCCGCCGAGCTCGACGACACCGCCCGAGCGTGGGTCGCAGAGCGGTTCAGCGAGCAGGTGTTCCCAGTGCTGACACCGCTCGCCGTCGATCCGGCGCACCCCTTCCCGTACATCTCTGACCTGTCGCTGAACCTCGCCGTGTTCGTGGAGCACACCGGTGCCAGCCCGTCCTTCGCTCGGGTGAAGGTGCCGCCGATCCTCCCCCGCTTTCTGGCCCTTCCCGACGGCAACCGGTTCATCCCGCTCGAATCAGTCATCGGGGCGCATCTCGGCGAGCTGTTCTCCGGCGTGAAGCTGCTCAGCCACAGCGCGTTTCGGGTCACTCGCAATGCCGACCTCGACATCGACGACACCGACACCGACGATTTGCTCAAACAACTTGAAATGGGGTTGCGCCAACGACGCTTCGGCGGAACTGTGCGGCTCGAGGTGGCTCCCGACTTGGCGTCCGACGCCATCGACATGCTCACCCGCGAACTCAAGCTCACCCACGACGACGTCTACCCATCCGGCGCATTGCTCGGCCTGTCCGACCTGTTCGAGTTGTACGGCATTGACCGCGACGAACTCAAGACGCCACCGCACAACCCCCGTACGCCGACGCCGTTCAAGACGCCGCCCGATGCGCCGAGCCTCATCCGAGCGGCCAACGCCGGCCGTGCGGACCCACGCGACAAGCACGACACCGGCGTGGATTTCTTCGGTGTGCTGAAGCGCCAGGACGTACTGGTGCATATGCCCTACGAGTCGTTCACCAACAGCGTCGATGCGTTCATGCGGTCCGCCGCGGATGATCCCGATGTCCTGGCGATCAAGATGACGATGTATCGGACCTCAGATCGGACCCGGCTGGTCGATTCGTTGATTCGTGCCGCGGAACGCGGCAAGCAGGTTGTCGTGGTGGTCGAGCTGAAGGCCCGGTTCGACGAGCACGCGAACATCGAGTGGGCACGACAGCTCGAACGCGCCGGCGTGCACGTCGCGTTTGGCCTCGTCGGTCTGAAGACCCACTGCAAGCTGGCCCTGGTGGTGCGCCGCGAAGGCCGCAGCATTGCCCGCTACTCCTACATCGGCACCGGCAACTTCAACGCCGACACCGCTCGCATCTACGAAGACTTCGGGCTGCTCACTGCCGACGCCGACTTCGCGGCCGATGTCACGGGGCTGTTCAACTCGCTCACGGGCTACAGCCGCCAGACCGAGTACCGCAAGCTCGCCGTGGCGCCCCACAGCCTGGGTCAGTCAATCGTCAATCGGATCGCCGCGGAAGCCGCAGAGCCCGACGGCCACATCTTCATGAAGATGAATGCGATCGTCGCCACCGAAGTCATCGATGCGTTGTACGAGGCATCCCAGCAGGGCTGCCGTGTGGACCTGATCGTTCGCGGGATCTGCTGCCTGATTCCCGGTGTGGAAGGCCTGAGCGAGAACATCAGGGTTCGCAGCATCGTCGGTCGATTCCTCGAGCACAGCCGGGTGTACCGCTTCGGCAATGCCCGGCGGGGCTACACGTACCTTCTTGGCTCCGCCGATGCCATGCCGCGCAACCTTCGCTACCGGGTGGAGGCACTCGCACCCGTCGAACCGCCGCCCCTGGTCGACGAGCTGACAGCAGTCACCGATATGTATCTCGACGACGGCATCGCTCACTGGCAGCTCGGCAGCGACGGCGATTGGACCCAGCACAGCGGCGAAGATCTGCACGCTCTGATGCTGTCCCGCCACGAAGAACGACGTCGCTAGCTGCCCAAGAGCACGCCGTGGTAAACTGGCAGCCGTGATTCGTACTTCGGTCACAGCGCCGCATTCCGCTACTGGCCTGCTGCTCCTCATGTAGGCGAGGACCGCACAGGTCCTCGCCCAACCTCCTGCGCCTTCGGGCCAGGGGGTTTTTTCATGGTCCACCTTGTTTCGATTGACGAGGGGCCGCAACCGACACTGGAGACACCCATGGCAGATGTGAAGGGCATCAGTGCCCAACAGCCGAGTACGATGCCATTCGACAAGTACGGCTACTACGCGTATGCGGTGCACTTGCCCGACAGAACTTGGCCCGACAAGCCCATCACCGAAGCACCGCTGTGGTGCTCCGTTGACCTGCGTGACGGCAATCAGGCGCTGATCGACCCGATGGACATCCCGCGCAAGCGCCACATGTTCGAAGCGCTCGTCGAGATGGGCTTCAAGGAGATCGAGGTGGGCTTCCCGTCGGCATCCGCGCCCGATTTCGACTTTTGCCGGATGCTCGTCGAAGAAGACCTGGTGCCCGACGACGTGTGGATACAGGTGCTCACGCAGAGCCGACCCGAGCTGATCGAGCGCACCTACCAGGCAATCGCGGGCGCGAACAAGGCCATCGTCCACCTCTACAACCCCACCTCGGAACTGCAGCGCCGCGTCGTGTACCGGCTCGACCGCGAGGGCATCGCCGACATTGCGGTCACGGGCACCCGATTGTGCAAAGAGCTGGCGCAGCAACACCGCGGCGGCCTCCGCTTCGAGTACTCACCAGAATCGTTCACCGGGACCGAGATCGATTTTGCGCTTGAGGTGTGCAACGCAGTCAGCGCCGAATGGGGGGCGACGGCCGTCGATCCGATCATCCTGAACCTGCCCGCCACGGTGGAGATGTCGACACCGAACATGTACGGCGACCTCATCGAGTATTTCCACCGCAACGTCGACAACCGAGAGGCCGTGGTGCTGTCGCTGCATCCCCACAACGACCGCGGGTGCGGCGTGGCCGCGGCCGAGTTCGGCGTGATGGCAGGCGCCGACCGGGTCGAGGGGACACTATTCGGCAACGGCGAGCGCACCGGCAACGTGGACATCATCACCCTGGCGATGAACCTGTTCAGCCAGGGAGTCGACGCAGAACTGGACATCAGCCACATCGACAATCTGCGGCGGGTTGCGGAGTACTGCAACCAACTGCCGGTCCACCCGCGTCACCCCTACGGCGGCGATCTCGTCTACACCGCGTTCAGCGGCAGCCACCAGGACGCCATCAAGAAGGGCTTCGAGGCGCTGGACGACGACTACGGCTTCTGGGAAGTGCCCTACCTGCCGATCGACCCGGCCCACGTTGGACGCACCTACCAGGACGTCATCCGGGTGAACAGCCAGTCCGGCAAGGGCGGCGTGGCCTACGTGATGAAGAACAGCTTCGGTCTCGACTTGCCTCGGCGGCTCCAGATCGAGTTCAGCAGCGTGATCCAGTCGATCACCGACGAGGGCGGCGAGATCGTGCCCGAGGCGATCAAGAAGACGTTCGACGAGACGTACCTGCACGCCGAATCGCCGTACTCCTACCTGGGGCACCGCAGTCATTTCGACTCGGAGTCGTCGGATGAATCCGAGGTGGAGGCAACGATCAAGGGACCCGACGGCGAGGTCCGGGCCAAGGGCCGGGGCAACGGTCCCCTGTCGGCGTTCAAGAGCAGCTTGGTCGACGCGCTGGGCATCGAAGTGAGCTTGGTCGACTACTACGAGCATGCGGTCGGCGCCGGCGCAGACGCCACTGCCGCGGCGTACGTGGAGATCGAGACGCCGTCGCTTGAGGTCTACTGGGGCGTCGGACTGCACCCGAACATCGTCACCGCAAGCTTCCGAGCCCTGCTGTCGGCAATCAACCGGTCACACGAAGGGGCAAGCGCCCGCTGAGCCCACTGCACAGCTTTGCCGGCGGCGCCCTGTTCGGCAGCCGCCTCACGCAGCGGCCCGCGTCGGTGCTTGCACTGCACGGCTGGGGTCGCAGCCATCGAGATCTTCTGGACTGCGTGGCAGGGACTGATGCCATCGCAGTGGACCTCCCCGGGTTCGGTTCCAGCCCCGCGCCCGCCGCCGCTGGCGGCGCCGCGTCGTATGCCGATCTCCTCGAGCCGTTGCTGGCAGAGTGCGCACCGCGTGTCGTCGTCCTGGGACACAGCTTCGGCGGCCGGGTCGGTGTCGAGTTGGCCGCTCGCCACCCGGACGCGGTGGCCGCGGTGGTGCTGTGCGGCGTGCCGCTGCTGCGGCGTTCGGATCGGCCGACGACGCGTCCCGCCCGGCGGTACACACTGGCCCGAGCGTTGCATCGCCGCGGACTGCTCGGCGACGGCACCATGGAGCGCATGGGTCAGCAGTTCGGCAGCTCCGACTATCGCGCCGCGACGGGCGTGATGCGCGACGTGCTCGTGGCTGTCGTCAACGAGACCTACGAGGCGCAGCTGCGCCAGATCTCCCAACCCACCGAACTGGTGTGGGGCCGCCTCGACGAACCCGTGCCCGTTGAGATCGCCGAGCGGGCGGCGCAGATCCTCGCCGATGCGCGATTGACCGTGCTCGACGGCGTGGGTCACTTCGTGCCGACGGAGGCACCTGGCGCGCTGGCCTCCGCGCTTCGACGGCGCCTCGACGAGCTCGCATGAACGGCCTCGCATGAACGGAATAGTGCTGTGGACATCGCTGGCCGCCGGAGCGGGCGGGGCTATTCGCTGGCTGCGAGTCGCCCAGCGCGAGCACTACGGCGTCGGCCGCACGTCCCGGTTCGCTCGGCGCTGGTGGCTGCTCGGCTGGAACAACCGGCTGATCGTGGCGATTGCTGCCGCCGGTGTCGTCCTCAGCGGTACCTACTGGTGGGCGCCGTCGATAACCGCAGCCGCTGTCGCGGTGGGGCCGCAGGGCCTCGACGTCCGCGGACGGACCAGCCCGCTGGCTTGGACGCGGCGATTGGTCACCGTCGCCGCGATGCTCGTGGTGCTCGCCGCAGTCGCCGTCGGCGTGGGCCTGCTGTCAGGCCTCGGCGCGCCGATTTTGGCAGTGCTGCTGTTCGGTCTGCCGCTGTGGACTGATGCGGCACTGGCGATTCTTGCTCCGTTCGAGGCCATTCTCGCGCGGCGCTGGGTGCACAGCGCTCAGACCGCACTCGACCACGTCGACCCGGTTCGGGTGGCAGTGACAGGTTCGTACGGCAAGACCACGATCAAGGGGTATCTACGCCACCTGCTCGCCGGCACCCGGTCGACGGTTGCGACACCGGCAAGCTTCAACAACACGGCCGGTCTGTGCCGCGCAATCAACGAGCGCCTGGCTCCGGGCACCGAGGTGTTCATCGCCGAGATGGGCACGTTCGGACCGGGCGAGATTGCTGCAATGACACGGTGGGTGAAGCCGTCGGTCTCGATCCTTGCCTCCATCGGGCCCGTGCATCTGGAGCGCTTCGGCAGCCTCGATCGCATCGTGTCCTCGAAAGCCGAGATCTTCGCGACCAGCCGGATCGCAATCATCAACGTCGACGCGTACGGTCTGCGCGCGGAAGCCGATCGGCTGGCCGCGTCAGGGCTGCGCGTCATCCGCTGCTCGACCACCGATGCCGCTGCCGATGTGACCGTGCTGGCATCGGAGGCGCCGCCCGAGGCGATGGCCGATGACGGCGCCGCAGAGCCACGCCGCTCGCGCGTCACCGTTTTCGGTCGAGAGATCGCCGATCGGGACATGGGGCACGCGTCCGCGGCAAACGTGGCGTGCGCGGTGGCCGCCGCGTCGGTGCTCGGCGTTGCCGACGCGGCAATCGCCGCACGTCTGGGCGAGCTTCCCTCACCCGAGCACCGCCGCACTGTCGCTCGCAGCGACTCGGGCGTCGTGGTCATCGACGACACGTACAACTCCAATCCTGCGGGCGCTCGGGCAGCGCTGGAATTGCTGGCGGCCAGCGGGACCGATCGCCGTGTCGTCGTCACCCCGGGAATGGTCGAGCTCGGCCGCACCCAGGCCCACGAGAACCGGCTGCTCGGAGAATTGGCCGCCCAGGTCGCAGACGACGTGCTCATCGTGGGTCGGACGAATCGCACGGCGCTGCTGGGCGGTGCAACTGGTTGGGATCCAAAGACCGCGCGCTCGGCCACCCGCGGCCGCAGAGCTCGCAGCCTCATTCACGACCGCGCCAAAGGCCGCTCCACCGTGCGATGCGTGGAGAACCGCGAGGAGGCTGTGCGGTGGGTTCGCACGAACCTGCGCGACGGCGATGCTGTCCTGTACGAGAACGACCTGCCCGATCACTACCCGTGATCAGAGGCCGAGGGGGACCGCGGAGAACGGTGGCCGCACAACGACATCGACAGCAAGGCCGCGGCTCGAGCGGCACGTGAGCGCAGCGAACGAGAGCGGACAGCACGTGGCATACCTCCCAGGCCGTGACCTCTCTGCGCAGCCTGTCGCGCGACATGGCCCCCCGTGGGCCCTCGAATGCGGTTTCATGGCATCCATGGGCCGATTGGCATACCCATCGACGGTGCTCCGATGAGTCGACCTGGAGTCTGCTTCGGCGGACCGTCACCAGAGCATGACATCTCGATCCTGACGGGCCTCCAAGCGGTGCACGCGCTCGCAGAGGCGGGGCGTGACCCGGTCGCGCTGTATTGGTCACCGAGCGGGACGTGGCACCAAGTACCCCCAGACCTCGAGGCCGCTGCATTCGCCGACGGCCTGCCATCTGGAGCCGCAGCCGTCGACTTGTTGAGCCGGCCCGGCGGCGGGTTCGTCCGTGGCGGCCGTCGCCCCAAGCGCGCCGCCATCGACCTCGCCGTGGTTGTCAACTGCTGCCACGGCGGACCTGGCGAGGACGGCGGTCTTCAGGCGCTGTTCGACCTCGCTGGGCTGCCGTACACCGGCCCAAGCCAGCGCAGCGCAGCGATCAGCATGGACAAGCTGGCATTCACCGGCGCTGTTCACGCAGCGGGGCTGCCGACGCTGCCTTTGTGGCTGCTCACACCGGACCTGCGGTCCGACCCGCAGGCCGCGGAACTGGCCGACGGACCGCTCATCGTCAAGCCGCGCTTCGGCGGATCATCGATCGGAATCGAGATCGTCGCCGATCTGGCGACCGCGCAAGCATTGGCGCAAACTTCGGGATTCCTACGCGACGGTGCCGTCGTCCAGCGATACCTCACCGACGTGATCGATCTGAACATCTCGGTGCGTACGTGGCCGCAGTTGCGCCTCAGCGCCGTCGAGCGGCCATTGCGCAGCGCGGACAAAGAGATTTACACCTACGCCGACAAGTACCTCGTGGGCGGCGGCGGTATGGCGACTGCAGCGAGGGAGCTTCCCGCAACGCTGCCCTCCGGGATCGAGGCGGACCTGCGCGACGCTGCCATCGAGGTGAGCCGCCTGGTCACGGCCCGCTCGGTCGCACGCATCGACTTCCTGTGGGACGGCAGCAACAGTGCCGACGGCCTCTGGGTGAACGAGATCAATCCGATTCCCGGATCGCTCAGCTGGTACTTCTGGTCCCACGAAGGCGACAGCCTCATTGCGCTGCTCGACGACCTGATCGCAGAAGCCCTCGACGGTCCGACGCGGCGCTTCGACAATCACGGCGAGGGGACAGCGCTGCGCTCGGTCGGCACAATCGCCGCCAAGCTGGCATAGCGGCGCGGTACGTGACAGCACACTCCCGCACAGCAACTGTCCGAAGCCGCCTAGCTTGCTCGCTTGCAGCAGTGGCGCTATTGGCGGCGTCGTGCAGCGGTTCGACGACGTCGGGCTCCAAAGGCGGCGTCGCCTCGGAATCTGAGCTCAGCGCGTGCGAGCGGGACCGTCTGGCCGCGGCACTCGGAATCGTGCCGGAGGACCTGACGTTGCCGCTGGATCCCGCCGACGAGCCAATCGTCGACATTGCCCGTGACATCTGCGCGCTGGATCGCGGCGACACCGAGGCGCCCCTCGACAATGGAGGTTCAGCCGCAAATGCCGACACCGCCGTGCTCTCGCCCACCGAGGCACGCGATGCTTCGTTGCCGGCCGACCTGCTGCGTGCGCCAGCCCTCTTTAGTCCCGACGACCCCCCACCAGGTGCAGACCCCGTGCTTGACCAGCTGTGGGATTCCTGCGGTGCGGGTTCGTCGAGCGCGTGCAACGCGTTGTTGTACGAGGCAACCGCAGGCAGCGAGTACGAGGCATTTGCATTCAGCTGCGGGGGGCGTGAGAACCTGCACTGCAGCGTGCTCCTCGGCGGCGATCCCAGCGAAGGCGGCCTGCTAGCTGTCGACTTCGAACCGCAGACGCCTGCACCTGGGAACATCTCGGAGCTCGACGGTTGGTGGGAGGCCTGCGGCGACGGCAGCAGCCGTGCCTGCGGTCAACTCGTGCTGTCCGCACCCGGCGGTTCGGCGTACGCAACGTTCGGATGGACCTGTGGCGGTCGCACCACCCTCGGCTGCGCAGGGCTGCTGGGCGACGACGGTCCGCCGCCCGCACTCAACGGACGCTCTCCGAACGACGCGCCGCCCGGCACAGATGACTACCTCGACGGTCTGTGGGAACGGTGCGGAGCACTCAGCGCACCGGCGTGCCACGACCTCGCAACCTTTGGTCCGCCAGGAAGCGACTACGAGCGTTTCGCCCTGTCGTGCGGCTGGCGCGCGGTGACTCCGTGCGCCCGCCTATTTGCCGAGTTGGCATCGTGAGCGCGGATCATGCTCCGGACTTCGGTAGAAAGCAGGCCGTGATCGCCGAAGCGTTGACGGGCAAGCGAATTGCCATCACCGGCGCCACGGGTTTTTTGGGGACAGCGTTGACCGAACGCCTGTTGCGTTCGGTCCCCGACTGCGAGCTTGTCCTGCTCGTGCGTCCCGGTCGCCGCACGAACGTGGTTCACCGAGTCCAGCGCGAGGTGCTGCGCAACGACGCCTTCAACCGTCTCCGTGAGGCATGGGGCGACGACTTTGACGACATCTGCGATCGTCGAATCACGGTCGTGTCCGGCGATGTGAGCGTCGACGGACTCGGCTTGAGCGATTCCGACCACGAGACGTTCTGCGGCTGCGACATCATCATTCACTCGGCTGCCACGGTCAGCTTCGACAGCCCGCTCGACGCGTCGATCGAGATCAACCTGCTCGGTCCGAACCGCGTGCTCGAGGCCTGCCACATCCAGGGTGTCTCACCGCACGTCATCGCTGTTTCCACTTGCTATGTGGCCGGCAACCGGCGGGGCTCGGCTGCCGAGGTGTTCCTGGCCGACACACCATTCTCGCTCGACGTCGATTGGCGGGCCGAAGTCTCCGCAGCGCGACGCACTCGGGCGGATCTCGACGCTGCCAGCCGCGCCCCCGATCGCTTGCGTCGCTTCCATCGCGACGCCCGAGAAGAGCTCGGCCCCGCTGGCCTGCCGATGCTGGCCGCCAAGACCGAGCAGCTTCGCCGGGATTGGGTCGATACAGAAATGGTCACCGCAGGACGCAGTCGAGCGACATCGCTCGGCTGGCCCGACGTCTACACCTATTCCAAGGCGCTCGGCGAGCAGGCGCTCGTCGAACTGCACGGCGAGGTGCCGATCTCGATCGTGCGCCCCTCCATCATCGAATCGGCGCTGACCGAGCCCTCTCCGGGCTGGATCCGGGGCTTCCGCATGGCCGAGCCGCTGTTCGTGTCCTTCGCAAAGGGCGAGCTGGACACTTTCCCGGGCTATCCCGAAGGGGTCATCGACGTCATCCCCGTCGACATGGTGGCGGCCGCCATCATCGCTGTTGCCGCCCGCGGACCCGCACCCGCACCCGAGGTCTTCCAGGTGGCGTCCGGGGCGGTGAATCCGTTGCGCTTCAAGGTGCTGACCACCACGACGATACAGTGGTTCCAGGACCACCCCGTCTACGACGCCAAGGGTCACCCCACGGCAAGCACCGAGTGGCGCTTTGCCGGCTCAAGCGGGCTTTCCGAACAGCTCGACCGTGTCATGACAGCGTTCAACGCCGCACAGAAGGTCGTGAACCATCTGCCGATGCGCGGCCGGAACGATTTCACGGTGCGACTCGCGAAGCGACGGGCCGAACTCTCCCAGATCAGGGACTACGTACAGCTCTACGGTGCCTACGGCAAGTGCGAGGCGCTGTATGAGATCGACCGGACGCTGGAATTGTGGGACTCGCTTCCCCCCGCCGACCAGGAGCGATTCGGCTTCGATCCGCGAGTCTTGGATTGGCGGCACTACATCGCTGACGTGCACCTTCCCACGGTGATCACTCAAGCTCGTGTCAAGACCACTCCGCAACCTCGCACGGGCCCCAGCCGCAACGATCGGCTCCGCTCGGCTGTGCTCGACCCTGCCAGGCATTTCGCAGCGTTCGATCTCGAGAACACTCTGATCGCCAGCAACGTCGTGGAAAGCTATGCCTGGCTGGCCACCCGCAGGCTGGACAATGCCCAGCGCGTCCGGTTCGCATTGCGCACGCTGGCCGAGACCCCGGGGCTGTGGCGCAGGGACAGGCGCGACCGCACCGATTTTCTGCGCTACTTCTACCGGCGCTACAAGGGCGCTTCCGTCAGCCGGCTGGATGCGGACGCAGCCGAGATGCTGAGCCACCTCATCCTGACGAAGGCATTCCCCGCTGGAATTCGGCGCGTGCGCGAACACCGCGCGGCAGGTCATCGCACGGTGCTCATCACCGGTGCGCTCGAATTGGCGGTTCGGCCGCTCGCACCGCTGTTCGATCACATCATTGCTGCGCGCATCGACAGCGCGAATGGCCGCTATACCGGCGAGATGATCGATGTCCCGCCGACCGGCGAGGTCCGCGCCCAGATGATGGTGGAATGGGCCGAGGCCGAGGGCTTCGAGCTGGCTCAGGGCGTCGCATACGCCGATGCCGCCTCCGATATACCCATGCTGGAGGCGGTGGGCTATCCCGTGGCAGTGAATCCCGAGACCCGGCTGGTCACGATCGCTGACAAGCGGGGATGGCTGTGTGAGAACTGGTCGCGGTCGTCGGGGGGTCCGCGGTCGCTGCTGCCGTTCGCTCCGCCCCATCGAATCCGAGCGGGCACTCACCGCCTCGATCGGCGCACGCGTGTCGCTGCAGGAGGCCCGCGGTGACTGCCCGCAAGGGTCTCGTCCTCGAAGTCGACCGGACGACCCCGCCGATCGTGTTTCACCACGGCGAGGGTCTCCGCTTGGAGAAGCTGCCCGTCGGCAGCCGTGTGGTGTATCCCAACGAACCGCTCGATGCGGTGCGCGATCCCGAGCGCGAAATCGCCTCGGCGCTCGCGAACCCGCTCGGCGACTGCGAGCCGCTGGCCGCGCTCATGCGACCCGGCATGAAGCTGACGATCGCGTTCGACGACATCTCGCTGCCCCTGCCGCCGATGGCGGCCCCCGACATCCGCGGCCGGATCATCGAGCAGGTGCTCGACATGGCCGCTGCCGCGGGCGTCGACGACGTCCACCTCATTGCGGCACTCGCCCTGCATCGCCGGATGACCGAGGCCGAACTGCGACACGCTGTCGGCGACCGGGTCTACGACGCCTTCGCCCCGCACGGCCAGCTGTACAACTTCGACGCCGAGGATCCCGACGCGCTGACGCACCTAGGCACCACCGAAGCCGGCGAAGAAGTCGAGATCTCCACCCGGGCGGTCGAGTCCGACCTGCTGGTGTACGTGAACATCAACCTGGTCTCCATGGACGGCGGGCACAAGAGCGTCGCCACCGGACTGTCGAGCTACACAGCGCTACGCCACCACCACAACGTGCACACCATGCGGCACTCGACATCGTTCATGGACCCCGAGCACTCCGAGTTACACACGCGCAACTGGCGCCAGGGCCGCCTGTTGGCGAAAGCCGGGGTCAAGGTGTTCCAGATCGAGACCACACTCAACAACGACACCTTCCCGTCGCCCTACGGTTTCCTGCAGCGCAGGGAATGGGAGATGTCGCCGAAGGATCGGCTGATGCTGGTGGGCACCAAGACGGCCCTCGATGTGATGTCGCGCCGGCAGGCCCGGCGGATCTTCTCCGGCATCCGTGCGCCGTACGGGCTCACGTCGGTCCAGGCGGGCGAGGTCGAAGCGGTGCACCGGGTGACGCTCGAGAACGTCTACCGCCAGCACCTCGTGCGGGTCGAGGGCCAGACCGATGTGCTCACGATGGGGCTGCCCTACCTGTGCCCCTACAACGTCAACTCGATCATGAACCCGATCCTGGTGGCCTGCCTGGGGCTCGGGTATTTCTTCAACCTGTACCGGGGCAAGCCGCTGGTGCGCCCTGGCGGCGTGGTGATCATGACGCATCCCACGCCGTGGGAATTCCACCCGGTACACCACCCCAGCTACATCGATTTCTTCGAGGAAGTCCTCGCCGACACGACCGACCCTGAGGTCATCGAGCATCGCTACGAGAAGCGGTACGCGCAAGACGAGTGGTACCGGCACCTGTACCGGACGTCGTACGCCTACCACGGCGTGCATCCGTTCTACATGTGGTACTGGTGCGCACACGCGCTCGAGCACCTCGGCGAAGTGATCATCGTGGGCGGCGACCCCGCAGCAGTGCGGCGCATGGGATTCCGGGCTGCCTCGACGCTCAACGATGCGCTGGAGATCGCCACCGACGTGGTCGGGCGCGACCCGTCGATCACCCATATTCACAATCCGCCGGTCCTGATGGCCGACGTCGTCTGAGGCAGCGAGCAGTGAGCGACCCCAATCGCCGAACGGCAGTGCCGCACTTCGGCGGCAGAGGGTCGGGCAAGGGCTCGGGCCGCAAGAAGGCTTCCGTCACGCGAATTGCTCGAAACACAGAGTTTCCTCTGCGCGCCGCGACAACGCCCAAGGGCCAGACACCGCTGCCGGCCAACGTGGGCTCGAACTATGAAACGGACTGGGCCCGCCGTTTTCCCGCCCGGGTGGCACGACGCGTTGCCCGAGACACGCTGGGCCGCGCGATCGTGCACTACTACGCCCGCCCGACGATCAAGGGCGTGGATCGTCTCAGCGAGCTGCGCGGACCTGCGGTGTTCGCGGCCAACCATCAGAGCCACGCCGACACCGCCGTCATGGTCACCTCGATCCCAGAACCGTGGTGCAACCGGCTCGTGGTGGGCGCAGCCGCCGACTACTTCTTCGGCAACCGGTTCAGCTCGGCGATCTCGGCGCTGTTCGTGGGTGCGATCCCCATCGAGCGCACTTCGGTGAATCGGCGCAACATTGACCAAGCCGTGGCGCTGCTGCGCAGCGGCTGGAGCCTGGTGATCTATCCGGAGGGCGGACGATCCCGCGACGGCTGGGGGCAGCAGTTCCGGCCCGGCGCTGCGTACTTGGCAAAGCAAGCCGGCGTACCGGTCGTGCCCGTCCATATTCGAGGCACGTTCGACATCCTCCGCAAGGGCCGGGCCTGGCCCAAACGGGCACGCTCGGTCGTCAACTTCGGCCGGCCGCTTGACTTCGCCGACGACGACAACAATCGGCGCTTCACACGACGGCTGCAAGCCGCCGTGGAGGGCCTGGCGGACGAAACGGCGACCGGCAACTGGTTCGCTGCCCGGAGGCGGCTGCACAGTGCGGACAGCCCAGGCCTCGAGGGCCCCTCAGCATCTGCGTGGCGACGTCGCTGGACCCTCACCGAGCCCGCGCCGGCGAGCGGCGCAGATCCGCCAGGCGACGCCGCCGCTTCCAAGCGTCGCTGGCCGTACGTGTAGCTGCGCTATCCGCGGCCACGCGCCGCGGCCATTGGCGGGACGGCGCGTATCGTTCGATCCATGCAGTCGATGGCATCGGCCCACGGCGCCATGGGGCACGACCCAGCCGGGGTCGAAGGCCGTCACGTGGCGCGCCAGACGATCCGGCGCGCCACCTCGTTGGCCCGACCGTACCGGGCGATGCTGATCGGACTCGTCGTGGTGCTGCTGCTCGGCACTTTGGCGTCACTGGTGCCGCCGTTGCTGTTCCGCAGCATCATCGACGATGCGATCCCTGCTGCCGACCGAGGGCGGGTCAACGTGCTGGCTGGGATCATCGTCGGCGCGGCCTTTGCCGAGGCCGGATTGTCGTTCATCGAACGCTGGTGGTCCTCCCGCATCGGCGAGGGCCTGATCTACGACCTGCGGGTAGGCCTGTACGACCACGTCCAACGCATGCCCATGGCGTTCTTCACTCACGTGCAGACTGGCTCGCTTATCAGCCGCATGAACAACGACGTCATCGGCGCGCAGCGAGCCTTCACTGGCACGCTGAACTCGGTGGTGTCCAACGCCATTGCATTGTCTGCGACGTTGGTCACGATGCTGGTGCTCGAGTGGCGGCTGACCCTGCTCGCGCTTGCGCTGCTGCCGGTGTTCATCGCCCCCACGAAGAGGGTCGGCCGGCAGCTGCAGGCGTTGACCAGGCAGGGCATGGCACACAACGCAGCCATGAACACGGTGATGACCGAGCGGCTGAATGTCGCGGGCGCACTGCTCGTGAAGCTGTTCGGTCGCCACGGCACCGAGCGGGACCAATTCAGCGGTACGGCTCAGTCGGTGCGAGATATTGGGGTCCGCAGCGCTTTGTGGGGCAGGGCATTTTTCGTCGCGCTGAGCCTCGTGGGGGCCGTTGGTGCGGCGGTGCTGTACTGGGTCGGCGCGCATCTCGTGATCTCGGGCTCGCTCACCATCGGCACGCTCGCTGCGATGGGCTTGATGGTGGTGAGCATCTACACGCCGCTGACGAGCCTGACGAACGCCCGAGTGGACGTGATGACGGCGCTGGTGTCGTTCGAGCGGGTTTTCGCGGTGCTCGATCTGCCCAACCCCATCACCGACCGACCTGGTGCCGTGGACCTGTCCGATGTCTCGGGTCGCATCGAACTGCGCGACGTGACGTTCGCCTATCCCCCGGCCGACGACCAGATGCTCGCCGAACTCGGCGGCGTGCCAGCGACGCGCCAGCAACCCAGCGGCGCGCCAGCGGCGCCCCAGCAACCCAGCGGCACCGCAGGCGACGCCGTGCTCAGCCACGTGTCCACGGTCATCGAACCGGGCCAGACAGTCGCGCTAGTGGGCCCCTCTGGCGCAGGAAAGACGACGCTCGCGGTGTTGTTGTCGCGTCTCTACGACGTCGACAGCGGTGCCGTGCTCATCGACGATCACGACGTCCGCGACCTCACGCAGGAGTCGTTGCGAGCGAGCATCGGCATCGTCTCCCAAGACCCCCACCTGTTCCACGACACCATCGCCGCAAACCTCCGCTACGCCCGACCCGGAGCAACCGACGTCGAACTGATGGATGCATGCCGGGCCGCGCAGATCGACGAGCTGATATTGGGACTGTCGGATGGCTGGGACACTGTCGTCGGCGAGCACGGTTACCGCCTCTCGGGCGGCGAGAAGCAGCGCGTTGCCATCGCCCGAGTACTGCTGCGCGATCCCGCCATCGTCGTGCTGGACGAGGCCACGAGCCACCTCGACAGCGAGAACGAGGCCCTGGTTCAGCGCGCACTGTCCAGCGCGCTAGCGGGCCGCACTGCGGTAGTCATCGCCCACCGCCTATCGACCATCACCGATGCCGACCAGATCCTGGTGCTGGATCGAGGCCGATTGGTCGAGCAGGGTCGGCACCAAGAACTCATGGCTGCGGGCGGCCTGTACGCCGACCTCTACCGAACGCTGGTCGATCACCCCGCCACTGTGTCCTGAGCTTTCCGCTGCCTCCGTGTCTGCCTCCGAGTGCCTCCTCCGATGATTCCGAAATGCCCCCGCCGGCCGATGGTCGCGGCCATGACGCGCCGCCTCGGTGGGTCGCGGCTCGGCTGGGCCGTCGCGTCAGCCGCACTCGCTTTCAGTGCATTGCACACGCCCACAGCGGCGGCGGCGCCAATCGGCGGCGATCGATCAACGCACATCACCGAACCAATCACCACGCTGTGGCCCGAGCCTGCGACCCCCGACGAGCCCAAGACGGTCAACGCTCCCGATCCGGAGCCCGAGCGGTCGCCGATGGTGGGGGGCGCCGATGTGTTCCCCTCGTTCACCGGGCCCGAATTCACCCAGCTCTTCGACACAGCGGACTTGCCAAACCTCGCGTCCATTGGTTCGGTGCTGGGCATCACTGGCTCTGAAGAAATGGACCAGCGGATACTCGAGCACGCCGAGCAACGGGGCTACCAGCGTCGCCCGCTTCCGGCCAACTACGCGCTCATGCGACTGGTGGCAGACGGTCAAGCGCTCCAGCGCCCCGCTGCTGCGGCCTGGATCGCCCTTCGTGCAGACGCCGCCGCCAGCGGCATCAACCTCGAGTTGAGATCCGCGTATCGGGGACAGACCTACCAGCGGACCCTGTTCTTGCGCTCCCTGTCTCTGCCCTACGACTTCGAAGACATGGCCGAACGGCTGCAGTCGTCGGCACCGCCGGGGTACTCCAAGCACCACACGGGCTATGCCATCGACATCGGCCAGCACGGCTACGCCAACTTCGAACGATCTCCCGCATATGCCTGGTTGGCCGCCGACAACTTTGCCATCGCGAAGAAGCACGGGTGGATTCCGAGCTACCCGCCCGACGGCGGAAGACAGGGTCCTGCGCCCGAGCCGTGGGAATTCACCTACGTCGGCCGCTTCGCCATTCTCTGTTTCCACCAGCCCCCGCCCGCAGCCAGCGACCCCCTCTGCGCCGGTTAGCCACCCGTCGAGCCGTAGCGCCAGACGACTTCGGATTCAAGCGATCACGTGTCGGCGGCCTTCGGCGGTCAGGGCTGCTTGAAGGCGGGGAAATGGTGCCGAGAGATAGACGTCGGCTTCGAGGTAGTCCGCAGCCGCGAGTGCCTCGATGCCGAGCACGTTGAGCTGGTGACGTTGGCGGAGCCTCCCGATCAGCGGCCCCAGCTCCCGCAGGCTCACGAGCCCGATCTCGGGAGACAGCTCTAGCAGTGCTCCGGTGGCACGTAGACGCAACGTATCGGGCAGTGCGGCGAATGGTGCTGACAGCGTTCGCGCACGCTCGGTGGCGCCGAACACGGCCTGGCACAACCGCACGTACCAGTAGCCAGTGGTGTACACGGCTTCGCCCGGACGCGGCGGATCTTCGCCTCGCAGGATCGCACCAAGGTGTTGGTCGTCGACGATCTGGGTCACCGGCCCTGGCTCAACTTCTCTAGGCCGGCTTCACTCGTTTGCGAGGTCGGGATCACCGAAGCCGGTTCGCGCAGCTTCCCACTCGGACTCACTGACGAGGTCCAGCATTTCGCGGCGCATCGACTCGACGCCGCCTGGCACGATCAGGACAGCTCCCCCGACGTCGAGAAACCCCACCCGTCCGCCCTCGTCGAGGCCCCAGCGATGGCGAGCCTCAGCAGGGAGGCTCATCTGACCACGGGAGGACACCTTGAGGTCACCTGCGCTGGACATGGCTCTGAGTGTACAAGGCATAATTGTTTCTTGCCTTGTACACAGCTCGCTACGGGGAAGCCGCTCGCTCGGACGGGTAGCGTCTCGCAAATGGCTACCGCTACTCGTGAGATCGATCCGGACCTTCTGGGCAAGTTCGCCTTCCAGGTTTGGTCCTACAAGCAGGGCGAAATGGTGTCGTTGATGCTTCACGTCGGCGACCAGCTCGGGCTGTTCGCGGCGCTGTCCGAAGCGCAGCCGGCCACGAGCGATGACGTCGCGACGGCGACAGGGCTCAATGAGCGCCTCGTGCGTGAATGGCTGATGGGCATGGCCGCGGCACGGATGATCTCCTACGACGAGGGTGCGTTCACCATGTCGCCCGAGGCCGAGGCGCTGCTCACCGACGAGGAGGAGTCGACCCAATTCGCCATGGGTGCGTTCCGGGGCGGCATGGGCGACCAGGCGCTTGATCTCATCATCGAGTCATTCCGCACCGGAATCGGCATGACCTACGAGCAGCAGGGGCCACGCGCCGCCGCAGGATTGGCCCGCACGACTGGCCCGTTCAGCCGCCAAGCGCTGACCTCGACCATCCTGTCCGGCCTCGACGGCGTGGTCGCCAAGCTCGAACGGGGCGCCAAGGTGCTCGACGTCGGCTGCGGTGCCGGCGTGTCGGCGTGCCTCATCGCGGCGGCCTGGCCCCGCACGGAAGTGGTCGGCTTCGATCCTTCCGAGATCGCCGTTACCCAGGCCCGCGAGCGAGCCGAGGACGAAGATCTGGACAACGCCACGTTCGTCGTCGCGGGAGCCGCCGATGTCCCCGCCACGGGCGACTTCGACCTCGCGCTCACCTTCGACTGCCTGCATGACATGCCGCGCCCTGACGATGCGCTCGACGCCATTCGTGGTGCGCTGCACGACGACGGGACGCTGCTCATCAAGGACATCCGTTCCAGGGGCGACTTCACAGCGGACAAGCGCAACCCGATGCTGGCGATGTTCTACGGCTTCTCGGTGACGAGCTGCCTGCAATCTGCGCTCAGCGAGCCAGGCGGCATGGGCCTCGGCACGCTCGGGCTCTACCCGGAGGTGGCACGCGAGCTCACGTCCGCCGCCGGCTTCACCCGCTTCACCCAGCACGACTTCGGCGACGCCGCCAACCTGTATTACGAAGTCCGTCCCTGACAGGCTCCCGCACTCGGTTGTCGGCGGCCGGATCTGACCGGCAAGACGAATCGACAGCCGGTCGCCCAACTGCGGGACACGCGTCGGCTCAGGCAGCCTCGGCAGGGAGAACCTCTAGATTGAAGCCCCGGCCGGCGGGCACTGCGCCGCCCCTTCAGGTACGTGCAAATGCCGGCAATGCGACTGCGAACGGGGAATTGCTCATGGCTGTACACGCGAGCACGCCGATTGAACTGGTCGAAGGGGTGTACGCCGGCTTGGCCGACGCAACAGCGTTCGGTCGCGAGCGGCTGGGTCGTGCGCTCACGCTGTCGGAGAAGATCCTCATCGCCCACCTGTCGAGCCGAGATCAGGAACTTGAGCGCAGCGTGTCGTATGTCGACCTTGCGCCAGACCGTGTCGCCATGCAAGACGCCACGGCGCAGATGGCGTGGCTGCAGTTCATGACCGCGGGGCTCGACGAGGTGGCAGTGCCCACCACGACTCACTGCGACCACCTCATTCAGGCACGCGAAGACGGAAAGCGCGACCTGCTTGCTGCCTCGGCGAACAACGAGGAGGTCTACGGCTTCCTCGAGAGCGTGTGTGCCCGTTACGGAGCGGGCTTCTGGAAGCCCGGCAGCGGCATCATCCATCAGGTCGTGCTCGAGCAGTACGCCTTCCCCGGCGGAATGATGATCGGCACGGACAGCCATACCCCCAACGCGGGCGGCCTCGGGATGATTGCCGTCGGCGTAGGCGGTGCCGATGCCGTGGATGTGATGACCGGCTTCGCGTGGAACGTGCGCTGGCCGAACGTGATCGGCGTGCAGCTGACCGGCGAGCTGTCGGGCTGGAGCGCGCCCAAGGACGTCATCTTGAAGGTGGCCGAGATCCTCACCGTCAAGGGCGGCACCGGCGCCGTCGTCGAGTACTTCGGACCGGGCGCGGAGTCGCTGAGCGCCACCGGCAAAGCCACGATCTGCAACATGGGCGCGGAGATCGGTGCCACGACGTCGCTGTTCGGCTACGACGCGGCGATGTCGCGCTACCTGGCAGCCACCGGCCGGGAAGCAATCGCTGCCGCGGCCGATGCCGTTGCTGCGCACCTGCGCCCCGACGACGCCGCCATGGACGATCCCGCGGCCCACTACGACCAGGTAATCGAGATCGACCTGTCGCAGCTTCGCCCCCACATCAACGGGCCGCATACGCCTGACCTGGCTCGCGAGGTATCGGCGCTGGGCGCCGAGGCCCGCGAGCAGGGCTGGCCGCTCGACATCAGCGCGGCGCTCATCGGAAGCTGCACCAACTCCAGCTACGAGGACATCACCCGCGCGGCGTCGATCGCCCGCGATGCCGCATCCAAGGGACTGCGGGCGCGTACGCGGCTGCTCGTGACTCCGGGTTCGGAGCAGGTGCGCGCCACCATCGAGCGCGACGGCCTGCTGGCCGATTTCGAAGCCTTGGGCGCCACCGTGCTCGCCAACGCCTGCGGACCCTGCATCGGACAATGGGACCGCTCGGACGAAGCGGGCTATGTACCCGGACAGCCCAACGTGATTGTCACGTCCTACAACCGCAACTTCCCCAAGCGCAACGACGGCGACGCTGCCACGCTGGCGTTCGTGACCTCGCCCGAGACGGTGATGGCGCTTGCGCTGGCGGGCACCTTGGACTTCGACCCGGTGAACGGAGTGCTGCACACCGACGCGGGCGAGCCGGTCGCGCTGCCGACCCCTGTCGGCGTCGAGCTCCCGCCTGCGGGGTTCGACCCGGGCGAAAGCGGTTTCGTCGCTCCGCCCCCAGACATTCCAGGCATCGAGGTGCGCGTCTCGCCCGACTCGGACCGCTTGCAGGCGCTGGCTCCGTTCGAGGCCTGGGACGGCAGCGATTACGAGGACCTTCCCATCCTCGTCAAGGCGCAGGGCAAGTTCACCACCGATCACATCTCGATGGCAGGGCCGTGGCTTCGCTATCGCGGCCACCTTGAGAACATCTCGGGGAACCTGTACCTGGGCGCAGTCAACGCATTCGAGGGCTACGAAGTCGGCCACGGCAAGAATCAGATCACCGGCGAGACCCAGACGTACCCCGAGATCGCCAAGGCCTACCACCACGCCGGCGTGCGCTGGGTCGTGATCGGCGACGAGAACATGGGCGAGGGATCGAGCCGCGAGCACGCGGCCATGGAGCCTCGTTTCCGGGGCGGCCTCGTGGCGCTGGCGCGCAGCTTCGCTCGCATCCATGAAACCAATCTGAAGAAGCAGGGCATGCTGCCGCTCACGTTCGCGGACCCAGCGGACTACGACGGCATCGACGAGGACGACCGGATCTCGCTTCGCGGCCTCGCCGATCTTGCACCGGGACGGCCGGTGATCGTCGAGATCCGCCGGTCGTCTGGCGAGATCTTCTCGTTCGAGACGAATCACACCTTCAGCGGTGATCAGGTGGAGTGGTTCAAGGCGGGCTCGGCGCTCAACATCATTCGGGCCTCGCTCTAGCGCAGCGCCGGACTCGCTTGGCTCGCTCGGCGCCCCGGACGCGATGAAGCCGGCCCAGGGGGTGGGCCGGCTCCTTCGCTGAGGTCGCTGGGCGTGCGGGACGCTCGGACCTGAGACCAGTCGGAGCGGGGGCTTCCGATCCGGCTGACGCTCGCCTAGGCGGGGGGACACCTTGCGGCGGTGCGTTGTGTCGAAAGGCTTGGGGGGAAGCCGTTTGCATCGACATGCAGCAAGATAGCGCTGACTTCGCTATCGCACCAGCAGTTACGACAGATGCTTTCCATCTGTTTAAGCGATATACCATTGTCCGAGCTAGCGTGCGTGTATGGACCTCAAGTACCTCGACGCTCTGGCTGCGGTAGCCACCCACGGACGCTTCTCGGCGGCGGCTCGCGCGCTGCACACCGTGCAGTCGAACGTGTCCAGCCACGTCGCCAAGCTCGAGGACGAATTGGGCGCGCTGCTGGTGGACCGCGCCATCGGATCGCTGACGCCCGAGGGCGAAGTTGTGCTGGCGCGGATCAAGCGCATCAATGCCGAGATCGCTGCGATGCGCGCTGACGTGGCCTCAATGACGTCGCACGTGACCGGCGACGTTTACCTCGGCATCATCGGCACTCCGGGCAGGTGGCTGCTGCCCCCGTTCCTCGATGAGCTGCGGCGTCGCCATCCCGATGTCACCTCGACCGTCGTGGACTCCACCACGCTCGCGCTCATCCGTCTTCTTGAAGGCGGCGAGCTGGACCTCGCGGTCGTGAACGCCCCGGTGGACCACGAAGAGCTAGCGACCACTCCACTGTTCGAGGAGGATTTCGTCGTCATCGCGCCAGCCACTCATCCGCTCGCCGGGCAGGGCGACCGCGAAGTGGGCTTCGCCGAACTCTCCCTGCATCCGCTGTTGCTCAGCCCGCCCGGATCAGCGATGCGAGACCGCATCGACGCCGCCGCCGCGCGTCATCGGGTGACGCTGTCGACAATGGCCCAGCTGGACGGCATCCGCCTGACGGCCACGCTCGCGTTCCAGGGCTACGGACCTGCGATCGTCCCGATTACCTCGATCCCCGAGTGGACCGAGCGCGGCGACTGGAGCGTGCTCACCGTTGCGGGTCTCCCGCCCCGTCAGGTTGCGCTCGCCGTCCGCCAACGCGGCATGCTCTCGGCTCCCGCTGCCGCCGCCCGGGATGTGCTGCGCCATGTGATTCGCAGCGTGGCGACGCGCACGCACGGGGTTGCGGTCGCTTGACGTTTCTCGACCTCAAACATGCGTAGCCTCACGGCGGTGGACCTCCAGATCCGCGCCGGCGCAAGCGGCCATGTCACTGCCGCTGCGGTGTCGCTCGGCGGGCGCACCGTCATGCTGGTGTCTGCCGACAGTCCCGAGCGGCGCGGAGCGCTCGCTCCAGCGGACAGCGAGACGATCGTCGTGGCGCTCGAGACGGCGCTCGCGAAGCGACTCCCCGTCGTTCTGATGCTGTCCTCGAGCGGCGCCGACGCTCACTACGGCGTGGCTGCCCTGCACGGCTGGGGACAGGCGGCGCGGGTGCTCGTGCAGTGCTCGGGAGTCGTACCGATCCTCGCAGGTGTCACGGGCCCCGCTATCTCGGGCATCGCGTTGCTCATCGGCCTCGCCGACATCGTGGTGATGTCCAACGACGCGTACGCGTTCGTCAGCGGGCCGGTGCCGGTACGCGAGATGACCGGTGTGGCGATCGGCCCCGACGAACTCGGCGGTGCTCCAATACACGCCAGCGCCTCAGGCGCCGCCTCAGCGGTAACTGAGCCGGGCGAGGTGCTCGACGCGCTCAACGAGATCCTCGCCTACCTGCCGGCACATTGCGACGAGCTGCCGCCGCGGCTGGCGACCGCGGACCGGCGAGACCGGCTGACCCCCGAAGCGGGCGACTTGTTGCCCTCCGTGCCCACCGGCGCCTACGACGTGCGCGACGTCGTCTCGGCGCTCGTCGACGACGGTGTCCTGGTCGAGCTGCGCGCTCGATGGGCGCCAAATCTCGTCACCGGACTGGCATCGCTCGACGGTTACTCCGTCGGCATTCTGGCGAATCAGCCCATGAGCATCGCGGGCACGTTGGACATCGCCGCGAGCCAGAAGGGCGCTCGCTTCGTGAACTTCTGCGACGCGTTCGGGCTGCCGCTGGTAACGCTCGTGGACACGCCGGGCTTTTACCCCGGCAAAGACCTCGAATGGCGCGGGATGATCCGTCACGGCGCACAGCTGGCGTTCGCATATGCGCGGGCGACCGTGCCCCGAGTCGCCGTCGTGCTGCGCAAGTCCTACGGCGGCGCCTACATCGTCATGGACTCCAAGACGATGGGCAACGACGTGTACCTGGCGTGGCCCAGCGCCGAGCTCGCGGTGATGGGCGCCTCCCAAGCGGCCCAGATCCTGCGCCGTGGCGCCGACGCCGACGACGTCGCCACCTACGTCTCGGACTACGAGGACACCTACCTCAACCCCTACGTGGCCGCAGAGCGCGGCTACGTGGACAGTGTCATCGACCCAGCCGACACGCGTCACGAGCTCGCCAAGACGCTCGAAATGCTGTCCACCAAGCGCGAGCGCCTGCGACACCGCCGCCACGACAACTCTCCGCTCTGAGCCAGAGCCAACTTCGCGATGGCGCGCCGAATTAGGTACATTCGGCGACGCACGAGGGGGACCGATGCCAGAGGACAGCTTTACGATCACCGACAATCGCTCTGGTCAGACGGTGACCGTTCCCGTGGTCGACGGGACAATCTCGGCGACCGCGCTGCGCGAGCTGGACACAGGCCTGTGGTTCTACGACCCGTCCTACCTCTCGACGGCCAACTGCAATTCCCGGATCACCTATATCGACGGCGACGAAGGGGTCCTGCGGTACCGCGGCTACCCCATCGAGCAGCTCGCCGAGCAGTCCAGTTTCCTCGAGGTCGCCTACCTGCTCATCCACGGCGAGCTGCCGACCGAGGCCGAGGCCGCAGAGTGGATCCACCACATCACGTTCCACACCTACGTGCATGAGGACATCACGCGCTTCATCAAGGGCTTTCGCTACGACGCCCACCCGATGGGCACCCTGGTCTCGACGATCGCTGCACTGTCCACCTTCTACCCCGAGGCCAAGGACATCGACGATCCGTACATCCGGCTGGTGCAGATCATCCGGCTGATGGCCAAGATGCCGACGATGGCGGCATTCACCTACCGCAACCGGATGGGGCTGCCGTACGAGTATCCGGTCAACCACCTGAGCTACACGGCCAACTTCCTGCGGATGATGTGGAGCGTGGCCGACCCCGACTACGAGCCCGATCCGACGCTGACGCGAGCGCTGGATGTGCTGTTCATCCTGCATGCGGATCACGAGCAGAACTGCTCGACGACCACGATGCGCACCGTCGGCTCCAGCCGAGCCGACCCGTACTCGGCAGTCGCAGCGGCAACGTGCGGCCTGTACGGACCTCTTCACGGAGGTGCCAACGAGCAGGTCATCCGGATGCTGCACGAGATCGGCAGCTTCGACAATGTGGCCGCGTACGTCGAGCGGGCGAAGTCCGGCGAGGTGCTGCTGCAGGGCTTCGGCCACCGCGTCTACAAGAACTACGACCCGCGGGCCAAAATCATCAAGGAGACCGCTGACGCGGTGTTCAAGGTGACGGGGCTGAATCCGCTGCTCGACATCGCCCTGAAGCTCGAGGAGGTCGCGCTCAGCGACCCGTACTTCAAGGATCGCCGGCTGTACCCGAACGTGGACTTCTACTCAGGCCTGATCTACGAGGCGATGGGCTTCCCGCTCGACATGTTCACGGTGCTGTTCGCCATCGGGCGCACGCCCGGCTGGCTGGCGCATTGGCTCGAGATGCTGGATGACCCCGAGCAGAAGATCTACCGGCCACGCCAGAAGTACACCGGCATG
This sequence comes from Acidimicrobiales bacterium, assembly GCA_963663635.2. Taxonomy (GTDB): domain Bacteria; phylum Actinomycetota; class Acidimicrobiia; order Acidimicrobiales; family Poriferisodalaceae; genus Poriferisodalis. Next base: position 139,209 of record CAXXMY010000002.1, read on the forward strand.
GGCGAACGGGATTACGTCGGCATCGAGCAGCGCTAGCGAGATGCGCCGGGCCTGCTGGGCCCGGGTTCAGTCCTGCACGTCCAGCAGGATCTTGCCGACGTTGGCGTTGGTGGCCATGTAGGTGTGTGCCTCGGCGATGTCGTCGAGGGCGTAGCGAGAGTCGATGATCGGCCGCAGCGAGCCGTCATCGAAGCGAGGCAGCAGCTCGGCGCAGAAGCGTTGGTTGGCGTCGATCTTCTGCTCGATGGGCCGTGATCGCAGCACCGTGCCGATCAACGAGGCCCGCTTGGGCAGCAGCATGCCGAGCGCGAACGTGGCCTTCGGTCCACCCATGACGCCCACCTGGATGATGCGGCCCTGGGTGCGCACCGAGGCGATGTTTCGCGCCAGATAGTCGCCGCCGATGACGTCGAGAACCACATCGACGCCGACGCCGCCGGTCCATTCGGATATGGCCTCAGCAAAGTCAGCCTGGGTGTAGTCGATCACCAGGTCCGCGCCGAGTTCGGTGCAGGCCGCGACCTTTGCGGTTGAGCAGGTCACGGCGATGCGCGCGCCGATGGCCTTGGCGATCTGGATGGCAGCGGTGCCCACGCCTGATGCGCCGGCGTGTACAAGAACCGTGCCGCCCGAAGCGAGCCCTCCCTGGGTCATCAGCGCATCGTGCGCCGTCATGAACACCTCCGGGATGGCCGCGGCGTCGCGCAACGCGACCCCCGCAGGGATGCGCTGAAGCATTCGCTCATGCGTCGCGACGCGCTCTGCCATCGCACCGGCGGACACGATGCCCATGACTTCGTTGCCGGCTGTCCAGCCAGTCACGCGTTCGCCGGCGGTGGCGATGCGTCCAGCGAACTCCATGCCCGGGATCTCGACGGGCGGCTTCGGCCCGGGTGCGGGGTACTGACCCATGCGCTGGAGCAGATCGGCCCGGTTCATCGCAGAGCACACGACGTCGATGAGCACCTCATCAGGTCCGGGCGTCGGCTCGGGCACATCGCGCACCTCGAGCACGTCGACGCCGCCGTATTCGGGAATCACCACAGCACGCATGGGCGGCGACGCTAGTGCGCATCAGCCCCGATTAGCCTCGCCCGCCGTGCGTCGCGATGCCGTCGTTGTCCTCGGAGGTGCCCGGAACTGCCGTGATCTCGGCGGCTATCGGGCGGCGAACGGTCGCTGGGTGCGAACGGGCGCGGTGTTCCGCTCGGATCGGTTGAGCGGCCTCAGCGCCGACGATCTCGAAGAGCTGGCCAGCCGCGGCATCCGCACCGTCGTGGATTTTCGGGCGGGTCCCGAAATCGAACGTGATCGTTCGCGCCTGTGGGCCAGCGTGACCTCGCAGATCTCGCTGCCCGTCGGAGACACTGTCGACGGCGACATCAGCCTGGTGGACCAGATCCTCGAAGGGCGCCTGACGTCGGTCTCCGAGGCCGACATGGTCGAGCTCTACATCAACATGCTGTTCACCTACAGCGAGCGGTTCGCCCAATTCGTCTCGGTGGCCGCCGACGTCGACCACCTCCCGTTGCTGTTCCACTGCACAGCGGGCAAGGACCGCAGCGGTCTCGCGGCTGCGCTGCTGCTCGAGGTGCTCGGCGTCGATCGCGACACCGTGCTTGACGACTACTGCCTCACCAATGAGCTGCGATCGCTGCAGCGCATCGAAGAGCTGCGGCCACAATTTGCCGAAGTCGGCATCGACATCGCCGATGTCCGGCCGATTCTGTGCGCGCCGCGCGCCGCGCTGGCCGAGGTGCTTGCTGAACTCGACGCTCGCTTCGGATCACGCTCTGACGCGAACGGCACCGTCGGTCGAAACGTCATCCATGTCGGTGCGGCATCGGGTGCCGAGCGCTACTTGCTGAGCGCCGGTCTCAGCCCCGGCGTACCCGAGATGCTGCGCGCCAATCTCTTGATCTGAGCGGCGCTATTCGACTGCTTCACATAAGGCTGTCCGATGTAGCAAGTTCGCACACCGTGCTGCTTTACTTTTGGCTGACGGCCACCGGGATATCACGGGGAGCAACATGCGATCACGACGTTGGGTTGCGCTGCTGGCGAGCGTTTGCTGGCTGCTTGCAGCATGTTCTGGCGGCGACGGCGATGGTTCAGACGATGATGAGTCCGCCAGCAGCGACCCCGACTTGGCCGCCACCGTCGCTCAACTTCGCCGGAACGCAGCCGATTTCGAGTACTCGATCGGCACCCACGGCGGCACCCTGACGTTCGCCACCATCTCAGAGCCGCTGACGTTCAACCTGGAGTTGTCGAACGACGCCGGCTCCTCGAACGTGCTCGGCTACCTGTTCGAAGGGCTCACCGAGACGTCGTGGCTCACCGACGAAGTGGAGCCAATGCTCGCTGAGTCGTGGGAGCGCTCCGACGACGGCCTGCGATGGGTGTTCCATCTGCGCGACGACGTGCTGTGGCACGACGGCACGCCGTTCTCCGCGCACGACGTGGACTTCACGTTCAACGAGGTCATCTACAGCGACGATTTCAACGCGTCGAGCCGCTCCACTTTCGAGTTCCGTTTCCTGAACCCCGACAACGGGCAATGGGAGGAATCGAAGATGACGGTGGCGGCGCTTGACGACCACACCGTCGAGTTCGTCCTGCCTCAGCCGTTCGCGCCGTTCCTGCGTTCGATCGGCACCGCCATCTACCCCAAGCACATCCTGGAAGGCCCCATCGAGGCCGGGACCTTCACCGAGTTCTGGGATATCGACACCGACCCTGCGCAAGTCGTCGGCACGGGCCCGTTCACCATCGGCGAGTACGCGCCTGGAGAGCGGATTGTCTACGAGCGCAACCCTCGCTACTGGCTCACCGACGACGCCGGTGAGCGCCTGCCGTACCTCGGCCGGGTGGTGGAGCTGATCGCGCCTGACTTGGAGGCCGAGCTTGCGCTGTTCCGCGACGGCACCACCGATTTCCATGGCGTGCTGGGTGAAGAGTTCGCACTGCTTGAGCCGCTGGCAGCAGCGGAGAACTTCACCCTGCACCGGCGCGGCCCGGGCTTCGGCACCACCTTTTTGACTTTCAACCAGAATCCGGGGTCGGCCGACGGTGGCGAGCCGTACGTCGATCCGGTTCGGCAGCGCTGGTTCGCCACGGTCGAGTTCCGACAAGCGGTGGCGCACTCGATGGACAAGGTGGTCATGATCGATGGCATCGAGCACGGATTGGGTTACCCGCAGTGGTCATCGGTGAGTCCCGCCGCGGGTGACTTCCACAATCCAGACGTGCGCCAGTACCCCTACGACCTCGAGAAGGCCAATGAGATCCTCGACGGCCTGGGCTGGATCGACACTGATGGCGACGGCATCCGCGAAGACGGCGACGGCAAACCGATCTCGTTCACGCTGATCACCAACGACGGCAACAGCGTGCGGGCCGAGGTGACCCAAATCGTCCACGAGGGGATGACGGCGATCGGACTCGATGTCGAGTTTCGCCTGGTCGACTTCGGCGACCTGGTCGCGCAGCTGACCGCCACCTACGACTGGGAGGCCATGGTGATCGGCTTCACTGGCGGCCCCGACCCCTACAGCGGCATCGGGCTGTGGCACAGCGGCGAGTCGCTGCACCTGTGGCACCCCAACCAGTCCGAGCCCGCCACGCAGTGGGAGGCCGAGATCGACGAGCTGTACATCGAAGCCAGCTCCGAGCTTGATCACGGCACGCGAGTGGAGCTCTACCGGCAGGCGCAGGCGATCGCCGCGGAGAACGCGCCGCTGATCTACACGACGCAGGGTGAGCGCTTGGGCGCGGTCCGCAACGTTTTCGGCAACGTCACGCCCACGCTGTACGGCTACTGGGATCTGCGCTACCTGTACCGCACCGACCAGTAGGGATCTCGCGGAGGCGCCCCAAACGCAGCGCGATGTCGGCAGTACTGTCCGGGCGATGGACTACGACTGGCCTGCGGAGCTGACCGACTTGGCCGACGCGGCGGCCAGGTGGGTGCGCTACGCGACAGCGGACTTGTTCACGACCGACGACGGGTGGCTGGTGGGCTACTCCGACGAGTTCACGCTGCGGCTTGCCGAACGGGGCTGGATCGGGATGTGCTGGCCAGTGTCGGCCGGCGGTGACGGGCGACCCGAGGTGGAACGCTTCGTCGTCACCGAGCAGTTGCTGCTGGGCGGCGCACCGATGGCCAGCTCGTTCTTCCCTGACCGTCAGATCGGGCCGGTGCTGCTGACCTACGGCAACGAAGAGCAGCAGGCGAAGTTCCTGCCCGAGATGCGCGCCGGGCGTTCGCGCTGGTGCATCGGCATGTCCGAGCCCGATGCCGGCTCCGATGTGGCGGCCATCGGGACGACGGCGGTGCGTGACGGCGATCGCTTCATTGTCAACGGCCAGAAGATCTGGACGAGCGGTGCGGCCACGGCCAACTGGTGCTACCTGATCTGCCGGACCGATCCCGACTCGCCGCCGCACAAGGGCATGAGCGAGCTGATCGTCCCGATGGACAGCCCGGGAATCGAGGTGCGGCCGATTCGCGACGCCTCGGGCGACGCCCACTTCAACGAGGTGTTCTTCGACGAGGTGGCGGTGCCGGTCGACAATCTGGTGGGCGAGCTGAACAACAGCTTCGGGCAAACGATGCGACAGCTGGAGCATGAGCGCGGCGGCATCGACCGTCTGGCCTCGAACCAGCGGCTGTACCTGGACACCAAGGATCGTGCCGACACATCGGATCCGCTTGTGCGCCAACGCATGGCGCGCATCGAGACTGGCTACCGGATTGGGCGCGACATGGTGCTGCGCAACGTGCTGCGCCAAACGCCGTTCGCTCAGTACTCGGCGGTCACCAAGACGTGGTGCACCGAGTTCGAGCAGGAGGTGTCGCGCTTCGTGGGCGATGTCGCCGGGGCCGAGACGATGCTCGCCAATCGAGTGTCTCGAAATGTGGTGTACGCGCCCGCGTACACGATCATGGGCGGCACGACGCAGATCCTGCGCAACATCATCGGAGAGCGAATCCTGCAGCTACCGCGTGAGCCCCGCGTCTAGAAACGCCTCAGGGAGCGAAGATCCACGTGTCGGGCTCGTCGGCGGGCTCGATGTGGCCGGCGGTGCGTCCGGCGAAGTGGGTGCCGATGACGAGACGGCCGTCGGCCCAGCGCGGGTAGGCGTCAAGGCGAGTCTTGGTCGAGGTGCCGTCGCGGCTGTAGTCCGCGGTTGAGGCCAGGTCGGGGTGCGCGAACTGGAGGGGGTGATGGGTCATGTCGCCGGTGATGGTGGCTTTCTCCCCCGCCGATTCGATGATCACGCTGACGTGGCCGGGTGTGTGCCCCGGCGTCGACTCCAGCCACACCTCATCGTTGACGCGGTGGTCGGGGGCGACGAGGTCGGCGAGGCCGGCGTCCATCACGGGCTGCACCGAGTCCTCGAACACCGGCCCGTAGTCCTGCGGCTCGGTGCGCCAGTAGTCGTACTCGGCCTGCACGAACAGGTAACGAGCGTTGGGAAACGTCGGCACCCACTCGCCGTCGACGAGGCGGGTGTTCCAGCCGACATGATCCACGTGCAGGTGCGTGCACACGACGACGTCAATCGACTCGGGTGTGAAACCGGCCGCTTCGAGATCGGCCAGGAACGGCGTCGAGAGCTGCTCGAACGGCGGGGCCCCGGGCCGTGACTTGTCATTGCCGACGCAGGTGTCAACCATGATCCGCATGCCGGCCGATTCGATCACCAGCGCATGCATCGAGAGCCGCATGCGGCCGTCATCGGTGACGAAGTCGGGTCGCAGCCAGTCGTAGTTGTCGATTAGCTCGTCCGCGCCGGGCAGCAGGATGCTGAACGGCCAGTGGACCTCGAGCTCGGCAATGCGGGTGATCTGGGCGTCGCCCACGGTCCAACTGATCGGGACGGACTTGTCAACGGTCGGCATCGCGGCATCTCCTCATCGGGTCCGCGCAGGGATTCGCGGGTCGGCACGCCACACTATTGCGGCACGTGGCCCTGCCGCCGGGGACGAGCGGGCCAATTCACTGCCGAACCGAACGTCGACGAGCGCCGACAGCCACCACCATGGACGACCCGACCACGCAGCATTCCGACGCAGGCGATGCGAGTTCCCGCGATTCCGACGAGCGCGAGCAAACGCTCGATCGCAGTGAGCGATTCCGCGCAGCGGCCATAGCAGCCGAGCTCGAAACAGGCGAGCGGGAGCCCACTGGCCGCACGGCCTGGCGTCAGTCGATCTACCGCATGGTGCGCATGAGCATCGGGTTGGGCGTCGTCATTCTCGGCATCATCATGATGCCGCTGCCCGGTCCTGGGATGCTGGTGGTCGCGGTGGGCCTCGCAATCCTGGCTCGGGATGTCGCGTGGGCAGACCGCCTGCTTCATGAGGTGCGTGAGCGGCTGCCGTCAGATGCGGACGGCAGGCTCCCCCGTGCCACCATCATCACGATGATCGTGCTCGCTGCCGCGGGCATCGCCGTGTCGATCGCGTTCGCTGTCGGCGATGTCAATCCGATCGACTACGTGCTGTTCTGGCGGGACAGCTGAGCCAGCCGGAGTTCAGCTGATGTGCACCGGCGTGGAGACTTCGCTGTAAAAGTCGCGGCCCTTGTCGTCGACCACGATGAAGGCCGGGAAGTCCTCGACTTCAATCTTCCAGATGGCTTCCATGCCCAGCTCGGGGTACTCGAGCACTTCGACCTTGCGGATCGAGTCCTTGGCCAGCCGGGCCGCGGGGCCGCCGATCGAGCCGAGGTAGAAGCCGCCGTAGCGGGCACAGGCTTCGACGACCTGGCGCGAGCGGTTGCCCTTGGCAAGCATGACCAGGCTGCCGCCGGCGGCCTGGAACTGCTCGACGTACGGGTCCATACGGCCTGCGGTGGTCGGGCCGAATGATCCTGAGGCATAGCCCGCGGGCGTCTTGGCCGGTCCCGCGTAGTACACGGGGAGGTCGCGCATGTAGTCGGGCATGCCGTCGCCTGCGTCGAGCCGCTCTTTGAGCTTGGCGTGGGCGATGTCGCGGGCCACCACGAGCGTGCCGGTGAGCGACAGCCGAGTCTTGACGGGGTGAGCGCTGAGCTGGCTTCGGATGGCGTCCATCGGCTGGTCCAAATCGATGGGCACTACGTCAGTGGACAGCTGCGTTTCTTCGGTCGCGGGCAGGAAGCGGGCCGGGTCGGCCTCGAGTTGCTCGAGAAATATGCCGTCCGCGGTGATCTTGCCCAGCGCCTGACGGTCTGCCGAGCACGACACGGCGATGGCCACGGGGCAGCTCGCGCCGTGTCGCGGCAGGCGCACCACCCGGACGTCGTGGCAGAAGTATTTGCCGCCGAACTGCGCGCCGATGCCGAACTGCCGGGTGAGCTCGAGGATGCGCTGTTCCCATTCGAGGTCGCGGAATCCGTGGCCAGCCTCGCTGCCCGCTGTCGGCAGCGTGTCGAGGTACTTGGCCGAGGCGTACTTGGCGGCCTTCAGGGCGAACTCGGCCGAGGTGCCGCCGATGACCACGGCGAGGTGGTACGGCGGGCAGGCCGAGGTGCCGAGCGTGCGCAGTTTCTCGTCGAGGAAGCGCGTGAGACTGGTGGGATTCAGCAGTGCCTTGGTCTCCTGGAACAGGAAGCTCTTGTTGGCCGAGCCGCCCCCCTTGGCCATGAACACAAGCTTGTACTCCTCACCTGGAGCCGCGTAAATCTCAATCTGCGCTGGGAGGTTGTTGCCGGTGTTGCGCTCGGTGAACATGTCGAGCGGAGCAAGCTGCGAGTACCGCAGGTTCGAAGTGAGGTACGTGTCCGCCACGCCTTGGGAAATCGCCGCAGCGTCGTCGAAGTCTGGGCGTTCCGGCGTGCCGGTCAGGACGCGCTCGCCTTTGTGCCCCCACACGATCGCGGTGCCCGTGTCCTGGCATCCGGGGAGCACGCCGCCGGCGGCGATATTGGCGTTCTTGAGCAGTTCGAGCGCCACGAAGCGGTCATTGGCGGATGCCTCGGGATCGTCGAGGATCGCAGCGAGCGAAGCCAGGTGATCGGTGCGCAGCAGGTGCGCTATGTCTCGCATGGCCTCGGCGGTCAGCAGCCGCAGCGCTTCGGGCTCGACCTGCAGGAATCGGCGTCCCGCAGCGGTGATGGTCGAGACGTGATCGGCGGAGATCTGCCGGTACGAGACGTCGGCCGGGCCCGTGGGCAGCAGCTCGACGTGAGAGAACTCGCTCATGCCCTCATGCTACGGAACAGGCCCCAAGCCGCCGGATCGCGCTGGGCCGCAACGCGCTGGGCAGCGGCACGGTGCCGCAACGCGCACGGGGCGGCGCTGTGTCGACGGATCTGCGGCCACGAGGCGACAATGGGGGCGTGGCAGGCATCGAGTCCATCAACGCGATCACTCTTCGCACCGCCGACATGGCGGCGTCCGTTCACTTCTACGAGGCGCTGGGCTTCGAGCTGAGCTACGGCGGCGGCGATGCCCCGTTCAGCACGCTGCTCAGCGGGCAGTGCTTCGTGAATTTGATTGCGGTGCCAACGTCCGACGATGTCGAAACCGGCTGGGGTCGTGTGATCTTCCACGTCGACGAGGTGGACGTGATCTACCAACGTGCACTCGACGCCGGCCTGACACCGCAGGCCGAGCCAATGGATGCCCCGTGGGGCGAGCGCATGTTCCCGATCTGCGACCCCTCGGGCCACGACCTGAGCTTCGCCAAGCGCATCCGGGCCTACGAATTGGACCATCCGGCCGTCTGATCGACCGCGACGCCACCGACTGCCGCGTACCGTCGGGGTGTGAGCGACGGGCTGTTCGAGGCAGCGGGAGCTGAGCGGTTGGCGCGTCAGGCTCCGCTGGCAGCCCGCCTTCGACCGCAGACGCTCGACGAGATCGTCGGCCAAGAGCACCTGCTCGCGACCGGACGGCCGTTGCGGGAGCTTGTCGAGGCCGATCGCCTCTCGTCGGTGATCCTGTGGGGGCCACCGGGCACCGGCAAGACGACGCTGGCACGAGTGGTCGCGGCGACGACGAGCAAGACGTTCTGCGAGCTGTCGGCCGTGAGCGCCTCCGTCAAGGACGTCCGGGAAATCATCGCCGGGGCCAAGCAGCGGATCGGCGAGTACGGCACCGGAACAATCCTGTTCCTCGACGAGGTTCACCGCTTCAACAAGGCCCAGCAGGACGCGCTGTTGCCCGCGGTGGAGGACGGCCTGATCGTGCTGATCGGCGCGACCACCGAGAATCCGCACTTCGAGGTCAACCCGCCACTGCTGTCGCGCTCGACGCTGTTCCGTCTCGAAACGCTCGACGACACATCGCTGCGGACGCTGATCGGACGCGGCCTCGACGCCGAGGACGCAACGGCCGACGACGACGCCATCGACCACATCGCAGCTCGCAGCGGCGGCGACGGCCGCCATGCGCTCACCAGTACCGAAGTCGCCGTGGCGCTCGCAGGTCGCCGCACGGGCGGGACGCCACACGTCACGCTGGCCGATGCTGAACACGCAGTCGACGCGAAGGCCGTGCGCTATGGCGCCGACGGCCACTACGACATCATCAGCGCGTTCATCAAGTCGCTGCGCGGCTCGGACCCCGACGCGGCGCTGTACTGGCTGGCCCGGATGCTCGACGCCGGCGAGGACCCGCGTTTCATCGCCCGCCGCATGGTCATCCTCGCGTCCGAGGACATCGGCATGGCCGACAGCGCAGCCCTGCTGGTGGCCGAAGCCGCCGCCCGTGCTGTTGAGTACGTCGGGCTGCCCGAAGCCCAGCTGAACCTGGCCCACGCAGTCGTGCGCCTCGCAACTGCGCCAAAATCGAATCGGGTGACCGTCGCGATGGGCCGTGCGATGGCGGATGCCCGCGCTGCCGGCGCCGGCGAGGTGCCGAGCCACCTGCGCGATGCGCACTACCGCGGCGCTGCATCGCTGGGCCACGGCGAGGGCTACCAGTACCCCCATGACGACCCCTCCGGCTGGGTGCCCCAGCAATATCGTCCCGACGAGGTGGCCGGCCACGTCTACTGGGAACCCTCCGAGCACGGCCGCGAACGCGATCTGCGGCGGCCGCCTACCGAGACGGACGCCGAGACCTCAACTGAACCCCGGTAGGAGGCCGCGGGCCGTGGTTGAATGACAGTGACGGCGGGGCGCGATGGCATGCCCCAGACGCTCGCGCGGGGGTGTGACATGAGTGCAGGTGCGGCAACGCTGGGACTCGCCGAGGTGCTGATCGTCGACTACGGCGAGGCCGAGGACGACATGGTCGCCTACCGCGCATCGGGCACCGAGCGGGCGATGCGGCTCGGCAACCGGGGCCCGATCCGGTTTACCGACGACGGCCAGATGCATCCCGAGATCGCCGAGGCCTACTCGCGCTGCGGCTTCTATGTGTTCACGAACGTGCTCGGCCCCGTTGAGCTCGCCGACATCGAAGCCGACGTCATCGACATGCTCGACCGCTGTCCCGCCGGCCCCGACGCCACCACCGACCGGCTCGGACGGCCGGCGCTCGGTGCCGATCACGAGGGCCGTGCGGTGTCCTTCGTGCGACCGCTGTCGGATCCTTACGGCGGCACCGATATCGCCCACGGCCGCCACCCGCACAAGATGTTCGAACCCTCCGCCCCCAATGGCGCCCCCGAGTGGGTGGTGCAGATCATCAGCGGCTCGCTGCAGTTCTCCGAGGCCTGCCTGCGGGTCTACGGCCACCCGGGCCTGCTGGGCGTCGCTGCGGCGCTGAACGGCCCCGACTTCACCCCGTTCAACGAGGTGGTGTGGGTCAAGCAGCCCGGCCTTGGGGGTTCGGTCTCGTGGCACCAGGACGGATGGACGCATTGGGACCATCCCGATCTCGACGAGGGCACGCACGGCTTCAACTTCATGGCACAGCTGTACGGCTGCGACGCAACGAACGGCCTGTGGGTGGTGCCTGGCTCGCACCGTATCGGCAAGGTCGACATCAAGGCCATGGCGCTCGCTTCGGGCTCGGACCGCCTGTCCAACGCCGTGCCGATGATCTGCGACCCCGGCGACGTGGCCATCACCAGCCGTCAGGCCATCCACGGCTCGTTTGCCAACACCTCCGAGCGGCCCCGGGTGACGATCAACTTCGGTTTCCATCGGCGTCGCTCGGTGCTGGGCGTGCGCAGCGGCGGCGTCCACAACCCGATCTCGCTGTACGACGAGGCATACATCGCTGAGCGGTCCCGGGTGATCGGCTGGGCCATCGACGCTCGACGCAAGCGATTCGGTGGCGAGACGCCCTTCGTGTATGCGCCCAACGTGGGCCGTGAGCACGAATTCGTCTGGGACGACGCCGCCCGCGAGGCCATCAGGGACTACAACCTGAAGGATTTGGGCATCTAGCGCGCATGGTCCGCCGCAGTCTGTTGCGGCGGACCCGGGTCAGCCGTCGAGCGCGATGACTGCGCTGGGCCCAATGCGCAGCGTCACGTTGGCACCCACGGCCGGGCCGAGGGGTGTGATGGCGTCCAGCGTGGTCGTCACTCCGCCGATGTCCGCTTCAAGGCGCAGCTCGTAACGATCGCCCCGGAAACGACGCCGAGCCACTGAGGCTTGCAGCTCCAAGACTCGGTCGTCGTCGTTTGCGGTTCCGAGATCCCCAGCAGCGCCGACCTCAATGCAGTCAGCTCGCAGGACGAAGCCCTGGCTGCGACCAGCGGCGGTGGCCAGCACCGGCGGCACCTCGGCGTCGAAAACATTCGTGTGGCCCAAGAATCGGGCGACCTGCGACGTCTGGGGATCGGTCCAGACCTCTTCGGGGGTACCAATGCGCAGCAACTGTCCCGTTGACATAATCGCGATGCGGTCCGCCAACGCGAAGGCCTCGTGGTGGTCGTGAGTGACGTGCACGGCTGTGACACCCACCTGGTCGAGCACGGGGCGCAACTCGTCGATGAGCCGTTCACGCAGCAGCCGATCGAGCGACCCGAATGGTTCGTCGAGCAGTAGCACCCTTGGTTCGGGCGCGAGTGCGCGGGCCAGCGAGACCCGCTGGGCTTCGCCGCCCGACAGCGTCGCCACGTCGCGGCGTTCGAAACCGGACAAGCCGACCAGCTCGAGCACCTCGGCGACCCGTCGGCGTCGTTCGGCCACGGGCACCTTGGCCATGCGCAGCCCGAACGCCACGTTGCCCTCGACGTCGAAGTGCGGGAACAGCACTTCGTCCTGGAACATCAGGCCGATGCCGCGCTGGTCTGGGCGCTGGCCGGTCAGGTCGCGGCCGTCGAGCTCGATCCGGCCGGCATCGAGCGGCTGCAGCCCTGCGGCAGCTCGCAGCAGTGTGGTCTTGCCGCAGCCCGACGGGCCGAGCAGCACCACCAACTCGCCGTCGCCGACTGCGAGGCTGACCCCATCGAGCGCCACCGTGCTGTCGAAGCGCACGTAGGCGCCCGTCATGTGCAGTGTCCCGCCGCCGGCTCCTGTGGTCGCCACGACCCTGACGCTACGCATTCAGCCAGCATCGCCGGGCCACAATTTGGCCGGCCCTCCCACCGGCCGTCCCGCCGACCGCGCCCGGTCAGTGAGCGGGCCCAGGCGGTCCTGACGCAGACTGATGCGGCAACGGAGCGTGCCACGAGAGGATCGGGACATGGCGGATCGGCTGAGCGGACGAACGGCGCTGGTGACTGGGGCAAGCCGAGGCATCGGCGAGCACTGCGCCCGAGCCCTGGCAGCAGAAGGGGCACGCGTCGCGCTGGCCGCACGAGCGACTGATGATCTCGAACGGATCGCCGCCGAGCTCCCGCACGATCCGGTGGTGATCCGCAGCGACCTGGGCGAAACGGGCGCAGGAGCCGCGCTGGCCGCGGCGGCTGTCGAGGCGCTCGGTGGCATCGACATCTTGGTCAACAACGCCGGCCGTGGCGAGCTGCGCGAACCAGGCGGCGACCAAGCCGTGCTGCAGCTCAACTACCTGGCGCCGCTGGAGCTCACCCGGGCGCTGGCCCGCCAGATGGGCGAGCGAGGCCATGGCTCGGTCATCCATATGTCGTCGATTGCAGGCTCGGTCGGCGTGAGCGAGCTGCCCACCTACGGGGCGACCAAGGCGGCCCTCGACTCGCTGACGCGCTCGCAAGCGGCCACCTACGGCCGCTTCGGCATCCGGGTGAACGCCGTGGCCCCGGGACTCATCATCACCGACATGTGGGCAGCGGGCCGCGAGATTCCCGGTCTCGCCGATGGCCTCGAACGCCACATCGCCCTCCGACGCTGGGGCGAGCCTGAAGAGATCGCCGACGTTGTGGCCTTCCTTGCCGGCGATAAGGCCCGCTACATCACCGGCCAGACCATCACCGTCGACGGCGGTTACCAAGGCGTCACCGCGTGGGCCAACTACCCCGCGCCTGGCTCCTAGAGCGAAGGGCCGACCCGGCCGAAGTGCTAGGGCAGTACCCGGAAGGACCGACGCCGCTCAGGCCCGTAGCGATAGACCCGGAAGTGGTCATCGAGCGAGAGCGCGTCGGCAATGCCCAGTCGCTGCATGAGCGCCCAACTCGTCCGGTCGGTCAGCGAGAACCCTTGATCATCGAATGTTCCCACCGCGTCACAGACCCTTGTCAGCAAATTGCTTGTCGATGGCCTCGCCGATCATCGCGTGCTTGTTCGCGCCGATGTCGGATCCGCCGCTGTCAAAGATCCCGAAGATCACTGATACATCCGGTTTCGGTGCGTCCTCTTCGAGATCGCGCGCAACGAGCCGGCGGATGTACTCCGACAGCGAGATGCCTTGCTGTGCTGCCTTGCGCTTGGCGAGGGCGTGCTGGTTGTCCGACAGGACGATCATGGTCCGCATAGTGTCACCTCAGCATGTGCGGCAGAGCATAATTTATGCCGCCACTCCGCGGGATTGGCGGCCGGCCAGCGAGACCCAGTCGTCGAGCCGGACAGGAGCTTCGAATTCGATGCCGTGACGGCGATAGGCCGCGGCAATCGTCGACACCTGCGAAGCGGAGATGCCGCTGAGCACCAGGCGGCCTCCAGGGCCAACCCGGGCGGAGATGTCGGCGGCGAGCGCGATCAGCACATCAGCAGTGATGTTGGCCACGACCACCTCGAACGCCCCCAGCTCGGCCGCACCAGCCGGCGAAGTGCCGAAACTGGCCAGCTCATCCAGCCCGTTGCGACGGGCATTGGCCTCGGCCGCCGCACCAGCCGCGGGCTCGATGTCGATCCCCACAACTTCGGCAGCACCCAACCGAGCGGCGACCAGCGCCAGCACCCCGCTGCCGCAGCCGACGTCGAGCACCCGTTCACCGCCGGCCACTCGTCCCGTCAGCCACTCGGCCGCCAGCCGAGTCGATGGATGAGTCCCCGCTCCGAACGCCCCGCCGGGATCGATCTCCACGACCGCCGGCGCACCCGCCTCCGTCCACGGGAAGCACACGGCCAATCGCTCCCCGACCGTCACCGCACGGTTGCGATTGAGCCAGCCGACTGCATGCGCTGCGTCCGGCGGTCCCAGCGTGGCCGCTTGATCCTCGGCTCGCAGCAGCCCCACCACCTCTCGGGCGGTCTGATCATCGGCCACTCGAACCCGGCTCACCCAGCGGCCCCGTGCCAGCCGCTCGTGTGACACTGCCAGCGCCACGGCCCCAAGCAGCGGCGGCAAGCTGGGCGGCAGCCGTGCATGATCCCCCGGCGCTGTGGAGTCGGCCAGCACGACGCACGCGCCGCCGACACCGACATCGCCGCACAGCGAGGTGCGTCGGGACCGTTCGCTCACCCCAGCATTGTCGCCACCAACCGGCGCCCGCGCTGCGTTCTGCATGTGACAGGCCGTCGCTAGGGTTGTGTCTCGCCGAGGGAGCCCACCGATGTGGCTCCGGCAACCACCTGGGGGTGATCGGTTTCGACTTTTACGGTTGAAGTGGGAGAAGCGAGCCGTGGTCTCCGGATCCACGTTAAAGAGTCGGAAAACATACAAACGCCAACGTCGAACGCGACGATCTGGTGCTCGCAGCCTGAACTTAGGTTGTGAGTTCGGCCCGACTGCCCCCGTCCTGCGGGCATCGGTGCCATCATCTGCAGGGCTTGCCCGCCACCCGTGCCGACGGGGTGACGGGGACACTCACAGACGGCTAAGGCAACTGCCAGGGTGTCGCTGCCCTCGGTTGCCCGACAATCGCACAGCGACTGCGCTCGGAGAAGACTCACCGAAACGTTGAAGGACGCGGGTTCGATTCCCGCCACCTCCACCACATCACAACGTCACCGAGTGTCTGGGAGTGTCAGCGGCATCCAATAGTCGCAGGTCAGAAGCCTACTCGGACTCACACTGGTGTCATAGAGTGTCTGCAAGTGTCTACAGAACGCAGGCATTTGGGGTGGATGAAAGGTGGATGGCGCCGTGAAGCTGACGGCACTCAAGGTCAAAGCGCTGACCGCGCCGGGCAAGCACGGCGATGGCCAGGGGCTATGGCTCAATGTCAGTGCGACCGGCACGAAGGCATGGACCGTGCGGGTCACTGTGCAGGGCCGACGCCGCGAGATCGGTCTCGGCACATACCCGGACATCACCCTGGCGGAGGCTCGCAAGCGGGCGCTCGCTGAGCGGCTCGCCGCCTCGACTGGACGGGACACCATCGCGGAACGCGAGCGCGCCGAAATGCCCACCTTCGCTGAGCATGCCAAGACGGTCTACGACGGCGAGCGACATCGATGGCGGAATGCCAAGCATTCGTCCTCGTGGCTCCGCTCACCTGGAGACGTACGCGTTCCCGACGATCGGCGCGAAGCGCTTGGACGTCATCACACGGCGGGATGTCCTTGACGTGCTGCGCCCGATCTGGACCGATATCCCAGAGACCGCCCGCCGCGTTCGCCAGCGGATCAGCTTGGTCATGCGGTCCGCGGTGGCGTACGAGTGGATCGCATACGACCCCGCGGGTTCCGCGATCACCGCGGCGCTGCCGAAGATGCCCGGCACCAAAGCGCACCAGCGGTCGATCCCCTACGCCGAGGTTCCCGGTGCGCTCAGCCGGGTCGCTGATTCGGGTGCGACGCTTGCGTCCAAGATGTGCTTGAGATTCGTAGTGCTGACCGCTACGCGAAGCGGCGAGGCCAGAGGCGCTCGCTGGGACGAGATCGACGCCGACGCCGGGGTCTGGACGGTGCCGGCCGAGCGCATGAAGGGGGGACATGCGCATCGTGTCCCGCTCGCTCGCCAAGCGCTCGATGTGCTCAACGAGGCTCGCGTCATCGACGACGAATCGGGCCTCATCTTCCCCAGCCCCCTGAAGCCAGGCAATCCGCTGTCGGACGGGACGCCGCTGGGCGTGTTGAAGGATTTGGAGATCAACAGTTCGGTTCACGGGTTCAGAACCTCCTGCCGACAATTTGCGCTGGAAAAAACGGATGCATCGTGGGCAGTGGCGGAGGCTGTCCTGGCACACACGCTCGGCGACGCTGTTGAGCAGGCGTACATCCGCGGCGCCGATCCGTTCGACGAGCGGCGGCGGCTCATGCAGGAATGGGCTGATTTCTGCATTCCTAGTCGCTAGACGGTGCGCGGCTGCGGCCGATTAACGAGCAGGCAGAGTCCCTCGCTGCGCCAGAGGCGACGCTGCGGAATCAGGGTGCGATCCCGGCGTCCCGGTCACCTACGCGCCGCCGGCTTGAATGGCGGGCATCCGACCGCGACGTCAGGACTCGCGCGTCCTCGACGAAGCCTGACGCTCCGAATCGCGACTGGAACCGAAGGAGAAGCCATGTCCTCACCCCCCAGCAACGGGCAGCCCAACCGAGGCGACAACAGACTCGATTGGCTCAGTGCCAATGAGGCGCTCGCAGTCAGCGGCGAACCAGGCGACCTGACCGTCGAGGTCAAAGCTCCAAGCGCGGTCATTGAATTCACGAAGCCGCCGCCAAGCGGCAAGTTGACCATCGATTCCTCGGCAGCGTTGCGCCTGCGCGCTGTCCCGGACGTCCGGGTTCCCGACGATTTCACGCTCTGTCTCATCGTCGACGATAGGGTCGAAACCGTATGCCAGCTTGACGCGGAGGTCTCGCACATCGTGTGCTCGGCACGGCAGTCGTCGCGTCGCCGTCGCCGGCATCACATGGAACTGCAGTTCTCCTCGAAGATCGAGATACTCGGCGGCGACTGGTTCTTCGAAGCTCCCCCGAAGACTCCGCGCGCTCAACTCGCCCCGCTTGCACTCCGCGCGGACAACCGAGAAGTGCAACTGCGCATCGTCGCCTACCTGCCCGTGCTCGAACTCGACAGCTTCGGGACCCACGAATTCGAGTTGTACGAACAGCACAACGGGTCCGCCACATTCAGGGTCCATGACGGCACGGCGACGTTTCGGGCGGACTCTCAAGGGAGTCGACGTGGAGGGAGGAGGCAGTCTCCGAGCCTTGGGCAGCGTCATCAATTGCCATATTCATCTGGACGGCGATGTCGAAACGCGCGGCGAGATCGAGGACTCCACAATTGACATCACCGGCGACCTGCTCGTGCACGGGCCGGCGAGGTTCGACGGTTACGACCTTCGCTGCAGCAACGCCGTTTTCGAAGCTGGAGTCCGAGCGAGCGCCAAAATCGTGTGCGAGCAACTCCGAGCCAGCGGCAGCGTCGAGATTTGGTGACACGCATTGGGGCCGCGCAAGCTCGGTCCGCTCCGGTGGGGCAGACCCTTGGCGCCCCGAGCGATAGCCCCCCATCAATCGCCAACGTGGACGTCGGCGCCGATTCGGCGCCACCGCTGACGCCCTAGGCAGAATCCGAGCCGCTCGCGACACGAGGCTGAGGCCCGCCGTGGTTCGAATGCGCGCAGGAATGCGCGCAGGGAAAATTCCCTTCGAATTCTGTCACCAGCGGCGCTCCCCGGGTGATCGCAGGGGTGATGGCGTCAGCAAGCGTCAGGAGGTGTCAGGAGGTGTCAGGAGACTGATTTTAGTCTCGATAATCGGCGTTATCTGAGGGTAAGCTAACCGCACACACCTCTGACCTGGGGGTTTGCGGCACGGACGAGTCGGCTCGGGACATGACTCGTCTAACCGCAAACCACGAGGAGGAAGTTGCGATGTCCCATCCACTGACCCCAGAGCCGCTGGTGCCCGAGCTACCGGCGCCCGATCTGCCCCCACTGACGCCCATTCGGCTCCGGTCGGCCGCACAGCCCGATCATCTGTCACCGGCAGCGGCCGTCGATCCGATCGTGCCTGAACTGCTCAATCCTCCGGTCTCGCGGCCTGACCACCTGTCGGAGGCTGCGATCGCCGCGGCCCACGACGCGCTCAGCGCGAACACCCTGAAATCTTAACGACACGGGGATCAAGCGCATGGAGAAGGCACTCCGCCGAATGCTCGACTTGTCTGCCGACGATCCGGTGCCCATGAACGACCATCGGATTTCCGATGCACTGGTTTTCTTGGACGCAGAGGGTAGGAGCGCGGCCACGCTGCTGGCGTCGCTGGCCTCCATCCGGTTCGCCGCCCGGATCGCCGGCATCCCGAATCCGGTCGGCTCGTCGAGCGAGCTAGTGATGCGAGCGATCCGGCGCAGGGCGCCCGAGCAAAGGCAGGCCGCGCCCATCGATTGGGAGACGGCCGACTTGATGGCAGCCCTCGCCGCCCGGGAGACGCTCCCGGACGGCTCGCCGTCCCCTGCTGGTCTGCGCGACGCGGCGATCATCGCCGTCATATCGGACGGACTCCTGCGCGTCGACGAGGGGTCGCTGCTGCGCATCGGCGACGTCGAAAGGTCCCCCGACGGCTCAGCGACACTGCGCATACGCAAACACAAGTCGTCGAAAGGCGAAATGGGCGGCGGCGCGACGCTCTTTCTCGGCAAGCCGACGGTGGATCGAATCGATGCGTGGCTGGACATCGCCGGCCTCGATCCCGCCAGTGATCAAGGACCGCTGTTCCGTCGGCTGATCAAGGGCGGCCGCGTGGTCCGGTGTCCACCCTGTGACCGAGGCCGGACCGCGTGCTGCCGGCACGACGTGCCGCCGCACCGATGCTGCAGGCACCCGGACGGAGCCGGCTGCGTCGACGACGGCTGCTGCGTCCATCGCAGCGCCCCGCACCTCTGCTGCCGACATCCGGAGGGTGACCCCGACTGCACCGGCCGGCCCTGTTGCCGGCACCTCGGAGGGTGCGCGGAGTGTCCCTGCGACGCCAGTCTCAGCGGAAATTCGATACGAAACCTGATCAAGAAGCACGCGGCGGCGGCCGGCGTGACCGGCGACGTCAACGGGCATTCCCTCCGTGTCGGGTCAGCGATTTCTCTGGCCCGCGCCAATGCGACCTTGGCGGCGATCATGCAAGCCGGTCGGTGGGCCAGCAGCGACACAGTGGCTCGCTATATCCGGGCGCGAAGAGGCAGCGCGCGGAGCGGTCGCTCGTCTCCGGTACGACCAATGATGTATCGCACGGGGGCTCCTTTGCGGACGATCGGGACCACGGCTGATCACACTCACGGGCATGTCCGTCGTGTCCGTGGAACCCGAAATCGCGACCGAATGGCCGACGTGCCGACACGACGGCTGCCCCGCGGTCCGAATATGCCGACGGCTGGTGTGCTCAGCACCGGGGACGGGTCCGCGGCGGGCGAGACCTTGACGACCCGCCGCGGCGGGCCGACGGAATCTGCGCCCACGAGGGCTGCGACCACAAGACGCGCACCCGCAAGGCGCCCTATTGCAGACGTCACGAATATCGCGACCAGCGCGGTATGCGAATGGACCAGCCGGGGGACCGTCCCGCTATACCGGCATCCGCCGCCGCGTGCCCCCGCTGCGAACTCGCGCCGTGGGCACGCGGCATGTGCGCCACGCATTACACCGCAGCATGGAAAGCCGGCACGCTCACCCAAGGAGACCACCAGCACCCACTAAATCAACAACAAACTTGTCTCACCAAGGTTGACAGGCACCGGTCCGGACCCAGCACGTCCGGTCAGAGCGCCAGAAGCGGTATTGAGCAGCGCCCTCAGCCGCGCGACCAAGGTGCGGCTGCGTCGTGTTGGATCTGTTGGAAGGCCCAATAGCCGAGGTCCCCGCACAGTTCATCATCGTGACTGTTTTCGTAGTCGACGATGTCGTTGGCGACGACGTGCCGCAGCTGCCGCGCGCCGATGTCGGTGACTCCGTCAGAGTCGTCGGGGGCCTCGTACGCGTCGCGGATTCCGGTCACAGCGGATCCGCAGTCGGGATTGTGGACACGTTCTGTGCCGTCGTCGTCCCAGCTGACTGCGCCGCTGGCAGGGTCGACGAATTCTCTGTCAAAGAGCATTTGGAAGCAGTCCTCAGCGCGGCTCCTAGGGAGGTCCCAATGCCAGGGGCCGGGCCAGTCGTCGGGGACTTCTTGCCAGCTGTCGAGAGCGTCGTTGGTCTCGCAGTCCGCGGCGACGTTCCAGGCTCGGAGCTGCGCGGGATTGTGGGCGTTCGGGGCGCGTAGGTCGTGCGCTCGCAGGACGTGATGTGTGAGGTGCATCAGTCGGAGCGCGAGTTCTTCGATGGTCGATGAGGCGACATGGGCAGGATTGGCGTAGATCCGCCAGCGGTTGTCGATGCTGAGGTTCGCCGCGGCGCGGGTGGTCCACAGTGGGCAGCGCAACAGTGCTGTCGTGTAGTAGGGGCGTTCCTTGGCGATCCAGTAGCGCGCCGCGCACAGACGGCGCGCTGTCGTGCCGCTGGGCGGTTGCGCCGGGTCCTGGGGCTGGTTTCGGCGCTGAGCGAGGTGTGAGCTTGCTGGCCGGTCTTGGTGAGTTCCGCGGCGACGGCGAGGAGGATCTCGTAGCCGGCGGGAAGGCGCACCCGTGCGGGGCGGATCGCGGCGAGCATCTCGGCGGCGACCATGGCTGCGTCGAGTGCGCCTGCTTGTGCGGCGCGGATGCACACTTCGAATGCGGCGGCCCAGCGTCGGGCAGTGCAGTTGTCGCGGACGGCGGCGGTGACGGCTCGCAGGCATGCGAGCTTCAGGTCGCCTCGTAGGGGAAGTCGCAGCGAGGCGGGATCTTCGAGGAGCGACTCGGGGTCGGGCAGCCTCTTGTGCTCCATGAACGATATGTACTGAGCTGCGATCGAGGTGCCGAGCAGCGCTTCGGCGATCAGCGCTGCTGTGTCGGGATGGAACCGCGGATCGTCTGTCGCCGCGAGACACACAGCGGCGTGTTCCCATGCCACAGCGGCCGGCCGGGGGGCCGGGTTGTCGGACTTGCCCCAGTACTCCGCTGGGGGTGTCCGTTGCCCGGTCGTGATCTGGCGGCGGAATGCAGATCGAAGCCTTCGGTGGTCGCGGACAACTCGGGAAGACGCCGTGAACGAGCGGGCCGACGGCTCTGTGATCTGCGCCGCTCGTTGGTCGGCCGCGATGTTGCCGGCGTGGTGCGGCCACTGCAGGCCAGCAGTTCGGCCCGTCGCGAGCGCTGGACGGGCGAGCGCCGCGGTGTGATCGCAGATCGCCCGGCTCGGCTGATCGGCGTTGGCATCGGTGCCTTCTGCCCGTTCGGGTTCCCGCAAGGTCACCTTCGTCCGCGGGAACGCTGCTGCCCGGATTTCACCACGTGGAGTCCGCAGCGGTTCGATCTCGGCTTCGACATGCGGATCGGCTTTGACGGCGATCTGCCGGATGTTGTCGATGTCGTCGCTGCTGAGCTCACCGGTGACGGTGACGGGAATGCGGGCGTGGAGCAGCACCTGCAGAGCCTCGTGTGCGACTCGTCGGCTGGCGGGGCTCATGGTTGCGCCC
The DNA here is from genome assembly GCA_963663635.2 of Acidimicrobiales bacterium. Taxonomy (GTDB): domain Bacteria; phylum Actinomycetota; class Acidimicrobiia; order Acidimicrobiales; family Poriferisodalaceae; genus Poriferisodalis. The sequence goes on from CAXXMY010000002.1 coordinate 160,899, forward strand.
CGTGCGTTGCGGTGAAGGCTTGTGTCGACGCGGAGGCGGCGTCGACGTGCTCGCTGGGACGATTTTGGACAGGTTCGAGGTCGCTGCGGCAGCAGTGCGATTGTTGGTGTCTTGGGCGAGCTCCCGCAACAGGTCTGCGGGGGTGGTGGTGTTCGACGCGACGGCTTGTCTCACCGCTGCGACGCGGTCGGTTGCGAGGTCACACAGGACCGCAGGGGGCGCAGCGGTGTTTGCGGCTACGCCGGCGCGCACCCGACGGAGGGGGTCCGTGCCGAGTTCCTCCAGCACACACGCGGGGGCGGCGGTGTTGGCGGCGACCGTGGCGCGGACGAGTGAGGTCGGCTCCGCGGCGAGCACTGAGAGGATGCGACGAGGTGTCCGCCGTGCTTCGGCAACCGCCACGCGCACCCAAGGAGCCGGGTTCCAGGCAAGCTCGGCGAACAGCGCCTTCGGCGCTCGGGGATGGCTGACGGCCCAGCAGAGATGCGTGGCTTGTCGAATCAGTTCGCTTGTCTCCGCCCGCCGAGGTCTGTCGGGATGGGTGGTTGGGGCGACTGCGGCGGCAGCGATCTGCGATGCGGGTGTGGAGGGATTCTGGAGGACACGAAGCCGCAGCTCGAACCGATTCTGAGTTGCAGCTATGCCACCTGCCAGGTTCCGCAGAGTGTCGGGTGGCGTGGCGGGGTTCACCGCCACCAGATCAAGCAGACCCGGGTCGTCGCATTGCGCGAGCTGCGCGAGCTGCTCGGGGTCTGCCCGGGGATCGGTTGCGACGGCGAGCTGCCTGAAGTGCGGCTCTGGGTGCGACTGGAGCTGCTCCCAGAATTTGTGTCCCAGCCTTTGCGCGATGCGGCCGTCGAACTCCCACGGATACGCGCCGCGCCAGCCGTGTGGTCCGGGCAGACGCCACGGAGTGGCCCGTAGTGATGTCTCGAGACGTTTTGAGAGAGTCCACACCAGCCAGTCCCATGCTGGTTCGCTGTCGAGCTGCGCGCATGCCACGGTCAACGGGTCGCGCTCGGTGATCGGCACTCTCCAATATCCGCGAAGCGTCAGTGTTCTCAGCGTCGCCATGCGTCGGTTCAAGGTGCCGATTCGGGGCAGTTCGATTTGGTTCGAGTTCAGAGCGGCGATCACGCCTCGGGCCCGGGGCAGCGCGTCGCTGTTGCGGCCGAGTGCGGAGAGCAGCTTGAGCTCCGATGCGACCTCTGTCTCGTCCGCGAGGCACCATGTGCCGTCGCGCTGCTCGAGCGTCAGCGCGAACCCGTCCGCTACGAGCCGGCGTTGCGAGCTCTCAGCGGTGCGCGTCGCTGGCGCCGAGTCAACGTCGTCGGTGTCGGCTGTCATGATCGCAAGCCTCTCTTGGGGGTGTCACATCACGCGCTGCGTTCTGAAATGCAGCGAGACACTGATCTGCCGGAGCTCAGTCGACGTGGATGGCGCGCATCCAGCCGGGCACGTCGCGGATGGGCGGGTTGTCGCCGACGAGCGCGGCGATGACGAGTTGAACGCCTCGGGTGCGTGTCTCGGGCCAGGGGGTGTACCCGTCGGTGATGACGATGATCGCGGCGGGCCGTGTCGCTGCGGCGGTTTCGATGCCGACTCTCATGTCGGTGCCGCCTCCGCCCGCGAGCCGGATCTTGCGCGCAGCGGTCACGCGGGTGTCCGATGCGACGTCAGCGTCGACGGACAGCACTCGGATTGCATAGCCCGGCACGATCCGGGTCAGGATCGACTGGATCTCTGCTCTGGCCTGCGAGAGCTCAGTGTCGGACATGGACCCCGACGTGTCGACGACGACCGCCAGGGACGGGTACGGCTGGACTGCGCCTGGCCGCTGGATCGAATCGTTCGGGTCGTGGCGCCTGGGGGGACGCCGCCACGAGTAGTTCGCCGCGCCGGCACGCTGGTGCAGGGCGCGGCGGATCGCGGACGCGAGCGTCTTGCGCCAGTCGACTTTGGGTTCGAGCTGCTCGTCGGCCCAGCGCTGCAGGCCCGCGGGCACGCTGCCTCGACCCTCGGCCGCGGCATGCTGACGTATCGCTTCCGCTGTTGCGTGGCGCAGCAGTTGCTGCTCGATATCGCTTAAGTCTTCGGAGCTGGGCTCGTAGCTCTCAGCAGCCCCGGTCACGCCAGACCCTCCACTGGGCAGACTCGTCTCGGCGAGACCCGTTTCCGTGATCATCAGGGTGGCTCCGCGGACGTGGCCGCCGTCGATGAGTCCTTGGCGGTACTGCTCAGCGGTCCGGCCGTTGGGCATGTCGAACATGTAAGGGAAGAGCAGGTCCTCGGGCAGCGTGAGGCCGTCAGAAGCTAGGTCATCATCGATCTCGCAGTCACAGGCGGCGTGCCACACATTTCCGAGACGTGCTTCGACGCTGAGCGCTCGTGACCTCTCGGCGTGCTGGCGCAGCCGGTGGTTGAGGTTGTGGATGATCAGCCCTGCTGTCTCGGGCACGCTGAGCGTTTCGAGGTAGTCGGGGTTCGCGTAGATGCGCCATTGCATGTCGATGCTCATGGTCTCGACTTCGCCGGTTGTGAGCAGACGGCAGGCGAACAGTGCCCGTGCGTAGTAGGGCCGCTGGACGGTGATCCAGTAGCGCGCGGCACGCAGCTTGAAGTCAGCGTCGCCGGTGGGTTCTGCGGGCTGCGGGAGGCCGGGAGCCTCTGATGGCGAACTCATGGCACGTCCTCGAACGGGGTGGCGGCCAAGAGGTCCTCGAACACTTCCCACCCTTCGGGGAGCCGTGCCCCAGACGGCCTGCCCGCGACGAGCGTGCGTGCCGCTGCCGCAGCGATGTCAGGCGAACCCCGCTCAGCGGCTCGGATGCACACCGTGAACGCGGCCTTCCAGCGCTTCGCGGTGCAGTTCGAGATGACCGCCACGGCGACCGCGTCGAGACACGCGAACTTCTGATCGTCCCTCGATGGCAGCACGAGCGAGTCCGGGTCAGCGAGCAGCGCTTCGGGGTCGGGCAGGTCCAGGTCACGGATGTAGGCCATGTACTCGGTGGCGGCGGCAGCGCCAAGGAGAGCTTCGGCGATCAGCGCGAAGACGCTTTGGCTGGCGCCGGCATGGTCCGCGATGGCGAAGCACTCCGCTGTCCATTCCCAGGTGCGCGGCGACGGCCATCCCGCCGACGCGGCAGTGTCGTCGTCGGGGACCTTGCACAGCCAGCCCTGCCGTCGCGCCAAGAACGCTGTCTGCAGGGCCCTTTGGTAGCTGCGCCGGCGGTCGCTGGGGGGCTCCACGTCCAGCGGAGCGATCGTGGGCCATCCTCGCAGGTATCCGTCGCGCCAGGTGTCGAAGTCGACTGGCCAGCGCAGGTGAGCGAACCGGTTCGCCAGCGGTGCTGACAGGTCCCAGGCTCCTGCGTTTCGCTCCGGAGGGTTCGCTGCAGCGATGAATCTGACCTGCTTGCCGAGCGAGAACTGTCCCACGTGGCCGGTCAGCACGACATGCATCAGTGCGTTCTGGGTAGCGGGCGCAGCGGTGTTCACTTCGTCGAAGAACACGAGTGCCTCTTTGCCGCACGCAGCGACCCGCTTGGCCCACAGCGGCGGCTCGAGAATCACGCCGTCCGGGCTGCGCACCGGCAAGCCGCCGATGTCGGTCGGCTCGTTCACCGATGCCATCACCGTCTCCATGTGCCAGCCCGCCTCGTTCGAGAACTGCTGGATCGTCGCGGTCTTGCCGGTGCCGGGATCTCCCCACAGCACGATCGGCACTCTCGCCGAGAGCAGCACCTGCATCGCCGTCAACGTGTCTTCCATTTGTGTCGTCATCGGAGTTGTCCTTGTCTTTGGTTGTTTGCATTGCCAGGCGACCTCTGCGGTTCTTGAGCGCTCGGCAAGCGGTCCGTGCGTCGATTCATCGAACGAATTGCGTCGGCCGCTTCTCGAGTCGCTGAAGTCCCCGCAGATGTCGCCGACACCTTGACAAGGGGGTGTGACAGTCATGATGGGAGGGTCAGCGGTCGGGCCTGGGTCTGACTCAGGGTGTGACGGGCTTGGTGCCTTGTTCGTGATCTGTCGGCCTGGTGTCCCGGCTGCTGGCGCGCACCGACCGGTCGGACGGACGTGACCTCATAGGAGCCTTGGAGACCACCTTGACTGTCCTGTCCGCCGTCCCGGCCGATGGTGCCTGACTGACCCAGTTGGGAGAAAGGCAGGGGTTCATCATGGCTGATCAGCCAGTCGGCGTCTATGGAGGCGTCGACACGCACAAGGAGGTCCACGTTGCTGCGGCGACCGATCAGGCGGGCCGGGTGCTCGCCACGGCGTCGTTCGGGGCGGACCCGGCGGGGTATCGCCGGCTCGCAGAGTGGCTGGGGTCGTTCGGGCCGCTGGTGCGTGTCGGTGTCGAGGGCACCGGTTCCTACGGGGCGGGGCTCGCCCGTCACCTTGTGGGCGCCGGCATCGAGGTGGCCGAGGTGAACCGGCCGAACCGCCAGATGCGTCGCCGTCGCGGAAAGTCCGATGTCGTCGACGCCGAGGCCGCGGCCCGCGCCGCGCTCGCCGGCGACGCGACCACCGCTCCCAAGGGCAACGACGGGATTGTGGAGTCGATCCGGGCGATCCGGGTCGCGTTGTGCTCGACGCGTGCCCATCGCACCCGCATCTCCAATCAGATCCGCGATCTTGTCGTCACTGCTCCCGACCGGCTGCGCAGCGCCCTGGAGCCGCTCACGACTGCGCAGCGGGCGGCTCGGTGCGCCCGGTTCCGTCCCGGCGACACCACAGAGCCCGCCGAGGCGGCAAAGATCGCGTTGCGCACCCTGGCCCGCCAATACCAGACCCTCGAAGCCGATCTCGACGAGCTGCGCCGCCATCTCGACGAGCTCACCTTGACCGCCAACCCGGCGCTGCGAGCCGCCAAAGGCATCGGCACCGACACGGCGTCGATCCTGCTCATCGCAGCCGGTCACAACCCCGAACGGCTCACCAGCGAAGCCGCGTTCGCGGCGCTGTGCGGCGCATCACCCATCGAGGCGTCAACAGGCAAGACCACCCGCCACCGCCTCAACCCCGGCGGGAACCGCCAGGCCAACCACGCCCTGTGGCGAATCGCCATGGTCCGCCTCGCCACCTGCCCCCGAACACGCGCCTACGCCCAAAGACGCCAAACAGACCGCAAATCGCGCCGCGAGATCATCCGATGCCTCAAGCGCTACATCGCCCGAGAAGTCTTCGCACTGCTCGCCAACCCCCACCAGGCCACCCACACCAGCGACCCAAGCGAGCTCCGACACCGACGACAAGCCGCCGGCCTCAGCCTCGCCCACGCCGCCCACCAGCTCAACACCTGGCCCGCAACCATCTCCATCATCGAACGCGGCAAAGCACCCCACCACGCCCTCGTGCCCGCCTACCGCGACTGGCTCAACACACTCCAACCCGCCGCTTGACAACAATAGGAGCATCAAGAATCGTTGAAGCACGACCGCAGGTCCCCCTCTTTCACCGCGACCGGATGCAGGATCAGCCCCGGACCGACGATGTCGTCAATGCCCGGTTTCGGTGCGGCCCGGTATGGCAGCGCCTCATGTCGTCATCGGTCTGCACTGGCCCAACGAGGACTTCGGCGTGGGAGGTGGAGTGGCGCGCGGTCCAAGAGGCCGGCTGCAGCGGGCTCCATGTTCCCCGCTGCCGGTGCGGGGACGATGCGCAGCGGTGGTGGTCGCGGCTCGACTGCGACTGCGACTGCATCGTGGCGTGGGACCTTTCCGTCGTCCGCGAGGCGGACGGTCCTTTCAAGCGATCACGCGTGTAGTCCGCCGAACCGCTCGCAGCGGCTTGGGCCGTTCAGGACCAGCCTGTGTGTGACACCCCGGCTGGACAATGCATGGAATGGCCCCGGACCGACCCGCCGACGAAGCACTGAGACCGTCACCCCGCGCCGCTGTGGACTGCGAGGGCGTGCATGGCGAGCTCATCCACGACGGCGACAGGTGGAAGGTCCACAACGAGGCTGAAGTGGAGACTCTCGCAGCGCTGGGCGCCAGCCCGAATGCGCTGGGATGGCTGCAGGCCCTCGCGCGAACGCTCGACATGGGTCTCATCAGGGTCGGCGACCTGCAGATGCTCAGCAATCAGCTGGGGTGGATGTGCGAGCACAGAGATCGCTTCGCGTGGTTCGACGCCGCGGCCGGCTTGGGCCCGGCCACGGCATTCGCGAGTGCGCACAGCGGCGACTCCCGTCTCGAGTCGAGACTGGCATCGCTGCTGCTGCATCGGCTCGACTTCAACATGGTCGACGGAGCAGCATGGGCTGACTGGGACGGAAACGTTTACTGTCACGTCGGCCACGCGACGCACTGGACGCCCCGCGGCGACCCAAACCAGGGCTGTGAGGCGCAGATCCTCGACGAATTGCCGCAGCAGTTCTGGACCGCGTTGCGAGAACACCCGGCGCATTGGCTGCGTGAAACGGAGGCCGCGACCGATCCACGAACTCCCGCCAAGACACTGCGGCGGCTCGTCTCGAATGGGCATCCACTGGTGCGGCGGGCGCTTGCGGCGCATCCCAGCTCCGCCAACGCAGTGCTGTGGATGTTGGCGTGCCGCCGTGATGCGTCCGACGAGATCCGACGTGCCGTGGGACGCAATCGAGGCGCTTCACGGCGTCTGTTGAGATGCCTGTCGCAGCAGGGATGGCGGGCGCAGTGTGCCGTCGCGCATCATCCTCGCACCACCGAGGAGATGCTCACTGCGCTGATCAGTCAATCCGGGGTGCTGCAGGATCCTGACGTCGCTGTCGCAATCGCGCTGAACCCCGTGACGCCACTCGAGACGCTGAGGTTCCTCGTGTGGCACGGCGAATTCGAAGTCGTGCGCTCAGTGGCTCAGAATCCCGCCGCCTCGTTCGAGATTCTTCAAGAGCTGCTGGCTCATCGGCATCGAGCAGTGCGCGCTGCCGCGGTTCGCAACCCGGGCCTGCCCGTCGACATTGCGGTGGAATGCCGCGACGATCGGGCAATGGGGGTGCGCCGAGCCGTGGCTCAAAGAGCCGATGTCCCCGCAGACGTGCAGGGAATGCTCGCTCGGGATCCCAAAACCGCGGTGCGAGCAGCCGTCGCTTCGCACCCAGCCGCCTCCGAGCACGACCTGCGAACGCTCGGAAGCGATCCGGACGAAGAGGTGCGCAAATGGGTCGCCGACAACGAGCAGACACCGCCCGATGTGCTTGCCCGGCTTGCCGCAGATCCGAGCTTCATGGTCCGCAACTACGTCGCAACCAACCGCGGCGCCCCCGCGGAAGTGCTCGCAGTGCTCGCAGACGACAGAATCGCCATCCAAGAAACCCTGGCCACGAACCCCGCTGCTGATGCCTCGACACTGGACCGGCTGGCTTCGCATCGCGACTGGCGCGTGCGAGCAGCAACAGCTGCAAACCCCTTGACACCCCTCGCCGTCTTGGAGCGACTGGCGGATGACGAGACCATGCTGGTCCGCCATCCCGCGGCACGCAGCCTGACCCGCGCGCAACAGACCTCAGCGGGCTCGGACACTACGCGAAGACAACGCTTGGCAAGGCGCTGGTTGTCACTTCGCTGCACCTGACGCAGCCGCAGTCCGGGGTCGAGCCGGCATCCCGGCGCAGCAGCCAGCCGTCTCGGCCGCGTGATCGTCACGCAGTCGAAGAGATCGCGTTGGCGTGCTTGAGGCGAGACAGCACGGTTCGAGTGGCGGCTCAACGCCAGGCTCGCGATATTTGACGAGCATCCCGAGGCAGCACGCCGACGAGCACCGCACGGCCCCCAGAAGCCACTCGTTGCCTACAGATCTACTCGATCCTGTTGCCCGTTCGCCGCATCGGCGAAGCGGCGTCGATTCCGTGGACCTGGTCCGACCAGCCAGCACCGCCGCCCGGAACGGCTCCGCGTCCCGCACCGATCGGTTCGTCGATGCCGTGTACACCGTTGCGTCCGATACCGGTCTGAGCCCTGAGCAGGTCGCGCTCGACTACTGGCTGGTGCGTGTCCTGCACACGCTGCACCGCAGATTGCCGCGCGACGGCACGCTGACCGAAGCGATGCTGCAACGCCGCCGCAGCGTTGCTGGTCCGCCGATCATCGGCACCTGGGTCTTCAGCGGAGGCAACTCGCTATCGCTGGCGTGGGGCATCACCCGCCGATTCTCTGACGACATCGACGGCTCGCTGCTCACCGGCGACCGCATCGCGAGATTCAACCACCGAGCCCGAGCCTGCCGGGTCGTCGCAGAATGGAGCGCCGCACATCCCACATTCGCGTGTGGGACGACATGGGGCGGCAAGATACGAACCACGATGCTGTCGGCCGCTGGCTGCACAGCTCGCGTCAAGTTCGAGACTGCGATGCTGCCCGTCGCGGCGGAACTCGCAACGCCATGTGTCGTGAACTCGCTGCTGGCGCGCCGCGGCGACCCCGGCTGGTCTGCCGAGTTCCCCGAGCTCGGCGGCTTCTCGCTGCCGTGCATCCGGCCGTCGTGGACCGCGGCGTGCAAGCTCGACGCGCTGCACCGCCGCGCCGCCGCGCCGCGCCGCCGCGCCGCCGCAGGCGATCTTGTCGGGCTGCGCGCACGCGGACGCGACGTGTACGACTTGTGGGCCATTTCGATCCGCGCACCGCACGCCGACGAGACACGACAGGCCATCCCCGAGCTGTGGCGCGACGCGTCGGCCCCCCCCCCCCCCCCCCCCCCCCCCCCCCCCCCCCCCCAGACCGCGGCGTGGCTACGCGGAGTCGCCCGCATTCTCCGCAGGCACCCCCGCCTATGGGGCCCTGCGGGACGGCTACCTCCAGGCTGTTTCCGCCACTGTGTGGGGCGACAGGCCCCGTTTCGAGACTGCCGTCGCCGCGGCCCGCAGCCTCGATCCAAGCTGAAATCGGGCGTTCGCCCACGGCGAAGCCTGCAGGTACAGCGCTGCCGAACGCCCTCGACGACGCGAGGCTCTCGGCCGGCTCAGCGGCGAGTCGGCTGAGGATCGACTCGCGCAGGGATCGGTTCGCGGTCCGCGGGGCCGCGGGCTATCAGATCTGCGATGCTGTCCTCGGGCACCGGAGCAAAATCCCACGCGTCCACGCCGACGTTGATCTGGCGGCCCCGCTGGCGCCATTTCTCGTGAATGTGGCCATGCAGCAGCCAGCTGCCATCGTCGGTGGGCCGATGCTCGCGGAACTTGAGGCCGTAGGCCTCATCGAGCAGATACGGGAAATGGCTGATGCGCACCTTCTTTCGACCGAGCCGAACCGGCTTGGGGGCATCGACGATCCGCTCGAAGCCGCCGAGCCGGTAGTAGTCCGCGCGGCACGTCTCACCATCCTTGCGGCCCGGCCAGCATCGGTCGTGATTGCCCGGCACGAGAATCTTGCGCCCCCGCAAACGCGCCACGTGCTCGGCGAGATTGGCGTGCAGGTCGCCGAGCGCGACATCGCCTATCACCCATACCTCGTCGTCGTCGCCGACGAGGTCGTTCCATCGCTCGACCATCGCAATGTTCATCTCTTCCACGTCGGCGAACGGCCGATCGCAGTAGCCGATGATATTGCGATGCCCGAAGTGATGGTCTGAGGTGTACCAGCGGGACATGGCATCAGACTAAGACGCCCCTGTGACACCACCGCCCTGATTTTCTCGACGCTGTCAGAACCGGCGCGCAGCCGGGGACTCGACTCCCGTGTGAAGCGCGCGGTCGGCGATTCGGAATGACGCAGGACGGAGTTGTGATGCTCCTATGGTTCGTCAAGCGGCGGGTTGGAGTGTGTTGAGCCAGTCGCGGTAGGCGGGCGCGAGGGCGTGGTGGGGTGCTTTGCCGCGTTCGATCACCGAGATGGTTGCGGGCCAGGTGTTGAGCTGGTGGGCGGCGTGGGCGAGGCTGAGGCCGGCGGCTTGTCGTCGGTGTCGCAGCTCGCCGGGGTCGTCTGTGTGGGTGGCCTGGTGGGGGTCGGCGAGCAGGGCGAAGACTTCTCGGGCGATGTAGCGCTTGAGGCATCGGATGATCTCGCGGCGTGATTTGCGGTCTGTTTGGCGGCGGGCGGCATAGGCGCGTGTTCGGGGGCAGGAGGCGAGGCGGACCATGGCGATTCGCCACAGGGCGTGGTTGGCCTGGCGGTTACCGCCGGGGTTGAGGCGATGCCGGGTGGTCTTGCCTGATGACGCCTCGACGGGTGACGCGCCGCACAGAGCTGCGAACGACGCTTCGGTGGTGAGCCGGGCGGGGTTGTCGCCGGCTGCGATGAGCAGGATCGACGCGACGTCGGCGCCGATGCCTTTGGCGGCTCGCAGCGCCGGGTTGGCGGTGCTGGTGAGCTCGTCGAGATGGCGACGCAGCTCGGCGAGGTCGCCGTCGAGGGTCTGGTATTGGCGGGCCAGGGTGCGCAACGCGATCTTTGCCGCCTCGGCGGGCTCGGCGGGATCGCCGGGACGGAACCGAGCGCACTGAGCCGCCCGCTGCGCAGTCGTGAGCGGCTCCAGGGCGCAGCGCAGCCGGTCGGGAGCGGTGACGACGAGATCGCGGATCTGATTGGAGATGCGGGTGCGATGCGCACGCGTCGAGCACAACACGACCCGGATCGCCCGGATCGACTCCACGATCCCGTCGCTGCCCTTGGGAGCCATGGCCGCCTCGCCGCTGAGCGCGGCGCGTGCCGCGGCCTCGGCGTCGACGGCGTCGGACTTGCCGCGGCGGCGACGCATCTGACGGTTCGGCCGGTTCACCTCCACCACCTCGACACCCGAGCCGACCAGATGGCGCGTCAGCCCCGCCCCATAAGAGCCGGCGCCCTCCACGCCGACGCGCACCACAGGCCCGAACGACCCCAGCCACTCTGCGAGCCGGCGATACCCCGCCGGGTCCGCCCCGAACGACGCCGCGGCGAGCACCCGGCCCGCCTGGTCGGCCGCCGCAGCGACGTGGACCTCGTTGTGCGTGTCGACGCCCCCGTAGACGCCGACTGCCTCATCAGCCATGATGAACCCTGCCTTTCTTGCCAGTAGTGAGCTAGGCACCGCCGGCCGGGACGGCAAACAGGACAGCCACGGTGGTCTCCAAGGCTCCTATGAGGTCACGTCCGCCCGACCGGTCGGTGCGCGCCAGCAGCCGGGACACCAACCCGACAGATCACGAACAAGGCACAAGGCCCGTCACACCCCGAGTCAAACCCAGGCCCGACCGCTGACCCTCCCATCATGACTGTCACACCCCCTTGCGATCGTCGCGTCCATGACGGCACATACAGATCACATGACACGCCCTGACAGCCGAATTGATGCAGCGCATCGGCGACCGAGACTCCGGCTGGTGTGCGACGGCCTGCCCGTACGAATTGAACAGCATCACGGCCGCTGGTCCGTCGCCGATGAAGGCACGCTAGAAGCAGAGCTGTCGCTGCTGGACTGTCTCGGCGACCAGCGGCGGACGCTGCAGCGCATCCGAGAGGTGTGCAGCGCGCTCAACCACGGCCTCGAATGGGAAGAAGCGAAATCGCTCAATCGCCAGTTGCGCAGGCTGGACCGTGCATATCCCGCCAATTTTGCTCAGGTCAGTGCCCGCAATCGGATTGCCGTCACCCGAGCGTGTGCGTCTGTGCGCTGCGAAGCGGAATGGCAGTGGCTGCTGTGGATGCTGTCCAAACGGCTTGAACCTCACTTGGGGGTCACTGGCCGCGATGTGCCCGACGTCTGGGTCGTGCCTGGGTGGCTCGCGTGGCCGCATCGGGACAAGTGTTGGGAATTCGATGACAGCTTTGTCGAGGAACTCGGGGACGAGTTCTGGGAACCGATCGCAGCGCACCGTGACGAACGCGTCGCACAGCTGGCAGTCGCGGTCGATCCCGGCGCGGACCCGGAGTGCCTCGCGCGGCTCGCGGCACAGTCGCGGCATCTAGCGATCCTTGACCTGGTGGCGGTGCACCCGGCCACTCCAGAATCGGTGATCGAAGAGATCACCGCAGGATGGCAGCATCACCCTTTGTGGCATTTGGAGACCTTCCTTCGGGCGTTGCAGAACCCGGCGATGCCCCCCGAGATGCTCGCAGCGATCACCGATTTCGGATGCGACACGCGTCGCGCCAGCGACGCCGAATTGTGGGAGTCGTTGACACTTCGGACATTCAGCTGGGTTGCGGCCAGCCCGAATTGCCCCAGCAGCGTGCTCTGGAGAATCGCTGACGAATTCGCCGGTTCCTCGCGTTCGCTGCGGCCAGTCCGCCAGTCGATCGCCCGCAATCCGAACACGGACATGTGCCTGCTCGAGGAAATGGCCGACGATCTCGATCCGGGCGTGCGAGCCAGTCTCGCCCGCAACCCCAAAGTGACATCGCAACTGCTCGAGACGCTTGCCGAGGACCGCAACCGTCAAGCGCGTGCTGCTGCGGCGCGGCACCCCGATACACCGCCCGATGCGCTGGAGCGACTCGCCGCTGACCGCGTCCCGTCCGTCCGTGCCGCTGCGGAGGCAAACCTCAGCACGCCCGACTCGGTTGCCGTGCAACGCCGATGAACGCAGAGCCAGACGACAACAACCGCTCACCGTCGCGGCTCCCATATCGGGCCGTGTCACAGCCCTGCGCGATCGTCTCAGCCATGACAACCACAGCCAACTCCCGATCAGAAACCCGCCGCCGCGGACGCGAAGCGACGACCGAGTCACCGATTCGACTCATCTGCGACGCCACCCCGGTCGTCCTCGAATGTGTCCAGGGCCGCTGGATCGTCCGTGACGAGGCAAGCCTTCACGCGGAGCAAACCATGATCCACAACCTCGGGTCCGCATCACGGGGAGTCGAACGCGCACGGGGGATCAGCAGTGCGCTGAACGCGTGCCTGATCTACCCCGACGAGGCCAGGACACTCAACAGACAGCTCTCGACACTCGACGATCTCCGCCCCCAGCACTTCGGCCGCCTCGACAATGAGCAGCGCATCGCCCTGACGCAAGCGTGCGCCCACTTGCGCACCGAGGGCGCGTGGCGGTGGCTGCTGTGGATGCTGCCCAAACGCCTCGAACCGTCGCTGCGACGTACCTCATGGGTCCTGCCCGGCTGGTTCGGTTGGGAGCTGCCGCACCAGCAGTGGGAATTCAACTCCAACTTCGCCTGCTGGCTCGACGACGAATTCTGGGAACACATGGCTGCACACCCTGACGAGCGCTTCGCACAGCTCGCTGTCGCCACCGATCCCAAGGCCGATCCAGCACGCCTGGCAGAGATTGCGTTCTCGAGACACATCGAGATACGCGATCTGGTCGCAGTGAATCCTGCAACGCCTGCTGAGACGCTGGAGGTCCTGAGCGCCGACGGAGAAGCTCCCAGCAGCCCGCAGCGACTGTGCTTGCGCGTACTGCAGAACTCCAAGACGCCGCCAAAACTGCTCAAGGAGATCGCGCGCCACGAATTGGGCAAAGAGCCCTACATGGACTACGAGCCGACCATTCGCGCCTACATCCAATGGGCGGTGCTGCACCCACAGGCTCCCAGTGGGCTGCTGACCGAGGCGGCCATCGGGCCGCTCACTTCAGCCCGTGAAGACACCGTGACACGCAAGTTCGTCGCCGGCCACTCACGGACGTCTCAGCGAGTACTCCGCCTCTTGGCCGAGGACGCTGACCACGAGGTGCGTGCCGAAGTCGCCGCAAACCTGCAATCCCCCGGCGATCTGTTGGCCGTGCTCGGTCAGGATCGGCGCCGTGAGGTGCGCGTCGCTGCTGCTGCCAACCCCGCAACACCCGCCGAAGTGCTGGAGCGTCTCGCCGACGACAGGGTGCGAAGGGTCCGTACCTGCGTTGCTGCCAACCACTCGACCCCGACCCGAGTCTTGGACCGGCTCGCGCTCGACAACGACAGCTATGTCGTCGCTGTAGCTGTGTCAAACCCTCACACAACGCCGGACATCGCCGACATCGAGCAGCGGCGCCTGTTTGACACAGGCGACGATGCGCGCGCTGCGGCGGCGCGCTGGCGCGATGACACCCCCTCTGATCTGCTCCGCCGACTCGCCGAAGACCCTGATGTGGAGATGAGACTCTGTGCTGCGGCGCATCCGAACACGCCTCCCGATGTGTTCGAACGACTCTCCGAGGACGGCATCGATCGAAGCGATGAAGACCTGCTCCACACCTTGGTGGGCAATCACAGCTGTCCTGGCTCTGTGCACAAGCGAGCATGCTCGGCACTGGGCTTCGGCCAAGAACGGCCCCCACGGCGCCTTACGCGTGAGGCAGACAACAAACGAGCCGCCCGCAAGCGCGCCAGGCGCGAACGCGCCGCAGCTGCGCTCAGCTGATTCGATCGTCGCTGTGCTCCGACGGCGCAGGATCGAGCAGCTCGTCGTGCAGCCACGCGAGCTGCTGATCGGCGCGCGGCGGCAGCACCAGCGCCTGCAGGTCTGCGAGCAGCAATTCGGTCGCTTCTTCTGTTGTCTCAAGGTGATGGATCTCGATCGCGGTGCGCAGCATCTCCTGCGCTGTGAGCGGCAACCAGGATGCGGCGCTCATGGTGTCTCTCCGCGAGCGCCTGTCGGAATCGAGGTCGCACCCATACACGCAGCGGCTGCAGCGCGTCGTACTTCCGGGACGGCGTCAACTGCGAGGCGTTCCAGCAGCGACGGCCCTGTCCGAGGGTTCGTGGCGACCGCGGCGCGCACCGCCCGGTGAGCATCCCCGCCAAGGGAGTCGAGCAGCGGCGCAGGCGTCGAAGGATTGCCAGCTACGGCAGCGCGGACCTCCGTTGTGAGGTCGTGGGCGAGTGCTTCGAGCACTCGCGCCGGCGACCGAGTCAACTGCCCGATGACGACCCGAACTCTCGAGTCGCCGCGCGATGCCAGATCACGCAGAAGCCGCCTGGGGGCACAGGGGTGCCGGACAGCCCAGATTTTCTGGATTGCCGCCGTTGAACCGTTGGGCCATGGCTGGTCGATGTAGTCATCATCAACCGGGGCGGTTGCGGCTGCATCCACGACACCCGCCGGAGTGGATGGGTTCTGCAGCACCCTTAGCCGCACACGAATCTCGTCAAGGCAGAACGGGCGTTTCCTGCAGCTGAGGTACTCCAGTGCCTCGAGCGGCGTGGAAGGATTCACCGCCACCAGATCGCGGATCGTCTGGTCACGGTGATCGATCAGTTCCTCTACGAGGTCCGGGCTGGCTTCAGGATCCGTCGCGACAGCGAGATCCCTAAATCGCACGTCGGGGTGAGCTGCCATGGCATCGAAGAACCCAGTACCGAGACGTTGCACGAGCGTCTCGTCAAACTCCCAATGGGTATCGACTGTCCAGCTGTGTCGACCCGGCGGCATCCACGGGGTGCGTCGCAGCGACGGCTCGAGCCGCTTGGCAAGCACCCAAGCCAAGAACTCCCAAGCGGCGTCGCTGCCCAATTGCGCGCACATCACAGTCAGCGCATCCCGCTCGTTGCGCCGCAGCTTGCTGTATCGGTGAGACCGTCTGGCGGGGAGCACTGCTAGGCGGCGCGTCCAAGTACCGGTGTCGTCCGGGCTGATGAGACCTGCGTTTAGTGCCGCGGCCACGCCGCGGGCGCGTTCCAGTGTCTCGCTGGGACGACCCAGCTTCTCCAGCAGCGCCAACTCGGCTGCAACCGAGTCCTCGTCGAACACGGCCCAGCCACCGTCGCGGCAGTGGAGCTCAACACCGAATCCGTCCGCTGCCAACCGGAGTCGGAGATCCTCCTTCGGACGCGCTGCTGTTCCCGGAGGACGTACGGGTGGCGGCAGCTCGTCGGTCGCGGTCATGGCTGTCATCGTCACACTGGGCTGTGACACGCCACCTCGGCCGCTGAGGGAATCCGATTCGGCCGGGATCCGCGAGCGGCGCTTCAGTGCTCAGCGGTACAGGCTGCGGCGTTGATGACTTCGCGAAGCCAGTCGCGCTGGCGCGGGCCTAAACAATCCTCAGGGAAGACCGATCGCACGAGCTCGTCGATCTCTTCGACGGCGCGGATGCCGGTGAGCTCCACGAGCCGGCGGACGTCGCTGATGTCGGTTCGCCGCGCGGCGCGGGCCTTCATCGCGAGCATGTGCTGGGCGCTGGCCGCTGTCACCACGAGCCCCGGGTGTTCGAGCACGACCTTGCCCTGTCGAAGCTCAGGTGGCGGCATGTAGGGCGTCGCTTGTTCGTTGAGCCATGTCGTCGGCCAGCCGCGTTCGCGGGCGATGCACGCCGCCTGCTCAGTCACGATCTCGTAGCCATCGACGATGGCGACGTCGATGGCGCGAGTGGCGTGGTCCGCGCCGTGCGCGAGGACCATCGCGGCGCCTCCCACCACATACAGCTGGGCGCTGCTGCCGTGCCGTGCGATGCGCTCGGCGAGGTCTTCGAGGGCGGAGCGGATGTCCGTCGCGTCGAGCAGCATCACCATGATGCCGCCTCAGACGACTGTGAGTTCGTCACGGGGAAACCAGATGCCGTGAGCGCGAAATAACTGGGGGGTAGTCATGACGGTCCGAGCGCGGTCGAACGCGAAGCACCCGCCCGCGAACCAGAAGCTGCCCAGGTAGCGGCCCGGCTTCTGTGTCCAAGCCGGAACGGCAAGCTTGTGCTCGGTGCAAAGATGCTCCGCGTACGCAGCGCAGAACGCGTCCCACCGATCATCGATGCTCTCCGGTTCCGCTGCGACGAGCGATCGCCGTCGATGCAGGTGCGCGCTATGCCAGACCATGCCGAAGTCGTGCAGCAGCAAACGCAGCCGAGTCTCGTCGTCATTGGCGCGCATTGCCGGCACATAGTCCGCCAACTCCGACTCGCATGGGCTGATTGCTTTCATGCGGTTGCCGCCTCCGAGACAGCGAGGCAACACACCGGGTGCCGCGCAGCGGTCGTCTCCGCGTCGCGCTGGAGTGCGGACAGTCTGCACTCTGCCGACGGGATCGCCACCTGATTGCCGTTCATGGCCCACCGACGCACAGGAGGGCAGCGGCTCGATGGCCAACCGCGAGCGCGCGTCGGACGACCGTTGCCGGGTCGCTCGCCAAGTCCGCCCGCACATCAGGAGGTGCGGTGGGGTTGGTTGCCACAGCGGCGCGCACCACGAAATCCGTTCCTCTTGTGTCACACCCCCCATCTACGTTGCCGAAACGGCCGCGACACTGCGGTCTTGTTCGGAAGATCCTGGGCGCCATGTGTGCCTGGGCTTCCCAGAGGACACGTCATGTTCGAATGGAATCCGTATGAGTTCACGACCCAGCAAAGCTGGGACGACGTGACGGAGCTGTCATCTGAGCGTGTCCAGGAGGTGCTTGTCGTGGGGGACATTCATGGCACCAAGGCGCATCTGACCACGGCGATCGACCTCGCCGTCGATCTCGATGTCGGAGCGATCGTGCAGGTCGGCGACTTCTGGCTCTCGGATCGTCACGGAGCCCTGCATCGCTCCAAGCAAGCCGTGATCGCGACGCGCCGACCGCTTCACCTCGGCGGGTCGCTGTGGTGGGCGTGGCGCGGCAGTGTCTGGAACTGGGACGGCCTGCGATGCGTCGCGTTCGGCGGAGCGGTGTCACCGGACCGCCGCAATCCCGCCGTGCGCGGCTGGCGCTGGCCTCGAGAAGCAGCTACCCGAGACGATCTGAATCGGTTCCTCGCCAACGTCGACTCGGAGCTTGGCGGAACCCTCGACGTTCTGTTCACCCACGACGCCCCCGCACAAGTCAGGAATCTCAAAGGAGGCATGCGCGGCATTCCCTTGGAAACATGGCAGGCGATCAACCAGATGCGCCTGCTGCTCGCCGAAGCTGTCGACCGCGCACAGCCGCGTCTAGTGATCCGCGGCCACTGGCACCGCTCCCACCGCGAACGGATCAGTGCAGCTACCGAATCAGTCGGGCTCGCCAATGACGGGCGCCGCCACTACCTCGCGTGGCTCACCGCCGATCCCGAGCTGCACGTGTCCTACATGACATGAGCGATCTCGTAACGACAACATCGAAGGAGGAAAACGATGAGCGGGAACAGCTCCCAGCACGAAGACACCGAGACGCTTGAGTTTGAGGTGCCCGGACCCGACACACCTGAAGGCGCGTTGTGGCGGAAGCTGCTGGCTGACGCGAGCCCTCCCTATATCTACGCCCGCGAGGGCGTGACGCTCATGCACCAAGGCCAGTCCGACTCGCTGGCACGGCCCGAACCGAACCGAAGAAACCACAGAGCCGTGAACTACCAAGTCGGCTCGTGGGCCGTTGACTCGCTCGCCAACAGCGACCCGGAGATCCGCCGCGCAGCAGCGGAGGCGCTGGAAGCGGTGCTGTCATACGAGAATCCCATTCTCGCTCAAAAATGGGCCCTGTACGAGGGGAGCACATTTGCGTTCTTGTGCACGTTCTCCCCAGCGGAGACTGTCCGGATCCTCGGTCGCCGCTTCGCCAGCCTGGTGCCCGCCATCCAACAAGAGCTCTCCCAACCGTGAGGCTTCTGCAAGGTGTTCGGTCAGCGCCTCAGCTGGACGCGGGAGTTCGGCATCGGAGCGGCAACGCCGCGAAGGCTAGAAGTAGTCTCGGAATCCGCCGAGCTCCGCACCGGTGAGCCGCTTGTGCAATGACAGGGCCCGGGACTCGGTGAGCGATGCGACGTAGTCGGCTGCCGTGCGGATCCGTGCGAGAGCCGGGTCCTGGAGGCCGCTGCCGCTCTGGTCGATGACTTGGCGGTAGAAGGCCGGCAGGAGCTGGGTGTCGTCATGGCAGATGCTCACCAGATCTTTGATGATGCGCCGCTGGCCTGCTCTTTGAGTGACGAGACTGGGCGACTCGATCACGTAGACGCGCAGTAGCTCCTTCAGCAGCTCGCACTCGTCGCGCAGCTGTCTGCAAACTTCCTCGCTGGGGTCAAGCGCCAGCTCGCCTAAGTGAAGCATCGGCGCGCCTCCCGAACTCACGTCGACGTGCTGAACGAAGCGCTCGATGAGCTGGCTCGTCCTGGCTTGAGACATTCGACGGTCTTGTGCTGTGTCGGCGTACGGACCCGCGACGGCCAGGCCTGTCGCGCGCTCGGCCAAGCGGGCGCGCACAGCGTCGATGCCCAGATGGACCTCCGATTCGCTCATGTGGTCATATCCGTCTCGACTGCCCCACCTAACGGCGACCAGCTGGCGGAATTTCTCCCATTCGGGTTCGGTGCCTCGCGCACCCCCGGGGTGTGTTGCTCCGCCGAAGAGCAGGTGCAGCGGAATCATCCCGGCTCGGTAGAAGTCGTCGACGTCGTGCACCGAGTAGGTGACATCGTCGCACCAGTCCATGAGCTGACACTCGAAGCTCCGGGACGCGTCGGCGCCGATCTCCGCTCCGGTCTGTTTCCGTGCCCATCTCAGCGCAGCAATGTCGCTGCCGTCCTCAACATCAGCGCCGTACGCGCCCCATTTCTGCGCAGCGAACCGGCTTCGGCTCCACGGGTACTTGCTGATCGCGTCCA
Organism: Acidimicrobiales bacterium; assembly: GCA_963663635.2. Lineage (GTDB taxonomy): Bacteria > Actinomycetota > Acidimicrobiia > Acidimicrobiales > Poriferisodalaceae > Poriferisodalis. Next base: position 180,292 of record CAXXMY010000002.1, read on the forward strand.
TCGATGCCGCGCACAGATCGAGACCGATCCAGAGCTCCGACGCCGTGTCGCCGCCGGTCTCCTCGACGCCGAGACGCTTCTGCGCGAGCCGGGTCACGATCCTGAACGACTGCGGGTTGCCCTCGAAACCGCTGACCACCGCTGCAGCCTCAAGAGCCGACTTGCCGACGACGCTGCCCGCATTCCGCGAGGATGAGACCGAGCCCGGTCCCGCAACACCTGCGCCTTCGTCGGCATTCACACCGAGCGCGGCGCAGACCAGCTCATCCACGCACTCGTTGAGCACCCGCTCGCCGTTGTGCCCGAACGGGGGATGCCCGAGGTCGTGCGCCAAGCAGGCGAACTCGACCAAATCCGGATCCGGAGCACTAGCACGGCCATGATCGACGGACTGTGGGACGTGACGTGCCCGCAGACGCTCCGCGAGGCGCCGGCCGAGCTGCGCGACCTTCAAGCTGTGGGTCAGGCGATTGTGGAACTCGCCTGTCTCGGTGCTGGCAACCACCTGGCTCTTGCCGGCCAGGCTCCGGAAAGCGTCGCAGTAGATCAGCCGATCACGGTCCCTCGCGAACGAAGACCGTCCCTCGTCGTCGGGTCCGCTTGACGTGCCGGATCGGCGAGCGAACGCCCCGGCGGAATAGGCAGCTGACCCTGCTCCGTTGACACCCATGCGCTGCACACCTTCGCTGCGACCGAGCAGGAATCGTCCGCTCAGACTGGCTTCGCCGCTGAACGGACATCTTGGCGATGCGCGCGGCGGCGCGCAAGACCCCAGCGGATGCCGAGACGCCACGAAACCCACTTCTTGTGTGTCACACCCCCTCGGTACGGTCGCAGCAGCACTCCAGAACGGTCATCAGCCATGCATGCGAACATCATCACGGACATCGCGACACGCAGCGACATCGGCCCTCGGCGCACCCAAGAAGACCGCGTCACAGCAGTCGCGCAGCCCGACGGATCCTGGGTCATGGCCGTCGCTGACGGGCTCGGCGGACACCCCTTCGGCGACGAGGCCGCACAAGCCGCCACCGACGCCCTGCCCGAACGCATCGCCAGCACCGGCGAGATGGCAGCAGCGTTCGACGCAGCGAACACTGCTGTGTGGGCGCTGCATCCCGAGATGCGCTCCACCAATGAGGAACTGTCCTCGGTGATCGCGCTCACCACG
>CAXXMY010000003.1:0-137500 GCA_963663635.2 Acidimicrobiales bacterium
TGCGCGACAGCACCGCTTCGAGCTGGCGGACGTGACCGAACGTGAACGTCCGCAGGAACGTCCCGACCGTCGAGGGCGCCGCCGGCTTGAATCCCAGCACCCGACCGGTGCGCCCGGCGCGCAGCATCTCGACGTGATCGATGTGAGTGCCGCCCGCGAGCATCGCGGCGACCACCGTGAGGATCTTGGGGCCCGGGTTCGCGGAGCCCGTGCGCACCCACCGCTCGATCAGCGCCGAAACACCCAAACGGGCCATCAGCGTGCCCGCCAGGATCAGGCCCGCGTTGGCCACCAGGCCCTCATGATCAAAGGTCGTTGCGAACCGGTCTGGACTGCGCGATGATGCAGACACAAAAAGTGCCTCCTGTTTTTGAGACGAATGTGGCTATCAACATCACAATCGTCGCAGATCAGGAGGCCTTTTTCGCGGACGCGGCAACCCCCACACACCCACCAATCGGTGGATTCAGGCTTAGAGCGTTAGCGGATTGGGCGGTTGTGGGGTTGCCAGCGGTTGCGGTGGTCGATGAGTTTGATGGCGATGATGAGGGTGACGGCGAGGGCGAGCTGGGCGAGGCGGTGCTCGGGTTTTCGGTCGGTGTTTCGTCGCAGCTGGCCGTAGTTGGACAGCCATGAGTTGGTTCGCTCGACGCGCCAGCGCAGCCCCAGCGGCGCTGGGGCCGGTTCGGCGGGGCCGTCGTGGCCGGGTTTGCGTTTGGGGGGCCGCACCAGGTCGGTGATGCCCGCAGCGGCGGCTGACCGGTCGACGCGGGCGCCCCAGTATCCGCGGTCGAGGTGCAAGGTCTCGGTGTCGTGATGGAGGCCTTGTCGTTCGATCTCGGCAATGGTGGGGTCGAACAGCATGATGTCGTTGCGGTTCGCGCCGGCGGCAGCCCACGCGACCGGGATCCGGGCCCCGTCGATCGCGATTGACCACTTCCAGCCTGATTTGCGCCGGTCAACGGGGCTTTTGCCGGTTCCTTCGCCGCCGCAGGGAGCTTTGTGGGTGGACCCGTCGACGCACACGTCATCGAGATCGAGTCCCACGATCCGGTCATAGGCGGCGATCGCTTCGGCCGCGATCAGCTCGAACACCCCAGCAGCGACCCACTCGTCGCGGCGGGACCGCAGCGTCGTGTCCGACACCTGCCATCCCAGCAGCGCCTCCGCGCACTGCCATGAGCAGCCCGTCGCCAGCCGCACCAGGATCCCCCAAAAGCACAGCCGGTCCGGTATCCGGGGCCGATGCCCCCTGCCAGGGTCACGAACCGGCCGCGCCGGCAGCATCGGCTCCACCGCCGCCCAGATCACATCCACCACCTCAGGCTCCAAAGCGCGCATGACGAAATCGGCCTCCACGGGTTGTCTTGTTCAGGACAACCCGACCAATACACCGGGGAACCAGCCAACCCGTGGATGGCCAATCCGCGCGGCCTCTTAGCCTGGATCCACCGGTGTGGTGGGTGTGTGTGGGTTGCCGCGTCCGCGAAAAAGGCCTCCTGATCTGCGACGATTGTGATGTCAGTAGTCACGTTCGTCTCAAAAACAGGAGGCACTTTTTGTGTCTGGATCTTCGCGCAGGCTGGACCGGTTCGCAACGACGTTCGATCATGAGGGCTTGGTGGCCAACGCGGGCCTGATCCTGGCGGGAACGCTGATGGCCCGTCTGGGTCTGTTGGCGCTGATCGAGCGGTGGGTGCGCACCGGTTCCGCGAACCCGGGCCCCAAGATCTGCACCGTGGTCGCCGCGATGCTCGCAGGCGGCCACTCATATCGATCATGTCGGGATGCTGCGCGCCGGACGCACCGGGAGGGTGCTGGGATTCACGCCCGATGGCGCCCTCGACGGTCGGGACGTTGCTTGCGGACGTTCACGTTCGGTCATGTCCGCCAGCTCGAAGCGGTGCTGTCGCGCACGCTTGGCGCGCGCCTGGGGGCTGGGCGCCGGCCCGGGCGACGAGCCGCTGGTGGTCGATCCGGGCTCCACGATCTGCGAGGTCCACGGCAAACAAAAACAAGGCGCCGCGTACGGCCTACACCAAAGAGCTCGGCTGTCACCCGCTGCTCGCTGCACGCGCCGACACCGGCGAGGTGCTCGGCGCCCGCATGCGCAAAGGGTCCGCGGGGTCCTCGCGAGGCGTGGTGCGCTTCGTCGACGAGCTCGTCGCGAACCTGCGACGCGCCGGGGCTGCCGGGCCGACCACGGTGCGCGCCGACTCGGGATTCTGGTCCCGCAAACTGATCGACCGTCTCGACGCCCACGACATCAAATGGTCGATCACCGTCACCCTCAGATCCGCTGTTCGCGCAGCGATCCAAGCAATCCCCAGCACCGCATGGACCGACATCGACTACACCAACAGACGGCCACGCCCAAGTCGCCGAGACCCAATACACCACCGGCCGCGGCAAAGCCAAGCGCACCGTCCGCCTCGTCGTGCGCCGCACCCGCCTCGCCGACACCGCACAGCAACGACTGTGGCCCGACTGGCGACACCACGCATTCAACGCCAACACCGAACACGACACCGCCGCCGCGGACGAGTTCCACCGCGCCCACGCCGTCGTCGAGCTCGCCATCCGCGACCTCAAAGAAGGCACCGGACTCGAGCACGTCCCCTCAGGCCACTACGGCGCGAACTGCGCACCGCTCGCCTGCGCCGTGCTCGCCCACAACATCGGCCACTGGACCGACACGCACTCGCCGGCGCGCCGCCGGCCACGAACCGCTCCCGCCGCACCCGACTCGTCGCCCTCGCCGCCGTGCTCGTCAACCGCTCCGGCACACCCACCCTGCGATACCCCGCCCGCTGGCCCTGGGAAACACAATTCACAGCCACACTCAGCGCCCTCAGGGCTCTGCCCGGACCCTCCGGCTAAACGGCACAGCCCGGAACCGGCGCCCCCACACAAACCCAGCGTCGACACAACCCCGAACCGCACCCGCACCCCTAGCCCAACACGCCCAAACACACCAAACCACACCCCCAACAACCCGACGCGACCCCAACCCGCGAACCCCGCGCCCACCAAAGGCCAATCGGTGGATTCAGGCTAAGAGCGTTAGCGGATTGGGCGGTTGTGGGGTTGCCAGCGGTTGCGGTGGTCGATGAGTTTGATGGCGATGATGAGGGTGACGGCGAGGGCGAGCTGGGCGAGGCGGTGCTCGGGTTTTCGGTCGGTGTTTCGTCGCAGCTGCCCGTAGTTGGACAGCCATGAGTTGGTTCGCTCGACGCGCCAGCGCAGCCCCAGCGGCGCTGGGGCCGGTTCGGCGGGGCCGTCGTGGCCGGGTTTGCGTTTGGGGGGCCGCACCAGGTCGGTGATGCCCGCAGCGGCGGCTGACCGGTCGACGCGGGCGCCCCAGTATCCGCGGTCGAGGTGCAAGGTCTCGGTGTCGTGATGGAGGCCTTGTCGTTCGATCTCGGCAATGGTGGGGTCGAACAGCATGATGTCGTTGCGGTTCGCGCCGGCGGCAGCCCACGCGACCGGGATCCCCGCCCCGTCGATCGCGATTGACCACTTCCAGCCTGATTTGCGCCGGTCAACGGGGCTTTTGCCGGTTCCTTCGCCGCCGCAGGGAGCTTTGTGGGTGGACCCGTCGACGCACACGTCATCGAGATCGAGTCCCACGATCCGGTCATAGGCGGCGATCGCTTCGGCCGCGATCAGCTCGAACACCCCAGCAGCGACCCACTCGTCGCGGCGGGACCGCAGCGTCGTGTCCGACACCTGCCATCCCAGCAGCGCCTCCGCTGCACTGCCATGAGCAGCCCGTCGCCAGCCGCACCAGGATCCCCCAAAAGCACAGCCGGTCCGGTATCCGGGGCCGATGCCCCCTGCCAGGGTCACGAACCGGCCGCGCCGGCAGCATCGGCTCCACCGCCGCCCAGATCACATCCACCACCTCAGGCTCCAAAGCGCGCATGACGAAATCGGCCTCCACGGGTTGTCTTGTTCAGGACAACCCGACCAATACACCGGGGAACCAGCCAACCCGTGGATGGCCAATCCGCGCGGCCTCTTAGTCCGATATTCGCCCTGATCGCCTGTGCCTCGAGTTCCACGACCTGCGGCACATAGTCGGGATGGATGATCAGGCCACCGACTGTCGGATCAACGTGCTCAGCGGTGCGGACATCGACCCAGCTGTTGCCGTCGTGCGCCTCGGCGTAGGCGAACGTCTCTTGTTGCCAGTTGAGATTGGCGGCGCCGTCGCTGACAGCGCGCTCAAGGACGTCCCGAGACGTCAAGCGGGGCATGTACGGGAAACGCGCATAGGCGTCCCACAGTTCCCCGACAGCGATGTCATCTCGCTCAGACCACAAGCCAGCACGTTCGATGTCCATGCGGACGCGCACCCCGGCGTAGCGCGCAATCAGCTTCTCCTCGCTGGCGAGCTTGCGGCTGACCCGTTCGCCGAGGTCACCGGCGGTGGATGCCTTCGTTGTCTGCCAGACGATGTCAGCCGTACCTGGCGCGCGGGACGGAACGAGCACCTGGGTGAATGTCTCGGCGATCAGGCTGTCAACCTGTTTCGAGGCATCTGCGACTTTGCTGTCGGCTTGGCGCTTCTGCTGCGCTGTGAGGTCCAGCGATTCGTGGTCGTCGACGATCGACTGCCACGCCAAGAACGAGCGGGCAGCCGCGCGCACCTCAGCCAGCCGGTTCGCCGCGGCCGCCACGAACACCAGCAGGTTCTGGTTCAGTCTCGGACCTGCGTCGCGCTGGGCAAGAATGCGCGCCGCCAGCTTCACCGCGGGCGAGTTCTCATCGCCCACAGAGTGAGTCGCATCGGGCGCCAATACGACCAGGTGCGTACCGTCGTCGTTGTCGGGCACATCGCCCGGTCCCGCTGCGAACGGATGCATCGCAACGAAATCGCCACGGTTTCGCTGGCCGGCAATCCGGGTCCGCACCTCGTCGTCAGCGTCAAGGCCGCTGAAGTTCGAGGCCGCTCGATCCCCCGCGATGCGTGTGACGTTGGGGACCAGCGAGTACCAGTACTGCGCGCCATCGAGGTAAAGGTGCGTGGCCCGGTCCGACAGGCGCCGCAGCGCGTCGGCAAACTGCGCCACAGGCTCGCCCGGCTGCACGCACCCCAATACGACCGACTTGACGTCCACGCCCTTCTTGCCCTCGGGACGGGGGGCTGAGCCCATGTACACAGTGCGGGCCGCACGGCGGGTCGCAGACAGCCGGCCGAAGTGGGGGAAGTCGCTGTCGATGCGAAGCGGCAACGCGTTGGGGCCGTCCACGTCGGACTTGATGACCGGATCCCAGCCCTCCTCGAGGTACTTCTTCAGCTCGCTGGCCACCGTGCCTGAGTCCATGGGCAGATTGCCGGGCATGATCAACAGCGATTGATCGCCGCGCTGCCACAGCTGAGAGATGGCGGTGGCCATGAGCCGCAGCACGCCACGGGTGCGCTGGAACTTGTCGAGCGCCGACCAGTCCTCGAAGAGCCGGTCGAACAGCTCAGGGTGAATCGGGTACGACAGCTCCATCCGCCGCCGGTAATCAGCCTCGCCGGTGCCAGAGGGAAAATCGCCGGCCGCATCGCGGTACATCTCGCTGAAAGCGCGGATGACACCGTCGCGCACCCGTGCTTTCTCGGGAGCGATGGGGTCAAAGAGCCGCCGTCGCACGATCTCGAACGACTCGTCTGCGGTAGCCGGCTGCCACTGAGTCGCAGTGCGGGCTACGACGTTCTTCAGGCGTTCCAGCGCCGTGAGTCCTCGCGGCCCGCCAGTCTCGATGTCAGATGCCGGGATCGTGATGAGCACCACGACGTTGTTCGCTGCCGCCGCTGCCTCGGTCAGGGCCTGGGCGAAGGTGAACTGCGTGTCGAAGTCGCCCGCCGCAACCCTGCGACCCTCGGGCCCGGCGTCGGGCAGCTGACGCGCATACGCCACCCACTCATCGATGAGCACGACCGCAGGGCCATAGCGCCGAAACAGCTCACGCAGCGACTCGCCCGGGTTGGTGCCGGCCTCGTCATCAGTACGGACCAGTTCGTAGCCCTCCTGCCCTCCCAGCTGGTAGGCGAGGTGCCCCCACATCGTGTTCAACGCCGTTGTTGGGCTGACCTGCCTGGGCTGGGACACCGACATGACCTGTCCCACGAGCACGGCCCGGTTGACCTGGGCGGGCAGCTCGAGCTCGGCTTCGGCCAGCATCTCCGAGACGCCCGGCAGCCTCGTCGCAGGAATGCCGGAAGCCAGGTGGTACAGCGCGATCATGCTGTGGGTCTTGCCGCCGCCGAAGTTGGTTTGCAATTCGATGACCGGGTCGCCATCGCCGCCGGAGAGTCGACGGGTCGCCCCGACCAGCAAGTCCCAAAGCCCAGCAGTGAGGTACGTCCGGGCGAAGAAATCCTCAGGGTCTTGGTACTCGTCGTCGGCGCGTCCCTGCGATACCTCGTACAGATCGGCAGCGAACTCCGTCTGATTGAAACGACCCGCCGCCACATCGGCGTGAGGCGTAATGATCTCTCGCCACGGCGTCAGGCCGGCCAGCGGCTGCCCTTCGGTGGGCTTCGCTGCAGTTCGGCGCCGCTCGGCTCGTGATTCCTCGTCGAACATCTGCCGCATGAGGTCGCGACGCAGCCCACGAATCTTCTGCCGCTCGTCACTGTTTCCGAACGCCTCAAGCAATCGCTCCATGGAGTCGAGGGCCCGCGCCGTGTCGTCGGTCGTGAACTGCTGCCTGTGTGCCCAGGCGTTGCGGGCGTCGGCCACTTCGAACACCAGCGAACGGATCGACGGCGAGAAGCCGTGCCCAAATATCTCGTTCCAGGTGGCCTTCATGCCTCGAAGCAGGAAAGCAACATCGGTCGTGGACGAGTTCTGGTCGCGGTCGTGCATCTGGCGCCGGAGTGCTGCCAGCCAGTCGTCGCCGTAGAACCCTTGCCAGGTCTGCTCACACTTCGGCCGCAGTCCGTCGCCCAGCAGGTCGAGCGCCTTCGATACCCGCTCAGCGTTCGCCATCACCATCGGTTGCGCTCCTCCTGACGACCGGCGACCCACGCCGCCGCCCAATCATTCCACTGCGGTGCGACATCACGCACCGTCTCAATGCGAGATGGAGAATCGGTTTCGTTCGCACCAGTTGTCAGCGCCCTCCAGGTGCGAACCTGCCAGCGCTCACGCAGAACAACGACGGCGCGTCACCGCTGCGTGCGAAACGGAATCCGCCGTGGGCTGGCCATGAAATTCGCTTTGCTGTGCGGTGCCGGCTGCGTACGGTTCCGAACTCGTGGACGCACCTCCTCACAGCGTTCGAATCTCAGCCTCGGCCCGTCGCCACGGCGTTCCTGTTGCCGACATCCTTCACGCCTACCGCAACGCAACCGGGCTTCACTACATCGATGGAGACGCCTTCATGCTGACGGGTCCGCAAAGGGACGGTTCGCCACTCGAGATCGGCGTTCGGTACCATCCAGATGTGCGTTGCGATGTCGTGTTCCATGCGATGGCTGCCCGCCACAAGCACCGGGAGCGACTCCCATGACATCGACTACCCGGACGTGGACTGTCGAAGAGACACTGGCCCAAAGCGAAGCTCTCGCCGACTATTTCGAATCGGTCGATCTGTCCCAGTATCCCGCGTACCCGGCAGCCGACTATTGGCTGCTGTGCGCGGCGCAGCGCGCTGCTGCCACCGGGAACCCCGATCACGACCGGATCCGTGAACTCGTCGCCGATGCCCGATCAGCCGGGTCCTCGTGGGAACGCATCGCCGAACTCTTGGGGATGACGGCGGAAGCGGCCGAGGCAAGATTCGGCTGAATTCGGGCGGGTCTCCTCAACCGGCTGCGCCAGCACCAACTCGGAGGCGCCCAAGAGATCCTGTGGCTTGGAGCCGCATCATCCGCAGGGACGAGCGGGCTGCAGCCAAATTTGCTTCGAGCCACTCTTCGCTGCTGTGGTGGCGCTGCGCGACAAAGCGCAACCAGCGCGGAAGCGCCGACTCGACCGTGGAGAACCACTCTTCGTAGGGCGGGTGTTCATGCGTCTCTTGGCACTCGTCACACAGCCAGCCATGCGAAGGCAGCCACAGTGCCACGAACGTCTCGACTCTCAGCGGCGTCCAGTGGTACACGTCGCGGTCCCTGCACACCTGCGAGAAAGTTGCCATGGACCTCATGAGGTCACGGAGTTCGTGTACGTGCTCGCCCAATGCAAGCGGCTGATCTGCGAATTCGACGATACCCGAGATATCGAGGTCAGCATCGGCACTGCCAACATCACCGTCTTCAGCGCCGGTCGGCAGCAGTTGCATCCGCTGGCCGACAAGCGAGCGCATTTCGGCATCGTCCCAGTCGCCATCGTCCCAGTCGCCATCCCATCCTTCGCTCGCCGCTAGATCCCGCAGCGCCTGGTCGAATTGCTCGAGGCCGGGCTCGAGAATCGCCCTCGCATGCGCCAAGCTGAGCTCCTCCAGCAAATGACCTGGTTCAAGATTCCGGTCTTTGTCCGCGATCGCCGACTGCATCGAGAAGCCGTAGAGCACGCCGAGGCAGAACGGGTGCACGCCGAACGACAGCTCATGGCGCGATCCGTCGGGCCGGGCGTACTCGATGAACAGCTGCCAGTGCTCGTCCCATTCATCTCGGATCTTCACGGCGCGCACTGGTTCAGCCATACCCAGCTTCGTCGTCCACTCAGGCACCGCGACCCCGTCGGCGACATGGCGATCGAGCACGCCACGAGCCTTGTCCCGAATGCCGTGCGGCCCGTAGGAGGCGAGCGCCGCCGCGATGACTGCGCCAGCTGGGCCTGGGTTGGATCTCGCATGCGCCAATGCGGCCCCGGCGCTGACGCCATCGCGAGACCAGTCCGTGGCGATGCCACAGCCGATCAAGCGAGACACACGCACATCGGCGTCGTCGATGTCGCTCAACTCTTCGGAGATACGCAGAGCGTCATCGCTGAGCATGCGCAGATGCAGTTGTGTTGCGGATTCGATTTCCCGACGCCGGGGCACATCCTCGGGGCGGGTGCCCTTGGGGGTGACTCGGCCCTGGGGGGTTCGCCGCTTTCGAGCCATCAGTCACACTCCCCGATGCGTGCGTGCGCCGCCGCCGCCGGCGTCGCACGTGATTGGCAGTGGTCCATCCTTGTCTCCCTTTTCGAGGCCCGGCATGGGCTCGCGTGCATGGCGTCACAACGTTGTGATGCGAATGCCGGCGCGTTCGCGGACTCCCGCCGTGATCGTCGTTCGACGGGCTGCTCTCGTGTAGCACGCGCAGAGCTGCCGCAAGCGGCAATTCTCATATGGCTCACGTCGGATCGGTGGCGGTCGGCAGGTGCGGGCCGATGCATCCGATGTGGATCTTGCCGGTCTCACCTCGCGTGTCGTCGAGGAAATGCAGCCGTGGCGACGTCGGCCCTTGGTCGATCTTGACGTGAGCTGGCATCAGCCGTGCACCAGACGGATCGAGCACTCGGTCGACCGGGAGCTGCCGAGACCTGCAGAATCTCTCCCCGTTGGTCACGGACTCTGATTCGCCCATCGCCACGCGGTTCGCGCTGCATGCGTACTCATGGCCACGGCGCTCACACCAGTGCTTGAAGTCGCCCTCACGATGGGCGTCAAGCGCATACGCGTGAAAGGCGAGCAACACGCGCATCACCGCCTTGCCTCGGGCGGCGCGACGCCCTGACTGGTCGAGCGTGCTGCGAGCATTCTCGGCTACGGCTTGGGGGATGCTGAGCGTCGGCAGGTGTTGTTGAGCGGCCTCGATAGCCGCGGCGACACTGCGAACCCGGTTGCCATCGGGAGTGCTGTGCACAAGTTGCAGAGCCGCCACTGTGCGCCGTTCGGCATTCGCGACACGCTTTCGCAGTTCGGCAGCGTCGCCCGTCTCGGCTGTGTGACTCGGCTTCAGGTCCTCGCTGCCCGCAGTGCCGATGTCGTGACCTTCCGGGACGGTCGCAATTGCCTCTGCGCGCAACCGGCGGTTCTCGGCGGCCAGTTCATCTCGTTCGCGCCGGACCGATGCGAGTGCGTAGACAGCGATCCCGCGGTTCTGTTCGGCTGAATCGGCCGCAGTGTTCGAGGCCGCAAGCAAGGCGCCCATTCGGCGGCACTCGTGGTGCTGCTCGACAACTTGGCCGCGCAGCCGCCTGATGCGGTTGACAAGCTGATCGTTCGCCCGCATGACATCGTCGAGGTCGCGCTCGCACGATGCCAGCCTGTTGCGGGTCTCGATCAGCGCTTCCCACGTCTGTGCTGCCTCCAATACGCTCTCGGCAAGTTCGTCACGGGACGCCACGCTCAGGTCCGCATGGACGTCGGTGGCTTCGCATCGGCGACCTACCCGCGGCGCGATCGCGAAGCAGATCGGCCCGGCTGCCTGCGGTCCGGTGCGTCGGCGGCTCATGTCGTCTCCTGGTTCCGAGATCGGGTGCTTGCGAGCGCTATCTCAGCAGGCGGGTGTGACAAACATCAGCCCGGAAGGCGAGCGCCAACGTGCGGCGACCGGTGCTCTGGCGGCCGCAGTTGAATCACATTGTCCGGAACGAATTGCGGTTCGCCCCCATCCGGATCGTCGAAGACTTCGGAATCGTCCTCTACGAATACGACGTACGTCGGCTCGTGACTCCCGCCCAGCCACCAAGCGATGCTGATGACCAAGTACAGAAAGCAGCCGCCGATGAGGGCCAGCAAGAGGAAGGCAAACACAGCAGCCACCGTCAGCCCCTCAATCCCTGAAATCCGCTACCAGCGGTGGTTCGCGGTCGGTTCGTGGTGATCCCCCTCTGCGGTTGGAGACTTCGCCATGGGAATCTCACCAGAGGGGTGTCACGTGAATGCCAAAGGCGACGAGATGGTCGCCCACGGCAGGCCACAGGGCGCTGCGCGCGACGACATCGGCCGGCTCGCGAATCGTCACGCTCACCTTGGCGCGGTGCCGGCTCTGGCAGCGATCAGAGCAACTGTTGCTGGGACGGCCCTGCGGAGCGGGCTGCGGCCGCGAGCGCTCCTTCGCGCAGGCTGGGCCATGCGGTGATGAGGCTGTTGTAGGCGTTGGCCTCGGCAGCCCAACCCTGGTCGTTGGCCTTCTGATAGAGCAAGTAGGCGAGCTGGCGAGCCCGGTCGCCGTTGCCGCCCAAGGTGTGCAGCAGATCGGCCGCCTCGGTTTCGGAACGTTCGAGCGCGGAGACGAGGTATTGCAGCGCCTCCCACACGGTAAATCGGTCGTCTTCAGCCGGCGACCAAGACGAGTCCAGCTCCGCACGCTCGTACAGCCGGAACTTGCCGGCTCGAGCCTCGCCGATTCCCGACTCGACGAGGCCGTTGAGCGACGTATTCTTGGCCTTGGCCACACTCTCTGCGTCGCCTGAGGGCCCAGGCTCGTACTCGTGTTGGGCAAACCAGGTCAGCGCGAACCGCGTATCCCGGTCCAGCTCTGCTTCTTCGCCATCCAGCACCTCACCAAGCACATCGTTGATGATCGAAAGCGCCGCCGACACACGCATCGCCGTCCCGTCGGCTTCGACAACCTTGGCGTACCGGGAGAACACCTTGATTCCTGGCCCGATCGTGGACTGGGCCATGTCGACCGGCGCAATATTGCCGGATTGGAGGAGCCGCACCGCTTCCGGCAGCTCGATGCGAAGCGCGGCGATTAACTCGCCACGAGTTGCCATGACCGCCGACTCCGATCGCGGTCGGCACGCGAGAACGATCGACGAGGCCAGAGCGTTCGTGCCACGAGCAACGATTCGCCCCGGTGACTCTGTGCGCATCGGCCATGTCGCCGTCACCTGCAGTCCCGCTTCGAGCACAGCTTGCAGAAACGTGTCCCAACCTGTTGTGCGGATCTCTCCATGCTTGGATTCGGCTGCCTTGTACGCGTAGTAGATCGTGGCAGGCGAATATGTCGGCCCGGCCTTCGCCACATCATTCATGAATTCGGCCATGCCCGATTCGAAGTGCTCTTCTGCCTGACGCTTCGAACCAGCTCGATACTGATTCGCGATCAACTCCTCAGACTTCGGCGTCAGGAGCGTTGAGCACTCGTCTGGCCAGACATCTGCGAGATTCTTGCGGAGCCAGACGTAGAAGAAATCCGACAAGTCCGCGTATGAGATGTTGTCGTAGTACGGCGGGTCCGTCGACAATGCCTACTCAGCCACCTCGCGAACTCTCGCCCGAGCATCGGCAAGCTCTACCGGTGGTTGCAAGTGAGTTGAGTGTAGATGTCGGCGTTGGGGCTGATTGCCAGTCGTGGAGTCGGCGTGGCATGTGGTTGAGTTTGTCCTCGATGACCGAGAGCCGCAGCTGCCCGATGTCGAGGCTGGTGCCTTTGGGCAGCTCGGCGTCGAGCCATCGGCGCAGCAGCGCGTTGGTCTGCTCGTTGGTGGGCCGTTGCCACGGCGAGCGCGGCTCGCAGAAGAACACCTCGATGCCGAGCGCGGCCTCGATGTCGGCCCAGCGGGCCATCTCGCGGCCTTGGTCCCAGGTGAGGCTGCGAGCCACGAGCGCTGCGGGCTGGCGGCCCAGCGCCGCGGTGACCGCCGCGGCGACGGAATACGGCCGGCGCGCCGTAGCCGTCGGGCACGGCGGCGCTGCGGTGACCGTGTAGCGGCTGGTGCGCTCCACGAGCGCGTTGGTCTGCTCGTGACCTCGATGCCGAGCGCGGCCTCGATGTCGGCCCAGCGCCATCTCGCGGCCTTGGCGGTGAGGTTCGCTTTGCCGACGATGAGGTCGCTGGTTCCCAGTGGCCGGGCTCTTCCCAGTGGCCGGGCTCTGCACGGTCCTCGACGTCGTCGGGCCGGTCGGCTATCGGCCGGTATTCCCCCAGCGGGCTGGGCTTTTGGGCCTGCGCGACGCTGCGCGGCCGACGGCGCCGGCAGCGCCGCGGCAGCTTCGCCCAGGTGCCCGCCGCCAGGCCGCTGCGCGCGTCGTTCGCGTAGCACGCCCGATAGATCGTCTCCGCGCACACGCTCATACCCGCCTCGCGCAGGTCCGCCGCGGTCGCGTGCGGGGACCACCTCAGCCTCAAGCACTCATCGACCGCGGCGGCCAGCACCGGATCGCGCGCCAGCTTGGGCGTTCGCGCCCGTCTCGCCCTCGCGCACGCCGACGCGTGCGCCGAGCGGGCGTCATAGTCCGCACGCTCGCCGCAGCGGGCCTGCTCGCGATGCACCGTCGACGGATCACGGCCCAGCCGCTGCGCTACGTCCGCGACGCTGCGGCCCGCCCCGAGCGACGACTCGATGAACACCCGCTCATCCAAACTCAGCCTCGCTGCCATACTGGACACCTCCATCGGTCGGCTGCATGTGTTGGCAACGGTCATCATGACCGTTCACTTGCAACCACCGATGGAGTTCGCCATCCCTTTGAACAACGTGGCCCACTGGCAAGTAGGTGTCGCCCGCTGGTAAGGGTCCGCCGCGAGTTAGGTCGCGTGTTCAGTTGGGTGTGATGGTGTAGTTCCATTCGCCGTGCCAGTTGTGGGGGCGCAGGGGCAGTTGTTCCATTTGTGTGTTGGTGATCTTGATGCCGCGTTGGTACCAGCCGGGGTCGTAGGCGGCTTGGACGGTGAGTCCGGTTTGGGTGGTGGTGGAGGCGATGAGCTCGATGATCGTGGCGATGTCGGTGAGGGGTCGGCCTCGCCAGTTCATGGTGATGTAGCTGAAGAGGCGGTGTTCGATCTTGTTCCATTTGCTGGTGCCGGGCGGGTAGTGCACGACGGTGATCTCGAGGCCGGTCTCGGCGGCGAGTTGGGCGAGGAACCACTTCCAGGCGCGGGGCCGGTAGCCGTTGGAGCCGCCGGCGTCGGCGGTGATCAACAGCCGGGTCGCGGTCGGGAAGCGGTCGCGGCCCAGGGTGTTCCACCAGCGGCGGATGGACTCCACGGCGAACTCGGCGGTGTCGGCGGAGTCGCCGACGTTGACCCAGCCGGCGTTGTTGGCGACGTCGTACACGCCGTAGGGGATGGCCTTGGCGAACTCGCCCAGCGCCCGATCAGCGAAGTCGTGCACGCTCACCCTTTCGGGTTCCCCGGCGGGCTGCCACTCGGCGCCGCCGTTGGCGTAGGGCCCGATCAGCTCTTTCTTCTTGGTGTCCACGCTGATCACCGGGTCGCCGGCGGCGAGGCGCTGCGAGGCCAGCCGGTTGAGGTAGGCGAACTGGGCGTCGCGGTCGGGGTGCTGGGCTCCCTCGTTCTGCTTGGCCGGCGCCTGCAGCGAGTAGCCCATCTGATGCAGCAGCCGGCGCACCAGCTCCGCGGACGCCTGGAAGCCCTGCCCGGCGAGCTCGCGTGCGAGCTGATAGGTCGACTTCAGCGTCCAGCGCAGCGGCGACATCGGGCTGCCCCGCGTGACCGGATGCACCAGCTCGTCGAGCGCTTCGAGCAGACCGGGCTGCTTGACGACCGCCGGGCGGTCCCCGCCGCCCTCGGCGCGCTGACGATCCCACGGCTCGGCCCCGGCGCGCACCTCGCGCACCGCCTTGGACATCGTCGAGGTCGAGATCCCCGACGCCCCCGCAACGAACGTCTGCCCGCCGCGGCCCAGCGCCTCGGCCAACGCGCCCGTCACCACACGCCGCTGCCGCTCGCCCAGATGCGGCATGACGGTCTCGAAGAACACTCCCGCATCGGCCGCCGACAACTCCATGCACCCAACACTACACTCCGCGGGTTAACCTGTGGCGGACCCTAAGGCAGCCAATGCCATGTGGACCTTCGAGAGACAAAGGCTCCAACTGCCGCCCCTTTCGGAGAATGGGTTGGACTCGGCGAAGTCCCAAGTCATCGGAATGGCCTGACGCGCGAATACTTCGCGGAAGGCTCCGCGGTCATTCATCCACGTGACCAAGCTTGACCACAGGTTTGCGCACTTGTCGATCACGAACGCCAAGTAGGTCACGACGGCATCGGCATACGCAGCAGCTCCGCGGCCGCCATCCCGTAGTCGAACCTCATCGTCGGCCATTCCAACGGCCACTGCGAAGGCCCGCACGTCGACCGCGACCTCGCTCAGTAGGTCCGAGAACGTAGTCAACGCCGTCAGCTGACGCGGAGTGAAGAGCTTTCTCCACTCGTCCATGCCATAGACGAAGACGGTTCCTCCCGTCAGCTTCTCGGGATTCTTGCCCAAAGGTGTCCAGCCAGGTTCAGCAACCAAGGCTGCGTCAGCATCCCCATCAACCGCCGATGCGTACACTCTCCTTCCCTCGCCTTGTGCAACAACTGCGAGCAGCTGTTGGTGCAGCTTCCCGGCGCGGCTCTTGGCCTTGATGTAGTCGCCTGGAATCGCCGCACCGGTGGCAATGCATGTTCCATTGCCTCGGTCGACGGTGCGTTCGTGGATCGGCTGCCCTCCCTCTCGAATCTCGTAGCGGATCGACTGCGCATCCCTGTCGATGATCGGTTCAATCCAAACGGTCGGCTTGCCCGTCTTCTTGGAGAGCGTCCACGACGCCACGAGCGGCACATGGCCCGACCAGCTCGGATCGGGTGATTCGACCGTTCTCGCCCAAATCCACGCGATCGGCGTCAGCTTGTGCCCATCGGAGTCTGAGGCATCCGGGTAAAGGTGACCGATGCGCCGCTCGGACTCGTCCCGCATCCAGTGCCGGTACGCCTCGACGTCTGCAGCAAGCCCTTGCGCTCGCTCCCAAGTGGTCAGGCTCTTATCGATGTCGGGATGCACTGGTGGCAATCCGGCAAAGCGCAGCGGGATCTCGATCATCGCCTTGTTGATCAGCACCGCTACCGGGTTCAGGTCCCCCGCCAGCGCCGTCAGCCCGAGTCGTTGGGCCTCCAGCGGGATCGTCCCACCGCCGGCAAACGGATCCAGAATCGGCGGCGGTCCTTCTGGAAAGGCCCGGTCAATCTCCGCTCGGGCTTCCGCCAGGACATCAACGTTGTTGGAGTTCTCCCACTTGACCAAACGCTCCAAGATCCCGAACAGCCGCTGCCTTTCGGCCTCCTGCGCCCCCACTGTCGCCAGCAGGTTGCCATCTCGGTCCCGGTACCCCTCAGCCGATGGATCATCCACCAGCGACGCCCAAAGCACCGCCCGCGCCGCTGCCAACGGTCGCCGAGCCCACCACGGGTGCAATGTCGACGGGTGCCCATGCCGAATCGACTTCTCCCGCGCAGCCTCAGCATTGATCGCCGCCAACGGCAGCGCCACCTCAATCAGCTTCGGCCTGTACCCCGCGCCTGTCACCGTAGCCAGCGATGCCGTCGGTCAGAGACGGCAGCAACAGTCGCGATCCGATATCTATGCCATATATATGATTTCATTATATTTCAGCTTTCATAGAGTGCTATCGAATCGAGAAGCCGTGAGGGCAGAAGCGACGCCTTGTCACCCCCGTACTACAACCGTTACCCGCCGCAACTCCGGCAGGAGCAGGAGGCGGCTCGCCGCGCCCGTGTTGTCCCGGTCGCGATCCCCAGCGATGCCTTCGATGCCCTCGCGGCAGCAGGCGTTCGCATGATTTTCGTGGTCTTGACCGGGGGCGGGCTCGTCGCGACACCGCGGCGACAGCGAGGTGAGAACACCTCACACGCCGTGCTCGCAGACGGAGGCCCCGTGCTCGCCGCCGGCGAATTCGAGGTGGAGTTTGATGGACGGTGGGCGAACTCCATCGGTGGTTGCAAGTGAGTTCGGACGGTCATGATGACCGTTGCCAACACATGCAGCCGACCGATGGAGGTGTCCAGTATGGCAGCGAGGCTGAGCCGCTCGGGGTTTGGATGAGCGGGTGTTCATCGAGTCGTCGCTCGGGGCGGGCCGCAGCGTCGCGGACGTAGCGCAGCGGCTGGGCCGTGATCCGTCGACGGTGCATCGCGAGCAGGCCCGCTGCGCCGGGCGGGCGGGCTATGACGCCCGCGCGGCGCACGCGTGGGCATGTGCGAGGGCGCGGCGCGTTCGGGCCTGCAAGCTGGCGGACGATGCGGTGCTGGCTGCCGCGGTCAATGAGCGCTTGAAGCTGAGGTGGTCCCCGCATGCCGCGGCGGCGGACCTGCGCGAGTCGGGCATGAGCGTGTGCGCGGAGACCATCTACCGGGCGTGCTACGCGAACGACGCGCGCAGCGGCCTGCCCGCCGGCTCCTGGGCGAAGCTGCCGCGGCGCGCCCGGCGCCGTCGGCCGCGCAGCGTCGCGCAGGCCCAAACGCGCGCAGCCCAGCCCGCTGGGGGAATACCGGCCGATAGCCGACCGGCCCGACGACGTCGAGGACCGTGCAGAACCCGGCCACTGGGAACGCGACCTCATCGTCGGCAAAGCGAACCTCACCGCTGCGGTCACCCTCGCCGAGCGCACCAGCCGCTACACGGTCACCGCAGCGCTGCCCGACGGCTACAGCGCGCCCCAAGTCGCCGCGGCGGTCGCCGCGGCTCTGGGCCGCCAGCCTGGCGGGCTGGTGCGCACGCTCACCTGGGACCAAGGCCGCGAGATGGCCCGCTGGGCCGACGTCGAGGCCGCGCTCGGCATCGAGGTGTTCTTCTGCGAGGCGCGCTCGCCGTGGCAACGGCCCACCAACGAGCACACCAACGGGCTGCTGCGCCGATGGCTTCCCAAAGGCACCAGCCTCGACATCGGACAACTGCGCCTTGCGGTCATCGAGGACAAACTCAACCACATGCCACGCCGACTCCACGACTGGCAATCAGCCGCCGACATCTACACTCAACTCACTTGCAACCACCGGTAGAGCTTGCCGTCCCACGCTCGCGGAGATGTTGGAAGCCGAGGACTTCGACATCAGCGGCCGACTGATGCTGCGCGTCGACACCCGGGAAGACGTCCGCCCCGACGGCGCTGTCGCCGTGCACCTCGAGTCCGGATCAGCGGTGGTCGCCGGAGCCGCGACCATTGGCGATGACACCTTCACCTTCGATGTCGACGCGTCGTGGGAAGGGCTGTGCGGCGAGGGTTACGTGTATGTCGAAGACGCTGTCGACGAGCGCTTCGACGGGTGTGCCGATGGGGCTCCCGGTGACTGGTACTACGGCATCGACTCGATCTACGTCATCGTGAGCAAACATGACGGCTCGTGGTACGCAAACTGGCTTGAGACGGTGCTTTCCTACATCGAAGTGTTCGTAGACAACAGGCTTGAGCGCGGCTAACAGATAGGTAGCGTTCGCGGGCATGGAAAGCAGTACGGGCGAAGACAGAGCAACACTGGCGGTCACGGGAGATGCCGAAGCTGATCAGCTGGTGCTGGACGACCCGTTTGCGTTGCTGCTGGCGATGATGCTCGACCAGCAGATCCCCATGGAATGGGCGTTCAAGGGCCCCGCTCGGCTGGCCGAACGTCTGGGCGATCAGTTCTCCGCGGCGGCCATCGCAGCGATGAACCCCGACGAGTTGGAAGCTGCGTTCAAGGAAAAGCCAGCGCTGCACCGCTTCCCCGGGTCGATGGCCCGCCGCTGCGGTGAACTGGCCCGCCACATCGTCGAGCACTACGACGGCGACGCCGGAGCCGTCTGGGCCGACGTGCGCAGTGGCGAGGCGCTGTACGACCGGCTGCGTGCGTTGCCCGGCTACGGCGACGAGAAGGCCAAGATCTTCGTGGCGATCCTCGCAAAGCGATTCGATGTCGCGCCCCGGGGCTGGAAGGCCGTGGCCGGCCCGTTCGCCGACCGCCAGCCGCGCTCGGTAGCCGACATTGACGGTCCCGACGCCCTCGCCGAAGTCCGAGCCTGGAAGAAGAACCAGAAGGCTGCGGGCAAGTCCAAGCAGGACTGAACAGCCCGCACGAACGCGAATCCTGCGCAGCAATTGAGCGCATCGTGCACCGACATCGCGCGCGAGCATCCTCCGGCGCGATCCGGAATTGTTCCACTTCTGTGACACGCAGCTCGGGGCACTCGTAGGGCTGCTGCTGGGCGACGGCGGCAACGACAATGTGACGTTCGCGCCGAGACAGCGTTCGAACGATGACAGCGGTATTGCAGTGCCGTGACCGAGCGCAGCCGCACTAGCGGACCGTGCCCAGTCGAAGGGCCATAATGCGCGCCGGTCGGGCTTCGACGCCATATGACGCCCAGATGACGACGATTGCAACGTGCCCAGGCGGACCCGCGCAGCGTCCGGACACGCTCTGATCGGCGACGCTCATCGAGCTGACCACGGGCGGTCGGGTCAGCAGATTGCGCTCGGATGACATATCGATATCACTGCCGAAATGAACGGAACGCGGTCCTACGTTCCGGCGTCGAGAGACCAAGTCAAGAGGCGATGCAGCCCAGCTCCGTCGCCGCCACGACTGAAGCCATCCAACGTAAAGGGGACCGAAATGTTGAAAACCGGCACACCGAAACGCACTCGCCGCAGTGCAGGCAGAGCACCTTGGCGGATTGCTGTCGCATTGGCGGCGCTGTGCCTGCTGGCGGTGGCCTGCACGGCAACCGACGACACAGATGGCGCAGCTGCCGCCGATACGGAGACTGAGTCCACCGACCGCGCCACGCCCGTGACGGCAAGTTCATCGCGCAGTGCGGATGAACAGATGGACGAGGCGGACGACGACCAAGAGCAGTCTTCGCTCAGCGGCAGAATCTCACAAGAAGACATCGAGGCGTCCGTGGCGAGCGGGTCCGACGACATGGCCGACGAAGAAATGTCCGACGAATCCTCATCGAGTCAGTCCTCGAGCGGAAGCCGCACCCAGAGCGAGTCGTCGCAGTCAGCAGAGCCGGAGCCGGAGCCCTACGAGCCGCCCCAGCGACGGCGCGGCGCCGAACCCGACAACTTCGTCGACTACGGCATCAATCCGTTCGTCGACACCGCTGACGACCCGTTCTCGACGTTCGCGCTCGATGTGGACACGGCCTCGTACACCATCGCCCGCAACTTCCTCGACGGCGGACAGCTGCCGCCCTTCGAGGCAGTCCGGGTCGAGGAGTTCGTCAACTACTTCGACGGCGGCTACGACGACGA
This sequence comes from Acidimicrobiales bacterium, assembly GCA_963663635.2. Lineage (GTDB taxonomy): Bacteria > Actinomycetota > Acidimicrobiia > Acidimicrobiales > Poriferisodalaceae > Poriferisodalis. The sequence continues at coordinate 19,921 of CAXXMY010000003.1, forward strand.
GATCGACGAGTTCGCCATCAGCGTGGACGCCGCGCCGTCGCCATTCTCCGAACCGGGCGACCTGCTGCTGCGGGTGGGCGTGCAGGCACCTCACGTGGTGTCGGACGCCCTGCGGCCCGACAGCGTGATCCTGGTGCTCGACAGCTCGGGCTCCATGAACGAAGAGATCGGCACCGGCGACGACAGGTCTCGACGCATTGAATTGGTGTACGACGCCGTCGATCTGCTGCTGGGAGGGCTGGAATCCGAAACCCGGGTGGGTGTCGTGGCCTACGCGGACAACGCCCGCACCGTCGCTGGGCCGGCCGCCGTCGGCAGAAACTACGACGACCTGAATCGCCGTATCCAGCGAGACGTGCGGCCCGACGGCAGCACCAACGTCGCAGCCGGCCTCGTCAGCGGCTACCGCATGGCCGAGAGCGAAGCCGCCGCTGGACGCAACGTGCTGGTGCTGCTGTTCTCGGACGGCGTCGCAAACGTCGGCGCGACCGAGACCGACCGGATCCTTCGCCAACTCGGTGAGCGCTCTGACATCAGCCTGTCCACCATCGGCGTCGGACTCGGCCCGTTCAACGACGAGCTGATGGAGCAACTGGCCAACCGCGCCGACGGCTCGTACCACTACATCGACGATCACGACGAGGCGTGGCGCCTGCTCGGCGGTGACGTGAACTCATTCATCTCTGTTGCCGCACGTGACGCCAAGGTCCAGGTGATCTTCAACCCCGACACCGTGGCCGCATACCGGCTGCTGGGCTTTGAGAACCGGGACGTGGCCGACCGGGATTTCCGCAACGATGCTGTCGACGCCGGCGAAGTGGCCATCTCGGGGAGCGCTACCGCGCTGTATGAGTTGACGCTGGTCGATCCCGACAGCGCGGGCCGGCGCAGCAATGACGTGCTCGCAAAGGTGACGCTGCGTTATCAGCGGCCCGCCAGCGAGGCCATCACCGAGGTGTCCACGACGATCAGGGAGCGGGACCCGCACCGCAGCTTCGGCGACGCCGATCGCCACTTCCGGCTGGCCGCAGTGGCCGCCGAATTCGCAGAGGTCCTTCGCCAGAGCTGGTTCGCAGATGACCCGTCCATGCGCATCCTGCGCCAAGAGGCGGAAGCTCTGAGGGGGGACTTCCGCGGCGGCGCCGACGTGACCGAACTGGCCCGGCTCATCACTGCCGCCCAGCGCTTGCAATAGGCCAAGCCGGGCCGGGCGAACCGTTCGTCCGGCCCGGTTCCGGCGATGCCCCGGTGACGCTCCGCTGCTCAGGAGCGCACCGGGGCGCCGTCGCGCCATGAGCGAGTGCGGTACGAGTGCGCTAGTTCCCCAAGCGCTCGGCAGCTTGCTCGCGCAATTCAGTCTTGAGCACCTTGTTGGACGGATTCAGCGGCAGCGATTCCACGTTCCAGAAATGCCGGGGCACCTTGTAGTTGGCCATCTGTTCGCGACACCACGCACGCAGTGCATCTGGTTCTGGCACACCGACTGGCGACGGCACAACGAACGCCGCGCCCACCTCGCCGAGACGCTCATCCGCCACGCCGACGACCGCCACCTGGCCGATCTGCGGATGCTCGGCCATCACCTTCTCGATCTCGGCGGGATAGACGTTGAAGCCGCCGTTGATGAACATGTCCTTCTTGCGGTCGGTGACATCGATGTATCCCTGCTCGTCCATCACGCAAATGTCGCCGGTGTGCAGCCAGCCGTCAGGATCGATCGCTTCGGCGGTGGCGACAGGATCGTCGAGGTATCCCGCCATGACGTTGTACCCGCGCACCAAGATCTCGCCCGGCTGCCCGATGGGCAGGTCCCGACCCTCGTCGTCGACGATGCGCAGCTCGACGCCGCCGAGCGCCCGGCCGCTGGTGGTGGCCACTAGCTCGGGCGGATCGTCCGAGGAGCAGATCGCGGCCAAGCCGTGCGTCTCGGTCATGCCGTAGCCCGTCAGCACGGTCTCGAAGCCGAGCCGCTCGCGCATCGCCACCACCGTCTCGACGGGGATGGCCGCTGCGCCCGTGAGCGACGAGCGCAGGCTGGAGGTTTCGTAGTCGTCAAGGCCCGCATGGTTGATGAGCGACTGGAAGATGGCCGGCGGCCCCGGCAGGATTGTGATCTTCTCGTCCTGGACACGCTGCAGCACCGATTCGACGTCGAACACCGGATGGGGGTGGATGGTGGCGCCGTGCATGATGCACGGCGTGATGCCCGCGGAAAAGCCGAACGCGTGGAAGAACGGGTTCACCACAAGCATCCGATCGCCCTGGCGCATTCCCAGTTCGGCGGCGTATTGAGCGAAGTTCCGCAGGACCGGCCCTTGGTGCACCAGCACGCCCTTCGGCAGGCCTGTCGTGCCGGAGGTGAACATCACCAAGCCGAGGTCGTCGCCGGAGGCCGCGGCGCATCGGCGCGCTGCCTCCCCGGCAGCCTCTGGTGTGGCCCGCGCCGCGAATTCGGCATAGGAGACCGTGCCCGTCGGAGTATCGCCTCGCAGCACGACGACGTCGGCCAGCGATTCGACAACGTGGCCTCCGTCGGCGGCTTCGTTGAGGTCCTTCACGTAGTCGTAGCCGAGGAAACCGGCCACGGTGAACAGCACCTTGATCTTGGCTTTGCTCAGCACGTAGGCGGCCTCACGCCCCTTGAAGCGGGTGTTCACCGGCACGAGGACCCCGCCGGCGCGCAGCGTTCCCATCGACGCGATCACCCATTCCCAGGCGTTCGGCGCCCACAGCCCCACGGTGTCGCCAGGTTTGAGACCCGACGCCACCAGCGCCGCTGCGCACTCATCGGACAGCCGAGCGATGTCCGCGAAGCTCAATGAGACGTCGCCATCCCGGATCGCCTCGGATTCGCCGAACAGTTCCGCCGCCCGGTCAACGAGATCGGGAAAATTGTCGGGAATCGTGTCAGACATGGCGGACATTCTCGCGGTTCAGCACGGTGCCCGCCGGGGTGCTGCGATCAGTCTCACCCGCGGATTCGGGCCAGCGCTTCGGCGTGGATGAAATGGAAGTAGCCGTCGGGATTGTCGGCCCATGCCCGCCAGCCCGCTGAGATCTGGCCCATCTCGGCCTCGGTCGCATAGCCGTACTCCACTGCCTGCCGGGCAAAGCTCGTGGTGATACATCGATCAGCCCAGGAGTGGCCCCAGTTGCTGCGCGCCTCGGGCGCCCAGAACTGCCACACCGACGCGGACATCACCACGTCACCCAAGCCGGCCTCCCGGAACCAGGAGAACAGGTGCCGGCCGGCGTCGGGCTCGGCACCGTTGTGGCGGCACACCTGCCGATACACCTCCCGCCACCGGGTGATCTCGGTGCTCGACGGGTAGCCGCGCATCGTGGAGTAGTCGGAGTCGCGCACCGCAACGTGCCCGCCCGGCCGTACGACGCGCGCCATCTCGGCGAACGCCGCGACCGGATCGGACAGGTGCTGGGCGACTTGGTGCGCATAGGCAACATCGAAGGTGTCGTCGTCGTAGGGCAGCTCGTACACCGAGGCCTCCGCGAGGGTCGCATTGGCGACGCCAGCCTCGGCGACCGTGGCCGCAGCGGTTGCGAGGATGTCGCCGCCCGGTTCGATGCCCGTCACGTGGCCCTCGGGGGCCCAGCGCGCCAGTCCGACCGTGATGGACGCCGGACCGCAGCCGACGTCGAGAATCTTCGCATCGGGGTTGATCACGTGGCGCGCAAAGGCAGCACAGTCCTCGGCCGTGCGCCGCGCATGCTGGGCCACCACTGACGGCTGGTGGCCGTGCGTATAGACGTCGGGGGTACCGCTGCTCATCGGTCGCAGGGTAATGAGCAAGTCACAGCGCGTCGGTAGCCTCGCCCGCCATGGCTGGATCGATCCTGGGCAATGAAGTTCGACGCACCGAGGACCCGGAACTGCTGACGGTCGGAGGCAGATACGTCTACGACCACGATGCCGACGGCATGTGCCACGCGGTGTTCGTCCGCTCCCCCGTTGCGCACGGGCGCGTCGAGGGCATCGACACCAGTGCGGCGGCGAGTGCTCCCGGCGTGATCGCGGTGCTCACCGCTGATTCGCTCGGCGTGGCCCCGCATCATGGATTCGTCAAGGTCGCCGATGAGTTCGCCCGATCGCCGCTGGCAACCGGCAAGGTGCGCTTCGTGGGCGAAGCCGTCGCCGTCGTCGTGGCCGAGACGCTCGCCCAGGGCACCGACGCCGCCGAACTGGTCGAGGTGGACTACGAGCCGCTCCCCGCCTCCTCTGACGCCGAGACGGCACTGGCCGCAGGTGCCGCCGCGATCTTCGACGAGCGGCCGAACAACGTCGCAACCGAGATCACCGACCCGCCCGGCATCGATCCGTTGGCGGGTGCTGACCGCATCGTGCGGGGACGCTACGTGAATCAGAAAATCGCCGCGGTGCCGTTGGAGCCCAACTCTTGCGCGGCCATGCCCACCGACGACGGCCGCATGACGGTGTACTGCGCCACGCAGATGCCCCACCTCACCAAGATGCAGCTCGCCGGAGCACTCGGCTGGGAACCGCAGCGACTGCGCGTCATCGCCCCGCACGTCGGCGGCGGTTTCGGTGCCAAGGCCGGCCTGTACCACGAGCACACCGTCGTGGCCGCTCTGGCGGATCGCCTGGATCGGCCGGTGACGTGGACACCGGGCCGCAGCGAGGACATGACCACGCTCGCGCACAGCCGCGCGCAGGTCCAATACGCAGAGCTGGGCGTTCGAGATGACGGCACGTTCACGGGGCTACGGGTACGCCTCGTTGGCGACACTGGCGCTTACCCCAACATCGGCACGATGCTGCCCGCAGGCACCAAGCGCATGTCCAACGGCACGTATGCATTTCCTGCCATTCGCTTCGACGTCGTCACGGCGGTCACCAACACGACGCCCACCGGCGCATACCGCGGCGCCGGTCGGCCCGAAGCGGCCGCGCTGCTCGAACGGCTGGTGGACCAGGCCGCGCTCGAGACGGGCATCGATCCGATCCAGCTCCGCATGCGGAACTTCATCTCGCCGGATGCGTTCCCCTTCGACACGCTCACCGGCGTGCAGTACGACAGCGGCGACTATGCGCTACCGCTCCGGCGGGCCATCGAGCTGGCGGAATACGACGAGCTGCGTGCCGAGCAAGCGGCACGGCGCGAGCGGGGCGATGTCCGCCAACTTGGCATCGGCATCGCCAGCTTCGTCGAGATCACGGCCGGAGGCCTGACGTCAGAATTCGCCGCGGTGCGCATCGAATCCGATGGCGGTGCCACGATCCGCGTCGGCACCAGCGCCCACGGCCAAGGACACCACACGACCTTCGCCCAGATCGTGTCGGCCCGCACCGGCATCGACGTTGAGCGCATCGGCTTCGTCCAGTCCGACACCGATCTCGTGCCCCGAGGCGGCGGTACCGGCGGGTCCCGCTCGGTGCAGGTGGGCGGCTCAGCAGTGGCCAACGCCACCGACGTGCTCGTCGAGCGGGCACAACGGCTCGCCGCTCACCTGCTCGAAGCCAGCGTCGACGACATCGTGCTCGACTCCGCCGAAGGCACGTTCAGCGTGGCAGGAGTGCCGGCGCGATCGGTCGAATGGGCGGAATTGGCTGCAGCTGTCGTAGGCGCCCCGGATGGTTTGCTGGGCGACCCCACCGATGCCGAGACCACGGCGGCCAAGCGGGGCGAGCCGATCGATCCGGGCCTCGCAGCCCAGCTCGACTTCGACCAGGGCCAGGCGAGCTTCCCGTTCGGCGCGCACGTCGCCGTCGTCGAGGTCGACACCGACACGGGCGAGGTGCACTACCTGCGCCACATCGCAGTCGACGACGCCGGCACGGTCATCAATCCGCTGCTGCTGGCAGGCCAACAGCACGGCGGCATTGCCCAAGGGGCAGCGCAGACCCTGTACGAGGAAGTTGTCTTCGACGAGGACGGCAACCCCCAGACCGGCACGCTTTTGACCTATCTGTTCCCATCCGCAGCCGAGTTTCCGAGCTTTGAGGTGCACAGCACCCAGACGCCGTCGCCGCTCAACCCGCTCGGCTCGAAGGGCATCGGCGAGGCCAGCACCATCGGCTCGACACCCGCCGTGCAGAACGCCGTCATCGACGCGGTCGCGCACCTCGGGGTGCGGCACATCGACATGCCGATGAGCCCGCAACGGGTCTGGGAGACAATCACCGCGGCACGAGCAGGGACCCTGCCCGATCCGTGGCAGGAACCGCCCAAGATCTTCGCCGAATTGGCCGCCGGAATCGAAGTCGACGCCGAAGGACTTGCTGCCGCCGAGAGCATCTGAATGGGCGGGCGATGCCGGACGGTTGTGAGACAATTCCGCGTATGACGCGCAGGGTTCATCCCAGTCCGAGGACACCATCGAATGCCTGATGTTTTCATTACCTGCGCGGTGACCGGAGCGGGCAACACGGTCGGCAAGTCGGACAAGGTGCCCTATGTGCCTGCCGACATCGCCCGCAACGTGATCGAGGCCGCACAGGCAGGTGCAGCCATTTGCCATATCCACGTACGTGACCCGATCACCGGCGACCCAGGCCGCGACATCGAGTGCTACCGAGAAGTGGTCGAGCGAGTGCGCGCATCGAGCACCGACGTCGTGATCAACCTCACCGCGGGGATGGGTGGCGACTTCGTCATCGGATCGGTCGAGCAGCCGCTGCCGCCGGATGCGGCAGGCACCGACTTGGTCGGCGCGACCGAACGCCTGGCGCATGTGCGAGAGCTGCTGCCCGAGATCTGCACGCTCGACTGCGGGACGATGAACTTCGGCGAGGGCAACTACGTCGCCACGAACACACACGACACCCTGATGGAAATGGCCCGCCAGATCCAAGAGCTCGGCGTCCGGCCCGAGATCGAGGCATTCGACACCGGCCAGCTCTGGGAGGCCAGATCCCTGGTCGAGACGGGCGTGATAGATGCCCCCGCCATGGTTCAGCTCTGCATGGGCGTGCGCTGGGGCGCGCCGCCAGACCTGAACACGTTCATGGCCATGGTCAACAATGTCCCCGACGACTGGACGTTCTCGGCGTTCGCGCTCGGCCGAGACCAGTTGCCCTACGTCGCCTTGGCGGCAATTGCCGGTGGCAACGCCCGGGTCGGACTCGAGGACAATCTCTTCCTCGACCGCGGCCAACTGGCCTCCAACGCCGATTTGACCGCCCGTGCGAAGCAAATCCTCGAGTCGATGAACTACCGGGTGATGGGTCCCCAAGACGTCCGCGACATGCTCGAGCTGAAGCGGCGCTGACCGGTCCTATTCCTCGACGAGCCCTATTCCTCGATAAGCCCTATTCCTCGATAAGAACGGCAAACTCGGGGCAGTTGGCGGCAGCGAGACGGGCCTTGTCCTCAAGACCTTCGGGCACTTCGCCGTCGCCGATCTCGGTGGCGTAGCCGTAGTCGTCGACGTCGAACAGCTCCGGCGCCAGCGAATAGCACCGGTTGTGGCCCTGGCACTTGTCGGCATCCACCTTGATCCGCACGAGCAATCCCTCCAGTGGCCGCACGGGCCTGCAGCCATCACGTCAGCAGGCACCTTGCCCCGACGGACACGAAGTTAGCGCGGCTCTTACCGCTGCCCTCCGGGGCTCGACCATATGAGCAACGGTGCCGCCATCGCGGTTCATCTCTCTCACGCGATGCGCACGTCCTACCCTTGCGGTGTCCGAGCCGTCGGTGCATGCCTGCGCGGCCGCCGATACCCGCACGACAACATTCCGAGGAGACGCCATGTCCGACGCCCAAGCCCGCCTCGCAGCACTGCGCGCCAGCCGCTCCGGTGCCAAGGACAGCTCGGCGGCCGTTGACGTCATCGAAGACCCCACCAAGGTCTGGCACAAGACCGCTTGCGTGCTGTGCTCGAACAACTGCGGCATCGAGGTGCGACTTGACGGACGCAAGATCACTCGCGTCCGCGGCGACAAGGACCACCCGGCATCGAAGGGCTACACCTGCGAGAAGGCCCTCCGGATCGACTACTACCAGAACGGTCGCGACCGCCTCACCTCGCCGTTGCGCCGGCGCCCCGACGGCACGTTCGAGGAGATCTCCTGGGATACCGCCATCGCGGAAGTCGCGGGGAAACTGACAGCGATCCGAGACAGAGTCGGCGGCGACAAGATCCTGTACTACGGCGGTGGCGGGCAGGGCAACCACTTCCCGGGCGCGTACGCCCGCGGTGTGATGCAGACGCTGGGTGTCAAGTACCGCTCGAATGCGCTCGCCCAGGAAAAGACGGGCATGTTCTGGGCACAAGGCAAGATGTTCGGCAAGCAGAACCTCGGTGCGATGGGCGATTTCGAGCACACTGACTGTGCAGTGTTCATCGGCAAGAACCCCTGGCAGAGCCACGGCTTCCCCGAGACGCGCAATGAGCTGAACAAGATCCGCAACGACGATGAGCGAAAGCTGATCGTGATGGACCCGCGGGTCTCCGAGACCGCCGCGATGGCCGACCACCACCTGCGGGTACGCCCCGGCACTGATGCATGGGCGCTCGCCGCGCTGCTGGCGATCATGATCGAAGAAGGCCTCACCGACGAGCGATTCCTGGCCGACCACTGCACCGGATGGGACGAGCTGCGAGAACTCATCTCGAGCACTGACATCGCCGCGTCTGCTCGCAAGTGCGGCATTGACGAGGCCGAGCTGCGCGCCGCGGCCCGCACGATGGGCAACGCCCGGTCGCTGTCCACTGAAGAGGATCTCGGAATCGAGATGGCGCCCCACTCGACGCTGAACAGCTGGCTGCAGCGTCTGCTGTACCTGCTGACCGGCAACTTTGCGAAGCCTGGCGGCATGAATCTGCCGCTGCGTCTCGCACCGATGTGCGGCCACTCGGGCGAAGGCGAGGTCGACCCTGTCACGGGCAGTGCGATGCTCTCGGGCCTGCTGGCTTGCGCAGCCATTCCGGACTGCATCGACACTGACCACCCGAACCGCTTCCGCGCCCTGTTTGTGGAGTCAGCGAATCCGCTGCACACGCTGCCCGATTCGAAGCGCTTCCGAGAAGCCTTCGCTAAGCTGGAATTCTTGGTGGTCATCGACGTGGCCATGACCGAGACGGCTCGTGCTGCGGACTACGTGCTGCCCGCCTGCTCGCAGTACGAGAAGCCAGAGGCAACGTTCTTTGCCGGCGAGATGCCGTCCAACTATTTCCAGGTGCGCCACCCGATCCTCGAGCCCCTGGGCGACTCGCTTCCCGAGCCGGAGATCCACCAACGCCTCGTCGCCGCGATGGGCGGCCGTCCTGAAGGCACCGACGGTCTCGCCGAAGCAGCTCAGCAGGGCCGGAAGGCATTCATCGAAGCGCTCGGGCAAGCCTCAGCGACAGATCCCGACGTGGGCGCCAAGCTGCCCGTGGTGCTGTACGAAGCCCTGGGCCCGACGCTGGGCAACATGGCACCCGCAGCGATCATGTTCGGCGCTTCCATGCAGGCCTCGATGCGGTATCCCGACCAGGTGCGCGCTGCCGGCATCGAAGGCGAGGGACTGGAGTTGGCGAACAACTTGTTCGACAAGCTGCTGAATTCGCCCTCCGGCATGATCTACAGCGTCAGCGAGTACGAAGAGACCTGGGACCGGATCGCGCACCCCGACGGCAAGGTTCACCTCTACATCGACGAGCTGGCCGACGAGTACGGGTCCCTGGCGGACGAAGAGCCGGCCGTCGGACATGATCGCTTCCCGTTCGTGCTGTCGGCAGGAGAGCGCCGGTCGTCGAACGCGAACGACGTGATCCGCGATCCCGATTGGCGCAAGCGGGACAAGGACGGCTCGCTGCGCATCCACCCCGACGATGCCACTGCACTGGGCCTGGTCGATGGCAGCCGGGTCAAGATCACGTCCAAACGCGGAGAGGCCGAAGCACCCGCTGAGGTCACCGACACCGTCATGGCCGGACATGTGACCCTTCCGCACGGATTCGGCACCGAGTATCCCGACGAGACCGGCGAGCACAAGATCAGCGGCGTCGCGGTCAACGAGCTCACCGACATCGAAGACCGCGACTGGCTGGCGCTGACCCCGCACCACAAGCACGTCCGCGTCGCCCTCGAAGCCGTCTAGTACCGCCGTCTACCCGGTTCGCTGCCGTGGCAATACGGCACAGGCTGATGTTCCACTACGCGTCTCGGTAACGAAGGCCGGCGCTCGGAGGAAGCGCGGACAGGCAAGCGTTCTCGCAGTCGTGCCTATTGCTCCCCGCTCTTGTTCGCTTCGCTCACGGGCCGCTCGGGCCACGGCCTCGCTCCTGGCGTTCATTCAGACACCACGGTCGCCGTCTTTCCGCTCGGCCTCTGAGTCGTAGATCGGCTTGACGTTGCCCCCGGGCGAACCCGCCAACAGTGGCGGTGCCGTTCGGTCACTCACCGTTCGGTCACTCGCCGTTCGGTCACTCGCCGTTCGGTCACTCACCGTTCGGTCACTCGCCGTTCGGTCACTCGCCGTTCGGTCACTCGCCGTTCGGTCACTCGCCGTTCGGTCACTCGCCGTTCGGTCACTCGCGTTGAGTGCCGTATGCGACGGCGAAGCCGGCGGGTGACGTTCGCTCTAGGCGGCCCTTGCTGTCGTGGAGTTGGTGGTGGCAGCGGTAGCACAGCAGGGCGAGATTCTCGATGTCGGTGCGGCCGCGTGCCGGGGCTTGCCAGGGGACGATGTGGTGGGCTTCGCACCAGCTTGGCGCGGCGTGGCAGAGCACGCAGTGGCGGTCGCGTGCGATCAAGGCGCGCCATTGGGCATCGGTGACCGTGCGAACTTTGCGTCCGTGCCATAGCGGCTGGCCGTCGCCACCGAAGACGACGCCGAAGATGTCGGCGCCGCAGGCGAAACGCTCGAGCACGTGGGTGGGAATAGGGCCGGTGCCGGGGATTTCGCAGTCGGCCCATTCGTCGCCAAGCACCGCGCGGGTGTTGGCGACGATCACCAGCTGGTTGCGCCGCCGCAGCGATCCGTCGCTCGGCAGCCGCGGCGGGTCACAACACGCGTCCGTTCGATTGTCGACGGGCAGACGCGGCGGGTCAAGACACGCATCAGTTTGATTGTCGCTGGACAGACGCAGGTTCGGAGGCGTGCCCGAGGATCCAGCGTCGGCTGGCAGCGCGGCGAGGTGGTCGGGTGCAAGCGGCGCCAGCGGCGCAGGGATCGGGTGGCCCCATCGCTCGGCGTCGAACTCGGCGTCGCGTTGGTCGACTTCGGCGTACCAGCGGTGCACAGCAGCGTGATTGTCGGTACCCACCAGCGCCGCGAGCGCATCGACGCGGCATTGGGTGTAGGTACGCGGCTCTGGCGCGTCGGGGCGCGTATCAGCCCGATCAGCCTCAGCGAAGCGCTGTGCGATGTCATCGATGATCGCTTTGAACGCCGCTCCGGTTGCAGGGTCCATCAACGCAGTGGCCTTGGTCAGACCCTCGGCAGTCTGGCTGATTCGTAGCGAACGAAGCGCCCGTTGGCGGCGGTACTCCTCCTCGGGGGTGAGGCCCTTGCGCAATTCACGTAGCCAGTCATTGGCGGCGCGGCGAGTGCACTCCACATTTGTCGAGGACGCAACGTCGAGCAGCCGCGTGGCACCGTCGACGGCATCGGCACCCGCCATGCCGGCTGCATTCGCCAACACGTCTGCATGCTCGGCGGTGATGTGCCCACCGCGCAACGCTGCCTCGATGTTGGGCATCTGCGCCAATGCCTCGGCTCGGGTGGCCGCACGCTTGGCCGCAGCCCCGGAGCAACCCGACAGCCGACGCAGTACCGCAGCGGAACGATCACCGAAATCGTCGCGCCGGTCGATCTCAGCCGCGAACCGCGCCTCGCACGCATCCAAGGCAGAACGCACTCTCACTATCTCGCCCAGAGCCGTTTCCAAGTCATCACGCGACAACCCGAGCGCCTCAGCAGAACGGATGATCTCGGCAGCCTCGCTGAGCAGTTCCGCAGGACCCAAGTGGACGCCGGCAGCGTCGAGATCGGCCGGAGTCTGGAACGGGAACACACCAGGCCTCCCGGCGCCGTACTCCTCGCTATTCCGCCAGATGCTCATCATTGTCACCTCTTTTAGATGCTTTTCAAAGTATATCAACTATGTGAAACAAACGTACGCATTGCCGCCAATCTGGGCACGACACGGCCAGGCAGCAGGATCTGCGCCGCGACACGAACCCCGCACGCTCTGGATGGCGACTTCGTTGCTGGCACGCTCAACAGCGGCCGGGTGTGCCTCGCAGCACGAATCCCGCGCGCGTCTCGGGATTCGCGCCGCTACCGCGTCGAACCCGTCGCCGGCTGAGATCCGGCGGGGGCCGTCAGCTGTCGATGTGACGCGGCGTTGCCGCCTCAGCATTCGCCGTGCCGATCGCGGCGAAGTGCTCGCGCACCTGACCTGGTCGGTGGGCCCGCACATAGTCCGGTTTCTGGGACAGCGCCAAGTCGAGCAATTCGAGCCGGTCCGGCGTCTGCAGCCACGGCACGGGCACGTACAGCGGCAGGCCGAATCGGCGCAACTCCCCCAAACCGCTGTAGACGGCCCGCTGGTACTCCGCTCGCTCGGGCCAGTCCATGTCGTGAGGACCGAAGCCGACGCCGCAGTCAAGCAGCAGCTGTTGCGCAACGCCTGCTCGTCGCAGGCGCCCGATGTGCTCCCCGAACCACTCCACCATGACAGCGACGGGATCGCCGCTCACGTCGCGAACACTGCGGAAGTCTCGCCCCAGCATGAACGGGAGCACCACCGTGACCTCGCGCTCGGCAGCGAGCTCGACCATCTCGGACGACTGCAGCGCGTCGCCCGCGTTCAACACAGCGGCACCGGCATCAAGCGCTCGACGCGCCACCTCGGGCTTGCGGGTGTCGATCGCCACCTCGGCACCGAGCGACAGCAGGCCGCGCAACGGTCCTTGCACCCGCCGCCACTCCACAGCAGCGCTGATCTCGTTGCTGCCAAGGGTGGAACCCTCGCCGCCGAGATCGAAGTAGTCGGCGCCCTCAGCCAGCAGCTCCGCGCCCCGCGCCACGGCCTCGGAGAAATGCCGTACCACCGAGAACTCGGCCTTCGAGTCCGGTGAGGCGTTGACCACGCCGAAGATCTCCACGGCCGCAACCTAGTCAGGGCGCCTCAGGTCCATCCGAAGCGGGCGTCAGCGCCGAAACGGGCCCGCGCCAGTCGCGCTCTCACGCAAGGTCGGGATGCCGCGAGGCCTCGTCCGAAGCACGAATGGCGATGGAACGGCCGACCTCTGGCGGCACTGGCAGCTCCCGGTGCACAGTCCATATCTCGCCAAGCCGTTCGTACGGTTCGTCGGCCATCGGACCCACTCGACGCGTCGGCCCGTCGATGTGCAGCGACATGACCTCGCAGGTGGCTGCCACATAGCCCTCGGTCGTCTGGGTCATCACCTGAAAGGTATGAATGCGTTTGCGGTCGAATCCAAGCAGCTGCACGGAAATCACGTACGGATCGTCGGGGCCGATCTCACGCACGTAGGCGATGTGGTTCTGAGCTGAGAACGTGGTGATGTCCCGGACCGCCCGGTGCGCAGTTCCGAGCCCGATGAAATCCATCCACGGTGCAATGGCGTCGTCAAAGGCGACGAGGTAGTAGCCGGCGTTGAGATGGCCGTTGTAGTCGATCCACTCGCGCACCACGGTTCCGCCCATCACGGCAATCGGCGCGGCCGGAATCGGGTCGGTCGGCTCGGGACTCGCCACAGCGTTGCTCACCCCTGACTCCTTCTCGCCGTCGGCTGGCACACGGTCCGGGTCGGCCTCAGTGATCTCATGGTGCCCCGAAGTCGACCGACGGGCGCACTCAGTCCCGCTCGGCCGCCGGTGACGCAGCTGCGATTGCCGGGACTCCCTCAACTGCCGCATAACCGTTGCCGCTGGCGTTGTCAGCGCCAATCCGAACAGGCCAGAACACCTCCGGCAGTGCTCCTTGCAGCGCCTCTGACTGTGGTCGCTTCATCGCAGCCACGAGCCGCTCGGGACGTACCCCGTCGGGCCTCGCGACAGCCACTGGCGCCGGCATCTTTGCTGCACCGGGGGATGCGAGCGGACCGGGTGGCGGGGGTGACGAGCCGGGTGGCCCCACATACGTCGGCAGAGGGACCGGGTGGTGTGTCATCGGCAGCAAGACCACAACCCCCACTGCTGCGATCACGCCCGAAATGGCGATCGGCAAACCGATGCCGCCAGTTGCATCGGCGGTGAAACCCATCAATGGCGGACCGACGAGCGCCCCGGTACCGGCACTGAAGAACAGCATGCCCATGACCGTGCCAAGGCCTGCCAATCCGAACAAGTGAGCTGTGACGTCACCGAGCAGCGCAACAAAGCCGCCATAGGACACTCCGAGGACCGAAGCGAAGACAATCAACAGGACGAACTTCGCCTCCAGTCCGCTCACTCGAGTCGTGACGAACCAGATCAAGTACGCGACGGGCAGCCCGAAGAAGGCGATCTTGAGCAGCCGGACCGAGCCCAGCGCTCGGGCCAGGCTCGTGAGCGCCATGCGCCCCACGATGCTCGAGAAGCCGATGATCGGGAACAGCGCCACCGCTGCTCGCGGCGGAAGGCCATCGTCCTGGGCGAAAGTGACTATCGAACCCAATGATCCGATGACGGCCACGGTAAAGAACACACCCGCGGCCCCCATCTGCCAGAAAGCAGCGGTACGAACGACCAGACGGACGTGACGCGCCGCGTCGCCCATGTCCATCTTCGGCGGCCGCTTGACCATGAACAGCGCGACCGCAAAAAACCCAGCTGCCACTATTGCGAGCGCCTTCATGCCGCCACGCCATCCGTAGACCTCGAGCAGCCACTGCGCCAGCGGCGCGAAGAGCATCGTTCCCAGTCCCGAGCCGGTCGCCACGATGCCTTGAGCCACGGCGCGATGACGGGCGAACCACAAGGCCGTGAGTGCGAACAACGGTGCGTTGAAGAGGCCGCCGCCGAATCCCAGGCCGACACCGAAGAGCACGTATCCGTGCCACAACACCGATACCTGCGACATGGCGAAGAGGCCGCCGCAGAACATCGTTCCTCCGACGATGAGCAGCGGAGCGATTCCGAACCGGTCGTACAGGCGGCCCGAGACCAGGGCACTGCCGAAGAACAGAAACACTGTGATCCCGAACACGAGGCTGATCGGTCCGTGCCCGGTCCCGAACTCGTCCGCCATGCTCCTCGCGAACGCGTTGAAGCTGTAGATCGTCCCGAACGCCGCCATGACGCTGAGGGCCGCGCCGCAGGCCGTGACCCAGCCACGTGCCGAGTCGAGATGCGTCGGGCCGTTGGCCATCACCCGTGCGAGGTTACGGCGGCAGCGCCGGCTCTGCGGAAGGACGCTCACGCCTGCCGCGGGCGACCGCGGGGCTCAGCGTGGAACTCAGCCCAGCAGCGACAGGTCGCGCACCGCTCCGCGGTCCGCACTGGTGGCCATGGCGGCATATGCGCGCAGCGCTGTGCTGACTTGGCGTGGACGATGCTCCGCGGGCTGCCAGCCAGCGGCGTCTTGCAGGGCCCGGCGCCGCTGCAGCTCGGCATCATCGACCGCGAGGTTGATCGTTCGATTCGGGATGTCGATCTCGATGGTGTCGCCGCCCTGCACAAGACCGATGAGCCCGCCAGAGGCCGCCTCGGGCGAGACATGGCCGATCGACAGGCCCGAGGTCCCCCCGGAGAAACGCCCGTCGGTAACCAGCGCGCACGCCTTACCGAGGCCCTTCGACTTCAAGTACGACGTCGGGTAGAGCATCTCTTGCATGCCCGGTCCGCCGCGTGGGCCCTCGTAGCGAACCACCACCACGTCACCGGCGACCACCCCGCCCGCCAGGATGTGCTCGACGGCCTCGTCCTGGCTCTCGACGACATGCGCTGGCCCGGAGAAGACCAGGCTGGCTTCGTCCACGCCGGCCGTCTTCACCACGCAGCCGTCGGGGGCGAGGTTGCCGTAGAGGATGGCCAGCCCGCCGTCGGCGGAATACGCGCTGTCCACCGAGCGGATGCAGCCGCGCTCGCGGTCGGTGTCGAGGGTCCGGTAACGCTCGGACTGGCTGAACGCCACCTGGGTAGGAATTCCGGCAGGGCCAGCTCGGAAGAACTCGGACAGCTTGGGGTCGTCATTGGTGGCGACGTCCCAGCGCGACATCGCCTCGAACATCGTCGACGAGTGCACCGTGGGCACCTGGTTGCTGATGAGACCGGCCCGGTTCAGCTCGGCCAGGATGCCCATGACGCCGCCGGCCCGGTGGACATCCTCGACATGGAAGTACTCCGAGGCCGGCGCCACCTTGCAGATGTTCGGCACTTTGCGCGACAGCCGGTCGATGTCGGCCATCGTGAAATCCAGTTCCGCCTCCTGCGCTGCGGCAAGCAGATGCAGGATCGTGTTGGTCGAGCCGCCCATCGCGATGTCGAGCGTCATCGCGTTCTCAAACGCCTCCATGCTGCCGACGGAGCGGGGCAACACCGAGGCGTCGTCACCCTGGTAGTAGCGCCGACACAGGTCCACCACCAGCCGACCTGCCTCAAGGAACAGCTCACGCCGGTCTGAATGAGTGGCCAGCACGGTTCCGTTGCCCGGCAGCGACAATCCCAGCGCCTCGGTCAAGCAGTTCATCGAGTTGGCGGTGAACATGCCTGAGCACGAGCCGCAGGTCGGGCAGCCCGCGCGCTCCATTTCGGCCACGTCTTCGTCGCTGACCGAATCGTCGGCGGCCACGACCATGACGCTGATGAGGTCAACCTTCTGCTCGGCCAGCTTCGTTTTGCCGGCCTCCATGGGGCCGCCCGACACGAACACCGTCGGGACGTTCAGGCGCATTGCCGCCATCAGCATCCCCGGCGTGATCTTGTCGCAGTTGCTGATGCAGACGAGGGCATCGGCACAGTGCGCGTTCACCATGTACTCGACCGCGTCAGCGATGAGGTCTCGCGACGGCAGGCTGTAGAGCATCCCGTCATGGCCCATCGCGATGCCGTCGTCGACAGCGATCGTGTTGAACTCCTTGGCCACACCGCCCGCGGCCTCGATTTCGCGAGCAACAAGCTGGCCGAGATCCTTCAGATGCACGTGGCCGGGCACGAACTGGGTGAATGAGTTGGAGATGGCAATGATCGGCTTGTCGAAGTCCTCGTCGGTCATGCCGGTCGCCCGCCACAGGGCGCGTGCGCCAGCCTGATTGCGGCCGGCCGTTGAGGTAACAGATCGGTAACTCGGCATGGATTCAGCCTACGCCTGGGGTCACCGCTAGCCTGCCCGAACTGATGACTCCCCCCGTCCCCACTGCGGATCCGGGCGACGCTTCGGCATCCGATTGGGGCCCCGACAGCGGCGCGGCGGATCCTCGTAACGACACGATTCTTATCCGCGTGACAGGGCCCGACGGTCCGGGCATCACCACCGATTTGCTCGCGCTCCTCGCCGAGGCCGGGGCCGAAGTCCAGGACATGGAGCAGGTCGTCGTGCGACGCCAGCTCACCTTGGGCCTCGCGATCACGGTGCCGACCGGCCGCGACCTCGTCAAGGAATTGCTCCTGTTCGGCTACGAACGCGGTCTGGAGATCAACTTCGACTTCGTCGAAGCGACCCCCACCCGACACGCGCAACGGCTCATCGTGACGGCGCTGGCACCCGATCTGAGCCCGAAGGATCTCTCGGTCGTCACTGGCGCCATCGCCGATAGCGGCGGAAATATCGACCGCATCCATCGGCTGTCGCGCTTTCCCGTGTGGAGCTACGAGTTCCTGGTCGAGGAGGCCGCTGGCGACAAGTTGCGGACCGCGCTCATTGACGTCGCCGCCGAGCGGCGCATCGACATCGCGGTGCAGCCACACGGCATCTCGCGTCGTTCGACGCGAATGGTCGTCCTGGATGTGGATGCGACACTCATCCGCAACGAGGTCATCGACCTTCTGGCGTCCGAAGCGGGCCACGAAGCGCGATCTGCCGCTCTGACAGCTGCGGCGATGGCCGGCGAGATCGACTTTGAGTCGGCATTGCGAGAGCGCGTGCGCTTGCTGGCCGGCCAGCCCGAGTACATCGTCGAGGCGGCGCTGGAAAAAGTGCAGTACACGCCGGGTGCGCGCACGTTCGTGCGCATGCTTCGTCGGCTTGGCTACCGGGTGGGCATCATCTCGGGCGGCTTCACCCACTTCACCGATTATCTGGCACAGCGGTTCCACTTCGATCACGCGTACGCGAATGAGCTGGAGGTCCGCGACGGCAGGTTCACGGGCGACATCGTGGACGCGGAGGCGAAGGCCCGCCTGCTGCGCCAGATCGCCTACATCGAGGGCGTGCCGCTCGAACAGACCGTGGCTGTCGGCGACGGCGCCAACGATCTGCCCATGCTCGCAGCAGCCGGCCTTGGAATTGCTTTCAACGCGAAACCGGTCGTTGCCGATGTGGCCGACACGACGCTGAACGTGCCGTACCTCGACGCCATCTTGTTCATGCTGGGCGTGACACGCGAAGAGGTCGAAGCCGCTGACGCCCAAGCAGCCCGCACCACCTGAGCGATGTCGCCGCTAGGCGTGCGGCGCCGAAGCGACGCGACGTCCTGCCCTGCCTGCGGGGTCGGGCGCAGGTATCTTCGCGACCGGTGAAAGGAGCACCCCATGGCTGAGGTGACGATCTACCACAATCCGCATTGAAACTCATCCCGGAATGCCTTGGCGGTCGCCGAGGAAGCTGGAGTCGAGGCCGATGTCGTTCTGTACATGAAGACCCCGCCGGACCGCGAGACGCTCACCCATCTCGTGTCCATTCTCGAGGATCCCGTCGAGGACCTCGTTCGCAAGGATTCCCAATTCAAGAAACTGGGCCTTGACGCCGACGACTATGTGGGCAATCCGACCGCAGTCGTAGAGTTGCTGAGTCAGCGCAAGGCGCTCATGCAGCGTCCTGTGGTCGTACGCGGGGACCGAGCCATTGTCGGGCGACCAAAGGATCGAATCGCCGCCCTGCTGGCGGACTAAAGCGCCGGAGACCCTCAGCTCGATGTCCACAGGAGCGCCCGATCCGGGCAACGTCGATCCCAGCACGGGCGGTTTTCGAACACCCCTGTTCGACGTTCATGCAGAGTTCAGCGGGCGCATGGCCAACTTCGGCGGCCACGCACTGCCGATGCGTTTCGAAGGCACGGTCGCAGAGCACCAGCACACACGCAGCGCCGCCGGGCTGTTCGATGTGAGCCACATGGGAATCGTGGACATCCGGCCTGCAGATGGCGCGAGCGTCGCCGACGTGGCCGAATGGCTGGAACGGTCGGTCCCCGGCTCCATCGTGAACCTCGGCCCCGGTCGCATGCGCTACACACAGCTCACAACGCCCAGCGGCGGCGTGCTCGACGACCTGATCGTGTCAAATCTCGGAGATCGGCTCCGGCTCGTCGTCAATGCGGTGCGCACAGACGCCGATCTTGCTCTGCTGCGCTCGCGGTGTGCCGACACCGTGGCACACGAGAGCGCACCGGCCGTCACCATCGAGGTGCAATCCGGTCTCGCACTGCTGGCGTTGCAGGGTCCAACCGCCGCAGCGGTGCTGTCGCGCTGGGCCCCGGGCGCCAGCGAGCTGCCGTTCATGGCGACGGCTTCCCTGGACGTGAACGGCGTGCCCTGCGAGGTTTCCCGCTGCGGCTACACCGGGGAGGACGGTTTCGAGATCACCGTCCCGGCGGTCGAGGCCTCCTCGATGGCGCGGCTGCTGCTGAGCAGTGACGATGTTGTGCCAGCCGGACTCGGAGCGCGCGACACCCTCCGGCTGGAGGCCGGCCTACCCCTGGTAGGACACGAGCTCACCGAGTCGACTTCGGTCGCCGAAGCCGGCCTCGGCTGGTCGATCCCGAAGCGCCGCCGCACCGAAGGCGGCTTTCCGGGAGCGGAGGTCATCGCAGAGCAGCTCGCGGCGGGACCGTCCCGACGGCGTGTGGGCATCTCGGCAGTCGGCCGACGACCCATCCGCGACGCTGCGGCGCTGAGCGCGCCTGACGGCACGCCGGTCGGCGTGGTGACGAGCGGTGGGTACGGGCCGACGATCGATGCTCCGATCGCGATGGCCTATGTGGCCGCAGAGCACGCCGATGTCGGCACCGAGCTCGTGGCTGCAGGTCGCCGGGGCGATGAACCCTGCATCGTGGCCGAACTGCCATTCGTCGAACACCGCTTCTGGCGCCCGTCGTGAGGAACCCTTGCCCGCAAGCGCGCCGCACGACACGAGACCGAATATGACCGGAGGAATCATGCAGACCAGATCCTCGACACCAGTGGGTGTCCACGCGCAGGGACGCGCAGCGTGAGCGACGCCCCTGACGCGACAGGACTCGAGGCGAACTTCGCATCGCGCCACATCGGCCTGCGCTCGGCGGATGTCACCGCCATGCTCAAGCGTCTCGGCTTCAGCTCGCTCGACGCTCTCATCGACACCGCCGTTCCCGCAGAGATCCGACTCGACGAGCCGCTGCGGCTCAAGGGTCTCGAACGGCCACTGAGCGAACCAGAAGCACTCGCGGCAATCGGGAAGCTCGCTGAGGCGAACCAACCGACCCAGTCGCTCATCGGCCTCGGCTACCACGGAACGCTCACGCCGGCAGTCATACGCCGCAACGTGCTCGAGAACCCGTCGTGGTACACGGCCTACACGCCGTACCAGCCGGAGATCTCCCAAGGCCGACTCGAAGCACTCCTCAATTACCAGACAATGGTCTGTGACCTCGTGGGCATGGAGATCGCGAATTCGTCTCTGCTGTGCGAGGGAACCGCGGCCGCCGAGGCCATGGCCATGGCCCGGCGCATTACCCGCAGCGGCCCAGATCGGTTCTTCGTCGACGCCGACTGCCACCCGCAGGTCATCGATGTCGTCGCCACACGCGCTGCACCGCTGGGCATCGAGATTGCCGTGGGAGACCCGGCGACCGATCTGGAACCTTCCAAGGTGTATGGGGCGCTGCTCGCATTTCCCGGCAGCAGCGGCGCCGTCACCGATCTTGAGCCGCTCGTCGCGGCGCTGCACGGCACCGGCGCGATCGCCGCGGTGACCACCGACCTGCTGGCCTGCTGCTTGCTGCGGCCACCTGGCGAGCAGGGTGCCGACATCGTCGTGGGAAGCTCGCAGCGCTTCGGTGTGCCGCTCGGCTTCGGCGGGCCGCACGCCGCCTTCCTCGCCACTCGGGAGCAGCATCGGCGGTCGATGCCTGGCCGCCTCGTGGGGGTTTCTGTCGATGCGGCCGGCCGGCCCGCCTACCGGCTGGCACTGCAGACCCGAGAGCAGCACATCCGCCGTGAGCGGGCCACCAGCAACATCTGCACAGCCCAGGTGCTGCTTGCCGTCATGGCGTCGATGTACGCGGTCTGGCACGGACCGGAGGGCTTGGCGGCGATCGCCGACCGTGTTCATCGGCTCACCGTGGCGCTGGCCGCTGGCTTGCGCTCGGGCGGCCTGCGCACCCTCAACGACACCTGCTTCGACACGCTGACCGTGCGTGTGCCCGGCGCTGCGGACCGCGTGCTGTCCGAAGCGCTGGCCGACCGCATCAACCTGCGACGTGTCGATGCCGACACCGTCGGCGTCTCGCTCGACGAGACCTGCGACGCCGCGACCGTGGCCTCACTGCTGCGTGCGTTCGGAGCCGAATCGTCAACCGGGGAGATCGGACCAGCTGCTTCGCCGATGCCAGCCGGTCTGGCACGCAACAGCCAGTACCTGACCCATCCCACCTTTTGTGCGTATCGCTCCGAGACCGAGATGATGCGCTACCTGCGACGCCTGGCGCAATCCGACGTCGCTCTCGACCGCTCGATGATTCCTCTCGGCAGCTGCACCATGAAGCTCAATGCCGCCACAGAGATGACGCCGGTCACCTGGCCGCAGTTCGCCGACATCCACCCATTCGCCCCGCCGTCCCAATCGGCGGGCTACCGCACGCTCATTGCAGACCTGGAGTCGTGGCTGGCCGAGGTCACGGGCTACGACGCGGTGTCGCTGCAGCCGAACGCAGGCTCACAGGGCGAGCTGGCGGGTTTGCTGGCGATCCGACGCTTCCACGATGACCGCGGCAGCCCGCACCGCAAGGTGTGCCTTATCCCCTCGTCCGCGCACGGCACCAACGCTGCTTCGGCCGTCATGGCCGGCATGCGGGTGGTCGTGGTCGGATGCACCGACGACGGCGACGTGGATCTCGACGATCTCGACGCCAAGATCGCCGAGCATGGTGACGAACTGGCCGCGTTCATGGCGACGTACCCCTCGACGCACGGCGTCTATGAGGACGGGATCCGCTCGGTCTGCCTGAAGGTGCACGAGGCCGGTGGGCAGGTCTACGTCGACGGCGCCAACCTCAATGCGCTCGTCGGGCTGGCCGCGCCTGGCACCTTCGGCGCCGACGTCAGCCACCTCAACTTGCACAAGACGTTTTGCGTTCCCCATGGCGGCGGCGGTCCGGGCATCGGGCCAGTGGCTGCCCGGCTGCACTTGGCGAAGTACCTGCCGAACCACCCGCTCGAGCCCGATGCCGGACCGGCTACGGGTCCCGGCGCGATCTCATCGGCTCCTTGGGGATCAGCTGGGATCTTGCCGATTCCGTGGATGTACATCGCCATGATGGGCGTCGAAGGCCTGACTCAAGCCACGCAGACCGCGATCCTGTCCGCGAACTACCTCGCGTCCCGCCTCGGCGAGCACTTCCCGATCCTGTACCAAGGCCGCTACGGCCTCGTCGCGCATGAGTGCATCGTGGACCTGCGGCCGTTTGCTCAATGGGCCAGCGTCGACGATGTCGCCAAGCGGCTGATCGATTTCGGTTTTCACGCACCGACGATGTCGTTCCCGGTCGCAGGCACGTTCATGATCGAGCCGACTGAAAGCGAGTCGCTGTCCGAGATCGACCGCTTCTGCGATGCCATGGCCACGATCCGTACCGAGATCGACAAGATCGCCTCAGGCGAGTGGCCGCCCGACGACAACCCCCTCGCCAATGCGCCTCACCCCGCGGTCGACGTGCTGGCAGACAACTGGTCACATCCCTACACACGTGCCGAAGCCGCCTACCCTGCGGGCACGAGCTCCGCGCTTGCGGTGGCGGACAAGTACTGGCCTCCCGTCAGCCGCATCGACGGCGCCTACGGCGACCGCAATCTGATGTGCGCCTGTCCCGACCCCCGGGCGTTCGAGATCGACGACTGAAGCTCCGGTGTCAACCCGAAATCGAACCGAGATCGGCAGCTAGGAGTCTGCTGATTTATTCGGATTCGGCCACTACCGCAAGCCTCTGACCAGCGGTTTTGTAATCGCGAAGGCAGCCATTCGGGCATTGTTCAGCAGACTCCTAGTGCTGTGTCCGCAAACGTTTGCGCGCTTTGGTCATGCGGCTTGTTTGGTGGGTCTGCCCCAGCGGTGTTGTTTTTCGGCTCGGGTTCTGGCTCGTTCGCGTCGTTGGGCTGCGAGCAGTTCGGGTGAGCGTTTGTTGGCGTTGCGCCAGCGCAGGTGGGCGTGCAGGCGGCGGGTGAGCACGGTGTGGTTGGGGTGGTCGGAGTTGTCGGGCGCGAACTCGCGCAGCGGCCCGAAGTGCGCTTCGATGGGGTTCGCCCATGAGCTGTAGGTGGGGGTGAAGCACAGCTCGACGTTGTTGCGCTTGGCCCATTTGCGAATGTCGGTGCGGTTGTGGGCTGACAGGTTGTCCAAGATCACATAGACCGGCTCGCCGTCGGGGCGGCGGGCGCGGATGGTCTTGAGCGCTGCGAGGGTGTTGGCTGCGGACTTGCGGCGCCGCACGACGCCCCACAGCTCGTCGTCGCCGACGCTGTAGCAGCCGTGGAACTGGCGCACCCCGTGGAGCTTGTTGTAGTTCGCGCGCAGCCGCTGGGGACGCGAGCGCGGCGCCCAGCACGCCCCGCCGGTCGGGCGAATGGCCAGCGGCCCGAACTCGTCGAACGCGAACACCCGGTCCGGGTGCTTGTCCGCCACATGCTCGACGCGGTCCAGCTTCGCGTCGCGGTCCGCGTCGTTGGACTCGGCCCAGGTCTTGGTGCGCCCGAACGTGATGCCTGACTCGGTGAGGATCTCGCCCAGCCGCTGCCGGCCGACCTGGATCACCCGGGTCGGGTTGTCGGCCAGGTACGCCGCGAGCTTGCGGACGCTCCACCGCGTGAACGGCTGGTCCAGCTTCTTTGGGCGGGTGCGGGCCGTCTCGACGATGAACGCATCATCGTCAGTCGTGATCCGGCGACCACGGCCACCCGCCCACTGAGGGACCCAACGACGCCATCCCCGACTCGTTGAACCTGTGGATCATCTCTCTCACCCGATCAGGCGACGTCGCCGCCAGCTGCGCTATCACCGGCACCGAGTTCCCGCCCGCCGACGCATGGATCACCACCCCACGCCGCCATCGCACATCAGACCCCGGCGACTTGCCGGCGCCGCGACGCACGATCCGCTGCAACGCCTGGCCTTGTTCATGGGTCAACCGACGGACCCGAACACGCTCACTCATACCCCCGACCAAACCACAAACCACACCCCGCCACGCGGACACCAACCCGACGAACGTTTGCGGACACAGCACTAGTTTGAGCCAATGGCGGCGATCGACCCCAATGTGCTGGAAATGCCCGACGACCCAGGGACCGGCCTCATGCCGTACTTCGAACACATCGGGCGATGGGTACGCGCCGAGATCGACGGATTGAGCGACGAGCAGCTCGACTTCGACAACCAAGCGCCCGACAACGAGTGGATGTGGTGGTCGATCCGGCGGCAGGTCTCCCACATCGCGTGGGTGTCGCTGATCTTCTCCAAGCGCCGCTGCGGGGAGCTGCTGTGGCCCGACGGCGACGTTCCTGAGCCGATCAAGTGGTCCGAGCATCACCAAGGTCGCAACCACAAGCACGGGCTTCGACTGGACCCAGCGCTCTTCTGGGAGATTCCGGACCTGCTCGACAAATTGGATCTCGGCTTGAGCTGGACAGGCCGCGTGGTGGCCGAGAACTCGATCGAGACGTTTCGCGCTCTGGAAGAAGCGCGCCACAGCACGCATTTTTGGGACGACGCGATCACGGTGTTGCCCCGCGGCGCCTGGCACGATCCCGACGACGAGCGCATCATCGTGAACAACCTCGAGTGCGCAATCTGGATGCTCTTCTACGAATTGTCCTCGCACATCCGCACCATTCATCGGCTCAAGGAAGTCCAGGGCCTTCCGACAGTCGTGGAACTGGCGCGCTTCGGCTACCTGCGACTCCCCCACTACTGGGGCGAGACCGACGCCCCCGCGCCGAGCGTCGACAAGCTGTAGTCGCCGTGGCTCCCAAGATCATCCTCGACTGTGATCCCGGACACGATGACGCGGTGGCAATCCTGCTCGCTCATCGCCACTGCGACGTACTGGGAATCACGACGGTCTCGGGCAATGCGCCGCTCGCGTACACCACGGACAACGCGCTGCTGGTGTGCCAGCTGGCCGGTCTCGATACACCCGTGCACGCCGGCGCCGATCGACCCTTGCTGCTGGCACCTCAGCACGCGCCTCGCGCCCACGGCGAGACCGGCCTCGACGGTCCGCCGCGTCCAGTTGTCGATCGAACAGTCGCCGGACGCGACGCCGTGGGCTTCATCATCGAGACCGTGCGAACGACCGACGACGTGTGGTTGGTGCCGATCGGTCCGCTCACCAATGTTGCGCTCGCAATTCGTCAGGCGCCCGACATCGTCGAACGGCTCGCCGGCATCTCGCTCATGGGCGGCGCCATCGGTGCGGGCAACGTGACGCCGACGGCGGAGTTCAACATCTGGGCCGATCCCCATGCCGCCAGCATCGTGTACCGAAGCGGCGTCAGCGTGCTGCGCATGGCGGGGCTTGATCTCACCCACCAGTTCTGCGTCGACCCGAGCATCATCGACCGACTTGCACGCCAAGCGGGCGAAGTCCCCCGGTTCGTGGCGGCCTTGTTCAAGTTCTACCTAGCCGGCTACCGCGAGCGAGCGGGCCTGGATGCGGCTCCGTTGCACGATCCCTGCGCAGTGCTCGCCGTGACACATCCCGAACTGCTCAAGTTCACATCTCGGCACGTCGACGTGGAGACCGCCGGCGCGCTGACGCGCGGCATGACCGTCGCCGACGAGCGCCCCGGCACCGACGCCGCGCCCAATTGCGACGTCGCGAGCCACATCAATGCTGCCGAAGCAATGACGCTCGTCGTCGACACTCTGTGCAGCTACACCTGACCGGCAGCTGACACTCCGTCTAGGCCGCCGCCCTCGGTACCGTTGCCGCTGTGTCAGAGAGCAGCTCGGCGTTCCGGCTGAGCCAGTACAGCCACGGCGCGGGCTGAGCGTGCAAGCTCGGACCTTCCGAGCTGGCGCAGGTCCTGCGCCACCTTTCCCCGCCGACACACCCCGATCTGCTGGTCGGACGTGAGACGAGCGACGATGCCGCCGTGTGGCGGCTCAACGACGGCACTCGCCTCGTTTCGACCGCCGATTTCTTTGCTCCCATCGTGGACGACGCCCGCACTTGGGGCCAGATCGCCGCTGCGAACTCCGCCAGCGACGTCTACGCCATGGGAGGCACGCCGCTGTTCGCGCTCAACCTCGCGGCGTGGCCCCGCGAGGTCCTGCCGCTCGATCTGCTCGCTGAGGTGCTTGCCGGCGGTGCCGACGCGGCCGCCACAGGCAATTGGGTTGTCGCGGGCGGCCACACCATCGACGGCCCAGAACCGGTGTACGGCATGTCGATGACCGGAATCATCTCCGACCCTTCGGCCGAGGTGCTCACCAATGCCGGCGGCCGTGCCGGCCAAGCCCTCGTGCTCACCAAGCCCATCGGAACGGGTCTGCTGGCAACAGCAATCAAGCGTTCTGGGCCCGAGGCCATCGCGCCTGGCGGGCCGCTGCACGCGGCCTACACAGCCGGTGTCGCCGAAATGTGCCGCCTCAACGCCGACGCCGCCGACGCGGCGCGTCACGCCGGTGCCACGGCGGCGACGGACATCACCGGTTTCGGTCTGCTGGGGCACTTGGCCGAGATCACACTGGCGTCCGACGTCGGCGCCAACATCGATGCGGCAGCGGTGCCCTTGCTGCCCGGCGCCGCGGACCTCGCGACCGAGGGATTCGCGCCGGGAGGAACGCTGCGGAACCTCGAACACCTCGCTGAGCGGCTCACCGGCGCCGACGAGACGACTCGTCTGGTGCTGGGCGACCCGCAGACGTCCGGCGGACTGCTGTTCTCGTGCGCATTCGAAGCAGCCGAACAGGCAGCCCGCAAGCTGCGTGACAGCGGTCACCACGCCGCCGTCATCGGAGAGCTCACCGACGACCCCAGTGGCACGATCTCGGTCGGCGGCCACGTGGAGGCAAGCGGTTCCCAAGACCAATCGGTCGACGGCTGAGAGGCCGAGCCGTGGCTAACCTTCGGCACGCCGATGACGGGCCACAGCGCAGCAATCAGCGCCGCGGTGTTTTCCCCGGATCGTTCAACCCGCCAACGCGGGCCCACATTGCCATCAGCGAAGCGGCAATGCTCCAGCACCGTCTCGACGTGCTCGTGTGGTCGGTGAGCCGGGTCGCACTGGCCAAAGAGGACGTGGCGCGGCCGCGCCTGGGTGATCGACTCGGCGTTCTCGAAGAGGTCGCTGCACACCTCGACTGGCTCGAGATCGCCGTCACCCATGCCCAACTGCTGTCGGACATCTCCGCCGGCTTCGATGTCATCGTCATGGGCGCCGACAAGTGGCATCAGATTCACGATCCCGTCTTCTACGGCGACGATCCAGCCCGCCGTGACGCCGCCATCGACGCGCTGCCCACGGTGGCAATCGCAGCCCGGCCACCGTTCGACTGCCCGGCCGAGCTGGCGCTCGATCTGCCAGATTGGGTCGCCGAGGTGTCCAGCACGGCCGCCCGCACGGTCGATCCAGCGTTGATGGCGGCCTCCGCTGCCCGTTTCGACGAGTCGACGGGGGCCTGGACTGACCCAGCTCGCTACGAGGCCTGGCTGACGAGACCCAGATAGCCAAAGGGCCAGATAGCCAGATAGAAGGGGGCAACAATGGACGGAATCGGGGACGTCGACCTGCTGGCATTCGAGCGCGGGTCCGCGTCGGCTCGACGCGCTGTGACCGAGGGCGTGATGACCAGCCTGAGGACTGGGTTCGTCTACACCGCGCATGACCTGTCCGGCGGGCTGCTCGACGACGCCTACGACGTGCTGGGGCAGTTCTTCGGCCTGGACGCCGATTCGAAAGCTCGTTACGTCGACCCGGAGTCATTCGGAGCGCGCGGCTACACCGGACCGCTCACCGAGACAGCCGCCGTCTCGGATCGACCGGACTGGAAAGAGATGTTCAACTGGAGCGACCTGCCCCCCGCAGGGCATCCCCTCACCGTGACCTACGGTCGCTGGTACCGGCCGTCGATCTTTCCCGACGACGAGATCGAGCGTGCCACCGAGATCCTGATCGAGTTCCATCGCCGCCTGGTGGAACTCCAGCGTCGTTTCCTGCGCGTGATCGCGGTGGGCATCGGTGCCCACGAGACGTACTTCGACAGGATGACCACCTATGGCACGCACCTCAGTCGAGCCATTCACTACCCGCCGATGTCGAACGCTCCCGAAGGCGGGGCGCAGGGCCACGTGTGGGCCGACGAGCACGCGGACATCAACCTGATCACTGCTCTGCCACGCGCCACCGCACGTGGCCTGCAGGTCCGCATCGAGGGTGAATGGGTCGACGCGGCACCACCGCAGGACCACGTCATCATCAACTCCGGCATCATGCTGGAGCACCTCACGAACGGAATGATCGACGCCGGCTGGCACCGAGTCATCGCCGACCCTGGACAAGACACGGCCCGCCTCAGCGTCGTGCAGTTCTGCCATCCGCGACCGTCGACCGTGCTGACACCCGCGCCGTCCACCGTGACGGCGCAGCAGCCCTGCCGCTACGAGGCCGTGTCGGCCGAAGATCGTCTCGAAGAGGTCATCTGGGAGATCAATCTCATCCCCGACGCCCGCCGACTCGACTGAGCGACGCTACGGCGCGAGCGCCGCGGGCCACCAAGGAGATCAGAGCTCGAGAAGTGCGTTCTCGATGACCTCGGTCAAGGCAGGGTGGATGTAGAACTGATCGTGGGCCATCTGATCGACGGTCTGCCCGAACGCCATGCCCGAGATGAGCAGCTGGATGAGGGTGGAGGCCTGCGGCCCGATGATGTGCGCTCCCAGCAGTTCACGCGTCTCGGCGTGGGCAATCAGCTTGGCGAAGCTGCTGTGGTCCTCCATCGCCCACCCGTACGCCGTGTGGCTGAAGGGCTTGGTGGCCACGGTGATCGGCAGGCCCGCGGCAGCAGCGTCTCGCTCAGTGAGACCCACCGATGCGACCTGGGGGTGAGAGAACACGGCATGGGGCACGTGCCGTTCATCGACGGTGCGCATCGGGCCCGGCTCGCGGCCTTCGGCGACGAGCAAGTTGTGACGGAGCGCTCGGACGTGGGCATTGGCGAGATGCTTGAGCTGGATCTCGCTCGCGAGGTCTCCGAACGACCACACGCCTTCGGCGCTCGTGCGGAAGTGCTCATCGACCAGCACCCGCCCGCTGTCGTGATCCACGCCGGCGGCCTCGAGAGCCAGCAAGTCGCCGTTGGGCACCCTGCCGGTGGCCACGAGCAGCACATCGGCGGTGACTCGCTGGTGTTCGCCGTCGATGTCCATCTCCACTGCGACGCCGCCGTCGGGCAGCTCGCACACGTACGTCACCGCTGCGCCCAGCCGCAGGTCGAAATGGCGTTCTGCGGCTCGGGTGTAGGCATCCGAGACGTCGTCGTCTTCGGCTCGCAGCAGGCGCGCACTGCGGTTGACGAGCGTCACCTCGGTGCCCAATGCAGAGAACACGTAGCCGAGCTCGGCGGCGATATAGCCGCCGCCGAGCACGATCATCCGCTGGGGCAGCTCGTCGAGCCGCATCACCGTGTCAGACGTGTGAAACGGGGTCTGCTCGATCCCCGGGTACGGCGGGACGAACGGTCTCGCTCCTGCGCCCAGCACGACGTGGCGGCCGCGGACGCGTGCGGTGCCGCCGTCGTTGAGCTGGACCTCCAGCTCTCGATCGCCCACAAAGTGCGCCTGTCCCGCGAAGACGTCGACGTTGGGGCACGCCGTGCCGCATCGGAACACGCGGCCTCCCTCTGCGATGGGATCGATCCGTCCGAAGACGCGGTCCCGGATTGCGGGCCAGTCGGCCCCGTCGAACGTCGTCGAGATGCCGTACGTGCCCGCGGTGGCGATCGTGTCGGCGACGTCAGCGGCGTACACGAACATCTTGGACGGGATGCAGCCGACGTTCAGGCAGGTCCCGCCGAACGTGCCTCGCTCGACGAGCGCGATCGACCAGTCGTCGAACTCCGGCCCCGGAATCGAGTTGGCCGAGCCGCTGCCGACAATGACGAGGTCGAAGCTGTGCAGCTCGGAGTCGCCGTTGGAGCCCATTACACGAGCGCCTGGTACGTGAGCGCTTTGAGCTCGGGACGGAGCGGGTGCGTACTTGACGGCAGCAGCTGGGTCAGCAACACCACCGTGACGTCCTCGACGGGGTCCACCCAAAACGCCGTGGACGCCGCGCCGCCCCAGGCGAATTCGCCCTTGCTCGAAAGCACCTGTGCCTTAGCGGGATCCAGCACGACCGAGAAGCCGAGACCGAAGCCGGCGCCGTCGAACGCTGCCTCGGAGAACAATGCTCGACCGCACGAGGTGAGATCGCCGCCGCCGGGCAGGTGGTTGCTGGCCATGAACTCCAGCGTGCGGCGTCCGATGATGCGGGCGCCGCCAAACTCGCCGCCATTTCGCAGCATCTGAGTGAACCGGTGGTAGTCCCCCATGGTCGATACCAGGCCGCCGCCTCCGGAGAGGATCTTCGGAGGCGCCAGGTAGGCCGACGTGCGCGGATCGTCGAGGAGTGTGCATGCCAGGTCAGAATTATCGGGGAGATACGACGGCATCGAGCGGCCGGTGTTGCCCGCAGCGGAGCGAGCTGCGAGTGCAGTGGTCGTGTAGTTCGCCGCGAAGCGCTCGACATCTGCGTCCGGCACCTGAAAGCCCGTGTCGACCATCCCCAACGGCCCGGTGACGTGTTCGGCCAGGTACTCGTCGAGCGACTGTCCCGAGACGAGCTCGACCAGACGCCCCACGACGTCGGTGGAGTAGCTGTAGTTCCATTCGGTGCCGGGATCGAATAGCAGCGGGAGCGCCGCCAGCGCGTCGCAGGTTTCTTCGAGGTTGCCAGGAGCGCCCCAGTTGAAGCCGTTGGCCCGGTACAGCGCATCGACTTCGTTGGCAAAGTGGAAGTCGTAGGTCAGACCGGACATGTGCGTGAGCAGGCTGTGCACGGTGACCTCACTGGCCGGCTCGCGGGTTTGATACTGCATGACATTGCCGCCGGCAAAGACCCGGGCCCCGGCAAATGACGGGATCCAGCGTGAGATCGGGTCCTTGAGCCCGAAGCAGCCCTGCTCGTAGAGCTGCATGGCCGCAACCGACACGATCGGCTTGGTCATCGAGTAAAGGCGATAGATCGTGTCGGCGGTGACGGGCAGATCCCGCTCGCAATCACGGTGCCCGTAGCGGTGGGTGTACGCAATCTGGCCGCCGCGCGTGACCAGCACCGAGACGCCCGGCAGGCGGCCATTGTCGACGTAGCGATTCAAATGCCGTCCGATCCGTTGAAGCCGATCCGCATCGAATCCGAGTTCGCCGGGCTCAGCCTCCGCCTCGATCGCTTCCATCACAGCCTCCGTCGCTCTGAGCCGCAGTCTCGCTGACCCCAGCAGGCTAGAGCGCTGCTCTCCGTGCGTCGCTGCGCGGTCCAATCGATGTCGATCGCCGACACCTGTCGCGACAGACACCTGAGGTATATGGAGGCACACTGGTGTTCTGTGAAATAGATCGCCACTTACGGGCTTGACAGCAACCGGTTTGTTCGGGCTACAGTGCCCGCTGTCTCGCCGGAGGCTCAGGCAACCGTCCGAGCAACACTGTCAGGCATTTGGGAAGAGAAGGGCTGTAGAGCCATGTTGAACATGTACGAATTCTGTTTGATTGCTGAAGGCGCAGATCTCACATCCGAACCGATGATCGCCCAGCTCGAACGCGCAGGCTACGTACGACCAGGGCCCGGATCCCGCGGTCTCATTCAGACTCTCGCATTCATTCGCAACGCTCGCAGCCTCAGCGAGGCAGCCGAGGCAGCCGAGGCAGCCGAGGCAGCCGTCAGCGCCGCCGAGCGAATCGAAGGCGTCTGCTTTGCCCGTCACGCACGCAGCGGCGAAGTGACGATCATCGATGCAACTGTCATCGGCTCGGTATCCGCCCCACCGGCACAAGCGCCCGCGTGCGAGTACGACCTGCCGATCGATCCCCCGATCACACACGCGAATCCAGCGTTCGGTTCCGCGGGTTCCATGCGTCATCCCAGCACCTGCATCAGGACTCCCTGAAGTCGACCGCACGGCCGTCACCTTGCACCGGACCGGACCTAGAGTTCTCCGGTGTGGATGTCGGCAGCAGGCGAAATGGCTGACGAGCAGTTGCTGTCGCGGCTGCTGATTGTGCGGCACGGTGAATCAGTGGCAATGGCTGAGGGAATCGTCGGCGGACCCAAGGGATGCCGCGGCCTCACCGACCGTGGTCGTGCTCAGGCTGCAGCACTCCGTGACAGATTCGCGGCCGGGCGCGAACCTGAGGTGCACTTCGTGTACACGTCCCCATTGCCGCGAGCTCGTGAGACCACCGACATCGTGCTGCCGGCACTAGGCGGGGGCGAGCGGGGCAACCTCAACGTTCGCATCCATGACGACCTCGAGGAAATGCGTCTTGGTCCCATCGACGGCATGACGTGGGAGGCCGCACGTCAGCAATTCGCTTTCGTCCGCTCTGACGGGCAGCCCTACACACCGGTTGTACCCGGTGGGGAGAGCCGAGCCGAGTTCCGTCACAGAGTTGCGCACGTGCTGAATGACATTGCAGCATCGCATCCGGGCGCCACGGTGTTCGTGGGGTGCCATGGCGGAATCGTGTCCGCAGCGATGGCGATGGCATTCGGCATCCCGCCCGCCCAACCGGGCGTCGGCGTAGTCACTGCGGTGACCTCGGTCACCGAGCTCGAGCTGCTTGACGGCGACAACGGGCTGCTCGACGGCGACAACGGGCGACGCTGGCAAGTGCGTCGCTTCAACGACGCTGCCCATCTCACCGCTGTCGAAGCGGCCTGAACCGATGGCTCCCGCTTCGCAGAACACACAGGCACTGCGACCTTCTAGCTTGGCGTTGTCGGGAGACTGGAGGACCAAATGCTGGTCGAACGCATTGAAGCCAAATGGATCGACACCTTCGCGTCGGTGTTCGAATTGTGCGGCGTCGAGCCGCCGCAGACGGCAGCGATCCTG
This sequence comes from Acidimicrobiales bacterium, assembly GCA_963663635.2. GTDB lineage: Bacteria > Actinomycetota > Acidimicrobiia > Acidimicrobiales > Poriferisodalaceae > Poriferisodalis. The sequence continues at coordinate 53,341 of CAXXMY010000003.1, forward strand.
TCGGAGAGCCAGAGCAGGTCAGTCAACGTCAACTTGGCCGAGCTGGCGCTCGATCGGCTCGGCACCCCCGCAATTCACGTAGTGGTGCCAACCCCGCGCCAATCTGCACCTGTACCAGTGCGTTCAACCGGCGCGTCGGACGCCATCGCCGGATCGACAGCGGTCATCGCCGCGCTCGGCGCCGTTGACTTCGTGGTGGACTGCACCGTGGAGGGGTTGTTGCACGCATCCGAGCTGCCGCAGGTGCTGCGCGAGGGCACCCGAGTCCTGATGGTGTCCAACGAGCATCCAGAGGCCCTGGAGCGTCTGGTGCCGACACCTGACCTCGAACCCAAGGTGAAGACGGGCATCAAGAAACTGATCGCCGCAACACAGATGCGGGTCAGCTCTGACGCCGGCACGGATCTGGTCGTGAATGTCGACGGGGCCCCCTGTGGCGGCGGCTGGGGCTACACGGCACGGCCGGGCACGATCAGCCATTGGCCGGGTGGGCTGTGCCTCGCGTTCCCGAAAGCCGGAACGGTGAACGGCACCATCGTCATGGACCGAGGCGACATGAATCTCACGTTCAAGCGCTACATCGAGTCCCCGGTGACGCTGCAGATCGAGGATGACTTCGTGGTCGATATCGAGGGCACTGGGACCGACGCCGCCCTCTTCCGCAGCTACACGGACGCGTGGGGCGACCGCGAGGCGTACGCCACCAGCCACGTCGGCTGGGGCATGAACCCGGGCGCTCGCTGGGACACGCTCACGCTGTACGACCGCAGCCAGACCAATGGCACCGAGCAACGTGCGTTCGCCGGTAATTTCCTGTATTCCACAGGGGCCAACGAACACGCTGGTCGCCACACCCTCGGGCATTTCGACCTGCCGATGCGCAACCACAGCGTCCATCTCGACGGCGAGGCCGTGGTGATCGACGGCGTACTGCAGGGCGACTTGGCCTGAGCCCGCCGCTCCGCTCGTCCCCAATCGTTCCCGCGCAATGAGCGAGTCCCCTCCGCTGGCCAGCGGCGCAGACCTCGCGGCACACATCGAGCGTTGGGCGGACCGCCAGCCGGCGGCTCCAGCAGTCGCCTTCGAGGGCAAAGAGCACACCTATCGCGAGTTCGCCGATCAGATCGCTGCCACCGCAGGCTGGCTGGCCGCAGCCGGCGCTCGTGAGGGTGACCGCGTGGGGTGGCTGGGCCCGAACCGGCCCGCCGCCCTGCGGCTGCTCCTCGGGTGCTCTTGGTTGGGAGCGATCTACGTGCCGCTGAACTCACGGCTCGCGCCACCCGAGCATCGCTGGATCCTCGATCATGCTGAGCCGCGCCTGCTGGCATGCGACGGAGCATTCGAACGTCACGCTGCACAGATCGGCGCATCGTGCCAGACCCATGTGCTGGCCGACGAAGACGTAGGCGCCGCAGGCCCAGGTGCCGGGGGCAGTATCCCGACACGGCGCGGCTCGCCGTCGCATCCGGTGCTGCTCGCCTACACCTCAGGCACCACCGGTCACCCGAAGGGCGCACTCCTCGATCAAGCAGCGATGGTCGCCAACGCAGTCAACGCCACCCATGCCCACGACCTCACCTCAGCAGATCGGATCCTGACGACCATTCCGCTGTTTCATGTGGGAGGGCTGAACATCCAGACGCTGCCTGCACTGCTCGGCGGCGGTGCGGTGCTGCTGCACCGCGCCTTCGACCCAGGCCAGTTTCTTGACGATGTCGAGCGGTGGCAACCGACGTGGACGGTGCTGGTTCCAGCGGCGCTCGCCGCCGTGGCAGCCCACCCGCGCTTCGACAGCGCGGACCTGGGATCGCTGCGCGGCGTCATGACCGGCTCCTCGCTGGTTCCCGCCGCGGTCACCCGGCCCTTTTCGGATCGTGGCGTGGACGTGGGCGAGATCTACGGCTCGACTGAGACCGCACCGATCGCCATCCACCTCCGCTGCGACGAAGCCGCGGCTCACCCCGGATCCTGTGGCAAGCCGTCCACGATGTGCGAGGTCCGCATTGTCACCGATGCCGGCGCCGACGCGAAGCCCCACGAACCGGGCGAGGTGTGGGTGCGAGGCCCCAGCGTGCTGCGCCAATACTGGCGGGACCCAGCAGCCACAGCCGAAGCGATGTCCGACGGCTGGTTTCGCACGGGCGACATCGGCCACGCCGACGACGACGGCTGGATCTTCATCGACGACCGGCGCAAGGACATGATCATCTCCGGCGGCGAGAACGTCTACCCCGCGGAGCTCGAAGCCCTGCTTGCCGACAGCGACCTCGTCGCCGAGTCGACCGTCGTGGGCGTTTCCGACGACCGCTGGGGCGAGGTGCCCGTCGTGGTTGCCGTTCGGACGGCGTCGCACGCGCACGGCGCGCTCGACGACGATGCCGTCGCCGCTGCACTGCTCGGAATCTTCGAGGGGCGGCTGGCACGCTTCAAGTACCCCAAAGGCGTTGTCTGGGTGGACGAACTGCCCCGCACGGCTCTGGGCAAGGTGCGCAAGCACGAAGTGAAAGCGATGCTCGCGAATGACCTCACCCATCTTCCGAGACCCGTCTCATCATGAATGACAGCACTTCGAGCGACTCGGGCACCAGGACAGCCGGAACTGCCGATATCGCCTTTGTCGGCCTCGGCGTGATGGGTTACCCGATGGCCGGGCATCTCGCATCCGCCGGATACCGGGTGACGGCATTCAACCGAACTGCACTGGTCGCGCAGCGCTGGCAGGGTGAGCACTCGGGCTCCGTTGCCGAGACGCCGGCCGCGGCAGCGACGGACGCCGACATCGTGTTCATGTGCGTCGGCGCCGACGACGATGTCCGCTCGGTGGTCTACGGCAACGACGGCGTCCTGGCTGCGGCACGACCTGGGTCGATCCTGGTCGATCACACCACCGCCTCCGCAGACCTGGCTCGCGAGCTGGCCGCGGCCTGCGTCGAGCGGGACGTGGGCTTTATCGATGCTCCTGTCTCGGGCGGAGAGGCCGGCGCGCAGAACGGCGTTCTGACGGTCATGTGCGGCGGTGCCACTGAGCACTTTGAGCGAGCACGTCCTGTCATGGATTCCTACGCACGCGCAGTCACGCGCATCGGCGACGCAGGCGCCGGCCAGCTCACCAAGATGGTCAACCAGATCTGCATCGCGGGACTGGTTCAGGCGCTGTCCGAAGGGCTTGAGTTCGGGCGGCGCGCGGGCCTCGACCTCGCCGCGGTGCTCGAGACCATCTCGCAGGGTGCCGCAGGCTCCTGGCAAATGGCAAACCGCGGCACGACGATGATGGCAGACAAGTTCGAATTCGGCTTCGCCGTGGACTGGATGCGCAAGGACCTTGGCATCGTGCTCGCCGAGGCGCAACAAAACGGCGCTTCGCTGCCGGTGACAGCGCTCGTCGACCAATTCTACAAGCGAGTCCAACAACTCGGCGGCGGACGATGGGACACCTCCAGCCTCATTGCCTTGCTGCGCCCGCCTGGGGACAGCATCTGAGCCGTCCGGCCGCCCGCGCCCACTTTGCGCGCATGGGACGTCGCGTTCTCAAGCCTGGATTGCCGCCGAATGCCCTTGGACGTTTTATACTCTGAGCCCTCTCGGCTGGTGATCACGCGGTCGGGGTCTCGACCACGCGACTGGTGGGAGCCGCCATGCAGACTTCGGGACCGCGCGGCGCGGCTTCGACTCGCCGCCAGCGCTCGAAATTTGCCACAGCGGTGTTCGTCGTGGCGTTCGCAGGTGTTGTGGCGCCGGTTCGCGGGCCGTCCGTGTCGGCCCAAACACTGACGTGCAGCAGCGGCACCGCCGTGCCCAACCCGAACAGCAACAGTGGTCTCGTCGCCGACTGCGAGACACTTCTCGGCCTCAAGTCCACCCTCACCGGCGGCGCCAGACTGAATTGGTCGGCGTCCCTCCCGATCACCGATTGGACGGGCATCTCCGTGTCGGGCGGCCAGGTGACGAGCCTTCTTCTCAGCAACAAGGGGCTGAGGGGCACCATCCCCACCGAAATCGGCAACCTCAGCGGCCTCACCCAGCTCTCCATGACATCGAATGACCTCAGCGGCAGCATCCCGGCATCGATAGGCAATCTCATCAATCTCCGCCAACTCAACCTGGCGTTCAACGAACTGCGCAGACCGCTGCCGCCGCAGCTCGGCAATCTCTCCAACCTCGAGACGCTCGACCTCACGAGCAACTATTTGAGCCTTCGTCTTTTTTTGGGATTCGGGCTGCTGGGCTCGGCGGGGTTCATGTTAGTAGGAGACCGCGGGCTTCGAAGTTGGCGTAGTTGGTGAAGCCGTGGGCTCGGCGTCGCAGGACTTGGAGCAGGTTGTTGGTGCCTTCGATGCGGCCGTTGCTGGGCCGCCCGGCGTGGTGCCAGTCGAGTATCTGGTTGTGCCACGCCAAGAACGTGTCGACGATGCTGCTGAACTCGGGGATGTCGCCGGTGCCGTAGATGTCAGCGAACCGGTCGAGCGCCTCGAGGGCGCCCTTGCGGTCGGTCGGCGAGATAGAGGTTGTGCAGCTCGCCGAGCGCTTCCCAGGCTGCTTTGAGCCGCGGATGGGCGGCGAACAACGCGTCGAGGCGTGCCTGTTCGGCCGCTGCGAGCTTGTCGGGTCGGCGCATCAGCAAGAACCTGGACTTGAACACGTCGCGGTCGAACGCGGGCACTGAGCCCCTCGGGGCGGCGCTGCACGTCGCGGCGCACCGCGGTGAGCCCCGCCGCGAACCATCTGATGACGTGGAACCGGTCCAGCACATGGCGGGCGTGGCCGAGCCGCTTATCGATCGCGGCCTTGTACGCCTTGGAGCCGTCGGAGACGACGACCTTCACGGCTTTGCACCATCGGGGCCCTTGGGCGGCCAGAAAGCCGCTGAGCGCCTGGGTGTCGCGGTGGGGCACCATGGCGAGCACCTCGCCGGTGTCGCCGTTGACGATCACCGTCACGTAGCGGTGCCGTTTGCGGATCGAGGTCTCGTCCACCAGCAGCACCCGGCATCTTTGCCGGCGGCGGTGCTCGCCGACCAGCCCCGCCCATGCGACCACCAGCGAGTTCACCAGCTTCCAGCTCACCTGGTGGCGTTTGGCTGCCGCGTTGACCGTCATCGCACGGGCGTCTTTGACCAGCCGGCGGGCCAGACGCGCCGTGACGCGGCCCTCGAACCCCTGATGGCCCTCACTGAAACGGCTGCCGCACGGCTCGCACACCAGCCGCCGCCGCTCCCAGATCAGCGTCACCGGCCGCCCCGACACCTCCAAGTCGCGGATCTTGTTGTCACGGCGGTCATGAACCTTCCCGCTCGGGACCCCGCAATCGGGGCATCTGGGGCGGCGCACCGTCGAGCACACCCGCACCACCAGCTCCTCCGGCGCGTCGACGACGACCCCCTCCACTTTGATGCGCGGCAGCCACAGCCGCACCGACATAACATCACTCGCCATCGAGGCCCTCCAGGGTTCGGCGTCTCCAAACACCGATCCCAGCAGGGCCTCGACCCCTACAAACGGACCCTCAACCCAACCTCATCCCAACAAAAGACGAAGGGCCAACTATTTTCTCCAATCCCTCCCGACTTCGATCGGGAATCTCACCAACCTGCGCCGTCTAGGACTGTCCGGCACCGGATTGCTCGGCAGCATCCCCTCCCAGCTGGGAAATCTCTCCAACCTCGAAGAACTCCACCTCGGCGGCAATCAGCACTTTGGCTCGATTCCCTCGCAGTTCGGCAATCTGGCCAACCTCAAGGTGCTGTATCTCACGGGCAATGGTCTGAGCGGCAGCATTCCCGCCTCGCTCGGCAGTCTGACCAACCTCACGTCGCTGGAGCTCAACATCAACGACCTCACGGGCGACATCCCCATCGAGCTCGAGAACCTGACGAAGCTGGAACAACTCAAACTCGCCGACAACGAATTGACGGGCTGCGTACCCGGATCGTTCTCGTATGTTTCGAGACACGACATCGCCAGGCTCGGGCTCCCGTACTGCCGTGCCAAACCGATATTTCGGACCTCGGAATCCGGACTGCGCAGCGTCTCAGAAGGCGCGACCGTGGGAACCGCCGTGGGCAGACCCGTGGCTGCGGCGGATCGCGACGGCGACCGACTGACGTATTCGCTCGGGGGGACCGACGCGGGCAACTTCCAGATAGACGCATCATCGGGACAGCTGCGTGTTGGGGCAGCTCTCGACCGGGAATCTCAGGAGACTCACTCGCTCACGGTTTCGGTGCATGACCGCACCGACCTCGACGGGGAACCGGACACATCGATCGACACGACGATCGAGGTGACCGTGACGATCCTCGACGTCGACGAGGCACCCACTGTGAACGGTCCGGCCACCACGACGACGCTCGAGAACGCCGACACCGTCCTGGGCAATTACTTCGCCTTCGATCCGGAAGGCCACGAGATCACCTGGTCGGCGGCAGGGACCGACAGGCAAGCCTTCGAAATCGACAACAACGGTGCCCTGCGTTTCGCCGTTCCACCCGACTTCGAATCGCCGACAGACCGGGGCCGCGACAATGGCTACGACGTGCTGGTCCAGGCGTCCGACGGATCAAACACGGTCTCGCTTGCGGTCGCGGTGTCCGTGACGGCAATCGACGAAGCACCGGTGCTGCTGGGCCCCCGTGCAGTCAGCCTGTCGGAGAACAGCTCCGGCGAACTGGGCCGATACCGGGCGATCGATCCCGAAGATGCCACGGTGACCCTGACGCTCCGCGGCCGTGACTCCGGATCGCTGAGCCTGGGTGACGACGGTGTGCTGAGCCTCGACAGCGCCCCGGACTTCGAGCATCCCGGCGACGCTGACCGCGACGGTGTGTACGAGGTCAGCATCGATGCGTCCGATGGCACGCTGACTACGTCGCGGGCGGTGCGCCTCGCAGTTCGGGACGTCAACGAGGCACCGACCGTGAGCGGCGACACCTCGATCGAGCAAGACGAGCTGTACACCGATGACACTTCGATCATCGGTCGGTACTCCGTCGACGATCCTGAGTCCGGGGATGTCGAGTGGGGTGTCGCGGGGGCGACGGCGCTGATTTCGCGATTGACGAGCTCGGCCAGTTGCGATTCGCTGCGACACCGAACTTCGAGTCGCCCGCCGATGCGAATCGTGACAACGTCTACTCGGTCACCGTCGAAGCGTTCGACGGTGACCACACGGGTTCGCTTGCCGTGACCGTCAGCGTCTCGAATGTCGATGAGAGCCCGGAGCTGCGTCCCTTTGGGCTGTACCCCCAAGTAGGCGCCAGGCTGTACGTGCGACTCGACGATCCCGACCGCGGCGTGACAGGAACGCAGTGGAGCTGGCAACGCTCGTCGAACCGTGTCAGCTGGTCGACGGTCAGCGACGCGGCATCGAGTTCGTATAACCCGACATCCGATGACCTGGGCCGGTACCTGCGCGTCAGTGTCTCCTACAGCGACGGTGAGGGTGAGAACAAGACGCAGCGATTCACATGGAACAGCGCCATACGTGCCGAACCCTCAAGCAACACTGCTCCCTACTTCAATTCGACTGCGGCAGCGCAGCGATCCGTGCCCGAAACCGATCCGGCCGGCTACGCCGTCGGCCTCCCCATCAGCGCCCGCGACGACGATGGCGACCCCCTCATCTACTGGCTGAGCGGCCGGAGCAATAGCGCTTTCAGGATCGACGCGGCGACAGGCCAGATCCGGACACACGCACCGCTCGACCACGATCCGGGCAGTACATTCCAGCTGACGGTCAACGCTGAGGACCCGTCGGGTGCCACGGCTCAAAGGCCCGTCACCATCACGGTGGAAGACCAACCTCAAGCACCCGTCCTGACCGGAACTCACGTCGTACACGTTGACGAAGGGGAAACAGGGGTCGCGTCGTACAGCGGACGAGATCCGGACAGCAGCCAGCTCAGTTGGGACCTCGGTGGGCCCGATCAGGATGATTTTCAGGTCAGCGCGCACGGTGAGCTCAAATTCCAGCGATTCCCGGACGCCAACGCGCCGGCCGACGTGAATCTCGACAACACCTATGAGGTCGACGTCCAAGTCGCCGACGGAAGCTTCACGGTCACCCAGCGTGTCCGGATCACGGTTGCCGATCTGGACGAACCGGGCACCGTGACGCTGTCAAGCACGCAGTCCACGTTGGGAATCGTGCTGACAGCAAGCCTCAGCGATCCCGACGACGACATCACAAATCTGCGCTGGGAGTGGCAACGCAGACGCTCCAGCGGCGAGTGGATGCCGATCCCCGACACAGACTCAAGCGCCTACAACATCTCATGGAGCGGTTCCGGGTACACCCTGCGCGCCGAAGCCGTCTATGACGACGGTCACGGACCCGCGAAGACTGCGTCAAATGTCGCGGCTCAATCCCAGCGCAACATCGAGACGACGACCACGCGAAACCCCGGGACACGCAGCCTCCGAAGACTCGGCGGCGGGGGCAGGAGCGGCGGCGGCGGCGGCGGGGGCGGGGGCGGCGGCGTTGACGGTGTGGAGGGAACGACGCTGTTCGTTGCGAACGGCTGGAGCCCGGCAGACGTCGGCGTGGCCGCAGCGTTCGCGGCTCGCACCCATGGCTCCGCTGTCGCATACACCGCCGACGACGAGCTTCCGTCCGCCGTTGCAGCGCTTCTCGATGTCCGCACCGTGCACCTCATTGTGCTCATCGGCGGCGAGACGGCGATCTCCCCCACGGTGCGCGCGTCGTTGGCCAAAACCGAGCCATTCGCCGACATCAAGCGAGTGACCGGAAGCTCACGGACCGACACAGCAGCACGCGCAGCGCGCCTCGCTCTCGAAGGCACACGCGAGCAGAACGCAGTGCTCATCGTGGCGAATGGATGGAGCCCGCCCGATATCGGCGTCGCGGCCACTCTGGCGGCACGACTGCCGGACTCAGCGGTTGTCTACACAGAAGCCGGCGAGCTCCCCCCAGCGTCGCAGCAGCTCATCGCGGACATTTCGCCGCGCAGCATCTTGGTCGTCGGCGGCACGGCCGCCGTGTCTGGGGCAGTGGAGGCCGCAATCCGCGACATTGCAACCGACGTCAGCGTGGAACGCATCAGTGGTTCGTCACGCACGCACACGGCTCAGCTCGCCGCGCAGTATCTCGAACAGCAGTCCGCGCCCGTTGCGGCGAGCGAGCGGGTCGTCATCGTTGCCAACGGCTGGAGCCCGCCCGACATCGGGGTCGCCGCTGCGCTGTCGGCGCGCACACCGGGTGCTCTAGTCGTGTACACCGCGCCCGGCGCGCTGCCGACCGAGACCGAGGAGCTTCTCAGGCTCATGCAGCCAGGGCTGGTCCGCGTCATCGGCGGAACCAACGCAATCCCCGCCGCCCTACTGAACGAGATCGCCGCCCTCCTGCCGGCCGGCGCCCGGATCCAGCGCACCAGCGGCCAGAGCCGGATTCACACGTCTGTCAACGTCGCCCGCAGCATCCTTCCCCGTGAATGATCTCTGACCGGAACGTGGCGGCTCCGGCACAGATACCGTGCGGGCCGTGACTCACAGCGACCGCATCCTGATGGGGCCGGGGCCGTCCAACCCCTATCCCGAAGTCTTCGAAGCCTTCACGAGACCCGTGCTCGGCCATCTCGATCCCGAGTTCATCGCGCTGCTCGACGAGATCAACGAGCGCCTGAGAACCGTCTGGCAAACGCAGAATCTGCTGACGTTCCCGGTCAGCGCCACTGGTTCGGCGGGCATGGAAGCGGCGTTCTGCAACTTCGTTGAGCCAGGCGACACGGTCGTCATCGGCGTCAACGGCGTGTTCGGAACTCGCATGTGCGACGTCGCAGCTCGCTGCGGCGCCGAGGTGGTGGCGGTGAACGAAGAATGGGGCCGCGCCATCGATCCGCAGCGCCTGCTCGACGCCCATCGGGCGCCGAAGATCATCGCTGTCGTGCACGCAGAGACTTCCACCGGCGTGCGCAACGATGTCGCTCCGCTCGGCGACGCCAAGGGCGACGCTCTGCTGCTTGCCGACTGCGTCACATCGCTGGGAGGAATCCCGGTCGACATCGACGGCTGGGGCGTCGACATCGCCTACAGCGGCACGCAGAAGTGCCTCGGCGTGCCGCCGGGCCTCGCTCCGCTCACCGTCAGCGATCGTGCGCTGGAATCGCTTCTCGAGCGGCCGCAGAGCTGGTACCTCGACCTCAACATGATCCGTGCCTACGTCGTCGGCGAAGGTGCTCGCGCGTACCACCACACCGCACCGATCTCGATGCTGTATGCGCTCCATGCCGGCCTCGGAGCGGTGCTCGACGAGGGACTTTCGAATGCGTGGGCACGCCACCAAGCCTGCGGTGACGAATTGCACGCTCGCTTGCCCGAGCTCGGCTTCGAGCTATGGGCCCAGGAGGGCCACCGCCTGCCCGAGCTGACCACCGTCACGCTGCCAGCGGGCTTCGACGATGCCGCCGGCCGCCGGACCCTGCTCGAGCGCTACGGAATCGAAGTCGGCGGCGGGCTCGGTCCCGTTGCCGGCAAGGTGTGGCGCATCGGCTGCATGGGCCACACGGCCCGCATGCGCAACGTCCGGATGCTGCTCGGCGCCCTCGAAGAACTCGTCTCCGGCTGATCTGCCGGCTGGGCTGCCTCAATTGGGGCAGCGGCTTCGACGTCGTTCAACCGGTGGGATGCAGCGGCAGCAGTTCCTGCCCAAGCGCCGCTCGGTAGGTGTTGTGGAAGTGATGCAATGCCGGCTCGTTGCGGCCGAACACGACATGGCTGAGCGCCCCACTGTTGGCTGAGCGCTGCTGGCTGGCGGTCATCACGTAGTCCTCGTCGCGGATGACACCGCCGAATCCGCGGGCCACCTCTCCGGCAAATTGAGCGGCGTCAGAGTCAACGGAGACGTGGGGTCGCAGGTAGAACGAGATGCGGCTGATGTGCCGCGCCGGGTCCCGGGCGTCGGGATAGGCACGCACCACGTACACGACGCTGCCGGACGGGATGAACTGGACATTCGGGAACAGCCAGTACACGGGCAACGTGGCGGTGCATAGGTCCCAGTCGTCGGGCGGCAGCTTGCGCACTTCGTCGATCTCGCGCCGGCACAGCAGCATCCGGTGGTTTCGGCCGAACGTGTCATAGCACTGCACGTTGCCGTAGAAGGTCCCATACAGCGAGTCGGCGTGCAGCACCGGGAAGTGGTACGTCTCGCCGAAGGTGTCCATGGCGAGCTTCCAGTTGCAGTCCACCTCGTACCGGTCGCCGCCGAGCCACCTCAGCTCGCCGAGATCCCAGGCCGCAAGGTCGGCTGCCAATTCTGCGCCCAGCAGCTCGTCAGGGTTGACGACGCCACCGGGTCTCGGATGCACCCACAGCAGGCCGAGATTCTCAACCGCGGGCAACTGCACCAAGCCCAGCTCGGAGCGGTCCAGCTCACCGAATTGATCGGTTTTCGGCAGTCCGACCAGCGTGCCGTCGCCGTCGTAGGTCCAGTTGTGAAACGGGCAGGCGAAACGCCGCTTGATACCGCGCTCGGCCGTCTCGACGACCACGCCGCGGTGCCGGCAGACGTTCACGAATGCGGAGAATTCACCTGATGCAGACCGTGTCAGCAGGATCGGCGTGCCGAGCTCGTCGAAGGTCATGAACGACCCGGGTTCGGGCAGGTCGCCCGACAACCCGACGATCTGCGGATGATGATCGAAGAACTCTCGGCGCTCAGCGGCGGCGAGGTCCGGATCGGTGTAGGCCGACGTGGGATTGTAGCGCACCCCGCCCGCATCCACGTTGGTGCCCGAGTCGAGGCGCGCTAGCAGGGTCTTGATCTGATCAATCTCTTCTGAGCGCTCCATCGCAGAAACTCGGGCTCAGCCAGCGTTGAACGACTGTGCCAAAACGGCGAAGCCGTCGGTGTTCTCGAGGCGCAGGCCGAGGATCTCCTGGTACTCAGGCGAGTTGTACCAAGCCTTGGCGGCCTCGGTGTCGGGGAACTCCAGGATGATGGTCTGGGGTCCGGGCGGGGTGCCCTCGATCACCTCGGAGGCCGCGTCGAACGCGACCAGCTTGGCCCCTGCGGCTTGAACCGTGGGCGCCGCGGCCTTCTGGTACCGCCGATACGCATCGGCGTCCTTCACAACGTACTGAGCAATGAAATAAGCCTGAATCCACCGATTGGCCTTTGGTGAGCGTGGGGTTCGCGGGTCGGTGGCGGGTTGGGGTGGCGCCGGGTTGTTGGGGGTGTGGTTTGGTGTGTTTGGGCGTGTTCGGCTAGGGGTGCGGGTGTGGTTTGGGGTTGTCGACGCTGGGTTTGTGTGGGGGCGTCAGTTCCGGGCTGTGCCGTTTAGCCTGAGGGTCCGGGCAGAGCCCTGAGAGCGCTGAGTGTGGCTGTGAATTGTGTTTCCCAGGGCCAGCGGGCGGGGTATCGCAGGGTGGGTGTGCCGGAGCGGTTGACGAGCACGGCGGCGAGGGCGACGAGTCGGGTGCGGCGGGAGCGGTTCGTGGCCGGCGACGCGCCCGCGAGTGCTGTGGTCCAGTGGCCGATGTTGTGGGCGAGCACGGCGCAGGCGAGCCATGCGCAGTTCGCGCCGTAGTGGCCTGAGGGGACGTGCTCGAGGCCGGCGCCTTCTTTGATGTCGCGGATGGCGAGCTCGACGACGGCGTGGGCGCGGTGGAACTCGTCCGCGGCGGCGGTGTCGAGTTCGGTGTTGGTGATGAATGCGTGGTGTCGCCAGTCGGGCCACAGTCGTTGTTGTGCGCCCTCGGTGAGGCGGGTGCGGCGCACGACGAGGCGGACGGTGCGTTTCGCTTTGCCGCGGCCGGTGACGTAGGTCGTCTCGGCGACTTGGGCGTGGCCGTCTTTGGTGTAGGCGATGTCGGTCCATGCGGTGCTGGGGATTGCTTGGATCGCTGCGCGAACAGCGGATCTGAGGGTGACGGTGATCGACCACTTGATGTCGTGGGCGTCGAGACGGTCGATGAGTTTGCGTGACCAGAATCCTGAGTCGGCGCGCACCGTGGTCGGCCCGGCAGCCCCGGCGCGTCGCAGGTTCGCGACGAGCTCGTCGACGAAGCGCACCACGCCTCGCGAGGACCCCGCGGAGCCTTTGCGCATGCGGGCGCCGAGCACCTCGCCGGTGTCGGCGCGTGCAGCGAGCAGCGGGTGATAGCCGAGCTCTTTGGTGTAGCCGTACGCGGCTCCTTGTTTTTGTTTGCCGTGGACCTCGCAGATCGTGGAGTCCAGATCGACCACCAGCGGCGCCTCGCCGGGGCCGGCGCCCAGTCCCCAGGCGCGAGCAAGCGTGCGCGACAGCACCGCTTCGAGCTGGCGGACGTGACCGAACGTGAACGTCCGCAAGAACGTCCCGACCGTCGAGGGCGCCATCGGGGTGAATCCCAGCACCCGACCGGTGCGCCCGGCGCGCAGCATCTCGACGTGATCGATGTGAGTGCCCCCTGCGAGCATCGCGGCGACCACGGTGCAGATCTTGGGCCCCGGGTTCGCGGAACCGGTGCGCACCCACCGCTCGATCAGCCCCGACAGACCCAAACGGGCAATCAGCGTGCCCGCCAGGATCAGGCCCGCGTTGGCCACCAGGCCCTCATGATCGAACGTCGTTGCGAACCGGTCTGGACTGCGCGATGATGCAGACACAAAAAGTGCCTCCTGTTTTTGAGACGAATGTTGCTTCTAACATCACAATCGTCGCAGATCAGGAGGCCTTTTTCGCGGACGCGGCAACCCCCACACACCCACCACAACGGTGGATTCAGGATAAGCAGCCATGCGCGGCAGTATGCCATCCGACCGCCAGCGCCGTCGCCGGACGGATCCAATGCCGCGCAGATGCGATGGTCCTGCGCTGCGTCAGCGGAGCCAGGCGTTGTACTGGGGCTCGCGCTTCTCCACGAAAGAGTTGACGCCTTCGGCGGCGTCGGGCAAATGATCGGTAATGGCCGTCTTGGACGCGATCTCGTCGAGGGACTGGTCCCAGGTCAGTTGGGCTGCGAGATGGATCGAGCGCTTCAGCATTCGCATCGCCACCTGAGGTCCCTGCGCCAGCTCCGAAGCCAACGCCGCAGCCGCAGCCGGAAGCTCGTCGTCTTCGACGACCTCGTGCACTAGCCCCAGCTCGCATGCCGCTTCGGCATCCACGATCCGCTTGCGCATCATGAAGTCCATCGCCTTGGCGACGCCCATGTGCTGCACCAACAGCCATTGCCCGCCTTCATCGGGCAGCAGGCCGAAGCGCAACGTTGCCGAGCCCATCCGAGCCGAGCGGGCGGCAATCCGGAAATCGCAGGCCAGGGCGAAGCTGAAGCCCGTCTGTATTGCGAAGCCGTTGATCGCTGCGATGGTGAGTTTGTCGAGATGCCTCACTGCGGTGTTGACGGCTTGTGAGATGGTCCGCAGGCCGTTGTAGGTGCCCGACGCGTTGTGGTGGCCTCCAAAGATGGGAGCGGTCGCCGCTGTGCGGTCGTTCTCGTAGCCCTTGAGGTCATCGCCGGCCCAGAACGCTCGGCCCTGGCCGGTGAACACGAGCACACGCACGGCGTCGTCCATCTGGGCCTGAGTGAGCAGCTCGACGAGGTCGCGCTTCATCGGCGCAGTCGAGGCGTTCATGGCCTCGGGCCGATTGAACGTAACAGTCAGGACCCCGTCGTCTGTCTTTGATGTCTCGAAGCCGAAATAGTCGGTGCGATCCGTTCCTGATTGATTCGGCGCCATTGGACGTCCCCCTGTGGTCACACGGATGTGTCCCCGAACCTAACGAACTTGGCCTCTTGGGGCTGAACCGCCCAAGCGGCATCGGCGAACCGTCGCTCGGTTCTGCGGGGCAAATCTCCGAGCCCGGTGGTTACGCTGCCCCGCGTGGCGGACCAGCCGATTGCATCGCGAGCTCCCTTTGCACCCTTCGAGGGCGTCCTGATGCTGCGTCTCGACGCTGAGACGCCGACCGGTGACCGGACGTATTACGTCACGCCGTTCGTCACCGACGGTGACCGGCTGTACGTCTTCGACGAGCCAGGCGACCGCAGCGACGCGCTCGAAGAACTGCTGATCGGCAACCGCACCGACATCACCTCCGCCGCAACCGGGACCCTGCGCGTGGGCGCAGTCGGGCAGCGTCCGACACCTGCCGAAGAGACCTGGGCCCGCGACGCATGCTCGGCCCGCTTCTTCTACGACCAAGCCGTGCAGGATCTTGCCCAGCTCGGCGGTCTGGTCACTTTGCACCCCGCCTGAGCGGATTCGCTCGGCCTCTAGGGTGCGCTGATGCGCACAGCAATCGGATTCGGCGGGCCGGCGTCGGGCAAGCGCCGCGACTGGGACGAGCAAGTCGAGTTCCTGCGAGAAGCCGATCGCCTCGGCGTGGACATTTTGTGGTCTGCGGAGGCATGGGGCATGGACGGCGTCAGCACCCTGGCCTACCTCGCTGCGGTGACCGAACGCTGCCATCTCGGCACGGGGATCCTGCAGATCTCGGCTCGCACGCCGGTGATGACAGCGATGACGGCGTTGTCCATGGCCGCGATGACCGGCGACCGCTTCATCTTGGGTCTCGGCGTGAGCGGGCCGCAGGTAGTGGAGGGCTTGCACGGCGTGCGCTTCGCCGATCCGCTGGTCCGGCTCCGCGAAACGGTCGACATCTGCCGTCAAGCATTTGCCGGCGAGCGGATCTCCTACGACGGCCGCCATCACGTGCTCCCGCTGCCCGATGGCCAGGGCAAATCGCTGCGCCTGGCACAACCCGCAAACGACTCGATCGAGATCTGGCTCGCAACCCTCGGCCCCAAGTCGCTGCGGTACACGGGCGAGGCAACTGACGGCTGGGTCGGAACCTGCTTTGTGCCGAGCTGCCCCGAGGCCACGTGGGGCCATGTGCTCGAAGGCGCCGAAGGCGCCGGACGGCCACCGGGCTCGGTCGCCTGCCAGGTCGGCGGCGCCGTGGAATTCGGTGACGATCTCGAGGCGCTGCTGGCCCCACGCCGCCCCGGCATCGCGTTCACTCTGGGGGCGATGGGGTCGGCGACCGCGAACTTCTACAACGAGGCATATCGCCGGGCCGGCTTCGAGAACGAGTGCCTCGAAGTGCAACGGCTGTGGCTGGCAGGCGATCGCGCCGCTGCAGCTGCGGCAGTACCGGACAGGCTCATCACCGAGACCAATTTCTTGGGCACGCCTGCACAGGTGGCAGACCAAGTCCGGGCGTACCGGAATGCCGGTGCCGACGTGCTGCGCCTCCAACCCGAGGGCGCTACACCGGCCGACCGCCTCGACTCGCTCGCACAGATGATCGACATCGTCCGCGACGTCAGCTCTGAACGCGACACCGCGGCGCTGTAGGCATCCGCTGTGAGAATCGGACGCCTGCGACTGTTCGCTCGCTCGCGCCCTGGCTACCGTAGAGCCATGACCGAGCGCACTGTCACCTTCACCGAAGAAGAGCTGCGGGAACGGCTCACGCCGACGCAATTCCAAGTCACCCAAGAAGCCGGCACCGAGCGTCCGTTCACGGGAGAGACCTGGGACAACCACAACTCGGGCGCGTACCGCTGCGTCGTGTGCGACTCCGAGCTGTTCAGCTCTGACACGAAGTTCGAAAGCGGCTCGGGATGGCCGAGCTTTACCGAGCCCGTCGACAGCGCCGCTGTCGAGACTGAGGCTGATCGCCATTACGGCATGATCCGCACCGAGGTGATGTGCCGCAGTTGCGGGGCGCACCTTGGGCACGTATTCCCGGACGGCCCGCAGCCCACCGGCGACCGTTTCTGCATGAATTCAGCGTCGCTCTGCTTCATCCCCGCAGACGACGAGGACGCCTGAGTCGCGCCCAGGCTTGTCGACGCGCTATTCGTCGGCGTCGATCTCGAAGCTGAGCTGCACTGCGATCGGCTCATCGGGGAACAGCTTCACTACGTCGGCATCAAGCTCTCGCTTGACCCCCGCCACGGGCAGCACGTTCAGCATCGTGCCCTGTCCCCCACGAAGCAGGCTGAGGACGGCGTCCTCGTCGACGAGCAGCGCGTCGGTGCCGCTGATGACGATGTTCGACGACGCCACATCGGCGCCGAGCTGATTGCGCAGATAGTCGAACGAGCGGCTGATGGATTTCAGGTCGATGCCGGCGTCGCGCATCTTCTTGACGATCTTGAGCTCCAGCAGATCGCTGTAGGTGTATCGCCGCCTGGAGCCGCTGCCGTGGGCCTTCGCCATCGTCGGGACCACCAGCCCCTCGCGAGCCCAATGATCGAGCTGGCGATAGGTGATGCCGACCAAGCCGGCGGTTTCGGTCGCGGAGAACCCGAGCGCGGCCGTTGACGAGGGGCTTGCGGTGGAGGGTTCGGGCTGCGTCGCTGATTCGGAGACCTTCGCAGAGGCGGTGGCCTCGGGGTCAGCTTCGATATCCGGCTGGACGGCTGGCACAGCGGCGTGCTGTTCGGGCATCGGTGCCTCCCAAGGGCTCAGCCGTCGCGCATCGATTCGGCCCGGCGGATGACAAGCAACGAATGACAAGCAGCGAACTACGCGTCTGTGATCCGCGGCGTGCTCCGAGGGTACGGCGCACCCACCCGGTTGCGCAAGGGTTCCTCACCGTGGTCCTAGCTCGACGAGCTGCCCGCACCAGCGTCGTCGGGACTGGCGTCGGGATCGCCCTTGACGGCGATTTCGACATCGAACGCTCGCAATGTCGACGCGGTCCGCTTCCAGGACCGCTCGAACTGCCGTCTGGTGTTGGGGCCGAGATCCCCTGCAAGGACCGCCCCGACGTCGGTGATCGTAAATGTGCGCCGGTCAACCCAGGTGGGAATCGCACTCACGCCCGCGACCTCGATCCGGCCGTCTGGCGTCTCGGCCACTTCGACACCGACGATGACGCCGTCAGTGGTGGATTCCGGACACGACTGACACGACAGCGGCGATTGGTTCGTCAGGAAGTTGCCAAGCCCGTAGATCACGTACTTATCGCCGACGCGTCCGATGGGCTGAAGCACATGGGCATGAGACCCGACGATGAGATCGATGTTCTCGCTCGCCAGCAGTCGCTCGGCAAGCGTGCGCTGCCGGGCGATCGGTCGTGCGATGTACTCGACACCCCATTGGACGCTCACAACGACGAAGGCCGCCCCGGCATCGACGGCGGCTTGGGCCTTGGCCTCGATGGCCTCGGCGTCGGACGTCCACCGCCCACGGCTGATCCGGCGGCAACCGCAGACCGTTGAGCCCGTAGGTGTACGACAGATGCGCGATGGTGACGCCGCGAATGTCGTAGAGCGTCGGTGCGGCCGCTTCTTCGGGCGTGCGGGCCGTGCCCGCATGGCCGAGGCCGGCTCGCTCCAGCAGGCCAAGGGTCGCCGCGATTCCCTGCGCACCCTGGTCCAGCGCGTGATTTGATGCCGTCGAGCACCCGTCGTATCCCGCTGAGGCCAACGCGACGGCGAGATCTCCGGGGACGTTGAACAGCGGAAATCCCGACAGGTCCTCGTTGTGCGGCGAGAGCGGCGACTCCAGATGGCAGATCGCCAAGTCGGCCTCCGACAGGCTTGCTTGGACCTCGGCGAACATCGGCCGGTAGTCATAGGTGAGGCCGTCAGATCCATTGGACCTCGCCTGCCGGGAAACCGGCCCGTGCGACAGGATGTCGCCGGTGAAGACCAGCCGAGCTCGCCACGGCTGCGGCTCGGTCGTGTCCGGTGGTTGAGTGGCCGCTGGCTCCCGCAATCGTGACGATGTCGGAGTCGAATCCGGGGGTACTTCGCCTGCCAGTGGTGCAGCGGAGATCACGACGAGCCCGAGCGTGGTCGGCACGCTCGCTGTCACGGACGCCGCCGGTGGTCCGTTTGAAATGGGCGCTGCTACTGAGGACGCTCCGCCATCAAGCCCATCGTCAGCTGCGCAGCCCCACGCAGCGGCAAGCGTGAACGCAGCCGCCGTACCGGCAACGGTCGACCAGCGCACAGCCCCGCGTGCGGCTCAGGCCGATGTTGCGGCCCGGCGAGTCCGGTTCACTCCGCGTCGCTGGAGCCGGCGCCAGGTCCGAAATCGTCGGGCTGCACTTCGTCGAGGAATTGCTTGAACTCGTCGAGGAGCTCATCGCGATCGACCTCGACATCGTCATCAGCGGACGATGCCGCAGGCACCTCGATGATCTGGCCTGCCGCATCCAGAACCTCTTCGCTCGCGAAAATCGGCGTCTCGGCGCGCACGGCGAGCGCTACCGCATCGCTGGGGCGTGCCGAGATGGTGTGCGTGGCGCTGCCGATGGTGACTTCCAATTCCGCGAAAAACGTGCGGTCACGCAAGTCGGTCACCGTGACCTTTACCAGCGTTGCGCCCAGAACATCGAGCATCGCGGCCATCAAGTCATGTGTGAGCGGCCGCGCAACGCGAATGCGCTCGATTCCTCGATAGATGGCCTGTGCCTCGGGCGTGTCGATCACGACAGGAAGCACGCGCCCCGAGCCGCCGGTCTCGCGCAACAGCATCAGCGGACTCTGCGAGGGCATCTCCACCTGTACGCCAAGCAGTTCCATCTCGACCATGGAGCGCACAATACTTCGGCGCCCATCAGCCGCGAACCCCGCAAGCGGCCGCTCAGGAGCGCCAATAGCCACCGAGCGCGTCGCTGATGACCTGGGCGCGCAGTCGTTCGCACAGAGCGACGAGCCTGCCCAGCGAACGCTGGACGTCAGATCCGGCGTCTGCTCCGCCGGCATGGAGAATCGGCTGGATGCCCTGCTCGAACGTTGCTGCGTCTCGTGCGGCCGTATTGCGAATCACCCGCAGGTGCCGCGCCTGCAGCCCGTAAGTGGAGAACTCGCGTGCGATTCGAGCGACGAGCAGCGCCGCCGCTCCGTAGCGAGGCTCGGGCGGCTCCAGAGCCATCGAGGTCTGCACTGCGTCCCCGCGAGCAAGTTGCGCACGACCCGCGTCGGCATCGTTGAGGCGTACCAGCAGCCCGTACCTGGTCAGCTCGTTGATTTCTGTCAGGCTCAGGCCGCTCGCCGCGCTCAGTTCCTCGGCGCTGTAGGTCAAGCCGTTGTCGCCCTCCGGCGGCGCCCACGGCGGCTTCGGCGCCGTCGCTGCAGCGTCGAGAGCCAGGCCGCCGACGTCGTCGGCTGGACCATGGTCCTCATCGGCCGATCGTGATGCACCGTGCGCGACCTGGCCCGAGCCGGCCTCGGGCAGCTCGGTCGATCCGGCCACAACCGTTGGTCCCCCCGTCGTGGCCGCTGAGTTTGCTGCGTCGGCATCTGCACCGCCCGCTCCGATGCCCCAGATGTCAGCGAGGTGCTCGCCGCGATCGATCCGTTCGCCGATGATGCTCAGCGGCAGGTACTGGTCGCGTTGTCGCGTCAGTATCCAGCGCAGAACCTCGATGTCGTGTGGGCCGAAACTGCGATAGCCCGATTCGGTGCGGGCAGGAGAGATCAGCTTGCGGTCCTCCAGGAACCGGATCTTCGAATCGGTGAGATCGCTGAACTCGGGCCGCAGCAGCGCAACCACGTCGCCGATCGACAGCCGCCCCGATGCGCCAGGCCCTCGGCGTCGCCTCGCCGGTCTGGCAGTTCGCCGTTCGTGCCTCGACGCTGCTTGGGGGTCGTGGCTCGATGTTGGCGGACTCGGCTGTGGCGCGTCGCTCTCGTTCACAGCCCGACCGTAGACACCAAATACAGCAGCTTGAACTTGCCGACCTGCAGCTCGTCGCCGCCGTGCAAGATGACCTCGCCGTCGATGCGGTTGCCGTTGACGTAGGTGCCATTGAGCGATCCCACGTCACGCAATACGTGCCCAGCCGGAGCGAGCTCGAGCAGGACATGTCGACGCGACACCGTGATGTCGTCGAGAAAGACATCGCTGTCGGGATGGCGGCCGACCGTGACGCGATCGCCCATCAGCTCGAAGCGCATCCCGGAACGATGCCCGGATGTCACGACCAATTCTGCCGCGCCGCTGTACGGCGGAACCCCAGTGACGCCGATGGCAGACAGGACCTCTGTCGGCGCCTCGTCATCCTGCGGCAGCCGGCCCCCGCAACTCGAACAGAAACGGGCGTCGTCGAGGCATTCGTGCCCGCACCTACCGCATGTCACAGCCATCGCAACTCGCTCAACTGTCCTCGGCGATGAGTGCGGCGTACCCGTCAGCGTCGAGCAGCGCCTCCATCTCGGCGTGTACTGAGTGGGAATCGCCTGGCAGCGCAATGACGCAGATCCAGCCATCGCCGTATGGCGATTCGTTGACGAGTTGAGGCTCGTCCGAGAGCGTTAGGTTCACCTCGATGACCTCGCCCGACAGCGGAGCGAAGAGGTCCGAGACCGATTTTGTCGACTCGATCTCGCACATCGCCTCGTCTACGGTGACCTGCGCTCCAACCTCGGGCAGCTCGACGAAGACGACATCACCGAGGGCATCCTGCGCGAAATCGGTGATGCCGACCTGCACGCCAGCGTCGACGACGCGCACCCATTCGTGATCGCTGGAGTAGCGAAGATCGGCGGGAATCTCCATGTTCGCGAACCTACCGGATCGGTGTGACGCCAATCGCGGCACGCGCCTCGACACGCGTCCGCTGGTCGCCCCATCGCGCACGCCCCCGGCATGGCGCTCCCGTCATGATGCCCCGACATGATGCCACCGACATGACGCCTCTGGGCTCACGTCGCCGACCGGGCCGCCCTTCCATCACGCACGGCGGTGACGGCCTGCGGCACGTACCCCACGGCCGACCAGTAGTGGATCGGCAAACCCACGGCCACAAACACCCAAGCTGCGACGCGAAATGCATCTGCTGCGCCGATATCGCTGTGACCGGCAAGAAAGCAGGGCACGGCGAACATCATGAGAAACGTCCCGGTCTTGCCCAACCACGTCACGTCGATCTTGCGGGCACCCAGCGCCCCCAGCACGAGCGCTGCCACCGACACCGCCGCCTCGCGGAACAAGGCGAGCACCGCAACCCACAGCGGCAGCGAGCCGTCGACGATCATCACGACAAGTGCCACCAGCAGCAGCAGACGATCTGCAGTCGGATCGAGGATCTTGCCGAGCTCTGACACCTGATTGAAGCGGCGCGCCACCCAACCGTCCAACCAATCGGTCGCGCCGAGAGCCCCCAGCAGCAATGCAGCCGCCCAGCGATCACCGGCTTCGAGCACCAGCCACACGAACCATGGAAGGCAGCACAGGCGAGCCAAGCTGATCAGATTCGGCACGGTGAACGGTCGCCAGCCCGGCCCCGATGCCGACGGTGCTCCAGCAGCCTCGGTCACCCGTGCCACAGTACCCACATCACCTTTCGCTGCGGTTCCGCGCGGCCTCTTAGCCCTGATCCACCGGTGGGGTGGGGGGTTTGGGTGGGGCGCGTCCACCAGAAAGGCCTCCTGACGTGGCATTTTGCCGTTGTTGGGTACGCGGCGTGATGCCAGGCCGGGAGGCACTTTCTGTGAGCACTGTAGTTGGGGGTTTGGACCGGATTGAGGCTGTGTTCGACGAGGGGTCCCTGGTGGGGGGCGGGGCTGCTTTTGGCGGGCACGCTGGTTGGCAGGCTGGGTCTGGAGCGGTTGTTCGACGAGGTGGTGCGGCCGCCTGGGGCGGGCCGCGGGTCGGGCGCGAAGATGCTGACGGCGGTGTGCTCGATGCTGGTGGGCGGCTCGTTCATCGACGACACGGACCGGCTGCGGGCCGGCTCGGCTGGGGCGGTGCTTGGGTTCGTTCCCTCGGCGCCGTCCACGGTGGGCACGTGGCTGCGGTCGTTCACGTGGGGTCATGTGCGCCGGCTCGACCGCGCCCAGGAGCTCGCTTTGGGCCGTGCGCGGGATGGGGGCGCCGCGCCTGCCGCCGGGCGGATCACGGTCGACATCGACTCCACGATCTGCGAGGTTCACAGCGACGCCAAGGGCGGCGCCGCGTACGGGCACGGCGCCAAGCTGGGCTATCACCCGCTGGTGGCGGTGCGCGACGACACCGGCGAGATCGTTCGCTCCCGGATGCGCAAGGGGTCCTCCCAGCGGGGCCATGCGCGGTTCGCCGCGGAGACGCTCGCCCGGGTGCGCCGCTTGGCGCCCCGCGCAGCGCTGACACTGCGCTCCGATGCGGGGTTCTTCAGCTGGGACCTGATCGACAAGCTCGACGCGCTCGGCGTGAGGTTCTTGGTCGCTGTCCCCCACAACCCCAGCGTCAAAGCCGCTGTGGGCGCCATCGACGAGCAGGCCTGGACGCCGATCGGCTACACCAGCGACGGCGAGGCCCAGGTCGCTGCCGCCGAGCTCACCAGCGCACGGCGGCCCGCCCGCAAGCCCAAGCGCACAGTGCGGCTGGTGGCGCGCCGCACCCGCCTGGTCGGCGGCCAAGCCGAGATGTTCCCCCACTGGCGGCACCACACGTTCGTGACCGACACCGACCTCGACGCCGAAACAGCCGACGCCGCATACCGCGCCCACGCCCGCGTCGAGCAAGCCATCAAAGACCTCAAAGCCAACGGCTTGGCGCACTGCCCGTCGGGCAAATTCCACGCGAACGCCGCCTGGCTCGCCTGCGCCGCCCTCGCCCACAACATCGCACGCTGGACCGCCCGCATCGGACACGCCCAGCACCCACACAAGCTCACCGTCGCAGCCACCGTGACCCGACGCCTGCTCACCGTCCCCGGCCGGCTCGTCAACCGCAGCCGCCGACCCACCCTGCGGCTGCCCGCCCGATGGCCCTGGGCCCACACCTTCACCGCCGCGCTCGACGAGATCCGCAACCTGCCCCAACCCGCCTGAGCACCCCCAGCGCCGCGCACCGCCGCGCACCGAACCCGCCAAGGCGCAGCACACAACCCAGCCGCCACCCGCCGAACCCTGCCACAGCCACGCCCGCACACCAACAACACCCGCCGAACCCGGGCACCGTCACACCGCCGCCACCCCACCACCGCACCAAACCCGACACCACCCACCCCACCGGTGGATCTGGGCTTAGGCTGCGCGCATGAGCACGGTGTTCACGAAGATCATCGACGGAGAACTGCCCGGCACGTTCGTGTGGCGGGACGAGCATTGCGTGGCGTTCTTGTCCATAAATCCTCTGCAGCCGGGTCACACACTCGTCGCGCCGATCGACGAAGTCGACCATTGGCTGGACCTGGCGCCGGATCTCCAAGCCCATCTGTTCGCGGTGGCCGGCCGGATTGGGCAGGCGCAGATGCGGGTGTTCTCCCCAGAGCGCATCGGCTTGGTCATCGCCGGATTCGAGGTCCCGCACTGCCACTTGCACTTGTGCCCGGTGAATTCAATGGCCGACATGAATTTCTCGCGCGCGCTGCCGATGGCGTCGCCCGACGAACTCACCGGACCGGCACAGGCCATCCGGGCCCAGCTCGACGCGCAAGACTGAGCGCCTGGTCCAGCGTCGATCAGAACAGCGAGTCGGGCTCGACGGGCTCGACGAGGCTGGCGTCGCGGTTGCGCACATTGCCCACTTCGCGGCCGACCTGATGGGACCGAAGCACGTCCTCGGCTGCGGGCGCCAGCAGCGTGCCCAGCGCGTCAACGTCATCGTTGCCGGGGTCCAGCCACGCGTCCCACGCTGAGCGCTCCAGCAACACGGGCATCCGGTGGTGAATCGGCGACATGAAGACGTTGGCGGCCGTGGTCATCACCGTCGCGGAGTGCAATGACTCCCCATTTGTTGCCTCTTTGGGAGTCCAGCGTTCCCACAGACCCGCCATCGCGAGCATGTCGCCATCCGATCGCGTGATGTAGTGCGGCAACGGTCGTGCATCGGCCGTGGCGCCAGCGCCGCTCTTGGGCCATTCGTAGAAGCCGTCGGCAGGGACGATGCAGCGGCGACGCCGCAAGGCAGCGCGAAACGAGTTCTTTGTCGCGGCCGTCTCCGAGCGAGCATTGAACAATGGCGGACCCTTGGTCGGATCAGCCGACCACGACGGCACCAGACCCCAGCGAAACGTCTCCAGTTGCCGCAACCCGTCGGCGTCGCCGACAACGGCGACGATGTCAGTGGTCGGGCACACGTTGTAGCTACGAGGCGCATCGAAGCCCGGCAGCGGCGTGTCGAAGAACGCCGCTACGACTTCAAGGTCGGCTGCCGCCACGAACCGCCCGCACATAACGACGAGCGTAGGAGCCTCTTGGCCCGCTCTGCCCCTCAGACGTACGTCGAGCCCTTCATGGCGCCGCGGTCCTGGCGAATCTCGACGTTGACCAGAGCGGGCAGGCCTGAGTCGAAGGCGCGCTGCAATGCGGGGGCAATGTCGTCAGGCTGAGTGACGTGCTCGCCGTGGCCGCCCATCGCCTCAACGACCTTGTCGTAGCGGGTGTAGTTCAGCTCGGTCGCCACCACACGGTCCTGGCCGTACAGGCTGGCCTGCGGGCGCAGCATCTGACCCCACGCAGCGTCATTGCCGACGACACCGACGATGGGAAGGCCGAAGCGCACCGCCGTGTCGTACTCAAAGCCGTTCAAGCCGAACGAACCGTCGCCGTACACGATGAGCACTCGCTTGTCGGGAAAGGCCTTCTGGGCCGCTAGGGCAAACGGCATTCCCACGCCCAGCGTGCCCAGCGGACCGGGATCCATCCAGGTGCCCCGACGCGGCACACGGATCACCTTGGAGGCCTGCGCCACAATGTCCCCGCCGTCGCCGATGACGATCATGTCATCGGTCACGACTTCGGCGATCTCACGGCACAGCCGCAGCGGGTCGATGGGTATCTCGTCACTGTTGAGCTCGGCGCGACGGGCCTCGTCCAGCTCGGCCTCGCGTTGGGCGAGCGCCGCGAGCTGCGAGCTGGCGTCCACCGAGACGCCGGTGGACTTGAACACCTCGGCCAGAGCCTCGAAGTTGGCGCCCAGATTGCCTACGAGGCCCACATCGGCTGAGCGATTCTGCCCGATGAGCGTTTCGTCCAGATCGAGCTGCACGATGCGCGCGTCGGCTGGGATAGCCCGGCCGAACTTCATGCGAAAGTCGAGCGGTGTGCCCGCCAGGATCACTACGTCGGCAGCCTCAAGCGCTTCCTTGCGGGTCAATGAAAGGAACGACGGGTGATCCCACGGGATCTCCCCGCGGGCCATGCCGTTCACGTAACACGGAATGGATGTGGCATCGAGGAAGGCCGCGAGGGCATCGCCGCCCTCGCTCCACTTCAGCGCCGTACCCGCCATGACGACTGGCCGGGCGGCACCAGCGATCATCTGGGCCGCTTGTTCGAGGACCGCGATCGGCGCTGCGGAGGCCACCCGGTAATCCCGGAACGGCGGCACCGGCACCGCATCGAGGTCGACCGGTCCGTGCAGGATGTCCATCGGGATCTCGAGGAATGCCGGCCCCGGCACGCCGCTCAGCGCCGTGCGCACCGCCAGCTCGATGTACTCAGCGATTCGTCGGGTTTCCCCACACGAGCCGGACCACTTGGAGATAGGCCGCATGAGCGACACGTGATCCATCTCCTGCAACGAGCCGCGCCCCGATTGGCGGAACGGGCCCTGGCCGCCGAACACAAGGATCGGCGAGTTCGCCCGCCAGGCATTCGCGACACCTGTCACGCCGTCGGTCACGCCCGGTCCGGCCGTAAGGATTGCTACGCCGACCTTGCCCGGATGCAGGCGCGCCCATGCGTCTGCAGCGTGAACCGCGGCCTGCTCGTGACGGACGTCAACAACCTCGATGCCCTCGTCGAGGCAACCGTCGTAGATGCCCATGACGTGACCGCCCGAAAGCGTGAAGACGCACTCGACGCCCGCCGCCTTCAACGCGCGAGCTGCCAGCTGGCCCCCATGGCTCTTCGTCTCGGTCACGCCCAGCGCGCCCTTGCTCTTCCCGCTCATCCCGTTCCCCCATCAGCCCAGCGCTGCGTTCTTTGCTGCCGGGTTAGCCCAGCACGATGTTCACCAGCTTGCCCGGTACGGTCACGACTCGCCGGATGTCCGACCCGTCGATGAGCTCGGCGATGCGATCGTCGGCAATCGCGGCGGCCTCCAGATCGCCCGGCGAGATGGCGGCGTCGACCGTGATACGGCTGCGCACCTTGCCGTTCACCTGTACGGGCACCTCGATGATCTCAGCGGCCAGCAACGCCGGATCGGCCACCGGGAACGGGGCGTACACCACCGTGGTCGTGTTGCCCAACTTGTGCCACAACTCCTCTGCCAAATGCGGCACCAGCGGCGCCAACAGCCGCACCAGCACATCTGCAACCGGCCGCGGTGTAGGACCGCCGCGGCGGGTGAGCTCGTTGTTCAGTTCGGTGATGCGTGCAATGGCGGAGTTGAAGCGCAGACCGGACATGGCCTCGGTGACGGCTGAAATCGTGCGATGCATCCAGCGCTCGAGGTCGGCGTCGGGCTCAGCGTCGGCAACCGTCGCCTCGCCCGTCTGTTCGTCGACCAGGTTCCGCCACACGCGCTGCAGAAGCCGGTGCGAACCGATCACCGAATGGGTCTCCCAGGGTCGGCCCTGATCGAGCGGACCCATGAACATTTCGTACGTCCGAAGCGTGTCTGCCCCGAACGCGCCGTAGATGTCGTCGGGCGTCACAGCGTTGCGCAGCGACTTGCCCATCTTCCCGAAGTGGCGGGACACCTCGGCCTCGCCGTGAAAGAACCGACCGTCTCGCTCGACCACCTCGGACGCCTCGACATACACACCACGCTGGTCCTGATACGCAGCGGCCTGAATGTAGCCTTGGTTGTAGAGTCGGCCGAACGGTTCAGGGCCGCGCACATGCCCCAGGTCGTAGAGCACCTTGTGCCAGAAGCGGGCATACAGCAGGTGCAGCACGGCGTGCTCCACGCCGCCGACATACAGATCCACGCCGCCGACGCCGCCCGCCGTGTCGGTCATCCAATACCGCTCCACCTCAGGGTCCACCAATACCTCGTCGTTGGTCGGGTCGAGGTAGCGCAGGTAGTACCAGCACGACCCAGCCCACTGGGGCATCGTGCTGAGTTCGCGGCGGTACGTGCGCTCGCCATCGCCCAGGTCATAGACGGCAGTGACCCACTCGGTGGCGCGGCCGAGCGGCGGCTCGGGCTCTGACGCCTCGTCGAGCGACCGCGGGGCCCAGTCGATGAGCTCGGGCAGCACCACCGGAAGCTCGCTTTCGGGCACGGCCAGCGGCAGGCCCGTCTCATCGAACACGATCGGAAACGGCTCGCCCCAGTAGCGCTGCCGGCTGAACAGCCAGTCCCGCAGCTTGTACGTCACCGTACGGCTGCCATGGCCGTGCGCTTCCAACCAGTCGCAAATGGCGGCCTTGGCCTCGTTCATCTGCATGCCATTGAGGAAGCCGCTGTTGATGGCCGGACCCTCGCCGACGTATGCCTTCCCGTCGTAGTCCGGCGGTGGCTCCACGGTGCGCACAATCGGCAGCCCGAACTGTTCTGAGAAGTCCCAGTCGCGCTGGTCCTCGCCGGGCACGGACATCACCGCGCCAGTGCCGTAATCGGTCAGCACATAGTCGGCCACAAAGACGGGCACCGGTTCACCGGTGGTGGGCACGATGCAGTTGACGCCCAGCCACACGCCGGTCTTGTCGCGGTGCTCCTGCCGCTGCAGGTCGCTCATCGCCGCGGCGCGGGCCCGGTACGCCTGCAGTGCTTCGCGAGGCGTCGCTGCGGAGCCAGTCCAGCGCAGATCGGTGTCGGGTGGCCACTGGTCACAGACGAGCTCGTCGGCCAGAGGATGCTCTGGCGCCAGCAACATGGCCGTGGTGCCGTAGATGGTGTCGGGACGAGTGGTGAACACATCGATGACGGAGCCGCTGGCATGTGCGCCATCGGCGGTGGCAAAACTGACCGCAGCTCCCTCGCTGCGACCGATCCAGTTGCGCTGCATGATCTTGACGCTCTCGGGCCAGTCCAGCCGGTCGAGGTCGGCCAGCAACCGGTCGGCGTAGGCCGTAATGCGCATCATCCATTGCTTCAGCGGGCGGCGGAACACAGGGTGGTTGCCCCGCTCAGACCGACCCTCGGCGGTGACCTCCTCGTTCGCCAGCACGGTGCCAAGCGCCGGACACCAATTGACGGGCGCTTCACCCAGGTACGCCAAGCGGTGGCCGTCCAGCTCGACGCGCCGCTCGATCTCGCTCATTTCGGCCCAACCGATTCCGCCGGTGGTGGCTCGCTGGCCGGACTCGAACAGCTCGACCAGCTCAGCGATCGGGCGGGCGCGATCGGTCTGGGTGTCGTACCAAGAAGTGAAGATCTGCACGAAGATCCACTGCGTCCAGCGGTAGTACTCGACATCGGTCGTGGCCAACGTGCGCCGATCGTCGTGCCCGAGCCCCAGGCGGGCCAGCTGGCGCGACATGGTTGCGATGTTCTGCTCGGTGTTGCTGCGTGGATGCTCACCGGTTTGGCGGGCATGCTCCTCGGCGGGCAGGCCGAACGCGTCGTAGCCCATCGGGTGCAGCACGACGTACCCGCACATGCGCTTGAAGCGTGCATACACGTCGGTGCCGATGTAGCCCAGCGGGTGCCCGACGTGCAGTCCCGAACCCGACGGGTAAGGAAACATGTCCATGATGAACAGCTTCGGCCCTCGTGGGGCCGAAGCCATCGAACTCAGCGGCCCACGTGGGGCCGAAGCCATCGAACTCAGCGGGGTGTCGGCGTTGGCGTCGTGCGAATCTGCCAATGGCCCGCTGGGGTTCGGTGTGTGGTACGTGCCGTCTGCGCGCCATCGCTCCTGCCAACGCAGCTCGATCTCGTTCGCCAATTCGGCGCTATAGCGATACGGCGGAAGATCGCTCGCCCCCGGCTCTTCGGATGCAGCTTCGACTCCGGATTCGGCTGCGGCTTGCGCAACTGAGCCATCGGGCGATGCGGGGGCATGCATGCGGGAAAGGATGCCACAGACGCCCGCAAATCCCTTCATCTGCCAGCACATTCCCGACCTAGGAGCGACCGCTACCCTGCGGACCGTGCCGACGCCCGAGACTGCTTCCGAGCGGCTCAGCTCGTTGCTTGCCGATCCTGGTTTCGCCGACGTCGCAGAGGGTGATTGGGAGGCCGCGGCCGCCGGTGCGCTGCGCGGCCAGCCGCTGTCGTCGCTGCAGACAGTTTTGCTCGACGGCACCGAGACTGCGCCCCTCTACACGCCGCACCGCAACGACACCTCCGCTGATCCGGCCGGACTGCCCGGCGATGCCCCGTTCGTCCGCGGCACAACCGCAGCGAGCGGTGGTCTGGGCTGGGAGGTGCGCCAGATTCACGACGTTTGCCTGCCGCGCACGCCCGACGCAGTGGCCGTCGACACCACGTCGGGCGTAGATGCAATCACGGTGGCCCGCGGCTGGCGCGCCGACGATGACGCGGCGGCACTAGAAGCCGCCATCGGAGACGCTGCGGCTGCGGGTGTGACCATCCATCTGCAGGCCGGCACGTCGCCCCCGCACGCCGAGGCTCTGCTCGACGCCTTCGGCCGCCGCGGCGTGGACTCTTCGCGCACCCGTTCGTGGCTGGGGCTCGATCCGATCGCAGGCGCCGCCTGCGGCTGGTCGAGCGGCGCCGATTCTGGC
The DNA here is from genome assembly GCA_963663635.2 of Acidimicrobiales bacterium. Lineage (GTDB taxonomy): Bacteria > Actinomycetota > Acidimicrobiia > Acidimicrobiales > Poriferisodalaceae > Poriferisodalis. The sequence goes on from CAXXMY010000003.1 coordinate 83,817, forward strand.
GATGCCGCCGAGCTTGCCGCCGCTGTCGAGCGAGCGGCGCGTTACGCCGCCGAGATCGCCGAGCGCTGGCCCCAAGTGGTGCCCCTCGAGGCCGATGGTTCGATCTTCGCCGACGCAGGCGCCACGGACTCATCCGAGCTGGCCGCAATGCTGGCTACCGGCGTGGCGTGGCTGCGCGCCCTGTGTGACAACGCTTCGGGCCCGGTTCTGGACCCAACCGCAGCTGCGAGGCTGCTTGGCTTCACGCTCGCGGCCGGGCCTGATCCGTTCGTGGTGACCGCCAAATGCCGGGCGCTGCGCATGTGCTGGAACCGGGTGCTGCGCGCTTGCGGCCCCGACAGCGCCGACAGCACTGGCGGCGCTGGGCTGCCGCTGCGCCTGCACGCCGTCACCTCGACGGCGATGCTCAGCGGCCTCGATCCATGGGTGAACATGCTGCGGGCCACCACGGCCACCTTCGGCGCTGCGAACGGCGGCGTGGACGCGCTCACGGTTCGCCCGTTCGACACGGTTGGCTCCGGTGGAGCGTCCAGCGCCTTGGGGCTGCGCGTGGCCGCCAACACGCAGTTGATCCTCCGCCATGAGAGCCGCATGGGGTCGGTCATCGATCCGGCCGGCGGCAGTTGGTACCTCGAGGACCTCACTCGGTCGGTGGCGCGTGCTGCCTGGGATCGCTTTCGCAGCATCGAGACAGCCGGCGGCATTTTCGCAGCGCTGGCGAGCGGTGAATTGGAGGCGTCAATCGCCGCCGAGCGAGCGCGCCGCGACGAACAGATTGCCGCAGGCGATCAGGTGCTTGTGGGCGTGACCGAGTTCGTGGACCCGGCCGAGGCCAAGGCGATGCCTCATTCAGGTGGCAGTGAGATCGAGGGCGGCCTGGGTGTGCATCGCTGGGCCGCACCGTTCGAAGCCGGAGCGTCGGGGCGATGAGCGTCATTCCGGATTTCGCGCACCTCGACCTCGACGGCGCCGACATCGATCATCGGAGCGCGAACGGCGCGAGCCGCGCGGCGTGGGAGGCACGTTTCGCCCGCGAGACCAGTCGCTCCCCCGTTCCAAGCGCTACGCCCGAGGGCATCGATGTGGCGCCGCTATATGTCGCTGCGGACACCGTCGACCTGTACGCCGACAACGGCGACCCCAACCGGCGCACCTACCTCGACGGCTATCCGGGCTTCGCGCCGTACCTTCGGGGTCCCTACCCGACGATGTACACCAATCAACCGTGGACCATCCGTCAATACGCCGGATTCTCCACCGCCGAGGATTCCAACGCCTTCTATCGCCGGAATCTCGCGGCCGGTCAGCGCGGCCTGTCGGTTGCCTTCGACCTCGCTACGCACCGCGGCTACGACTCCGACCATCCCCGGGTCACTTCGGATGTCGGCATGGCCGGCGTTGCAATCGACTCGATCCTCGACATGCGCACGCTGTTCGACGGCATCCCGCTGGACCGCATGAGCGTGTCGATGACGATGAACGGCGCCGTTCTGCCGATCCTTGCGCTGTACGTGGTCGCTGCGGAAGAGCAAGGCGTCAAGCACCAGCAGCTGACAGGGACCATTCAGAACGACATTCTCAAGGAGTTCATGGTCCGTAACACATACATCTACCCGCCTCAGCCTTCGATGCGGATCATCGGCGACATCTTCGAGTTCACGTCCGCGCAGATGCCACGATTCAACTCCATCTCGATTTCCGGCTACCACATGCAAGAGGCCGGAGCGACTGCAGACCTGGAATTGGGCTACACGCTCGCTGACGGCCTCGAGTACCTGCGCTGCGGAATCGATGCCGGAATGGGCGTCGACGACTTTGCACCGCGGCTCAGCTTCTTCTGGGGCATCGGGATGGACTTCTTCATGGAGGTCGCCAAGCTGCGTGCCGCCCGGCTGCTGTGGGCCAAGCTGGTCTCGGCATTTGAGCCGCAGAATCCCCGCTCGCTCTCGCTTCGAACCCATTGCCAGACCTCGGGTTGGTCGCTGACCGCTCAAGATCCCTACAACAACGTTGTGCGCACGTGCCTCGAAGCCATGGCCGCCGTCGACGGGCACACCCAGAGCCTGCACACCAATGCGTTCGACGAGGCCTTGGCCCTGCCCAGCGATTTCAGCGCCCGCATCGCTCGCAACACCCAGCTGTTCCTCCAGCACGAGGCAGGTGCCACCCGAGTCATCGACCCATGGGGCGGCAGCTACTACGTCGAACGACTCACGGCTGAGCTGGCTGGCCGGGCCAGCGAGCACATCGCCGAGGTCGAACAGCTCGGCGGGATGGCACGCGCCATCGAAGCGGGCATCCCCAAGATGCGCATCGAAGAGGCCGCGGCCCGCACTCAAGCCCGCATCGACTCCGGGCAGCGGACCGTTGTGGGCGTGAATCGCTATCGCTCCAACCTTGAATCCGAGGTGGACATCTTGCGGGTGGACAACGCGGAGGTGCGCGCCGACCAGCTCGCCAAGCTGGAACGCCTGCGTGGCGAACGCGACGCTGATGCGGTTCGCCGCTCGCTCGCGCATTTGCGTGACGTGGCCTCCAGCGGAGACGGCAATCTGCTGGCAGCATCAATCGAAGCCGCACGCAGCCAAGCCACCGTGGGAGAGATCAGCGAGGCAATGGAAGTGGTCTTCGGACGGCACACTGCGCAAATCCGAACGATCAGCGGGGTGTACGGGAGCGAGATGGAACACCACGAACACAGCGACGGCTCCCTCGCAGTGTCGGTGTCTGTCGTACGTGCGAGGGCCGCCGCCTTCGGCGAGCGCACCGGGCGCCGCCCGCGCATCCTCATCGCGAAGATGGGCCAGGACGGACATGACCGCGGCCAGAAGGTTGTGGCAACCGCATACGCGGATCTCGGATTCGACGTCGACATCGGCCCGCTGTTCAGCACACCGACCGAGACGGCCCGACAAGCTGTCGAGAACGACGTCCACGTCGTTGGAGCGTCGTCACTGGCGGCAGGCCACTTGACGCTGGTTCCCGAGCTGAGCGCCGCACTGGCCGAACTCGGCCGGCCTGACATTCTCATCGTCGTCGGCGGCGTCATCCCGCAGCAGGACTTCGAGGCGCTGCGCGCCTCGGGCGCAGCGGCGATCTATCCGCCCGGAACGGTCATCGCCGAGGCCGCCGACGAGATGCTCGACCTTCTGGAGAGCGGCGACTAACGGGCGAAGCTTCCTGTCAGCGGTGGCGGCTGCCGACGTTGCGGATCTTTTTCTTGGCCCGGGTGCCGCGATACGCGGTGCTGGACGCCGCGCGCAGGTTCCGAGGCGCCGAAGCGAGCTGGGTGTCGGCCTCGTCAAGCTGAGCGTGGTACCGCCGGTGCACCCAGAGCTTTTCTGCACCCACGATGATCTGGCCCCAGGCCGTGCCTCGCACGCTGAATGGCGCGGTGCGCTCGACGCGGATGAGCAGCTCGACCGGTTTGGCGGGCCGCAGCGCACGCGTCCGCATGATGACGACGTCGGCATCGGTGATCGCCAGCAGCCGGTAGCGCGACATCGTGAGCACCGCCGCGCCGGCAAATGCAACCGTCGAGATCAAGGTGACCTGCAACCACGGCAGATCAACGGTGAAGATCACGCCGATAAGCGCCACTACGCCGATCACCAGCAGCGTGAACGGATGCAGCCCGCCCTGTGCGGGAATGATCGCTCGCACGTGATCGCCCTGATGCAGGAACTCCTCTACCGGATGCGACCGGTCACCCCTTCGAATGCGCCTCAGCAAGCCCACGCCGACATTCTGCCGGGACAAACCGCCGCGCCGCGTCACGTGGCTTGCGATCAGACGGCGATGGGTACCCTGCGCGCCATGGTCCCTGACACGCCCGACGGGCTCGAGGTGCGCCTCGGTGATCTCGCACGCGGCGTGCGCGACGGCGGCCGTGCGGCTATCGGCCAGGCAATCACGCTTGTCGAATCCCAGCGTGCCGAGGACTCTTCTGCGGCACAGGCGTTGCTCGCCGCTCTGCTTCCCGCGAGCGGCGGCGCACACCGGGTGGGCATCACCGGAGTGCCAGGCGTCGGCAAGAGCACCCTGATCGAGTCGTTGGGGACGATGCTCACCGGAAGCGGGCACCGTGTTGCAGTACTGGCAGTCGACCCGACATCCACGATCACCGGCGGTTCGATCCTGGGCGACAAGACCCGGATGACGTCGCTCGCGAACGACCCGGCGGCGTTCGTGCGACCGTCACCGACATCGGGCGAGCTGGGCGGAGTGACACGGGTGACCCGTGAGTCCGTCTTGGTGCTCGAAGCTGCCGGATTTGACGTCGTCCTCGTCGAGACCGTCGGCGTCGGGCAGTCCGAGACCGCGGTGGCCGACATGGTCGACTTCTTCATCGTCTTGATGCTTGCCGGCGCCGGAGACGACCTCCAGGGCATCAAGATGGGAATTCTCGAGATCGCCGATCTGATTGCCGTCAACAAAGCCGACGAGGACAATCTCGGACGTGCCGACGCGGCCGCACGTGATTACCGGCTGGCACTGCACATGACCCAGCCGGCCTCACCAACGTGGACGCCTCCGGTGATCACCTGCTCGGGCCTGCACGGCGGCGGCCTCGAGGACCTGTGGGCGCATGTGCTCGAGCACCGCAAGCTGATGACTGCCAACGGCGAGTTGGCTGACCGCAGAGCTGCCCAGCGGGTCCACTGGATGCACGCAATGCTGACCGAGCGCATGCGGACGCGCCTCGTCCAAGCAGTCCGGGACTTGCTGCCCCGTCTGGAAGCCGACGTGCGAGCGGACCGAGTCACGCCCGTAGCTGCCGTCGACCAGCTGATCGCAGCCTTCGACGAAACCTAGAAGTCCTCGTCGAAGGCGACGTCGCCTTCGACGCCGATCTGGTAGCTGGCGACGGTGCGCTCGAAGAAGTTGGTCAGCTCTTGCACGTCCTGCAGTTCCATGAACGAGAACGGGTTCTTCGAACCGAATTGCTTGGGCAGGCCGAGCTGGACGAGACGCTGGTCTGCGATGAATTCGAGGTACGAGCGCGTGTCAGAGGTGGACATGCCGGCTACGCCGCCTGACAGCACATCTTCGGCGAACTTCGTTTCCACGTCGACGGCTTCGGTGACCATCAGCCGGATCTTTTCCGCAAGTTCGGCATCGAACAGCTCCGGCTCCTCTGAGCGAATGGTGCGGACGACCTCGAAGGCGAAGTTCATGTGGGCGGACTCGTCGCGGAATACCCAGTTCGTGCCCGCAGCGAGGCCGTTCAGCAACCCTTTGGAGCGCAGGAAGTAGACGTATGCGAACGCGGCGAAGAAGAACAGCCCTTCGATGCATGCTGCGAAGCAGATGAGGTTCAGCAAGAACGCCTTGCGGTCATCCGCCGTCGAGAGCCGGTCGAGCGACGAGATGGTTTCCATCCAGCGGAAGCAGAATTCGGCCTTCGCGGCGATCGAGGGGATGTTCTCGATTGCGGCGAACGCCTGGGCACGCTCGTCGAGGTCTGGGATGTAGTTGTCGAGCAGTGTCAGATAGAACTGCACGTGCAGCGCTTCCTCGTACAGCTGCCGGCTCAGGTACATCCGGGCTTCGGGACTGTTGACGTGCTGATACAGATTCAGCACGAGGTTGTTGGCGACAATCGAATCGCCGGTCGCGAAGAAGGCGACAAGGCGGTTGATCAGATGCCGCTCGGCGGGCAGCAGATTGTGGTCCAAGTCGACGATGTCGTCGGAAAAGTCGATCTCTTCCACCGTCCAGGTGTTTCGGATTGCGTCGCGGTACATCTCGAAGAACACCGGGTACCGCATCGGTCGAAGCGTCAACTCGAAACCAGGGTCCAAGATCGCGCCGCGCCGGGCGGACGTCGCCGGCATCTCGGACGGCGTGAGTTGGGGTTCGGGCGAAAATTCCGGTTCGGGCTGAACGAGTGCCATGACGGTCCTTTATCGCGAAGCCTCAGTCGCAGGCTTCGCAGGTCTCTGGGTTCTCCAACGAGCAGGCAACGGCCTCCTCGGCCGCGACTGCGTCCTGCATGGAGGAGACGATGGCGTCACGCTGTGGTCCTGCGAGGGGCGTCGCGCCCGGTTGCAACGAACTCTCCGCGGTGACCTGATTGATGCGAGTCGCCGGTCGCGAGCGCAGGTAGTACGTCGTCTTGAGCCCTGACTTCCATGCATGCATGTACATCGAGGAGAGCTTCCCGATATTGGGGCTCTCCATGAACAGGTTCAGCGACTGGCTCTGGTCGACGTAGGCGCCTCGGGCGGCTGCCATGTCGATGAGAGTCCGCTGAGGCAGTTCCCACGCCGTGCGATACAACGAGCGCACCTCGGCGGGGATCTCGGCGATGTCCTGTACCGAGCCCTCTGCCATCTTGATGCGGTTGGCCATGGCGTCGTCCCATAGGCCTTGTGATTGCAGCTCGCGCACGAGATAGCGGTTGATCTGCAGGAACTCCCCCGAGAGCGTCTCGCGCTTGAACAGGTTCGACACCTGGGGCTCGATGCACTCGTAGCACCCGGAGATGGCTGCGATCGTGGCGGTGGGCGCAATGGCCACGAGCAGGGAATTGCGCAGCCCGTGCTGGCTGATGCGCTCGCGCAGCTCAGCCCAGCGCTGCGGGTCGCTGGGCTCGACGCCCCACAGGTCAAACTGCAGGTCGCCTGCCGCCGCCCGGGTCTCAGAGAAGGCTGCATGAGGGCCGTGGGTGCGAGCCAACTCGCAGCTCGACCACAGCGCCCAGTAGTAGATCTCCTCCGCGATACGAGTGGAGACCTCCAAGGCCTCGGGCGAGTCAAACGCCAGCTCCATCTGGAACAGCACGTCCTGCAGGCCCATCAAGCCGAGCCCGACCGGGCGCCAGCGGTCATTGGACCGGTAGGCCTCGGGTGTCGGGTAGAAGTTGATGTCGACGACGCGGTCAAGGAACGGCACCGCAGTGCGCACCACCTCGCCCAGTCCCTCGAAGTCCACAGTGCCGTTGTGCACGAACTTCGAGAGGTTGACCGATCCAAGGTTGCACACCGCGGTCTCGTCGTTGCTGGTGACTTCGAGAATCTCCGTGCACAGGTTCGACAAGTGGATGACGTTGTCGGGCTCGCCGGTCTGGTTGGACTTGGCATTGGAGGCGTCCTTGAACGTCATCCAACCGTTGCCGGTCTGCGCCAGGGTTCGCATCATGCGGCTGTAGAGGTGTCGTGCGGACACTTGCCGCTCGTACAGCTCTAGCGATTCGGCTTCGCGATACGCGTTGGTGAAGTCGTCGCCGTAGAGGTCAGTCAGGTGCGGCACGGCCTTCGGGTCGAACAGCGACCACTGCCAGTCCTTCTCGACCCGACGCATGAACTCGTCGGGCACCCAGTTGGCCAGATTCAGGTTGTGGGCGCGCCGAGCGTGGTCGCCCGTGGATTCTTTCAGCTCCAAGAAATCCTCGATGTCGGCATGCCACGACTCCAGGTACACGCAGGCCGCGCCCTTGCGCCGTCCGCCTTGGTTCACCGCCGCCACCGACGAGTCGAGTGTCTTGAGCCACGGCACGATGCCGTTCGACAGGCCGTTCGTGCCGCTGATCAGCGATCCCTTGGATCGGACACGATGCCAGCCGACGCCGATGCCGCCCGCGAATTTCGACAGCTTGGCAATGTCGGTGTAACGGCCGTAGATGCCCTCGAGCGAGTCCGCAGGGCTGTCGAGCAGGTAGCACGACGACATCTGCGGGTGCACCGTGCCGGAGTTGAACAGCGTGGGAGATGAGGGCAGATAGCGCAGGCTGGAGATCAGCTCGTAGAAGGAGATGGCCTCCTCGGCGGTACGCGACAGCCCGCAAGCGACTCGCAGAAGGAAGTACTGGGGCGTCTCGGTGACGGTGCGGCGCTGCGGATGGCGCAAGAGGTAACGGTCGTACACGGTGCGCAGGCCGAAGAACTCGAAGCCGCCATTGCGCTCGGTCATGACGGCATCGTTCAGCTTGCGGGCGTTCGTCCCGACGAATGCCACCACGTCTGGGTGAATGAGCCCGCACTCGCCGCCGAGGTCGATGGACTGGCTGAACGAGTAGATGTTCTGGTTCTGGACTTCCTTGTCGATGAAGGTGGCGAGCAGTCGAGCCGCCAGTTTTGAGTAGTTGGGCTCTTCAGAAATCAGCGCCGCTGCGGTGCGGATGGACAGCTCGTCCAGCTCGGTCGTCGTGGCTCCGTCGTGGAGACCCGAAATGGTGCGCGTCGCGACACGCATCGGGTCGACGCCGGCCAGTTGGATCGCGCAGCGCTCGACAGCGCGCACGATCTTGCTGACATCGACAGCCTGCATCGAGCCGTCGCGCTTCTGGACGCGCATACCCGGCGTATCCGCGGCCTGCGGCTGTGTCTCAGTCGCCGACACCTCGGTGACGCTCATGTTCCCCAGCCCCTTCGCAGGCTGCCGCTCGGGTGTTGCGAGCGGACCGCCTTGACCTCGTTCTTCTCACTTCCCGCAACCTCGGCTCGGTGTGTTCCAACGGCTTGTCGCCTGGCTGAATCACATGTTCGTAGTTACAGAGATGTAAGAGACATTTATAGCGCACGAGGCAGGCGGCGGCGCCCAGATCTCCGATCTCCTCGTTCCACGGCCGCAAATGTGGGATTCGAGTTGGCGCGATCGCGCGAACTTCGTGAGCACATCCGTTCGGGATGCCACACTGCTCGTGTGTCACCTGATTCGAGACGGCCGGATCGCATCGTGGTCGTGGGAGCGTCTCTTGCGGGCGCCCGGGCCGTTCACAGCATTCGGGCCGCTGGCCATGACGGAATGCTGACCTTCATCGGCGCCGAGCCGCATCTGCCATACGACCGCCCGCCGCTTTCCAAGGACTTCTTGACTGGCGGGCGGGACGCTGACGCCCTGATGCTCGACCCCCCCGGCGCTTACGACGAGCTCGGCGCCGACGTCATGCTGGGGGCCGTCGCAACGGGGCTGGACCTCGACGCACGCACGGTCACGGTCCGCACGGATGGCCCGAACCGCGCCGAGCAGGTGCCCTTCGACGCCCTCGTCATTGCTACGGGCGCCTCCGCGCGGCCGCTGCGGGGAACCGAAGGTCTCGATGGCGTGCACACGCTGCGCACCCTGGACGACGCGACTGCAATTCGCGATGGGTTGACGGCAGGAGCGCGCGTTGCGGTAGTCGGCGGAGGCTTCATCGGATCCGAAGTCGCTGCATCCGCGAAGGCCCGCTGTTGCGAGGTCACGGTGATTGAGGCAGCTCGAGCCCCGCTCGTTCGCGGCTTGGGTGCCGAGATGGGTTCCCGGGTGGGCGCCCTGCATGGCCAAAACGGCGTCGAACTTCGTCTCGGCGTCGGCGTCGAGGGAGTGCTGGGCGCCGACCGGGTCGAGGCCGTCGCGATGGCCGACGGCACCCGGATCGAAGCGGATCTGGTGGTCGTGGGCATCGGCGTCGTCCCGAACACTGCCTGGCTGACCGACTCGGGTCTGCACATCGACAACGGAGTGGTGTGCGACTCGACACTGTGCGCGGGACCGCCGGGGATCTACGCGGTGGGCGATGTCGTCCGGGCGCCGAATGCCTGGCTCGGAACCGAGCCCATCCGAGTCGAGCACTGGACCGCCGCCGTGGAACACGGGATGGCCGTGGGACGAAACGTTGTGGACCCCCAGGGAGCGGTTCCGTACGACTCGGTGCCGTTCGTGTGGTCCGACCAGTACGACGCCCGGATCCAGATCGCCGGACACCCCGATGCCGACGACGACGTCGAGGTGCTCGTCGGATCCGCCACCGACGGCTCGTTCCTGGCCGGTTACCGGCGCGACGGACGTCTCTGCGCGGTGATGGCCCTGAATGCCATCAGGCCGTTTGTTCGCTTCAGGCGGCTCCTCGCGAGCCATCCGAGCTGGGACGATGCACTCGAACTCGCTGCGACTCTGGCCTGAGCGGAGTCATCGGCAGGTCCGGCTCCGGGCGGCGCAGGCGCGAGCTGCCTCGACGACGATGGCTCAGGTGGACGATGGCTCAGGCGATTGCCAGATCCACTTCGTCGCGCTCGGCATAGAAGCTCATCAACCCGGCGATATCGGCCATTTCGGGGATCGGATCCGGATAGGACCACACGATGTCGGGGTGCGTCGTGCCGTTCACCGTCACTGACCAGTAGCCCGCGTCGCCCTTCCAGGGGCAATGCGTCGACGTGTCGGTCGAGCTCAGCAATGACATCTGCACATCCGCTGCGGGCAGGTAGTGCCGCGGCGGCAGGCGCCCCTCCGTGAGCACGACTGCCGCCGTCGTGTCCGCCACGACCACTCCGTCGACGCAGACCGTCAAGCGCCCTGCGACGGGCTCGACGAGAATCTCCGGTCGACGATGCTCGCGCTTGGCACCGGCCTCATTCGTTGTCGTGCTGCTCATCTCGGGTCTCCTTCACGCTGACGGAACACCCATCATGGCAAATGTCCGACACAGGGCCACAGCGGTCCCGCTGTGGTCGGGCTGAGAGGATTTGAACCTCCGACCCCTGGTCCCCCAGACCAGTGCGCTAACCAGACTGCGCCACAGCCCGTCTCGGCAGGCACGATACCGCCTCAATGCTGCAGCGAGTTCTTCGATTTGGCGCCGGGTCGACTCCCTCGGCGCTGCCGGCGGGACGCCCGATCAGACGATCCATTCGACGAGCCACACAACACCCTCGACGGCCCGCCAACCGAGATAGACCACCGCCATCACCACGACGAGCCAGAAGTGCCAAGGAGCTCCGCCGCGTCGGTCCTGCTGCCGGCGAGCCTCGCTGCGCGCACCGGGGCCAAGGCGGCGGTCGACAGCCTGGGACCGCAATCGGGCCGCTCGGCTGGCGTCGACAGATCGACGCCTCATCGGCGCCGTACTCGCAGCTTCAGCGGGGTCTTCGCCAGACCCAGCTCCTCGCGCAGGCGCCGCTCGAGGTAGCGGAGGTAGGTAGCCGGCATTTCCCGGTTCGCAAACAGCGTGAAGGTCGGCGGCTGCGTGGCGACCTGGGTCGCGTAGAGCACTCGGGCTCCACCCGGCGCTGGCTGCGCGGACTGCGCACGTTTGATGATGTCGTTCACCTTGCTGGTGGGAGCCCTCGATTCGTACGCCTCCATAGCGGCGTCGATCGCGGGCACGAGCCGGTGGACGCCGCGACCGGAGAGCGCGCTGATCCGTAGGACCGGCGACTCGCCGACGAAGTGCAACCGGCGCGCCAGCTCTCCGAGCACCAGATCCCGATGCTCGGCGTCGATGGTCTCCCATTTGTTCAGCAGCACGACGATCGGGCAGCCTGCGGCGTCGATGCGCTCTGCGAGGCGCTGGTCCTGCGTCGTCACGCCCTCATTCGCATCGATGACCAGCAGCACCACGTCGCAGGCGTCAATCGCCCGCAGCGCCCTGAGATTGGCGTAGTACTCAGTGTCGGAGTCAACGCGGGCCTTGCGGCGCATGCCGGCGGTGTCCACAAAGCGCACCGGGCCCGCGTCCGTCTCTACCAAGGTGTCGATGGTGTCGCGAGTCGTGCCCGGACGATCGTGCACCACGGCCCGCTCGTCGCCGATGAGCCGGTTGAACAGGGTCGACTTGCCGACGTTCGGCCGCCCGATGATCGCCACTGACGGGATCGACTCGTCCCCATCGGAATCGGCCCCGGCGGAATCGGCCCCGGCGGGATCTGCGGATTCGGGACCTGGGACCTGAGACGTCGCCGTCGCTGTGTGGTCTGAGGGGTTCGGGTCGATGTCGCGCGATGTCATCGCTGCATCCGGCGCAGGCTCCAAGCTCGGTGCCGAATCAACTTGAACTCCGTTGTCAAGACTGCTCGCGCCCACGGCGGGGTCCAGCAGCTCGATGACTCTGTCCAGCAAGTCGCCGATGTTGCGGCCGTGCAGCGCCGAGGCCGCCCAGGGCTCACCGAGGCCGAGACGGCTGAACTCCCAGACGCCGTGATCGCGCTCGCCGCTATCCGCCTTGTTGGCCACCACGAGCGTCGGCCTGCCCATGCGACGCAGCAGTGAGGCGACGCGAGCGTCGGGCTCGGTGATCCCGACCGTCACGTCCACCACGAGAAGCAGCACATCGGCGTCAGCCATGGCCCGCTCGCTCTGCTCCGACACCTTGTCGTCGAGGGCGTCTCCGTGTTGGGACCATCCGCCCGTGTCGACCACGTTGAACGCATGACCTCGCCAGGCGGCCTCGGCCGCCTTGCGATCCCGGGTCACTCCCGGCTGAGGCGCCACCACGGCCTCGCGCCGGCCCACGAGCCGATTGAACAGCGTCGACTTGCCCACGTTGGGCCGACCGACAATGCCGACCGTCGGCAGGGTGTTGCCGGGCGGCCCCCCGTCATCGGGCGGGCCATGGACCGATGCGCGGGCGGCGGCGCTGTCGTTCATGGAGCCGTTCCCACGTCGATGGGCTCACGAGTTGTTGCATCCAGAAGCCGGCGCAGTGCGGCGCCGTTGGTTGGAATGATCTCAACCGGCTGCGGCAGTTCCGCGGGGGTCATGCCGTCGAGGAACTTGCCGCCCGACAAGCACACGTCAGCCAGCACGTAGAGATCGTCGTCCTGCTCGTCGGCGAGCACGCGGCCGACATCGGCACCGGTGAGCAGGCCGGTCACGCCGATGTTGCCACCGAAGAACCTGTTCTCGACCTCGATGACGCGCACCGGAACTCGACCGGCGGCGCCTGCTTGCCACGCGGCGACGAGCGGACGCAGCACCACAGCACCGAATGAGCCGGTCAGGATCCCCACTGGCTTGGCCCCGCCCCTCTCCGATGGCTGGGATCGTCGCGATCGCGGCGCAAGCGTGACCCGCACGCCAGCTGCGGGCAACTCGCCGCTGCGGTTGGCGCCTTGGCCCGGCATCCGTGCCGCCCGGTAGCCCGCAGCGGGCGCTCCGTCCACCCACGAGAAGAATCCCGCTGCCGGCGCTCGCTGCGGGGGCGCGGCGGCGCCGTTGGGAACCGCATCCGGCGTGGCTGCCCAGAACTCCTGCTCGAAGGCGCGTGCCATGCCGATGCCATCCTCGTGCATCGCAAAATCGCCGTAGGTCTCCGCCGCCGGGAACGGCCGCCCAGCGAGCAGGTAGTACTCGTCCGCCGCGTACACCATGCGCCGGCCCAGCACTTCTAGGTAGCGCTCCTGCCACTGTTCGCAGAGGTCGATCACCGCCGCCGCCTCAGCTTCGGTGTGGGGCCGCATGGCGGCTTCGCGCTGGTGTGCACTGACCCCCAGCGGCACGACCGCGAGCGTCGACAGCGTCGGGAAGCGGTCCAGCACGCCAACCAGGGTGTCGGCCAGCACGTCGCCATCGTTGACCCCAGGGCAAACGACGATCTGGCCGTGCACCTCGATGCCGCCGTCGAGCAAGGCACCGAGCCACCTCAGGCTGTAGGCGCCGCGCCGGTTGCGGAGCATCCGTGTTCGCACATCGGGGTCGGTGGCGTGAACGGACACGTACAGCGGCGACAGGCGCTCATCGAGCACGCGCTCAAGATCAAGCTCGGTGAAGCGGGTCAGCGTTGTGAAGTTTCCGTACAGGAACGACAGCCGGTAATCGTCGTCCTTGAGGTACAGGCTGCGGCGCAGCCCAGGCGGTAACTGGTAGATGAAACAGAACTCGCAGTGGTTGTCACATGTCTGCACCCGGTCGAAGATCGCGGCGTCCACCTCCGCTCCGAGCGGCTCGCCGGCGTCCTTGCCGACGTCGAGGCGGATCTGGCGGCCTGCTCGCACAATTTCGAGCTCGGGGTCAGCTTCGTCGAGCATGAGCTGCCACGCGATGACGTCAGAGGGCACAACACCGTCGATCGACACCACTTCGTCGCCGACGGCGAGTCCGGCCAATTCGGCCGCCGAGCCGGGTTCCACCGCGACCACGACCGGCCGAGACATGGGTTCAGGATAGGAAGCCGAACCGCCGAGCGGATAAACGGCGAATTGCGACAGCACATCGACGTCGACAGCGAGGCCGTGGCCCGAGCGGCCCGTGAGCGCAGCGAACAAGAACGGGAGAAAAATGGCTTCACCACGCAGGCCGCCGGCTAGATGATTAGTTCCAAGGGGTGGGGTCCACCGGTTGTGGGGTGAGGGTGTCCAAGCTCGGGGTGTGTATTCACGCTTCGATCTTGGAGGTTCTCAGCATGGGCCCGGACTTGGACACCCTCGCGACCGCACTGTATGTGAGGATTGATGACCTGTTGGCGCAGAACCCTGGGTGGGCGCCGCAGCGGCCTGTGGTGGGGTTCGCTCCGAAGCTGTCGGACGCGGAGCTGGTCACCTTGGCGGTGATCTCGGCGCTGCTGGGCTATGACAACGAGTCGCAGTTCGTGCGCTACGCCCATGCGCATCTTCGGCCGTGGTTCCCGTATCTGCCCAACCGCGACGGCTACAACAAGCGGCTGCGGCGCAGCGCCGCGATGATCGCAGGTGTCATGGGATGCCTCGCACGCGAGTGCGAGTCGTGGCACGACGACGTGTGGCTGGTGGACTCCACGCCGGTCGAGTGCGGACGCAGCCGCGAGACCCAAAAGCGCTCTGACCTCGCGGGATGGGCCCAGTACGGATACTGCGCGTCGCATTCCCGCTGGTTCTGGGGCCTGCGGCTGCACCTTGTCGCCACGCCCTCGGGACTGCCGATCGCGTTCGCGGTCGCCGGCGCGAAAGCCGACGAGCGCGAAGTCTGCGCAGACATGATCGACGCGGCCGGGGTCGCCAGAGCGGGCCAGACCCTCATCGCCGACAAGGGCTACCGCTCTGCAGCGTTCGAAGCCGACCTCAACGACGTCGGCATCACCGTGCTGCGCCCCGCCACCCGATCCGAGGCCCCACGGCCCGGCGCCAGATTCCTGCGGCCCCTGCGCCAGATCATCGAATCGATCATCCAGACCCTCAAAGGCCAGCTCAGCCTCGAACGCCACAAAGGCCGCACCAAAGCCGGCGTCGCCGCGCGCATCGGCGCCCGCCTCCTCGCCCTCACCGCCGCCATCTGGCACAACGAGACCTACCACCGAACACGCCCCAGCCGCTCACTCACCGCCTACGACCACTAAAACCTTGGAACTAATCATCTAGCTGCGGGTCCTCGGTGGCCGCCGCGCATGCGCTGGCTGCCGATGCGCCGGCCGGCCGTCGGTAGCGTCAACGCTGTGCATGTGGATCGGGTGTTGCTGGCCGCGCCGCGCGGCTTCTGCGCAGGTGTGGAGATGGCCATCAAGGCCTTGGCGTGGATGGTGCGCACCTTCCCGCCGCCCGTGTACTGCTACCACGAGATCGTCCACAACCGCCTCGTCGTGGATCGCTTCGAACGCCTGGGCGTGGTGTTCGTCGACGATGTCGCCACGGTGCCTCCCGGACACCCGATCATGCTGTCTGCGCACGGCTCTGCGCCCGAGGTTGTCGACGAAGCACGTCGCCGAGGCGGCTACGTCGTCGACGCCGTGTGTCCCTTGGTCACCAAAGTGCATCACGAGGTGCGGGTGCGCTCCGCGAAGGGCTATCACATCGTCTATGTCGGTCACGAGGGCCACGAGGAGGCAGTCGGCACCATGGCCGTGGCGCCCGAATCGATCTCGCTCGTGTCCGAACCGGCGGACGTCGCCAACCTGGACGACATCGAAGCCCCTGTGGCAGTGCTCGCACAGACGACGCTCAGTCACCGCGACTGGTCCGACGTGCTCGAGGCTGCCAAAGATCGCTTTCCCGACGTGTGGATGCCGGGCCGGTCTGACCTGTGCTTTGCCACCACCAACCGCCAGTCCGCGCTGTCGGAGATCTCCGGACGTTGCGACGCGGTGGTCGTCATTGGCTCGGCGAACTCCTCCAACACCATGGCGTTGGCCAAGCTGGCGACCGAATCGGGCTGCGAGCGGGTGCACCGGGTGAACGCTGCCACCGAGTTGCCCGACGATCTCAGCGGCACCGTCGGCGTGACCGCCGGCGCCTCGGCACCCGAAGAGCTCGTTACCGAAGTCATCACCGCGCTCGCTCCTGCGGAGGGCACCACCGAGATCTCGATCACCGACGAGGACGAGTACTTCCCCCCGCCCCGAGAGCTGCGAGAGTTGCTGGGGGCGATGGAAACCGCCGTGCATACAACCCTTGCGGTTTCCGCCAGTGCTCGAATCGCGGCCGCAGATCGCACCACCGCAGCCAGCGACGTGCTCGCCTCGCTTGCGGCGACGGCGGGCTGAGAGGTCGCTCGCGGCGGCTTCGCTCGCGGCCTCAGTGCTGGTTGGGAGTGCCGGCTCTGATCTGAGCCCGATCGAACACGTCCTGGATGCGTTCGCGGAGCTCTTCGCTTGTGTCCTTGATGGCACGCCGGGACACCCGGCCAGAGCTGCCGAGCGGTGGCGGGTCCATCGGCTCACCCACAATGATGCGAATGCGGCGTGGGTACATGAACTTGGTGCCGCGCGGCATCGCCGCCGCCGTGCCGCCGATGCCGACGGGAACGATAGGCACCTGGGCCTTCGCAGCGAGATACGCCGGCCCGTCCATCAGCGGGTGCACGCGAGGGCCCTCTTTGCGCTCGCCCTCACCGAACATCACCACTGGGCAGTCGCCGTAGCGCAGCGCATCGAGCGCAGTGCGCATCGCTGCCCGGTCGGGTGCGTCACGGTTGACCGGGAAGCATCCCACCGTCGTGAACACCCAGCCGATCGGGCGGTACTTCCACATGGAGTCCTTGCCCATCACCCGCATCTGGGCGGGAATCGCCGCATGAATCGGAGTGTCGATGTAGCTGCGGTGATTCGGCACCCACACACACGGTCCCGACGGCAGATTCTCCAAGCCCTCCACGGTGATGCGATTCCAGGCCTTGAAGACCCCCCAGGCGGGGTACTTGAGCACGCGGTAGGTGATGCGGTTCAGCAGCCCGTTGCGAGGATCGAAGTCCGCCGCGCCGTCGTCACTCACAACACCGCCTCCGTCGTTCGCGTGCTCCCGGTCACCGCAACACGATGCAGCTCGACGATCTGGGCGACAACCTCGTCGAACGCCATGTCGCTCGTGTCCACGACGACCGCTCCGGCAGCGACGCGCAGTGGGGAGTCCGCGCGTGCCGAGTCCAGCCGGTCGCGGCGGTCCAGATCGGCAGCCAGATTCTCTACGGCTTCGCTGTCGCTCGCCGATGTCGTTCGAGATGCGGTGAATCCGCCACCGTTCTGCGCGAGACGTCGCGCCGCTCGCACGATTGGCGTCGCCGTCAGGAATACCTTGAGCTCGGCATCGGGGAACACGACGCTGCCGATGTCGCGGCCCTCCATGACACCGCCGCCGATCTGGCGCGCCCACTCGCGCTGGCGCTGCACGAGAACGCGACGCACCGCAGGATTTGCGGCCACCGCGCTGACGCTGCGGTCCACCTCAGGGCTCCGGATGGCGTCGGTGGCGTCAGAACCGTTCACAGTGACGAGCTGCGCACCGCACTCGTTGGCAATGTCGATCTCCGCAGAGAGTGCGACCGCCGCGACCTCGTCGGTGTCATGCGGATCGACGCCAGCTTGCAGGGCCGCCCAGGCCACAGCGCGGTACATCGCACCTGTGTCGAGATAGTCCACGCCCAGATCGGCGGCAACCGCCCGGGCCACGCTCGACTTCCCCGACGCGGCGGGACCGTCGATGGCGATGACCGGCGTCGTCAGATCATCCCGTTCTCCTGGAGCTGGACGCAGCGCCTCGAGCGCGTCGAAGAATCCCGGGAACGTCTTTGCGACACAGTCAGGGTCGTCGATCTCCACTCCGGCGACTCGCAGGCCCACGAGCGACATCGCCATCGCCATGCGGTGATCGTCGTGGCAGTCGACCCGGCCCGCTCGCAGCGCAGCAGCATTCGGCCGGATGGTGATCCCGTCAGGCTCGGCCGTCGCGTCGACGCCGCGCTTGGCCAGCTCGACGACGGTGTTGCCGATGCGGTCGGTCTCCTTGCGGCGGATGAAGCCGATCCCGCCGATGTGCGTCGTGCCCTCGGCGAATGCGGCCACGACGGCCAGCGTCTGGGCCGTGTCGGAGCAATCGCGCAGATCGAACCGGCCGCCTCGAAGCGACGCTCCGCCGTCGGGGGCTTCGACCGTGATTGACCCGTCACTCACGGCGACCCGTGCACCCATCTCCCCCAATATCTGCGCGAATCGCACATCGCCTTGGATGCTGGCTTGGCCCAGTCCTTCGACGCTCACGTTGCCGCCGCACAGCGCCGCGGCCGCCAAGAAATAGCTGGCAGCCGAGGCATCCGGCTCGACCTTGTAGTCACGGGCGAGGTACTCCCCCGCCTGCACCACGTAGCGGCCGGGGCTCGGCGTCGCGACCTGGGCGCCGAACACGGACATCACCGCAACGGTCATGTCGATGTATGGCGCGCTGACCGCGTCGGCGACATCGTCGATCTCAACATCGATTCCCCCGAGCAGCGGTCCTGCAAGCAACAGCCCGCTGGTGAACTGGCTGCTCACATCGGCCCGTATCTCCAAGCGATGCTGCGGCCCCGTTGATTCGGGGCTGGACGCGAGCCGGTGGGCGTCCCTTGTCGGTTGCAATGACACCTCGATCGGCAGGCAACCCGGGACGCCGAGTTCACCGACACCGACGCCCATGCCTCGCAACGCTGCGATCAGCTCGGCGAACGGGCGCCGCCGCAGTTGCGCGTCGCCGTCGAGCAGCCAGTCGCCGCCGAGCGCTGCAAGCACCGGCAGCACGAATCGGGCCGTGGTGCCCGAAGCTCGTGCTTCTACCCGGCGCGGTTGGTCGTTCGTGGCCCCCGCAGCGGGGCCATCGCGTCGACCGACAATGCCATCGACCGTCAGACGGCCGCTCGACCGGTCCTGTGTCACCGATGCGCCGATCGCGACAGCTGCGCCGATCATGGCCTCGGTGTCGTCTGCGAAGAGCGCCCCATCAAGGGTGCTGCGGCCTTGCGCCAGAGCGGCGCACAGTATCGCCCGGTTCGTGATGCTCTTCGATCCGGGCACCCCCGCGATGCCGGCAGCGCCGCTTACGAAGGGCGTGATGATCCGCCCCGCGGTCATGCCAGATCGCGCGTCGTCGGGTGGTAGCCCTGCCCCGCCAGTGCAGCCAGGAAGCGCTGGGCTTCGGTGCGTGCCACCACGAGCACCAGCACGCCTTCGGAGCCTTCGGGCGAATGCGCCACCTCGATGTCCGCCACGTTCACGTCACAGTCCGCCGCGAGCATGGTGATGGCGGCAATCTGGCCCTTGCGATCCGGAATCGGCACCCGAACCTCCAGCAGCTCGTGGGGCCGGACATAGCGAGACGGCAGGTTCGTTCGGGCTCGACGCGCCTGGGTCAGCACGTCGCGCAAACCATCGCGATCCGCAGTTGCCACAACGTCGCGGACCTGCGCCATGCGCTCGGCGAGCTCGTCGAGGACTGCCACGATGGCATCGCGGTTCTCTCCGCAAATATCGAGCCAGATGCCCGGGTGGCCGGCTGCAATACGAGTCATGTCGCGGAAGCCGCCAGCGGCGAGCCGCAGCAGGGGCGCGTCGTCGAGAGCCCGATCGTCCGCGAGGCACATGAGCGACGCCGCCGTCAGGTGCGGGACATGGCTGACGACGGCGACGAGCGCGTCGTGGCGCTGTGGAGTCATGGTGACCACATCAGAGCCGAATGCGGCGAGCACCCGCTGACAGGTGCGCAGTGCGTGATCGTCAGTGTCGTCGGTGGGCGTCAGCGCCCAAACAGCACCGACGAACATGTCAGGGTTCGCGCCGTCGACACCTTCTTGCTCGGAGCCTGCCATCGGATGTCCAGGCACGAAGCGAGGATCGCTCACCGATCCCGACACCGCGGTCTTGACGCTGCCCGTGTCTGTCACTACCGCGCCCGCGGCGGCGCTGGTGGCCAGCGCACGCTGCACCTCTGCAGTCAAGCGCGCAGCGGGCACCGCGACGACCCAAAATGAGGCCTCGTGATCGGTCCCCACTGCATCCAGGCAGCCGAGCTCAAGCGCTCGCTGCGCATGGGCGACCACTTCATCTCGACCCGTGACGTGCCAGCCGGACTTTCGCAGCGCAGCGGCGACGGAGCCTCCGATGAGCCCGGTGCCGACCACCTGGGCGCGCTGCGGCAAACCTGCCTCATGGGAGCCCGAAGGCGAGTCCAAAGCCACGAACTGAAGGGTACCGATGGTGCCCAAGCCTCCCCGGAACGTGCATGCCCCCTCGGGCGCCTCAATCCGCTTCCGCCAGCTCCCCGACTCGCTCGGCCAGCGCAGCGCGGAATCGTTCCACGGACGCCATCTTGATGTCCTCGTAGCCGCGCACCTCGTCGGCCAATCCGGCGATAGCGACCGCCTGTTCGTAACGGGCCGCGCCCGGGTCGCGTTCCAGCGCTGTGCATGCGGCACCCATGCCCGCCAAGTACTCGTCTCGCAGCGCCCGCTCCGTGCGGCGTACCTCGGTGTGCCCGAACGGGTCGAACCAGCGGCCTCGGAAGCGCTTGCCACGAGCAAGCAGCGCGAACACCGGCCGCCATGCCACAGAGATGCGGATCTTGTTGGTGCGACCCAATGTCCGCAGCACAGGAGGGTGCAGCTTCCACGCGACGACCCCGCCGCTTGTCGCCGCCAGATCCGAAGCCGCCGCATTCGCCGCGGGGTCGCACATGAGACGGGCGACTTCGTACTCGTCCTTGTAGGCGGTCAGCTTGAACAGCCCCGCCGCTGCAGCCGCGGTCAGCCTGCCTGAGCCATCGCCGGCTGCACGATCTGCCCGAGCAACCGGCCCGAGGGCGTCGAGGTACTGCATTGCGAGCTTGGACGACTGGTAGGCGCACAACTCAGTCACGAAAGGCGTCAGATCGTCGAGCGACAGGCTGCCGCCCGCCGAATCTGCCCCTGCCAGGCTGCCGCCTGTCAGGGCTTCCATGCGCTCTGCGAGGTCGCCCGGCACCTTGGCGTCGGGATCGTCGACGGTGCCGGACACCGCCGCTGCAGCGGCAGCTTCGACCAGTGCGGGCTCGGCGACCATCGTGCGGCCCCATCGAAACGCGGCAAGGTTCGCAGCGACCGCAACGTCGTTCAGCTCGATGGCAGCTTCGACGCTTGTCGGCGTCAGCGGCAACGCGCCGGCTTGAGTAGCCATCCCGACCACGAACACGTTGGCCGTGACCGCCGAGCCGCACAGCGCCGTCACGATCGCGTTCACGTCGGCCCAGTGCCGACAGTCCGCTCGTGTGACCGCAGCGACACGCTCGGTCAGCTCATCCGCTGCAGGCATGTCGATT
This sequence comes from Acidimicrobiales bacterium, assembly GCA_963663635.2. Lineage (GTDB taxonomy): Bacteria > Actinomycetota > Acidimicrobiia > Acidimicrobiales > Poriferisodalaceae > Poriferisodalis. The sequence goes on from CAXXMY010000003.1 coordinate 105,023, forward strand.
GTCGGGTCCGCCACCATCGCGCCCGTCGGCGTCGCCGAGGTCGAACCGACGACGCCAGTGCGCTCGGGATCGGCCACGTCGAGACCCGCAGCGGAGGCGGCGACCAGCAGGTCGAACGCCAGGATCACGTCCGCCTGACCGCTGCCCAGCCTCGCCGTGGTGGGCGTGTCGAGCCGGGTGAATCGCAGATCGCCGACGACGGTGCCCGCCTTTTGCGACAGACCGATCTGGTCGAGGCCTCGCACCTCGAACCCGTCGAACATTGCTGCGGTGCCCAGTATCTGGTTGACCGTCACCACGCCCGTGCCGCCGATCCCGCACATGCGCACCGACACGGCGTCGGGATCAACGACGGGGATCGGCGCCGGCAACTCGGCGGGAGGCTCGACTTGCGAGCTTGAGGCACCGTCACCGGGCGACGAGCGGCGACGCAGCGGTGCGAGCATCTCGCGCACTGCGCTGCGCAGCGGTCCCGGCTGGGTGACGGTCATGAATGACGGGCAGTCGCCGTCCAGGCATGAGTAGTCCAGATTGCATGTCGTCTGGTCGATGCGCGTCTTGCGCCCAAAGGGCGTGTCGACGGGCTGCACCGACAGGCAATTGCTCTTGTCGCCGCAGTCCCCGCATCCCTCGCAGATGCGTTCGTTGATGACCACGCGCTGGGTCGGCGTGGGCTGAGTGCCGCGCTTTCGATGCCGTCGCGCCTCTGCAGCGCATTGCTGATCGTGAATCAGCACGGTCACGCCGTCGATGCCCGCGAGCAATTCCTGAGCCTGAGCGAGCCGGTCTCGACTCCACACCTCGACGCCGCCGGAAAGGGTCCGACTGCGGTAGGCGGACAGGTCGTCGGTGGTCACCAGCACCTTCGCAACGCCGCCCGCCAGCAGCGCCGCAGCGACATCGGCGACACTCCGTTGGCCGGCGGGGTCCTGCCCGCCCGTCATCGCAACGGCACGGTTCCACAGCAGTTTGTAGGTGATGTTCGATCCGGCGGCGACTGCTCCGGTGATGGCGAGCTGGCCGCTGTGGAAGTAGGTGCCGTCGCCGAGGTTCTGGAAGATGTGCCGCGTCTCGACGAAGGGCTCCATCCCCACCCACTGGGTGCCCTCCTGGCCCATGCACGTCAGCCCGACGATGTCGCCGACCCGGTCGGGGTCCATCAGCAGCGCCATCGTGTGGCAGCCGATGCCCGCACCCACAAGCGAGCCGTCGGGCACCACCGTTGATCGGTTGTGCGGGCATCCCGAGCAGAAGTACGGGCTGCGGCTCTGCGCCAGCGGAAGCTCGATGCGAACCCGTTCTGGCGGCGCTGGCGCCAGCCGGTCGCCGATGCGCGCGGTGAGGCGGCTGCGCAACGGCTCGATCAGCTCGTCGGCGGTCAGCGCGCCATGGGACGCCAGCAGCATCCGGTCGGCCTCGTCGGTCTTGCCCACGATGCGGGGATGATGCGACTGGTTGTACAGCGCGTCCTTCAGCAGCGACTCGATGTTGGGGCTCTTCTCCTCGACGACAAACAGCTCGGACAGCCCGCGTGCAAAGTGTCTGGCTCGCTCGGCGCTGAACGGGATCGGCATGCCCATGCGGACCAGCCGGATGCCCGCGGCGTGCACCGAAGCGTCGTCGGTCAGGCCGAGCCGTCGCAGAGCCTCACGCACCTCTCGGTAGGTGATGCCCGAGGCCACGATCCCGATCCAAGCGTCCGGTGGGTCCACGGTTGCGTCGTTGAGCCGGTTCGCCGCGGCGTAGGCAATGGCGAGCGGGTACCTGACCTCGATGATCTCGCGTTCGATGTCCACCGTGTGGGGGGTCAACAGGTATCCGTCGGGTGAATGCCGGTACGGCTCGCCGTCGATGGTCGGGATGGTCGGTTCGAAGCGGTCTGGATCGAGCAGCACCGTCGCCGCTCCATCAGCGACGTCGGCCACGATCTTGAGGCTCGTCCACAGTCCGGTGGCGCGGGACATGGTGATCGCGTGGCGGCCCAGATCGAGCGCCTCGGCGGGAGTACCCGGATACAGCACCGGGATGTGCAGGTCGGCCATGGTGCCCGCCGAGCTCGACGGGATGGTCGAGCTCTTGGCGGCCGGGTCGTCACCGGCGATGGCCACTGCGCCGCCTCGCGGATCTGCCCCAGCAAAAACAGCGTGGCGCAACGCGTCTGTGGCGCGGTCCACGCCGGGCGCCTTGCCGTACCAGATGCCCACGACGCCGTCGTAGCGGGCGTCGGGGCGTGTCGTGGCCAGCTGGCTGCCCATGACCGCAGTGGCTGCCTGCTCCTCGTTCACGGCGGGCGAATGGACGATCGGCAGATCAGTCGCTGCACGTGCGGCCGCTATTGCAGCGTCGTAGCCGCCCAGCGGAGAGCCGGGATAGCCCGACACGAACGCAGCGGTCGTCAATCCCGCTCGACGATCGGCCCGCAGCTGCTCGACCGGCAGCCGGGCCAAGGCCTGCAGCCCGGTCATGAAGGTCAGGCCGCTGTCGTCGGTGTAACGCCCCGACAGCCGGTACGTCTCCGCGAGGCTCATCTCGATGCTCCGGGGGGTGCGTGCGCTGCGTTGACTTCGATGACCCCATTGTGGCCGCTGGGATGCGCGACCGGATGCAGCCATCTGCCCCTGCCGACCGTCAACGCTCAACACTTCGCGATTCAGCGTCCCGTGGCCCACCGTCACTTCAATCCACACATCAGCACCAGTCTGACCACGTGCGCTCGCTACGTTGGGCACATGCCAGCCCACGACGCCAGTTCTTGGAGCTACCCGGGGGCGCGCTGGTGGAAGTTCGACTTCCACACCCACACCCCTGCATCGTCTGACTATCGCGACCCAGACGCGGTAACGCCGCGAGACTGGCTGCTTGATTTCATGCGGGCGGGTATCGACTGCGTCGCGATCACCGATCACAATTCCGGCGAGTGGATCGATCGGCTCAAGTCGGCCGTGCACGGCTTGGAGGACGAGTCGCATGCTGAGTATCGGCCTCTCTATCTGTTCCCTGGCGCCGAGGTCACCGCAAGCGGCGGCACGCATGTGCTCGCCATCTTCGATCCCAGCAAGCAGGCCAGCGACATCGACAGCCTGCTCGGAGCCGTCAGATACCACGGCGAACGAGGCGCTAACAAGCGAGCGGCCGATACGTCCGTCATCGAGGTCGTGAAACAAGTCGTCGATCTCGGCGGAATTGCGATCCCAGCCCACGTTGACCGAGACAAGGGTCTCTGGGAGCTGACAGGCAACACGTTGGAGCCAGTGCTGACCAGCGGTTACTTGTTCGCCGTCGAAGTCGCGGACAGTTCGGCATCGAAGCACGATCTCTATCGGCAGCACCGTCTCGCGTGGGCGGAGGTGTTGGGCTCGGATTCCCACAGGCTCTCGGGTGGCAACGGCCACAAGCATCCGGGATCCCACTACACGTGGATCAAGATGGAAGAACCGTCCATTGAGGGGCTTCGCTTGGCTCTTCACGACGGCGAGAGATTCTCCGTGCAGCGCAGCGACGTGTCTGAACCCGTGATGCCACCTCCGTTACCGGCCCACCACATCCGAGCCATCGAAATCGCCGACGCGCGCTATATGGGCCGTGGCCAGGCGGCAGTCGTGAGATTCAGTCCGTGGCTCAACGTTCTGATCGGAGGTCGAGGTACGGGAAAATCCACCGTGCTTCATTGCCTGCGTCTCGCAGCTCGCCGGGAAACAGAGCTCAAGAACCTCGACGCGCGCAGTTCAGCCCGCGTCACCTTTGAGCGCTTTGCCCAAGTCCCCCGCGATCGCGGTGCCGAGGGAGGTCTCGAGGAGAAAACTCGCGTTCAATGGACCTTGGTCCGCGATCACGTCGACCATCGAGTGCATTGGAACCAAGACGGCAGTGACGCTGACCGGGTGGTGGAGGACCGCTCAAACGGCGGCGACTGGACCAAATCGTCGGCGCAGCACGTCACTCCAGAGCGTTTCCCAGTCCGTATCTTCAGCCAAGGCCAGATCGCCGAGCTCGCGGGCGACAACCAGCGGGCACTGCTCGACCTCATTGATGACGGTGCCGGGACCGCCGACCGAGCGGACATTCTGATCACGGCGAAGCAAGCCTTTAACGAGACGCGAGCGAGGCTACGCGAGCTCGATCGGCAACTGAGTCGCCGCGGCGAGGTTGACGTCGCGCTCGAAGACACGGACCGGAAGCTCGAGGCGTTCGAAGGCGCTGATCATGCCGCGGCGCTGCAGTCGCACCGAGAGACCGAACGTCAACGTCGCGAACTCGACCGGCACTTCGACGTGGCCGATGCAGCGCTCGGACGCGTTGACGAGATCGCTGGACAACTAGGCACGGAGGACATACCTGCCGACCTGTTCGGTGCGGACGCCGAGGACGACCAAACCGCGGTCGCGATCATCGAGCAACTGGACTCCATCGTGACCACAGCAGCGGAGGAGTTGCGGCAAGCAGCAGCGCGGGGGCGCCAGCAGGTCGAGCGACTGCGGTCCGAGCTGAGGAACAGTGCATGGCGCGTCGCGGTTGACCGGATTCGTGAGGCCTACGACCAAGCTGTCGCAACGCTCGATGATCAGGGCATCGGCGATCCTGCGCAGCACGCGGAGTTTGTCCAAGAGCGCCAGCGATTGACCGAGGAGGTCGGCCGCCTGATTGCGCTGCGAGCACAGCGGGAAGACCTCGCAAAGCAGCAAGAAGCCCAGCTGCGTGTCGTGACGCAGGCGCGACGCACCGTCAGCGAGGCGCGGATCGACTTTCTCGCACAAGCACTCGCGCAGAACGAATTTGTGCGAATCAGGCTTGTCGCGTACGGAGACGACCTACGCGCGGCCGAGCGTTCGTTGCGCGAAGCGATCAATGTTGAGGATGACCGCTTCAGCGCCGACATCGGAGGCTCAAGCGAGACGGCATCGGGCGACGAAATCATCAATCGGCTGCTCGAAGGTCTTCCCCAAGCGCTCGACGAACGCCAGAGCGAGATCGAGAGGCGGCTCAGCACGCTTCGCCAGCAGTTCATCGGCGCCTGTCGTGGAGAAGTGGTCTTCGGCGGACACTTCAACAAATACTTCCAGCTTGAGTGCGACAAGAGCCCCGAGTTTCTCGATCGACTCCTGACGTGGTTCCCTCCCGACAGCCTCCAGGTGGAACACAGCCGCGGCGGCAATGGCACGGACTTCGTGCCGATAGGACAAGGTTCAGCTGGCCAGCGATCGGCGGCAATGCTCGCATTCCTGCTTGCGCACGGTGACGAACCCCTAGTTCTCGACCAGCCCGAGGATGACCTCGACAATCAGTTGATCTACAGCTTGGTGGTGCGGCAAATGCGGGAAAACAAGCTGCGTCGACAAATCATCGCGGTCACGCACAACCCCAACATCGTCGTCAATGGCGACGCCGAGATGCTCCATGTTCTCGACTTCGCTGCCGGCCAGTGCCAGGTCGTTCACTCGGGTTCACTGCAGGGCACGCAAATGCGAGACGAGGTGTGCCGTGTGATGGAGGGAGGCCGGGACGCCCTCGAACGTCGCTATCGCAGACTCGAGACCGGGCCTGGCAATGTTTGATTCCCGCAAGGAACTGCTCGACGCCATTCGGCTCGGCGAGACGAGCTTTCTCGAACTGAAGGAAGTGCGGTTCTCTGGTGCCAAGATCGTTGGGCCTGCGAGGGACGATCTGGCTGATGAGATCGCCGCATTCGCTAACCGCCGCGGCGGCGTTGTGGTGCTCGGTGTCGAGGACAAATCAAGGGATCTTGTGGGCATTCCTAGGGACCGGCTCGACAGTGTCGTCGACTTCGTGAAGGAAGTCTGCAACGACAAGATCAATCCACCGCTCGAGCAGTACGTCCTAGACCGGCTGTCGCTGCCGACCGGCACAGGACAGGCCGTCGACGTGGTCAAGGTGGAGGTGCCGCGAAGCTTGTTCGTGCACTGCAGTCCAGGCGGCTACCTGCACCGCGTTGCGGATTCCAAGCGCGTCATGTCGTCCGAATTCCTCGCTCGCCTCTTCCAACAGCGCAGCCAGGCCCGGCTGATTCGCTTCGACGAGCAGGTGGTCGGCGCCGCGAGCCTCGATGACCTCACCCCATCGCTGTGGCAGCGATTCCAGACCCCTCGGTCAGAGCCAATTCGGGAGATCTTACTTACGAAACTCGGCATGGCTTCGTCCGCAGATGACGGAGTATTAAGGCCGACGGTCACCGGGGTTCTCATGGGAAGCGACGAACCGGACCGTTGGCTTCGGAACGCGTACGTCCAAGCCGTCGCCTATCGCGGCAGCTCGGTCCAGGCCGGTTCGAGGACTGATGCGTACCAGCTAGACGCCGCAGACATCTATGGACCACTCGATCGCCAGATCATCGACGCCTGCCGGTTCGTTGCGCGCAACATGAACCGCGCCGCAATGAAAACTGTCGGCCGCGTCGACCGCCCCCAGTACGACATAGCCGCTGTCTTCGAAGCGGTAGTTAACGCCGTCGCGCATCGGGACTACGCAGTTCACGGCTCGAAGATCAGACTCCGCCTCTTCGTTGACCGACTTGAGCTGTACTCGCCCGGCGCGCTCGCAAACTCCCTGACCGTCGACTCGCTGCGCTACCGGCAGACGGCGCGCAATGAGACGCTCTGCAGTCTCCTGACGAGATGCCCAGCACCTGACGAAGAGTGGCTCACAGTCGGTCGTTCAAATTTCATGGAGAAGCGGGGCGAAGGGGTTCCGATAATCCTTGACAACAGTGTCGCGCTCTCAGGACGTGAGCCGGTTTTCAGCATGTTGGATGACGCAGAACTGTGCCTCACCATCTACGCCGCTGACCCCGACTTGACGGGGTAGCTGTCGGTCATCCGCAACGCCATCTTCAGCTGCGCTTGGCTGCCGTCGCAGCGCCGTGGAGCTTGCGCACTTCGTCTGGCGTCAGCGGGCGGTGGTTCCCGGGACGCAGCGACGAGTCCGACAGTGGGCCGATTCGGGTGCGGACGAGCCGCAGCACGGGATGACCCACCGCTTCGCACATGCGCCGTACCTGCCTGTTGCGGCCTTCGCCGATCACGATGCGCAACATCGACGGCTGCGGCATCGACACGACTGCTGGCGCCGTCGGCCCGTCGTCGAGCTCGACGCCATGTCGTAGCTGCGCCAATGCCTGCCGCGACGGCACACCAAAGACGTGGGCCAGGTATTCCTTGTCGACGCCCCAGGACGGATGCGTCAGCCGGTGGGTCAGCTCGCCGTCGTTGGTGACAATGATGAGCCCCTCGCTGTCGGCGTCAAGCCTCCCGACGGGATAGACGCGTTCGTCGGCGGGCACCAGGTCGGTCACGCAGCGCCTTCCGCGGTCGTCGGATGCCGCGCTGAGCACGCCCCGCGGCTTGTTGAGCAAGTGGTGGACCAAATCCGGATCCCAGGCCACCACGGCGCCGTCGAGCTCGATGCGGTCGGAGGCAACGACGCGGTCACCGGTGCGTGTGACGGTGCCGTTGACGGTGACGCGCCCCGCGGCGATCAGCTGCTCGCAAGCGCGGCGACTTGCAAGGCCCGCTCGCGCCATCACCTTGTGGACCCGCTCGGGAACGGACTCAGCGCTATCGGCCTCCGGCTCGTCGCTGCGGCATCCGGTCACCGGCTTGCCGCCGCTATCCGGTGCGTTCGGCTGCGATGCGATCCATCGCCTCCACAGCGTCGGGATCGACGCTGAGCTCGGACAGCGACGGCAAGTCGCCGAGACTGTCGAGTCCGAGCCGCACCAGCAGCAGGTCGGTCGTGCCGAGCAGCGACGCGTTTCCGGGGCCCGGATCGCGCCCGACTTCGGTCAGGTAGCCCTGATCGCTGAGCGTGCGCACCACGCGGTCGGCGTTGACGCCGCGGATCGCACTGATCTGTGCACGCGAGATCGGCTGTTTGTACGCCACCAGTGCGAGCGTCTCCATGGCCGCTGCGGACAGCCGAGCCGACCGACTACCGCCGAGGAACCGCTCGACATAGTCGGCCGCCCTCGTAGCGGACTGCAGCTGGTATCCGCCCGCAACGCGCACAATCGAGAAGCCGCGGCCTGCTGCTGCGTACTCGCGTGCAATCTCCGCACACGCTTGCTCCACCGTCTCCGGCGGCTCCAACGTCACCGTCGCAAGGACTTCGGCGCTGACGGGTTCCTCGGCGACCATCAGAATCGCCTCGATGGCGACGAACAACTCGGCATGCCGGTCGCGGGCGCTGGGGTCGGCATCGAGGGCATCGACTGCGCCCAGATCGACGGTCGCAGCGCCGATACCCACGTCGTCGGGTGCAGGCGGAGCGGTCGTAGCAGCGCCGTTGCGACCTCGCATCGACGGATGCGTGATCGTGAGCCCCTCGTCGCTGACGAGGCGAAGGCCGCCGGTCGGGTTGTCCTCGGTGCTCACGCTGCGTCCTCTCCGTAGGTGCCGGCCGGTGTCGGCAGAACTGCGTCCTCGCCTGCAATCCAAATGACGCCGATGTCGCCGAAACGCTCGGCTTGCGTGAGCTCGACGAGGCCCGAATTGAACAGCTCCAGCACCGCCAGGAAGTGCACGACGACCACGATGCGCTCGTACAGATGGATCGTCAGCTCGCGGAACGTCGCGGCGCCGCATTCTGCTAGCTGCTCGGCGATGTGCGATGCAGCCTCGTCCACCGTGATGCCCGCCGAGCGCAGGTGCCGCAAGTCCACCTTCGGCACCGGGCGGGGCGCAAGCACACGCTCCATCGCCGCCACCAGATCCACCGCTGTCGCACGTTCCAGCAAGTCCGGCACGGCCGTCGAGAAGCGGTCTTCGGGGCCGGCGGTGCGCGGCCACTGCATCGCGGCCGCCGCCCAGTGTTCGCGCAGCAGCCGCGCCGCTGCCGCGAATGTGCGGCCTTCGAGGAGCCGCGCTAGCACCTCGTCTCGGCGTCCGTACGGCGCCAGCTCCTCTTCGAGGTCCAGTTCGACAGGCGGGCTGGGCAGCAGGCGACGAGATTTCAGTTCGATGAGCGTGGCCGCCAGCACTGCGAACTTGGTGATGGCATCCAAGTCGACATCGGATTCGCCGCCAGCGTCGACATCCCGGCCGACATCAGCCAGCACAGCGACGAAGTCGTCGACGAGCCGCGCTAGCGAAACCTCCCAGACATCCACCTCTTGGGAGACGATCAACTTCACCAGCACGTCGAGCGGGCCCGTGAAGGCCTCTGTGCGCACCTCGTAGGACACGCGGTCGAAGGTACCGCGCACTTTCGTCAACTCCGGGTATCCCCGAGCTCGCCAAATGCTCGACGAGGTCCTCGTTTCGGCGGCATCTGCCGACTCGTGCGAGGCAAAGACCTGCGGCCCGAGCAGCGAGGCCCAGTACCTTCATGCGCCATGACACGAGTGCTCTCGGGCATCCAGCCCACCGGCGACATCCATCTCGGCAACTACCTCGGAGCACTTCGCCAATGGGCAATCGATCAGCACGACGCCGATGCCTTCTACTGCGCAGTCGACCTGCACGCCGTGACCGTCCAGCAGGATCCCGCCCAGCTGCGCGCTGCGACGCTCGACACGATGGCGACGCTGGTCTCAGTCGGCCTCGATCCCGACGTGTGCACCCTGTTTGTGCAGAGTCACGTCCCTGCGCACACCGAGCTGTCGTGGCTGCTCGAATGCACCGTGTCGCTCGGCGAGCTGCGGCGCATGACGCAATTCAAGGACAAGTCGGCTCGCTCGGATGAGGGCGGCGATCACGTCTCGGCGGGCCTGTTCACCTACCCGGCGCTGATGGCCGCAGACATCCTCATCTATGACGCCGATCGCGTGCCCGTCGGCGACGATCAGCGCCAGCATCTCGAGCTGACCAGAGACGTGGCTCAGCGCTTCAACAGCCGCTACGGAGAAACGTTTGTGATCCCGGACGCCGCCATCCCCTCGGTCGGTGCACGCGTCATGGACCTGCAGAATCCGACATCGAAAATGTCCAAGTCGGCCGAGGGGCCCCAAGGCTCAGTCGGCATCTTCGACGACCCTGCCGACATTTCCCGCAAGTTCGCTCGTGCCGTGACCGACTCGGAATCCGAGGTCCGCTACGACCCTGATGCGAAGCCGGGCGTGTCGAATCTGCTGTCGATTCTGGGCGCCGCCACCGGACGCAACCCGGCCGACGCCGCCGAGGGCTACAGCCAGTACGGGGCGCTCAAGTCCGACACCGCCGATGCGGTCATCGCAATGGTCTCCCCGATCGTGGCCCGTCGAGCCGAGCTTGCCGCCGACCCGGCCGAGCTCAATCGAATCATCGCCACCGGCGCTGAGAAGGCCGAGGCCGTCGCATCAGTCACCTTGGCACGCGCCAAGGAGGCGATGGGCTTCCTGCCGAGGTAGCCCTCCCCACCCCAAGCGACGACTAGCCCTGATTTTTCATCGGGTTCGTGATTTGGGGTGCGCGCATCCGCGGAAAAGCCCTTCTGACCTGCGACGATGTGTGTTGTCAGCACACGTTCTGTGCATAAAAGAAGGGCATCTCCGGGGTGATAGCTAGCAGTGTCGCGAGGGTGGGTCTGGAAGGCGGCGGGGGACCGATCGCGTCGCATGCCGGGTTGTTCGTTTTGGGCGGTTTCGCGGATTCGTTGGGTCTTGGCTCGGCGCTGAGTGCGGCGGTGGGGCACCGCGGTGAGCGTGCTGCGGTCCATGACCGGGGCAGGGTGCTGACTCAGTTGGCGCTGGTGCTCGCGGGCGGCGGTGATGCGTGTAGCGATATCGGGCATCTGCGTGGCGAGCCGGCGCTGTTCGGGCGGGTTGCGTCGGTCACGACGGCGTACCGGGCGATGACAGGCATCGACGAGGCGTGCTTGGGGCGTGTGTGGGAGGCCGCGGCGGGCGTGCGCGCCCGGGCGTGGTCCGGACGCGTCCCCGATCCCGCCCGGCCGCTGGTGCTCGACATCGACTCCACGCCGGTGGAGATCCACTCGGAGAACAAGCACGGCGCGGCGCCTCATTACAAGCGCGGCTACGGGTTCCACCCGATGCTGTGCTCCACCGGCGACGGGGAGCCGTTGTGGGTCAAGCTGCGGGCGGGCAACGCCGCCGCGAACAACATCGCAGACCACCTCGAAGTGCTCGACCGCTCCGTCAACCAGCTCCCCGAGGAGTTCGCAGCCGGGCACCGGCCCGGCGACGATCCCGACGCGGCGACACAGCCGATGTGGCTGCGCACCGATTCCGCGGGGTGCTCGACTCGGATCGCGCACGGCTGCCGGGACCGCAACGTCACGTTCTTCGCCGTCGCACGCGAAAGCACCCAGATCACCGCCGCGATCGCCGCAGCGCGCGTCGACCCCGATCGCTGGCAGCCCGCCATCGGCCGCCCAGGCCAGCGCCGCGAACGCAGCCACGTCGCCGAGCTCACCGACAAGGTCGATCTGTCGCACTGGCCCACCGGCACACGCCTGATCATCCGACGCGAGCCGCTGCACCCCGGCGCGCAGCGCTCCTTGTTCGACTCCCCCAACTGGCGCTACTGGGGATTGGCCACCGACGCCACGGGCGACCCCGCCCGCCTCGACAACGCCATGCGAGCCCACGCCCAAGTCGAGGACACCATCGCTCGCCTCAAAGACTCCGGGCTCAACAAAATGCCGTTCCGCTCCTGGGACGCCAACGCTGCGTGGGCCGCGCTGTGCGTCATCAGCCTCGCACTGGTCGGCTGGTTCCAACAGCTGCGCCTGAGCGGCGCGCTCGCCAAAGCAGCACCCAAACGCCTCCGCTGGCAGCTCTGGCACATACCCGCACGCATCGTGCGCACCGCCCGACGCACCACAGCACGCCTCCCCGACCACCACCCCGGCACCCCAGAACTGCTCGCAGCCCACAACCACACCTGACACACCCCAAGCCCCCAACCGCGCACACCACGCGGCGACCCCGCACGCCCCCACACCACCAACACACGCCCAACCGGCCCCACACCGCCCCCCGACAGCCCGAACCGCTCACCGCCAGCCAAAAACAGGCCCCAACACGCCACTCAAACCATCAAAACACCCACACCGGCATTCTCATGAAAAATCAGGGCTAGTAGCGGGCGCGTGGGTGTGCCTGGCGGTACACCTCGGTGAGCCGTTCCTGGGACACGGCGGTGTAGCGCTGGGTGCTCGAGATGGACGCGTGGCCCAGCAGCTCCTGCACACTTCGAATATCGGCACCGCCGTCGAGCATGTGCGTCGCACATGAGTGCCGCAGCACATGCGTCGACAGTTGATCGCGCCCCAAGCCCACGCGATCGCCGTGGCGTCGCACCACCAGCCATACGCCCTGCCGCGTGATGCGGCGGGCGCGGTTGTTGAGGAACAGCGCGCGGGCGTCGTCCTGAGTGGCCCATGAATCGGGCTCCAGCGCACCCCGGCCAGCGCCGCTCAGCCAGTCCCCCACAGCATCGGCTGCGTGGCGGCCGACCGGCACGATCCGTTCTTTGCCCCCCTTGCCCCACACTCGCATCAGCCGTTCATCGAGATCGAGATCGCCGAGGGACAGGGCCGTCAGCTCGCTCGCTCGCAGACCCATGCCGTACAGCACTTCGAGCATGGCCCGATCGCGCCGGGCCAGCGCGTCGTCGCCGACCGGCGAGGCCAGCAGCATCTCGATCTGATCCCGCCGCAACGCACGCGGCAGACCCGCCGGCGCGCGCGGCACGTCGAGCGTTCCAGCCGGGTCTTTCGACGTCAGTTCCTCGGCCACCAAGAATCGATACAGGCCACGCATGCTGACCGCCGCACGCGCAACGGTCGAGGAACTGCGCTTGAGTTCGCCGCGCAGGTAGGCCAGGTACGCAGCCACATCCGCAGACGACGCGTCCAGCAGGTCGAGACCGCGCTCATCGAGCCACGCGGAGAACGCGCAAAGGTCAGAACGATACGACGAGACGGTGCGATGTGCGCGCCCTCGCTCGTTGGCCAGCCAGCCCAAATAATCCTCGGCGGGGATTGCCAGCGCTGGCGCCACGGTCAGCTGGGCGGGCCGCCGGTGTGAAGCGGCGCCCGCAGCAGCTGCGGGTTGCGACCCTCAGCTCGGGCGAGAGCCGCTCCCACGAGGCCGCAGAACAGCGGTGCGGGGCGGTCTGGACGGCTCTTGAACTCCGGATGCGCCTGGGTGCCGACCCAGAACGGATGGTCGTCGAGCTCGATGAACTCGGCGAGCCTGCCGTCAGGCGACAGGCCGCTGCACTGCAGGCCGCCCCCGGCCATCTTGTCGCGGTAGGCGCTGTTGACCTCATAGCGATGGCGGTGACGCTCGTTCACCAGCGTGTCGCCGTACATGGCCGCCACACGGCTACCCGGTGCGAGCCGGGCTACGTAGGCGCCGAGCCGCATCGTGCCGCCCTTGTCTTGAATGCCCCGCTGGGCGTGCATGAGGTCGATGACCGGATGGAGCGTGTTGGCGTCGAACTCAGTCGAATTGGCGCCGAGCAAGCCCAGCTCGTTGCGGCAGAACTCGATGACCATGACCTGCAGACCCAAACACAGGCCCAGGCAGGGAATGTCGTTCTGGCGGGAGAACTCCGCCGCGGCGATCTTGCCCTCGATGCCCCGGGATCCGAATCCACCGGGGATCACCATGCCGTCGAGGTGTCGCAGCCTGCCAGCTGCCATCAGTCCTTCGATCTCCTCGGAGTGGATCCACTCGATCTCGACTTCGACGCCGTGGTACGAGGCGGCGTGGCGGAGAGACTCGCACACCGAGAGATACGCATCAGGCAGCGTGACGTACTTGCCGATAATGCCGATGCGCACAGTTGCCTGCGGCGACTTGATCCGCGCCAGCATCGCTTCCCATTCGGCCAGGTCAGGCTCCACATCTTCGATGTCCAGCAGCCCGCACAGGAAGCTGTCGAGCCCTTCTGCGCGCAACACCATCGGGATCTCGTACAGGACTGAAGCGTCGGGAGCGTTCACCACGCCGGCCGGCTCGACGTCGCAGAGATTGGCGATCTTGTTGCGGAGGCCATCCTCGATGGGACTTTCGCTGCGCAGCACGATGGCATCGGGTTGAACGCCGCGGCTGCGCAGTTCGGTCACCGAGTGCTGTGTGGGTTTGGTCTTCTGCTCGCCGGCGGGACCGATGAACGGCACCAGAGTGACGTGGACGTAGCAGACATTGCGACGGCCGACTTCGAGGCGCATCTGGCGGATGGCTTCAAGGAACGGCAGGATCTCGATGTCGCCGACCGTGCCGCCCACCTCGGTGATCACAATGTCCACATCGGCGGTAGCGAGCTTGCGGATGCGCTCCTTGATCTCGTCGGTGATGTGCGGGATGACCTGCACCGTGCGACCGAGGTACTCGCCACGCCGTTCGTCGGCAAGCACCTTTTGGTAGATCGAGCCGGTTGTGGCATTGGAATCGCGGGTCAGCGACTCGTCAATAAATCGCTCGTAATGGCCGAGATCGAGGTCGGTCTCGCCCCCGTCGTCGGTGACGAACACCTCGCCGTGCTCATAGGGATTCAGGGTTCCGGGGTCAACGTTGATGTACGGGTCGAGCTTTTGCATGGTGACCCGGTAGCCACGCGCGACGAACAGCCGCCCGAGTGAAGCCGCTGTGATTCCCTTGCCCAGGGAGCTTGCAACACCACCGGTGACGAAAATGTGCTTAGCCACTTCGCTCCCTCTGGTTTCGGCTCAAGCTACCGTCGCAACGTCCGCAAGGGGTTGACCCTCGGACGCCGCCGACCACCCCAACGGAGGCTCCAGATGAGCGAGACAACAGCAGATCTGCTGGTACGTGGCGCAGATCTCGTCGCGACGTGTGATGCGCGGCGGCGTGAGATCGCGGGCGGTTGGGTGTCGGTTTCGGGTGGTGTCGTGAGCGCGGTGGGAGGGACCGCCGATGTCCCGCCGACCGCCGAGCGCACCATCGACGCAAGCGGCTGCCTGGTGACGCCAGGCCTCGTGAACACCCATCACCACATGTACCAAAATCTCACGAGGGCGTACCGGCCCGCTCTGGGCGGCGGTCTGTTCGAGTGGCTGACGACGCTGTACCCGCTGTGGGCCCGGCTCGACGCCGAGGGCGCGTACCTCTCGGCGTGGGTGGGGCTTGCCGAGCTTGCGCTCGGCGGCTGCACGACCAGCACCGACCATCTCTACGTGCATCCCCGCGGAGGCGGCGACCTGATCGCGGCTGAGATCGCCGCTGCGACCGAGCTGGGCATGCGGTTCCATCCGACGCGGGGCTCGATGTCGCTGGGCCAGTCATCGGGAGGTCTTCCGCCCGACGAGGTGTGCCAGTCCCCCGACGAAATCCTGGCCGAGTCCGAGCGGCTCGTTGCGACGCATCACGACCGATCCCCAACCGCCATGGTGCGGGTCGCGCTCGCGCCGTGCTCGCCGTTCTCGGTCTCGACCGAGCTCATGACCGCAACAGCCGAGTTGGCTGAGCGACTCGACGTGCGGCTGCACACGCACTTGGCCGAGGACCCCGGCGAGGACGGCTTCTGCATCGAAATGTTCGGCATGCGACCGGTGGATTACTTCGAGCACTGCGGCTGGGGCAGCGACCGGTCCTGGATCGCGCACGGCGTCCAGCCCAACCCTGCCGAGATCGTCCGTCTCGGCCAGTGGGGCACCGGCGTCGCGCACTGCCCCAGCTCGAACCTGATCCTCGGCTCCGGTCTGGCCCCGGTGCGAGAACTGCGTGCCGCCGGGGTCCCGGTCGGCCTCGGCGTTGACGGTTCGGCCAGCGCGGATTCGGCGTCGATGTGGACCGAAGCCCGCAACGCCCTGCTGGTGGGACGCCTGCGCGACGGTCTGCGCCATTCGAGCCCCGACCGAGGACTCGACAGCGGACGCCCCGGCAGCCAACCCGGGGCTGCTGCCGAGCCGAGCGAGGCCGCGTACTTCACTGCCCGCGATGCCCTCGAGATCGCGACCCGAGGCGGTGCCGGGTGCCTCGGCCGTTCCGGCGAGATCGGCGAGCTCTCTGTTGGCGCATGCGGGGACCTCGTGGTGTGGCAGCTCGACGGCCCGGCGTTCGCCGGCGCGCTGTCAGACCCGATCGAAGCGTGGCTGCGCTGCGGACCGCTTTCTGCCTGCGAGACGATCGTCGCCGGCCGCTCGGTCGTCAGCAACGGCCAACTTGTTCATCCCGCGCTCGACGACCGGCTCGCCGCGCACCGTCGCACCGCCGCTGCCATGCAGCGGGAATAAGGCGCAGCGCTGCAATGCAGCGGGCCTGATCAGGATTCTCGATAGGGCGAGCCGAGGCGATCCAGCCAACGCAACGGCGCAACGGCGTCGATGGCTGCGCTGAACGACCAGCGCTCGCTAGCCGCATTGAGGGCGACGAGCACTCCCAGCAACACCCACTCCACCGTGCCGGACGACATCGCCACAGTTGCGAGGCCCAGCACTGCCCCGGTGGCGTTCACGCCGGTATCTCCCTGCATGTGCCGCTCGTGCATCTCGCTGCGCAGCAGCCCCACCGATGCGCCGACGACACCGGCCGCCCACAACGCTGGGGTCTGCCACGCCAGCCGCGCCGAAACGACGCTCGCATAATGAAATCCTTGCGGCCAAACCGGGTACGCCAGTGCGACAGGCACCAGTCCGCAGAGCCACCACGCCAGCGCAGTCTTCGTGGCCCGGCCCGGCGCTCGGTCCAACAGGTTCAGCACGTTGGCACTGAGTGCCACGATCAGCGCTCCGCGCAGCAGCGGCACCACGGCCCAGCGATCATGAGAACCCATGAGGACAGATTCCAGCGACCGCATGACGGCGAATCCGTCCCTCCATCCGTCGCTGTGCCAGAGGCTGCCGACGTTGCCGAAGAGGGCGATTTGTGTGCACGCCAGCGCTGCTGCGGCGCCGCCGAGCGCCTTTTGCGCTCCCGTCGTGAGCCGACGCTGCGGCCAGCTGCGGCCGAAATGCGCGACAAATCCGCCAGCTTCGATGTCGCCGCGAGTGTCGTCTCGAAGTCCCAGCAAACCGAACGCCAGCAGGGCCAGCACTGTCGCCACTGCGCCGGTCGCAGTAGCCATGGCGGGGCTTCGGAACGCGTCGACCTGCATCAGGCCCAGCGAAGCTGAACCCTCGATCTCCGCGATGCGCTCTAGATCAATCAGCGGAGACGAGTAGGCGAACCAGCCCGAGCCATTGCGTGCCATGAACGCAACGGCAGTCGCGCCGACAGCCCCCACGGCAACGACGAGCAGGCCCGAGATCGCCACGATCTGCTCGCCGCGGTAGTTGGCTCGCGTCCAGCGGCCCCGCTGCATCTTCGAACCTGTCAAGCGCCACAGCACCGCTGCTGCGAGCGCCCCCGCGACGGCGACCAGCGCCAGCGCAGCGCCCGTGCGGAGTGCGCTGTCAGCTGTCACGCGACCTCGGGCGGCGCCGTCGACGTCGCGCCGCAGCCAGCGGTGCCCGGCCGAGCTTGCGCAGGGAGCTTCGCTGCGCATCCAGGCGCAATGCACGTTTGACGTCGATTCGGATCGGTCGTCGCGCAATCGCGGCTGCAACGAGGTGAAACAGCAGCCTGCGTCCGCCGATGCGGGCGGACGCGGCACGCAGCACCTCGCGGCCGATCCGAGCCCGGTGCGCGAACCCGCCGAGGTCGCGTCCTGTCGGGCGATGCGCGAAAGGAATCTCGACTTCGGCGATCACCGCTCCCCGAATCGTTGCATCGAGCGTCAGGCCGATCTCAAGCCCAAAGCCATCAGCGAGCTCGAGTGAGCGGAGCAGCGCCCCACGCACGGCCCGCTGTCCCGACAGCGGTTCTGCAAACTCCGTGCCCGTCTCGGCTCGCAAGACGTGAGCTGCCAGGCGCTTGACGAGCCCGAAGCCGCCGCAACGCCGGCTCGCACCAGCTTCGTCGTGGTCGTGTGGGCCGAATACAGCGACCGTCATGTCAGCCTGCGAGGCCGCCACCGGTCCGAGCAACATCCCGGCATGTGCCGCTGTGGGGCCGAGATCGGCATCGATGAGCAAGTAGATCTCGGGTGCTCCCGAGGCCGCTACCGCGGCTGCCACAGCGCCGCCCTTTCCGCGATTGCGAGCCAATTCGATCACCCTGGCTCCGGCGTTCGATGCCACTGCCGCCGTGCGATCTCGGGAGCCGTCGTCGACCACAATCACGTCGAGCACATCAGGCACCGAGCGAAGTGCGGTCACGGTGGCCCCCACCGTGTCCGCGCGGTTGTACGCCGGCACGATGGCCACGACGTGGGTCACGGAGTCCCCAAACCATGTGAGAGGTCGGTCCACGAGTAGTGGCCGACCTGAGGCAGTTTCTCGAGCGCCACCAGCAGAGCCAAGTCGCCCGAGAATGTGTCCACCCCATCGACGGTGGAGAACGCTGATCTCAGCACTGCATCGCTTTGCACCCCGGCGAGCACCGATCCGTAGCCCGCTCCCGCAGCGGCGTCATCGGTGGCGAGCGCCGGGACCTCCACGATCACACCCGTGCCTTCGTGACCCTGCGCTGCGATGACATCGAGCAAGTCGAAGACGAATTCGGTGTTCAGGCCAGCGGAGGCCGCATCAGTCACCACGACGAGCCGCAGCGTCTCGCCGCCGAGCCGATGCAGTGCAATCGCACGAGTGCCGTCATGGGTGACGAGTCCGAGGTCCCGCAGCACAGTGAGTGCTGTGCGAGTTGTAGGCACCGCCGCGAATCCAGGGCTGAATCCGTCCAGCGCCGCGGCGTCCGGCACAGCCTCAACATCGGGCCCCACACCTGTGGATGATCCCGCTTCGTCGGGGCGGTAGAGCGCCTGGGGCACCAAGAAGCGAAGTGCGCGCCGAATGGCATCGCGACTGTCGCCGGCCAGCGAGAATGCATCGGCAATCTGCCGACGTACCGCGGCGGCGTCGAGCCTGAGGTCGTCGCTCAGCCACAGCACCCCGCCTAGCTCGGCGTCGGTGGCAATCAGTCGGGCGCGAATCGCCGCCACCGCCTCGGCATCGGTGCCTTCAGGCGCGACAACCAGCGCTGTTGTCCCGCTCAACCGCCCCTGCGGAAGGTAGGGACTCACCAGTGTCTCCACCTCGACGCGTTCGGCGCGCGCAGCGTCGATGCCGGCGAGCGCTTCGTCTCGTGCCTCGACGGCTTCAGTTCTTTCGGCAATTGCCGCGAGCGTGTCCTCTTCGAGCTGGTCGACCTGAAATTCGAGGTTGCTGACCAGCACCGAATCCACGAACGTCGAACCCAGGGCCAAGCCGATCGCGAGCGCCAGGAACACCGCCACGATCGAGACGATGTGGTATCGCAGATTGATCACCTCAAAGGCCCATGTTGATCCACAGCGTGCGCAGCAGCAGCCGGCCGGGCTCGGTCACTGCGGCAATCACGCCGATGGTGACCAGCGCCGACACGATGAGCAACGCCATGTCGCGCTTGCGGATCTGCGTCCGGTACAGGCGGCTCACGCCCTTCGCGTCGACGAGAGCGGACGACACCTGCATGCGAGTGAGGAACGTGGACGCCATGCCGCGACGGCCCTTGTCGAAGAAGTCCACCATCGACGTGTGCGACCCGACCTCCACGATCTGCTCGGCTCGCTGTTCGAACGCCAGGCGAAGCGCCAAGTCCTCGCTGGTGCCCGGCGCCGCGATCACGTCGTAGTCGAGACCAGCATCGGTGAGGCGCTTTGCCCCCGGGGCATCGCCGTCGGCGTACGCGTGCACGATCAGCTGTGCGCCGCAGGCGAGCGCCCGCGGCGACACCGAGTCGAAGTCGCCGATGATCATGTGCGGCGTCATGCCAGCTTCGAGCAGCGCGTCAGCGCCGCCGTCCACGCCGATGCGGATCGGCCGCATATCCGACATGTAGCCCGAGCGGCGCAGGGCTGCGAGGTCCTCGCGGTAATCGATGCCGCGCACCACCACGAGGACATGTCGTCGGCGCATCTCATGGCGCAGCGGCGGAATCTTCAGCTCTTCAGTGAGGATCAACGGTTCGGTGGCCAAGTACTCGAGCGTGTTGCGAGCAAAGCTGCCGAGTTCGCCGCGCACCGCGACGCGCGCCGCTTCGAGAACTTGCTCGAAGTGCTGCGCATCGCGCCGGTAGCCGGTGGCCAGAAATTCGCCGTTCCGATGCACTTCGTCGCCGTCAATGGCGATCTCGTCACCTTCGCTCAACGCGTCGAACGCTTCTTGGCCGATGTCGTCCAATACCAGCATGCCTGCCTGCGCAAGCGTCAGCCCGCCAAGTGCGGGGTAGCGGCCGCTCATCGTCGGCACTGCGTTGATGACTGCCGCGGCTCCGGCCGCAATCAGTCCGTCGGCCGCCACCCGGTCGAGGTCGGAGTGATCAACGACCGCAATCTCGCCGCTGTCGAGTCGACCGATGAGATTCTTGGTCCTTCGGTCCACGCGGCATCGCGCAGCCACCTCCGCCTGACCATTGCGTCGGCGGCGGCGCAGCATTCGCCGGTGGCGCGCTCTCACGGCTCAGCGCCGGCCCGAGCGTGCCGGGGCGATGCCGTGCCAGCGCTCCCATTGGCCGTTCCGTTCGCGGGATCCAACCGGGGGCGGTGTGATGCCGCGCTCGCCAACAACTCGGTGGCGTGGTGGCGGCCGCTCGCCAAGTCGGGTTGCCCGGACAGCATGCGTGCGATTTCGCTGATGCGTTCGTCACCGGCGACCGCCACAACATCAGAGACGGCCGTGGCGCCGTCATCGGTCTTTCGTACCGCCACTTGGTGATGCGCAAATGCCGCAACCTGAGGAAGGTGGGTGACGACCAGCACTTGATGCGCCGGGGCAAGCGACGACAATGCTCGTCCCACGGCCAGCGCGGCCTCGCCGCCGACGCCTGCGTCAACCTCGTCGAACACCAGCGTCGGAGGTCCCGCAGTCAGCACGAGCCGCAATGCGAGCATCACGCGTGCCAGCTCGCCTCCCGAGGCCACTCTCGCAAGCGGGCCCGGCGCAGCACCTCGATTCGCGCTGAACCGAAACTCCACGTCGTCGCTGGGCGGGGGGCCCGACGCGTTCACGTCCAAGTTCCCATGCTCGAGCGCCAGCGAGCCCAGGTGCTCAGTGACGGCTGCGGCGAGACCCGGTGCCGCGGCGCTGCGTACGCTAGCGACAGCGTCGGCTTCGCGGGCGACATGTCCTTGTGCTGCGGCGATACCGGCCTCAAGCTCGGCCGCCAACTCCTCATGACGCTCTAGCCCCGAGAGGCGCGCGGCCGCGTCGGCTCCGAATGCGACGACGTCGGCCAGCGTGTCGCCGTACTTTCGCGTCAGCTCGCGCAGCCGCTGATGCCGAGCTCGCACCTCCGCCAGGGTCTGCGGATCGTCGTCGATGGACTCCAGCACGCCGCGAAGCTGCTCGACGGTGTCGTCCAGCTCTGCTGCCAGCGCCCCGAGCCGCGCCCCGACTGCGGCGAAGGGCTTCCGGCCCGAGAGCGCCGCGGCGGCCTCGCCGAGCTTGTCAATCGCTCCGTCGTCGCCGGCTAGGGAGTGGCGGGCGCCATGGCCTTCCGTCAGATGGGCGGCGGCATCGGCCAGCAGATCTTCGCGTTCGGCCAGCCGCTGCAGCTCGTCGAGATCGTCGAGCCGCGCCTCGGAGATCTCGTCAACCTGATACCGGAGCAAGTCGATCTCCTGCGCACGCGCCCTGGCATCGCCGCCGAGCGCCGTGAGATTCCGCTGCAACGCCACGAGCACGTCGCGCGCGCCGCGCAACGGGCGAAGATCGACGTTGCCCCAGCGGTCCAACGCCTCACGCTGGGTGCGGCTGGACAAGAGCGATTGGTGCTGATGCTGACCGTGCAGGTCAATGAGCCCGGCGCCCAGCTCAGCCAGTTGGGTTGCCGACGCCATCTCGCCATCCACGTAGGCACGGCTGCGCCCCTGCGCGGGAATCACCCGGCGCAGAACGATCTCATGGCTGCCGCTTGGCCCCGCAAGGCTCGGCGCTCCGTTGGACGCAGCAGTGTCGTGGGTTGCATCGGGCACGACGAACCGACCCTCGACGACTGCGGCAGCCGCCCCGGTCCGAACCATCGCAGGATCGGCCCGGCCGCCGACAAGCAGCTGCACGGCCTGCACGATCATCGTCTTGCCGGCGCCGGTCTCGCCGGTCAGCGCCGTCATTCCAGGACCCAGCACCAGGCTGGCCTTTTCGATCACGCCGAGGTTGCGCACCGCCAGTTCCACCAACATCAGCTGCCCCCGGCGCGTCGACCACAGCGGCCCGGGCTCGGAAGCGACAAGGGGCCCACGGCGCGCATCATCGATCCTTCAGTCCGAACTTGTGCTTCAGGACTCGATGGAAGCTGTCCGCTCCCGCGGTCACCAGTCGAGCCTGGTACGGCGCTCGGGTCACGATCAACTCGTCACCCATTTGCAGTCTCGTCGCCGAGCGTCCGTCCACTGCCGCAAGGGCTGTGCGCTCGCCGATGACACGCAACCCGATTTGCGTCTCCGCTGGAAGCAGCAGCGACCGGTCGAACAGCATGTGCGGCGCGACTGGTGTGACCTGCAGCGACTCGTGCGTCGGGGCCACGACGGCTCCGCCGGCGGACAGGCTGTACGCGGTGGACCCAGTCGGCGTGGACACGATGAGACCGTCCGCGGCATATGTCGCGAAGGCGTCGCCGTCGAAGCGAACTTCCAGGCGAATCGTGTGACCTGGGTCACGCTTTTCGACCACCACCTCGTTGAGCCCCGTCCACGTGCTCACTTCGTCGAACCCAGCTGTCAACCGGCTGACTGCGTCTGTGTCGCCGGCACGGCGGTCTGCATATGTGTCACCCGCGCGGCGGACGGTGGCGCTGACCATCATCCGCTCGGAGATGTCGAGCTCGCCAGCCAGTGCCGCTGCCACGGTCTCGATGAGGTTCGGGGGCTCAAACTCGGTCAGATAGCCGAGGTGGCCCACATTGACCCCGAGCACCGGAACGCCAGCCGCGGCCACCATGTCAAACGAGCGCAGCATCGTGCCGTCGCCGCCGATGCTCACGGCCAACGCCACCCGCCCGTTGACCAGGTGGTCGTCGTCGGTGAGCTCCGTCCGGCCCGCAGCCGCAGCATCGGCCGCTGGCATGACCACGGAGTGGCCGTTTTGCTCGAGCCATTCGATCAGCTGCTGCGCCGCCGCGAGCGCCTCAGCGCGCTCGGTGTGCGCTAGCACGGCCACGTCGCTCATGCAGGCCTCCTTGCCGCCTCGGTCCCATCGGCAGCACGCCGGATCACGTCGCTGACGTCGAGATCTTCGACGGATCGCCCTCGGGCATCGTCGGGGACCCGGCGACAGTGCATGAGGAACTCCACATTGCCCGCAGCGCCGCGCAGCGGCGAGACGGTCAGTCCGACCGGTGCGAGTGCGTGCTCATGGGCGGATGCCGACACGTCTTCGAGAACACGACGCCAGACCGCAGGGTCTCTCACGACACCCTTGCCTCGCGACGCCTCTCGCTTGCCCGCCTCGAATTGAGGCTTCACCAGCAGCACGGCGTCGCACACCGGTCTCGCGCACGCAGCGAGATTCGCCATGACGGTGCGAAGCGAGATGAACGAAAGATCCGCTGTCACGATGTCGACCGGGCCGCCGATGTCTTCGGCCCCGAGATGGCGAATGTTGCAGCGTTCACGCACAATGACACGCTCGTCCGCGCGCAAGCCCGCATCGAGCTGGCCCCAGCCGACGTCGACGGCAACGACCTCCGCAGCACCTCGTTGCAACAAGCAGTCGACGAAACCGCCCGTCGAAGCGCCTGCATCAAGCGCCCGCCGAGACTCAACGTCGATGCCGAAGGCGTCGAGGGCGGCGTCGAGCTTGCGGCCGCCGCGTGACACGAATCGCTGTGGTTCCCCGGTCAGGTGCACCGCTTCTGACGGCGCGACGAGCCGCGAGGACTTGGACGCGACCGTTCCGCTGACACGGACCCGGCCGCCGTCGATGAGTGCCGCAGCGGCGGTCCGCGACGGCGCGATGCAGCGGCGCACCAGCTCGCTGTCGAGGCGTCGGCGCACTGCGGTCACGTCGTCGAACGTACCAGCGTGCCCGGCTGGCTCAACAGTGGATTGCGCGTTGGAGTCCGCGAAGGGCCTCCCGCGGCGACATCCGCATCTGGGTGCCCCCCGATATCGGTATCAGACGTTCCAAGTGCCCCTTGAGCGCAGCAGCGCAGCGATGTCCGCGGGGCCTTGCCGTTCCTGCGCTGCGGCCAGCTGACGGGTCGCCGCCATTGCGTACTCGCTGCGCTCCACTGCCCGGAACACGCCGATCGGGGTCGGCTCGAACGGTCCGCGGGCGAGACGGGCGAGCATGAACGCCGTCGAGGGGTCGTGCTTGCGCTCGTCGTGCACCAATAGGGCGCTCTCGCCGACATCGGCGGTGTGCACAACCCGGGCGCAGCCGGCCTCGTCGATCACGCCGAACTCGCCGTCGACCCCGAAGCGGATCGGCTCGCCGTGGACGAGCGGGATCAGGTTGGAGTCGCGGTTCTGCTTCTTCGTGATGGTCTCGAACGCACCGTCGTTGAAGACGTTGCAGTTCTGGAGTACCTCGACGAAGGCCGCGCCGTCATGGGCATGTGCACGCTGGAAGATGTCCATCATGTGCTCGCGGTCCATGTCGTGGGTGCGGGCGACGAACGAAGCCTCGGCGCCAAGCGCCACCGACAGCGGGTTGAACGGAGCGTCCAGCGAGCCCATCGGCGAGCTCTTGGTGACCTTGCCGACCTCGCTGGTGGGGCTGAACTGGCCCTTGGTCAGCCCGTAGATCATGTTGTTGAACAACAGCACCTTGATCTTGACGTTGCGTCGCAGCGAGTGAATCAGGTGATTGCCGCCGATCGACAGCATGTCGCCGTCGCCGCCGATCACCCAGACATCGAGATCGGGGCGCGCCATTGCCAAGCCGGTGGCGATTGCGGGTGCCCGGCCATGGATGCCATGCACGCCGTAGGAGTTCATGTAGTACGGGAAGCGCGCCGCACAGCCGATTCCCGAGATGAACACCGTGTTATGGGGTTCAGTCCCGAGGCTCGGCATCAGCATCCGCATCGCCGTGAGGATGGAGTAGTCGCCGCAGCCAGGGCACCAGCGGACCTCCTGATCGGATGCCCAATCGGCCGGTCCGGTCGTCGGAGTGGTGGAGGTGTCAGTCATCTTCGAACTCGTCTCTGTGGGGTTGTCGCTGTCGCGAATCGTGTTTGTGTGCTTGGGTGCGCTTACGCCGATGCCATGGCTTCGAACCGGTGCCGGACGCCTTCGGTGATTTCTCCGGTGGTGAACGGCACACCGTCGATCTTGCCGATGTGCTCGACGTCGATGAGGTACTTGGCTCGCACCAGATCGCAGAGCTGGCCCTTGTTCATCTCGGGGCACACCACGGCGTCGTAGCGCCGGAGCACGTCGCCGAGGTTGGCGGGCAGCGGATTGAGGTGCCGCAGATGCACGTACGCGACCTTGTAGCCGGCTTCGCGCAGTCGTCCTGCAGCAGCATCAATGGCGCCCCAGGTCGAGCCCCAGCCGAGCACGGCGAGGTCGGCGTCGGCGTCGCCGGCCACCTCGACATCGGGAACGTCAATGCCATCCACCTTCGCTTGGCGCAGATCGACCATCTTCTGGTGGTTCTCGGGGTCATAGGAGATGTTGCCCGTGCCATCTTCCTTCTCGATCCCGCCGATGCGGTGCATCAGTCCGGGGGTGCCCGGGATGGCCCACGGCCGCGCCAGGGTCTCGGGATCGCGCAGATACGGCAGGAAGATGCCGTCGCCGTCCTCGTTGGTGCCGTTGAAGCCAGTTGCGAACTCGACACCGATGTCGGGCAGCGTGTCGACGTCGGGCAGCAGCCAGGGCTCGGAGCTGTTGGCCAAGTAGCCGTCGGAAAGCACGATCACCGGCGTGCGGTACGCGAGCGCAATGCGTGATGCCTCGATGGCGATGTCAAAGCAGTCCGCCGGGCTGCGCGGCGCCACAATCGGCAGCGGCGACTCGGAGTGACGCCCGTACATGGCCATCATCAGGTCGGCCTGCTCGGGCTTGGTCGGCAGGCCGGTTGACGGCCCGCCCCGCTGGATGTCAAGCACAACCAAGGGCAGCTCGAGGCTGACGGCCAGGCTCAGCGTCTCGCCCTTGAGCGCCAGCCCAGGACCCGACGTGGCGGTGAATGCCAGCGCTCCGCCGAACGCCGCGCCGACGGCCGCCGCCGCAGCGGCGATCTCGTCCTCGGCCTGGAAGGTCCGCACCCCGAAGTTCTTCTTGAGCGACATCTCGTGGAGGATGTCCGAAGCCGGCGTGATCGGATACGAACCCAGGAACACCGGCAGGCGCGCGAGCTGGCCGGACGCGACACAGCCCCATGCGAGAGCCGTGTTGCCATTGACGTTGGTGTATTCGCCGGGCGTGAGCGGAGCGGGCTTGACCTCGAAGTGCGCCTCGAAGATCTCAGCCGTCTCGCCGAAGTTGTACCCGGCACGGAAGGCCGCCGTGTTGGCGTTGATGACCTGTTCGCGGCCGCGGAACTTGGTGTTGATGAACTCCAAGGTGGGCTCAGTCGGCCGCGTGTACATCCACGAGATCAGCCCGAGCGCGAAGAAGTTCTTGGACCGGTCGGCGTCGCGTGGCT
Source organism: Acidimicrobiales bacterium (assembly GCA_963663635.2). GTDB lineage: Bacteria > Actinomycetota > Acidimicrobiia > Acidimicrobiales > Poriferisodalaceae > Poriferisodalis. Next base: position 131,555 of record CAXXMY010000003.1, read on the forward strand.
TGACACCGTGCTCGGCCACCGCGTCGCGGGTGATCTGGCTCATCGGGACCGGATACGTGCGGTAGTCGTCCAGCGTGCCGTCGTCCAGCGGATTGCTCTTGTAGCCGGCCTTCTCGAGGTTGCGGTCGGAGAAGGCATCAGTGTTGACGATCAGCGCTCCGCCCTGGGTGAGGTGGTGCAGCTGCGCCTTGAGCGCGGCGGGGTTCATCGCGACCAGCACGGTCGGCGCATCGCCCGGCGTGGTGATTTCGAAGTCCGAAACGCGGACCTGGAACGCCGAGACGCCCGCGAGCGTCCCCTGCGGCGCCCGGATCTCTGCGGGAAACTCCGGCAGCGTCGAGAGGTCGTTGCCCAGCGCGGCAGAGATGCTGGTGAACTGATCGCCGGTGAGCTGCATGCCGTCGCCCGAGTCGCCGGCGAAGCGAATGATGACTTCGTCGATCTCCTGAAGCGGCAATTCGCGCGATGCGGTGTCTGTCACGGATCCTCCTGTGGGGGTACGGCGGATTTCCGACGAGCACGCTAGCCGCGACCGCCGTCGCACGGCTGTTTCGGGCAACCGCCGGGCGGCGGCTGCTCAGGCGATCGTGACCGCCGGGTCGAGGTATACGTCCTGGATGGCTCCGAGCAGCTCGATGCCCTCGGACATCGGTCGCTGAAAGGCCTTGCGGCCAGAGATCAAGCCGATGCCGCCGGCGCGCTTGTTCACCACGGCGGTCTCGGTGGCCTCTGCGAGATCGGTGGCGCCCGAGCTGGCGCCGCCGGAGTTGATGAGCCCTACACGCCCCAAGTAGCAGTTGGCCACCTGCCAGCGGCACAGGTCGACCGGGTGCTCTGAAGTCAGCTGGTCGTACACAGCGGCGTGGGTCTTGCCGAAGCCTGGCACCGAAGTGAACGCGCCGTTGTTCTCAGGCAACTTCTGCTTGATGATGTCGGCGGAGATCGTGACGCCGATGTGGTTGGCCTGCCCGGTGGCATCGGCAGCGACGTGGTGATCGACGCCGCCCGCTTCATTGGACAGGTTGATGGCCGAGTTGCGCAGGTAGCACCACAGCACGGTGAACATCCCGAGGCGGTGCGCCTCCTCGAAGGCGGCGGCGACTTCGGTGATCTGGCGACCGCTTTGGGCCGAGCTGAAGTAGATGGTGGCGCCGACGCCCGCTGCGCCGAGCTCGTGTGCCCGGGCGACAGATCCGAACATGATCTGGTCGTACGTGGTCGGGTAGGTCATGAGCTCGTTGTGATTGAGCTTCACGATGAACGGAATGCGGTGCGCATAGTGGCGGGAGACTGCTCCCAGCACGCCGAAGGTCGTTGCAACGGCATTGCAGCCGCCGTCGACGGCGAGCTCCACAATGGCGGCGGGGTCGAAGTAGATCGGGTTGGGAGCGAACGATGCAGCAGCGGTGTGCTCGATGCCCTGATCGACGGGGAGGATCGAGACGTACCCGGTGCCGCCGAGCCGGCCGTGATCGAACAGCGACTGCAGGCTGCGCATGACCTGCGGCGACCTGTCGGTGCCGGCGACCACGTCAGTGACGAAATCCGGACCGGGCAGGGTCAGCAAGTCGCGACTGATCCCCTCGCACTTGTGGTCCAGCAGGTAGGAGGCCCGGTCGCCGAGCAGTCGTTCGATGTCGGTGTCCGTCGTCACGTTGTGCCGCTCACCTTGCAACACTCATTTGGCACCGCTCGTTGGGCGCCACTCATTGGCGTTTCGCTGGCGCCCGCAGGGTTCATCCGTTCGCCGGTTCATCGGACTTGCCCGGTCGCCCAATTGACACGGTCACTCTACCCGCGCGCTATCGAACTTGAGAGGAGTCCACGGCCCGTCAGGATGCTGCGTCGCTGAGCGATGCCAGTCGGTCGTTCACATCGACAAAGTCGGGCTCTGCCTGCTGGACGCGGATGAAGCCGCGCCGTGCGCGTTGCAGGTCCCCGACCTGGTCGTAGAGGTCGGCAAGCGCGTACCACAGCCTCAGGTGATGTTCTTTGGGGTGCTTCGGACGCAACGGCCCGGTTTCGAGGAGCCGGATGGCGTCTTGGGTTCTGCCTTCATCAGCCAGCGCTCCCGCCGTCACGATCCGACCCTCTGTGATGGTGCCGGCATCCGGGCTCGAGTGTCGAAGCCGATCCCACACATCGTGGACGTCATTGATACGGCCGAGCGCCCGGTAGCAATCCGCCAGCACTGGGAGCTGATCGGTCGCGCCCGTCATCGCTTCGTATTGCTCGAGTCGGTGCGCGGCCGCAGTCCAGCGGCCCAGCCGATACAGGGTCAGTCCGTACAGTTCCTGCACCTCAGCAACAGCAGCGAACCGCGACGCGAGCGGCCGCAACGTGATGAGCGCGTCGCCGAAGCGTTCCGCCAGAAAATCCTCGCCGGCATCACGCAGACGCCGCGCCAGCCGCTCCCGTTCGGACTTCGGCAAGTCTCGCACCGAAGCCGGGTCCAGCTGCGGAACATCCAGCCGCACCTTCGGACGTCGCCGACGCTGTGCATCGTGGGCACCGCTGCGGTTCGAACCGCCAGCCTCACGCGGCATCCGCTCGAGATCTGCCAACGGCTCGGGACGCTGCTCGTTGCGGGCCGGCACACCTGCCGCGTAGGCGTCGCCTCGATCCGCACCCGGAATGGGTCGCAGCACTGATGCACCCCTGCGCGCAACGCCGCCCCAGTCGGTACGGCGGGCAGCTTGCTCTGCAACCTCGTCGACCGGCTTGTTCGGCCGGGACGGAGGTCCCGAGCGCCGACGGGGCCGGTCTGGGGCACGGACGCGAGACGCAGATTCACGTCCGCTGCTGCGGCGGTCACCGTCTCGATCAGGACGCCGACGTCGCTCCGGACCACCGTCGCTCCGCCCATCAGGGCGGCCGTCGTTGCGTCGATCATGTCCCCGTTCAGTGTCTCGACCGGAATTGTCGTCACGACGCCGTCGGCGATCGCCATTGCGGCCGCCTTCACGAGCAGAATCGCTGCCACCGCGACCTCCCGAACCACCGCCACGGGAGCGATCGGGACGTCCACTGCCACCGCGACCTCCCGAACCACCGCCACGGGAGCGATCGGGACGTCCACTGCCACCGCGATCAGGACGTTGCGCGCGGCCGCTTCGAGGCGGACGCCGGTTCTCTGTCACTCCTCGAGGCTAGGCCCGCAACGCGAAGAATCCCCGCCGCTGTAGCGGCGAGGGTTCTCCATGAAGGGTTCCGGCAGCGACCTACTCTCCCAGGGGAATTTCCCCCAAGTACCATCGGCGCGGGCAGGCTTAACTTCCGTGTTCGGAATGGGAACGGGTGTGGCCCTGCCGCCATAGCCACCAGAGATCAAGATGCGGTCGACATTGTCGCCCGCACGAGTGCAGAAGTGCACAATGACGTCTGCAAAGCGATGCACGATCAGCGCAGCTAGATGTGCGCTTCCTCGAGGCTGAGTATCGAAACCAAGCCCTCGGCCGATTAGTACCGGTCTGCTGAACACATTGCTGTGCTTACACATCCGGCCTATCAACGTGGTTATCTACCACGGGCCTTACCTGGTAAAAACCAGTGGGAGATCTCGTCTTGGAACAGGCTTCGCGCTTAGATGCTTTCAGCGCTTATCCCTTCCGCAGGTCGCCAACCAGCCGTGCTCCTGGCGGAACAACTGGCACACGAGAGCTGCGTCCATCCGGGTCCTCTCGTACTACGGACAGCTTTCCTCAAATCTCCTACAGCCACAGAGGATAGGGACCGAACTGTCTCACGACGTTCTAAACCCAGCTCGCGTACCGCTTTAATGGGCGAACAGCCCAACCCTTGGGACCTGCTTCAGCCCCAGGATGCGATGAGCCGACATCGAGGTGCCAAACCTTCCCGTCGATATGGACTCTTGGGGAAGATGAGCCTGTTATCCCCGGGGTACCTTTTATCCGTTGAGCAACGACGCTTCCACACGCAATCGCTGGATCACTATGCCCTGCTTTCGCACCTGCTCGACCTGTATGTCTCACAGTCAAGCTCCCTTGTGCCATTGCACTCGACGACTGATTGCCAACCAGTCTGAGGGAACCTTTGGGCGCCTCCGTTACCATTTGGGAGGCGACCGCCCCAGTCAAACTACCCGCCTGGCACTGTTCCCAGACCCGTTGAGGGTCCTAGGTTAGAGTTCCGACATGAGCAGGGTCGTATTTCAAGGTTGACTCCACGCACGCTGGCGCGTACGCTTCCTAGTCTCCGACCTATCCTACACAACACGTGCCACAACCCAATACCAAGTTATAGTAAAGGTCCACGGGGTCTTTCCGTCCTTCTGTAGCTAACGAGCATCTTTACTCGTACTTCAATTTCGCCGGGTCTGTGGTTGAGACAGTGGGAAAGTCGTTACGCCATTCGTGCAGGTCGGAACTTACCCGACAAGGAATTTCGCTACCTTAGGACCGTTATAGTTACGGCCGCCGTTTACCGGGGCTTAGGTTCACAGCTTCGCTCCGAAGAGCTAACCGTTCCCCGTAACCTTCCGGCACCGGGCAGGCGTCACAGCGTATACATGGTCTTACGACTTCGCACGCTGCTGTGTTTTTAGTAAACAGTCGCTTTCCCCTATTTTGTGCCACCCTGTCCAGCTCGGGCAGCTAGTGCCTTCACCTTCAAAGGGTCATCCTTCTCCCGAAGTTACGGATGTAATTTGCCGAGTTCCTTAACCACAGTTCTCCCGTTCGCCTGAGTATACTCTACCCGCCTACCTGTGTTGGTTTAGGTACGGGCACCACGTGAGCTCGCTAGAGGCTTTTCTAGGCAGCATGGAATCAATGACTTCGCCTGTAGCGGCTCGGCGTCGCGTCTCAGACTCAATAGGGCCCGGATTTACCTAGTCCCTGTCCTACTCGCTTGCCCCAGGACAACCATCGCCTGGGTTCATCTATCCTCCTGCGTCCCCTCATTGCTGTCTTCCACACGGTGGGTCGGTTCGCCTCTCCCCGAAGGGAGGACAGCCCCTTAGCAACCGTGTCTCAGATTGGACGCGCACGTGGTGGTACCGGAATATCAACCGGTTGTGCATCGACTACGCCTCTCGGCCTCGCCTTAGCTCCCGACTAACCCTGGGAGGACCAGCCTTCCCCAGGAACCCTTGGGCTTACGGCGGAGGGGATTCGCACCCCTCTCTCGCTACTCATGCCAGCATTCTCACTCGGACCCGCTCCACTGGCGCTCACGCTCCAGCTTCGCAGCAGGCACGACGCTCCCCTACCCCTCAAATATGCCCGTAGGCACATTCAAAGACGCGGCTTCGGCGGTGTATTTAGCCCCGTTACATTATCCGCGCAGGACCACTCGACCAGTGAGCTATTACGCACTCTTTCAAGGGTGGCTGCTTCTAAGCCAACCTCCTGGCTGTCTGGGCAATCCCACATCGTTTGCCACTTAATACACACTTAGGGGCCTTAGCCGGCGTTCTGGGCTGTTTCCCTCTCGTCCAACGAAGCTCATCCCCCGTGGACTCACTGCCGCACTCTGGAGCCATGGCATTCGGAGTTTGACTGGGGTTGGTAAGCTTGTAGGCCCCCTAACCCAATCAGTGCTCTACCTCCATGGCTGAACGTGCGACGCTGCACCAAAATGCATTTCGGGGAGAACCAGATATCACCGTGTTTGATTGGCCTTTCACCCCTATCCACAGGTCATCCGCCCAGTTTTCAACCTAGGTCGGTTCGGGCCTCCTCGGAGTCTTACCTCCGCTTCACCCTGCCCATGGATAGATCACACGGCTTCGGGTCTACAGCATGCGACTGTACGCCCTATTCGGACTCGCTTTCGCTCCGGCTCCCCATCGCTGGTTAACCTTGCCACACACCGTAACTCGCTGGCTCATTCTTCAAAAGGCACGCTGTCGCGCTTGGACACAAGTGTCCAGTAGCGCTTCAACTGCTTGTAAACCAATGGTTTCAGGTACTATTTCACTCCCCT
>CAXXMY010000003.1:140000-307671 GCA_963663635.2 Acidimicrobiales bacterium
GATCAGAAGAGCCCCTGCCGCGATCACTGAAGGGAAAATACCCTCTCCTGCGGCAGCTGGCTGGAATTGTGCACCTTCGCATTCGGCCCGCACGAGGCGAACTGGATGCTCGGATGCGATTGGTTGGTTCTCGACCATGAGATGGCCGTGAACCCGCTTTGTGGTTCGACCGGCGGCTGAAACTCAGCAGCCGATCGCCCGCACTGGCGTTAATCGTCCTCTGTTCTGTTGTCAAGGAGCGCTGTCGACAAGCTGCCAACAGCTGACACTTGGCCGACGGTTGCTGCTGTCCTCATTGAGGAACGCAGCAGAGGCCGTCGCCGGAGGTGTCGGACCCCTCCGACCAGTGTTGCTGGCTCTGAGGGGGAGGCATGACACTAGCGGCGCGGACCGGCGGCCGCAACCACATCACCGGTCAAATTCGATTGATCCTGTTCTCGGCCCGCACGGCTGGCTCTCGGGGCGCGATCGCGACATGCCAGCGCTTCTTGCCGCGTCGCAGCAGCACGTACCGGCCGTGCAGCAGGTCCTCCGCACCCACAACCCGATCTTCACGAGAGGTGCGCTCGCCGTTGATGTAGACGCTGCCCTCTGCGAGCGCCCGGCGCGCCTCGCTGCGACTGCCGACGAGTTCTGCATCGACGAGAATGTCGACCACGGACGCGTCGAGCGAACGCAATGGCCCGGAAGGGACTTCTTCGGCCACGAATGCCAGCGAGGTCGCGGATGCAGCGCGTGGCGACGTGCCGGTGCCGAAGAGCACCTCGCTTGCGCCCTGTGCCGCCAACGCCGCCTCGGGGCCGTGAACAATGCGGGTGATCTCGTTCGCCAACCTCCGCTGGCCGTCACGGCGACCGGGATCGGCTTCGTGGGCCTGCGCGATCTCGCGTGCTTCCGCCAGATCCAGGAACGTGAGCTGCCTGAGCAGCTTGGCGACATCGGCGTCGTCGACGCCGATCCACGACTGGTAGAAGCGGTACGGACTCATGGCCTCCGGGTTGAGCCACAGTGTTTCCCCGCCGGCCGTCTTGCCGTACTTGGTGCCGTCGCTGCGTGCCAGCAGCGGCCAGGTGAGGGCATGGGCGCCACGGCCGAGACGGCGCCGAATCAGATCGATGCCGAGCACGATGTTGCCCCATTGGTCCGAGCCGCCGACCTGCAGCTCGCATTCGACGTTCTCCGCCAGCCACAGATAGTCGTACGCCTGCAGCAGCATGTAGCTGAACTCGGTGTACGACAGCCCGTCGCCGTCAGCCAACCGGTTGCGCACCGATTCCTTGCCCATCATCTGGGGGATCGTGACGTACTTGCCGATATCCCGCAGGAAATCCAGCACGCCCACGCCGACGGTCCACGCGCGGTTGTCCAGCAGCCGAGCTGCGCTTGGCCCGTCGTCGAAGTCCAGGAATTGCCGCAACTGCGGCACGATGCCCTCGAGGTTCTGCGCCAGGGCATCGTCGTCAAGCAGCGTCCGCTCGGTCGAGCGACCGCTTGGATCGCCGATCATGCCCGTCGCCCCGCCCGCGAGCGCGATCGGCCGGTGGCCCGCCATTTGCAGACGTCGCAGGGTCAGCAGCCCCATGAGGTTGCCGACGTGCAAGCTCGGGGCTGTCGGATCGAATCCGCAGTAGAGGGTGACCGGTCCGGCGTCGAGCCGCTTCGCCAGCGCCGCCCGATCAGTCGTCTGGTGTATCAGCCCGCGCGCATCGAGGTCTGCCAGGACGTCCACGCCGCAAGTCTGCCGCAGCCCACACGCGTTTCTGGCCGCAATTCCGTTGGCCCTGCACAGCCGCGCTCTAGCGGCGCGGCGTCCAGCGGAAGCCGCGCACAGTCGCCAAGGCCGCAAACAGGCCCCACACGGCAATCACCGCCCAGCGTCCGGCGGGCATCGGGACCCCTTCGACGAACGGGTCGAAGGTGCGCCCCAGTGCGACAGCGAGATGCTTGATGGGGAACAGATCGCCGATGAACGTCATCCAACGCGGCGTGCCAGCCGAAGGAGGAATGAAAATGTCCGAGAGGAAATACAGCGGCAGCACGATCATGTTGGTGATCGCAGGCGCGGCATTCTCGCTGGGGCAGATGCACGACACGCCGAGACCCATGGCCGAGAACGCTGCAGCGGCCACAAGCAGCGTGATGAACAGGCTCGGCAGCGCCGTCACTTGGATCTGGACGCCGTAGCCGATCCGCCCGATGCCGACAACGAGCACGGTCATCAGGGCGGTCAGCGCCATCGATGAGGCAATCTGTCCTCCGAGGAAGATCCATGGCGGCAGCGGAGTTGCCCGCACCGCCTTGAGGAGAGCGTTCTCGCGCTTGATGGTGGTCGTGATCGCCTGATTGACCAATGTGGCCGACACCACCGAGAGCGCGAGGATCCCCGGCACGTAGACGGTCGCGACGCGAGCGCCGGTCGTCCCCATGCGCTCGTTGCCGAAGATCGACGTGAAGATCACCAGGAAAATGATCGGCAGCACGACCGTGAAGAACGTGGCGGCGGGACTTCGGCGGAAGCCGAGCAGGTTGAAGTACGTCTCGCTGCGCAGCTGTCGCAGCCGGGTCATGTGCGTGCGCTCCGGCGTCGCCGTCGAGCCGGGACATCGCTATCGCTCGCATTCGGTGTTACAGCGACCGTTGCATCGCGTTCGTCAGCGTCATCGCCGGTCAGTGCCAGATAGGTGTCCTCAAGGGTGGGAGGACGGACTTCCAGCGAGTCCAAGCGTGCGCCGGCAAGGTCGGCTGCAGCGAGCAGCTCGCGCACGACGCCGCTGACATCGTCGGTCGTCAGCTCGAGACGCTCGGCCACGCGGGTATCGAGCACGCCCGCCGAGTGCAAGCGTGCTCGGAGCGCCTCGGGCAGCGTGCTCGCCGCGAGCTCAGCGGAATCCCAGCTGATGCGAGTTTGCATCGCGGCCGCCTCGGCCAGTTTCGCAGCTGTGCCGTCGGCCACGATGCGGCCGTGCGAGATCACCGCGATCCGGTCGGCGAGGCGATCGGCTTCGTCCATGTAGTGCGTCGTCAGCAACACCGTCACGCCCAGCGCACGCAATCCGTCGATCGTGTTCCAGGCCTCGCGTCGAGCTGCGGGGTCGAAGCCGGTCGTCGGCTCGTCGAGGAAGACCAGCTCAGGATCGCCTACGAGCGCCAGCGCCAGCCGCTGCTGCTGCCCGCCCCCGCCCGACAGCCGGCGGGCACGCGTGCCGGCAGACTCGGCCAGACCTACCAGCGCAAGCACTTCATCGGTCGACCGCGGCGAGCGGTAGTAGGCAGCCCACATCCGGACGGTCTCGGCCGCAGTGAAGTCGCCGTTGAGATTGCCGCCCTGCAGGACGATTCCGAGGCGCTCGCGCCACGCTGCGTCGGCGTCAGCGGGATCGACTCCCAGCACGCGAACCATGCCGGAGGTTCTCGTGCGAAGGCCTTCGAGGATCTCGACCGTCGTGGTCTTTCCGGCCCCGTTGGGACCCAAGAACGCCAGCACCTCGCCGGCCGCGACTTCAAGATCGACGCCTGCGACCGCTTCGAGGGCGCCGTAGTGCTTGCGGAGCCCGGATACCTCGATTGCGTGGTCGGTGCCGGCCATCAACCGGCCTACTCGCTCGGTGTGGCTGTTTCGGGCCGCAATCGCGAGGGAGATGCCCCGTCCGATTGGTCCGATTGGCGCCTGTTCGCTGAATTGCCGTCGGCGTCGGCGTATCGCTCTGGATGGAGCACCTGCGGGCGGACGGCAGCCACGTACAGCAGCACCGCCAGCGGGCCGAAGAAGATGATCAAGAGGATCCAGTCGGAGCGGCGGCGGTTCATGGCGGCGAAGCGGTCGCGTCCGACCAGCGTCACGTCGACGATCCCAACGGCCATGATCAGTGCCGCCGTTGCGGCCGCAATGACCAGCCCGGGCCCGATGTTCACCGGGTCACGCTACCGGCCACGTACACGGCGGATTTCTCGCCGTTGGGGGCTTGAGAGGCCGCTCGGATGGGCAGTGAATCGTAGGCACGAGCGCGACGTCGACAGCGAGGCCGTGGCCCGAACGGCCCACCAGCGCAGCGAACAAGAGCGGGAGACAAATGACTTCACCACGCAGGCCGTGACCTATTCGCGCGGCCTGTTAGGAGCCGACCGAAGAAAGCAGATCGATCGCCAGCAGTCCGCCGGCTGCGATGCCCGCAACTGTGAGCCCCGCACCGGCCGACCAGAGGGTTCCGTCGAAGACCAGCCGCCCACCGGCGGCGAGCACCGCCGTCACCGCAATTGCCGACATTGTCGTTCCGGGCAGAAGCGTCACGGCGATCCAACCGGCCACGAGCCCGCACAAGAACAGGACGATGTCCTCGACGAGTCGGAGCGCTGTCCTCACCTCGTTCACGGTAGGCGCAGACCAAGCGCCCCCCGTCGATCAGACCGCAACGTGAGTCGAGCACCGGCGGCAGAGCCGACGAGACCTGACGAGAGCGACTACCGCAGCGACCGGGCCAGCGCGAAGGCGTGCCGAGCGAGCCGTCGAGTGCTGGCATCGAGATCCAGCACCGGATCGGCGAGCTCGTCGGGTGCGACCCACCGAAGCCCCTCGGACTCGTGGTTCCCGCGCACGACCGCAGCCTGAGGCGCACGTATGAGAAAGCGCACATCGAAATGCAGGTGGTCCGGTTCGGTGCGCTTGCGGTTCACGAACAGGTGCACATCGATGTCAACCGGCCAAGACCAGACCTCGAGCCCCGCGATGCCCGTCTCCTCGGTCGCCTCGCGAAGTGCAACCGATGCCAGGCTCGACTCGCCGTCGGCATGGCCGCCGGGTTGCAGCCAACGACCGATCTTGGTGTGCAGCAGCACGAGACCCCGCGTCGCATCGTGGTTCACAACCCAGGCCGACGCGGTGAGGTGGCCCTGCTGGCACGTCCGATGAAGGGCGTCCGAATGTCGCTCGGCAAATTGGAGCAAGCGTGCACGATGCTCCGCTTGGACCCGCTCCACAGGCGTGAATCGTTCGACGACTTCGACCGCGGCCGCCAAGCTGCGGCTGTCATCGAGCGCCGCCGCGGCCGCACTGGGGTCGACGTCTGGCAGCTGCCATCGGATCCAAACCGGTGCGGTGCCGGTGCCGCCGCGGACGTCGAGCTCTAGCGCGTCGTGCGTCACCCGCGCACCCCGCTGACGTGGGGATTGCCAGTGACATACCAGCGCCACGGTCGTTCGGTGCCGCGGCTGATGCCGATTCGCTGCGAGGCGGTGATGTGCGAGGGCACCCGGCCGTCGTCACGGATGCTCAGCCCGTGGGGGGCCGTGAGGTCGCTTCGGTCGTGCCCTGCGTCGATGCCGAACGCCTGGGTCAGCTTGGCGGGGCCCGAGCACAAGTCCACACACTGGACCCGCCGTCCGTTGCTGCTGCGATTTGCGGCCATCACGTCATGGCCGCAGATCGGCTCGAGCGCTCGCAGCAGCACTGCGTCACCGGTCCCGCGGGGAGCGCACACAGCGTTCGCGCACCAATGCAGCCCGTAGATCCGGTACACGTAGAGCGTTCCCGGCGGTCCGAACATGGCGGCATTGCGAGCCGTCGGGCCGCGACGTGAATGGGCTGCGGGGTCACCGTCGCCGCTATAGGCCTCGACTTCCACAATTCGCCCGGCGCGCGCTGCTCCATCGCTGCGCACGAGCAGCTTGCCCAGCAGATCCGGCGCGACGTCGGGTGCAGGTCGCTCATAGAACGAAGCAGGCAACGTCTCGGCTGCGAACGCCATCAGCGGCCATCCGCAGCGGCCGCTGCTTGGGCGAGCGCGGCGGCGAGACGGTCGAGCTGCGCAGCCACCGCAGCAGGCCCGCCCGCGCCGTGAGTGACCCGGCTTCGGTGCGACGCGCCGGGCGCGAGACGCTTGGCGGCCGCGGGCCCCAGGTCGGGATGGGCGGAGACGAGTCCGACAAGTCGCTCTGCGGCGGATGCCGACGGCGCTGCGTCGCCGAGCGCCTGCCGAACGACATCGGCAACAACGGCGTGCGCGTGCCTGAACGGCATGCCGCGCGCGACGAGCCACTCCGCCAGATCGGTCGCCGCAGCGAACGGGTCGTCGGCGCCCGCTGCCATCGCGTCGGCCCGAAAGCTGAGCGTGCGCAGCAGCCCGTTCAACGCAAGCGTGGTCAGGCGGACCGTGTCGACGGCGTCGAAGAGCGGTTCCTTGTCCTCCTGAAGGTCCTTGTTGTACGCCAGCGGCAGACCCTTGAGGGTCGCGAGAAATCCTGCGAGATGCCCGATCAGACGCCCGGCCTTGCCACGCGCAAGTTCGGCGACGTCCGGGTTTTTTTTCTGCGGCATCATTGACGAGCCCGTCGCGAAGGCGTCGTCGAGCGTCACGAAGCCGAATTCGGCGCTCGACCACAGCACAATTTCTTCGCCGAGCCGCGACAGGTGTACGCCGGTCATCGTCAGGGCGTAGAGCGTGTCGGCCACGAAGTCGCGATCGCTGACCGCGTCAAGCGAATTCTCGAAGACTGACGCGAAGCCCAACGACGCAGCTGTTGCAGCAGGGTCGAGCGGCAATGACGAACCTGCGAGCGCGCCCGCGCCCAGCGGGGACACGTCAGTGCGTCGGCGTGCCTCGCCAAGGCGGTCGGCGTCGCGCAAGAGCGCCCATGCGTGGGCTGCGAGATGGTGCGCCAGCCCGACGGGTTGGGCTTGCTGCAAGTGCGTGTATCCGGGCAGACGCAGTCCCGCATCGTGGGCCTCGCGCGCACGGTCGGCCAACGTGTGCGCCACGTCGACGACGAGCGGTGCCACGACGTCGATGGCGTTGCGATTCCACAAGCGCAGGTCAGTGGCAACTTGGTCGTTGCGGCTGCGGCCGGTGTGCATCTTGGCCGCTGCGGGACACAGCTCGGTGGCGCGCCGCTCGACCGCGGTGTGGATGTCCTCATCGCTTTGCTGCCAGTCCATCTGGCCTTCGGCGATCTCGCCCAGGACCCGATCGAGCGCAACGCCGATGCCGTCGCGCTCGACATCGGAAAGGAGACCGACATCGGCCAGCATCGCCACATGGGCTCGCGACGCGGTGATGTCCTCTGCGAACATGCGCTGATCGAACGGCAGCGAGTCGTTGAGGGCTGCCAGTGCCGCAGACGGCTCGGAGGCGAACCGTCCGTGCCAGAGCGTGCGACTGGCCGCGGACGGTGGATCCGGGGCGTCCGGAATGCTGGCGTCGGCGGCGGTCATGACAAGGCTGACTTCTTGGTCAATAGTGTGGTCGGAGTTTCGGGCTTCGATTTCATCGCATGGGGCGGTTCTGGTCGCGGCAATCAGTGGCCATCAGAGTCGGCAGCGGCAAAGTCGGCGCAGGCACGGTCGGCGCAGGCAGCGTCGGAACACGGCCCGGGGGGCACGAGCTCACAGATCTGCGAGCTCGCGACAGGAGCCGGCGACTGCCGCGCCCCCGGTCTGGGGGTCGGCGACGATCAGAAGCGTGTCGTCGCCGGCGATGGTGCCTATGACTCCGTCGAGATCGCTGCGATCGATGGCTGAGGCCACGACGTGCGCTGAGCCGGGCGGGGTACGCAGGACGACGAGGTTGTCCGACCAGCGGACATCGAGCACCCAGTCGCCGAAGACTCGACGCAGAGTGTTGGCCAGCAGCGTCTCGGGTGCGTCGGCCTCGGGGACGGCATACACCGTCCGCCCGGCCGTCCGCATCTTGGCGACGCCCATCTCGTCGAGGTCGCGGCACACCGTCGCCTGGGTCACGATCACTGAGCGTTTGGCCAGCAAGTCGACCAGCTGGGATTGGTTGGCAACCTCGTGCGCCGCAAGCAGTTCGCGGACCAAGTGCTGGCGCTGGGCCTTGCTCGTCATCGCACCGACTCGATTCCTAGGGTCGACGCTTCGCCGGCGGGGACGCCTGCTGGTCCGGCCAGAAAAGCGAGCAGACCGCGCGCCGCATGCATGCGATTGGCAGCTTGGCGCCAGACGCGGCTCGACGATCCGTCAATCACCTCGGCGGTCACCTCCTCGCCTCGGTGCGCGGGCAGGCAGTGCAGGAACACTGCGCGATCCGAGGCCTGCGCCATCAGCGTCTGGTCGACCTGGTACTCGGCAAACGCCCTCAGCCGTTCGGATCGCTCGTCCTCCTGGCCCATCGAGGTCCACACGTCGGTGCACACGACATCGGCCCCCTTCACGGCCTCGACGGGATCGGTCGTCACTGTGCACTCGCCGCCCAGGGCGGCGAGCCGGTCCAGGGTTGCCGCAGCGGGGCCGTATCCGTCAGGCGCTGCGAGCGAGCTTGGGATTCCCAGCAGCGCGCAGCCGATCGCCAGCGACCGCCAGACGTTGTTGGCGTCGCCCACGAACGCAACTCGCTCGGTGCCTTTGAGCCCGAGACACTGGTCGATCGTCAGCAGGTCGGCGAGGGCTTGGCACGGATGCGCCTCATCTGAAAGCAGGTTCACCACGGGAGCCACCTCGCACGCGGCCATCCGGACGAGATGGCCATGGCGGGACACTCGCGCGGCGACAATCGAGTGGTAGCAGGCGAGCGTCCGCACGACATCCTCCGCCGTCTCGCGCACGTCGATGCCGACTTCTTCCGGGCGGATGTACACAGGGTGCCCACCCAGCTGGGCAACAGCCATCTCCATCGAGTTGCGTGTCCGGTTGGACGCCTTCTCGAAGAGCAGCGCGACGCCGAGGCCGGCGAGCACCGCGGGGGCCGAGGTGGCGGGACGGCTCGCAAGATCCAGGACATATCTCAGCTCGGCCGCCGAGAGGTCGTCCACTTCGAGGAAGTGCAGCATCAGCCAGCCCCGCCGCTCGCGAGGACGCCGGCGAAGATCTCCAGGCACTCGTCGATCTCGTCGCTGGAGACCACCAACGGCGGCGCGAACCGCACCGCGGTCGGCGAGATGCCGTTGACGACGAGGCCCGCCGCCAGACACGCAGCCGCGACCTCCGGACCGGTCATGCCAATCGAGTCGGTGTCGAGCTCGGCTGCGATCAACAGGCCCATGCCTCGCGTGTCGGTCACTCCCGGCACACCCATGAGCTTCCCGGCCAGTTCCTCGCCGCGGGCCGCCGCGAGCGCCGGAGCGTCGATTGCCTCCATGGTGCGCAACACCGCGCGCGCTGCGCTCGCGGCCAGCGGTTGACCGCCGAATGTGGTGGCGTGATCACCCGGCTGGAACGCGGCGGCAATCGGGCGACGCGCCCAGACCGCTCCGATCGGCACACCGTTTCCCAGCGCCTTGGCCATTGTGACGATGTCGGGCCGCGCAGCGCCCGACGGACCGCCCGATGGCTCGAAGTGGTGCTGCCACGCGAACCATTTGCCAGTTCGGGCGAGGCCGGTCTGGACCTCGTCGAAGATGAGCGCCAGCCCGCGCTCGTCGCAGATCTCGCGCACGCGGCGCAGATAGTCGCCGTCGGCCACGTTCACGCCGCCTTCGCCCTGCACCACCTCGAGCAGCACGGCGCAGCACGTCGGGTCGAGCGCGGCTTCGAGGGCCTCCGCGTCGTTGTATTTGACGTGACGGAAGCCCTCGGGCAGAGGCTGGAACGTTTCGTGCTTCTCGGGCTGACCGGTGGCGTGCAGCGTGGCCAGCGTGCGCCCGTGAAACGAGCGAAGCGCGCTGACCACGACGTGCCGGCCGCGGCCACCGACCTTGCGGGCCAGCTTGATCGCTCCTTCGAGCGACTCGGCACCGCTGTTGCAGAAGAAGACCTGCCCGCCGCCGCCCTGCAATCTGTCGATGGTCTGAGCCACCTCGACTTGCGGCTCGGTGCCGAAGAGGTTCGAAACGTGCAACAGCGTGCGCGCCTGCTCGCTCAACGCCTCGGCCACCGCAGGATGCGCATGGCCCAGCGAGGTCACCGCGAGCCCCGCCAAGAAATCCAGGTAGCGCTTGCCGTCGCGGTCAAACAGCTCGCAGCCGCTGCCTCGCACGAACTGCACCGGCGGCGGTCCATAGGTGGGCATGAGCGGGCAGCTGTCGAGCCCCGCTCCGCCCATCGCCGCAACGTGCGCCGCGTTTGCTCCTGCGGAGAGATTCTCAGCCATGTTTGTCTGCCTTTGGTCGGGAGTTCTCGATCATGGTGCCGATGCCGGAATCGGTGAACAGTTCGAGCAGCACGACATGCGGTACCCGCCCGTCCAGCAAGTGAGCGCTCATGACGCCGTTGCGCACTGCACTGATGCAGGCTTCGATCTTGGGGATCATCCCGCCGTCGATCTTCCCGCTGGCCATGCGTGCGGCGAGTGCGTCCGCGGTGGTGTGCCCGATGAGCGAAGTCGGATCGTCGAGGTCTTCGTACAGGCCGGCGACGTCGGTGAGGTACACGACCTTCTCCGCCTCAAGCGCTACGGCGAGCGCGCCAGCGACGGTGTCGGAGTTGATGTTGTAGGCCTGTCCCTTCGCGTCGGATCCGATGGTGGAGATCACCGGGATCAGACCCTCTGCCAGCAGGCGCACCAACAGGTCGGTGTTCACATCGGTGACGTCGCCCACGAAGCCCAGCTCGGGATTGCGAGCCGTCGCCGTGATGACACGGCCGTCCTCGCCGGAAATGCCCACTGCCAAGGGGCCGTGCACGTTGATCGCGCCGACGATGTCGCGGTTCACCTTGCCCACCAGCACCATGCGTGCGATGTCGAGCGTTTCGGCGTCGGTGACGCGGAGCCCCTCTCGGAACTCCGGCTTCTTGCCAAGGCGCGCCATGAGGTCGCCGATCTGCGGGCCGCCGCCGTGCACCACGACGGGTGCGAGCCCGATCTGGCGCAGCAGCACGATGTCCGCCGCGAAGCGGTCGGTCAGCGCGGCATCGCCCATCGCGTTGCCGCCGAACTTGACAACGACGATCCTGCCGCGCCATCGAATGATGTACGGAAGCATCTCGACGAGCATCTCGGCGCGCCGCATGTTGTCGATCTCACTGTGCTCGTCGTCGTGCTCGTCCTCGGGCTCGTCGGGCTCATCAGGCACAGCCGAGATGCCGAAGTCGGCCTCGATCACGCGCCCGGTGTCGGTGGCTTCGTCGTCATCGTGCTCGCTCATGGCATGAGCCCCGTCGTTGGCAGCCCGGCGGCTTCGGGCAGTCCTAGCGCGACGTTGGCGCATTGCACGGCGCCGCCCGACGCCCCCTTCACCAGATTGTCCAGCGCGCTCAGCACCACCAGCCAGCCCGTTCGGGGGTCGACGCGAGCACTGAGATGGCAGGTATTGGCGCCCAGCGTTGCCTTGGTGTGCGGCGAGGCCTCATCTACGACGACGAAGGGCTCGTCGGCGTAGAAGTCGGCAAGCACGCTCAGGGCGTCAGCGGACGTGAAGCCGAAGGCGGTCGGCCGGGCGTAGCACGTCGCGAGGATGCCGCGCACCATCGGTGCCAAATGGGGCGTGAACAGCACGCTGCAGCCAGTCACCTGCTCGATCTCGGGGGTGTGACGGTGATCCAGCAGGCCGTATGCCACGAAGTCCTCGTCGACGGTCGCGAACGTCGTGTTCGGTTTCGGGGCGCGGCCCGCACCGCTCACCCCCGACGCGGCGTCGACGACCACGCCGTCGGTGACGATGTGACCGCCGCGTGAAAACGGCGCTAGCGCCAAGGCTGCGGCGCTGGGATAGCAGCCAGGCACCGCAATGCCTGCCGCGCCGCGCAGTGCGTCTCGGCCGAGTTCGGGCAGCCCATATGGGAATTCGCCCAGCAGCTCGGGCATCGGGTGCTCAACGCCGTACCACTGCGGATACAGCGCTGGATCGAGCAGCCGGAAATCGGACCCCAGATCGACCACGCAGCCCACCCTCTTGTAGAGGTCGGCCACGACTGGTGCGCTGGCCATGTGCGGGAGGCCAAGAAACACCGCATCGAGGCCCACGAACACGTCGGGCTCGTAGGCGCAATACCGCAGCCCTCCGTAGTGTGCCGCCAGGCTGGGATAGAGGTCGCGAACTGCGGCGCCTGCCTGGGTGTCGCCCGCAACAGCGACGACCTCGAAGCACGGGTGACCGGCCGCGAGCCGAAGCAATTCGGCCCCCGTGAATCCCGACGCGCCGACGATCCCGATCCTGACCGAGCCGGCACCAGGCGTGGCGGCGCTCGATGGCAAAGGTGCGTTTTCCATGGCCAGATCCTGCTTTGAGGGAGTCACGCGAATGGCCTGCGGCACTCGCCGTGGCATTCGTCCCATACCACGATACCAGGGCCTCGCCACCTCTATGCGTGAGGTTGCAACTTTATTCATCGTGCGCGACGCAGGCGCGAGAACGCCGCGCCGACAGCGCCCCGGTGGGATGTTGCGAGATCGAGAACCATATTCGCGCCGGTATACTGAAGCCCCTTCGGCAGGGCCAACGACGTCCCGGCCAGAGCCGCAAGCATTCCGCATCCACCTCAGCCGCACCGGGACGTCGAAGACATTGACTGCCGTACCATCTCATTCACTGCCGCATTCACAGTCGGGCGCCTCGACCGCCCGCAACGAATACACGGGCCGTGTGGCAAGCCGTCCCGCTGTGCGCGTGCGCCCGCTCGACGGACCGCCCAAAGCACAAGGCCTGTACGACCCGGCGTTTGAACACGATGCATGCGGCGTCGGCTTCGTAGCCGACATGTCCGGCGTCCCGAGCCGCGCCGTCGTGGACCAGGCCCTGCAATGCCTCACCAACCTGGATCACCGCAGCGCAACGGGTGCCGAAGCAAACGTGGGCGACGGCATCGGCATCACGGTGCAGGTGCCCGACGCCTTCTTGCGCGAGGTCTGCGGCTTCGAACTGCCGCCAGCGGGCCAGTACGCCGTCGGCACAGCATTTCTGCCGCGTCAGCATCCCGAGACGGCCGCGGCAGCGGTCGAGGTGATCGTGGCCGATGAAGGACTCGAAGTCCTCGGCTGGCGCGACGTGCCGACCGACCCGTCACTGCTGGGCAAGTTCGCCACCGACCCAATGCCGGTCTTCCGGATGCTGTTCATTGCGTCGCCCGCAAGCGCAGCACTCGCCCGGGGGGGGCAGCCCGCCGCTGGCGCGGAACACCTCGAAGGAATGGACCTCGAGCGGCGCGTGTACATCGCTCGCAAGGGCACTGAGCGCGGGGTCGAACCCGCCCCGTATTTTCCGTCGCTGTCGTGCCGCACCCTCGTGTACAAGGGAATGCTGACGTGCGGTCAGTTCGCGGACTTCTATCCCGATCTCGCGGATCCCCGCCTGGCATCTGCGTTGGCGCTCCTGCACTCGCGTTTCAGCACCAACACCTTCCCGTCGTGGCCGCTGGCGCACCCGTACCGGATGCTGGCCCACAACGGCGAAATCAACACCGTCATGGGGAATCGCAACTGGATGCGCGCCCGCGAGGGGGCGTTGGCGAGCCCGGTGTTCACTGCCCCTGACGGCACGAATCGCCTCGAGCGCACGTTCCCGGTGTGCAGCCCGGGAGCCTCGGACACTGCCAGCTTTGACGAGGTACTCGAGCTGCTGCATCTCGGCGGGCGCAGCCTGCCCCATGCCGTGCTCATGATGATCCCCGAGGCCTGGGAGAACCACGCCCGCATGCCGCAGGACAAGCGGGACTTCTACGAGTTCCACGCGTCGCTCATGGAGCCGTGGGACGGCCCCGCCAGCATCACGTTCACCGACGGCACGGTCATCGGCGCCGTTCTCGACCGTAACGGCCTGCGCCCCTCCCGCTATTGGGTGACCGACGACGGCCTGGTAGTGATGGCCTCCGAAGTGGGCGTTGCCAACGTCCCCCAGAACAAGGTCATCCGCAAGGGCCGGCTGCAGCCCGGCCGCATGTTTCTCGTGGACACCGCCGCGGGCCGCATCGTGTCCGACGAAGAGATCAAGCGCGACCTGGTGTCCGCGCAGCCGTATGGGGAATGGCTGGCCGACGGCCTCGCCCACCTCGACGACCTGCCGCCCCGCTTCAGCCTGACGCCGCAGCACTCATCCGTGACCCGCCGGCAACGCACATTCGGCTACACCACCGAAGAGCTGCGCATCCTCGTCGCCCCCATGGCCCGCAGTGGGGCCGAGCCCATCGGGTCGATGGGAACCGACACCCCGATCGCAGTGCTGTCGCGTCGCCCGCGCCTGCTCTTCGACTACTTCAGCCAGCTATTCGCTCAGGTCACCAACCCGCCGCTCGATGCCATTCGCGAGGAGCTCGTCACCTCCACGATGGCCACGATCGGCCCCGAGGCGAACTTGCTCGACCCCGGCCCGCACTCGTGCCGCCAGATCGTGCTGCCGTCTCCGATCCTGTCGAATGAAGACCTCGCCAAGATCCTCTACATCGACGAGGACCTCCCCGCCGCCGCGGCAGCCGCGAGCGGCATAGCGCCGCATGGGGCGGCGTCAAGCAACACAGCGCCGCATGGGGCGGCGTCAAGCAGCACAACGCGGCGATTCGCACCGTTCGCCGTGGATGGCCTGTACCCAGTGGCCGACGGTGGTGCGGGCATGGGGCGCGCCATCACCGACGTGTGCATCCGCGTCGACGAAGCCATCGCAGCGGGCGCCCGCATCATCGTGCTGTCGGATCGATACAGCGACGCCGAGCATGCGCCGGTCCCGTCATTGCTGCTCACCGGCGCAGTGCACCACCATCTGGTGCGCACCAAGACCCGAACTCAGGTAGGCCTCGTGACCGAGTGCGGGGACGCCCGAGAGGTCCATCACATGGCGCTTCTGCTCGGCTACGGCGCGAGCGCGGTCAATCCCTACCTGGCATTCGAGTCCATCGACGACATGGTCAGCCATGAGGTGATCACTGAAGTCGACCAGCGGGCCGCCAAGCGCAACTACATCAAGGCCTGCACGAAGGGCGTTCTCAAGGTGATGTCCAAGATGGGCATTTCCACCGTCGCCAGCTACACCGGTGCCCAAGTGTTCGAGGCCGTCGGGCTGGGCCCCGACGTGATCGATCGCTACTTCACCGGCACCACCTCGAAGCTCGGCGGCGTCGGCCTCGATGTCATCGCTGAGGAAGTGGCGCAGCGTCACCGCTTTGCCTACCTCGACAACCCCACCGAAGCAGCGCACCGTGACCTCTGGGCCGGGGGTGAGTACCAGTGGCGCCGCGAGGGCGAGTACCACCTGTTCAATCCCGAGACCGTTTACAAGCTGCAGCACTCCACCAGAGCCGGCCGCTACGAGGTCTTCAAGGAATACACGAGCCTGGTGGACAACCAATCCACCGAGCTGGCCACGCTGCGAGGCCTGTTCGAGCTAAAGCCAGCACCCGGCGGGCAGATCCCGGTCGACGAGGTCGAACCAGTCTCGGCCATCGTGAAGCGCTTCTCGACCGGGGCCATGAGCTACGGCTCGATCTCGGCCGAGGCGCACGAAACGCTGGCGATCGCGATGAACCGCATCGGCGGCAAGTCCAATACGGGCGAAGGCGGCGAGGACCCGGACCGTTTCGTGCCCGACGCCAATGGCGACCTGCGGCGCTCGGCCGTCAAGCAGGTCGCATCCGGACGCTTCGGGGTGACCTCGGAGTATCTGACCAACGCAGACGACCTGCAGATCAAGATGGCCCAGGGCGCCAAGCCCGGCGAGGGCGGGCAATTGCCTGGCACCAAGGTGTGGCCGTGGATCGCGAAGACGCGCCACTCGACACCGGGCGTTGGGCTCATCAGCCCGCCGCCGCATCACGACATCTACTCCATTGAGGATCTCAAGCAACTGATCCACGACTTGAAGAACTCCAATCCCAACGCACGCGTCCACGTGAAGCTCGTGGCCGAGGTGGGCGTGGGAACCGTGGCGGCGGGCGTCTCGAAGGCCAAGGCCGACGTGGTGCTCATTTCGGGCCACGACGGAGGCACCGGTGCATCACCGCTGACGTCGCTCAAGCACGCCGGAGCCCCATGGGAGCTCGGGCTTGCAGAAACCCAGCAGACCTTGTTGCTCAACGGGCTGCGCGACCGCATCGTGGTGCAGACCGACGGGCAGCTCAAGACCGGCCGCGACGTCATCGTGGCGGCGCTGCTTGGCGCCGAGGAGTTCGGATTCGCCACGGCGCCGCTGGTGGTGTCGGGCTGCATCATGATGCGTGTCTGCCATCTCGACACGTGCCCAGTCGGTGTTGCGACGCAGAACCCGGAGCTTCGGGCGCGCTTTAGCGGCAAGCCCGAATTCGTCGTGAACTTTTTCGAGTACATCGCTGCGGAAGTGCGCGAGTACTTGGCCGCGCTGGGGTTCCGGACGCTCGAAGAAGCCATCGGCCGGGTCGACCGGCTGGATGCGACCACTGCGATCGCGCACTGGAAGACGCACGGCTTGAATCTCGCGCCCATCCTGGCCGAGCCGCAGACCCCGTGGCCGCAAGACCGCTTTTGCTCGCAGAGCCAAGATCACGGCCTTGCTCGGGCGCTCGACCAGCGCCTCATCGAACTGGCCGCCCCCGCGCTGGAGCGCCGCGAGCGGGTGCGTGCCGACGTGCCGATCACCAACGTCAACCGCACCGTGGGCACGATGCTGGGCAACCGCATCACCTCGGCGTTCGGGGGCGAGGGACTGCCGGCGGACACGATCGAGTTCACGTTCGAAGGCTCCGCGGGCCAGAGCTTCGGGGCGTTCGTGCCCTCGGGTCTGACCATGCGGCTCATCGGCGACGCGAACGACTATCTGGGCAAGGGCCTCTCGGGCGGCCGGCTGATCGCGCGGCCGCCTGTCGAGGTGCATCCGGACTTCGTGGCAGAGGACAACGTCATCGCCGGGAACGTCATCCTCTACGGCGCCACCGGCGGCGAGGCGTTCATCCGGGGCTGTGTGGGCGAGCGGTTCTGCGTGCGCAACTCGGGCGCGACCGCCGTGGTCGAGGGCGTCGGAGACCATGCGTGCGAGTACATGACGGGAGGCATGGTGGTCGTGCTCGGCACCGTCGGCCGCAACTTCGGCGCCGGCATGTCCGGTGGCGCTGCCTACGTGTACGACCCCGACGACGTGTTCTGGCGCAACTTGAACACCGAGATGGTCGATCTCGAGCCCTCGCTCGACGATGCCGATGCCACCGCGGTTCGCGCAATCGTGCGACAGCATCTGGCTGAGACCGGCTCGGCGCCGGCAGAGCGCATCTTGCGCAGATGGCACACCGAGGTGCGCCACTTCCGCAAGGTGATGCCGAAGGACTACCGCCGAGTCCTCGAAGCTCGCACCGCTGCGGCCGAGCAGGGCCAGGATCCAGATGAGGCAGTCATGGCGGCTGCTCATGGCTGAGCACACACCGACGAGCGACCCTGCGCGCAGCCGCCAGGGAATCAGCACAGGGGCTCGGCATGGGTGACATTCGAGGATTCATGCGCCACGGCCGCGAGCTGCCGACGCGCCGTCCGGTGCCAGTGCGGCTGCGGGACTGGCGCGAGGTGTACGAGCCGTTCCCCGACAGTCATCTGCGCACCCAGGCCAGCCGCTGCATGGACTGCGGCGTGCCGTTCTGCAACGACGGCTGCCCGCTGGGCAACATCATCCCGGACTGGAACGACCTCGTACACCGCGACCGCTGGCGCGACGCCATCGAGCGGCTGCACGCCACCAACAATTTCCCCGAGTTCACCGGCCGCCTGTGCCCGGCACCGTGCGAGGGCGCCTGCGTGCTCGGGATCAACTCCGACCCCGTGACGATCAAGCAGGTCGAAGTCTCGATCATCGACAAGGCGTGGGACGAAGGCTGGGTGCGTCCCGAGCTGCCAGCGCAGCGCACCGGCCGCACCGTGGCAGTCGTGGGCTCAGGGCCGGCGGGGCTTGCCGCCGCTCAGCAGCTCACCCGGGCCGGGCACGACGTGACCGTGTTCGAGCGTGCCGACCGGCTCGGCGGCCTGCTGCGTTACGGCATCCCTGAGTTCAAGATGGAAAAGCGCCACATCGAACGTCGGCTCGACCAGATGAGCGCCGAGGGCACGAAGTTCCGCACGGGCGTCGAGGTGGGTGTCGACATCCCGGCCTCCGAGCTGCAGGCCAGCTTCGACGCGCTCGTACTGGCGGGCGGCGCAACCCAATGGCGCGACCTGCCGATCCCGGGCCGCGAGTTCGACGGCATTCACCAGGCGATGGAATACCTGCCTTGGTCGAACAAGGCCCAGGAAGGCGACCTCGATCCCTCCGACGTGCCCATCACCGCTGCGGTCAAGCATGTCGTCATCATCGGCGGCGGCGACACCGGTGCGGACTGCTTGGGCACTGCGCACCGCCAGGGCGCTGTGTCGGTGCATCAGTTCGAGATCTTGCCGCGGCCGCCCCAAGAGCGTGCGGCCGTCAATCCGTGGCCGACGTACCCGATGATCTACCGCACGTCCTCGGCTCACGAGGAGGGCGGCGACCGGGTGTACTCGGTGAACACCGAAGAGTTCCTGGGCGACGAGTCCGGCACCGTGCGCGCCCTGCGAGCCCATGAAGTGGCCTTCACCGACGGCCGCTTCGCGAAGGTCGAGGGCTCGGACTTCGAGTTGAAGTGCGAGCTGGTGCTGCTGGCGATGGGCTTTCTCGGACCTCAACAGGAGGGTCTGCTGGCCCAGCTCGGCACCGAGACCGACGCTCGCTCGAACGTGGTGCGCGACGACGACTACCGCACGAGCGTGGACGGCGTGTGGGTCTGCGGTGACATGGGCCGCGGCCAGAGCCTCATCGTGTGGGCCATCGCTGAGGGCCGAGCCTGCGCGGCTGCGGTCGACGAGGCGCTGATGGGCTCTACCGCACTCCCCCGGCCCATCGGTCCGTCGGCCCGTCCGCTCAACTGAGGGCCGGTTGCCGCGAGCTGCACTGGGACGGATGGGGTAACAGGAAGGTGACGACCGTGAGTGCTTCCGCGTACATCGTGGACGGCGAACGCCTCTGGCGAACGCTCGCAGAATTGGCAGAGATCGGGGCCACGCCCGCCGGTGGCGTCGCTCGTGTCGCCCTCACCGATGACGACCGTGCCGGGCGCGAACAGTTCGTGGCGTGGGTGCGGGAGCTGGGCTGTTCAGTGCATATCGACCAGATGGGCAACCTGTTTGCTCGTCGCGACGGCACCGATCCGAGCCGTTCACCGGTGGTGATCGGCAGCCACCTCGACAGCCAGCCCACCGGCGGCAAGTACGACGGCGCCTACGGCGTGATGGTCGGCCTTGAGGTTCTTCGGGTGCTGCACGACAACCAAGTCGAAACAGCGGCGCCCATCGAAGTCGTGTCGTGGACGAACGAGGAGGGGGCACGATTTCCCCCGGCCATGATCGGCTCGGGCGTCTTCGCGGGAGCGTTCAGTCTTGACGAGGGTCTGTCCGCACCCGGGGTCGATGGCATCACGCTCGGCGACGAATTGAAGCGCATCGGCTACGCGGGCGACGAGCCGTGCGGGGACGGCCGACGGCCGGTGGGCTGTTACATCGAGCCCCACATCGAGCAGGGTCCGATTCTCGAGGCGGCGGGTATCACCCTGGGAGCCGTAAACGGTGTGCAGGGCATCCGCTGGTACGACGTGGCGATCGAAGGTCAGTCCGCGCATGCGGGCAGCACGCCGATGGAGCACCGCGCTGATGCGATGGTGAGCGCGGCGATGCTGATCTGCGAAGCCGATGCCATCGCTCGTCGTCGGGCTCCCGAGGGCCGAGCCACCGTCGGCACGCTGACAACCGGCACGGGATCACGCAACACGGTGGCCGGTTCGGTCGCTTTGACGGTCGACTTGCGGCATCCAGACGCCGACGAGCTCGAAGCGATGCACGACGATTTGGTTGCCTACGCAGCGAGTGCGCTCTTTGCGGCCGGCAACAGCGGCGTTGATACGGGCCTGCCTCCGCGCCCGCAGATCACCCAGATCTGGTATTCGCCGCCCATCGTGTTCGACGCGGGCGTCGTCGGGGCGCTGCGTGATGGGGCACGAGCCGCCGGATTCGATCCGGTCGACATCACCTCAGGGGCCGGGCACGACGCCTGCTACGTGTCCCAGATCGCACCGACCGGGATGCTGTTCATTCCCTGCGCCGACGGCCTGTCACACAACGAGGCCGAATCGATACTGCCCGAACATGCCGTCGCCGGAGCGCAGGCCACGCTCAACGCCGTTGTGAAGCTGGCTGGCTAGGAGGCCGGGCGGATTGGCTCTGCCGTGCAGGATTAGACGAGCAGCGAGAGCCGTCGGCACAGCAGGACGGCGCGCGCCGCCTGCTCCATGGCCGTCCACGCCGGCTGGTCGGCAGGCTCGCCTTGCCAGCCCATCTGTCGCAGTCGCTCGGTGAGCCGTACATCGCCGGCACCGAGTTCAGCGCGCTTGAGCCAGCCGTCGGCAGCCTGGACATCACGCACCGCCGAGCGTCGCGCGTCGGTCCACATCTGAGCGTCCACATCGAGCGGCGGATCCGACGGGATTGCAACGATCATCGCCGCAGCGGTGTGCCGCCACTGACGCACCTCATCGATGGGCACAGCGGCGGGCCACGCCCGCATCAGGTGCTGCTCCACGGTGCGGTCATCGGGGGAAGCTCCGTCGAGCATGGACAGGTCGACTTGGCTCAACGCAGTCACTGCCGCGACCGTCGCCGCCACATTGGGGCGTGGCGGGGTCAGGCGTTCCCGCAGCGCGGCGAACGCGGCTGCGCCCTCGTCGCCGCTCATCCAGCTGATGAAGTCGCTGCGGGCACGGGCACGGAACATCGGCGTCGCGAAGGTGTCGGCCCACCACTGCACGGGGTGCAGCATCGCGGCCATCCTGGGCTCGAACTCTTCCCATCGGCGGGCGTGCTCTTCCGACCGGAAGAGATTCATGCCCGCTCAGCGGAAAGGTCGGTTGGCAGCGTCCCCGCCGACCTGGCTGCGGGTGTAGCCCACCATGGTTGACGGCTCGACCGACAGGACCTCGTCGTCGCGCATCTCGATCCGCAGCGGCTCGTCGCCAACCAGGCATGGCGCGGTGACCGTGACGGTCTGGCCGGGGAACAGCCAGCGAACCGCCAGCGCCTCGAAGCCGCATTGAGCGAACCAGCGCTGCTCGCCGTCGACGCTGACCCGGTACTGCGTGGGCTGATTGTTGAACGGCGGGAACGACGCGATGTAGTCAGTGCCCGGGTGCAGCCAGCCCGGCGTCAGGTCGATGATGCGGGCAATCAGCGCCTTGGCCCGCAGCGGTTCGACCCCAAGCGTGTGTGCCAACTCCGCGTAGTGGGGAGCAACGCCGGTGGCGACGATCTCGCCCATGATCGCCGTGTACGCGGCATCCAATTCGGCCAGTGAGAGGCCGTCGTGGTCGTTCTCGTCACCCGCCATGACGCGACTGTAGAACCTCGCAGACGAATTGGTCGAAACCGCTGATCAATTGGGTCACGAACGGTTCACAATCCTGAGGCGAGGGTCCACCAATTCGGGACGAAAGTGCGGTACTTCTGTTTTGTCGCACGCCGTCGGTGACGGCACGCATTTCTGACCGCAGGAGGCCCCGTTGCCGGAGGCGATCACACCGACATCCCGCCGCTCCGGCGGGTGCCTCGTCGTGCCTGTTCGGGCAGTCGCGCTCCGACGCTGGAGGCGGGCCTGCGCCGTCTCCGCGGTCGTCATTGCCGCTGCCTCGCTGGCGGTCATCTCACCCCCCGCGAGCGATCCCGCGGCGGCGTTCCCAAACCCAGCAGACCTGCCCGGGTTTTCTACTGACCTGTCGTGCAATCAGCTCAATGAGCTGCCGGGTCGCCCAACGGAGATGTACCTCGTCCCGGGCGGCCTCTGGTTCGACACTACGTCGTCGGACTCGGGACCGTCCTCGGGCAACACGTATCGGACGGGCGACAAGATCCGAATCAAGGCCAAATTCAGCCTGGATATTCGCTACTACGGCGTGCGTGGCGACCTCTGGGACGACATCGAAGAGGAGATCGAGGGCGGCTTCACGGCGGACGCTACCAAAGGCGAGGTAAGCCCCACCGAGCTCGAGCCACTCCATGTGCGCTTCATGCTCGGTGGCCAGTCGAAGCCTGCTGTCGTCGTTCCTCGCCCCGCGGGAGACCCGGAGACAACGCTGACCTTTGAGTACGTCCTGAAATCGGGCGACCGACACAGCGACGGCAATTCCGCTACGCCCGACGTGTACATCCCGGCGAACTCCATCGTCGCCGAGGACTACAGCCAGGACAATCGCCCCGAGTTCCCTGCTGGCCTGAAGCCCAAGGTACCGCTCCAGAACATCAGCGGCCCCTGCGGCGGCTCGGATGTGTCGCACAAGGCCGTGTTCCACCCCAATGAGCCCGGCTCGCCGACGGTGATCAAGCCGCCCAAGATCATGAGCGAGCCGTCCACCGGCGACACGTACTACGTCGGCGAGGAGATCGTGGTTCGCATCGAGTTCAGCGACGCTGTGTCCGTGTCCGGCAGGCCGTCCATCCGGATCAATGTGGGCGGGCAACAGCGGCAAGCGAACTATGTCGCGCCAACGGTCAAGCCGAACATTCCGCGGTCGAGGCTTCACTTCTCGTACACGGTCCAGAGCACCGACACCGACACTGATGGCATCAGCGTGGACGACGGGCAGGTGAACGGCGGCACGATACGTGCGCTCGGCGGCGGCCCCTTCGCGACGCGCCACTTCATGGGCCTTGAGGCGCAAGCCGACTACCTCGCCAGCGTTGGAGGCGACCCGACGGTCGCCAAGCATCTCGTGGACGGCTCCCAAGACCGGCCGGCCGCGCACACAGCGGAGAACTGCGAATCCGCAGACCCGAATGATGAGGACCTCGTCGTCCTGTGTCGATCGCCCGCCCACATGTTGAGCTACGGAACGCGCATCGTGAGCGAGCCCGCCCACGGCACGACGTACACGACGGGTGAGTACATCATCGTGCGGGCCGAGTTCGTCAAGCCTGTGACGGTCCACGACGGCCTGTTGCGGTTGGCGATCGAGTTCGCGAATTGCACGCCGCGAGTGGTCAAAGAGCTCGAACCGGAATCTCCGGGAAATAGCGGTGGTCGTCTCGAAAGTCTCTATAAGGACTTCCCAGATCGCACCGATCTGATCGAGGAGTACCGAGGGCAGCTCAAGGGTGATCCTGACATCGAGGGGGACGAGTGCATAGACGACAACGGCAACCGCACCGCAGGTACGAAGTTCGCCAAGTATTGGAAGGGATCAGGCCAGACACGCCTGCTCTTCCGCTACGAAGTGACCTCCGACGACGTCGACCGCGACGGCATCGTCGTGCCTCAGGGGATGTTCACCTACTTCGACCCCGCTGCGGACCCACCGAGCAGCGCTGCAATCACAGAGGGCAATGTCGACAGCGTCATCACCGCCGTCGACGATGCCTCCGTCTACTGGTGGTACGCGGATGTCTTCGAGAAACCGCTGAAGTACCAGAAATCGAACGGTCAAGCCGTGCCGGGCGATCCAATGGTCGATTCCATCGATGTCACCAGCATGCCGGATTCGGGCGACACCTACGGGTTCGGCGAGACCATCACCATCAAGGTGACCTTCACCGAACCGGTGAGCGTCAGTGGCGCGCCATTGCTGAAGCTCCGGATCGGCGACGATGTGGTGGACGCCGCGTACGACAGCGGTCGCGGCGACAGATCTTCGGAGCTGTACTTCGGGTACACGGTCAAGGCCGGCGACGAGGACACCAACGGCATCAGCATCGATGCCAACAGCCTGCGGGACAGCAACGCTCCGGGTGCAATCGTGGCTGTCGACGACGGCAACAACACCATTCTGACCCATACAGCGCTCGGCAATCTGAGCGGGCACAAGGTGGACAGCGGGTCGCCGAAGATCACCAGTCTGAGCATCACCAGCAGACCGCCGAACGGCGGCACCTACTACGGCGCCGGCTCCCACATCGACGTCACGGTGACATACGACGACCCAGTGTCGGTCTCAGGAAACCCGTCACTCGATTTCGAGCTCGGTTCCGGCACCCAGACGGTCACCAAGACGGCGTACTACGACCAGACGGCGAGCAACGATGACAACGACGACAAGACAGTGGTCTTCCGCTACAACGTCTACTCCCCCGACGACGACCCCGATGGCGTACGAGCACCGCCAGGCAGTATCAGCGGAGGCGGCATCAGGAACGCGAACGACACACTCGATGCGGATCGGAGTTTCTCCACTGGACTAGGAATTCAGGCTCGACATCGGGTCGAGACCGATTCGCCAGAGGTCGAGTCGGTCGCAGTGACGTCGCTAGGTTCGGGATCCGGTGGCAAGTACCTCGCCAGAGACAACATCGACGTAACCGTGACCTTCGATGAGGTCGTCTACGTCGATGACGACAATGGCAACAGCAAGCCGTACATCGAGGTCAATATCGGCGGGGACCCCAAGCACGCGGTGTACGCACGGGGGAGCGGTGCCAGCAACCGCAAGCTCGTGTTCACGTATGGCCCCGTCGAGGAGAACCTAGAAGACACCGACGGCATCAGTATCGGGCAGAACAGCATCAGCCAGAACAACGGCATCATCACCGACAGGGCGGGCAACGAGGCAATCCTCGACCACGACGCCGTCGAGGCCCCCAACACCCACACTGTGGACTCGATCGTGCCCACGATCAGCGGCGGACCGCGCATCACGAGCACGCCCCCCAACGGTGGTGACACGTACGGCCGAGGCAGCGAGATCACGATCGAGTTCGACTTCAGCGAAGACGTCGACGTCACCGGCGTGCCGACGCTGCAGCTCCAGGTCGGCGACGACCAAGACAATCCTGCAGGCAACAACCGGAACGCCCGGTACAAGGAATCGTCAACCGGTTGCGACGAACCAGACAACAACACCTGCACGCTGGTGTTCACGTACACCGTCGGCTCAAGCGACGACGATGACGACGGCATCAGCATCGAGCTTGAGACAAATGCGACCACCGCCGTCAGCGGCATTATCAAGGACCGGACCGGCAACCGCGCCCAGCTGGCGCACAACGCGCTCGGCGATCAGTCCGGTCACAAGGTCGACGCTGTGCCGCCAGGCGTCGACACGGTCGAGATCATCGGCCAAGGACCACAGCTCAATAACACCTACAAATTCGGCGACATCATCACCGTCGAGGTCACCTTCGACGATCCGATCGTGCTCGCACTCGACGACGGGGACGTCGACGACGATGACAATCCCCGAATCGCCCTGCGGATCCGATCGGGTACCAAGTACGCCGACTACGCCGGACAGAGCGGGGACACGCTGATCTTCGAGTACACGGTCGAAGATGACGACCTGGATGCGGACGGGACCGGGATCAACGCCAACAGTCTGCAGATGCGCGACGCGACCCTCACCGATCCGCAGAACAATCCGGCGACGATCACCCACTCAGGGCTCGACGACGACCTCGACCACAAGGTCGACGGTGTCGCTCCGACGGTCACTGGCGTCGAGATCATGAGCTCGCCGCCGCGCACCGATGCCCCATATCGCAACGACGCGTATGGCGTGCATTCGACATCGAACGAAGTGCCGATTGTTGTCAAGGTCACATTCAGCGAAGCAGTGACGCCTTCCGGCGGCTCAAGCATCGATCTGACAATCGGAAGCACAACACGATCAGCGATCTGGGATGAGCCCGACAGCTACAGCTCGACTGCGGGCATTCGGGAGGCCTTATTCGAATACGAAGTGTCCAGCTCGGACGAGGACGACGGCGACGGAATCAGCATCGTCGCCGACACCTTGAGAGGCACCATCACCGACCTCGTCGGCAACGATCCCGCGTTGACCTCGCAGAGCACGATCGCGCATAGCGGCATTACCAATGCGGGAAGTCACAAGGTCGACACAACGGCGCCGACGGTGTCAAACATCGAGATCACCTCGCCATCGCCCGGCGGCGATCAGACGTATCACCTCGGCGACGTCATCATGGTCACCGTCACGTTCACCGAAAAGGTGGCGGTGACCGACATTCCCAAGATTGGCCTGAACATCGGCGGGACAAACAAGGACGCGTCCTTCCAGCTTGGCGACGGCCGCACCAATGGTGACAACACGACGAAGCTGATGTTCACCTACATCGTCGAGGGAAACCCCAACGCTGATAGCGACGCCGACGGCATCAGCATCGACGCCAACAGCCTCCATGCGAATGACGGCACAAACGGCACGATCACCGACTTGCCGGGCAACGACGCGACCCTCGACCACAGCGCACTGACCGACGACGGCGATCACAAGGTCGATGGCACGCTGATTCCGCGCGGTCCGTGGATCATGCAGGAGCCGACGATCGAAAGCACGCCTGCCAAGCTCGGCACATACCGCAAAGGCGAACACATTCTGATCGATGTGATGTACAGCGAATCGGTGAACGTAGGCGGAACTCCGAAATTGCCGATCGTCGTCGGCCTCCAACCGTTGGAGGCCAACTTCATCTCCAAGACCAACGCCAGCACACTGCGCTTCCGCTACACGGTCATGACCGACGACCTGGACACCAATGGTGTCAGCGTGAGTCTGACCAGCATCGACCTGAACAGCGGCAGTATCCGCGCCACAGACGACAATGCAGACGCGCTCCTCGGTGTTCCGGCACTCACCGATCAGGCCGGGCACAAGGTCGACGGCGTAGCCCCGACGGTGAGCGGCACACCTCACATCTCCAGCA
This sequence comes from Acidimicrobiales bacterium, assembly GCA_963663635.2. Classification (GTDB taxonomy): domain Bacteria; phylum Actinomycetota; class Acidimicrobiia; order Acidimicrobiales; family Poriferisodalaceae; genus Poriferisodalis. The sequence goes on from CAXXMY010000003.1 coordinate 166,529, forward strand.
CCCCGCCCCCGAACAGCGACAACACCTACGGCAAGGGCGACACGATCGAGGTCACAGTCGAGTTTGACGAGCCGGTCATCGTGAGCGGGACGCCCTTCATCAACATCACCGTGGGCACGTCGAACAAGCGAGCCAACCGAAGCGGCCCTGCCAACATCGACAACGCTGTCGGGACGACAACCCTGATGTTCAGCTACACGGTCCAGCCCGGCGATTCGGACAACAACGGCGTCAGCATCCCAACGAGCAACCTGTCCGGGACCATTACCGACCTCGTCGGCAACTCCGCCGACCGCGCTCACGCAGCGATGTCCGACGATGCCAACCACAAGGTTGACGGCGGTCCCCGCGGCACGACCCCGCCCGGGAACGGGGACAACGGCGGTGGCGGTGGCGGTGGCGGTGGCGGTGGCGGTGGCGGTGGCGGTGGCGGTGGTGGTGGCGGCGGTCCAGTTGAACGTGATGACGACTCCGGGGACGGACGGAGCGGCATCCGCGTCGAACGCATCGGCGGCGCTGATCGCTTCGAGACAGCGAAGCTCATCGCCGAGCGTTACCTCCGGAAGGTTGCGCGAGACACCTCGCTGCCGGCCGACATGCGCAAGGTCGACACGGTCATCATCGCCTCGGGCCGGGCATTCCCCGACGCGCTGACGGCGTCGGCGCTTGCCGGCACGGTCCTCAGCCCGATTGCGCTCTCAGGACCAGCCCTCGCCGGAGCGCACAATGCCCCGCTGCTGCTGGTCGAGCCGAACGACATGACCGACTTCACCAGGGAATTCCTCACCGAGAACAAGATCAAGTACGTGTACATCGTGGGCGGACCGGCCGCAGTCTCGACCGAGGTCGAGGCTGCGATCGCTGCGTTGCCGTCGGTGACCAGCGTCACGCGCTTCGGCGGTGCCGACCGCTACGCCACGTCAGTGTCCATTTCCTCCGAAGTCATCGCCACGATGGGCGGTGCTGCCGAATTCTGCGGCACATCGCTGCGCACCGCCCTGCTGGCCACCGGCACCGAATACGCCGACGCACTGGCGCTGGCGCCCATCGCCGCGAAAGGTCCGCACCCGCTGCTGCTGACGCGCCGAGACTCGCTGCCCGACAGCGTGCGGACCTACTTCGCCGCCGCACTCACTGACGGCAGCATCGAGCAGATCATCGTTGCCGGTGGCCCAAGCGCCGTCTCGGATGATGTCATCGACGAACTGACCGAGATGGGCTTCAGTGTCGTTCGCATCGGCGGCGCGGACCGCTACGACACAGCGGTCCGCATCGCCACCTACGCGCTGCGGTCCGGTGTCAACGGTCAAGGCACGTGCCTTGACAACGACCGCGTCGGCCTTGCGACCGGCGTGGTGTACGCCGACGGCCTGGCGGGCGGTCCTCTGCTGGCTCGCATGGGCGGCGCAAGCATCCTGCTCGAACCCGATGCGCTGCCCACCCTGGTCGAAGGCTTCCTGGCGTGGCACCGGCTGGACCATGAGGACCTGACACTCACCGTGTTCGGTGGCCCCGAGGCGCTCTCGTACGGAGTCGTGCGGCTTGCCCGCAACGCCGCCGAGCGCGGTCTCAGGTAGCTCACCAACACGCTCATCTCGTGAGCCGCAAGTAGCTTGCGCACATGGCTGCGCACACCCCGTCCAACGCTGATCTGACAGCCACACGCTTCGATTCGCTCATGGAAGTGATCCGGCTGCGGCGTTCCGTTCGCAGCTTCGAGCCGCCGCCGGAACCACTGCCCACCGAGGTGCTGCAGGGCATTTGTGAGGCCGGTCGCTGGGCGCCCTCAGGCGCGAACACCCAACCTTGGCACTTCGTCGTCGCAGCAGAACGCGCTGATGTGCTCGCCGTCTCAGATGTGTTCGTCCGCCAGGCCGACCGGCTGGTGGAGCATTGCCGCGGCTTTCCCCACGTCCACAAGAAGCACTGGCTGCACAACTCCCTGGCCATCGTGCTGCTGTTCTGCGATCCCCGCTGGGTCGACTCGTACCCGGTCAGCGACCACGACGGCTGGGCTCGTGAGTACGACACCAACAACGAGAAGATCTTGCTCGCCTCGGTCGGCGCCGCAGCGCAGAACATGCACCTCGCGGCAGCTGCGTACGGTCTCACCACGGCATGGCTGAGCGGGGGCGGAGAGGACACGACGGCCCGGGAGCTGCGCGATCTGCTGGGCGTGCCCGATGCGCTCACCCCAATCGCCACGATTCCCATCGGATGGCCGCACCGCCGAGCCGAATCGCGCTACCGCCACCAGCTCGACCAGCTCATCCACTGGGGACGTTGGGACCCCGAGCGCACTCCCGCCGACGACGCCGTGCAGACCTACGTGAGCGGTGTCCGCCGCCAGGCCATGTACCGAGGCAGTGAGACACTCGAAGAATGATTCGGCGCTCGCGGGCTCAGACGCCGCCGCGAGGTTGCGCCGAAGCGTCTAGAGCATGAAGCGGCTGACCGTCGAGCTGGCCAGCCACATCTCGATGTCGCGGATCGCCTGGGTCATGGCCTGACCGATCAGGTCCAGCTTACGCACCTGCTCGATGCGTGCCGCAGCCTGCTCGAGCTCAGTCTTCGAGAGCAGCTCGCCGAAGATTCCGCAGGCATCAGCGAGGCAGATGATGACGATGTCACGCGGGCTGGGGATCTCATCGCTGAACAGCACGCCCATGATCCGAAGCTTCACCTCGCGCTCGGCCGTGCCGTCGACCACCGGGTAGCGGCGTGACCGGAACACCCACAGGTGGCGGTCGTCGTGCCGTTCGAGAATGCCGTGGTCCACAAGCCTGGCGAACGCCTCTTCGCGGATGCCCTCGGCGCGCGCTGCGGTGTGCTCGACCCAGTAGCGAGCATCGCTCTCTTCACGCTGCGCTGCGATGTGCGCCAAGGTGGGATCCAGCAGGCCGTCCTCTACCGGTGTCGCGTCGATCAGCATGAGCTTCTCGAGATCGGTGTCGACCCGGTTCTCCATGGCCAGGTCCATGAGCACGGCGCCGGCGATCGTTCGATCCAGCGTGCGCTCGGGGACATGAATCAGCTTCCCGTCGTCGTCGCGCAGCAGCAACAGGAGAATCTCTTCAACGAATCTCAGCATGGCGTTCGTTCAGCTCCTGACAGGTCGATATCGAAGGGCTCGCCGCAGCGTGCGGGTACTGAGGGCAGCGTAGTGGGCGTCGGTGTCGCATCAGAAGTCCATCGAGATGTTCGTGGCGCTAGCGAGGCCCAGGTCGAACGACGGGCCGAGCGGGTGCTCGATTGCGAACACGTACGGACCATCGGCGTGATAGCGCGCGCAGTCTCCCGCAGGTGTCGGCGGCAGGCACGGAACCATGTCGGCACCCGAGACCACCCTCCCGTCGGCAGCGACGAAGGTGATTCGCAGCGGCAGCGGCGTATCGCGCATCCAGAAGGCACCAGTGGTGTTCCCGTCGAACACAAAGACCATGGCGGCGTATCCCCCCAGCGCATCGAAGTCTTCGACGCCCATCAAGCCCGCCGAACGCGCTTGTGGGGTCGCTGCGACGACGACCGGCCAGACCGTCGTCCCCGAGGATGACTCGACATGCAACAGCCCTTCGTCGAAGCCGTGGCGCGGCTCGGCGGCGTCCAAGACCTGCAACGCCCAGGCCTCCGGATTCGCGTCGGTCTCGGGGGCCGAGACGTCGGCCGAAACGGGAACGGCTGCCGGCGCTGTGTCCTCGGAGTCGTTCGCGCTCGCGGTGTCTGCGCTCGAGGTGTCGGAGATCGCGGTGTCGGAGATCGCTGCGGCAGGCAACGTCGTCGGAGAGACTTCGGCGGCTTCGGCGCGGACCTGGCCCGTCTCGGCAACCGCCGAAGAAGCGACCACCGTCACCACTGGTGCGACCACCACCGGTGCAGCGGACGTGCTCACGGGAGCGATGAGGCCGCCGGTGCGAGTCGACTCGCGCACCGAGCAACCAACCACCGCCAGCGCGGTGACAACGACGACGATCGACCAGCGGGTCAGTGCACGCACCGTTTCATTGTGCCCGGCGAGCCGAATTCTTGAACTCTCGCGAGGCCGCGCGGTGGAACCGTCAGCAACCCGTGATGAGATAGGGGCTGTGACTGCCGCGACGACCCGGGTGACGGCGCCACTGCCGACGCGGTCGGTTGGCCAAGCAGGTGCCATTCCGTTCGCAGATTTTGCGTTCGGCAACTTCGCCGATCTGGTGGCCATGAGCCGCGATCTCAACCGCACCGGCGACTGGGTGGTGCGCACACCGTTCGGGCTCTTCGTGCACGGCTACAGCCAAGCCCGCACGATCCTGCGCGATCCCAGCTGGATCTCGGTGCTGGCGGGCGTTTCGATGCTCGATGGCATGGAGAACCCGTCGGTCGACGTCTCCGCGCTGATGGCGCTCGTGCAGCGCAGCACTCCAGGCGACGACAGCGACGGCGCGACCGTGTCGCGTAGGGCACGGCCCAACGTGCTCTCGCTTGAAGGCGACGACCATCGCCGGCTGCGCAGGCTGTTCGGACCCGCATTCACCCCGGCGGCAGCCGATCGCCTGAGGCCGTTCATGGCGCAGCACGCCGCGGCGCTCATCGAACCGCTCGTCGCTGCCGGGGGCGGCGAGGTCGTCGGTGAGCTGTGCAGCCCGTATCCGGTGCCGATCATCTGCCGGCTGCTGGGCGTGACCGACGACGACTGGGAGACCTTCGGCCGATGGGCCGAAACGATCTTTGGTCTCTTCGACGGTGATGCAGCCGCCGTGATGGCCAAGCTGAGAGACATCGCCGCGGCGCAAGCCGAATTGGCGACCTACGTCATCGACCTGCTGGAGCGGCGACGGCAGGCGCCCGCGGACGACCTGCTGTCAGAGCTGATCGCGGTCTCCGACGATGGGGATCGGCTGAGCGCGGATGAACTGATCGGCATGGTCGAGGCGCTGCTGCTCGCTGGCACCGACACCACTCGCAACCAGCTGGGAGCGACGCTGGCGGTGCTGGCCGACCGGCCCGAGCAGTATGCGGCGCTGCGAGCGGATCCGTCGCGGATCCCCCAATTCGTCGAAGAGTCGCTCCGCTACATCGGAGCCGTCCGAATCGCGGCGAGGATTGCAACTCGCTATGTCGTCGTGGACGGGCTGGCCTTCCCCGCAGGCACGACGATCATGGTCGGGCTGCACGCCGCAAGCCTCTCTGGAGGCTGCCCGGCGCATGCGGCGACGAACGGAGACCGTGCCCACGCCCCGCACAACGGCATCACGGACTCACACGGTGCGACGCTCGATGAGCAGGCGCCGGATGAGCAGGCGCGTGATCCGTACGAATTCGATCACCTGGCGCCCCGCGATCAGCCGCATCTCGGCTTCGGCAGCGGTGCACACCACTGTCTGGGCGCGTTCCTCGCTCGGGCAGAGCTCCAAGAGGCGCTCCGAGCCTTCGTCGAACGAGTAGAGAGCTTTGAGCTGAGCGATCCGGTGGAGTGGAAGCCGCTCACGATGGGGATCTGGGGGCCGGCTCGGATGCGCCTCGTGATCCACCCGCCCGGATCGGCTCCCCAGCGCCCGAAGGACAATCGCTTCGCGGCCGGGACGCTCCCGCCCGAACGGCTGCCAGCAAACAACGCGGCCTCCGCTGAGCACGACCGGTACCTCGCATCGGTGGCGCCGCTGCGCCAAGCCATCAGAGCGCAAGTACCAGAGCTGATCGTGCGCCCGAAGTTCCCGCCGCTGGGACGGCTGGTGATCACCGCGGCACGGATCGGGTGGGCGGTGTACGCGGGGCGCCTGCTGGATCGACGGCTCGACGCCGATGAGCGCCGAGTGCGCATCTACCGGCGCTTGCGTCGCGCTGCAGAAAAGCTGGGTCCCGCGTACATCAAGCTCGCGCAGCTCATCGCGGCCGGTGAAGGTGTCTTCCCCGACGCCCTCGTGTCCGAGTGCCGTCGCTGCCTCGACCGGGTTCCTGCCGAGCCGTGGCCGGCAATCCGCAAGATCCTCGAGGCCGAGCTCGGTCCGCTGGATCAGCGATTCTCCGACCTCCGCAGCGAGGTGACGGCCGCGGCCTCCATCGCACAGGTGCACGAAGGCACGCTGGCGGACGGCTCGCAGGTGATGATCAAGGTGCAGCGGCCCCGCATCCGCCGGCATGTCAAGCGAGACCTCACGGTGCTGGCCTGGCTTGCCCCCAAGCTGGTGGGCCGTATCCCTATCGCAGCGCTCGCGAATCCGCCTGCGCTGGTGGAACTCTTTGCCGAGACGATCTCGGAAGAACTGGACTTTCGCGTCGAAGTGGCCAACCTGTTCGAGGTCGAGCGCGCATTGCACACCACGGCGCCCGGACGCTGGCAGGTCCCCGAGCCACGCCTCGACGCCGTTACCGAGCGAGTGATCGTCATGAGCCGCGTCGAAGGCCGGCCGCTCAGCGATCTTCAGCCTGGCGAACTTGCCGAAGGCGAGGCCGAGGCGATCTTTCGCCAGATGCTCGACGCGCTGTTAGAGGGGGCGTGCTTGTCGGGCGTGTTCCACGGCGACTTCCACGCCGGCAACGTCTTCGTCGACGCTGCTGCGGATGGCAGTCGCCCGCCGACGGTGGGCCTGGTGGACTTCGGCATCACCGGACGCCTGGAGGGCGCCCGGCGCATCGCCTTCCTGCGGTACGTCGTCGGTCTCATCACCGGTGATCTGCGCGCACAGATCGACGGCATGTCGGACCTGGGCGCGTTCGGTCCTGGCAGCAATCCCGAACGAGTCATCGCTGACCTGCAACTCGACCGACCGGGTTTCGATCCGCTGGAGCTGACAGAGGAAGAATTCACCGCCGAGTTCCGGGCCCTGATCTCAGGCCTGTTGGCGAACGGGGCGCGCATACCCAAAGAGCTGATGCTGTTCGTCAAGAACTTCGCGTACCTGAACTCCGTCATCGGCGAGTTGGAACCCGACATGGAGGTGCTCGCGCAATTTGAGCGCATCGCCTCGTCCTTCTTCGCCCGAAACGGCGTGCGGATGGCCGCCGAGATCGGCTTCTCACCGGCTCCTGAGTCCGTCAATCAGGCCACCATCCGCCAGGCCATGGGCATCTCCCCCACCGAGCGCCGCGTCACCTGGCGGCTCATCCGCCGGCGCCGCGAGGAACTCACGGCTCGGGTGGGCGGCCCGAACTGACGCACCTCGGCTCGGCAGGCGTTTCGAACCGACCCCGCGAGCGCAGGTGGGGCATGATCTTGGGCGCACGAGTCGAGCCCGGCTGTGATTCGAGGTCAGGGCCGACGTGATCGCTGGAGGGGCAATGGCATCGAACAACAACGCAACGGGCCGCATGGACGGCGAGGTGGCGGTGATCACCGGCGGGGCCTCGGGGATCGGGCGGGCATGCGGACTCCGCTTCGCTGCTGAAGGTGCCTCGATTGTGGTGGCCGACCTCAATCCGGATCGTGCAGCCAGCGTGGTCGAAGAGATCACTGCCATGGGCCGCCCCGCTGTCGCTGTCGCCGTCGACACATCGAGTCAGGAACAGAACGACGCAATGGCGCAGGCCGCTGTCGATGCCTTCGGGCGCATCGATGCCTGCGTGGCCGCTGCGGGCATCTCGCACTCCGGGTACGTGAGCCGCGAGATCGACGAGCAAGCCGGAAACGACCGCTTCGACCGGGGCGACATGTTCTTCATCGACAAGTCGCTTGAGTCGTGGCAGCGGGTGCTCGATGTGAACCTCACCGGCGTGATGCTCACCAACCAGGCCGTGGCCCGCAAGATGGCCGAGACCGGCGGCGGTGCCATCGTCAACATCTCGTCGATCGCAGGCACCAACGTACTGAAGGGCAGCACGGACTACTGCGTCTCGAAAGCAGGCGTGTGGATGCTGACGAGGTGCGCGGCGCTGGAACTGAGTCGCTACGACATTCGCGTCAACGCCGTGGGTCCCGGCTACATCCAGACATCGATGAGCGGAGCCGTGCTCGGAAACGAGCGCTGGGTGGCCGCACGTGAACGCGAGACGCCGTTGGGGCGCCTGGGCGTGCCTGATGACATCGCCAACGCATGCTTGTACCTGTGCAGCGACGAGGCCAGTTTCGTGACCGGGGAGATCATCTTCCCTGACGGCGGCGTGATGGCCGCCGGCCGCTAGGCGACGAGCGAGCAGATCAAACCAGCCGATACTGCACAACGACGAGTGCACGACAACAGGAGGGGGCAATGCCAGAAAACGAACGCACGGCGCCGCATGGAGCGGCGTCAAGCAGCTCGGCGGGTCGCATGGACGGCAAGGTCGCCGTGATCACCGGCGGTGCGTCAGGCATCGGCCGGACGTGCGCTCTGCGCTTCTCCCAAGAGGGCGCTTCGGTGGTCGTGGCCGATCTGAACCCAGATCGGGCCGAAGCCGTGGCGGCCGAGATCACGAACCGTGGCCGCCCCGCAACCTGGACCCAAGTCGACACCTCCGATCCAGATCAAAATGAGGCGATGGCCGACGCCGCCGTGGCTGCGTTCGGGCGGCTCGGCGAGGCAGCCGACATCGCCAACGCGTGCCTGTACTTGTGCAGCGACGAGGCCAGCTTCGTGACCGGCGAGATCATCGCACCTGACGGCGGCCTCGCTGCCGACGTTCGCTGAGGGGTCGGGACGTGTGTCGCATGCGAAGCGGCCGACGGCGCGCACTATGAGCGTGCGCGTCGCCGTCGAGCCGGACTGCTGGCGTCGGCCGGTGCTCGTAGAGGCCGTCGAGCGGGCCGGCGGCACGGTGAGCGCACCAGAAACGGCTACGGCGCTCGCGTGGGCTGAGCCGACCCAAGCGCAGCTGATTGGGGATCTGGTGGACGCCAACCCCGGCATCGAATGGGTGCAACTCCCCTATGCCGGGATCGAACCCGTGATCGACATCGTCACCGCTCGACCTCACGTCGAGTGGTACTGCGGCAAGGGCGTGTACGCCGAGCCCGTCGCCGAGCACGCGCTGATGCTGGCGCTGGCCGGCATGCGGGGCATGGCTACCTACGCCCGGGCATCACGCTGGGAAGCACCGCAGGGGCGCAACCTGCTCGGCGCGTCAGTCACAATTCTGGGAGGCGGCGGCATCACCGAATCGCTGCTGCGTTTGCTGGGCCCGTTCGGCTGCAACGTGACGGTGATGCGGAATCACCCTCAGCCAATGCCGGGTGCTGCCCAAGTCGTCGGGCCCGACGCACTGGCGGACATCCTGCCGGGCACCGATGTGCTGGTGCTCGCGCTGGCGCTCACGCCTGAGACGGCCGGCATCATCGGTGCCGCCGAGCTCGCGGCGCTGCCCTATCACGCCTGGATCGTGAACGTGGCGCGTGGCGGCCACATCGTCAGCGACGACTTAGTGGAAGCCTTGGCTTCGGGACAGATCGGCGGAGCGGCGCTGGACGTGACGAACCCTGAGCCGTTGCCGTCCGGTCATCCGCTGTGGAGCATGGCCAACTGTCTCATTACGCCGCACATTGGCAACACGCCCGAGATGGGCCTGGTGCTGTTGGCCGATCGGGTCACGACGAATGTGGCGCTTCGGCTTGCTGGTGAGGCACTGGTCGGGCCGGTGTACGTCGAACTGGGCTACTGAACCGCTGCTGCCCGGGACAGAACTGTTCGACCGGCGCGCACGGGGTCGGATCGCTGCCCGGGGTTGCTGGGGTGGGGGGGATTAGCGAAGTGCGGCGCCGTGGGTGGCTTCGACCGCGTTTATGCAGCGTTGGCGGAGTTGGGCGACTTGCTCGTCGGTGAGGGTACGGTCGTCGGCTTGCAGGCGCAGGCGGTAGGCCAGCGAACGGGTGCCGGGGGCCATCTGATCGCCTCGGTAGACATCGAAGAGCTCGACAGAACGGAGTTCGTTGCCGCCGGCTGCCTGCAGCGTGTGGCGAACCTCTGAGGATTGGACGCTGTCGGGCACGCTGAAGGCGAGATCGATGTCGCTTGACGGGTAAGTGGAAACCAAGCGATACGGCCGGTCGGATGCCGTGGCGGCTGCTGCGAGCAAGGGGGCCAATTCGAGCTGCAGCCAGGCGCAACGGCTGTCGATGCCGTGGCGCTCGCACACGCCGGGATCGATCTCTCCGACGATCCCGATTGCCTGCTCGCTGGCGAGCATGACGCGCGCTGCGCGGCCGGGGTGCATTGCGTCGAGATCCGTTGTGTTGACGAGGGTGGCGTGGATCCCGAAGGCTGTTGCGATCAGGTTCCACAAGCGGACGGCGTCTGCCGCCTCGCCGCCGGTCCAGATGGCACCAAGATGCTCGGTCTCGACGGGGAAGCCGTCAGGGCCAGCGTGTTCGGCCGACGTTGCGCTGAAGGCGCCAGGCTGCGCGAAGACGACACCCACCTCAAAGAGGGATACCCGGTCGTTGCGGTGTGATTCGTTGTAGGCGGCTGCTGCCAGCAAGCCAGGAAGCAATGACGGGCGCAGCACTGATTCCTCGGTGGCCAGCGGGTTCAGCAGGCGCACCGGATCCGAGCCAGTGATTCCGGCACGGTGCAGCGCATCGGGTGCAAGGAACGGGTTGGGCATTGCCTCGGATAAGCCGGCTCCGACCAGCACTCGCCGAAGCTCGCGGCGCAGCCGTTGCGCCGGGCTGAGCGCTCCAGGGGTCGGGGAACGCGGCACGGTGCGGCCGAGGCGCCCGTAGCCGTAGTGACGGGCGACCTCCTCGGCGACATCGGTTTCGGTCGCGACGTCGGGACGGAAGCTGGGCACCGTCACCTCGAGTGACGCCCCAGCGCCAGATTCGGGGGCGCACTGCAAGCCGATTGGTTCCAGCAGGTCACGAACTTGCTGTGCAGTGAACTCTTGGCCCAGCAAGTGGCTGATGCGGGCGGGGCGGACCGCCACCTTCGGCGGGGCGGGCAGGTTGCCGCGCTCGTCGATCCGGCCGCGGCAAACCGCAACCCCGCCGGGTGTGACCTCGTTGAGCAGCTCACAGAATCGATCCAGCGCGGTGGGCACGAGTTCGAAATCGGTGCCGCGCTCGAAGCGCATCGAGGCTTCTGAGCGCAGGCCCAGCCGCTGGGAGGTGCGCGTGATCGAGAGGCTGTCCCACCAGGCCAGCTCAACCAGCACCGAAGTGGTGCTCTCGCTGATCTCGGTGCTCGCGCCGCCCATCACGCCGGCGATGCCGATGGGTTGATCGTCGCGGTCGATGATCAACCCGTCACCGGCGTGCATCGGACGCTCCTGATCGTCGAGCGTGACCACGGTCTCGCCCCTCGGGCTGCGCCGGGTGCCCAGATGCCCGCCTGGAACGAGCGCCATGTCGTAGGTGTGATTCGGCGTTCCCAATTCGAGCATCACGTAGTTCGAGACGTCCACGACCGAGTTGATCGGTCGCATCCCGCACAGCACAAGCCGCATCTGCATCCACAACGGCGACACGCTGACCGAGACGTTGCGCACAGCGCGTGCTCCGAACCGGCCGCACAGGTCAGCGTCAACGATCTCGACGGACGCCACCGATGCAACGTCGGGGTCGCTCTCGTCGACGACCGGTCTCCGCATCTCGAACGGCACTCCCAAACGTGCAGCGAGGTCGCGGGCGACACCGGCGACCGACATCGCATCGGGACGATTCGGGTTGATCTCGAGGTCGTACAGCACGTCGCCGGCAAGGCCGAGCTGGTCCATCAGCGGAGCGCCGAGCTCCATGCCGTCGGGCAGGATCATGATGCCTTCGTGGTCCGTACCGAGGCCCAGCTCGGCGGCCGAGCAGCACATTCCTTGCGACAGCTCTCCGCGCAAACGTCGCTCGCCAATCTCCATGCCATTCGGCATGGTGGAGCCCACCGTCGCGAGAGGCACGAGATCGCCGACGGACATGTTGAACGCCCCGCAGCACACCTGCAGCGCACCATCGGCGCCGGCGCCCTGGGAGCCGGGCAGATCCACATCGACAAGCTGGATGCGATCGGCGCTGGGGTGCGGTCGCAAACCGGCAACGCGCGCCACCACCACGCCGTCGAGCGGCGGCAGCACCCGCATCTCCTCGACTGCCATGCCGAGGTCGCTCATCTGGTCAGCAAGCTCGGCGGGATCGCCCTCAATCGGCGCAAACTCACGCAGCCAGCTCAACAGCACCTTCATCGCGGCGTCACCGCCTGCGCACCCCCTGCCGCCGCAGCGGCATCAGAACTGAACATCAGAATTGGGCCAGGAAACGGATGTCGTTGGTGTACATGTCGCGCAGGTCGTCAATGCCGTGCCGCATCAGCGCAAGCCGGTCAATGCCGAATCCGAATGCGAAGCCGGTCCACTCCTCGAAGTCGATGCCGCAGTTGGAGAGCACGTTTGGGTGCACCATCCCACAGCCGCCCAGCTCAATCCAACCGGTGCGCTGGCAGGTCTGACAGCCCGTGCCTTCGCAGAGCACGCAGGTGATGTCGAACTCGGCGGACGGCTCGGTGAACGGGAAGTACGAGGGCCGCAGGCGAGACGAGATGGCCTTGCCGAAGTACGCGGACGTGAACTCTTCCAAGGTCCCAGCCAAGTCAGTGAACGAGATGCCGCGGTCGACAACCAGTCCCTCGATCTGGTGGAAGACCGGCATGTGGCTGGCGTCAGCGGTGTCCCGGCGGAATACCCGGCCCGGGCAGATGGTGTAAATCGGCGGCGGCTGCACCTCCATGACCCGGATCTGCACCGGCGAGGTGTGGGTGCGAAGCAGCACATTGGAGGCCTCTCCCCCCTCGCCGTCGCCGAGCTCGGACCGCTCGCCCAGATCCAGATACAGCGTGTCCCACATCGAGCGCGCGGGGTGTGCAGCCGGCAGGTTCAACGCCTCGAAGTTGTACCAATCGGTCTCGGCCTGAGGCCCCTCGGACACCGTGAAGCCCATGCCGACAAAGACATCCTCGAGCCGTTCGGTGGTTTGGGTGACCACGTGCAGGTGTCCCCGCCCCGGGCCCGACAGAGACTCCGTGAGATCAAGCTGCTCGTTGCGCAGCTGTTCGCGGCGTGCGGCCGTGGCCAGGCCGTCGGCCGCGGCGGTGTGGGCCTCTCGGAGCGCTTGCTGCGCTTCGTTGAGCGCCCGGCCGACGGTGGCACGGTGCTCGTGGGCCAACGATCTCAGCGTCTGCTTGATCTGCCCGAGAGCGGCCTTGCGCCCCAACAGCGTCGTCTCCACCTCGGCCAGCTCGTCGGCCGAAGCTGCGGCTGCGACAGCGGCGAGCCCGCGGGCGCGTGCGTCGCCGATATCGGCCAGCAGCGTGTCGCGTCCTGCTTCGGTCGCCGGGCCGTTCACGGCAGGCAGGGTACGAGACCGCGGTGCCATAGCGATCTCAATTGGCGCTATCCCAATTGGCCGGCTTGCTCACGACGGTGGCCTCATCGCGTACATCAGCACGGCGGCGGCCACAGCCACGTTCAGCGAGTCCACGGGATGGCGCATCGGGATCGTCGCTGCAATGTCGGTGCGGGCGACGGCGTCAGCCGTCGGGCCATGGGCCTCGTTGCCGACCACGAGCGTCATGCGCGGAACTTTGGGCAGCTCCTCCAGCGGGGTGTCCCCGTCGAGTGCGGCTCGGATACGCAGATGTCCGGCGGCTCCGAGAGCATCGAGGATCTCCGCCGTGGGACGTCCACGGCACACAGCGGGACCGAACGTGAGCCCGGCAGCACCACGCAGTGCCTTGGGGCTCCACAGGTCAGTCGTGCCCTCGGTCGCGATCACCGAGCCGAACCCCGCGGCGACGGCGCTTCGAACGACCGCACCCGCATTTCCCGGATCGCGCACCGCTTCGAGCACGACGACACGCTCCGCGACGACCGCAGCAGGCAGCTCCGCATCTTCGAACTCAGCAATCGCCAGCACACCTTGCGGGTTCATGGCGTCCGCGAGCGGATCAAGCACCTCGGCGGGAACCTCGTAGACGGCGCCGATCCGGTCGCGATACCCCTCGCCCAGTCGCTTCGCATCGGGATGGCCGGCACCAGCTTCATCGGCACCGGCAATTTCGTATCGAGACACCAGCTCCGGGCGCGCGAAGACGGCCTCGAGCGTTGCGCCACTGGCCAACGCGCCGTCAACGGCACGGGGACCCTCGACGACTGCGAGGCCTGTTGCGTCGCGCTGGCGCCGATCGCGAACAAGCCGAGCAAGCCGCGCCAGCGCGGCTTTCGACGGCGTGACCGGCCCCGATGCGTTCAGGCGGCTGTGCTTTCGAGGGCCGCCTCGGCCCGCTCGACGATGGCAGCGAAGGCCGCCGGATCAGCCACGGCGAGGTCCGCCAGATTCTTGCGGTCGACGGTGATGCCGGCCGTCGCCAGTCCGTGCACGAGCCGGCTGTAGGAGGTGCCGTTCTGGCGAGCAGCGGCGTTGATGCGCTGGATCCACAGCCGCCGGAATTCGCCCTTGCGTGCACGGCGGTCGCGGAATGCGTACTGCCCGCTGTGCATGACCTGCTCGTTGGCAGCGCGGAATGACCTGCTCTTGTTGCCGTAGTAGCCCTTCGCCTTGTCGAGCGTCGCCTTGCGACGGCTTCGGCTTGCTACGGATCGCTTGACTCTTGCCATGATTGGTTCCCTCTCGCGGCGAGGACGCTCAGCGCCCCAACATTCGGTTGACGCGCTTGCGGTCGCCGGGCGCGACTTCGCCCTCGAGCGCCAGCCGTCGCTTTCGTGCCGACGACTTCTTCTCGAGCAGGTGATTGCGGTTCCGCTTGCGGCGCATGAGCTTGCCGGTGCCGGTCGTCTTGAAGCGCTTCTTGGCGCCGCTGTGGGTCTTCATCTTGGGCATGGTTTCTCCGTGTCTGTCGCTCGCTGCGACGGCGTGTGCTTGGTTGTCGCTGACGGCGACGGCGTGTGTTTGGCTGGCCTGCCACTGCGACGGCGGTTTCGCGTCGTCGCGCCCTGCGACGTTCAGTCGGCGGGAGCGTCGTTGGCCTTGCGACGCTGGCGTGAAGCTCGATCCGGGCTGAGCAGCATGGTCATGTTGCGTCCGTCCAACCGAGGGAACTGATCGACTTTGCCGACGTCAGCCACGGCTTCGGCGACCCGTTCCAGAATCTGGCCTCCCAGCTCGGGGTGGAACACCTCGCGACCTCGGAACATCACAGTGACCTTGACCTTGTGACCCTCTTCGAGAAATTTGGAGACCTTGGAAGTCTTGGTTCCGAAGTCTCCCGAGCCGATCTTCGGCCGGTACTTCATCTCCTTCAGCCCGGTGTGCGAGGACTTTCGCCGCGATTCCTTCGCTCGCTGCGCGGCCTCGTACTTGTACTTGCCGTAGTCCATGATCCGGCAGACCGGCGGGGCAGCGTTGGGGGCCACCTCCACGAGGTCAAGATCCATGTCGCGGGCAATCTGCAGTGCTTCAGGCGTCGCGGTGATGCCGATCTGCTCACCGTCAGGGGCGACCAGACGGACCTCGCGGACTCTGATGTCCTCGTTGATCCGGGCGTCATCGTCCGTGGCGCGTGTTATGGCCGTACTCGCTTGTCCAAAGGACGCTCCTCGTCCGTGCGGCGTCCGGCGCGAGCCCGGTACCGAAACGCGCCTCTCGGCGGCCCGGTGGGGTGGAGACCCCGCTTGTTCCAGTTGTCAGCGGCGTAGGGTAACAGCGCTGGGTGCGTGCCACGCTGTGGGCCAACCCGCGCGGAGCGCGTGTGGGACGCGGCGCCGGACGGCCGACCGATCTGCGGAGGTTGCTGATGAGCACGTTGTGGACCCCCTCGGGCGAGCACGAGGTTCCCCGGGATGATCCCAGCACCGCACCGGCTGGGCAAAGCGAACCGTCCGAGGTCTACGAGGGCGGCCTCGAGGTCGATCCCGAGACTGGCATGCCGATCGATCCTCGAACCGGCGAGCCGTTCGATCCCATCGAGCTGGCCGAGATGGAGGCACAGCTGCGGGAAGCGCAGGAGCAGTTGACGTCGGTGCCCGCCGCGGAGATCGTGCAGAACCACATGATGGGCCTGTTCGAGCTGGCGGCACTGCACTTGCGACTTGACCCGCCCGATCTCGCCGAGGCTCGCTTGCCGATCGATGCCCTCGGTCTGCTCGTGGAGAATCTGGGTGACCAGTTGCCCGCCGGCGAGACGCTCATGGGCGCACTGCAGCAGATCCGTTTGACGTACGTCGAGATTCATAAGCGCCAGGCCGAGGCGTAGAGGCCGAGACCTGCCGAAGGAAATCAACACGGCTCGGTGAGACACCGCGGGTACCGTTGCGGCCCGTGCTCAAGCTTGTGCTTCCGAAGGGATCGCTCGAAGCGGCGACCCTGCAACTGTTCTCCGACGCCGACCTGCCCGTACGGCGCAGTTCAGCGGTGGACTATCGCGCCTCGGTCGACGATCCGCGCATCGACGACGTGCGCATCCTGCGGCCTCAGGAGATCCCCTCGTACGTGGCTGACGGACTGTTCGACCTCGGCATCGCTGGCCGGGACTGGATCGAGGAAACCAGCAGCGACGTGATCTCGCTCGGAGAACTGCGCTATTCGAAGGCCACGTCGCGGCCGGTTCGGATCGTGGTCGCCGTTCCGGACGACAGCGGCTACCACACGCTCGAAGACCTGCCCGAAGGGGTGCGGATTTCGAGCGAGTATCCAGAGCTCACCCGCCGCCACTTCACGGAACGAGGCGTTTTGGCGGACGTGCGACTGAGCTACGGCGCCACGGAGGCCAAGGCTCCCGACATCGTCGACGCCGTCGTGGACTTGACCGAGACCGGGCGGGCGCTGCGCGCTGCAGGACTGCGGATCATCGACGAGATCCTCACGAGCTACACCGAGATCTTCACCAACCGGGCCGCATACGACGACCCGGCAAAGCGCCGTGCCATGACGCAGCTCAAGACGCTCCTCGACGGCGTCCTCGACGCCCGCGGCAAAGTGCTGGTCAAGCTCAATGTGGCCCGCGAGCACCTCGACGCAGTGGTGGCCGTTCTGCCGTCGATGAAGGCGCCGACGGTCAACGAACTGTGGGGCGGCGACGCCTACGCAGTCGAGACGGTCGCTCCCAAGAACGAGATCAACGTGCTCATCCCTGAGCTCATCGAGCGCGGCGCAACCGACATCATCGAGATGCCGATCTCCAAGATCGTCCCCTGAGCCTTCGTCGCTGAAGGGACGAGCGAGCGCGCGGGGCTCAGCTCGCGGCGATCTCGCCGAGACCTTGGGACTCTCCGTCTTCAACGTCGTCGGCATTCCCGATCTCGCTCGAGACGTCATCCATGAGGTGGCCCATGCGCATCTTTTTCGTGCGCAGGTACGCCTGATTGTGCGGATTGGCGGGCGAACTTGTCGGCACACGCTCGACGATTTCGAGCCCGTAGCCGGACAGCCCGCCAATCTTGTTGGGATTGTTGGTCATCAGGCGCATCTTGTGCACGCCGAGCTCCACCAGGATCTGCGCTCCGATGCCGTACTCACGGCTGTCGATGGGCAAGCCGAGCTCGAGATTGGCGTCCACGGTGTCGCGGCCACGATCCTGCAGCGAGTACGCAGCGATCTTGTGCCCGATGCCGATACCGCGGCCCTCATGACCTCGCAGGTACACCAGCACACCGGCTCCAGACGCGGCGATGGCCTCGAGCGCGCCATGGAGCTGCGCACCGCAGTCGCACCGCATCGAGGCCAGGATGTCGCCGGTCAGGCACTCGCTGTGGACCCGCACCAGCACCGGCTCTGAGCCCATGACGCTGCCGTAGGTAAGCGCCAGATGCTCGGTGTCGTCGAAGTCGCGGAACACGTGCCCGGTGAACTCGCCGTAGATCGTGGGAATGCGTGCCTGGGCCACCGGGTCGACGAGCCGCTCGTTGGAGCGCCGGTAGCGAATCAGGTCGGCGATCGAGATGAGCAGCAAGCCGTGCTCGGAACAGAACTCGACCAGGTCGCCGAGACGCGACATCGTGCCGTCGTCATTGACCACCTCGCAGAGCACGCCGGCCGGCCGGCAGCCGGCCAGTCGCGCCAAATCCACGGCCGCTTCGGTGTGCCCCGCACGCTTGAGCACACCGCCGGGCCGGTAGCGCAACGGCAGGACATGGCCCGGTCGATTGAAATCGTGCGCGTCGCTCTTCGGGCTGGCCAGCATGTTCAACGTCTGCGCTCGGTCGGCGGCAGAAATCCCGGTTGTGGTGCCTTCGGCCGCGTCGACCGTGACCGTGTAGGCCGTGCGCATCGACTCGGTGTTGACCGTCACCATGAGCGGCAACGCCAGCTCATCGAGCCGTTCGCCCAGCAGCGGGGCGCAGATGACTCCGGATGTGTATCGCACGAAGAACGCCATCGTCTCGGGCGTGGCGTGCTCGGCCGCCATGATCAGATCGCCCTCGTTCTCGCGATCCTCGTCGTCGACGACGACCACGATCTCGCCCCGCCCGATTGCGGCAATCGCATCGGGAATGGGCGCCAATGGCGACGCCACGCCGAGGTCAGTGGCCCCGGTGTCGTCGGAGGCGGTGGTGGCGTTGATCATAGGAATCTCATTGGCCGTCGCTCATTGGCAACGACGCGTAGACGGCTCCCGGTCACAGGCGGACAACCATTCTGCCGTTGCGAGCATCGCTGCGGTGAGTGCAACAGCAGAGCCCAGTGAATCAACCGCTCGCAGGCGTACGTCACGCACCTGATGGCGCGCTGGTTTCGGCGAGTCTCAGATCGGTGAGCCGCTCGACGTAGCGGGCGATGACGTCAGCCTCAAAGTTCATGGAATCACCCGGCCGCGCCGTGCCCATCGTGGTCATCGCCATGGTGTGAGGAATGAGCGCGACGGAGAATTCGCAGCCGCCATCGTCGTCATCTGTGATGTCGAAGCACGTGAGGCTGACGCCGTTGAGCGTCACCGAGCCCTTCTCGACGAGGTAGCGGCGCAAACCTCCCTCCGGGCCGACGGCCACTCGCAGATCCGGGCCGGGGGCAACGACCTTGGCGACGCCGTCGACGTGGCCCTGCACGATGTGCCCTCCCAGCCGGTCGGCATAGCGCATCGCCCGTTCGAGATTCACCGGATCGCCGACCGCCAAGGATCCGAGCGCTGTGCGCCGAGCCGTCTCGGCGCTGACATCGGCCTCCCACCAGCCGTCCCCCATGTCCACCACTGTCAGGCAGCAGCCATTGACCGCAATGGAGTCGTCGACGGAGCTGTCCGTGAGCACCAGTTCGGCGTCGAAGCGATAGCGCTCACCATTGCTGCCAGCGAAGCTGCCAAGCTCCTCGACAATTCCTGTGAACATCGCGTGCCTCCTCAGCCCTGCATGTCACTGCGCGCCGTCACTGTGCCACGTCTGCGGGCGACATCACAGTGACACGCAGGTCAGGTCCCACGCGGCGAACCTCGGTGATGTCGCCGCGCCAGGCATCAGCGATCGTCGCCATTCCAGGGCCCGCCATCATCGGCAATCCGTCATCGCCACCAGCAAGTGCCGGCGCGAGATACACGACGTATTCGTCGACCAGCCCGGATCGGTGGAATTCGCCGGCGACGTGCGCGCCGCCTTCCACCAGCAGCTCGACGACGTCGTTCTTTGCAAGGTCTGCCAAGACCTCCCGAAGCGGTCCGCTCACCTCGGTGCAGGGATGCACCGCCGCGCCAGCCGGCACCGATCCGAGAACGAATCGGCGCGGATCGGTGCCATGCACGTCACGGACCGTCAACGCGGGATTGTCCGCGCGCACAGTGCCGGCGCCGACCAGCACTCCATCGCAGCGCGCCCGCAGCGCATGGGCATCGGCTCGTGCCTGCGGCGACGTAATCCACTGCGAAGTTCCGTCGGGCGCGCCGATACGGCCGTCGAGTGTGGCCGCGAGCTTCAGCACGACCCACGGCCGACCAGTGCGCCGCTGGTGCAGGTACGGCTGCAGCGAGGCCTCAACGTCGCCGAGGCCCTGGGCCACTTCGATGCCTGCGGCCAAAAGCGCCGTCGTTCCCTGCCCTGACACGTTCGGATCGGGGTCGGCGACGCCGATGCACACGCGAACGATTCCAGCTTCGATGATCACTGCAACGCACGGCGGCGTGCGTCCGGTGTGCGAGCAGGGTTCCAGCGTCGTGTACAGCGTGGCTCCGACAGGGTCCGAACCCGCCCCTCGCGCTGCATCGAGCGCCACGATCTCGGCGTGCCGCCCGGGAGGCGGTTCGGTGGCTCCGCCGAACACTCCACCCGTCGTTGTGACCAACACGGCGCCCACCCAGGGATTCGGTGCCGTGGTGCCCCGCACCGACTCACCGAGACGTACGGCTTCAGCCATCATCGACGCGTCGGAACCTGCTCCGGCCCTTGGTTCGGGGTCACCGGGCCCGGTGCCATCGGCGCGAGCGGCGACGTCGGAAGCCATCAGTGCAGGCGCTCTCCCGCAAGCAACGCCAGCGCGTGCGGTACCACATCAGCCACCGCCTCGAAGCACTCCACGCAACCCTTCGTGGACCCGGGAGTGTTGAGCACAATTGCACGGCCCTTGATGCCAGCAATACCCCGTGAGAGTCGGCCCAGCGGGTTCACCAGACGCATCGCCTCAGCGAGGCCGGGCGCCTCTCGTTCGATCGCCGCTCGAGTGCCCTCGGGAGTCAAGTCTCTCTCGGTGAATCCGGTGCCGCCGGTCGAGATGATCAGCCCCGCAAAGCCGTCCGCCATCGCCACGAGAGCATCCGCCACGGTCTCGACCCCATCGGACACCACGCGCCGCTCCACGACGTTGAATCCGGCCTCCGTCAGCGAAACTTCCAAGGCTTCTCCGCTGCGGTCCTCACGCGTGCCGGCGATGACGCCGTCAGAGACGGTCAACACCTTCGCTGCAAACGACCTCGCAGTCGACGAGTCGTGCAACTCGGCCATCGCCGCAGACTACCGACGGCCCCGGAGGCGGCCTCCGCGACGCCCGCGACAGCCCGAGCGGTGATATGTCGCGCTCCTGCTCACTACTCTTCGAGCATGACCTACGCGCGCCATCGGACGTACCTCGACGCCGACAGCCACCTCATGGAATTGCCGGATTTTCTGACGTCTCACGCGGACCCTGGCATTCGTGACCGCCTCCCCAAGATCGACTTTTCGAACGGGGGGCGTTTGACACAGGATCTGGAGTTGGCCGCTGTGACCGGCGCTCATCCCCCCGAGACGGTGGCTGAACTGACCGCGCTCGGAGACGACCTGATCGCAGGGCCGAAGGGCTACCAAGCGCTCGGAGCCTTCAATGCCGGAGAACGCGCGACTGCGCTGGACATGCTCGGGTTCGCCCGGCAATTCGTCTTCGCCACGTTCAGCGTCGGCGTGGCGTTCAATCCACAGAGCGACCTCGACGTGCGGTATGGCGCAGCTCGGGCCCACAACCGCGGGATGGCCGAGTTCTGCGCCGACGACGACCGCCTGATCGGCGTGGCGCTGCTCCCGCTGGACGATCCGCAGATGGCACTAGCTGAGATGGACCATGCGCTCGAGCTGGGGCTGGGCGCGATGTGGATCCCCCACCGCCCGGCCGGCGGTGCCTCGCCCGGACACAACGACCTCGACGCGGTGTGGGCACGAATGGCCGAAGCAGGTGTGCCGTTCGTGCTGCACGTCGGCGGCGAGCCTCTGCAGATCAAGCCTGCGTGGATGGACACCGGCCGACCGGTTCCCACCGACTGGCTCGGCGGGGGCGAGAACGTCCGCGGCAAGGACATGGTTGCCCTGCATCATGCAGCAGAGACGTTCGTCGGCGTGATGGTGCTCGATGGCGTACTGGCGCGGCATCCGAACCTGCGTGGCGGCGTCATCGAACTCGGCGCCGGCTGGGTGCCGCAGATGCTGCGCAGGCTCGACCAAACCGTCGAGATCTGGAAGCGATCCGAGCCGGATCTCGCAGCGTTGGGCGAGACACCGTCGGCACAGATCACCCGGCAGATGGCCTTCACGCCGTATCCGTTCGAGGACGTCGGCGCCATGATCCGAGAATCGAACGAGGATCTGTACCTGTTCTCGAGCGACTACCCCCATATCGAGGGCGGGCGAAATCCGCTCGGGCGCTTCAATTCGTCGCTGGAAGGCTTCGACAACCACGTGCTTGACCGCTTCTTCGCCGACAACATGGCCGAGCTGCTGAACGCGTAGCCCATTGCCGCTGCCGAACGCGACTGTGCAGATTCTGACTGTGCCGATTCTGACTGTGCCGATTCCCATTGTCGCGGTACACATTGCACCAGCGCCGCGACATACTCGCACCAGCCGTTACCGACTCTTCAAAACGAGGCCCCTGTGAACGAACTCCGCGATGTCACCTTCAATCTGGACGCGGTTCGCGTTGCGCTGCACGTGCTCGCTGTGACCGTATGGGTCGGCGGGCAGATCGTGGTTGGCGCCGTCGTGCCGGTGGTGAGCCGTGCGTTCCCCGGCTCGGGCAAGGTCGCAGCGAAGGCGTTCTCACGAGTGGCGTGGCCGGCATTCGGCATCGCCGTGGCGACCGGGCTGTGGTCGATGCTGAGCATTCCGAGCGCAGAGACCAGTTCTGGCTGGTCGATGCTGCTCGGCATCAAGATGGTGCTGGTGCTCGTGTCGGGCGTGTTCGCGCTGATTCACCAGAACGCCGGCGACAACGCTGCCAAGCGAGGCATCACCGCAGGCATCTCGCTGCTGTGCTCGCTCGCTGCACTGCTGTTCGGCGTGATGCTCTAGCGCTCATGCTGGCTGTTCGGCTGCACCGCGGCCGCTGTCACCAGACTGCGTTGACGGCTTTCAGCTCGAGGATCTGCTGTTCGTCGTAGCCGAGCTCGGCGAGGATCTCGTCGTGTGCTCGCCGTAGTCGGCGGCGACGCCGCGCGCGCCCCGAAACTCGTCCACATCGAACACCGCGGGCGGGCCGAT
Organism: Acidimicrobiales bacterium; assembly: GCA_963663635.2. Lineage (GTDB taxonomy): Bacteria > Actinomycetota > Acidimicrobiia > Acidimicrobiales > Poriferisodalaceae > Poriferisodalis. The sequence continues at coordinate 189,275 of CAXXMY010000003.1, forward strand.
GAATCCGTCATCGAAGGTCACCAGGTACTCGTTGGCGAGAATGCTCTCGTCGCCGGCGAGGTCTTCGAGGCGGTTCACGGGCGACACCCACACTCCGCAGCCCCGGATGGCCCGCCACCAGGACTTGGTGGTGTCGGCGCGCAGGTGCGCGGCGAATACGGGGGCGAACTCGGCGCGGTTGCGCACCACATTGTCGAATGTGGCAAATCGCGGGTCGTCGAGCCACGATTCGAGCCCCACGGCTCGGGCCAAGGCGGGCCACTGCGGGGCCTGCAGTGCTGCGATTGCGATCCATCCGTCGGAGGTCCGGTACACGGTGAAGAGCGGGTTCGTGGATTTCCCGGGATCGAATCGCTCCATCCGCACGCCGAGATTCGAGGCGACGCCCACCGCCTGACCCGCCAGCCACAGCAGCGCCTGAGTCTGCGAGGTCCCGACCACGCAGCCGTGCCCGGTGCGCGCACGTTTGAGCAATCCGGCCATGACCGCCGCGGCCATGTTGGTTCCGGTCAGGATGTCGCTCAGCGAGCCGGGTGGGTACGTCGGCGTCTCGGTGGGCGCAATGGCGTCCATGAATCCGGCGTGTGCCATGCCCACCGTGTCCTGACACAGGTCCTCAGCCAGCGGGCCCCGCAGCCCGAAGCCGCCGCCGCGGCAGTACACGAGCTGCGGATTCAGCTCTGCCAGCGTGTCGGGATCCGCGCCGTAGCGCTCGAGGCCGGACTGGCGCAGGTTGGTGACGAACGCATCCGCCTGGCCGATCATCTGCTCGAACACCGGGCGGCCGGCCTCCGATGCGATGTCGAGCGCAATGGAGCGCTTGTTGCGGTTGAGCGATGCGTAAATCCACTCCCGGCCGCGGTCATCGAAGGTGACGCCGAATGCGCTGGCGAAGCTGCGCATGTAGTCCGCTTGTCCGACCTGTTCGATCTTGACCACATCGGCGCCCAGGGAGGCCAGCGCCATGCCCCCAATCGGTCCCTGCACGTACATAGTCAGCTCGACGACACGCAGCCCATCGAGCGGTGCCTCGTATTCGTGCCCACTCACCATGGCCGGCGACAGTAGCGCTGCGAGGTGTTCCGCTGGGCGGCGAAAGCGGGCGCCGATGTTGAACCCCGGCTGCGTCGCTCCGCTATGGGCACGCTTGACTAGTGCCCCGACCGATCCACGAGAGGGCGACCAGATGACCGGCACCGACTACACCTGCTTCGACGTTGAGGTGCGCGACCACATCGCTGACGTCACGATGAAGCGTCCCGAGAAGGCGAATTCGATGATCGCCCCCTTCTGGAGCGAGCTTCCGCAGATCGTCGACGACGTCTCCGCCGGCACCGATGCGAGGGTCATCTTGCTGTCCGCGATCGGTCGGCATTTCTGTTCGGGCATGGACCTGTCAGTGTTCGGCAGCCCGGACGGTCCGGACAATTCGGCCAGTGCCGGCCACGCCAGCCGGATGCGGGCGCAGTTCCGCTCAACGGCGCTGCGGCTGCAGAACTCGTTCAGCGTTCTCGAGCACAGCCGGCTGCCGGTCATTGCGGCCATCCAAGGTGCTTGTGTGGGAGGCGGCATCGACATGATCTCGGCCTGCGACCTGCGCTACGCCACACAGGATGCGTTCTTCATCATCCAGGAGATCAACATCGGCATGACGCCCGACGTCGGCACGCTGCAGCGGATGCCGAAGCTGGTGCCCGAGGGCATCGTGCGAGAGCTGGCGTACACCGGTCGGCGCATGGGTGCCGAAGAGGCGCTGGACCGTGGCTTTGTGAACGCCGTCTACGACGACCACGCCACGATGCTCGAAGCCGTCAACGAGGTGGCCGCCGAGATCGCTTCGAAGAGCCCGATGGCAGTCTGGGGCACCAAGCAGTCCATGAACTACAGCCGTGATCACTCCGTGGCCGACGGGCTGGAGTACATCGCCACCTGGAACGCCGCCATGTTCGACACCGACGACATGGGCGAGGCGTTCAAGTCGCAGATCGACCGACGAGACGCGGAATTCCCCGACCATCGCCCCCTGCACCACGGCATCGGCACCTGACAAGGTGCGCAGCCGACACAGCACCTGACAAGGTGCGCCGCTGACACAGCACGTGAGCAGGCGCGGGCGACACAGCATCTGACAAGCTGCCCGTCGGGCACAACGCCCGACGGAAAGGATTGCTGCCATGGCCGGACTCTCCCTTGTTCCTTTGGAGTGCGGATGGCTGTCCACTGCCGCGGCTTCGGTGATTGCCGACGCGCCCGGCGACGTGCGGCTGCCGATCCCGAGCTGGCTGGTGCGCCACCCGAGCGGCCAGACGCTGGTGTTCGACACGGGCCTGCACCAAGAGGTACAGGACGGCGTGGGTGCCCGCTACCCGCTCATGGCGCGTTCGTTCACGTCGGAGTTCTCCGCCGGCGAGGAGGTGTCGGCCCGGCTCGAGGGCGCCGATGTGGACCCTGCCGAGCTGACGTTCGCCATCTTCAGCCACCTGCACTTCGACCATTGCGGCGGCACCGAGCTGCTGCCCAACGCCCGGCTGATCTGCCAGCGCGCTGAGTGGGAAGCCGGTCACCATCCGAAGCTGATCGAGTACGAGGTGTACAAGCCAGCCGACTTCGATCTCGGCCACGAGCTGCTGCTCATCGACGGCGAGCACGACGTCTTCGGCGACGGATCCGTCACCTGCATTCCCACGCCCGGTCACACCGCCGGGCACCAGTCGCTTCGAGTGCAACTTGACAGCGGGCCGGTGGTGCTCACCGGGGACTGCGTCTACTGGAAAGCAGTGCTCGATCAGATGGCGCTGCCGCCGTTCGGTTTCAACCACGACATGCAGCTGGAGTCAATGCGCAAGCTGAAGTCGCTGCGCGATGACGACGGGTGCCGCTTGTTATACGGGCACGACGATGCGCAGTGGGCGACGCTGCCCCACGGCGCTTCTGGGATGCGCTAGCGGCGCTGGCTGCTGGGGCGCTACCTACGGTTCGACGCGGTAGAAGCGGCGGGCGGTACCGGCGAACAGGTCGGAGCGCTCGGACTTCGTGTAACCGGCTTGTTCACAGATTCGCTGGAAGGCGTTGAACAGCACGGTGTACGAGCAGCCTTGCTTGTCGACCGGGAAGTTGCTTTCGAACATGCAGCGGTCGGGGCCGAAGGTCTCGATGCAATGGCGGATGTCATCGCTCCACGTATCGGCAACCTGCTCCGAGGACGGTGCTTGAGGCAGGCGTTTGAAGCCGACGCCGTAGATGCTCATGCCGATGCCGCCGACTTTGACCGTGACCTGCGGATGGCGTGCCAAGGCCTCCAATGCGGGCCGTACCACCGCTCGCACTTCGTCGCGACGTTCGGCGTAGGGACCGATGCCCAACGGGCCGCCGAGGTGGTCGAGCACCACGGGGGTGTCGGGTACTGCTGCGGCGAGGTCGACGAGGTCGGCCACTTGGGGATGGAACATCCAGGCATCGAAGCTGAAGCCCATGCGGCCCAGCGTTGCGTAGCCGGCACGGAAGTCCGACTGACCCAGCAGGCCCGGCGGCGGCTTCGTGTGGCTCTCTTGGATCTGGTCGCTGGCGTCCCAGGCGTTCGCGTGGCGGATGCCGCGGAACAGGCCCTCGGCCGCCTCATCGTGAGCGGCCAGCACTTCCTCGACGGCATTGCCGAGCGTCAGATCGGCGAAGCTGACGATGGCCGAGATGGTGGATCCCTCGGCTTCGGCCGAGATCGCAGCCTGCTCACGCACGAACTCGGTCTCGCCGACGGGCCGCATGTGCTCGGGGCCGCTCGTGCGGTAGCCAGCGGCGCACTCAACGAACACCGTCTGCGTGACGTTGTGGCCCGCCCCGGTGTCGGCGTGCAATTCGGGCACCAGATACGTACCTGCGGCAAAATCCCACAGGTGGTGATGCGGATCGACGATCTCGGTGTCGGCATCGATTGGCTGTTCGACGGTTGCTGCCAGCCACGCGTCCTTCTCGTCGGCCACTGCTGTCGCCCCTACTTCGAGCGTGCCAGAACACCCGGCCGCGTCGCTCGTCATGCGCGGGCGGGCTCGCGGAACACTAGATGATTAGTTCAAAGGGGTGGGGTCCACCGGTTGTGGGGTGAGGGTGTCCAAGCTCGGGGTGTGTATTCACGCTTCGATCTTGGAGGTTCTCAGCATGGGCCCGGACTCGGGTCACCCTCGCGACCGCACTGTATGTGAGGATCGATGACCTGTTGGCGCAGAACCCTGGGTGGGCGCCCGCAGCGGCCTGCGGTGGGGTTCGCTCCGAAGCTGTCGGACGCGGAGCTGGTCACCTTGGCGGTGATCTCGGCGCTGCTGGGCTATGACAACGAGTCGCAGTTCGTGCGCTACGCCCATGCGCATCTTCGGCCGTGGTTCCCGTATCTGGCGAACCGCGACGGGTACAACAAGCGGCTGCGGCGCAGCGCCGAGATGATCGTCGGTGTCATGGGATGCCTCGCACGCGAGTGCGAGTCGTGGCACGACGACGTGTGGCTGGTGGACTCCACGCCGGTCGAGTGCGGCCGCAGCCGCGAGACCCAAAAGCGCTCTGACCTCGCGGGATGGGCCCAATACGGCTGGTGCGCGTCGCATTCCCGCTGGTTCTGGGGCCTGCGGCTGCATCTTGTGGCCACCCCGGCGGGGCTGCGGGTCGCGTTCGCTCTCGCCGGCGCGAAAGCCGACGAACGCGACGTCTGCGCCGACATGATCGACGCGGCCCGCATCGCCCGGCCGGGCCAGACCCTCATCGCCGACAAGGGCTACCGCGCAGCAGCGTTCGAAGCCGACCTCAACGACGCCGGCATCACCGTGCTGCGCCCCGCCACCCGATCCGAGGCCCCACGGCCCGGCGCCAGATTCCTGCGGCCCCTGCGCCAGATCATCGAATCGATCATCCAGACCCTCAAAGGCCAGCTCAGCCTCGAACGCCACAAAGGCCGCACCAAAGCCGGCGTCGCCGCGCGCATCGGCACCCGGCTCCTCGCCCTCACCGCCGCCATCTGGCACAACGAGACCTACCACCGAACACGCCCCAGCCGCTCACTCACCGCCTACGACCACTAAACCCTTGGAACTAATCATCTAGTGCTGGCCGGTCTTGGCGGCCGGGGCGTGCGGGCCGAACTCGCCAGCTATGTCAGATCACGCGATCCCAGGATTCGGTGGGCTCGATGCCGTCGGGCGTGAGCTGCCACAGCGAAGCGGTCGCGACGCCATCGACAATGTCGAGGTAGCCGACAGTCCCGAGCTGGGCGCTGAGGTTGCGCGGAAACGTGGGCGACCCGGGATTCACACACAGCACTCCGGAGAGCACGTCGATGCGATGCACGTGCGTGTCCCCGTAGACGCATACGTCCAGCTGCTCGCCGCCGAAGTGCCGCTCGATCGCATCGGCAACGGTGTAGAAGGACATCTCGGGCACCGGAATGTGATGGGTGAGGCCGACTCGCACACCGCCGAAGTCGTGCGCCCAGGCGTTCGCGAGGGCCGGATGGTCGGGCTGTATGTCGCGCCCTGACGAGCCGTCGTCGCCGTTGCCTCGGGCGGCCCAGGTCGGCGCGATCTCGCTCAGGCGGTCGATGACGGAGAGGTCGTAGATGTCGCCCGCATGCAGGATGGCGTCGCATCCCTCCATGGCGGCGTAGGCCTCGGGCCACAGCTGCGGCGCAGCTTCAGGGATGTGGGTGTCCGAGATCAGCCCGATTCGCATCGCGTCACGCTATGCGCGGTTCAACCGTCCCGAGGCGGGTGCCGGGGGCGAGACGGGCCCCGTTGAGCCAATCCTGTGCGGGGAGCGGGAGGCGGCCTGAGGGCTGGACTATTTCGAGACGGAGGAGGCCGGAGGCGGTGACGACTGCGTCGCCGGTGATCTCGCCAGCTCGGGTGCTTGATTCAGGCGCGACGGACGACAGGGGCAGCGGGGTCGCCTGCCGGATGATCAGGCGTTGGTCGCCGAGGAGGGTCCAAGCACCACCTGCTCGGATCTGACGATCGATGTGGGAGGCAGGGCGGGTCCAGTCGATCTCGCGGTCTGATTGGGTAATCTTGCGGGCGTAGGTGGGCGTTCCTTGTTGCGGGGCCGGATCGCCGAGACCGTCGCGAAGCGATGCGGCCAGGCGTTGGGCGCCGTCGTGTGCAAGTCGGCGGCGCAGCAGATCGGCGGTGTCGGTCGGGCCGATGGGAATCTCGTGGCGCCAGTAGACGGGGCCGGTGTCGAGGGTGGGCTCCAGTGCCATGAGGCACACGCCGGTCGTCTCGTCGCCTTCCAGCAGGGCTCGCTCGACGGGTGCTGCGCCACGCCAGCGGGGCAGCAGGGAGAAGTGCAGGTTGAGCATTGGGGTTTCGGCGAGCAGGTCCGCGCCGAGGATGTGGCCGTAGGCGACGACAACTGCGCAGTCAGCGGCGACGGCTGCGAGATCTCGAACGTCGTGACTGACGATGAGGCCGAGTTCGGCTGCTGCGGCGGCGACTGGGCTTAGCGTGTCGCTGCCACGGCGGCTGCGGCGGCGCGGGGCGCCGGTGACGACCACTCCGATGTCGAAGCCGGACTCGGCGAGCGCTCGGAGCGTCGGGACCGCATCGTCGGGCGTGCCTGCGAATGCCACTCGGCGTAGCCGCGTCGGGGGCAGCGGCAGCGGCTGCGAGCGCTCAGTCCGCCGGGCCATTGCGGCCCACCAGCGGTGTCGAACCGGATTCCGCCGGTGGTCCCTGCTCGCCCGCGGAGAGTTGCGCACGCCCGGTGCGCCATTGCCGCAGGGCGGCCTTGCGTTCGGGTTTCTCCAGATGATCGAGCAGCAGGACGCCGTCGAGGTGATCGAGCTCATGCTGGAACAGGCGTGCGAGCAACTCGTCGGCTTCGATGCTGACCTCGTTGCCGTCGAGGTCTCGGCCGACGAGATGCACTTGCTTGGGGCGAACGATCTCAAAGGTCAAGCCGGGAACCGACAGGCAGCCCTCGGTATATGCCCACTCGCCATCGGACTCGACGATCTCGGGATTGACAAGCGTCTGGGGACCGTCGCCTTCGTACAGGTCGAACACGAACAAACGGCGTTGGATGCCCACCTGGGGAGCCGCGAGACCGATTCCCTCGGCTTCGTACATGGCAGGAAGCATGTCGTTGACCATGCGCGCGACGCGGCCATCGATCTCAGTGATCTCGGCGGCCCGCTGACGCAGCACCGGATCGCCCATGAGCCGGATCTCGTAGGCCGTATTCATTGCGGTCGCAGGTTACCGGCGCGCCCTCGGGGCTTTCTGGCAGCGACACAGGTGCGCTGAGGCGATCGCTGTCACGCTCGCAGCGGGTCGACTGCTACTCGCAGCCTGCCTGGCGGTCGCTGCGTGGAGTCCAGTGCATCGAGGAGGGTTCCTCGGTCGTCGCAGCGCACGCGCCACACTCCGTTGGCTGGTCCGGCGATGTCCAATGCGGCCGCGTGTGCCGAGCTTGACAACCGCTCGACGTAGGACTCTGCCGCGGCGCCCGACACGAGCGCCCACGCAGTCGATGGGGGCTGGCGCATCTCGGATCGGCGCAGCGCCTCCGCGGCGACCCAATCAGTGGGATCGGCCGTGGCTGCCGCGACCAGCACGGGATGGTCAGGCATCCGGGTCTGCACCAGGATGCGGCCGCCGCCCGAACGGGGCCCGACCAGACGCGCAGCTCGCACCAGCAGAGCGAAGGCCTCCTCGGCGGCTCGGTACCGGGGTGCGATGAGTTCCTGGTCGAAATCCACGAACACCACGGCATCCGCCGACGGCACTCGATGCAGCACAGCCTCAGTGCCGATGTACAAGGCGTCGTGCGACGGTGCCACCGGGGACTCGCCGACCACCTGGGTGACCCGGCGACGCGCCAGATGCGCCATCTCGTCGGCGACACCCTTCACCCCAACCCGCACACGGCGAAAGCGGGTTGCCCCGCAGGCTTCGCACACCGCGGGGCGCACATCGCCGCTTTCGGGGTCGATAAATTGCTGCGCGTCGAGCGCCAACGCCCGACCAGCCGGCGAGCAGGCCAGCTCTGCGCACGACGCGCAGTAGGCGATCCGGGCTCGGCCCTTGCGATTGAGCACGCACACCACGGTGCCGCCGCCGCGCAGCAACTCTGCGAACGCCGTGCCGCACCACTCCCCCGTTGCGGGATCGTCCTGGCGCCGGTCGGCAATCTGTAGCAACGGCCACGCCTCGCGTTCGCTCCGGGCCGGCGCGCGCAGAAGTTCAGCCGATGCGATGTCGTCCCCATCGCGTGCACCAATCGCCCGGAGCGCGTCCGGCGAAGGCATCGGCCCGACCAGCAGACACCGAACGCCATCACGTCGTGCTCGCTCGACGGCGACGTCGCGGGCGTTCCACGTCGGTGCCTGCTCGGACTGGTACGCCTCGTCGTGCTCGTCCAGCACGATCACGCTGTCGAGGCGACCGCACGGCGACCATGCTGCGGCCCTGGCGCCGACAATCGCTTGCGCGCCGGCTGCACTGGCCCAGTCACGAGGGAACAGCGCAGTGGCAACACCTGCGTGACGCAGCCGTCCGGCAAGCCGCGCCGCCCACGCCACCGTCGGCACGAGCACGAGCACCCGGCCGCCCCTCACCGCAGCAGCCACGATCGGCCACTCGTCGGCGCACGGCCCCAAGCGCACGACACGCACAGCAGCCCCGCCCGGCTCGAATGCCTCCGTCAGCCAAGCGGGAGTCTGCGTCTTGGGGGCGTTGGCCACTCGGGCCGACGCAGGCGGAACCCCGGCCACCACTCGATCGGCGCTGGCGATACGCAGGAATTGAGCTCTGGTGCCGGCCCAGCGCCACGCTGCCCATTCGGCGAGCTCCACGACGTGCGGCGGCGGCCCGACTCCCACAATGCCGCTCACCTCGTTCAACTCGAGGCCGTCGGGTGCAACCGAGTCCAGCTCGGTCACCCATCCGCGCAAACGACGACGATTGAGCACGACCCGCACCAGCGTCCCGACCGATACCGGCACCCGACCAGCCGCCAGCGACTCTGGCAGCACGTAAAGGAACTCACGGTCGATGGCCGGCTCGTCGACCAACACCCGAACGACCCGCTGCACCCCTGCAGTCTGCCCGGCGGGTGCGCGCCGAGAACGCCCGATTCAGGGTCTGGATCGGTCGACTGAGTGACGCTTAGAGGCCGCGCGGATAGGTGGCCGGTCTTTAGCGCAGATTGAGGGCGATATCGGACCTCGTCAGCAAAGGCGCTGGTCAGGCCGCTCCCCGGCCAATAGTCGAAACCAGTGTTTCCGCAGGTCAGTGCCTATCCGCTAATCCTCTTAGAGGCCGAGCGCGGATTTCAGGTCGTCGACCCGGTTGAGGCACTCCCACGGGAACAGTTCACCGTCGGTCGGCCGGCCGAAATGGCCGTACACAGCAGTGGCCTGGTAGATCGGGCGCCGCAGATTGAGGTCCGCGAGCAGCGCCGCTGGACGCAGGTCGAAGATCTCGGCGACGGCTGCGGCGATGGCGTCACGGTCGACATGCTCGGTGCCAAACGTATCCACGAAGACCGACACCGGCTCGGCACGTCCGATCGCGTAGGCCACCTGCATCTCGCAGCGATCCGCGGCACCGGACGCGACCACGTTCTTGGCCACCCAACGGGTGCCGTACGCAGCGGAGCGATCCACTTTGGATGGATCCTTGCCGCTGAACGCTCCCCCGCCGTGACGGGCATAGCCGCCGTAGGTGTCCACGATGATCTTGCGCCCCGTCAGCCCGGCGTCGGCGACCGGGCCGCCACGCACGAAGCTTCCCGACGGGTTGACCAACAGCTCGAAGTCGTCGTCGGCGAATTCGGCGGGCAAGGTCGGAGCCACGACATGCTCCATGAGGTCGGGGCGCATCATGAGTTCGATCTCGACGCCCTCGTGATGCTGGGCCGAGACCACGACGGTCCGAAGCGCAATCGGGACGCCGTCGCGATACTCGAAGCTGACCTGAGTCTTGCCGTCGGGCCGCAGATACGGGATGGAGCCCGAGCGGCGGGCCTCGGTGAGGTGCTCGGCCATACGGTGCGCGATATGGATCGGCAGCGGCATATACGCGTCGGTCTCACGGCACGCGTAGCCGAACATCATCCCCTGGTCGCCGGCGCCCTGATCGGGAATCGAGTCCATAGTGGCCGCGGCCTCTGAGCTGCCGAAGACGCCCTCGGTGATCTCGGAGGACTGCTCGTCGAGTGCGACCATGACGCCGCAGGTGTTGCCGTCGAAGCCCAGCTCGCCCCGGTCGTAGCCGATGCCCGTGATGGTCGATCGAACGACCCGTGGGATGTCGACGTAGGCCTCAGTCGAGACTTCGCCCGCGACGACGACCAGACCCGTGGTCACCAGGGTCTCCACCGCGACGCGGGCATGGCTGTCCTGCGCCAGCATCGCGTCCAGGATCGAATCGGAGATCTGGTCGGCCATCTTGTCCGGATGACCCTCGGTCACCGATTCAGAGGTGAAGGTCCACTGGCTCACCGTGGCTCCCCGTTCCGTGTCGTTCGGCCCATCGCAGCAGCCCATTGCCGCAGCGCGGCAAGGCTAGACGGGCCGAGCCGTGCCGCAGCAGGAGCGCAGCTAGCGGCGCAGTGCGGCGACGGCGTCGAGCACGGCTTCGGCGACCTCGCGCTTGGAGCATTTCGGCATCGGGCGCACGGTGCCGTCAGCCAGCAGGATGGTCACGATGTTCGTGTCGTGAGCGAAGCCTGCGCCGTCGGCTGAGACGTCGTTCGCGACCATGACGTCGAGGTTCTTGCGAGCCAGCTTGTCGGCGGCATTGTCGAGCACGTCTGCCGTCTCGGCCGCGAATCCGACGAGGACCTGCCCAGGTGGCTTGGCTGCACCCAATCCGGCGAGGATGTCGGTGGTCTGTTCAAGGACGATCTGGGGTGCCACGTCGGTGTCGACGAAGTCGCCCTTCTTGATCTTCTGCGGCGCGACATCGCAGGGCCGGAAGTCGGCCACTGCGGCGGCCATGACGATGACATCGGCGTCGGAACGTTTGCGCACGGCGGCTTCCATCTCGGCCGCGGACTCGACACGCACCTCGGTGACTCCGGCGGGCGCTGGCAGCGATGCCGACGTGATGAGCGTGACGATGGCGCCGCGGTCTCGTGCCGCGGTTGCGACCGCATAGCCCTGCTTGCCCGACGAGCGATTGCCGATGAACCGCACCGGATCGATGGCTTCTCGGGTTCCTCCGGCGGTGACCGTCACTGTCAAACCTGCAAGGTCCATGCCGGCTGAGTGCAAGCCGACTGGGTCGTCCTGCGCAGAGGGGGACCCGCGCCCGTGGCCCGAATTCGAGCCCGCAGCCAGCACTGCGCCCACAGCGTCAAAGATGGTCGCCGGCTCAGCGAGGCGGCCTGTGCCGATGTCGCCACCGGCGAGGCGGCCGTAGTCGGGAACCACGATGTGAACCCCCCGACCGGCCAGCACCTCGAGGTTGTGCTGAACCGCCGGGTGCTCCCACATCTCAGTGTGCATGGCAGGGCACACGACCACTGGCGCCTGCGTCGCAAGCAGCGTTGCAGTGAGCAGCCCGTCGGAGATGCCCGCTGCATAGCTGCCGATGAGGCGGGCGGTCGCCGGCGCAACTACCACGATGTCAGCGGTCTGGCCGAGCGTGGTGTGCGGGATCGGGTCGTCTTCGCCGAAGATCGATGTGCGGACCCGCTCGCTCGCGAGCGCGTCGAATGTCGCACGGCCGACAAACTTCTGCGCTGCGGAGGTCATCACCGGCATGACGTGAGCGCCGGCGTCGACCAGCAGACGGCACAACAGCACCGCTTTGTACGCGGCGATGCCGCCGCTGACGCCGAGCACCACCCGGCGACCGGCGACCGGCGATTGGTCAGGTGCCGGATGACCGGCGGATTCCGTCATTGCCGCGAAAGGGTACGCCCGCACGCCTGCGTGCGGTAGGGCCCCGGAGCCGTAGGGCTGGGAAACGGTGGAACCAGGAAGCTGTACGGCCTGTCGCTCGTACGAGGATGTGCTGCCCGACGCCCTCGGGCCGAAGGCGAGTGCGCCTAGGCGTCGAGGTCGGGGACGACCTCGAGCATCGCGGCGTCAGCCTCGGCTGCGGCAAACGCTTCGGCCGCAAGGCGAGCCCGTTCTTCGGGATCGAACCGCTCGTAGGTGATCTTGTCGGCGTCGATTTCCTCGAAGGCGATCGAGAGCGGCTTGCGCGCCACCGAAGCCACCTGAGGGGGCACGACCGAACCGATGCCGCCCTCGAGCTGGTTGTAATACGAGTTGATCTGACGGGACCGCATCGCAGCCAGGCTCACCAGCGTGAACTTGGAGTCCACCTTGGACAGCAAGTCCTCGAAACCCGGGTTGATCATGGTGTCAGTTGGTTCACTCATCGCACCTCGCAGGCTACCGAGACGGCCGACCACAACGACGGAGCCGGCAGCATCGATGCTCCTACAGGAGCGCAAAGCGGCGCCTGCGGGCTGCGCCTATGACGATCGGGAGCTGCGAGTGCGGCCGACGAAGGCCGCAATCTCGTCGACGGTGCTGCCGATGTCACGGTTCACGACGATCAGGTCGGCCATGCGATAGCCGACCGGAAGTTCCTCGTCGGCCTTGGCGAGCCGGCGGAAGACTTCCGAATCGGGGTCTCCGCGGCGGCGCATGCGACGCTCCTGTTCGGCACGGCTGGGCGGCAGCACCATGATCACCAGAGCAGCGGGGTCGCGGTTGCGCACCGAGACAGCGCCCTGGACATCGATCTCCAGCACCAGATCCTGGTCGCGATCGCGGGGCGGCATCGGCGTTCCGTAGCGATGCTCGAAGAAGTCAGCCCACTCGAGGAAACCGCCAGCCGCAATGCGTGCGTCGAATTCCTCCGCCGCCACGAACGTGTAGGCCTCAGCGGGCTCTCCGACCCTGCGGGGACGCGTCGTCCACGACCGGCTGAGCAGCAGGGTCGGGTCGCGGGCCACCAACTCCGCGACGATCGTGCCCTTGCCCGCTCCCCCTGGTCCACAGACCACGTACAGCGTGACGCCCCGCGCCTCGGAGGGATTCACAGCGCCGTCGGGCGCTGGAGCGGTCATGTGCCCGAAGCGGATCCCGGTGAGAAGCGCTCGATGAGGCGACGCCGTTGTCCCTCGCCGAGCCCCCGCAGGCGCCGATTCTCGGCGATGCCGATCTCGGTCATCAGCCGGCGCGCCTTGACTTTGCCCAGTCCGGGCATCGACTCGAGGGCAGCAAGTGTCTTGAGCTTGCCGACGTTCTCGATCGCATCAGCTTCGGTCAGCAACTCCTCAAATGTGAGGAATCCCATCTTCAGTCGATCCTTGACCTCGGCTCGGATCCGGCGGGCCTCTGCTGCTTTGCGGAGCGCCTCGGCTCGCTGCTCATTGGTCAATTCAGGCAGCGGACTCATGCTCTCAGTGTAGTTGCGACCAAACGGGGGCCTTGGACCGCCCCGGCAGCGTCAAGCGCCACCCAGCGCCCCCAAAGACTCGGCGAGGATCGCCGCCGCCGCGGCGTTCGGATCGGCAGACGCCGTCACCGCCCGACCGATGACGAGCAGGTCCGCACCAGCCCACAGCGCCGCCGACGGAGTGGCGACGCGACCCTGGTCCATTGCCGCCACGCCGGTGGGCCGGATTCCGGGCACAACTCGCAGCAGTCCCGGCGCAGCATCGCTGACGACACCGAGGTCGGGTGCCGCGCAGACGAGACCGCCGCAGCCGGCCCGCTTTGCCATCACAGCACGCTCGGCGAGGACGCCAGCAGGTGCGTCTTGATCGGACGTCAACACCGTCACGCCAAGCGCCATCGGCACGGTCGGCGTGCGGGAGCCATCGGCCGCACCCGCAGCGAGGCCACGAGCGCCGGCCGCGAGCATTTGGGCGCCGCCCTGAGTGTGCAGCGTCAGATACGAAACGCCCAACGCGCCGGCGCGCCTCGCTGCTCGCTCCACAGTGTTGGGAATGTCGTGCAATTTGAGATCGAGGAAGACGCGGCACCCAGTCGCCAGGATGTCGGTCACGATGTCGGGGCCGGCAGCGATGAAGAGCTCGAGACCCACCTTCATGACGCCGAAGCTCGACTTCATCGCCTGCGCCAGCTCCACGGCTGCGGCCGGATCGGCGACATCGAGCGCGAGCGCGAGTCGATCCCGTGCGGCGTTCGCAGCGTGCAGTGGGAACAGCGCGGAGGCTTGTGACGGCATCAGCGGTGCTCTGACTCCTGTGTGAGATGGGCCTCGTGTTGGCCGAGGGACCCGTGTGCGCGGTGGGCACGCGCGGTCAATTCGGCTGCGGTGGCAATGCCGCGGCCCAAGCACCAGTCGCGCAGTTCCAACAGCACGTTGATCGGCGCTCGAGGGTCATAGAACGACGCCGTGCCGACCTGCACTGCGGAGGCCCCCGCGGCCATCAGCTCGATTGCGTGCGAACCATTGGCGACGCCACCCACCCCCACGATCGGCACATCTCCCAGCGCTGCGCGCACGTCGTAGATCGCGCGCACCACAACAGGGCGAATGGCGGGCCCTGACAGCCCGCCGCCTCCGTTGCCAAGACTGGGCAGAGCCGTGTCGGGGTCGATCGACATGCCGAGCACCGTGTTGGTGAGCGTCAGCGCTTCGGCGCCCGCGCCCAGCGCCGCAGCAGCGATCTCGGTGATGTCGGTGACGTTGGGAGTGAGCTTCGCCCACAGCGGCACGCCGGCAGCTGCGGAGGCGCTGAGGGCCTCGGCGGTCGCGGCAGGATCGCACGCGAACATCTCGCCGCGGCCTTCGAGATTCGGGCAGCTCACGTTCACCTCGAGCGCGGTGATGCCCGCTCCGGCGAGAGCGCTTGCCGCTGCGGCGTACTCGGCCACCGTGCGGCCCCAGATGCTCGCCACCACACGCGCCCCGGTTCGCAGTACGCGCGGCAGCTCTCGCTCGAGCCACGACTCGACTCCGGGATTCTGCAGTCCGACGGCGTTCAGCATCCCAGCCGGTGCGCTCACCACGCGCGGCGCTGGATTGCCCGGCCACGGAAATGACGACAGCGACTTCGTCACCAACGCGCCCAGTTCGGACAAGTCCATATAGGCACCCAGCTCGGTGCCGTATCCCGCAGTTCCCGATGCAGTCATCACCGGATTCGGCAGCTCGACGCTGCCGATGCGAACCGAGAGGTCAACCGGCGGGATCGGCTCAGACATGACGAAGGCTCTGGCCGAACGTCTCGGCGAGATCAGCGTGGAACTCCTGCAGTGGGCGCACCCGCAGATCGCTGGCCAGCCATTCCCGCAAGCCCGCCGCCGCGGCGCGTGCCGCAGCCACGGTTGTCAGGCATGGAATGTGGTGGGCGCGAGCGGCCGCTCGGATGTGACGCCCGTCCAGCTGGGCGCCGCGCCCACGCGGGGTGTTGACGACAAGGTCCACGCGTCCGGCGGCAATCAGCTGGGTGGCATCCTCACCGGGCGAGGTCTCGCCGCCGTCGCCCGACAGCTTTGCAACCACGACTCCCACCCGCACTCCTGCGGAGCGCAGGTATGCCGCGGTGCCCGACGTCGCGGCGATCTCGAAGCCGAGTTCGGCCAGGATTTGTGCCGCTTCGACGCCCGCGGCCTTGTCTCGATCGGCCAGCGTCAACAACACCGTCCCGCTTGACGGCAGCCCGTCTCCCGCAGCGATCTGGCTTTTCGCGAAAGCCAGGCCGAACGTGGTGTCGATGCCCATGACCTCACCGGTGGACCGCATCTCCGGGCCCAGCACGGTGTCCACCGTGGGAAAGCGGCCGAACGGCAGAACGGCCTCTTTGACCGCGACGTGGCCCGGAACCACAGCGCGGTGGCGATTGGCGCCGGCGCCTGAGGTCGCTGCATCCGGCGCCGCTGCGTCGGCGAGGCTTCCCTCAAGTGGCATGCCGTGGGGAAGCTGGCCCCCTCGAGCCCATGCGGGCAGCACCCCGGCGGCCTCGAGCTCGTCGAGGGTTTCCCCCGCCATCACCCGAGCGGCGGCTTTGGCGAGTTGTACGCCAGTGGCCTTTGCCACGAACGGCACCGTGCGCGAGGCCCGGGGATTGGCCTCGATGACGAATACTGCGCCGGCCTTGACCGCGAACTGCACGTTGAGCAGCCCGACCACGCCGAGTGCTTCGGCCAGCCGTTGGGTATGGGCCACGATGACCTGCTGGACCTCGGGGCTGAGGCTTTGTGGCGGGATCGCGCACGCGCTGTCGCCGGAGTGCACGCCGGCCTGCTCGACGTGCTCCATGATCCCGCCCAGCATCCACTGCCCGGTGCTGTCCCGAAGCGAGTCCACATCGACTTCGATGGCGTCCTCTAGGAACTGGTCCACGAGCACCGGCCGCTGAGCGGACAATCCACCCTCGCGGCCCAGCGACGAGAACGTGGCCAGCTCGTCCATGGTGCGCGCCAGCTCGTCGTGGTCGTACACGACGGTCATCGCCCGGCCGCCCAGCACATAGCTGGGACGAACGAGCGCGGGGAAGCCGATCTCGTGGCAGATCGCCGCTGCTTCGTCCGGGCTGACCGCGGTGCCTCCAGGCGGCTGCGGGATGTCGAGCTGCGCGCAGAGCGCGTTCCATCGTTCGCGGTCCTCGGCCAAGTCGATGGAATCGGCCGGGGTGCCGCACACCAGCTCGGCGGGGAGCTCGGATGCCAGCTTGAGCGGTGTCTGGCCGCCGAGGCTCACGATGACGCCCACCGGGTCTTCGGCTTCGATGATGTTCAGGACGTCCTCGGAGGTGAGCGGCTCGAAGTAGAGACGGTCGGAGGTGTCGTAGTCAGTGGACACCGTCTCGGGATTGCAGTTCACCATCACGGTCTCGTAGCCGGCCTCACGCAAAGCGAAGCTGGCGTGCACGCAGCAGTAGTCGAACTCGATGCCTTGGCCGATGCGGTTCGGCCCCGAGCCCAGGATGACCATGCGGGGCTTGGTGCCCGGACGGATCTCGTCCTCGTCCTCGTAGGTGGAGTAGTGGTACGGCGTGCGAGCGTCGAACTCGGCGGCACACGTGTCAACCGTCTTGAAGGTGGGACGTACGCCCGCGTGCAACCGTGCGGCGCGCACCTCGGAGGGAGCCACGCCCCACAGCCACGCCAGCTGGGCATCGGCGAAGCCGAGCTGCTTGGCGCGTCGCCACGCCCGGCGGTCCATCGCCCCGGGCCCATCGACGGCTTCGAGTGCCTGGCGTTCTTCGATCACCGCGAGCATCTGGTCCACGAACCAGGGGTCCACCCCCGTCGCTGCGCTGACGGCGTCGGGGTCGGTGCCTCGTCGCAGCAGCTCGCCCATCTCGAAGATGCGCTCGGGCGTCGGGATGGCAATCCGCGACAGCAGCTCGTCGTCGGAGCGTCCGGCGTACTGGGTCTCGCCGGGGTCGGCATTGAGGCCGAACCGGCCTTGCTCGAGGCTGCGCAGTGCCTTCTGCAAGCTCTCGGGGAACGTGCGCCCGATCGACATCACCTCGCCGACTGATTGCATCTGCGGACCCAGCACGCCCGAGGAGCCTGGCAGCTTCTCGAACGCCCAACGCGGGATCTTCGTCACGACGTAGTCGATCGTCGGCTCGAAGCTGGCGGGGGTCTCGCCGGTGATGTCGTTTTGGATCTCGTCGAGCGTGTATCCCACTGCAAGGCGGGTGGCGATCTTGGCGATCGGAAAGCCGGTGGCCTTCGATGCCAGTGCCGAGCTGCGGCTGACGCGCGGGTTCATCTCGATGATGATCTGCTCGCCGGTCTGCGGGTTCACCGCGAACTGGACATTCGAGCCGCCGGTCTCCACGCCGATGCGCCGGATGCAGGCGAACGCGGCATCACGCATCGTCTGGTACTCGACGTCGGACAGCGTCTGCGTGGGGGCCACCGTGATGGAGTCCCCGGTGTGCACCCCCATCGCGTCGAAGTTCTCGATCGAGCAGATCACCACGCAGTTATCGGCGCGGTCGCGCATGACCTCGAGCTCGAACTCTTTCCAGCCCCGGACCGACTGCTCAATGAGGATCTCGCTGATTGGGCTTGCATCGAGCCCTGCGGCCGCGGCCAACTCGAATTCTTCGGGTGTTGTGGCGAAGCCGGTGCCCTCGCCGCCGAGGATGTACGCGGGCCGGATGATGACCGGCAGGCCGACCTCGGCGACCGCATCGAGCGCTTCGTCGGGGGAGTGGGCGATGGCCGAGCGGGCGCACACCAGGCCGATCTCGGTCATTGCCTGCCGGAAGAGGCCGCGGTCCTCGGCGGTGTTGATGGCCTGCTCGGACGCGCCGATCATCTCGACGCCGTATCGGTCGAGCACGCCGCTGTTGCTGAGCTCGGTGGCGAGGTTGAGCGCGGTCTGCCCACCGAGGGTGGGCAGCAAGGCGTCGGGCCGCTCGCGGGCGATGATCGCTTCGAGTACCGACGCATGCAGCGGTTCGACGTAGGTGGCGTCGGCAAACTCGGGGTCGGTCATGATCGTGGCCGGATTGGAGTTGGCCAAGATCACCCGGTACCCCTCTTCGCGCAGCACACGGCACGCCTGGGTTCCCGAATAGTCGAATTCGCAGGCCTGTCCGATGACGATCGGCCCTGAACCAATGATGAGGATCGAGTTGATGTCGTCGCGACGGCCCATCAGCGCGTTCCTCCATTGGCGCTCACGGCCCGTGCGCCGCCGGGAGACTTCGCGCCCCAGTACGACGACATCAGGTCTGCGAATCGGTCGAAGAGGTGTCGCGAGTCGTGCGGGCCGGGGCTGGCCTCTGGGTGGTATTGCACTGCGAAGGCGGGCACGTCTGCGCAGGCGAAGCCTTCCAGCGCGCCGTCGTTGAGGCAGAAGTGCGTCTCACGGACGCCGGGCACGGAGCCGGACTCGATGGCGAAGTTGTGGTTCTGGCTGGTGATCTCGATACGCCCGGTGGCCTCGTCACGCACGGGCACATTGCCGCCGTGATGTCCGAAGGGAAGCTTGTAGGTGCGTCCGCCGAGAGCCAGGCCGAGCACTTGCTGACCCAGGCAGATGCCGAAGACGGGGACGGTGCCGAGCAGGTCGGCCAGCGCCGTGGTGACGCTGCCGGCCATCTGGGGATCGCCGGGGCCATTGGAGAGGAAGACGCCATGGGGCTCGCGGGCCAGCACCTCGGCTGCGGACGTGCCGGCGGGGACAACCTCGACGGTGGCGATGCGTCCCAGGTTCGTGGTGATGGCGCGCTTGATTCCCAGGTCGTAGGCCACGACGCGCCACGGGCCGTCGCCGACGGTGTATGGCTCCGACGTCGTGACCTCGGCGACGAGATCGACGCCGGACGTGCCCGGCTCGGCAGCCGCGGCGGCGCGGAGCCGTTCGAGCGCATTGTCGTTTGGTGTCGGGCCGAACGCGCCGGGCATCGCGCCGTGGTTGCGGACGTGCCGGGTGAGCCGGCGCGTGTCCACCCCGGCGATGCCGGAAATGCCGTGCGAGGCGAGGTAAGCGTCGAGATCGCCCTCGGAACGCCAGTTGGAGCGACGTCGCGCGAGGTCGCGGATGACCACGCCGCGGCAGAACGGCCGGCGCGATTCGGCATCCGCGGCGGCGGTGCCGTAGTTGCCGATGTGGGGGTAGGTGAACGAGATGATCTGCCCGGCGTAGGAGGGGTCGGTGATCACCTCCTGGTATCCGGTCATCACGGTGTTGAACACCACCTCGCCCGACGCGATGTCGGTGGGTGCACCGATCATCTCGCCTTCGAACGTGGTGCCGTCACTGAGCACCAGGCAGCCGGGCGTAGGGCTGCTCTCGTTCGGGTTCGGCGCCGTCATCGCTGACGGCGTCATCGCGCTCCTTGCCGTCATGGGCCAGTTCCATTCTCGGCCGCCGGGCACAACTCGCCGTCAACGACGACTTCGTGCCCTGCGAGGACCGTGGCGCGCACCATGGCGCTCATCGGTCGGTCGCGGTGCGGGGTGTTGCGAGCCATCGAGGCCGAGCCGCGCTCGCGCAGCGTCCAAGACCGGTCGAGATCGAGCACGACAAGATTCGCGGGCTCTCCGGGCAGCAGCGCTCCCCCGCCGAGGTGGGTTGCGCCGGCCAGCTCCGCTGGGCGCCATGCCAGCGCATCGAGTGCTGCATCGAGGCTGATGTCAGGGTGGCCGAGCACGAGCGAGGCGCAGGTCTCGAGCGCTGTGATGCCGGGCGGGGCCTCGTCGAAGGGCAGATCCTTGGCCTGCGGCGGCACCGGGGCGTGACCGCTCACCACGGCGTCGATAGTGCGGTCGGCCACGCCGGCGACGAGCGCTCCGCGGTCGGCGGTGGTGCGGTACGGCGGCTCGGCGCGCATGAGCGGGTCGTAGGTGTCGGCATCAGCGTCGATGAAGTACAAGTGCTCGGCCGTCACCGACGCGGTGATGTGCAGGCCATCGGCCTTTGCGGCGCGCACCAGCTCGACGGTTCGGGCTGCGCTGATCCGGTCGAGGTGCAGTCGGCCTCCGGTGAGCCGTGCCACGCCGATCGCCGTGGCGGCCGCGAGCTCTTCCGAGGCGGAGGGCTCGCCAGCTACGCCCATGCGTGCGGAAACTGCGCCTTCAGCCATCGCAGCGTCGCCGCCGAGATGCGAGGTTGACGGACGCACGGACACCGTGCCCCCTAGCGGCCCCACGTACTGCAGGGCGCGGCGCAGCAAGCCGGCGTCAGCGAGCGGGCCGACATCGGTGAACCAGGCCACGCCGGCGTCGGCCAGCTCGGCCATCGGCGACAGGCGCTTGCCGGCGCGCTCGGCGGAGATCGTGGCGGCCGGAACGATGTGGCATCGGGCGGTTGCGGCATTGCGGCGCAGCTCGGCCAGCTCGCCCAAGCGGTCGAGCGGCGGATCAGTGTCGGGCTGTGCGACGACGGCGGTGAAGCCGCCAAGCGCGGCTGCGGAGCTGCCGGTGGCGACGGTCTCGGCCTCTTCGTTGCCAGGCTCGCCGAGGCGCGCAAACAGGTCCACGAATCCCGAAGTAACGACGCAGCCGGTGGCATCGATCACCCGGGCCGCAGCATCCGGTGCTGCCGGCGTCTCGATGGCCTCGATCCGCCCGTCCCGCACGACGACATCTGCTCGGCGTCGCCCTGAACGATCGATGACGTCGCCTCCGGCGATGACCAGCGGCGCGGCGCCCGCACCCCCGGCGCTTGGCATCGGCGCCGGCATCGGCGTCGACTCGGTCGCTGTCGCAGTCACTGGCTCGGTGTCAGGCAAGGCCGTCTCCCGGCAATGCAGCGCCGGAGCCGATGAGGCGGAACAGCACCGCCATGCGGGTTGCGACGCCGTGGGACACCTGCTGGGTGACGAGCACCCTGCTGGCGGCGAGGTCTTCGAACACGGCACCTGCGATCTCGATGCCACGATTCATCGGGCCCGGGTGTGTGATGACAGCATCTGGACGCAGTCGCCGTGCACGCTGCGCGGTGAGGCCGTAGCGAGCGACATATTCGTGAACCGAGCCGATCAGCCCGTTCACCATGCGCTCGCGCTGACAGCGCAGCAGGCCCACGACGTCGAGCTCGCCGAGCACGTCGTCGAACGAGTTGGTGATCTCGACGCGTTTGGCTGCGCCGGGCTCAAGCCAGCCGTCGATCCACTCGCGCGGTTCGGCGGGCAGCAGCGTCGGCGGCGCAATGAGCGTGACCGAGGCGCCCAGAGCGGTGTAGGCCTCGATGTCGCTGCGGGCAACGCGGCTGTGGGTGATGTCGCCGACGATGCCGATGCGGCACCCGGTCAGGCTCGGCGCGTCGAGCGGCTGGGACGCGGGCGGGCCATCGGGCGCGGGGCAGAAGTGGCGCCACAGCGTGTAGGCGTCTTGCAGGCCCTGGGTGGGGTGGGCGTGCCATCCGTCGCCGCCGTTCACGATCGAAACGCCGCCGTGGGCCCAGCGTGCGATCTGGGCAGGCACACCGGCGCTGTGATGGCGCACGATGGCCGCGTCGATGCCCATGGCTTGCACGGTTTCGAAGGTGTCGCGCAGCGATTCACCCTTGCTGAGCGACGACGAGCCCGCCGAGAACGTGATCACGTCGGCCGAGAGCCGCTTGGCCGCAGTCTCGAAGGCGAGTCGGGTGCGGGTGGAGTCTTCGAAGAACAGTGTCGCCACGGTGCGCCCTCGCAAGGCGGGCACCTTGGGGATCGGCCGCTTGCCCACCTCGACGAACCGGTCGGTGAGCGCGAGCAGTTCGCTGATGCCGCGGGTGCCCAGTTCGCCCAGCGTCAGCAGGTGCCCGCTCACTTGCGCATCTCCCCCAGCAGCACCTGCGCCTGAATTGGGCGTGCTGCTTTCGTCAGCAGATGCCCGCTCACTTGCGCATCTCCCCCAGCAGCACGCCTTCGAGATTCACGTCCACCATCTCCTCGCGGCTTGTCGGCAGGTTCTTGCCGACGAAGTCGGGACGGATGGGCAGCTCTCGGTGCCCGCGGTCGATGACCACGGCCAGTTGCACCATGCGGGGGCGACCGAAATCGTTGAGGGCGTCCAGCGCGGCGCGGATCGTGCGACCGGTGAACAGCACGTCGTCGACGAGCACGACGGTCGTGCCGCTCAGGTCGAATGGGATGTCGGTGACGGCTTCGGCCATGACGGGGCGCAGGCCGATGTCGTCGCGGTGCATAGCGACGTCGAGCGTCCCGAACGGCACGTCGGTGCCGTCGATCTCGAACAGCATGCGTACCAGCCGCAGTGCAATTTGCACGCCGCCGGTCTGCAGCCCTACCACCACGACGTTGTCGAGACCCTGGTTGCGCTCGATGATCTCGTGGCTGACACGGGTGAGCGCCCGGTGGACTCCGCTGGCATCGAGAACGGTCGACCTGGCAACGAAAACGCCCCCGTAGGGGGGCGTCATACGTCGCTCGCGGTCTGCCACGCGCAGGTCCTTCCTGTCCGTATGGGCCTCACAGGACCCGCTTCACGGTCAGGCACGCACCCTAGCGCAGGCGGTTCCGAGATCGGCGCGCACGAGCGGGCCAATCGCCGCGTCTTCGGTCGACGGAGATCAGGTGCAGGCCGGCAGCGTCGATCCGGCAAGATCGGCCACGTCCACCGCAGCGAGGCTGAGTGCGTGACGGCCCAAGGCGGGAGTCAGGCCCCGCAGCAGCAGCGGCGACCATCCCACTGACACATCGGGCCCGCACCGCGCCATCTCGCCAGCACACCGAGCACTCAGGCTTGGTGCAGGTTGGGGGTGCCGCGCATCGGCGGGTCGCGCCGTCCCCCAGCGCACAGCCGTCGAGCGTGAGCATGGCAACGCGTCGGGCTTCGTCGGCAGCGTTGTTCCGATGTGCAATGGCGAAGGCGGTGTCGGACACGGCGGCGCTGAAGGCCGCACACATGGCCGCGAGTGCCAGGGCGAGTATCGGCGCGCTCACGACGCGCGTTTCGGCAATTCGGGAACGGGCACGGCAACCCAGGTGGTGGCGATGTCGGAGAAGAGCGACGAAACGCTCAGCGGACAGGTCACCTCCACCGACACCGCAGCAGGCCCGTTGACGCCCTGCAGCTGATGAAACGTGGCCTCGACGTTGAATCGTTGGTCGGCGGTGTCGCAGTCGCCGATGGCAGCGGCGCCCACCACGCGTCCTGCGACCTCGGTCGCCAACCTGGACAGCTCGGCACTGGTGGTACCCGAGGGCGGGGAGGCCAACGCTTCGGCTGCGTAATGGGCCGCCTCCACGCTCGCCGCGTGAACACCGGCCGACGCTCGCGAGGCGTCGCCCGAGTAGTCGACGAGCCAGATGCCCAGCACCAGCACTCCGACGACGCTCAGCATGCCGACGGACTCATCCACAGCTCACACCTCGAACGACGTCAACAGGTCGGCGCGATCGGGGCGCGCAGAGCCGGTCCGCCGATGCCCGCCGGGCGGCGACACGCCACCCCAAGCGCTGTTTGCGCACCAAGCCAGCCCCGGGTCTCAACACGCAGCGACACAATGACCGAGCAAGTCCCATCGGCTCGCACGTCGAGCGCTGTGGGCAGCACGGCTGCAAGCTGCGAGATGCGGTCGACGGCGACCTCGGCCGCAGTTGCCTCGGCATCGGCAGGCAAGCCGGCCTGCGTGCAATCCCAATCCGGGGGCACGAGATCTGCCACGGCAACAGCTGCTGCGCCCGCGGCACCTTTCGCGGCTGCCGCGCCGAGTTGACCCACGAACACCGACACAGCGAGCGCAAGGAACACCGCCAATACGGCGTACAGGCGCAGCAGCGAGAGCGACCCGTCCATGACCTTCGGCTATCTCAAGGGACCGCATTGGCTCGTCGGGTCCACGCAGCCCTAGGCGGTGCATTCCATCTTGGTCGAGTTCCACTTGCCGCCCACGGCGTTACACAGATTCTCTGATTGGATCTTGTCGTACTTGATGCTGTCGTCCGTCTGCGGGGCGTTGCTGCCCAGCGTTGTCCACATGATCGCCACGACCAGCGCAGCGGCTGCCACGGCGGCAGCGATGAACGTGAGCTTGGTGACCGGTGAGTCCATGGGTGTGCTCCTTGCCCGCTGTTGCGGACGCTTGAAGGTTGGAATTCGATGCAGTGCGGCGTTTGGCTTGATGCGCTCACAGCGATGGCAGCGTCATGACGACCGTCACCATGACGACCGCGGAAGCCAGCACGGCGAGCATTGAGGCGGAGGCTCCGACGCCGCGGCCAAGTCGGTCAATGGCCTCACGGCGCCGATCGTCAACAGATCGCACGACTCGATCCAGGACCCGATCAAGCAGTCCGGACGCAGCGGCGCCGGAGCGCTCAGCGGCGTCTACCGCGCCCAACAGCGCGGCGGTCGGTGAGTCCCCGAGCTGGGCTGCTACAGCTGCGAGCGGGTCCCGTCCGCCGATGACCGCAGCATTGATCGCCCCTGCGGCAGGCGCAAATGCGGGGTCGCTGACGCGTTCAGCTGCATCGAGCACCGCCGCGCTGATCGGTCGTCCGGCAGCTACGAACAAGCGAATGCGGCGAAGCCACAGCAGTACCGCACCATCGAGCCGTCGGCGCTGACCCGCGAGCACAACACTGGCGACAACGCCGGGCACCAACGGGGGCACGATCACCGCGGCAAGCAGGGCCGGCGGCAATGCGCTGGCTCCAGCTGGGAATTCGGAATCGCCGAGCCGTATGCCGCCGAACGCAGCGATCGCCACGACACATCCCGTCACCGCAACGTTGAGGCTCGACAGCCGTTGTGGGCTCCAGCCCAGTGCGGCGAGGTGGCGGCGGTCTCGTTGCTGCCGGTGGGATCTCCCGAGCATGCGCAGCGCCGACGCAGCACCCGCCGCTGCCGCGATCCAAAGCGCCGTCGATCCAGCTGACGGCAGGGACAGGTTCATCGCAACGCTTCCCAGGAAGCAATGAGCGGACGGGCGCAGATGACAAGAGCCAGCACCGCTGCGGCGAGGCTGACGCTCTCACCTTGTGGACCCTTCAGCCATGCCCAGGCCTCGGGGTTTGAGAACGCTGCACCAACCACGACAGCAGCGCCAAGGGCCGTCGCGAACGCGAGTTGTGGCAGATTTCCAGCCACCTGGCGGTGAAAACGCCGTGTTGTCGCGGCAGTTTCAGCGGCTTCGGCCTCGAGCACCCCCAGGATCGGCGCCCATTGCCCGCCGCTCGCCGCCGCGACCGCGACGACATCAGCGAGCCACTCTGCCGCCGGTGTTTCGGCAGTTGCGGCGAAATTCGCTGCCACGGCGTCGACGCCTACGCTGCGGCATTCGGACACGAGGTTCGCGGCGGCACGCGCCATCGGACCGGTCGCGAGCGGTGCCGCTGTCTCCAGCGCGTCCACGACTGTTCGTGACACCTGCGCCTGATTCGCCAGGATCGCCGCAAACTGCGCTGCCGATTCGGCCGCAAGCACGCGGCGACGGCTTGTGGGCACGGCCGCCGCGCACCACGAGCAGATCCCCGCCACGGTGCCCGCTACCACACCCGCCGTGCGGCCGGCGGTGACCCCGACGGCGAGGGCTGCACCAAGCGCCACGCCCCAGGGCCACCGGGGCGTGGCGGCAGCGGATCGCCGTCGACCCGGCGCGCGTGCCCAGAGAACCCACAGAGCGCCGATGCCACCCGTAGCAGCCAGTGCAACAGTGTTCAGCACGGCACCGAATCCACCGAAGTGCTGCCGCCGAGTTCACGCCCGCGCCTGTGCAATCGACGTTGCTCTGTTGCGGCGCAATCGTCCGCGTCGGGGCAGTTGGCACTCTGCGGCCACGACTCAGGCACCAAAGGCTCGTACGGCGGCGCATCATCAAGCGGAACGAGCGGCCCGGGGTCCCACAAGACTTCACCCGGTGAGCATGCGTCCAGAGCCATGGGATCGAACATCGGCGCACTCGCTGGCGGGTTGCACGTCTCTTCGGGCGGCGCGGACGCCGCACGCAGGGTCTTGGCACGCCGCGAAGCGCCGGCACCGGCATCGGCACGGGGGCTTCTCCGTCGCTTCGCCGCAGCCGGTGTGGATGCGCGTACTTGCTCGGGAGGTTGCGGCTCTTGACCAGCGAATACCGGCGCCGAAGCACGCCCGCTCGGCGGAGCCGGGAGCAACTCGGCGTTCGCGGTCGGTGTGTCGACGATGAGCGAGAACAGCGTCGGCATGTCCGGTTGCGCGCTCCCGTCGACCCGCAAACCGGCTGAGGAGTAGACGCTGGCGACGCGTCCGACTGGATTGCCGACCGGTGTGGCCCAACGCTCGCCCGAGTGAAGCGCCCACAGGCAGGCGGTGGAGATGACACCGGTCACCTCATCGATGCCCGTGAGCTGGGTCACGTCGGCAACCACGCGTTGACCATCGGTGTTGCGGCCCATCCACACGCACAGATCCACCGCCGCTGCGATCTGCCGCCGCGCGTAGCCGGGCTCAGCACCCTCGGAGCAGGCATAGGCCACGAGCTTTTCCAGCACGCCCTTGCCGGCTTGGGAGTGCAACGTGACCAGACAGCCATCGAGCCCCGACGACATGGCGTCGAGAAGGGCCTCACAGCCGTCACCTCGTATCTCGCCGACGACGAGCTTGCCGGCGTTCGCCCGCTTTGCATCGCGGATGTGGTCGGCCATCGAGTGCCGACCATGGCCGTCCTGATTCGGATCGCGTGTCAGGCGTTCGTAGGTGTTGGGGTGGATTCCGTATTCGTGCAGGCGCAGTTCGGGTGTGTCTTCGATGGTGTCGATGCGCTCGTGATCAGGCACGGCTGCGAGCAACGCTTGGCAGAGCGTCGTCTTGCCACCCCCCATCGCGGCAGCAACAACGACATTCGCTCGAGTGCGACCCGCTATGGCCTCGATCAGCACGCTTCCCAGTTCGGGCGAGACGAATCCGAGATCGGCGAGCTGCATTCGGCCGGCCAGATTCGACCGCAGCACCACGTTCGGCGGGCTTGTCACAAACGCTTCGGCGTGAAGGCGCCATCGGTCCCCGACCCGTACGTCGAGCCGCGGGTCCAGCTCGTCGAAGCGCTGAGGGCGGTCGCCTGAGTACGCCGCCAGGAAACGCACGGCCTCGATGAGGTCCTCATCCGCTGCAAACGGAGACGGCCTTCGTTCCACACGCCCACCGGCGTGCTGCACGATCATGGCCTCGCCGCCGCGAATCTGAAACTCCTCCACGTCTGGCTCAGACAGCAATTCCTGCAGCGAGTCGGTTGCTGCTCCGGCTGCCTCGCGACGACGCACGACGCCATCGGACCGGTCGAGGCGCTGCGGCGCGCACGCTGCTGTCACCAAGGCGCGCCCGAGCCGGTGCATCTGGCGGCGGGCTCGGCGGCTGCCGGGCCGCATGATTCGCACAGCGCGGTGTGCGCCCAGCGCCGCCGAGAGTTCACCCGTCGGATCGGGCCGAGCCCCGCCGGTCGCGCACAGCCACACTGCGGTGCGCGGCGCTGTGAACGCCGCGACGAACCTCCAGGCGGCGGCGTTGGCCCCGCGCTGGCTCACCGGCTGAGCGACTCCCGCGGCAACCAACAGCAGCACGACAATCTCAGCTGCGGATGCGGCCGCGGCCTCAATCACGGCTCGTTCAGCGCTGCGCGACAGCCAAACCACCGACGGACCGCTCGACGCTCCCGCAACGAGCACCTCGCTGATGTCTGCGGCGAACGTCACGGGTCCGGCTGCCGTCTCGAGCCCGGCACGAAACGCCTCGGCACACTCTGTTTGTAACTGTGCGCCGACGGCCTCATCGCAGATCACGAGGAGCATCACCCGGCTCCACCGGATGAATGAATCGGAAATGACGTCCCCGTCTCGGCCGCAAACGGCGAGTGAATTCCGACGGCTCCCACAGGCTTGCGACACTCCGGCCACCCGTCGGGCGGTGCTGGCCAGACCACAAGGCCGTCGGATTCTGCCGCTGCGGCCAAGCGAGCGGCAGTGGTGACGTCCACGCGCAGCACGATGCTGTCGTCGGCACCGTCGAGCAGCGTCGCCACCTCGATCCCACAGCCACCTTTCACTGTCGACACAACGGCATTGCTGCCCGCCCGAGGACCAGGAGACGGCCACGCCGAGGTGTCCACGCCAAATCGCATCGCCGTCATCACTCCGGTGACGCGTTCGGCTGACTTAAGCAGCGCCGGGGAAACGAACGTCCCGGCGGGCACATCGTGCGCCACAACCTGATCGGCGATGGCATCCGGTTCCACCAGCCGCGTCGCCAAGTCGACCGACACGTTCACGACTTCGAACGAACCCGGTGGCTGACCTGCAATCCAGGCTTCAGCGGTCACTGCCGCCAGTGCACGAAGCGGTTCGCCCTCCGGGCGACCCCACAGCCACACGGCGAGCACCACGACTCCGACGATCGCGCCGGCCGCCGCCAGCCGCCACGGCTCGAGACCGGGACGCCCGACGCGGCGCGCGACGGGTTGCAGCTCTTCGGCCGGGTAGCCGAACTGTGGCGCCGTGCTCATCGGGCGGAACCACTTGTCGCGATGGTCAGGCGCCCGTCGGCGTAATCGCCCGCAGAGCGGATCCAGTCAACGCCGGTCGCAATGTTGACCCAGCAACCGTCAGCACCGCCTCGGTGGTCGGCAGGTCCGTCTGCGGACGGTGCTGGAGGCGCTTGCTCGAAGCACAGCTGCGCGTGCCACGCGAACGCCGCCGGATTGCGAAGCAACCACCCGCACGAAGTGGAAGCGCCGGCGCGCCGAGCATCTTCGGCGCTGCACTCGACGACGTGCGGGGAAGCTCCAGGCTGGTGCCATTGGCGGACGAGCTGCTGCTGATCGGGGTCCAGTTCGTCCCAGCGAGTCACCAGATGCCGGGTGCTCGCGGTTGCAGTCATCTGCTGCCGCTCGGCCGGTACCCATGGCCGCAACTCCGACCAGATCACTCGAATATGGGTGGCAACCCAACCGCAGTCAGCCGTTGCGACTTCGAGCGAACCATGACCCTCGATCCAACCGCGGCCCGGAGCGACCCGCAGAAACCGGCCTTCGCCAGGCATATGCCGCTGTGGGCTGGGAACATCCGATGCGGCGCGGACGAACGATGCCCACACCACGTCACCAGCGGAGATGCGCGCATCCGTTTCGGGTGGCACGACACCGCAGTCAGGATCCGACGGCTCGTCGAGCGGAGAGGTCGGAACTCCCGGCTCCTCATTGGGGTCCGAGGGTCCCGTTTCGCCGGGAGGCCCGCCAACTGGGCCGCCTTCTGGTCTCGGGTCAACGGGTTCGTCGTCATCGGGCCGACGGCTGTCGTCCTCCTCATCGTCGTCCTCGTCGTCGTCGGGTTCCGTCGTCGTAGTGGTCGGGACCGTCGGATCGGGATCGGGCTCGGGCTCGGGCTGCGGCGAGGGTCGGCAGGCGTAGTCGTACGAGCCACTGATCCGAAGCTGGACGTAAGGCGGCAGCGCACCGAGGTCCGCGCAATCGAATATGCACACCCGATAGGTCTCGGCGCCGCGGTCCGGATGGACGTGTTCCTGAATCTCGGTCTGTACGAGCTCGCCGATGGCGGGGCAGTACGTACGGATCGTGGTCGTCTCGCAGTCGCCTGGCTGCGCGCACTTGTTGAGCAGATCGCTGGCGGTAACGCAGCTGCCGCCGTGGTCGGGCCGGTACACCGTTCCCTCGATGCCGTCGCACACATCGGAGTCGCTGTCCCACTCCCGTCCAGGCAGCTCGCCGCACGGCACGTACGACAGCAGTCCGTCGGCGCAGCGGTGGATGCTCAGCTCGGCGAGCCGCTCGTCGCTCTCGCCAGCGAGATGATGCAGAGGTCGAGCCTTGCCGTCGGGACTCGTCATCGGGCCACCGGTCGGCTCTTAGTCGACGCCGTCATTGAGACTGGTGCCGGCCTGAACCGACTCGCACAACAGCACCGAAGGTCCCCCGCCTCCGAAGCCGTCGCCGTAGCGAGGCGTCGAACCCGTCGGACATCTCTGATGCGGCGCCGCGGAGGGCTCGCCGAGCACCGTTCGCTGACATTGGCGGCCCACCGGCTGCCAACCGACGCCGCAGGAGCCCGATGTCGCCGACCTGGTCTGCCAATCGACCACCGTCTCGTAGATCGGCTCGGTTGTGTAGTGGATGGTGGGAACTCGGTCGAAATAGCCGGTTTCGACTTCGCTGTACACAGGTTTTTCAACCCAGTAGCCGGGCACCGTGACGGTGTGAGAGCGCTTCCACTCATAGACCGGCACGTTGCGGCAATTGAAGTGCTGGCCCGAGAGGATGTCGAAGTCACATCGTCTTTTGGTGCCGACCTGCACTCGGACCGGGGGAACGAGCGGTTCGATCATCGTTCTCGGCCGCACCCACACCTCAGTCGTGCCGGTCTGCTGGCGCTTGGTACCCGTGACGATCCACACGTCGTCGTACGTGGTGTGGCTGTACACCTGCCGAGTGCGACCCGTGTCGCGCTCGTACTCGACGCGCCGCTGGCACACGTGGCCGCCGTATTGGCCGGAGACCTTCGTCCACCCCGAAGGGCATCTCGAAGGCCGCAGCACTGTTTCGGTACGCGGCGTGCGGCATTGCCCGCTTTGGGCATCGAGCACCATCGAGCCCGCACAGCTCAGCACTGGCGCGACCGAAGTCTGCGCTTCCGCCGGCGCACCGGTGCTTGCGGCGGCGACAGCAATCAACGTCACAACACCTGCGAGTGCCTTCCGCAGAACCAGGGCTGCTCGACCGCACCGCAGTCCTCGTGGGGGCTCCGCCGCCGCGTCGTTCCGGTGGGCTTGGGCCGTCATTGCGTCACCGCCTCAAGGGGAGGTGCCGGCGGCCACCAGAAGCTGTCGCGCTGGGGTGGCCAGCCCGCCTCGGGACACGGCGGCATCGGGCGTGGATAGGCCCGCTCGCTGTCGCCGGAGCCGAGCGAGCCCGGCGGCCACGGTCTCTTGACCCGTCGCTCGGTGGGCCGCTCGAGCGCTTCAGCGATGAGCGCCGCGTCAGGTTCGCACCCGAGGATTTCCTCCAGCGACTTGAACGGCGACAGGTACATCCGCTCGTGCCAGGTTGCGTCGGGCTGCCACGTTGTGGCGGACAGCTCCGATGTCACTGAGGGTGCGCCAGCCGCAGCGCCAGACAGTGCCGCCCATTGCGTCGGCGAGCAGTGGGTCTCGAGGTCGGGACGCCGCAGCTCGCCGTCGACGAGTTCGCCGACGGGAATGCCGGTACGACACCAGAACTCGAGATGCCACCCGTGGTCGCGGTGGGCACGCCAAGCCTCGACCTGGGTCACCTCGACCCATTCACGCACGGCCACCCACTCATTGCGGACGCCCGACGCCCACGCATGCGGCTGGGTCCAATCCACCGCAGCCGCGTGCTCCGCTTTGGCATCGCGGATCCATTCGACAGCGCTGGCGAACGCCCCGCTGTCGCAATCCCCCTCGAACAGGGCGTTGTTGAGCACCCGGTAACTGAGCCGCGACCAGGTGAGCCACATCGCCGCGACTTGCGCCGGATGTTCCTCGCCGGCGTCAAGGCGTCCGCCCGTCGACGCGTCAACGAGGTGGGATCGGCCCGCTTGGTGGCACACGACTGCCAGCGCATGGCCCGCAGCGCTGATGTCGGCTACCCAGGCCCGATCGACCGGCGTCGATGTGAATCGCAGACGCAGGCCGCGTGCCCACAGCGACTCGAGCTGCCGGGTGCGATGCGATGCGGTGTAGACGCCGGGGATGATCGCGGCGAGATCGCTGCACGCTTCCCAGATCGATTGCGGTCCGGTGCTGACGACGGCGTGGCCGACGAGCGAGTCGGTCACCGCGCCCTGCGCGGCGCGGCGCGTCAGCCACTGCTTCGCCTGAGAGGACCAGTCGCCAGGGAAGTAGCCGCGGTCGGTCATGCTGTGCCCGCCACCGGCGATCTCCATCGGCTCGCCCGGGCTGTACACGAGCATCTGCGCCACGTCATTGGCCGTCGTGCCCCACGAATGCACGGGTCGGCCTCCCGGCGAGCGCATCCCCAAGATGAAGGCCTCGATGACCGCCGCCGCTCGATCTCGTTCCACCGCGCCGTCGCCGATGTCGATGCCCAGCACCTCGGCTGTCGGATGCGGCAGGCAGAGCGAAACGTGGTCGAAGGCAGCGATCTGGTCGTCGACAATGCGGGTCTCGTAGTCGAGACCGTTGGGGTCAACGATCAGCTCCCACGCCGTCTCAGTGCCGGCGCGGCGCCGCGCAACGCGTCTGCCGTCAGCGAATGCACGGCTGGCCTCGGCCGTGTAGGGCGGCATCTCGGAATCCCATTGGGAGCGTTGAGCGACGATGTGCCGGTAGCCGCGCGCCATGTCGCCGAGGAGTGCGGATTGCGAACCTCGAACTGATGGCCCGCCATCTGCTGCTCCGAGGGGATATGACGGCCACGGAACCCACAGACGGCCGCCGCCGATCCCGACGGCGTCGGGAAGCGTGAGCGCCGGCACCTGCTTCTCCGAAACCGGAAACGTTCCGCCATCGGCGATGACCGGTCGCGGCTCTGCTGCGGCCTGTCCCGCAACGGAGGCATCCTCCGGTGCATTCGTCGCCGTCACCGCGACAGCAACCCGGGTGGTGACGGGCTCGATGTGCTCAACGTCCGTTGAGGCGCACGCGGCGCCAAGCAACGTCAGCGCTGCGACAACTCGACATGCTCCGCCGCTGAAGGTCACCATTCGATGCAGGTCTGATGCCATCGCGAAACTCCTGAGAGAACAGGGCACCGAGGCCGTCTCGCTGTCTCGAGACTGTCGCCACCGGGCCGATGCGAGTTCTAGGCGCGGCGCTTATCTCATTCCAATGATTTTCGGCTCTTTTCAATCTCGCAGACCGAGCGGATAGGCGGCGAAACGCGGGCGCACAGCGACATTGACAGCGAGGCCGTGGCCGGGCGGTCCGCGGGCGCAGCGAACATGAGCGGGAAACAAGTGGCGTGAGCGCGCAGTCCGCGACCTGTCCGCGCAGCCTGCACGACGCATTCGCGCAGGTGTTGATCTCCCGCAGGCTCAGCGCCCAGCGACGCTCAGTGAGTCTCGGCAGCTGTGGCGAGAACGCCGTTGACGAGCGCAGGACTTCGGTCTGTGGCGCCCCAGCGGTGAGCCAGCTCGATGGCCTCATTGATGATCACGGCCACCGGCGCAGCACCGCGTTCGAGCTCGAGCAGGCCCTGCAGCAGGATGATCCGGTCGCAGGTGCCCAGCCGCTTCACCGTCCAGCCTGCGTTCAGCAGCTCACCCAGCCGTGCTGACAGCTCGTCACGCTTCGCGGCAATGCCGGTGACCAGATCGACCGTGAACGGGTCGAGATCGGTGACCTGGTCGGCGAGAACGTCGGCCGCATCGCACGACTTCATCTCGGCCTCATAGAGCAGCTCCACCGAGCGCTGGCGCGCCTCGCGTCGCCGCGTGGGCTCGTCGGGGGCGCCAAAGGGATCGCGGCGGCGGCTCATGACAATGACCAGTGTGCGGCAAGCGATCCCGTCGGCGGTCAGCCGCGGGCGCGCTCGAGGTACTCGCCGCTGCGGGTGTCGACCTTCAATCGCTCGCCGATCTCGATGAACAGCGGCACCTGCACCACCAGGCCGGTCGACATCGTGGCGGCCTTGCGTGCGCCCGAGACGCGGTCGCCCTGCAGGCCTGGGTCGGTATCGGCGACCTCGAGCGCCACCGACGCGGACAGCTCGACACCCAGCACCTCGTCGCCGTACAGCACCACCGTGGCCGTCTCGCCTTCCACCAGGAAACTCGGTGCAGTTCCCGCATTCGCACGGCTGACCGTCAGCTGCTCGTAGTCGGTTGTGTCCATGAACACCAAGGCATCGCCGTCGGCGTACAGGTACTGCATCTCGCGATGGTCGATAATTGCGCGTTCCATGCGCTCACCGGCCCGGAAGGTGCGCTCCAGGGTTGCGCCGGTGCGCACGTTGCGCAGCGTGGTGCGCACGAATGCGCCGCCCTTGCCCGGCTTGACGTGCTGGAACTCGGTCAGCTGGAACAGCCCGTCGTCGAGGTCGAGGGTCATGCCGTTACGGAAGTCAGCAGTGGAGATGGCCATATCTACCTCTCTGGGTCTACCCCTGCGGATCTACCGCTGTGGGGGTCTACCTCGTCATGCGGGCTGCCGCCGGATCGGAACCCCGGTGACGGTACAGGCGCGATTCAGCCCTCGGCGGGCGCCGCCCCCGTCGCTGCGGTGATGGCAAGCGCCACCGCGCGCGGATAGCCCGCGCCCCCTTCGCCGGCGACACGCGCGCTGGCCAGCGGCTCGACAACCGACAGGTGACGCCACCGCTCGCGCTTGCGTGGCTCGGAGAGGTGCAATTCGACGATCGGGCCGCCGAACGCCGCCAGGGCGTCGTGAAGCGACCAGCCGTAATGGGTGAGCGCGCCCGGATTGATCACGATCGCCTCGACACGGCCGATGGCCGCGTGCACGGCATCGACGAGGTCGCCTTCATGGTTGCTCTGGCGATGCTCGAGGTCCCAGCCGCGCTCGATGGCTGCGCGGCGTGCAGCGTCGACATGATCCTGCAAGGTGTCGGTGCCGTAGATCTCAGGCTGGCGGGTTCCCAGCAGGTTGAGGTTCGGGCCTGACATCAGCAGCACGACGTGACGAGGCATGGCGCCGATCACATCCGTTCGAGCGCGGTGCGCAGCAGGCTGGGGCTCACGCCAGGCACGACCTCGAGGCCGAGAGGCCCGTCGAGCACGAAGGTGATGCCGTCGGTGGCTTTCTTGTCGCGGCCGAACAGCTCGATGATCTCGTCGTGATCGACGCCTGAGGGAAGCTGCGAGTCCAGCTCGTAGGCGTCAAGCACGCGCTGGTGCTCGGCGACACGGTCGTCGTCGATGCGGTCGGCGAGCCACGCCACAAGTGCGGCATAGCGAAGGCCGATTGCGACCGCCTCACCGTGGCGGAGGTCGAAGCGTCCGGCGATCTCGAGTGCGTGCGCCAGCGTGTGGCCGTAGTTGAGCAGTGCCCGGCGGCCACCCTCGGTCTCGTCGGAGGCAACGACGTCGGCCTTGATCGCCACACACGCGGCCACCCGTTCCGCCAGCGGCAAGGCGTCCAGCGACTCGCCGCCGAAACGTTGCGCGGCTAGTTCGTCCCCGCCCAAGAAGTGGTACTTGGCGAGCTCGCCCAAGCCCGATCGCAGCTCTCGCGGCGGAAGGGTCGCGAGAGTGTCGGTGTCGCACAGCACCGCAGCGGGCTGCCAGAACGAGCCCACCAGGTTCTTGCCTTCGGCGAGGTTCACGCCGGTCTTGCCGCCCACCGCGGCATCGATCTGCCCGAGCAGCGTCGTGGCGACATGCACCACGGCGACGCCGCGGTGGTACACCGCGGCTGCGAAACCGGCGACATCGGTGACGACCCCGCCGCCGACACCGACGACGACATCGCGCCGCGTGAGGCCGAAGCGGGCGAATCCGCTGCACAGCTCCCCGATGGTGGCCAGATCCTTGGCTTCCTCGCCGTCGGGAATCACGAAGGTCTCGAACGGCACACCGGGATCGACGTCCACGTCAATGCCAAGCTGGGTGACCACCGTTGCTCGTTGCGCGCCCGGCGGCAGCACGGCCCCCAATTCGTGGCGCGCACCCGCGCCGACCAGCACGGGGTAGGAGCGATCCCCCAGCGACACGTCGACTCGGATGATCCCCGACATCGGATGCGAGGGTACTGATGCTTCCGCGGACGCCTGAAGGGCCGACGTCTGAAGGGCCGACGTCTGAAGAGAAGTGCCCGTCACGCCCCCAGTGCCGTTGGTCCGATCCACCAGATGACCGCCAGTGCACCAGCGACCAGCGAAGGGCCGAGCGCGAATCGGTGATCGGCCTCGCGACCGAGTGCCACGACGCCGATCACCCCGATCACCGATGCGATCGCAAAACCGGCCAGCAGTCCGGCCAGCACAGTCGTCAAGCCGGCCAGCCCCAGATGCAGGCCCAGGTAGCCCCCAAGGCGCACATCCCCGTAGCCGAGGCCGCCTCGTGCGGCCATCCACACCAGATGCATCACCAGCCAGCCTCCAGCGCCGCCCAGCGCTGCCGAGCCGGCGGTGGCCAACGCCGCCGCCGGACCTGCGTCGACCAGCGCTGCGGTGCACAGCAGCGGCATGGCTACCGTCGTCGCCACGCGCAGCAGGCGCGTCGGGATCAGGTGCGTGCGCAGGTCGATGCTCGCAATGGCCACTCCTGCCCAGCCAAACGCCAGCAGCGGCGCCAGGAACACGCTCGATCCCAGACGCAGCGCCAGTGCCAGCGCGACACCGACGCACGCAACTGCCGCAGCCGCCTGGGGAACGTGTACGCCGAAGGCTCGCCGAGCGCAGCGAACCGCCACCGCACTTGCCGCGAGACCGCCAAGCGCTGCGGCCGCGCCGGGAACGATCACAGCAGAGCTCGCTAAGCCCGAAACGGCGATGCCAGCCTCGGCGAGTGCTGTGTTGAGGATGGTTGGCACCGCGTCAGTCGCTCCCGTGCGCCGATGGGCCGTGGCCGGGGTGCTACCCGGCGAGCTGCAGTCCGACGGCGGCGGCCATCACATCGGTGGGCGCCTCGTGACCGGTCCACATCCTGAACTGTTCGGCCGCTTGGAACAAGAGCATTCCGACGCCGTTGAGGGTCGTGGCGCCCACGGCTGCGGCGGCGGTGAGCAGCGGTGTCCGCTCGGGCCGGTAGATGAGATCGACGACGACCTGGCCCTCGGTAAGCAAGGCCGTGTCCAGCGGCAGCGGATCGTCCGCGGTCATCCCGAGCGACGTGGCATTCACAACAAGGTCAGCCCCTCGGGCATCCGCCGAAGTTCCGACAACGACCGTGCCGCCACCGCCCGCCGCCGATGTCCCGATTGCAGCGGCTCGTTCCGCAGCCGCAGGCGAGCGGTTCGCCACCGTCACCGAGGCGCCGCCGGCTGCGAGCGCCGCTATCACCGCACGCCCGGCACCTCCCGCCCCCAGCACCAACGCGTCGAGGCCTGCTGGGGAAATGCCCGCTTGCGCTTGCAGCGAGTTGACGAAGCCGGCGCCGTCGGTGTTCTCGCCGATCAGCCGGCCGCCCTCACGACGCACACAGTTGACGGCTCCGAGCAATTCGGCCGATCGTGACAGCGCGTCGCACGCGGCCGCCGCGTCAGCCTTGTGGGGCATCGTCACCGAGAGGCCCTCGATGCCGAGCACTCCCATTGCAGCCACTGCCTCGGCGCCCCGGCCGACGGGCACCTCGAACGCCGCGTACACCCAGTCCAGTCCCAAATGCTCGAACGCCGCGTTGTGCAGCGCAGGACTGAGGGAGTGGCGCACCGGATCGCCGATGACGCCTGCGACTTTCGTGTGCCCGCTCAACGGGCGCAGCTGGGGCACAGCGTGCCCGCTCAGCGGGCGCAGCTGGGGCACTCTGGGGTCGCTGTGCCGGGGGTTCATTCGGCCCGAATCGTCGCCCATCGCTTCACTCTGCCCGCTCGGGCTCACCCGCAGAGCCCCAATTCGACGCACACGGCCTTGTCGCGCTGGAATTCCTCGATCGTTTCGGAGAAGGACAG
This sequence comes from Acidimicrobiales bacterium, assembly GCA_963663635.2. Taxonomy (GTDB): domain Bacteria; phylum Actinomycetota; class Acidimicrobiia; order Acidimicrobiales; family Poriferisodalaceae; genus Poriferisodalis. The sequence continues at coordinate 227,202 of CAXXMY010000003.1, forward strand.
CGTCCCGTCCGCGTCAGTCAGCACGAAGAACATCCATGGCCCCGGCTCCGGATTCAGGGCCGCTTCGAGCGACGCGCGGCTCGGCGCCGCGATCGGAGTGGGCGGCAGCCCGACGAACAGCCGGGTGTTGTACGGCGAGTTGACCGCGAGCAATTCAACCGTCAGCTCGCTGCTGCCGACGGCGTACACGACCGTGGCGTCGAGGCCGAGCGACCACCCCTGCTGCAAGCGGTTGTAGATCACCCGGGCGACCTTGGCCAGATCCTGCGGTCGCTGGGCTTCGCGCTCGATCATGCTGGCCACGACCAGCACTTCGTACGGCGTCAGGCCGACGCGCTGCGGCGCGTCGCGGAAGTCGAGATCGATGAGCACGGCATCGAGACGATCGACCATCAGCGCCACCAATTGCTCAGCACTCGTCTCGCCGTCGACGAAATAGGTGTCGGCGAAGAGCTGCCCTTCCGCGGGATCGATCACGCCGTCGGGCAAGTTGATCGGCGCGGGGGCCACCAGCGAGAGCCGTCTCGACCGCGTTGCCTCGATGAACTCCTGTCCGCTGAATGCGAGGTCTGGCGTCTCGTCGAGCAGTTCGGCCATCTGTGCCACCGTCAGCCCTTCGGGGATGGTGAGGCGCCGCTGGAAGGCTTGTGCGACCCGTGAGGGTCCCGCTTCGAGCACCTCCATGGTCTCCCAGACCGAGGAATTGGCGCGGAACGTGTACTCGCCGGCTTGGAACGCGGGGCCTCCCTTGAGCCGCACGTACCACTCATAGGCCCGCGAGCTCTCGATGACGCCCTGCTCTGCAAGCAAGTCAGAGATGCTCGAAGTGCTCGAACCCGGCGGCAGCGTGAACACGATCTCGTGAGTGGGTTCGCCCGGCGGGTCCAGCTGGTCTTGAACCCATCGGTACGCCCGGCTGCCTGCGGTCCACGCGACCAGTCCCAGCAGCGCCAGGAACAACAGCGCGCCGAAGGTGCCCGGGCCGCGGCGCTTGCTGACGACCTCGTAATCGACCCCCCGGCGGCCGCTGGGAGGCTCCGCGGCCGGTATCGCAGCCCGTGATTCCCCACCGACGGCACGCGTGGCGGCCATCGTTTCGCGTTCGGGTTCGATGGCAGGCGCTGTAGCGAGCCCAGGTTCTGCGGGCGGCGAGACCGACGGCGATTCGAGGCCGACGAGGCGCAGAGTGTTACGCAGCAGGCGGTCCGCGGCAGCCGGAAGGCGCAGCTTCGTCGCCGAGCGCGTTCCGCTGCCCGGCGGGCCTGACACTGGCGAACCGAGCACTGGCGAACCGGGCACTGGTGAACCCGGTACTGGGGAGCCGGGCGTCGGGGAGCCGTCGGTCACTGTCCGTCCAGCCAGGACTGCAGAATGACCGCCGCGGCAACCTTGTCGATGATCTTGCGCCGAGCCGGGCCCTTCACCCCCTGCGAAGCCAGCATCTGATCGGCAGTCACGGTGGTGAAGCGCTCGTCGTACAGCTCGACGCGCACGCCCGTGCCCAACGCTGCGGAGATCTCAGCGGCCTCGGTGCGAGCCGCGACGGCTGCAGGACCCTCGCTGCCGTCCAGCGATATCGGGAGGCCGACGATGACCACCGCAGCACCCACGTCTGCGACCATACCGGCGAGCGCGCGGTGGTCTCGGGCACGGTCGCCGCTGCGTTCGAGCACCTCGTAGGGCACCGCAACCGCCGCATCGGCAGGCGAGATGGCGATGCCGATGCGCTTGGTGCCGAGATCGACGCCGAGCGCCCGCATCGAGGGCCGCGGCATGATCTCGGTCAGGCCTCAGGCGCCGAGCGCCGCGACCCGAGCCTGGTCCAACGCTGCGCCGATGCCCCCGGGATCGCGGCCGCCCGCCATCACCAGTGGCGGGTCGCCCTTGGCACCGAAGCCGCCGCCCACAGTTCGAGCCGCGTCTCGCAGAAGGTCGCCCGCGGACAGTGCCCCCGCAGGATCCACTGCCGCCACCAGCGCCACGCCCCCCGCCGACGGTGCTGAAGCCAGCACGACGGCCCGGATGCCATCGCGGTCGCGCACCGAAACCGCCAGATCTCGCAGGGCATCACGCTCGAGATCTCCGAGGTCTGCAATGACGACGCCATCGGTGGCGGCGTCGGCAAGCTCGGCGGCCCGACCCGAGGCCACGACGCGCTGGAGGTCGCGAACCTGCCGGCGAAGCTCCTTGGCTTCGTCGAGCCGCCTGCGCACCGCGCCGGACAGCTCGTCGGCTTGCGCGTTGACCAGCTCGGCCAGCTCGGCCAGCAGGTCCTCGACATCGGCAAGACGCTCGACGGTCGCGAGACCGGTCATTGCCTCGATGCGCCGCATGTTCGAGCCGATGCTCGACTCGGAGACAATCCGCAGATGCCCGATGTCGCCCAGCGCCGCGACGTGGGTGCCGCCGCACAGCTCCACTGAGTGCTCGCCGGCTTCCAGCACGCGCACAACGTCGCCGTACTTGTCGCCGAAGAAGGCGATGGCGCCGACGGACTGCGCTTGGTCCATAGAGGTCTCGTAGTGGCGGCACCGGCCGTTGGCGATGATCTCGGCGTTGGCCAGTCGCTCGACCTCGCGCAACTGTGCGGGCGTGACCGCTTCGTAGTGACTGAAATCGAAACGGAGCCGATCAGGGGCCACCAGCGAGCCTGCCTGCTTGACGTGCGTGCCCAGCACTTCGCGAAGCGCCCAGTGAAGGATATGGGTGCCGGTGTGGTTGCGCCGGATTGCTGCACGACGCACATCGTCGATCTCGGCCGTTACCAGTGACCCGGCTTCCACGCCGCCCCCTCGGACGCGCCCGATGTGTCGGTGCAGGTCGGCGAGGGCGTAGGTGCAGTCGAGCACTTCGACGCTTCCGGACGGACCGGTGATGGTGCCGATGTCGCCGATCTGCCCGCCGCTTTCGGCATAGAACGGAGTGCGATCCAAATACACCTCGACGTGGGCAGCGCTTTGTGGGTCATCGGCGTCGGCGTCTGCGAGCAGATCTAGGTCGATCGCGGCGGGGTCGATTTCGAAGACCGCCAGCACGCGCGCTTCGGACACCGCAGCGGCATCGCGAACAAACTCGGTCGGGCCGAACTGCGCCAGGATCTCGCGATAGCGCTCGTCGGCGAACGTCGGCCCCCCCGCTCGCCCGGCACGTGCCCGCTCGCGCTGGGCCTCCATGTCTGCGGCGAAACCGGCGCTGTCGAGGCTGATGCCCCGCTCGGCGAGAATCTCTTCGGTGACCTCGACGGGGAAGCCGTGCGTGTCGTGCAGCAGGAAGGCAACCGAACCGTCGAGCACAGGTCCGTCGACTGCGGGATCTCGGCCGTCGGTGCCGCCTTCGAGCTTCGCGGTGGCCTCGTCGAGGATCCGCAGACCTGCCGCGAGCGTCGTCCGGAAGCGCTCCTCTTCGCGGCCCACCACATCACTGATGAATTCCCGATTCGTGCGCAGGTCGGTGTAGTGATCGCCCATCACGTCGACGACGATGTCGGTGAGCCGTGGCATCACGACCTCCTCGACGCCCAGCACCCACGCGTGCCGCACGGCACGGCGAATGATTCGGCGCAGGACATAGCCCCGGTCCTCGTTCGACGGGAAAACGCCATCGCTGATGAGCATTGCTGTCGTCCGTGCGTGGTCCGCGAAGATTCGCATCGAGACATCGGTCTCGAGGTCTTCGCCGTACGGCTTGCCGCAAATTCGCTCGGCTTCGGCCAGCAGCGGGGCGAACAGGTCGATGTCCCAGGCCGACGGCACGCCTTGCAGCACTGCGAGGATGCGCTCAAGGCCCGCACCGGTGTCGATCCCGGGCGCAGCGAGCGGGGTCAGCTCACCCGTGCCGTTGTTCGCATACTGCATGAACACGAGGTTCCAGACCTCGATGAAGCGGTCCTCGCCGCCGTGTGCGGGTCCGCCGTCGGGGCCGTGTTCGGGCCCGAGGTCGTAGAAAATCTCGCTGCAAGGCCCGCACGGGCCGATGTCGCCCGCCGCCCACCAGTTGTCTTTGTCGAGCCGTTGGATGCGCTCCGCGGGTATGCCGACCGACTCTCGCCAGATTTCGGCCGCTTCGTCGTCCGAGACGTGAACCGTGACCCACAGCTTGTCGGGTTCTAGGCCGAGCACCTCGGTCACGAACTCCCACGCCCACGGGACGGCCTCGGCCTTGAAGTAATCGCCGAAACTGAAATTGCCCATCATCTCGAAGAAGGTGAAGTGCCGATTGGTGCGGCCGATGTCGTCGAGATCGTTGTGCTTGCCGCCCGCTCGCACACACTTCTGGATGGTGGTCATGCGGCGTGACGGCGGCACCTCTTCGCCCAAGAAATAGGGCATGAACGGCACCATGCCCGCCACCGTGAACAGCAGCGAAGGCTCGTGGGGAATCAGGCTCGCAGAGGCGCGCACCTCATGACCTCGTTCTGCCCAGAACGAACTGAACGCCTCGCGGAGTTCCCCAGCGCGCATCCCGAGAGGATACTTGTCACCCCCTGCGCGGCTTTCGGTGCAGGCACTGGGCTCGGACGCAGCTGACTGCGGGGCGCTAGCTGGGCAGATCGGAGTCTGAGTGGCTCCAGCCTTGGGCAGCCTGGCGGCGGTGGCGGCGTTGGGTCCAGCGGTGGTCGCGCTCGTCTCGCAGGTGCTGCTCGGCGTCACGCATCTGCCGCTTGCCGTCTCTCCAGGCCGAACGCAGGTCGCGGCGGACCTTTCGTGCGGTTCCGAGCACGGTTGCGGTGCCGCGCACCGGCGCGTGGCGATCGACGAACTGCCGGAAGCGGCGTTGAAGCCACAGCGACGCCCCGGCGCCCAGCCCGGCGCCAACTGTCAGCCAGCGCAACCTCTTGAGCACGTCAGCTCTCCTCGCTTTGGGCGGCGCCGCGGCTGCGCAGCACCGAGAGTGCCGAGCGCACCTTGTCAACTGGGACTGCTGCAGCCTTCGCCGTGGCGGCGCCAGCGGATTCGGCCAAGCCGGTGACCTTCTGCACCACGTTGAGAATGTCGCGCAGCCGCTTGATCTCGGTGTTGGCCATCTCAGCGGTCTCGGCGAGCTGACCGAGCGCCGGGCCGGCTTTGCGGTCGAAGTCCTCAAGCTTGCGTCGCAGCTCTCGCATCAGGGCGAATGCCTGCGTCAGCACGGCAATCAGCGCCACCAGCGCCACCACGACGCACACGGTCACGATGACCGCCGCGAGATCGCCTCCGCTCATGGTCAATCTTGGCCGTCGTGGCTGTCGTCGGCAACATCCTCGCCGTCGCCGTCGCCGGCGACGAGAGCGAGCCCCAGCTCGTCGAGCTGGACATCGGAGATCGCGGACGGGGCGTTGGTGAGCGGGTCGGCGCCGGACTGGCTCTTGGGGAAGGCAATGACTTCGCGGATGTTCTCCTCGCCGCACAGCAGCGCCGTCAGGCGGTCGATGCCGAAGGCGAAGCCGGCGTGCGGCGGAGCGCCATATCGGAAAGCGTCCAGCAGGAATCCGAATCGCTCCTGCGCCGCGGCGGGCTCGATGCCCAACAGGTCGAAGATCTGCTGCTGAATGTCGCCCCGGTGAATTCGGACGCTGCCCGAGCCCAGCTCCCAGCCGTTCAGTACCAGGTCGTACGCCTGTGAACGCACCTCCAGCAGCGTTTCGGTATCGAAGCCTCCGCCGGCCGCCATCCGCGTCGAGGCCGCGGCGACCGCTTCGAGATCATCGGGGTGGGGCATCGTGAATGGATGATGCGCCGGTGCCGGAAGCCCGTCGGCGGTCACGTCCTCGAACAGCGGGAAGTCCACCACCCACACGAAGTTCAGGCCGCCCTCGTTGACCGGCGGGCGGCCCAGCTCGAGTCGCAGCAGGCCCAGCACTCCGCTGGCGCTGCGCCACGTGTCGGCCACCAAGTAGCACATGTCCCCCGGCTCGGCGCCCAAGCGCTCCAATACGCCGTCGATCTCTGCATCGGACATGAACTTCGCCACCGGCGACACGACGGCCAGCCGGCCGCCTGCCGCGCTGCGGGCGCCGTCGAGGGGCGGCGCGCCGGCGCTGACTCGCATCCAGACCAGGCCCTTGGCGCCCCAGCGCTGACACTGCTTGGTGAGATCGTCGACCGCGTTGCGGCTGATGTCGCCGCCGCCCGGCACCCGGATGCCTCGCACGGCAGGCGCTTTGAATGCGTTGAATCCGGTCTCGGTGAACAGGTCGCTGAGCTCGACGAGCTCCAGCCCGAAACGCAAGTCCGGCTTGTCGGATCCGTAGCGGTCGATCGCTTCGTGCCAGGTGATCTCGGGCATCGCGCCGGGGCGCGCCCCAGTGATCTGTTCGGCGGCTTCTGCCACTGCGGTGGTGATCACCGCTCGCACCTCGGCGCCGGTGGCGAAGCTCATCTCCAAGTCGAGCTGGGTGAACTCGAACTGGCGGTCAGCCCGCAGATCCTCGTCTCGTAGGCAGCGAGCGATCTGGTAGTAGCGGTCGATCCCGCCCACCATGCAGAGCTGCTTGAACAGTTGTGGGCTCTGCGGCAGTGCATAGAAGCGGCCTTGATGCAGCCGGCTGGGCACCACAAAGTCACGGGCGCCTTCGGGTGTCGAGGCCACCAGCGTGGGCGTCTCGATCTCGATGAACTCGGCGGCCTCCATCGAGCGCCGGATCGCTGCATTGATGCGTGCCCGCTTCACCAGGTTCGAATGCATGCGGGGGTTGCGCATGTCCAAGTAGCGATGCCGGATGCGCAGCATCTCGTCCACCTCGGTGCGACCGTCAATCTGGAACGGCGGCGGCTCCGAGCGCGACAGCACCTTCACGTTGGCATCGCCGATCTCGATCTCGCCGGTGGCCAAGTCGAGGTTGGCGGTGTCGGGGGGTCGCTCCCGAACTGTGCCGGTCACCGCCAGCACGTACTCAGCGCGCAGATCGTGCGCGTGATCCACGACGCACTGCACGATGCCGGTTCGATCGCGCAAGTCGACAAAGGCCAGGTGCTCGCCGTGTTCACGACGCCGAGAAACCCAGCCGCACACGGTGACTTCCCGGCCGATGTCGGCGCGGCTCAGCCGCCCGCAGTAGTCGGATCGCATGCCAATGGTCACGAGCTCAGTCCTTCGGGATTCAAGCTGGGTTGGAGCTGTCAGCGGAAGCAGGCGTCGGCGCGTTCAGCACGTCGAACATGGCTCGCAGCGTGCCAAGCAATTCAGACCGCGGCACGGTCTGCTGCGGCATGTCGACGCTGCCGTCGTCGGGGCGTCGCAGCGGACGGACCGTGACCGTGCCGGCGTCAATCTCGTCGGTTCCCACGATGAGCGCGATCTCGGCACCGGAGCGGTCCGCTGCGCGCATCTGCGCTCGTATGGACCGGTCGTCGAAGGCACGGTCGGCCCGCACGCCGATGGATCGCAAGTGGTGGGTGAGGTCGCGTGCCGCAGCCCCTCCAGCGGTGTCGATCACCCACACCTCACAGTGCGGTGGCGGTACCTCGAAGGCTCCCTCGGCATCACAGGCCAGCAGCAGTCGTTCGATGCCCAAGGCGAAACCGATGCCAGGCGTGGGCGGGCCTCCCAGAGCCTCTACCAAGCCGTTGTAGCGACCGCCGCCGCAGATCGTGTCCTGGGCAGTGTCGAGGCTGGCGGCCCGGAATTCAAACGTCGTTCGGGTGTAGTAGTCCAGCCCTCGCACCAGCTTCGGTTCGATCTCGTAGTCGATGCCGAGCGCCGTGAGGCCGTCACGCACGCGCTCGAAGTGCCCGCCCGATTCATCCGACAAGAAATCGGTGATCTTCGGCGCCTCGGCGGCCACCGCAGCGGTCGCTCGGCGCTTGGAATCGAGCACGCGCAGCGGGTGCCGGTCGATCTTGTCGCGGTCTTCCGGGTCGACGTCACCGGCACGCTGGCGCAGGTACGTCGACAGCGCCTCGGCGTAAGCAGCACGGGTGTCGCCGTCGCCCATCGAGTTGATGAGCAGCGGCACTTGCTGCAGGCCGATCGCGTCGAAGAACCCGGCTGCCAGAGCGATGATCTCGACGTCGGCATCGGCGTCGTCGGTGCCCAGCGTCTCCGCGCCGATCTGGTGGAACTGGCGGTAACGGCCGGCTTGGGGCGCCTCGTAGCGGAAGAACGGCCCTTGGTACCAGACCTTCCAGGGCGTCGTCGGACGGTGCTGGGCGAACGCCCGGCACACCGATGCCGTTCCCTCTGGCCGTAGAGCGAGACGCCGATCGCTGCGATCAGCGAATTCGTACATCTCCTTGCCGACCACGTCGGTGCCCTCGCCGATGCGGGCGAACACGCCGATGTCCTCGAAGATCGGCGTCTGCAGGTAGCCGAACCCGGCCCGGTCCGCCGCGCCGATGAATTGGCCCAGAAGCGCCACCCACCGGCCCGATTCGGGCGGAGCGAGATCATGCGTGCCAATGGGCGTCCGGAAGGATCTCCCCCCGGCCGCGTCGTCGCCGTCAGGTGGGCGCGCTGGCGTCGAAGGCGTACCGGACATGACCAGCGCAGGCTACGGCCCCGCGTGCGTCGGTCCTGATGCCGCATCGGGCGAAACTCGCCCCGATGACCATGAGCTGCAGCGCCGAATCGACCCACGTCGCCGACGGCATCACCTGAACAACTTTGGATATTTGAAAACTATTTTTGATATATTTCAAATGCTTCTACTCTCACCATTGTGCATTCGTGGCAACGCCTTGGCTCTGGCGTTCATCGGCGCTGATCGCGATCCTCGATGTCGTCACCCGCAATGCGGACATGGATCGGCGTCTGCGCGGCACGGTTGGGCGAGTTGGAGCAAGTGCACGCCGATGCACGCGCACACACATGTCGGCGGCCATGAGATCCTGCCCAGTGGCGGCCATGTAGGTGCCCGCTGGGGGCCGACGGTTCTGCCCGGCGGCGGCCGACAGGACTGCCCGCGTTGAAGTCCGTTTCCCGTCGGGGTCCACCGCGGCGGGGTGGTCCTGCTACTCGAATGGCCGGTCACCACAACGGTGACCATCGAGTTGGAGGAGCGAGTGAAGTCTCGCGAGGAAATCATGAACATGTTGGAGGCGTTCGACCTGGCTGGGTCGTTGCGTGGCGCTGGTGAGTTGGCCGGGGTGTCTCATCACACTGTGGCCCGTTATGTCGCTGAGCGCGATGCCGGCGAGTTGGCCGGCGACGGGCCGCGGCGCAGGGGGCGGATCATCGATCCGTTCTTGGCGAGGATCGAGGAGTGGGTCGAGCGGTCGCACGCCGAGATCCGCGCCGATCGTTGCCACGACAAGCTGAAGGCGTTGGGGTTCGAGGGTTCGGCCCGGACGGTGCGTCGGGCGGTGGCGGAGGTGAAGGCCGACCATCGCCGTGGTCGGCGGCGGGTGTATCGGCGGTGGATCCCCGAGCCTGGGATGTGGGCGCAGTGGGACTGGGGCACCGGTCCGGTCATCGCGGGCCGAAGGACGAATCTGTTTTGTGCGTGGTTGGCGTGGTCGAGGTTCCGGGTGGTGGTGCCGTGTTGGGATCGCAGGTTGGCGACGGTGATCGGCTGTGTCGACCGGGCGATGAGGGCCTCCGGTGGTGCACCGACGTATTGGCTGGCCGACAACGAGCGCACCGTCACGATCGATCACGTCGCGGGGGTGCCGGTCAGGCATCCGGAGATGGTCGCGATCGGCGGTCACTGCGGGATCACGATCGCGACGTGTGTGCCGGCGGACCCTGAATCCAAAGGCGGGTCAGAGGCGACGGTGCGGGTCGCTGAGGCCGACTTGGTGCCCGCCGACGCGAACCTGCGCGGCGACTGCACCAGCTGGGCCGAGCTGGTCGATGCGTGCGAGGCGTGGATGGCCGAGGTCAACGGCCGTGAGCATCGGGTGACCCGGCGGGCACCGGTCGAGCTGCTCCTCGAGGAGCAGCAGCGCCTGCATCGCCTGCCCGAGGCCCCTTGCACGGCGGTGTTCGGCGAGACCCGGCGGGTGTCGCCCTCGGCGACGGTCAGCTTCGGCGCGGTGACCTGCTCGGTCCCGCACACGTTGGCCGATGAGACGGTGTGGGTGCGTGCGGACGGTGACCGCCTCGTCGTCACCCACTGCGCACCGTCAGGCCCAATCGAGGCTGCCCGCCACCAGCGTTCGACGCCTGGGCATCCGATGATCGACGACGCCCACTGCCCGGCGCGCCCGGCTGGGCCGCTCGGGCGGCGTCCGAGACCGACGAGCGCGGCCGAGGCCGAGTTCGGCGCCATCGCAGACGGGGCCCGCACCTGGCTCGTCGAAGCAGCTGCTGCGGGCACGACCCGCATGAAGGTCAAGATGGCCCAAGCCGTCACCCTTGCCCGACTGCACGGCGCCGAGCGGCTTGACTGGGCGCTCGGTGCCGCCGCGATGTTCGGCCGCTTCGCAGACGGCGACCTGGCCTCGATCCTGGCCGCTGACCCGCCCGGACAACGCCGACGCGCCGATGACGTGCACTCGCTGCAGCCCGGCACCGCCGCCTGGGGCCGCCTCGGAGGCGACCGATGAACCCAGCACCGATCGACGAGGTCGTCGACCTGTTGCGCGCCCTGCGCCTGCCCCACATGCGCGCCGCAGCACCGGAGTTGTCGGCCACCGCCAAAGCACAACGCCGGGAACCGGCCGAAGCGATGCGCGCACTGCTCACCGAGGAGCTCGCCGGCCGCCGAGCATCCTCAATCCGGGCCCGGCGCAAAGCGGCCGGGTTCCCCACCGGCAAGACCTTCGACGCCTGGGACGGAACCGTCAGCTCGATCCCGGCGCCCACCCAGCGGGCGCTGCGCACCCTGGAGTGGATCCACCGCCACGAGAACCTCGTCGTGTGCGGACCATCAGGCACCGCCAAGACCCACTTCCTTGAAGCGCTCGGCCAGGCCGCCGTCGATGCCGGCCACAAAGTGTCCCGGTTCAGTCTCGAGCACCTCGGCGCGCTCGTGCGCCGCCACAGCGCCGACGACACCGCCGCCAAAGCGATCCGGCGGATCATGCGCGCCGACGTCATCGTGATCGACGACATCGGCCTGCTCCCCGTCGCCACCGAGACCGCCGAAGCGCTCTACCGCGTCGTCGACGCTGCCTATGAGAAACGCTCCATCGCCTTGTCGAGCAACCTTCACCCCGCCGGGTTCGACGAACTCATGCCCAAGACCATCGCAAACGCCACCGTCGACCGGCTCCTGCACCACGCCCACATCGTCATGACCGCCGGCGACAGCATCCGCCTCACCCAAGCCACCGCCGCCAAGGGGGTGACGCCACTGACCAACTGACCCACGGGCACAACACCTGGCCACCACCGGGCAGTTCTACTGTCCGCCACCGGGCAGTTCTGTTGGCCACGAACGGGCAGTTCTACTGTCCGCCACTGGGCAGATCCCACCGGCCATTGACACACACACGAGATCGACCTTGGTACGAACAGCAGCTGACCCGCGCCATGTTGGTGGCCTTGGTGACACAGTTCCAGATCTACTGCCGCGAGCTCCATGACGAGACCGTTGCGCTGTATACGTCGGGCCTCGAAACACGCCGCGCAAGTGTGCTGGCGCGAGCGCTGACACTGCGACGACATCTTGACGAACGAAATCCGCACCTCGCTGCGCTGGACAATGATTTCGGCCGTATGGGCATCGCTCTGGGCAACGCCCTTCGAAGGCACAGCGAGGACGCGGGCCGCGATCTTGCCTGCCTCGAAACTCTCATCAAGTTTCGAAATGCGATCGTTCACGGCAGTGAGGAACGCATCGCCGCGATGAGCTCTACCGAGGAAATCAGCGCGACGCTACCCTCGTACCTGCACTACAAGAGCGCGCTTGAGCGGCTCGCGGAGGACATCGACACCGTGGTCGCAACCGAGGTGTCGCGGACGCTGGGAATGCATCATGCACCGTGGGGATGACGACGCCGAGACGGCGCAGGAAGAACCCGCTGACGAGGAGATCGTCGAGTTCGTGTTCGGGGCTGACTGGGCCAAGGCAACCGTCGAAGAGGTGTATGGACCTCCCGGCCGCCGTCATGTGTTGCTCCGATTCACGCGCGAAGTGACCGGCACCCTCGTCGAGGACGGCGCAACTGCGTCGTTGCCACTCGAATTCGTGCGACGGCTGGCACCGACGCCTTAGCCAGATGAATCGTCCAGAGCACACCAGCGAAAGCGCTGGGCTGTCAAGCAGCTGGGTCGAGCAATTGAACGAGACGGGTTCGTTTGGCCCAGTCGTGGATCGATGCGTCTGTCGTCGCCAGCGTCAATCCATGAAGCATGGCCGTTGCGACGATGACCTGGTCGGCGGGGTCGCGGTGGAAGCCCGAGTTCATGAGCAAGACCGACTCGACAGCGATGTCACCGTCGACGGGCACCTCGCGCAGCCCCGATGCGAGACGATCCCGACGCCACGTCGCCGGATGCTGACCAAGGTTGATGCGGCCATGGTGGTGCAGCCGAGTGATCTCGACGAACGTGATCGCGGACACCGCCACCTCGCCGTCATCAAGAGCGCTCTCCACCGCGTCTTTGAACTCATCGCTCAGGTCGGCGCTGTCAGACACCAACCGCAGCAGCACGTTGGTGTCAAGCAGGAGGCTCATTGGGGCCGGGCCGGCTCGAGCACCTACTCGGGCCGCGCGATCATGTCCCAGTCCTCGGCTGGGATCGCCGGTTCGCTGTCGATGTCGGCGAGGATCTGAAGCTGTCCCACGCACGACCCGACGAGCTTCGGCCGCTCATCTCGGATTGCGCTCACACGCACCACTGCACGACGCCGCTTGGTGACGACGATCTCGGTGCCGGTCTCGTGCACCTCGTCCATCAACCGCAGGCAATTCGTCTTGAATTCGCCCGCTGGAACGACCCGCTCAGCCGATGCGCCGTAGTGCCTGCCCATGTCATCCCTCACCATGGCTGCAGCATAGCCGCGATCTTGCAACCATAGTCACCAGTTAACGACTATGACGTTGGCTGCGCTTCCGCAACCGGCTCTACGCTGCCCACCAGACCACCCCAACCGCCGCATGAAACCAGCAACCCGTCTCCACCAAACAGTGAAGATGTGCGCGGGAGCGGGTTGGTGATGTCTGACTTGCTCGGCTACCAGCCGTTCGCGCGCAGCTCGTCGAGTTCGTCTTGGTACCTCGGGGGCACTTCCACGCGCGGCCCTCGATTGTCCAGTTTGAACAGAATTTCGCGTGCGAAGTGCGCGCGCTGGGGAGCCAGCAGCTCATCGCGCACCGCCGGATCGAGCGTCGGATAGGTCGCCGCGTACCGGCCGCACACGTGCAACAGCTCCTTGTACTCGAAGAACGAGATGCCGTGATCAGCACTGATGTAGAGGACATCGCCCGCGCCGTTGCCCTTCCTCTCGAACAGCTTCACATCAGGCCACGGCGAGTCCCGCCCGCACTGCTCAAGCACCTCGAAGAACGCATCGTGCAACGCGCCACCGAGCCCAGCGTGGCGCCGAACCTATCCGCGCCTCGCCGCTCACCAGCCCCACGTCCTCGAGCGCCATGTCCTCACCTCCCGCTATGACCCGGGCGGCACCACAGCCGCAGAGCACGCCCCCACGGCCACCGCGCCGAATTGGGGAATGCGGATGGCGCGCCATCGCACGTACGCCAGCGCGCACACAGCGAGCTTCCCGGTCGGATCCAGCACACCTTGGCTCAGCGCGGGGATCGCATAATCCGAAAACGTCGTGTGGTTCTCCCAATCAGCCTGCCAGTGCTGGTCCGAGTGGTAGTCGCACCGCCAGTGCTCCGTGGTGATCGGTTGGCAGCCCTCCAGCCCCTCCAGCGGATCACCGACCGAGTAGCCGTCCGGCTCAATCATCAGAATACGACCCAAGTCCACTCTGTCGCCATTGATGAATCGATCCCCTGTCGCCCTGATCCGCGGGTCCGACTTCAAGATGTACACCCTGGAATCTTGGACCCGCCTGCACCACAGACGCGACAGGGACTCCGTCAACACCTTCTCGTGGCAAGCCGAAGGCACGTCGTAGCCATTCGGCGGATCGAAAACGAGCACATCCGCGCCCTTGCCCAACATTGCCCGTTCTGTGCCGCAGCCTGCGGGGAGTTCGTCTTGGCCGGTGGGGCAGTAGGAGTTGATGGCGGTGGCAATGGTCTTGGTGGTGCCGGAGTTGTCGTAGGTGACTTTGACGGTGTAGTTCCCGGTGCGGGTGGGGGTGGCGATGAGGGTGGCGAAGCCGTCTGAGCCGGTCACGGCGGCGTCGAGCCCGTCGGGGGCGACCGACGTCACCGACACGGTGGCAGCGCCGGGCTGGTAACGCCACGTGCGCCCGAGGGTCTCGCCGTTTGCGACGTTGAGCTGTGTCGGATGGTCGGCGGCGCGTGGTGTGTGGTCGACGCTGACGCGCAGGACGTAGTCGCCGGTGGAGCGTCGGGGGTTGGTCGCGGAGTAGCTGCGGAAGGTGGTGGCTTCGATGGTGTAGGTGCCGGCGGGCGTGGTAGACGCTGCTGCTGTTGGGCCGTCTGCGCACCGAGGTGCATCCGCCCTCGGAACTGATCGTTCCCCTGACGGGGGTCCCGGCAGCACTGAATGGTCGTTGAACTGGTCGTCGTTCTTGCCGTGCTGTTGCCGCTGTCACTTCTGGGGTGGCTCCGCGAAGCGGGCAGCCCCGACTCCGGAACTCGTTGGCAGGAGATCGTTGACACGCTTGAGTGGGCGCTTCCCGCTGCTATCGCGCTCGTGTGGGTTCTGCTGGAGATATCCATGACATCGCTCAGGGGTCAGACACCCGGCAAGCGAGAGATGCAAATCAGGGTCGTCGGTGCTGAGCGCGGCGCCGCGCTGGTCGGCATAGCGCTGTGGCGATCGTGTACGTGTCAGTGCTGTCGAACCCTCACCGCCAAGGCTGGCATGACGTCCTCGCCGGGACAATCGTCGTCAAAGCACACACGTGACCTGCCCGAACATCAACACCCACAACAACACCCGCCCCATTGCCGCCGAAGTCCGCCGCGGCACCGAGTCGCGGTACTGGACGCTCAACCAGAGCAAACCCTCGCAGCTAACAAGACCCAACAAGGCAACGCTAAACCCGTCGGTCCTGAACGACAACTGCGAACAGGGCGGACCGGAGAGGCGCACCACGGTCACTGACCCAACGCATCGACTCCGCCTCACTCGGCCGGCAGTTCCACCCGGAACTCCGCAGCGCACTGCGCCGGGTCGGGATCTTTCAGGCAGATATTGATCAGCCGTTCCTCCAGCGGCCGGGGGGCGCCCTCGTGGTCGACCAGCGGCACCTCCGCATCAGCGAACTCCAGCAGATACTCATACACCGCAGCCCGGTAATGCTCCCCGAGCCGCCCCAGCAACTCATCACGCACCACAGAATCCAAAGTCGGATAAGACGCCGCCTGCTGCGCGCACTCATGACGCAAGTCCAGGAATTCATCCAACGACAGGCCGAGGTCGGCCTCGAACTGCTCGACGTCGGCCTTGGAAACACCGTAGAGCTGCACGCTGGGCCAGCCTCTCGCCTGGGCGCACCGGTCCATGGCGTCCTCGAACGCCTGATCCAGCAGCCCGCCGACTCCGGGGTCCGCAGGCAGATCGTCGTATGCGTGATCGAACACCAAAGTCAAATTGCGCTCGAAATGCAACCGCTCCCGCTCATGACCCGTTGCCTCGTGCTCGAAGTAGCGATTTCGTTCAGCTCGGTATTCGCCACGGTCGTTCGAACTCCTAAAGCGGGTATCGACCGGCGTCATCATAATCTCAACATATTCGTCGATGAATTCGTCGAGGCCGAGTTTCTCGTCGGTATAACGACGCCCTGGCGGCACTGTTGGATCAGCGACCGTCTCGGTTGGCGATGCTGGGCGACCGACTGATTCTGATTTCGAGCCCGTCAACGCGAAGCCGAGCCACACGGCGACAACAACGATCACCACAGCGAGCAGCCCGCGACGTCGCGCAAGCCACGGCCCTACCGGTGGGCCCATGTCCAGTGGTGGAGTCGGCGGGGCATGTGGTTGAGGTTGTCCTCGATGACCGAGAGCCAGCATGGTTGTCCGATGTCGAGGCTGGTGCCTTTGGGGAGCCCATCGGCGCATGGCAGTCGGCGTTGGTCTGCTCGTTGGTGGGTCGCTGCCGCGGCGTTCGCAGGTCGTGAAGATGCAGCCGTACACGAACGGCACACGCTCGATGCCGATCTTGAGGGCGCGCGTCGGGCTCGACGTCGGCTTTGCAGCAAGCGCCATCGAGGTCCGCGGCCCAGGTCCCGATCGGTGCCAGCTTGGCGTCGCGCTCGTCGCGCCCTGCGCACGCCGAGCGTGCCCAGCGGGCGGTCGCCCGCCCGGCGGCGACGCGGGCCAGTCGCGCCGTGGACCGTCGGGCAGCGCTGCGCCGTCCGCGACTGCAGCCCGTCCCGAGCGGCACTCGGTGAACGCCGCTCGTCTCGCTGACTGGAAACCTGGATCTTGTCGGGCATGTGTTCGGCAAGGTTCGACCTCACTTGCAAACTCACGGTGGTTGCGATGAGGTCGCGTTCCAGCAGCCGCCTGGCCGGTTGCCTCCTGAGTTTGGATACGGTCCAGTCATGACGTCGTACCCGTCCAGCCGAACGGCACCTATGCCCAAAGCGGCATGGTGTCGGCGACGTTCTCGCATCTGTTGATGGCCCTGGCGTCGACAGGAGTTTCCAGGTGTGGAGCTGGAGGTTTCGGGCGCGTCGCGGGCTGGTTGGCGGCCCCACGCGTCCGCGCCGAGGCGAGCGCGGCGGCTGCGCACTGTGCCGTTCCAGGTGCCCGCGGTGGTGTCGTATCCGAGCCAGGTTCTTGACGCGGTGCAAGTTGCGCCGGTCGTTGAAGTCGTGACGCATGCACGCCCGTACACGAACGGCACCGCGCGGCCACGCTGGGGAAATCCTGGCTTGAGGGCGTTCGGCAGCGAACAGCGAGCGGCGGTCACCGAGGGTCGGCGAACCACGGCTCAGCTGTCACCGACCGGCTGCCGGATGTCATCGTGCCTGGCGGCGAACGCGGCCGGTGGCGCCATGCACCGGCGACCATCGGATGAGCCCGGGCCAGCTTGGGTGGTGCCTCAAGAGCGCTCTCGGTCAGCGGCGCAGGACCCGCCGTGCTACACGGCGCACGCCGACAGCGTGCGCGTCGCGTGCCGAGGGAACGCTGGCGTCATAGCCCGCAAAGCGAACCGCCCGGCGGCAGCGGGCGCACCAGCTGCGCGCGCTGCCCGACACCGTCACGGTGGACCGATCCGCGACGGCCACAGCCGCTGCCCGCCGTGAGGCCGCGGCGGTCAAGCACCCGGCTGGGACGCTGCGAGCTGGACCGCCGCCGAGCACCGGCGAAGCGACGCCTCGATGAACACGGCCGCTCGGGGCTTGCGCCGAGCGGCGCTCGGCCGCGCTGCGGCCGCGAGGCGCGCCGTGGCGACAACCCCAGCGGCTGCGGAGGCATGTGTTCGCCGAGCTGGCTTCCCTGTGCGGTCGGCATCAGGCCGCTGCGGCGGTGACCGCGGCCGCGCTGCTCGTCGCCGCCGGCGACAACCCCGTTCAGCCTGCGGCACCAGCCCCATCGCGGCGGGCAACCGCAGCGCCAACAACTGGACCGTTCGCGCATCGCGATCCCTCTGGCCGAGCGCAGCATCACGCCGCCTCGACCGCCGAGGTGTTCAAGACCCGACGCGAGATACTTCCGTGGCTGCTCAAACGTCACATCGCACTGGTCTACAAGCCGATCATCGACCCGCCCAACGCGCCCACGCAGCGGACCTGCGCCGCCACCGCACCCAACGTCGGCGCGTTCTCAGCGGCAGCGCCGAGCCCTCGCGGCCCACCCAACCGGATCTCCGAACTCGAAAGGAGCATCTTCCACAACCGGCGAGCTGGCCGAACGCTCGGGCGACGACGTCGGCACAGACCGGTGAGTTGACTTTGCATAGGAGCATCCACCGATGCCGGTTCCACCGCGCCGCAGGCGCCGTTCCTCCAGCGCCGGGGGGCGCCGTGGCCGCATGTCGCCAGCTCATCCTGCGCAACTCGCACGCAGCGCCTGTGCTGCAAAGCCGTTCCACACGGCCCAGTCAGCGTGCCCGCGGTCCAAGGACACCGCCGTCTGATAGCGAGTATCAGGGCGCATACGGGTGGTTGGCTCGCGCGACGCCATCGGCCGAAGGAAGGCCCGATCCAACCGCGAGGCGATCGGCGTCGGCGAACACCAAGGCGAGGTTGTTCTCGAACTGGTGCGCTCCTGCGCCAGAGGTTGATACACCTCGCCCGGTCACGCATGCAGCCGTACCACGAACGGCACCGTAACGCCGCCGAAGCTCGGGGAAATCCTGGATCTTGAGGGCGTTCGGCAAGCGAACAGCCGAGCCACGAGCGGCCTCACCGAGGGTCGGCGAACTCCATCGGTGGTTGCAAGTGAACGGTCATGATGACCGTTGCCAACACATGCAGCCGACCGATGGAGGTGTCCAGTATGGCAGCGAGGCTGAGTTTGGATGAGCGGGTGTTCATCGAGTCGTCGCTCGGGGCGGGCCGCGGCGTCGCGGACGTAGCGCAGCGGCTGGGCCGTGATCCGTCGACGGTGCATCGCGAGCTGGCGCGCTGCGCCGGGCGGGCGGGCTATGACGCCCGCGCGGCGCACGCGTGGGTATGCGCGAGGGCGCGGCGCGTTCGGGCCTGCAAGCTTGCGGACGATGCGGTGCTGGCTGCCGCGGTCAATGAGCGCTTGAAGCTGCGCTGGTCCCCGCATGCCGCGGCGGCGGACCTGCGCGAGGCGGGCATGAGCGTGTGCGCGGAGACCATCTACCGGGCGTGCTACGCGAACGACGCGCGCAGCGGCCTGCCCGCCGGCTCCTGGGCGAAGCTGCCGCGGCGCGCCCGGCGCCGTCGGCCGCGCAGCGTCGCGCAGGCCCAAAAGCCCAGCCCGCTGGGGGAATACCGGCCGATAGCCGACCGGCCCGACGACGTCGAGGACCGTGCAGAACCCGGCCACTGGGAACGCGACCTCATCGTCGGCAAAGCGAACCTCACCGCTGCGGTCACGCTCGCCGAGCGCACCAGCCGCTACACGGTCACCGCAGCGCTGCCCGACGGCTACAGCGCGCCCCAAGTCGCCGCCGCGGCGGTCGCCGCGGCTCTGGGCCGCCAGCCTGGCGGGCTGGTGCGCACGCTCACCTGGGACCAAGGCCGCGAGATGGCCCGCTGGGCCGACGTCGAGGCCGCGCTCGGCATCGAGGTGTTCTTCTGCGAGGCGCGCTCGCCGTGGCAACGGCCCACCAACGAGCACACCAACGGGCTGCTGCGCCGATGGCTTCCCAAAGGCACCAGCCTCGACATCGGACAACTGCGCCTTGCGGTCATCGAGGACAAACTCAACCACATGCCACGCCGACTCCACGACTGGCAATCAGCCGCCGACATCTACACTCAACTCACTTGCAACCACCGGTAGAGCTTGCCGTCTCTCGCAACAAGAGCGGCCAACCGGCATCTCTACTACTCGGCCGGCAGTTCCACCCGGAACTCCGCAGCGCACTGCGCCGGGCCGGGATCTTTCAGGCAGATATTGATCAGCCGTTCCTCCAGCGGCCGGGGGGCGCCCTCGTGGTCGACCAGCGGCACCTCCGCATCAGGGAACTCCCGCAGATACTCATACACCGCCGCCCGGTAATGCTCCTCGAGCCGCCCCAGCAACTCGTCACGCACCACAGGATCCAAAGTCGGATAAGACGCCGCCTGCTGCGCGCACTCATGACGCAAGTCCAGATACGACACACGGCCCAGTCCAAACTCGGACTCGTAGCGGTCAAGCCTCGCCAGCTCTTCCGCAAGCAGACCCGCCCCATCGCTCTGATAGCGCTCAGGATCAATATCAGGATCGTCGTACAGCATCACACCCTCAAAGCCTGCTGCCGCCGCGCACTCGTCCATCGCCGAACGGAAGGCCCGATCCAACCGTTCGCGGTCGGGAGGATTCCGCTCGTCGGCCTGCCAGAACACCAAGGCGAGGTTGTTCTCGAACTGCATGCGCTCGCGCTCATGCCCCACCGCCTCATCTTCGAGGTACCGGAACACCTCATCAAGGCGTTCAGAGGCCTCCGCAGAACTCCTGTACCGAGCATCGAAGGGCAGGATCTCCTCATCGATCAACTCGTCAAGCCCGAGATCCTCGTCGCTGTAGCGACGCCCTGGCAGCAAAGTCGGTTCAGCGACCGTCTCGGCTGGCGATGCCGGGCGACCGACGGATGCTGAATCCGAGCCAGTCAACGCGAAGCCGAGCCACACGGCGACAACAACGATCACAACTGCGATCACCGCAGCGAGCAGCCCGCGACGTCGCGCAAGCCACCCTCGGTCCAGCACCGCCTGGCCGGTTCCCTCTTCGCCTGTGTCAGTCATGGTCGTAGCCGATCCAGCCGAACGGCACCCTGCCCAAAGCGGACTCAATCGTGCGTGCGGCTAATTCTCACCGATCGATGGCCCCTCGATTGGGGAGTGTCCACGTGTGGTAGCTGGAGGACTCTGAAGTTTCATCCTGGTTGGCGTTGCAGAGCCCGTAGAGATCGGTTCCGAGGCGAGTGTCGGCGTCGCTGCGCACTGTGCCGTTCCAGGTGCCCGCGGTGGTGTCGTATCCGAGGTGGTTGTTGACGCGGTGCAGGTTGCGCCAGTTGAAGTCGTGACGCATGCAGCCGTACACGAACGACACCGTCACCCCGCCGAACTGCGCATGGTCCTGGATCTCGTCCGCGTTCGGCACCAGGAAATGCGCGGCGAGCCACCCCAGCGGCCCCAACCGGATTGCTGCTTCGTCTATAGCGTTCTCGGCGAGGTGCAGTATCCAGCTCGGGGGGATGCTGCACCGGTCGGTGGTGAACGGCAGCCACGGATAGCTGGGGCTGCTTGGGTAGAACGGGTCACCGGCCTTGGCGGGATCCGCGTCTGGGTGAGCGCCGTAGATGAGGCTGCCGCGTGCGTCGAGAAATCGGCCCAGACTCATGCCGGCGCCGCTGAGACCGGTGTTTCCCACCTGTTGCACGTCGGCGTGGGTCTTGGCCCCTGTCGGCACGTCGCTGCGCAGTTTGTACCAGTTGTCTTCGAATGCTCGGCTGACCGGACGCGACGGCGCAATCTCGATGAGATAGGCCCCTGCGTCCAAGCTGCGACCGATGAGCGGGCCGCTGTCGAGAGCGGGGGCCGCAGTCGCTATGAACTCGACGACTCTGCCCGTCGCGGGATGCGTCGACGTGACGCTCCACACGGTCACAGACGGAGCACCTCCCGCACGCATGGTCGCCATGTTGATCGCGTCGCGAAGCCCGAGCCTGACCGGCAGCCGCTTCGGCAGCGAGAACGCGTAATAGACGGCTCTGTCGCTGTGTGTCAGCGAGTCGCAGTCGACATCGGCATCGGCCGAGTAGAGCCTGTACTGGCCGTTGTGTTCATGACGGCCCCAATAGTTGCCGCCGTGCAGCACGGTGGGCGCGCATCCTGTCGGGAGTGTTGCGCTGTTCGGGATGCAGGTGCCTGTGCTGGTCTCGGTGCGACCGCTGGGGCAGTATGAGGTGATGGTGGTGGCTTTGGTGAGGGTGGCCGGTCCGTTGGTGTAGGTGATGTCGATGTCATGGCTGCCGACGCGATCGGCGGTGGCGGTGAGGGTCGCTCTGCCGGCTTGGCGCGTGATCGCGCCCGGGTAACGGGTGATGTTGGCGGTGATCCCCTCAGGGAACGCCGACGCGATCGCGACGGTGGCGGCACCGGGCCCGTAGGCCCACGTTCGTATGATCGAGTTGCCGTTCTCGACGCGCAGCTCGGCAGGCTGGTCGGCGGCGCGTGGTGTGTGGTCGACGCTGACGCGCAGGATGTAGTCGCCGGTGGAGCGTTGGGGGTGGGTCGCGGAGTAGCTGCGGAAGGTGGTGGCTTCGATGGTGTAGGTGCCAGTTTGGAGGAACCGGTCCGCGATGCGGCTGTCGTGGCGGTGCAGTCCGTGGCTGGACGCGTTGCGGGCGTCGTCGTTGTGGGTGATCTTGGCGCCGCTGCCGTCAGGGGCATCGCCGCGCAGCAGGATCAGGTAGGTGTCGAGCCGCTGGGGGTTCGACGCAGCCGACTCCAGCGTGACCGTCACCCAGCCGGGGCTCGTGAGCCTCAAGAAGTGCCGGCGGGCGTGGTAGACGCTGCTGTTGTTGGGCCGTCTGCGCACCGAGGTGCAGCCGTCGTCGGAGCTGATCGTTCCCCTGACGGGGGTCCCGGCAGCACTGAAGGTGTCCAAAGAGCTGTCGCAGTCGGTGGTCGCGGGGTCGGGATTGGCGGTGAAACGGGCTACGGCGGTGCCGGTTTGGGTGTCGGAGGTGCAGGTGACTCTCACGAGGACGTTGGTGCCTGCTGGGACGCTGTGGGTGAGGGTACGGGTGCGCCCGGTGTCGGGCGCGATCGTGGCACCCGCGGGTTCGGCGGTGCACACAGCGTCGGTGGGTGCGACGTCGAAGGTGTGGGTGACCTCAGCTGTGGCGGCGCCCGATGCGGGGGTGCCGACGGCGTGGCCGAGGCCGGTGATCGCGACCGGTGCCGCGTTCGCGGTGAACCGGGCTGTGGCGGTATCGCTGGCGGTGTCGGTTTGGGTGTCCTTGGTGCATCTGACTCTCACGAGGACGTTGGTGCCTGCTGGGACGCTGTGGGTGAGGAAGCGTGTGCCCCCGGCGTCGGGCACGATCGTGGCACCCGCGGGTTCGGCGGTGCACAAAGCGTCGGCGGGGGTGACGTTGAATTGGTCGGTTACCCCTGCTGTGGCGGCGCCCGCCTGGGGGGTGCCGTCGGCGGCGGCGAGGCCGCTGATGGTCACCCCCGGCTGCGGGGCGGGGACGGTCACCCCCGGCTGCGGGGCGGGGACGGTGACGGTGAGGTCGAGGGCGAGGGCGAAGCTGCCGGTCTGGCGTGGCCCGCTGGTGGTTGCCTCGATTGTGTAGGAGCCGCGGGGCAGCCGCAGTCCGCGGATGCGGCTGTCGCGTCCGTCGGTGCCGGAGTCGTCGTCGGAGCCGACCGCGGTGCCTGAGCTGTTGATCACGAACACATAGGGGTCCCCAGACGAGGTCACGTCAAGGTCCGCGGTCGCGGCGCCGGCGACCGCGAACGTGAACGACTGCGCCCAATAAGGGGTCTGGTCGCTGCCCAGCTGGGTCGAGCGGCATCCCGCGGCCCAGCTGCCGGGGCGTGTCACCCGCCCGGTGCCCAGGGTGCCCAACGACGTCGTGGAGCACGTCTGCGCATCAGTCCCCTCTTCTGGATCTTGTGGCTGCTGTTGGAGGTGACAGTGCGGCGGAGTGGTGGCGGCGTCGAGCGTGTGGTCCGCGGGGCACTCCCACTCGGGCGTGCCGGTCGCGGTCCGCTCGCACGTGGTGGGGTCGCCCGCCGCCGCAGCCCAGCCCGTGTCGCACTCATAGGTGGCGCCTTGAAGCCGGACGCCCGCGGGCTGAGAGCACACCGACGCGGAACTCATGGTGTATCCCGCGGCGGTGCACTCCGCACCAGGCACCCCCGACTCGGTGTCGGTGACCGTCTCGGTGGTCGTCACCTCGGTCGTCACCGGCCGGCAGCACACCTGCCTGGTGCGGGTCTCGTAGTTGAAAACGTCACGGTCCTCGTAGTTGTAGGCCGGCTCGGTGATCAGCGTCTCGCGCACCCCGGTGCGGGTCTCGTCGCGGTAGTTGAAAACGTCGCGGTCCTCGTAGTTGTAGGCCGGCTCGGTGATCAGCGTCTCGCGCACCCCGGTGCGGGTCTCGTCCCGATACGCCCAGCGGACACAGCCCGTGCCGAACTCGGTGTCGTACTGCGCGCAATAGCGCACCCGCGCCGTGTAGGTGTAGGTCTCCATCGCCGTGTAGGTGCGCGTGAACGGCGCCACGCGCACCCGCTCGGTGAACGGCGCGACGCGCACCCGCGCCGTGTAGGTGTAGGTCTCCATCCCCATATAGGTCCGCGTGACCGGCTCCACCCGATGCTGATAGGACTCGGCGAAATGCACCATGTCGGTCACCGTGACCGTCGTGCTCACCTCACGCGACACAGTGCGCTGACACGACGGCGGATCCCCGCCCACCAAAGCCCACTCCTCAGCAGCGTCGCACGTGTACGTCGGCAGCGTCGTGTGCGCAGACGTCGTCACGCAATCGTTCCCCGACAGCGTCACCGCCCGGGTCCCCACCGCATCACGACACGACACGTCCGCCGGCTGGGTCTGCCGCTGAGAGCACTCATTGGCAGCCGCGTCGAACACCCAGCCCGCCTCACAAGGCCCGGTCGCAGCCACCGCGCCGTTCCCGGTGCCGGCCTCATCGGCACCCGCAGGCACCGGCACCCCCACCAGCACCAACACCGCCAACATCCCCAGCCGCACACGCAGCCGAGCCCTCGACCCGAACAGACCACTCACAAGCGCAATGCACTACAACACTCACAAACATATGCCCACATTTCACTTTGCGTTTCGCGCAGTCCGCCTATCTGATCCCAGGCGGCGCCGGCGGCGCCGCGGATCTCGTACTCAACAAGCGTGACCGACGACCGCTCCCCCGAATCGCCGGGCGATGTGCCCCAGCCGCCGGGGACTACGACCCGGCCGGTAGGGAAGCCTGGTTCACCCTGGGTGTGGCGCAGGCTCTGAGGGTCCTCGAGCCCGGAGGAGGCATGATACGGAGCGGAGTTCAATTGACCCGAACCGGAACACAGCCTCACAACAGCCCTAAAGCACTGATTCCCGGCCGCAGCGCCGACCGCACAGGGCGCGGCAGCGACGAAAACGGCTTGACGACATTGGAGTGGCTGTTGATCGTGGCCGCAATCGCAGGGCTGGCGGCATTGGCGGTCGTGCTCGTGCAAGCCGTTGTCGGCGACACAGCCGAGCAGGTAAAACGCCACAGCGCACGACTCGAAGCCGCTGAGGTCGCTGCTGCCGAGGTCAAACGGGCCGTCGACGCCGAAGAACCCGCAATAGAGACGGCCAACGAGATAAACACACGCTGGCGCCGACGCTGCGAGCAGATCCAGATTCTCTATGGCGACGCCGTCAGCGGAGTCCGGTACAAGGACGGATTCTCTATGGCGACGCCGTCAGCGGAGTCCGGTACAAGGACGGCTTCATCGACCAAAGCGGCACCGGCTGGGACGCAACGGACCCGTCCAGGCACCCAGCCTGCCACGTTGACCCCTAACAGGCACAGCGGCGGTGCGCATGTCGGCGCTCTCAGGGGCGGAGCCCTCAGGCTCGTCGCGCCGACCGAGGCCATGCAGATCGCGTCTGCGGAGACGACGATGAAATCGTCATCCGCAGCCCGCTGGACCTCGGCAGATCCGCGTGCGCATTCCTCGACCCGCTCAGTACTCGGTGCGGGCGAGGCCTTCGACGGTGCGGTAGGCGTCGAACACGCCATTGACGTCTCGCAGCGCAGCGAGCAACTGGTCGAGCAGGATCGGATCGCCGACCTCCACCTCGAACTGCATGACGGCGACCTGGTCGTCGCCCACGAACGTGTCGCAGCTGGCGATCGAGAGGTCGTGGCGGCCCGACACAACGTTGACGACGTCGAGAAGCAGCCGGTTGCGGTCAAGTCCGCGAACCTCCAGCGCAGCCGCGAACTCGCCGCCCCAGCTGAGATCCCACTCCACCTCCACCTGGCGGGCATTCGACGACATCGCCAGCTCGCCGGCGTTCGCGCAGTCCGCGCGATGCACCGAGATTCCTCTGCCGCTTGTGGCGAACCCCATGACCTCATCGCCGCCTACTGGACTGCAGCACCGGGCAAGCCGCACCAGCGAGTCGTCATGACCGTCGACATGCACGCCGGCGGAGCGGCGTCGGCGAGAGCCGCTTTGGCGGGCCGGCCGAGCCGGCAACTGCGCCCCGCCGTCATCGCCGCGCAGGTTGCTGATCACTCGCTTCGCGACCGAACGTGCATTCACGTCGCCCTTGCCGACGGCCTCGAAGAGCAGCTCCAGACCGGCCCGGCTGAACTGCTCGGCCACGGTGCGCATCTCGTCACTGTCGATGAGCAGCGAGGCCTTGAGGCCCTCGTTGCGCATCTCGTCCGAGACCGCCTCGCGTCCTGCGGCCACCCATTCAGAGCGATCCGAGCGGGCGAACCAGCGGCGGATGCTCGCCTGGGCCCGGGGGGTGATCGCGATCTCCAACCAGTCGCGTGACGGGCGGGCACCTGCATCTTTCGAGGTGAAGGCCTCGACGGTGTCCCCGGAATCGAGCTGCCGGTCCAGCGGCACCAGCCGCCCGTCGATCTTTGCGCCGATCAGCGAGTCGCCGATGTCGGTGTGGATGCCGTACGCGAAGTCGATCGGCGTGGCCCCCGCAGGAAGCGTCACCACTTCGCCTTTCGGCGTGAACACGTACACCTCGTCGTGGCCGAGATCACTGGCGATCGTCCGCATGAATTCGGCCGGATCGTCAGACTCTGCCTGCCACTCGACCAGCCGGCTCAGCCACGGCATGTCCGCCTCGGCAGGCGCACCGTTGCGCTCGGCCTTGTAGCGCCAGTGCGCCGCCACGCCGAACTCGGCCCGCTGATTCATCTCGTCGGTTCGGATCTGCACTTCGACGGCAGCACCCGACGGCCCCACGACCGTCGTGTGCAGCGACTGGTAGAGGTTGAACTTGGGCATTGCGATGTAATCCTTGAACCGGCCGGTCACCGGTTTCCAGGTCGCATGGATCGAACCCAGAGCGGCGTACGCGTCGCGGATCGTCGCAACGACCACCCGGATGCCGACCAAGTCGAAGATCTCGTCGAACGAGCGGTTCTTGATGACCATCTTCTCGTAGACGCTCCAATGGTGCTTCTTGCGACCCGTGACCGTCGCCTCGATCTTCATCCGAGAGAGCTGATTGCGGACCTCGGCGAGCACCCGGTCCACGTAGCGCTCCTGTTCGGGAGTGCGCTCGGCCAGCATCCGGTCGATCTCCGCGTAGCGCTTCGGGTACAGCGCAGCAAAGGCAAGGTCTTCGAGCTCGTCACGCACATGCTGCATGCCGAGCCGGTTGGCCAGCGGTGCGTAGATGTCCAGCGTCTCGCGGGCCACATCGGCCTGCTTGGCACCGCTCAGCGCTCCGAGGGTGCGCATGTTGTGCAGCCGGTCGGACAGCTTGATCATCAGCACGCGCGGATCGTTGGCGATCGCCACCAGCATCTTGCGCAGCGTGGCGGCTTGCTGGGCTTGCTTGCTGGCGAAGCGCACCCGTTCGAGCTTGGTGACGCCGTCGACGATGGCTGCGACCTCGGCGCCGAACTCGTCCGCCAGCGCGACCAGCTCCACGCTCGTGTCCTCCACGGCGTCATGCAGCAGTGCCGCAGCGATCGACGTGTCGTCGAGGCCCAGATCGGCCACCACCCTCGCAACGGCTACCGGGTGGGTGATGTACGCCTCCCCGGTGCGTCGACGCTGCCCCTCGTGCGCGCGGGCGGCCGCCTCGTAGGCACGCACGATGAGTTCGGGCGAGCTCTTGGGCCAGCGCTGGCGATACCGCTCGACGACTGGTGAGATATCGGCCGCGACCGCATTCGACGAGCGCCGCCACGGAAGGACGCGCGACACCGTCGGCATGGACCTAGCCGCCCCGGCCGGACGAGCAGCGGTTCACCGCGGTTGCGCTCACCTCCACATTGTGCCCCGTGTCAACGCCACGCCGAGGCCGAGCGCTTGCACCGCATCGACGACCGACGAGAGCGGATGCGAGATCGTCGCGCTTTGCTCCGACTGTGGCCCAAGCGAACCTGTCCTCTCCTCGTCGGTCGTCTGTCTCAGCCACAATCGGCGAACAGGATTGCAGCGGCGACCGTCACGCGGTGAGCGTCGAGATCGGGTAGGCGAGTACCTTCTCGTCGGTCGTGACGAGCGTGTGTCCCTCGATCATCGACTGGGCGACGAGAAGCCGGTCGAACGGATCTGCGTGCAAGTACGGCAGCTTTCGCAGGCCCATCGCATGAGCTGGCGTGAGATCGAGCCAGTTCGCACCGAGCCGGTCGACCAAGGTTTGACAGCTGTGCTCCAGAACCAGTTTGCCGATGCGGCGCTTGATCTCTATTTCTGCTACTGAGATGGACGAAACGACGAGGTCGTTGGCGGGGTCCTCCAAAGCAGCCACGGCCTCAGCCGAGAGTCGTTCCGGCGCCTCATTGGCCCACAGCAGAACATGCGTGTCGAGCAGGAGCGTCGCCATCAGAGCGGCTCGTCGAGCGATTCGAGCACTTCGGCGGGCGTGTCGTCGAAGTCGTCGGCGATCGTGATCGTGCCACGAAGCTGCCCGAGCTGGCGGCGCTCCGGTGGCCGGGCAATCTGCTTGAGGCCAGTAGCGAGAAGTTCGTTGATGACCTCGCCGAGCGTTCGGCGAGATTCGAACGCGATACGCCGAGCTTCGTCGTAGACAGCGTCGTCCAGTGACACGGTGGTGCGCATATGCGCATCATAACATCACCGTCCGTGGGCTAGCGACGGCGGCCTTTGTTGCGGGGGCGGGGCTGGGCTGGGCTGTGCGGGAACAGCTCTCGACGGCCAACGCCTGGGCGGCGGCGGGTGTCTGCGCCCGAGATTCCCGCGCCGACGAGCAGCGGCGCCGCAGCCGGCGGCCCTGAGGCGTAGGCTAATACGTACTTTGCGTACTCAACGTACGCATATCGCGTATCGTGCGAGACGTGCGAAAGCCTCGGAGCGCCGCAATGACATTCCTGTCCTATACCGATACCCGCAACCGGCTCAAAGAGGTGCTCGACACAGCGGACGGGGGCGTGCCGATCGGCGTCGAGCGCCACGGCCACCGAGTCGTCCTGATGGACTTGGCACGGCTGCACGAGCTCTTGGCGGACTCGCCGCGACTGCACCGTCCCCAGGCCGTCGCCGAAGCGGATGGGTGGTCGGTGTTCCTGCCCGACACTCCCATCGCCGCAGACGGTGCCGACCTCGACGAAGCCACTGAGGAGTTCGTGGTGGCCCTGCGGGAATACGCCCAGGACTGGGTGGAGCGACTGAGATTCGCCCCCAACCACGCTCAGCATTGGCCGCTGGTGCACTTCGTGTCGCTGAGCTCAGATGCCGATCTCGCCGGCTGGGTCCGCGGCGGCCAGTGAGCTTCCCCGCAGCAAGCCGCGAGGACCATCGCCGCTTCTGCAAAACCGAAGGCTGGCAACTGGTTCGGTCGGCAACCGGAAAACGCAGCACCCACCACGAGACCCATGAGCTGGAGCTGTCGACAGGAGATGTGCTGCGAACCCGCATCTCGCGGCCGCCAGACCGCACGAATTATGGCAGCGGGATCTGGTCGCACATCCTCCGGGACCAGCTCAAGGTAAGCCCCGACGAATTCTGGCAATGCGTCGACAACGGCGTCCCGCCGCAGCGCAGCAGAACCGCCGCCCCAGACCATGCCATCCCCACCGAAGTGCTGTTCCTGCTCAAGCGACGAGTCGGCCTCTCCGAGGGTCAGCTCGCCGAAATGACCGCAGAAGCGGCAATCGAGCGGTTGCAGCAGTACTGGACCACCGGCCGATAGCGGCCAAGCGGCACCGCTGAGCCTTCAGCGGCGGCGCTGGCTCTTGGATCGACGGGGCTTGCGGGGGCGGGGCTGGGCGGTGCGGGTGTAGCTCTCGGCTGCGAGCGCCTGAGCGGCGGCTTCCATGCTGTCGTGGCGACCTGCGGCCTCGGCGGCAACGCGGGCCGACGCCCATTGCGGCTCGTAGCCCTTCAGCCACGCAACGGTGGGCATCGCCACGAACAGCGAGCTGTACGAGCCGACGAGCAGGCCGATGAGCAGCGCATTTGCGAACTCCGCGAGCGTGCCAGCGCCCAGGATTCCCGCACCGACCACCAGCAGAGCGACGACCGGCAGCACCGAGGTCACCGTGGTGTTGATCGAACGAATGAGCACTTGGTTGAGCGAGACATTCGCGAGCGCCGGATAGGTGAAGTGACTGCGCGCTGGCAGCGACCGCTCGTTGGACTTGACGCGGTCGAACACCACGATCGTGTCGTAGAGCGAGTAGCCCATGATCGTCAGGAACGCGACCACCGTCGCCGGCGTCACCTCGAAGCCAAACAGCGCATAGGCGCCGACTGTCAGCACGATGTCGTGGCCGACCGCAACGAGTGCCCCCACCGACATCTTCCATTCGAAGCGGAACCACAGGTACAGCGCGATCAGCACGAAGAACACGACCAGCGCTCGGCGAGCCTTGCCGGCCACTTCGTCACCGAAGGACGGGCTTACCTGCCGGGTGGACAGGCTCTCAATGTCGACGCCAACAGCGGAAGCCAGCGCATCGGCGATGTCGATCGCGTTCGCGCCGGGTGCCAGCACGCCGCGGATCCGGAAGATGTCCGCAGCGCCCGTGACCGCGACGTACTGCACCCGGGCGTCGGGCACACCGGCAGCGTCAGCGGCCTCGGCGATGTCTTCGGTCGTCGGCAGATCGCTGGCGGGCACAACGGCCCCCTCGGCGCTCGTCGGCACCGGCACCTCCCACACCGAGCCGCCTTCGAATTCGATGCCTAGGTTCAGCCCGCGTGCCAACAGCGCCACGGTGCAGATCAGCACCGCCGCTGCGGAGCCGATGATCACCTTGCGGGAGACCTGCAGGAAATCCCAGCTGTTCTCACCCCGATACAGGGTCCGCAGCCGCGCTATCACGATGATCCTCCTATCGGAACAGCCACCGAGACATCATGCTCCGGCGGCGACACGCCCAAGCGGCGGGGCCGCTCGGCGACGAGCTTGCGAGCCACGAACACCACCAGCGGCCGCATGAAGAAGTACGACACCGCCAAGTCGATGAGCGTGGCCAAGCCCAAGTACAGGGCGAAGCCTCGCACCGTGCCGGTGGTGAGCTGGTACAGCACGCCTGCGCCGATGAGCGAGGCGAGGTCGGCCCACACGATCGTGGAGAACGCCGCCTTGAAGCTGGCGTCAGCCGCCGAGCGCACCGCCCGGCCGCGGCGCACTTCTTCCTTGATGCGCTCGTAGTAGACGATGTTCGAGTCGACCTGAACGCCGATCGACACGATGATGCCCGTGGTGCCCGCGAGCGTGAGCGCCAATCCCCGGCTCTCGCCCAGCCAGCTGATGAGCGACCACAGGACCGAGCCGCTGATGGCCAAGCTCGCAATAGCGACCACGCCGAGCAGCCGGTAGTAGAGCAACATGTACAAACCGACCAGGATCAGCCCGACGATGCCTGCAATGACGCCTGCTCGAAGCGTTCCCTCCCCGAGAGTGGCAGACACGGTGCGGACGTCGTCCTGCTCGAACTCGACCGGCAATGCGCCGAATCGCAGCGCCACAGCGAGATCGCGGGCTTCTTCCTCGCCGAAGGTTCCCGAAATGACCGCAGTGCCGCCGAATTCGGTGGCCCGGATGGCTGGCGCCGACTCGACGACGCCGTCGAGCACAATCGCCACCTGCTGCCCGAAGTAGCGAGCTGCCAGGGCGTCGAAGCCGACCGAGCCTTCATCGGTGAGATCGACGTTGACGACCCATTCGTTGTTGAACGTGGCCGCCGCCTCGGCGACCGCCTCGCCCGTGAGTTCGGCGGGTCCCAGCACGTAGCCGATGGGCTCACCCCGGCCGGGCAGCAACACAGCCCAGTCGGCCAGATCGTCCTCGGGCAGCGTGTAGGTCGGGAATTGCTCGAGCCCGATGTCTTCGAGAGCGATCTCCTCGGCCTCAGGGCCGTCAGTCGCCTCATCGGACACGACCTCGTCGGCCACCGTGTCGCCGTCTGCTGCCTCAGCGAAAGTTTCGCTGGGTTCCACTGTTTCAGGCGCGTCGGCCTCGGCTTCAAGTTCGGCGGCCGCTTCCGGGTCGATGAGCTCCAAGAGTTCCTGAGCCGTCATTTCCTCTTCAGCGATCAGCTCGTCAGCGCTGGCGTCGACCGCCTCCTCCACCGACTCGGGATGGAGCGATCCGTTGTATGCACTTGCGAGCTGTTCTGCCGAGCGGAAGTCAAACTCGTCGAACGGATTGAACGTCAGCAGCACAGGCCGGAACCGCAGCTCTGCGGTCTGTCCGACGAGGTCCACAGCACGCTGTTTGTCCTTGACGCCCGGCAGCTGAATCACGATCTGCTCGCCCTGGCGGGTGATGTCGGGCTCGGCGACGCCGAGCGCATCGACGCGTGAGCGAATGATCTCGATCGCCCGGTCCAACTGCTCGTCGTCGGCCGGAGCCGTCGGTCGCAGCAGCACCTCAACACCGCCCTGCAGCTGCACGCCCAGAACGGGCGTCCAGCCCGCGGCCAAGACACCGGCGAGCGCGCCAAAGCCGATCAGTATCGCGGCGAGAAGCGAAACGATCTGCGAGCGGCGCATCTCAGAGTCGAATACGAGCCGGGAACGTTGATGTCAAGCGAACCTGCGGGGCTCAGTCCGCGTCGTCGGCGTCGGCGATGTCCGTCGGGTCAGCGTCGGCCGCTCCGGCGAGAATCTCGGCGATTGCTCGGCGCTGCACCCGCAGCTCGACGTCGCTGTCCACCTCAAGGCACACGACGTCGCCGGCATCCTCGATAGCGACGATCTTGCCGATCACGCCGCCGGCAGTGGCGACCACGTCGCCGACGTCCGCGCTGCGGATCATGGCCTCGCGTGCCTTCATCCGCCTCTGCTGCGGCCGGATCATGACGAAGTACAAGACGACGACCAACAGGAGGGGCAGCAGTAGTCCGGCGTTCATCAGTCGCTCCACAGGGCTGCGGTGTCGGCAGGGGCACCGAGAGGTACGTGAGGTACTTGTGAACCGAGCCGCTCCGGGATGGATTGCACTCGGCTGCGGCCGGCACGGCGGGCCAGCGTACCGGCCTGCCGGTCCTGCGAACGTCTCAGGACCAGACTTCGTTGACCTGCTGTCGAAAGGTTTCGAATCTGCCCGCGACGATGGCAGCACGAGCTTGCGCGAACAGGTCAACCAGGTAGGCGATGTTGTGCAGCGTGAGGATGCGAGCCGCGGTCGGCTCGTTGACGCTCATCAGGTGGCGCAGGTAGCCGCGGCAAAAGCGCCCGCCCGGGCGATTGGGAACCGGATCGAGTGGCGTGTCGTCCCGGGCGAATCGGGCGTTGCGAATGTTGATGCGACCGTGCGGTGTCAACGCAGTGCCGTGGCGAGCCAGGCGGCTCGGAAGGACGCAGTCGAACATGTCCACGCCAGCGGCGATGGCGTCAGTGATCCGAGCCGGGTCGCCGACGCCCATCAGATACCGCGGTCGATCCGCCGGCAGAACCTCGGTCGCAGCCCGCAGCGCAGGCATCATCTCGGTCCGCGTCTCCCCGACCGACAAGCCGCCGATGCCGTAGCCGTCGAAACCGATGCTCGCCAGGGTCTCCGCACTGTGTCGGCGCATCTGCGGATCACTGCCTCCCTGCACGATGCCGAACAGCGCCTGACCCCGGGCGGCGCCTTCACCACGAGCCGCCTCCATGGCGGCCGCTTCACCACGAGCCGCCTCCATGGCGGCCGCTTCACCACGAGCCGCCTCCATGGCGGCCTGGGCACGAGCCGCCCATTCATGGGTGCGCTCCATTGCAAGCCGCACGTCTTGTGGCGGCGCTGGCAGCTCGGGACACACGTCGAGGGCCATCTGGATGTCCGACCTGAGCCGTCGTTGCGCATCGACGGCGCCTTCGGGAGTCAGTCGCACCTTCGAGCCGTCGTACACCGACCGGAACGTGACACCGTCGTCGTCCACTCGGGACTTGGCCTCGCCGCCGCTGTGAGAGCCGCCCGAGCCGGGCCGGCGACCAAGCGACATCACCTGAAAGCCGCCCGAGTCGGTGAGGAAATGGCCGCCCCAACCCGTGAATCCCTCGAGGCCGCCGAGTGCGGCGACGGTTTCCACACCCGGACGCAGCATGAGGTGGTACGTGTTGGCCAGCACGATTTCGAGCCCCAGCGATTCGTAGTCGCCGGCATCGAGATGGATGATCGCACCTCGGGTTCCCACTGGCATGAACACGGGCGTCTGGAATGTTCCCCGCGCCGTGGTCACCCGACCTCGTCGGGCCGCGCCGTCGGACGCCAACAGTTCAAACCTGGCCACTGGAGCCGTCGGCCGTGATCCCTCACTCATGACCTCTCGCCTCGTTCGAGCAGCATGGCGTCGCCGAATGACAAGAAGCGGTAGCCCTGCGCCATTGCCGACTCGTACAACCCGCGCCACCGGGGCCCGATGAAGGCATCGATCAGCAGCAGCAGTGACGAGCGAGGAAGATGGAAGTTGGTGAGTAGTGCGTCCACCATCTTGAACTCGTCGCCGCGCCGAAGGAAAAGATCGGTGCGGCCGGACACTGCACCCGACACCGACACCGAACCTGCATCGCAGCGCATCCTCGCTGCGGATTCGAGTGCCCGCACGGTGGTCGTGCCGACCGCCACGACTCGCTTCGCTGCCCCGCACGCTCGCAAGGTCGCCGACGGCACGCAGAAGTACTCGGCGTGCATCGTGTGGTCCGAGGCGTGCTCCGCTGTCACCGGCGCGAACGTGCCGAGGCCGACCGTCAGATCGACGGTGGCCACGTCAATACCGTGCTCGCGCACATCCGCCAGCAACGACTCGGTCAGGTGAAGCCCCGCCGTGGGCGCAGCTGCAGAGGCGCCGGTGCGCGCGTACACCGTCTGGTACCGCGCCAGCAGTGCCGCGTGCGGCGAGACGTCGACTGTCGCGGCCGCCGAAGCACTATCGGCGACACCGCTTCGAGCTGTCTCAGCGTCGATATAAGGCGGCAGCGGTGGCTCGCCCGCTCGGTCCAGCCATGCGGCATGGGACGCATCGACGAGCGGTACGTCGCCAACCACAACGGTCACAGCTCGGCGCTGCTCATCGAGCCGTGCCCCCATCAGCACTCGCAGCGACGCATCACGATCAGATCTCAGCTCGGCGCCGTCACGAACGCGTCGAGACGGCCTCACGAGGGCCGACCACGTACCTTCGCCTGCACCCACAGCGGCGGCTTCTGCAGTGGTGAGCGGCTCCAGCAGGAGCACCTCGACAGCACCGCCGCTGGACTTGCGAAGGGGCAGACGTGCCGCCATGACGCGCGTCTCGTTCAGCACGAGCACATCCCCCGGGCTCAGCAGCGAGGGCAGGTCCGACACGGTGCGATGATCCGGCGTTGCGTCGGCGCCGCGGTCAACCAGCAGGCGGGCCGCGTCTCGTGGCTCGATCGGCACCTGCGCGATTGCCGAGGTCAGCAGCTCATAGTCGAACTGGCACATCGCAAGACGCGGCGCAGTCATCGCCGGGCGAGGCTACGTCGGGCCTCGCGGCGCCTGGGCACGCGCTGTCCGAATGTGCCGGTCCGAATGTGGCTGAACGTCACCAAGGCGTGTCGTCGGTCTGCGGACGCTCGCCCGGCGACTCGGACTCAGCCCCAGGCGCCCGCGTTAGCTCATCGGGGGGCCTCGATTCGGGCTCGCGCCCGGACGCAGCTTGGGGTTCCGCCGGCGGCGAAGCCTGCTCGAACAGGGTGCCCTCGATCCGCTCGTCGCGCGGCGCTGCGAGTGTTTCGAGCGACGGCGGAACGGCGACGCCAAGGTGGACATATGCCGCGGCGGTGGCAATGCGTCCGCGGGGGGTGCGCTGAACGAGTCCCTGCTGGATAAGGAACGGCTCATAGACGTCCTCGACGGTTTCAGCCTGCTCGCCCACCATGATCGACAGTGTGGACAGTCCCAGTGGCCGGCCTGCATGGGTGATCGCGAGAGCGTCGAGGATCGCCCGGTCCACCTTGTCGAGACCTAGGTCGTCCACTCCGAACGCAGCCAGGCCCGCCTTGGCCACAGCGGCGTCGACGGCACCGTCAGCGCGCACTTCGGCGTAGTCGCGGACTCGGCGCAACAGCCGATTCGCGATACGCGGGGTGCCCCGGCTGCGCGTCGCAATCTCTGCACCGCCTTGCGAATCGATGAGCACGCCCAAGATGGTTGCCGCCCGTCGCACGATGGCCGCCAGCTCTTCGGCGTCGTAGTAGTCGAGCCGCTCGACGAGCCCGAAGCGATCACGCAGCGGCCCAGAGATGAGGCCCGTCCGGGTGGTGGCACCTACCAGCGTGAAACGCGGCAGTTCAAAGCGAATTGAACGCGCAGCCGGTCCCTTGCCGAGCATGATGTCGATCGCGAAATCCTCCATCGCCGGATACAGGACCTCTTCGACCACCTTGGGCAGGCGGTGGATTTCATCGATGAAGAGCACATCGCCGTCGGCGAGGTTCGTGAGCATCGCAGCAAGGTCGCCGGCACGCTCGATCGCCGGCCCGGAGGTGATGTGCAGTGCTGCGCCCAGCTCTGCCGCGATGATTCCGGCAAGGGTCGTCTTGCCGAGGCCCGGCGGACCGGCGAACAGCAGATGGTCGGGTGGCGCAGAGCGGGCGATCGCGGCGCTCAGCGTGATGGTGATGTGTTCGCGCAGTTCAGGCTGACCGATGAACTCGTCGAGCGTGCGCGGTCGCAGGCTGGCCTCCTCGTCGGGACTGCGGTCGTCCTCTGGGGTGCGCACAGGGTCCGTCAGCTCGGACCGTTCGACGCTGTCGTCGCGTCGGTAGGCCTCGGTTCGCGCTGTCTCGGCGCTCATCGGGGACCGAGCTCCCGCAGCGCGACACGCAGCAGAGCACCGACGTCAGCATCCGCATCGGCTGCGGCGGCGGACACGGCCGCCATTGCATCTCGCACCTCGGCGGCCCCGAAGCCCATTTGTGCGAGCGCTGTGCGGACTTCGGTCGCGGCAGAGGCCGCTGCGCTCCCCGAACCCGCGGGCATGCGGTTGACAGCCGATTCGGGAATTCCAAGACGGTTCTTCAAGTCCAGCACCATGCGCTTGGACGTCTTCGCGCCGATGCCGGGCACCAGCTCGAGCACCGCAGCATCGTCGGACGCGACGGCGCGGCGAAGCTCGTCGGGCGGGAGGTGGCTGAGCACCGCAAGGGCGAGGGCAGGACCGACACCATGCGCGCTGAGCAACACCTCGAAACAATGCCGCTCGTCCAACTCGGGGAAGCCGTAGAGATCTGAGGTGTCCTCGCGGACGTGATGGTGCACGTAGACGAAGCACTCATCGCCGATCGCTCCGGCGCCGGCCAGCGTCGACGGGGCTACCGAGACGCGATAGCCCACGCCGCCAACCTCAATGAGCAGTTCGCCTGAGGGATCTTTGTCGAGCAGCGCACCGCGCAGCGAGCCGATCATCGCCGCAGTCTCGCCCCAGAGCTCTCGTCGTTCGAACGACGACGCACGCAGCTCACCGGGGCGTGGCCTGCTGCGCGCGAGCGCCGCCGCGCGCAGCCAACTCGTGCAGGGGCGCCTGCGCCAGGTGGCAGAGGGCAACTGCGGCGGCGTCAGCGGCGTCGGCGGGCCGGGGCAGTTCGGGCAGGTGCAACAGTTGTTGGACCATGCGCTGCATCTGATCCTTGTCGGCGCCGCCCCATCCAGCAACCGCCCGCTTTATTTGCGTTGGCGTGTACTCGACGACCTCGACACCGGCTGCGGCGGCGGCGGCCATTGCGAGCCCTGCCACCTGCGCAACGCCGATCGCGGTCCGGGCATTCAACTGAAAGAACACTCGCTCGACGGCCACGACGGACGGTTCGAATTCCGCAATCAAGGCCTGAATCTCGCGCTGATGGGCAGCGAGTCGCTCGGGCACAGGCTGATCGGGCGGTGTGCGGATCACTCCGAGCGCCACGGCTTCGGTCGTGCTGGCGACGGGACCCGTCGTTCGCACCTGCTCGACAACGCCGTACCCGCAGCGTGAGAGACCCGGGTCGATCCCCAGTACGAACATCGGTACCACCGTACCCAGCGCCACGGCTCGGCTCGTGTATGGAGGTCAAGTGGACAGGCGCCGAGCCGCCTTCCCACAGTCTGCGCGCAGAGATGACGGCTTGTGTGGTGAAGCCATTCGTCTCTCGCTCTAGTTCGCTTCGCTCACGGGCCGCTCGGGCCACGGCCCCGCTGTCGCTGTAGTTGGGCAACCCCGTGAAGCGCTTATCCGCTCGGCCTCTTGGCGTGTCGTGCGCTGCTGCCGTCAGCCTGCGATGTCTTCGAGCAACGTCTCGCTGATGTCGAAGTTGGCGTAAACGCCCTGCACGTCGTCGTGATCGTCGAGCGCGTCGAGCACCGCCATGACCTGCTTGGCCGCCGACGCCTCGGTGAGCTCGATCAGGTTCTGCGGGACGTAGGTCAGGTCGGCAGAGCTCACCGTGATGCCTGCCGCCTCGATGGCCTCGCGCACCGCCATCGTGGCGCCGGGGTCGGTCGTGACCCGCCAAGTGTCGCCTTCGCGCTCGAGGTCTTCTGCGCCGGCGTCAAGCGCGACGAGCATCAAATCGTCCTCGTCGACCGCGACGCCGTCAAGCTCGGCCGGCACGACCACGACTCCGGTTCGCTGGAACTGCCACGCAACTGCGCCTGGCTCGGCCAGCGTGCCGCCCGCCCGCGTGAAAACGCTGCGGATCTCAGAACCGGTTCGATTGCGGTTGTCGGTCAGCACATCCACGAACATTGCGACACCGCCGGGCGCATAGCCCTCGTAGTGGACCTGCTCGTAGGAGACGCCTTCCAACTCGCCGGTGCCTCGCTTGATCGCCCGCTCGATGGTGTCGAGCGGCACGGAGTTGTCGCGGGCCTTCTGGTACATGGTGCGCAACGTGGCATTGGAGTCGAGATCGCCGCCGCCTTCGCGCGCCGCCACTTCGACCTGGCGGATCAGCTTCGCAAAGAGCTTCCCGCGTGCCTTGTCAGCAGCGCCCTTGCGATGCTTGATCGTCGCCCACTTGGAATGACCTGACACGGCCAGCCTCCCTCGTGAACTGCGCTGGTCCCGACAGTCTGCCCGACGCGTAGTCGACGGGCGGCGGCTGCGGCTACCGCGACTGGCGCAGCCGCCGAGCCGCTGCGACCATGTCCAAGAAGATCCGGTGGATGCGGTCGTCTGCGGTCAGCTCAGGATGAAAGCTGGAGACCAGGATCGGGCCGGATCGGCACAGGACAGGAACCTCATCTGGGCCAGATGCCGAATTCGAGGGCACAACGGTGGCGAGCACCTCGACATCGTCGCCGGTGCGCTCGACCCACGGCGCCCTGATGAAGACAGCGTGAAACGGCTCGTTCAACCCCGCCGTGGGCACGTCGGCTTCGAAGCTCGCTACCTGGCGGCCGAAGGCGTTTCGGCGCACTGAGATGTCGATGGCGCTGAAGGAACGCTGGTCCGGCCGGCCGTCGAGCACCTCGGTGGCGAGCAGGATCATGCCCGCGCACGTCCCGAAGGCGGGCATGCCCGCGGCCAGACGCTCCGAGAGGGCACCGAAGAGGCCGCTGGTCCGCAGCAGGTGCGACATCGTGGTCGACTCGCCGCCCGGCAGCACGACAGCGTCGACGCCGTCGAGGTGAGCGGGTGTGCGAACTTCGATCGCCCCTGCGCCGAGGCTTCGGAGTACCTCAACGTGCTCGGCCGCAGCACCCTGCAGCGCTACGACTCCCACAAGCGGCACGCCTTGCGGCGTCGCTGTGCTTGCTGGCACGCCGTGCGGCGTCGCTGTTCTCAGCGTCTACCAGCCGCGCTCGGCAAGCTTGGTCTCGAGCGTGTCGATCTCGAGGCCCTTCATCGGAGTGCCGAGGCCGCGGCTCACCTTGGCCACCACCGAGGCATCCCGGAAGTGCGTCGTCGCCTCGACGATCGCTTCTGCGCGCGGGCCTGGATCCTCGCTCTTGAAGATGCCCGAGCCGACGAACACGGCCTCCGCGCCAAGCTGCATGACCAGCGACGCATCCGTCGGTGTGGCAATGCCGCCGGCACAGAACATCGGCACCGGAAGGCGGCCGGTCTCGGCAATCTCCTGCACCAGCCCGAGCGGGGCCGCCAGCTGCTTCGCCCAGTCGAACAGCTC
The DNA here is from genome assembly GCA_963663635.2 of Acidimicrobiales bacterium. Taxonomy (GTDB): domain Bacteria; phylum Actinomycetota; class Acidimicrobiia; order Acidimicrobiales; family Poriferisodalaceae; genus Poriferisodalis. The sequence continues at coordinate 267,061 of CAXXMY010000003.1, forward strand.
GGCGGAATCGGCCTGCGTGATCTTGCGGATGTCACCGCAAATGGAGCGCAGGTGCCGGACGGCTTCGACGATGTTGCCGGTGCCAGCCTCGCCCTTCGAGCGAATCATGCACGCGCCTTCGGAGATGCGCCGAAGCGCCTCGCCCAAGTTGGTGGCGCCGCACACGAACGGCACCGTGAACGCCCACTTGTCGATGTGATGGGCCTCGTCGGCGGGTGTGAGCACCTCGGACTCGTCGATGTAGTCGACGCCAAGGGCTTCGAGCACCTGCGCCTCTGCGAAATGGCCGATGCGGGCCTTGGCCATGACGGGGATCGTGACCATCGACTGGATGCCCTCGATCATCGCGGGGTCGCTCATCCGGGCCACCCCACCGTCTCGACGGATGTCGGCAGGCACGCGCTCGAGCGCCATGACTGCGACGGCACCGGCATCTTCTGCAATCTTCGCCTGCTCGGGCGTGACGACATCCATGATGACGCCGCCGCGGAGCATGTCGGCGAGACCGCGCTTGACGCGCACGGTTCCCGTCAGGCCTGCGGTTTGCGCAGCGTCGGGCGCCTGTGGCGCGTCGGTGTGCGTTGGGGTTTCGGCGGACCCTGTGCTCATGGGGTCAGTGTACGAGCCGGTTCTCGAAGCGCAGACGAGATTGTCGGGTCTCGAACGCTGCGGCGTCAAGCGCGGTGCCGCAGGCGAAGCAGCGTCGTGGGTACTCACCGGATCGGAGCCCGGGGCGACCGTCGCGCACCCGCTCCGTAGACTTGGTGCCGTGGCCACGACCCGGATTTCGCGACCTGTCGAGATCCCCGACGATCTCGGGGACGCCTCAGGCGTGCTCGTGACTGGCCGGGTGACGCTGCCGCTGCATGTCGCTTGGAGCGCGCAGGGCGAGTATGACATGTCAAATGCGGACCAGATGCGGTCCGTGTATGAGCTCGTCATGACCGAGGGCACCGAGGACGACGTGCGTCGTTTCATCGACCTCGACCGGCTCCTCGACGTCTGGGAAGACCTCTGGCTGCCGCCGCACGTGCGAGAACGCTGGACGACGTGGCTGCAAGGCCGCGGCCTGCTCGCCTGAGCAGTGCTTACCGACCTGCAGCGCCGCGTCTGGCACGTCGTAGGTCCGCTGCCGGACAGCGAATCGGTCGCCCTGGCCGGCGGCGGCGCGCTCATCGTGCTGGGGATCGTGGATCGCGCCACGTCGGATCTCGACTTCTTCGCAGCCTCGGCCTCACAGGCCGAGCGCTTCATTCCCGCCGTCGAAGCCGCGTTGGCGGCCGATGGGCTGCGCGTCGACCGCGTTCAGGCTGGACCGGGCTTTGCACGCCTGCAAGTTTCTGACGGCACGAACACGATCACGATCGACTTGTCGCACGACTACCGGCGCTTCCCCACCGTGGACGGAGAAGCCGGCCGGGTTTTGTCCGCCGACGAGCTAGCCGCTGACAAGCTGCTCGCCTTGTGGGGCCGAGCTGCCCCAAGGGATTTCCGCGATGCGCACGCGCTCGCCCAGCGTTTCGGTACTGACGAGATGTACCGCCTCGCAGCCGAGAAGGATCCCGGCTTGAACATCGCATCCCTCGCTGACGCCCTTGGCGTGTTCGACCATCGTCATGTTGGCGAATTCGACATGGACCCCGAAGACCACCGATGTCTGCGCGACTGGGTTCATCGATGGCGGAACGAGCTCGAACAACACGAGAACCAGACCCGTCGCAACGACGGACCTCCGCAGGGGCCCTAGGTACCCGCCGAGATCCACGAGTCCGCGTCGGCAACACTGCCCGCTGTGTCGTCCTGCACCCTCCCGACGTTGTCCCCGGCAGCGTGCAACACCGAGGTACGGAGCCCGGCGACGCTCCACGGGCGTGCGCCGGACCCGACGCCGTACGGCCCGACTGCTGGATGTGGGTGACCGGGGATGTCACAACCGTTCTGTACCCTGCGGCCGCGCGCCTGCTCCACACCTCCGACTGGCACCTGGGCCGGACCTTCCACGGTGAGTCGCTGCTTTCCGAGCAACAGGAGGCCGTCGACCGTCTGGTCGGGCTTGCGTCGAACGCCGAGGTCGACCTCGTCGTCATCGCAGGCGACCTCTACGACCGAGCCATCCCGCCCACCGACGCCGTCACCCTGTTCAACGAGGCCTTGGTGCGCCTGTATGACACCGGCGCCAAGATCGTCGCCATCGCCGGCAACCACGACTCGGCCGCTCGCGTGGCGGTGGCCGACCAACTCCTCGAGCATGTCGGCGTGACCATCCGTGGCGATGTCGCCCGTTGCACCCGGCCGCTCCGGTTCGACCCCGACGACGGCGGGCCGACCGTTGCCGTTTTCCCGGTGCCGTACCTTGAGCCCTCACTCGCAGGTCCGGTGCTCAGTCGCCTCGACGACACCGATGGCGCCGATGCGACCGTCGCCTCACGCCGGTTCCGCCACTACGACGTCACCGACCACGCAACCAATTTGATTCGGCGCCAGGCGGTATCTCTCGGCCCGGTTCGCACGGTGGTCGTGGCGCACACCTTCGTAGCCGGTGGTACCACGTCCGACTCCGAGCGCGAACTCACCGTCGGCGACATCGACCTCGTCGACATGTCCGCCTTCGACGGGTTCGACTACGTTGCCTTAGGCCATCTCCATCGTGATCAGGCCTTCGACAACGGCCGCGTTGCCTACTCGGGCACCCCCCTTCCCTACTCGTTCTCCGAGGAGCGTGACACCAAGTCCGTCCGCGTCGTCGAGATGGACACCCGAGGGCGCTGCCGCACCGAGGTCGTGCCGCTGAGCATCGGCCGCCCTTTGCGAACTCTGCGAGGCGCGTTCGACGATCTGCTCGTGAACCCCGACCTCGCCGACGCCGAGCGCGCGCGTGTGCGTATCCAACTCACCGACTTGGATCTCCCGCTGCAGGCCATGCCCCGACTGCAGCAGCGCTTTCCCCACGCAGTTGTGCTCGAGCATGAGCCGGAGGGACGCATGGCGATCGGCAGCGGTGACGTCGCATCGGCAGTGCGCAGCGGCATGGGACCGCTCGACCTCACTCTGCGGTTCTGGTCCGAGCTGCACGGGGCCAATGCCTCCGAACCGCAGCAGGCCGTGCTCAGGGAGGCGCTCGCAACCACCGGCACGGAGGACGACCGGTGAAGCCGCACCGCCTCGCCTTCTGTGCCCTCGGCCCGTACGCCGACGAAGTAGAGATCGACTTCGACCCGCTCGTCGAGGAGGGACTCTTCCTCATCCACGGGCCCACCGGAGCAGGCAAGACCTTCCTGCTCGACGCGCTCTGCTTCGCGCTCTACGGCGACGTGCCCGGCGAGCGAGCCCGGCACACCCTCCGCTCTGACCACGCCCCGCTCGACGTGAACCCGTGGGCGGAGTTGGAATTCACGTCGCAGGGGCATCGGTGGCGGGTCCGGCGAAGCCCGGAGCACGAATCGGCCAAGGTGCGAGGCGCCGGCACGACTCGCCGTCCGGCAGCAGCAACGCTCCAACGGCGCGACGGCGACGAATGGCGAGCAGTGGCAGGGAAGGTCCGCGAAGTCAACGATGAGATCGCCGGATTGCTCGGACTCACCGCCCAACAGTTCCAGCAGGTGATCCTGCTCCCACAAGGCCGCTTCGAGCGGGTCCTCCGATCCAACTCCGAGGACCGCGAGAAACTGCTGCGCACGCTCTTCGACACGGCCGTCTTCGGGGCAGCATCGGAGTGGCTCGACAACGCTGCCAAGAGCCGCCGGGAAGCGGCGGCCGAGCACGAACGTGAACTTGCGAACCTACGTCGAAGTGCCGCCGAGCGGTGGCGGTCCGTGACCGACGACGCCGAACAACCCCTGCCCGCCGATCGCTTGGACCACGAAACCGACATCGACGCCGCTTGGCCCGCCGATCAGACCGCCCTCGACGAACTCGCTCACAACGCGAACTCGCTGATGAACGGCGCCGCCACCGCTGCCGAGTCCGCCGACGGGGCGCTTAAGGCGGCCCGTTCCACTCACGACACCATCAATCGGATCGCCGAGCACTGGGACCGGCGCGCCGGGCTCCTCAAGCGCCGGGAAGAGCTCGCCGACGAGCGACCGGCCATAGATGCCAGCCGTGAGACGCTCCACTTGGCCGACTCGGCCGAACATCTGCGCCGCTTACTGGGCGCCGAACAGCACCACCAGGACGAACTCGCACGGTGTACCACCTCGGTGAATGCACAGATCGCCGCCTTCGTTGGTCGATGCAACGAGGCACCGAGCCTCCCCGAAGGCCTCGCCGTGCCCGCTGCTGACGAGACTCCGACGGCTCAGGATCTAGATGTCATCGGTACCGAACTCGCCGTCCACCGCAGCAAGCTCAATGACCTCGCCGAGCACGCTGCCAAGGCCGAGGAACGAGAATCCGCTGGCGCCTCAGAGCGGGACGCCGAGACTCACCATCGACAGGTTGAGCAGGAACAAGCTGCGGCCGCCGCGAATCACGAACGAGAGCGCCAAGTGGCCGAGAAAGCGCTGATCGGGGCTCGGTCGGCGGCCGATCAGGTGGCCGCTCTGCAAGCCGCTGCCAATCTGGCATCCCAGCGAGCCGATGCGGCGAGCGAACTGGACTTGAGGGGACCTCGCCTGACTGCGGCAGAAGGAGTGGCCACCGTGGCCGTGCGAGCGACGCTGGACCGGCGCCGCGAAGCGCTGGACCTGCGACAGCGGTACCTGGAGGGCATTGCTGCTGTGCTGGCGGGAACACTCCAGGACGCCGAGCCGTGCCCTGTCTGTGGATCGACCGATCACCCGTATCCGGCCGAGCCCGCTGGCGATGCCGTCGCCATCGAGGATGTCGAGACCGCGGAGGCCGTCGCCGCCGGAGCCGAGCAGGCCGAGACCCGAGCACGGAAGATGTACGAGCAACTTGCCGAGGAATCCGCCGAATTGCGGGGGCGCGCCGGCGACACGGCCGATGATCCGGAGGGCGCTGCTGCGCTGGCCGAAGAGGCCAGCGCACTGCTGCAAACCGCCACGGAACTGGCGGGACAGGTCGAAGGACTCGGCAAGACCGTGACAACGCACCGCGACAATGCCACTGCTGCGGAGCAGGCGGCCAAGCAAGCCGCGCTCGACGCCACCACGGCCTCGGAGCGTGCCAAGGCAGCCGAGGACGAAGCGTCGACCCTGCGGACGGGCATCGCCGATCAGATCGGCGACATCGATCCCGTTACAGCCGTCGAGGCGATCACACCCATCGAAGAGGCCGTTCAAGCGCTGACCACGGCCGAGCACGGGCGGACGGCAGCCAAGACCACTCTCAGGGCGACCGCCGACGCTCTCGACGCGCTAATTGCTCCATCACCCTTCGCCACACCTGACGAGGCGCGCGCCGCGGTGCGCAGCGTCGAGGAGCGCGGCGCTATACGACAGCGCGTCGACACATATGACACGGAGAGCCGCTATGTCCACCACGACCTGGAAACCGACGCACTGCAGGGCCTACCCGAAGAACGACCCGACACGGACGCGCCAGCCGACGCGCTCGACGATGCCGATGCTGCTGCGCGAGCCTCCAATGAACGTCGGACGATCACCGCCGATGCCCACACCGCCATCAGCGGCTGGGCGGCTGACCACCGAGGCCGCAGCAAGACGTACGCCACCGCCCTTGCCGAAGCCGAGTTGTGGTCGACGGTTGCCGACCGATGCAACGGTCGAACGCCGCCAAAGGTCTCATTGCAGCGCTGGGTGCTCTCGGCGTATCTGGAGGAGATCTGCACCTTCGCCAACCGGCGGCTCGGCTCTATGACCGGTGGGCGTTACCGGCTCAGCGTCCACCGCGCCCGCGAGTGGGGCGGCGGCAAAGCAGGCCTAGGCCTACGGGTGCACGACATTTACACGGGACGTGAGCGCGAGGTCTCCACTCTCTCCGGCGGCGAGACCTTCCAGGCGTCGCTGTCGCTGGCCCTCGGCGTCGCCGACGTCGTCACGTCGCACTCCGGCGGTGTGCGTCTCGACGCGCTGTTCGTGGACGAGGGATTCGGCACCCTCGACAGCGAGGCACTTCAACTCGCCATGGACGAACTCGACCGCCTGCGAGAGGGCGGCCGTACCGTTGGCCTCATCAGTCACGTGGGTGGACTGCGCGAGCGCATTCGCACCGGCATCGAGGTCTGCCCCACCGACCGCGGCTCCACCGTCAGCGTCGGCGCCGTGCCCCCCGTCTGAACCACGCAACAATCCGGCGAGCCCGCCCGAAGCATGTGCCATTCGGACGAGCGGCATCATCGCCGAAGAAGTCGCGACCACGTGACCAGAACGACTGCTACGTCGACAGGTGTTCCCACCCTTGAACACCGCGCTCACCTCAGTACTCGCGCAGCACCGCGACGCGTGTTTCGAGGTCGGCGCGGTAGTCGGGCAACTCGTCGGGTGCCGCGCTGCGGGCGGCTCTCGGGTCGGCCAGCCACAGCGGCCACGTGACCGCCGGCGCATCGACGTCCACACCGACCTCAGACATCGACTCGAGCGCGTTGGCGAGCCCAGGCGGATAACGCGTCAGCCGTACAGCCTCAGCATCTGCGTCGAAGTCGTTGCCGGTGCTGGCCTCGCGCTCCAGCCGAGAGCGCACGATGCCCAACAAGCCGTCCGACCAGAGTGCGGGCAGGCCCATTGTCGTCACCGCCGTGGTCATGTACGCGGTTCGGCCGTCTCGGATCTGCGTCAGCACCCGAGCGACGACGGCCTCGAGCTCGATGCGATCCAACGAATCGAGGAGGCCGCGCGTCACCACAAGCGTGGATTGATCCGATCGACGGCCGACTGCAGCGATGTTGGCTGCTGGGCTCTCAGAGACGACCAGCGAAGGTGCCTCGACGCCGACAAGCAGGCACAGGCCGTCGACGATGTTGCCCAGCCGCGGTGCCTCGTCGGGCCCGAGCATCGCCGAACCAGCGGGACACAGAGCCGCCGCAAGCCGCCGCTCCCCCGCGTGGCGCCCCCACAACGCGACGGCGCCCGCAACCGCAAGCGCCAGCGGCATCGACCACCAGCTCAGTGGGCTGAGCAACGCAACAATGGCGCCGAGGATCGCTCCCGCCCCCAAGTGGACCGCCCATAGCTCGGCCACAAGGCGATCTGCGCGGCTTCGGTAAATGGCGAACAGTGGGTCCACGCCGCTCATTCAACCCGCCAGACCGCCAGGATCGACACCGCCTGACCCAAATCGGGCGCTCGACGTGGTTCAGCCGTCGGCGATTGCTCGTTCGTACAGGTCGAGGTAGACCTGCGCCAGACGCGCCATCGAGAACTGCTCGGCACGCTGTCGGCCGGCGGCGACGAGATCAGCGGCGCGGTCAGGCTGCGCCAGCACTCGCATGATTGCCTTGGCCAACAGGGTGGCATCGCCGGGCGGCACCAGCTCGGCCTCGTCGCCGACGCGGGCCACATTTCGATAGCCGGGCAGATCGCTCGCCACCACGGGTGTGCCGGCGGCCATGGCTTCGAGCAGCACCACGCCGAAGCTCTCGCCGTGCAGCGATGGAACGCACAACACGTCAGCGCCCTTGATGCGCGCGAGCTTCTCGGCATCGCTGACCGGACCGAGCCATTCAATGCGTTGATCGTGCTGGTACCGGCGCTGCAACTCCTCGGTCTGGGGTCCGCGCGACATCACCCACAGCCGCACTCCCTCGGGCAGCATCGACATGGCCTCGAGCAACACCGTGAGGCCCTTGCGCGGCTCGTGCCGGCCGATGTAGGCGAGCGTCGGCCCACCGACGCGCAGCGGCGTGGCTTCGTCGAAGCGATCCAGCTCGACGCCGTTGAACACGACCTCGTACGTGCCCCCGACACCGTCGGTGGCCATCTGGGCTGCATCCGCAGACACCGCCGCCCGCACTGCGATGCGTGACGCCAGCCAGCGGGTCCCCGGCACCAGGTACGCCAAGCTCTCCCCTGCTGCGTGCCAGGTGCCGACGATCGGCGCCGAGCGCAGGAACAAGGCGGTCTGGGTCGGTCCTGGACACAACGGCTCATGCAAGTGCAAGACGTCGAATTCCTCGTCGCGCAGCGCTCGCACCGTGCGCAGCGTGCATGCGAAATCCGGGGCGATGGGAGCGACGGACCCGTTCGTGAAGGTCGCAATGCTCGCACCGAGCGGAGTGACGCCGGTCTGGGGCGGGGCGCCGTCACACGGTGCCAGCACCCGCACAGCGTGACCTCGGTCGGCCAGTGCGCGTGCCAAGCCAAGCACCTGCACCTGGACCCCTCCAGCGCTCGTCAGGCTGTACGGCGAGATGATGCCGATTCTCATCGGGCGAGCCCTGCGAGCCGAAATGACACATCGAGCCTTGCGAGCCGCATCAGCACAGTTCTTTCCCCAAGCCGAGCCTCACGGCAGCAAACGCTAGGCGAGTGCTGGCAGGGGTATGGCCCGCTCAGGCCGTGACACATCGGCGCAGCCTGTCAAGCGCCTGATGCGCCGTGCGGTGCGTCCGACGGCCAGTTGGGGTTGAACAGGTGCCATTGATGCGGCGCCGAAACGATCAGCTCGACGAGCTCGTCGGCGAGCTGCTGGGTGACTGCTGCAACATCGTCTCGCAGGCGACCGTGACGCTGCGTGTCCAGCGGCGGCCTCACGACACCGAGATGCCCGCCGCCGCGGCGGAAGTACACCGCGGTCGGCAACAGGGCCGCTTCGGAGCGAAGCGCCAGCATGGCGGGTCCCGCGGGCAGTGTCGTGCGCTCATCCCCGAACGTGACCTCGATGCCGTCACGGCTGAGGTCGCGGTCGCACAGCAAGCACACGATCTCGTTGCGTCGCAGCGCAGCGAGCACCTCCCGGCCCGCTGCAGGGCCAAGTGGCACCACCCGCATCCCGAGGCGCTCACGGAACTGCGCAAACCACGCGAACAGCTCAGGCGGATCCAGCGGCTCAACAACCACGGTGATCGGCAGCCGGTTCACCGCAGCCATCCAGAACCCCGCCCATTCCCAGCCGCCGAGATGCGGCAACGCCAAGATGACGCCGTTGCCACGCTCGAGTGCCTCTTCCACGTGCTGGTATGCGGGAACTTCGATTCCGCGGTCCAGCGCGGCAGGGCTGAGCGCTGGTAGCCGGAATGACTCCAGCCAGTACCGCGCGTACGAACTGAATGCCTCAACGGTCGCACGTCGCACGTCAGCTGCGTCAACCACGATCGGTGCATCCGAGCAGTCGTCGCCGCGTTCGGCGGCCCATCGACGTGCCCTCGCCTGGTGTCGTTCGACGAGCGCTCGCTTTTCGGGCATCAGGCGAGCAAGCGGCGGTCCGGCAAGCGCCGCAAGCCGTTCGCTCAGCCACGGTGGCAGGGCACGAGCCGCCGTGGCCCCCGCCTGATACATCAGCAGCGTGAGGCGGCCAATCCATCGCGAGCGCTGCGCGCCGATCACTTCGACGACGAAGCGCTGGCCTGGCGCCACACCTTCGCAAAGCGCATCACGGCGGTCACCGCTGAGAGCACCAGCAGCACCCACAGCAGCGGGATCAGCAGCACTTCGAAGGCCACCGCCACTGCGAGCACCACCGTGCGTTCGGCGCGCTCCATGAGGCCGCCCTTCGCGACGAATCCCAGCAGCTCCGCCTTGGCGCGCTCATAGGAAATGACCGCGCTGACCCCCAGCACGGCCATCGGCAGCACGGCCCAATGCGCCCCGTGCTCGGATGCGAGGTACCAGGCAATGCCTCCCAGCAGCAAGCCGTCGGTGACCCTGTCGGCGGTCGAGTCGAAGAAGGCTCCACGGCTCGACGAGGTGCCCCGCGCGTTGGCCACTGGTCCGTCGAAGAGATCGGCGAGGGCGGTCACCACGAGGAACGCCGTGCCGAGGCCCAGGCGTCCCGAGCCGATCGCGACGGCGCTGGCCCCTGACATCACCAAGCCGCCAGCAGTCAGCATGTCGGCGCTCAGGCCGATCGCGGCGAGTCCGCGCCCGATCGGCGCCGTGACACCGTCGACGCCCTTGCGGAACATGCCGTCGAACATTGCTACGAACTCCCGCCGGATTCATCTGGCGTCGCCTTCGCGGCATCGGGCCGCACTCTGGCTGCCTCGTCCGACGACGCTGAAACCGGCGCCGTTTCGATCCAGTCCTCTGGATTGTCCTCGACCCAGCGCTCGAGCACCGCGCCGTTGAGCGCGTCCACCAGCACCAAGCCTCGGCGCGTCGGCGGGTCCTCCGCGGAGTACACGAGCACTCGCCACGTCGGGCGGCTGAGCCAGCCTCGCCATCCGAGCTGAGCGCTGGCATGTCCGACGGCGAAGCCGACGTCGGTCACTGCCGCGACGAGCGCCTCGTTCTCGTTGACGCCAAAGCGGCGGCCGGCTGCGAATTGGTACAGACCCACGAGCGCCAGCGCGATCCCCCCGACCGCGACTCCTTCGTTGAGCAGGACCGCATCGGAGTCTGCTGCAAAGGCCGCCGTGGCCGCCCAAACCCCAACGGCGAAGCAAAGCGCGCCGGTGATGCGGCGTCGTGAATTGTCGGGGAACTTGTAAGCGCCGACAAATCTGCGGTCCAGGTCGGCGGGAAGCTCGTCTCGGACGTCGTCCAGAGGGCCAACATTGTCAAGTGGGCCAGTGCCGAGATCGGCCGCAGTGGCCCCAGAATCCGACGGCTCGGCCATTTGCGTTGAGGCTACCGGCGTGTCCGCAGGGGCCTGCGACGAACGGCACGGTGCCTCAAAGCACCACTCCCAGCAGCGCCGCTGCGTCACTGACACCGTCGGAAGCCGCTGCTGCCGCGTCGATCGCTGCAACCGCACCGGGCGTGTCAAGGTCATCGTCGAGGCACTGACGCACGCGGGCCAGCGCGCCGTCGCCCCGGCCGGCGCCCCGCCAGCCCTCGAGGCGCCTCGCAGCCTCCGCAACCCGGCGTTCGGACCAGTCCCAGTCGGTGCGGTAGTGCTCATCGAGCAATGCCAGGCGCAGCGCCATCGGCTCGGTGCGTTCCCGAAGATCGGACACGAAGACGAGATTTCCGGCCGATTTGGACATCTTGTGGCCCTCGTGCCGCACCATTGAGGCGTGCATCCAATGCCGCACGAACGGCTGGCCGGTGGCGGCTTCAGATTGGGCGGCAGAACACTCGTGATGCGGGAACACCAGGTCGCTCCCGCCTCCGTGAACATCGATCGTGTTCCCCAGATGCGCAAGGGCAAGCGCCGAGCACTCCACATGCCAGCCCGGCCTGCCGGGACCCCACAACGACGACCATTCCGGCTCACCCGGCGCCGAGCGCTGCCAGAGGACGAAATCCAGCGGATCTCGCTTGTTCGGGTCATCAGTCCGGCCGCCCCGCTGGCGCGCCGCTTCCACCATCTCGGCGCGGTCGAGGCCGGACAGCTCTCCGAAGCGGGTCGCTGTCGAGACGTCGAAGTAGACCGCTTCTCCGCTGCGATACGCGTGCCCTTTGTCCGCCAACTGGCCGATCAGGCGTCGAATCTCCGAGATCGCCGAGGTTGCCCGGGGCTCGCTGTCGGCCCGCAGCAGCCCGAGTGCGGACATGTCCGCGTCGAATGCTGCGAGCGAGCCAGCTGCCAGATCCAGGTAGTGAACGCCCATGGCACGCGCTCGGGCCAGAAGATCGTCGTCCACGTCGGTGATGTTTCGCACGCAGTGCGTTCGACAGCCCCGATCGTGCAGCCGGCGTCGCAACACGTCGTACGCCAGGAACGTCGAGGCATGGCCCACATGCGTCGCGTCGTAGGGCGTGATGCCACACACGTACATGCGCACGGTGTGACCGGCCCTGGCGCGCAGCGGCACGATGCGGCGTTGCCGAGTCTCGTAGAGCCGCATCAGGCGCTCAGCACGGGCATCGAGATCGCCGCAGAGGTTCAGCCCCGTCCGGCCCCGGCGGTCTCATCTGCGACGGCTTCTGGACTCGGCCCGCCGCCGAGCTCGCTGATCGGAACGTGGTCCAAACCCACGAGGCGAAGCGCCACCCTCGAGCGGTACCGCGTGTTCAGCTGCAGCAGCACTGCGGTGAAGGCCTCGATCGCGGTGGCGTTCGAGAGGTTGCCGCAGTCCAGTGCCCGCGCTCCCGGAATGCGGTCGACGATCTCGGCGATGTGCCGGGTGGCCTCTCGGTAGTCGCTGCAGATGAGGATGTCGCCGTGGAGGGGCTCGTCAAGGTTTCCGAGTTCGGTGGCGGGCACGTGCTGCAGCGCGGCCGCCACGCGCGAATCGGGCAGCGTTGCCTGCACCGAGGCCGCCACCGAGCCACGCGGCGGGATGAGCGGCACAAACTCGTCGTCGACTCGGGCGAGCGCGTTCGACATGGTTGCGACGATCTTGCCCCGCAGCTGATCGCTGACGCCTCTCGCAGTGATCGCTGCCGCGTCCCAGGGCGTGGCGATGACCACCGTCGGCTCGTCCGCCGCGAGGTTGTTGTCGCCGGGATGGATGCGCAGGTGCCGATCGGGCCAGCGGTCGATGATGTTGTCCACCACCTCCATCGAGCGGTACTTCGAACGAGATCCCAGCGTGATGACGCAGCCGATGTCGGCCAGCCGGGCGGCCAGCGCCGCTCCTGCGGGACCTGTGCCGCCGATGATGCCGATGCGTCTCGGCTCTGCGTCAGTGGGTGCGATCGAAGACCCGCCGGTGCCCTCAGCGGTCCCGTTGCCCGTCGTCTGCGCTGCCACGGGTGCAACGGTATGGGCAGCCGGCGATTCCGGCAATGAGAGGCCCAGCGGAATCGCTGCCGAGCGCTAGCTTCCGGCAATGGGCAGCCCACCAAGGCGGCCCGCGTGCAACTGGACGGGAGCGTGCACATGGCTGACGGCGCCGGAGCTGCAGGAGGCATCGTGGAGGGCAAGAAGCTGCTCATCACCGGTGTGCTGACCGACGCGTCGCTCGCGTTCAACGTGGCCCGACTGGCCCAGGAGCAGGGCGCGGAGATCGTCCTGACCGGCGCCGGACGGGGCATCCGGCTGACCGAGCGGACCGCCCGCAAGCTGCCTACCGCGTGCGATGTGCTGCCGCTCGATGTCACCTCGCCCGACGAGATCTCCGCGGTGCGCGACGACCTGACGCAACGCTGGGGCCGCCTCGACGGGCTGCTGCACGCCATCGGCTTCGCCCCCGCGAGCTGCCTGGGCGGGAACTTCCTCAACGCACCGTGGGAGGACGTGTCGACCGCGATACACATCTCGGCGTACAGCCTCGCCGGGCTGGCGTCACCGTTGGCGCCGCTGCTGGCCGAAGCGAAGGGCTCGGTGGTGGGCCTGACGTTCGATGCCAGCGTGGCGTGGCCCGTCTACGACTGGATGGGCGTTGCCAAGGCTGCGTTCGAGTCGACGGCGCGGTACCTGGCGAAATCGCTCGGGCCGCAGGGCATCCGAGTGAATCTGGTCTCAGCCGGGCCCATCCGCACCATGGCAGCCAAGTCGATCCCCGGGTTCGCGGACTTCGAGGACGCGTGGCAAGCCCGCGCTCCGCTGGGCTGGGACATCCATGACAGCGAATCGGTCGCGCGCAGCACGCTGGCGCTCATGTCGGATTGGTTCGGCAGCACCACCGGCGAGATCGTTCACGTCGACGGCGGCTATCACGCCATCGGCGCCTAGCGGCCAGACGTCCCCGCACGCCCGTCGCGCACGCCGGCTGCTCAGTGCAGGCGCCGCAGGGTTTCTTGACGGCCCAAGAACGCCAAGTAGCTGCCCGCCCGCGGCCCGGTCTCGGCGCCGAAGAGCACTTTGTACAGGGCCCCGAAGGCCAGTGCGGCATCGGTACGCGGGTCGATGCCGGCATCGCGGGCTGCATCGAAGATTGCGTCTTGGATTGCTCGGGCGTCCCATTCGGTCAGCTCATCCAGACGCTGCGAATACCGCCTGAGGAAATCTCGCTGGCGGTCTTCTAGCCCTCTGCGCTGCTCATCGGCCTCGGCGACGTCGAGCATCGCGAACGTGCCGGCGAGTTCGGGGCGGCTCTGCATCAGCCGCTGCGCGGTGGCTTCTTTTCGATCGAGCCACTCGGCCTCCTCACCGGACAGATCGACACCGAGCGAGGTGACATGGGTCGCCAAGTCGATGTGCGGCTGCTGGGCGAGGCTCAACACCGAGTCGAATGGCGGGCTGAAGGCCGGCGACTCGGGCACTGTGCCCCCTCGAGCGACCTGCGAGATGAAATACAGCTGCTGCTGGTTCGGCTCTGCATCACCCGTGGCCATGGTTCGCCAGAGCCGTTCGTACTCGACAAACGCCTTGGTGAGGCCGGCCACATCGAGCGCAAAATCGATGGCACGGCGCGGTTGGGTGCGCAGCACGACGTAGCGCAGCAGCTCGGGCGGCAGCATCGCGGCCAACTCCGACGCCGTCATGCCGATGCCCTTCGAGGAGCTCATCTTGGCCCCGCCGAGCGTGAAGAACTCATAGGGCACCGCCACCGGGACCCGACACCGCAGTACCTGGCGGGCCAGCGCAGAGGAAACCTCGTGCGAGCCGCTCGCGGCCATGTGGTCCTTGCCGGCACCCTCGATCGCGACACCGAAGAGCTTCCACTTGGCGGCCCATTCGAGCTTCCATGGCAGCTTGCCGTTGCCGCCGAACGGGCTGATGCGCCCGCTCACCCCGCATCCGGGTGCCCATTGAACGAGATCGTCTCGGCATTCGTAGCGGACCGTCTGTCCGTCGTAGTCGGAGACGTACGTGGTGCCGATGCGGCCACAGCCCTCGCAGATGGTCTGGAACGGCAGCCAGTCATCGGGACGCTCGGCACCGCTGAGACGCAGGTAGATCTCCCGCACGGCCGGCGCGGCGCGCAGGAAGGTGTCGATGATCTCGTCGAGCCGGCCGGCCCGGTAGATGTCGCTCATGAAATAGAAGCTCGTGTCGACACCGAGCGGTTCGAACGTGGAGGTGAACTCGCCGAAGTACGCCTGCGCCATCGATTCCCCATCAAATCCGGCAGGCGGCGGTGCCGCCCACAGCGGCTTGCCGAGATGGGCGACGAAGTGGTCGCCGGTTCCGTGCGGGATCTCGTCGACAGGGTCCATGTCGTCGCAGCCGTACATGAACGTCGCGTCCATGCCTCGACGGCGGGCAATTCGGGCCAGGGCATCGTGAATCAGCACACCGCGAAGCGAGCCGACATGCGCTCGGCCGCTCGGTGTCTTGGAATCGTTGATCACGACCTGCTGAGGACAGCTGTCGAGCGCTTTGTCGATCCAAGTCATGACGTGATGCGCAACTGGCCGCACAGGGCCCGACGACGAAAGGCGAAGCCTAACTGGCTCACATCGCATCCTTGCTGGCATTATCCCTGCCGGCACCGTCCACACGCCCACCTGCGCCGTCACGCCCGATCCCGCCGCCAACGGCAGGCGGATCGTCGAGGAGGCCTCGCAGCACATCGTCGAGTGTCACCACGCCCAGCGTCCGTCGGGAGTCATTGGCAACGACGGCGAGATGGATGCGCGTGCGCTGCATACGGCGCAGCGCCTCGTCAAGCGTCGTCAACGGCTCGAATCGCAGCATCTGGCGCACGAGCCCCCGACCGATCGGCGGCCGGGCTGCGGCGCGACGGTCAGCGTCAGCCAGATCGACCGCACCCGTCTCGGATGTCAGTGCAAGGTCGTTGCTGTGCAGCATCCCGCGGACGTCGTCGGCGCTGTCTCCGAACACGACCAGCCGCGACCGGCCTGTTCGCGCGAACTGTTGTTCTGCATCGGCCACGGTGTCGGCGAGCTGCACCGCAGCAACCTCGTGGGCGGGCGCCATGACCTCGCTGACCGTGGTGGCACCGAAGCGAAGCGCTCGTTCGATCAGCTCGCGTTCACCCGCAGCGATATGACCCTCGTCATAGGAGTCGCGCACCATGAGGCCGAGTTCGGCGGGTGTAGCAGTGTCGGAGAGCTCGGTCGTCGGCTCGACTCGCAGCGCCCGCAAGACGCCGTTGGACACCGCTAGCAGCGAGCGCACCACAGGCCGGGCGAGCACGAGGTAGGCCGCGATCGGGCGGGCGAGCACGAACAGCGTGCGCTCCGGTCCGATGAGCGCCAGATTCTTGGGAACCATCTCACCGAGCACCATGTGCACCATGGCCACCGCGCCGAGCGCTACGCCGAAGCCCACAGAGTGCAGCACGGTGTCGGGCACTTCGATCAGGCCTTCCAGTGCGCTCTCGATCAGCGCTGAGATAGCGGGCTCGGCCAAGCGCCCGATCGCCAACGAGCACACCGTGATGCCCAGCTGCGCTCCTCCGAGCGTGGTGAGCACATCGGACTGCATTCGCTGCGCCGCCAAGGCGGCGGGTTTGCCATCAGCCGCCCGCGCATCGACAACAGCTCGCTTCGCGCCGATGAGGCCGAACTCGACCGCGACGAAGCCGCCGTTGAAGACGATGAGCACGAGACTCACGACGATCGCCAACGCGGTCACGACGTCTGCGCTCCGACACCCGGACTGTCGACTCCATCGGACTCAGGAGAGGTCACCAGCACACCGGCGATCCGGAGATGGTCGCGGTCGGTGATCTGCAAATGCCAGCCATCCCACTCCGTAATGGCGCCAATCGGCGGGATCTCGCCGAAGCAGTACAGGACGAAACCGGCCAACGTCTCGTAGGGGCCCTCGGGCGCAGCGAAGCCGGTCGCCTCCTCGAGCTCATCGAGTGTGGCGGTTCCGGCGAGCACGATGGCGCCTCCGCGCCGGCGCGGCGTGAGCATGGCTGGCTCGTCGAACTCATCCGCTATATCGCCGACCAGCTCTTCGGCGATGTCCTCCCGCGTCAAGATCCCAGCGGTGCCGCCGTGCTCGTCCACGACGACGCACAGCCGCGACCCCGCCGCCGTCATGTCCGCCATGACGCCGTCGAGCTTGCGGCTCTCGGCCACCACGACAACAGGTCGCATGATGACGTCGACGGTGGTGCTCGGGCGGTCAGTCGGCGCCATCTGGAAGACATCGCGCACCTCGGCGATGCCGAGCACGTCGTCGCTGCTTTCGCCGAGCACCGGAAATCGGGAATGGCCGCTCGCGCGCGCCAGCTCGACGAGATCGTCGAGACTGGCATCGGCGGACAGCGACGACATGGCCGTGCGGGGCGTGAGCGCATCCGCGGCGTCCTTTCGGCCCAGCCGAAGTGTCCGCACGAGCAACGCTGCTTGCGCGTCGCTGAGCGTTCGGCGCCGCGACGAGCGCACCACGTACTCCAGCTCGTCACGGGTGCGCACGATCCGAAGTTCCTCAGTCGGCTTCAAGCCCAGCGCACGCACTGTGGCGTTGGCGATCCCGTTGAACAGCAGGGTCACCGGTGCGGTGATGATCCCGTACAACCGCAGCACCGGTGCCAACGCAGTACTGACCCCGAGCGGGCGCGAGATCGCCAGGTTCTTGGGCAGCAGTTCGCCGAACACCATCTGGGTCACCGCAGCCAGCGCAATGGCGACCACGGAGATTGCTGCGGCGGCGGCGGCCGGCTCGGCCCACGATCCGAGCGCCCGCACGAGCAGTTCGCCGATCGTGCCCTCAGCGATGATACCCAGCACCAGCGATGTCAGCGTGATGCCGAGCTGCGCGCCGCCAAGGTGGAAGCTGAGTCGACGCAGCAACGCTCGAACGGCACGTGCCCGGCGATTGCCCGCCGCCGCTTTCACATCCACCTCGGACGTGTCCACCGCGAGCAGAGAGAACTCCCCCGCTACGAACACGCCGTTCAGGGCGATGAGCACGACGACCAGCGCCAGCCCTGCTGCGGTTGCCAGCGTCATGCCGGTTGCATCCACCCCCGGGATCGCCTCATGGCTGTGCCAACCGTACCGCCGGCCCTTGCGTCCTCCGCGCTGGTTCGCGTCGGATATCGGAGGCGTTGGCCCAGTGGTGGCATCGACACGCTCATCACCGACGTCAGGGGCGTTTCAGGGAAGCGATGAGACGCAGCCGCAGCTCGGCCTGTCTCTGTGGGGCGCCGGTAGCCTCGCTTCGATGCGGGTAGCTGAGACCTCTGCGCCCGCGGAGCCAGGGCCGCAGCCAAAGCCAGCAACTGCCGGTGCCGATGCATCTCTCGCAGATCCGTTCGACGACTTGTCGGCAGACTCGGGACCTGCGGATGCAATTCGGGCCGACAGGTCGCTGAGCTGGATCCGGCGCCTCGGACCGCTGCTGGCACGACATCGGGTGGGCATCGTCATCGCCGTGCTTGCCGCGATCCCTGCGATGACCGCCCAGGTCGTGGCGCCTCGCGTGGTGGGTTACGCCGTCAATGCAGCACTGCCGAAGGCGCTGGACGGCCAGTCGGTCGCACTGTGGCCCTACGTCACTGCGCTCGTCGCGCTGGGGGCAGCACGCGGGGTGTTCACCTACGCATACCGCAACGGCCTGTTTTCCATGGGCCATCGCGTCGAGCACCAGCTGCGCGCGCTGCTCTTCGAGCACCTGAGCCGGCTGTCGTTCGCGTTCTACGACCGCGTCCAGACGGGCGAGATCATCTCCCGCTCGAACTCCGACATCCGCTCGGTGCAGATGTTCCTGGCGTTCGCGCCGATCATGATGGTCCAGCTGCTGAGCTTCGTGCTTGCGATCGCGCTGATGGCGTGGATCAGCTTGCCGCTGACCGCCATCACGATGCTGGCCATGCCTGCCGTCTACGTGCTCGGACAGCGCCTGCGAAAGATCATGTTCCCGTTGTCGTGGATCATCCAGTCCCGCAACGCGGAAGTCGCGATGGTGACCGACGAGAGCGTGAGCGGGGTGCGGGTCGTGAAGGCATTCGCCGCAGAAGCCCGCCAAGTCGAGGAAATGGCCCAGGCGGCCCAGCGGCTCCGGTGGGCCAACATGCTCCAGCACTACTCCCGGGCTCGGTACACGCCCGTGATCGAGAACCTGCCAAACGTCGCGCTCGCGCTCGTGCTGCTCGTGGGTGGTCACCAAGTGATCGGCGGCACGCTCAACGTCGGCGACATCACCACCTTCTGCCTCTACATCCTGCTGCTGCAGGCCCCATTTCGATTCATCGGGATGCTGTTCATCATGGGTGAGCGTGCGAAGGCCTCTGCCGAGCGCATCTTCGAAGTGCTCGACGAGCCTCTGCTGTCCGCCGATCGTCTCGACGCGGTCGACCTGCCACGACCGGACTCGCCCGGTGGCAGTGCTGCGGGCGTCGAGGTCGAGTTCCGAAACGTGCGCTTCGGTTACGGCACCGAAACGGTGGGCGGTGTAGCGGCGCCTGATGAGTCCGCACCGCTGGTCCTCGACGGCTTGAACCTGCAGATCGGCGCCGGCGAACGCATCGCCGTCGTGGGCCGCACCGGTTGCGGCAAGACAACGCTGGCTCGGTTGCTGCTGCGCTTCTACGACCGCCAGAGCGGCGTCATCTCCGTCGACGGCTACGACATCGCAGACGTCACCGCCGACAGCCTTCGTCGCACTGTCGGATTCGTACCCGACGAACCGTTCCTGTTCTCGACAAGCATCCACGACAACATCGCATATGGACGGCCAGACGCCGACCGGGCCGATGTCGTGGCCGCCGCCGTGGCTGCCCAGGCTCACGAGTTCATCAGTGAGCTCGACGAGGGCTATGACACCGTCGTCGGTGAGCGCGGCTATGACCTGTCGGGCGGTCAACGGCAGCGAATCGCCATAGCCCGCGCATTCGTCGCCGACCCTGGGGTGCTGATCCTCGACGACGCCACCAGCTCGATTGACGTGGCACACGAGGCGAGGATCCACGATGCACTCGTCGAATTGCTGGCCGGCCGCACCACCATCGTCATTGCCCACCGTCTGTCGACCATCAACCTGGCGCAGCGTGTGGTGCTGATGGACGGCGGCCGGATCGTTGCGGATGGCACCCACGCCGAGCTCATGGCAACCGAGCCTCGCTACAGCGAGGTTCTGGCTGCCGCGACGAGCGACGAGAGCGCTGATGAAGGCGCACAACCCCTGGGCGGCACGTCCGCGCCGGAGGCCACAACGCGATGGTGATGGTCGGCGGCCATGGGCACATGGGTCCCTCTGCGACACAGTCCAGCGCCGCAGCGGGACTGCCGTTCGCCGGAGTGCCAAGCGAGTTGCAGGAAGGGGCGAGCAAGCTGCTGGCGCTTGAGCCCGCGCACCCCGCGCCGCACGTCGATTTCGACCAGGTTGCCGACCGTTCCCCCGATGGGACCGAACGCAGATTCGGCCTCCGGGACATGCTGGTACCGCACCGCTGGGCAGTGCTCGGCGGATTGCTGCTGCTGTGTGCGGAGACGGCCGCTATGCAAGCGGGCCCAGTCCTGGTCCAGCAGGGCATCGACAACGGCATCTCTGCAGGAAACCGATCGACGCTGAACCGCGTCGTGCTCGTGTACCTCGGCCTCGTGGTCGTCTCGATCGTGCTCAGCCGCGTCCGCCAGCGACACAACGGACGCATCGCAGAGCAGATGATGTACGGCCTGCGTCTGCGACTGTTCAGCCATTTCCAGCGCCTGTCGCTGGACTGGTACACCAGCGCCAAGTCCGGCGTGCTGCTGAGCCGCATGACGTCGGACATGGAATACGTGGCGCTGCTGATCAACGAGGGCTTCGTCAACCTGATTGTTCAAGCCCTGACCGTCGCCGTGGTGACCACGGTGCTGTTCATGTACAACCCGCTGCTCGCAGTTATTCTGCTGGTCGGCATCATCCCGCCGCTCGCGGCGCTCACCTTCTGGTTTCGCGCCCGCAGCGAAGCCGGCTACGGCGAGGTCCGGGACCGTATTGCGGACGTACTCGCGGACCTGTCCGAGAACCTCGCCGGCATCCGGGTCATCGCGGCGCTGAACCGTCGCCGATTGAACGTGACACGGCACCGACGCGTCACCGCCCGCTTCCGAGATGCCAACCTGGCGATGTCCAAGGCGCAGGCGATCTACGGTCCCTCAACCGAGGCGATCGGCATCGCGGCGCAGGGCCTGGTGCTCGCCGTCGGCGGTGTGATGGTGCTGCGTGACGCGCTCGAGGTCGGCGAGCTGGTGGCATTCCTGCTGTTCGTAACGAGGTTCTTCGCCCCCATTCAGCAGCTCGTGCAGCTCTACAGCATCTACCAGCAGGGTCAGTCAGGCCTCACCAAGATCGGCCAGATCCTTGCCCGGCAACCGTCGGTTCCCCAACGCGCCGATGCCGCCGAGTTGCCGCCAATCGAAGGCCACATCCGGCTTGAGGGCGTCTCGTTCTCCTACGACGATGCTGCGCCCGAGACAAACGGCTTGGCGACCGAGCGCGCCGAGCGCCTGCATACGGGCTTTGACCCAATGGCCGTCCCGGTTCTCGGCATCGATCTCGACCCGAACCGCACCGGCATCGGCTCGCCGGATGGAACTGAGCCCGCCATCGACGAAGACCTGCCAGCCGTTCTGCGCGACGTCAGCTTGGACATCCATCCCGGCGAGACGTTCGCGCTCGTGGGGCCAACCGGTGCCGGCAAGAGCACGATCGCGAAGCTCATCACGCGCTTCTACGACCCCACCGCCGGCCGTGTCACCATCGACGGCTGGGACTTGCGCGATGTCACGTTCGCATCGCTGCGCAACCAGCTTGGCGTTGTTCCCCAGGAGCCATTCCTGTTTCACGGAACCATCCGCGACAACGTGGCGTTCGGGTTGCGTCATCGCAGCGGCGGCGCGGCCCGGAATGAACAGCTCGATGCGGACATCGACGCTGCGTTCGATCTGGTCGGGCTGCGCAAGCTCATCGAGAGCCTTCCCGACGGCGCCGACACCCAGGTCCACGAACGCGGCGTGTCGCTGTCGGCCGGCGAGCGCCAACTGCTGGCGCTGGCGCGTGCGTTCGTGGCCCGTCCGCGGGTGATCGTGCTCGACGAGGCCACTTCGAGCGTTGACCTCAGCACCGAGGCCGAGATCGAGGGAGCACTGGACCTGTTGCTGGAGGGCCGCACGGCCGTGCTCATCGCGCACCGGCTTGCCACAGCGATGCGCGCTGACCGGATCGCGGTCATCGACGACGGCGGTGTGGTCGAGCTGGGCAGCCACGACGAGCTGGTCGCGCTCGGCGGCCGTTACGCGCAGATGTACGCCACGTGGGTGTCGCACGCGAACAACGACCGACAGGCGGAGTCGTGAGCAACCGGCTGGATACCGCAGACCGCTCTTCCTCGCGGCCGACGGTGCGCGGAGCGTCGACGGAACCGCCGACGGTGCCCAATGCGCCGACAGAAGCGCCGACGATCTCGCTGCGCAACGTCTCGGTGGTGTACGACGGAACGACGGTGCTCGGGCCGCTGGACTGGGACATCGCCCCACACGAGCGATGGATCGTGCTGGGCCCCAATGGCTCAGGCAAGACCAGCTTGGTGAAGGTCCTGTCGCTCTACCGCTTCCCCACCACGGGCACTGTCGAAGTGCTCGGCGAGCGCTGGGGTGCAGTCGACGTGCGCGAGCACCGGCGTCGCATCGGGCTGGCTAGCTCGTCGCTGCGGGACCAGTTCCGCCAGAACATCACGGCACTCGACATCGTGATGACGGCTCGGTACGCAGCGCTCGAGACCTGGTGGCACACCTACACCGATGACGATCGTGCCAGCGCGATGTCATGTCTGCGGAGTGTCGGCGCTGCACAGCTGTCCGAGCGCACGTTCGGGACCCTGTCGTCAGGCGAGCAACAGCGTGTGCAGCTGGCTCGGACTCTCATGGGCCAGCCGGAGCTGCTGCTGCTTGACGAGCCGACAGCGGGCCTCGACCTCGCCGGACGCGAACAGCTGGTGGCCAGCCTCGAATCGCTCGCACGCGATCCGGCGACACCTGCGACAGTGCTGGTGACGCATCACACCGACGAGATCCCGCCGTCGTTCACCCATGGGCTGCTGTTGCGCCACGGTGTGCCGCTGGCGTGCGGCCCGCTCGGCGAGGTGCTGACCGCCGAGTCACTGTCGGAGTGTTTCGCCCACCGGTTGCGCCTCGAACAGCGCGACGGCCGCTGGCTCTCGTGGGCAGTCAACAACGACACCGAACGCGCTGAACAGGTTCGGCCCGGTTCGTCGTGAGCCTGCGCCCCGGAGCCTGCGAGACTGGCGGCATGGGCGAACACTCCCGGAGCGACGCAGCGATGACCGACGACATCACCGCTGATATCGAGCAGACGATCACGGGCTACTTCGACGCGTGCACCTCAGGGCAGGCGGATGCGGTGGCTGGGCATTTCACCGACGACGCAGTCATCTTCGACACCAACCATGCGCCGATCGCGAGCGCCGCGACGATCGGGCAGTTCTGGTCACGCATCGCATCGAAGTGGCACGGCGCCGCGTGGCACGTCGAGCGACTGGTGACCGACGGTGACACCGCCGCCATCGAGTGGGTGATGACCGGAACCACGCCGACCGCCGAAGGCGGCAACGCAGCCTTCGCGGTGCGGGGAAGCGAGCACTACGACTTCGACGTGATCGACTCGACGGGCGAGCGGCTCATCGCCGAGATCCGGCAGTACTGGACGTTCGACCCCAGCCAGCCCTCCAGCGAGCTCATCGAGTATCCGTACGGCGAGCCGGGCCGCCTCGGCAGCTGACACGAGATGGAAGACGGGGCGTCGTCCAGCGAAAGCCCGAACGCAGGTCGGGCCGCCGACGGTGCCGACGTCCACCTGATCTACCCGGACCCGCAGCTCTCTGGGCGAAGCCAGGCCGCGGGCGCCTTGCGACGGCTCGCCAACGCATTCGTCCGATATCGCACCGATGAGGCCACGCTTGCCGAGATCGCCACATGGGCTGACGAAACCGCTGCACGCCTGGAGTCCGCCTCGGATGCTGTGCCGAGGCCCGCTGACTACTTCGCCCGCCGCTACAGCGATCCGCGCCCCCCCGACGGGGCCGAAGTCATGGCTTTCAGCGACCGGGCGTTCAGCGGGCCAGCCAACCCGACAGCCATGGACGTCGACATGCGGCGTTGCGGTGAGGGGGTCCGTGCCAGCGTCACCTTCGGCGCCGCGTTCGAGAGCGCCCCGGGACGGGCGCACGGGGGCGCTGTCTGCGCGGTCACCGACGACGTGCTCGGCTACCTGATGGTCTGCTTGGGCATCGCCGCGTACACAGCGCGGCTTGAGATTGATTACCGCGGCGGCGTGCCGATTGACGAGCCCGTCGTGTTCGAAGCGCACGAGACTCGCCGGGAAGGCCGCAAGTGCCATGTTGCGCTGACCGTACGTCCCGCCGACGCTGCCGCCGACGCTCCCCCGCTCATCGAAGCCTCCGGCTTGTTCGTCATCGTGACACCCGAGCAACTCGCGAGCGACAGCTGACGCAACCGAAGGCCAGGCCCGTCAGCTCGAATGCACCCCGGCCTGAGGCTCAGGGGCCGAGCGGAGCGGTCTTCTACGGCAGGCGGAGGATGATCTCTTCGAGTGGTTCACCGACGTGCGCACGGCCGGAGGGCACCTCGTCCGGGCCGGCTTCGACATCCCAGACCATCACGTCATCGGCGAGCGTGTACAGCAGGAAACGGCTGTCTGGCGCCCACGCCATCCGTCCGAGATCGACTCCGAGCTCGGGCGAGTGGCGGCCCCATTCCTCGTCGAGGTCGATGACCATGATCCCGACCGGGACGCCATTGCCGTGCCGCAGTTGCACCGCGAGCCGACGGCCATCGGGCGAGAGAAGGCCCTGCTCGCTCCAGCGATCCGGCGACGCCGCCAGCAGTTCGTCAGGCAGGTCCACGTAGCGCTCGGCAATCTTGCCCGTAGCGATTGCATATCCCGCGCAGATCGTCTCGCAATCCTCGGCGGAGGCGCCCGAGGTGGCGTCCGCCTCCGAGTCCAAAGAGAACTCGCCGCAGATCTGATCGCACGATTCGTCGCGCCGATCGACTCCCACGGTCGCGCTGAGCGTCGTGGCGATGACCTGACATCCGTGCTCCTCGCAGTGCAGCCGCACCACGTTTCCCGGACCCACGGCCAGGACCCGCCCGGGGCCGAGCTGCAGCGCAGCGTTGCGCCCGTCGACTGCCATGACACGCCCGGCCAGCGTGACGACCACATGGTCGCCCAGTGCACCGTGCACGACGGCTTCGTTCGGCAGCTGTATCGCAGAGCGGAACACACCGTCGGGACCGACGACGCGAGCGAACAGGTGCTCGGTGCCACGCACGACGGCAACGATGCCCGGCGGCGAGTAGGCAGGGCGAAGCTGCTCGACGTCCTCGGCGATCAGCACGAGATCACCGCTTTGCAGGTCAACTCGCATCACATCGCGACGGATGCCGACCACAACAACACCGTCGAGCTCTTCGAGCGTGTGCGGCAGCCCGGGCAGCGGCACAAACGTCACCTTGCCCGACGCCAGGTCGAGCTGGTACAGCCACCCGGGCGGGCTGTCCGTCGGGTCTCCGGCAAGCGTGCCGATCAATTCTGCTGCAGGTCGCACCGGCGGCAGATCGCCGACGGGAGTGTTCAGCTCCGACGGTGGCGGAAGCGTCGTGCGAGGCGGGCCTGACGGCACTGTTGTGGACGTCGCGGCCGGGGGCTCGGTGGTGGTCGTCGGTGCTGTTTCTGCTTCGGCAAGCTCGTCATCGCCGCGGAGCCAGGCCACGGCGATTGCAGCGATGCCCAACGCGGCAACCAGCACCAGCCCGGCAATGAGCCGAGGCGGTATCGGCGATGGCTGACGTTCGATCAGCGATTCCTGAACATTGGCAAAGTTGGCACCGCTCTCGGGCAGAATCTCCAAGCCCTGCGGCGGGTCAGGAACGCTCACCGTCGCACATCCGTCTCATCCAGTGGGCCGCAGCGCGCCAATTCGCCTTCGACTGGCGGCTGCGAACGGAGCGTGCGAAGCGGGAACCGTCACCAGGATGTGGCGTTCTGAGGCAGCTCGCGAAACGGCGTTGCGGGATCGGGACCGGGCTCCCTCGGCAAACCCAGCACGCGTTCGCCGATGATGTTCCGCTGGATCTCGTCGGTGCCTCCGTAGATGGACGGCGCAGGAGAAAACACCGTCATCTCCTGCAACACACCGTCGGTCGCCGCGCCCGCTCCCCACAGCGTCATGTCGGCACCGAGGATTGAACCGGCCAACGACCTGGCTCGTCGCAACGCAGCGGTCATGCGGAGCTTTGCGAGGTTTCCCTCGCCGCCGGTGCGCTGCGAGCGCTGGCGCCCGCGAACAGCCGACATGCGCATCAGCTCAAGATCGGTGTGCAGAGCTGCGAGCTCTTGGCGGATGACCGGATCGTCGGCCCGGCCCCGCTGGCGTGCCTCTTCGGTCAGCTGGCTGAGCGTGCCCGGACCGACGCCTCCCGCAGCCAGCGCCAAGCGCTTGCCACGAAAGGAACCCGCCGGTTGGTCCAGGTGACCCGCGATCGAGCCCGGGTGAGCGGCTGCGTAACTGAGGCCGTGACTGCCTCCGATGCCGGCTCGCTCGACCATGAGCGTGGTGTTGGTCACGCGCCAGCCGTCGTTCAGTTCGCCGATGACGTTGGCGTGGGGCACGCGTGCCTCATCGAGGAAGACCTCGTTGAACAGCGATCGGCCCGTCATTTCACGCAGGGGTCGTACCTCGACGCCGTCGGCAGCCATGTCGAACGCGAACCAGCTGAGACCTCGATGCTTCGGTGCTTCGGGGTCGGTTCGGGCGACGAGCATGCCGAGGTCCGCGTGAGCGCCTTCAGAGGTCCACACCTTCTGGCCGGACACGATCCACTCGTCGCCGTCTCGGACGGCCTTGGCTTGGAGGCCGGCAAGGTCGCTGCCCGCACCGGGCTCGGAGAACAGTTGGCACCACGAGTCGGTGCCGTTGAGGATGGACGGGACATACCGTTCGATTTGCTCAGGGGTGCCGTGCTCCAAGATCGTCGGGGCAGCCAGCAGCATTCCCAGACCAGCCGGACAACCGATCGCACGCGCGGCGCGGATGGCCTCGACCAGCACCCGTGTCTCGCTGCGGCCCCAGCCGCGACCAAACGGTTCGCCGAGCGTGGGATTTGACAAGCCAGCGGAGGCGAGCCGTTGCCACCACTCCCGAACGCTCATCGCCGAATCCCAGTTGTCTGCCAGCCACGCGTCCAGTTCGGCCCGGAGCCCGTCTTCCGACGTTGCACCACCCACCGTTTGCCGCCCGTTCATGGCGCAGAACGCTACCTGCGACCCGATGCCCCAGCAGTCGGCTGCCGAAGCCAGCGGATCATCTTGCTTCCGGCGCAAAGCGCAGACTGGGCCTCACGCCTCATCAGCAAAGCGGAGAACGATCGCAGTCGTCGGGGCGAAGAAGAGGCGCCATGCGTGGAGGATGCCGCCGTTGGGACCGCAGACAAGTCGGGTTGTCGTGCCGGCTGACAGCTCCACGTCAACCTTCGGGCTGAAGAGCCACAGCAGCTGGAGCCGGACGGTGTAGCTGCCCGGACGCAGCACGAAGGACTCGGTGCCGTTGTCGCGGATTCGATCGACACGCTGCCCTTCGATGAGGACGTGGTAGCTGCGAATGGTGTCCCGATAGTGGTGGATTCGTTCGAGCACGATCTCGGCGGTCGGGCCGTCGTAGTCCTGTGGAGCGGAGTCTGCCTCGGACTCTGATTCCGACATCTCCGGGATGCCCATCGGCCCGCTTGGAGCGGTCGCGTTGTGATCAGCCATCTTTCGGCGTGCTCGCTCCCAGATCGACGGCTCCTGGGATACTGCGTCGCTGCCCCCGGCTGCGTCCGGATGTTCAGCCATTCGATCCTCCGCTCACCGGGGAGCCGTGGCGATGTTGCCAGACCGGCCGGCCAGCCCAAACCCACCAGCCAGCCCAGACCCACCGGCCAGCAAAGCCTCGAGTACAACTGCGACTCCGTCTTCGGAATTGCTGGGCGCGATGACATCGGCCGCCGCACGCACCGAATCCGGAGCATTCGACATCGCAACCGAGTGCCCCGCCCACCGCAGCATCTCGATGTCGTTGAGCCCGTCGCCGAACGCAATGACCTCGCGCGGGGCGATGCCATAGCGCTGGCACACGATTCCGAGTCCCGCCGCCTTGCTAACGCCGGCCGCCGCGATCTCTGCCATTTCCAGACCCGACGGACGGATCTCGGTGCCGAGCGGCATCTCGGATGCGAGTTCGTTCACAACGGTGAGCGTGTCGGTGCTCGGCGCGTGCACCAGCCACGTGAGCACCGGGCCGTCGACGGCGGCGATGGCGTCGTCGACGCGAGAGACCTGAAGATCGGCGAGCAAGTCCGTCGGCATCTCAGGAGCGAAGTCGTGTTCCCACAGGTGCCGTCCGTCCGCAAGGTCGACTGCGAGATGCACGTCGGGCAACAGCTTGCGGGTGATCTCGGCTGCCTCGATGGCCTCGGTGTGCGTCATGGAACGGTCTGCGATGCGTTCGCCGGTGGCGATGTCCATCACGACCGCACCGTTCAAGCACACCGCGTACGTCAGACAACGGGCGCGCCGCACCACCGACATTGTCTGCGGCCACGGTCGGCCCGTGGCAAGCACTGTCATGACACCAGCGCCAGCCAGCGCTTCGAGCGCCGCCGCGGTTCGCTCAGTGAGCACACCTGAGCGAGTGATCAGCGTGCCGTCGATGTCAAACGCGGCCAGCTTGGGAAGCGTCGCGGGTGTGTCCCCGGCGGTGAGCCACGTAGCAGTCGTCATGTCCTGCACGGTAGAGGGAGGCTGTCACGCGAACGACGCTCGAAGTTGACCAACATGAGCCGCCAGGCCGCTCGACCTCTCAATCGAGATAGACGGCGGTCGCAGTGGCTATCTGCAAGAGCCGTTCGGAGTCGGCTGCCGTCTCGTGGATCCTGGTGCGACTCACTACCGCATGCGGCGTCACGGCCAGAATCTCGCCGTCGACGCGAAACGGTCCCCCACGAGCCGGCGCCAGGTAGTGCATATCTGCCGACAGGCACCTCGACCGGCGGCCGTTCCCTGAGCGCTGACGCTTGTCGGTTAAGTCGGCGAGGTGCGTCGACATGACCTCGGCGACCATGATCGACGCTCCGCCTTGGAGCGAGCCGAAGGAATTCCTGATGCGCTCGTGCATCGGCAGCTCGATGCGCGGCTCACCCGGCACCGGCGAGATCCGCAGATACTCCTCGAGCGGTGGCCGAGGGTCGAGTTCGTGGTCCTCCCGGTAGTCCACGACCCGCTGCTGGGCCGTCGAATTCACGACTGGTGTGTCTTCGCGCCGCGGAAGACGGGCATATGTGCAGGTCGCGCGGGCGATCTCGATGCCGCGCTCGTCGGTCACCGTCGTCTCGGTGACAACTTGGTTGCGCCCAATGCGCAGCGCCTCGCACCGGGCGGTCACAGCATCGCCTTCGGCCCGTGCGGCCAGGACCGTGGACAGGTGCAAGGTGGCCGACCAGTCCGGCGTGACCGCCAGAACCGCATGGTGGCCGGCGACCGAGTCCACCAGCGTGGCAACGGCGCCAAGGCGAAGCCAGCCCCCCGACTGCGGTGGCGCGTCAGCGAGATCATCGAGGATGGGCATTGTGGCCGTCAACGATCCATCCGGCGTCATCTGATGACTGAGGCGCAGGTGCCGCAGGATGTGATTCTGCGGCGGATACACGTTCCGCCTGGCGCCGGGAGAATCGGCGTCGCGGGATCCAGTTGACGCGTTCATGCGACGCGCTCGGATGCGAGATTGCGCAACGCCTCCCACATCTGTGCTGTCGCCTGAGCCAGGTCGTCGACCGAGCCGCCGTTGACGATGACGAAGTTCGCGACTGCACGTCGCTGTTCGTCAGTCGCCTGCGATGAGAGTCGAGCTTTCGCGTCCTTGGGTGTCATGCCGCGGTCCTCGAGCCGGCGCAGCCGAACGTCTGGCGGCGCTTCGACGGTGACCACCACCTCGTAAGGGTGCTGGGAATTGCGTCCGAGCGTGCTCTCCACCAGCACTGCCATGTCCAAGATCACGACATCCGCCTCGCCCGCTGCACCGATCGTTGCCACACGTTCGTCCATCAAGTCGTTGATCGCGGGATGGCTGATCTCGTTCAGCGCTGCCAGCTCTGCATCTTCGCCGAACACGATCTGCGCGAGCGCCGGTCGGTCGATGCCGCCGTCGGGCCCACGTAGCTGGTCGCCGAATCGATCGAGCACCGCAGAGACAGCAGAACCGCCCCGAGCGATGATCTCGCGGCCAAGGCTGTCCACGTCCACGACTGCGGCACCGTGCGACGCCAGCATTTCTGCGACGGTGCTCTTGCCCGCACCGATCCCCCCAGTCAGCCCGACGATGAGCACAGCGACCCCCTGGGAGCTGCAATCAGCACAGCGACCCCCTGGGAGCTGCAATCAGCACAGCGACCTCCTGGGAGCGGCGACGAGCACAGCGACCTGGCGGCCGGGGCTAGGCCGCTCGACGACTCTCGGTGTCGGTGGGAGGACCGGCAAAGGCCTGCGCAATGTCCATCCAGCCCTCCGCCAGGGGACCCTGGACCACAAGATCGGTCTCGGTGTGATGGCGGCGCTGTGTGACCACCAAACAGAACAGATAAGCGTCGCCGCGCACGGTGTCCGCAGCGTCGTCAGGACCCCACGTCCAGGTTGCGCCGCTGGGCGCGTCCAACTCGACCCGCACCGGGCCCGCGGGAACCTCGAGACCTCGATTTGCGTAGCTCCAGCCGCGGGTGCTCACGCCGATGTGGGCAACATGCCGCAGCCGGTCGGTGCGAGGCAGCTCAGCTCCGTGGGTGTCGGCGACATCGTGGCCGTGCGACCACGTCTCCATCAGACGGGCCGTGGCGAACGACAGCGCGCTCATGTCCGGGCCGAACCAAGGGAGGCGATCCTTGGGGCCGAGCGGACGGAACGCTGCGATCATCTTCGAGCGCTCGTCGTTCATCCATTCCCAGATCTCTGCGCCCGACATGGTTTCGAAATCCAGCGCAGCCGCAGTGTGCAAATCGGTCTCGCCGCGTGCCATCGCCTCTTTCGTGCGATTGAAGCCCTCGCCGTCAAGTGCCGCGAGCGTCGCCACCCAGTCGGTCATGCCGAGGTGCACCATTGTCTCGCGGCTGTCCCAGCCCTCCGCGGGAGTGGGCAGGCGCCATTGCTCCTCGGTGATGCCGCTGACCACTTCGCCAAGAGCGTCAGTTTCCGCCTGAAGGTCGTCACAGATGCCTTGCATGACGGGGGACACTACCCGCACCGCGCGACACGGTCCCGCGGCCCGCAACGCTTTCGGAGCTCGCCGATGTGTGTCACAGGCGCTGAGTAACTTGCCATCGATGACCGATGCCCCCAGCAACGCAGTTCCGGAGATGGGCGGCCACGACGCCGCAGTGCTTTGGCGCCCTGACGCACAGCGTCGCGAAGCCACACAGCTCTGGCAATTTGCGGAAGGGGTGGGCCTCGGACTCGACCGACACTCTTATCGCGACCTGCACGCTTGGTCGGTGCAACACCCGACGCAGTTCTGGCGTGCCGTGTGGGAGTTCAGTGGCGGAATCGGGCACCTTGGCGAACAATTCAGCGCCGACGGCAATGAGGCGACCGCACCGCGGCCGGGCCTTGAACTCTTCGCAGGCTCGCAGCTGAACATCGCCGAGAACTACCTGCGTCCGCTTGGCGGCGACGGGCCGGCCCCGGGCGATCCGGCACTCCTGTTCTTCGGCGAAGACCAGGTACGCGCAACGATGTCGCACGAGCAGCTGCGAGCCGAGGTCGCCGCGTGCCAACGGGCATTGGCGAGCGATGGCGTCGGCGTCGGCGACCGCGTGGCGACCATGCTCCCCAACGGTCCCCACGCGCTCGTCGTGTTCCTGGCCGCAGCCTCGCTCGGCGCCGTGTACTCCTCGGTCAGCCCGGATTTCGGGACCGACGGCGTGCTCGACCGATTCGGCCAAATCGCGCCAAGAGTGCTCGTCGCCATCGACGGCTACTTCTACAACGGCATCTGGCACCGCACCTCATCGAAGGCGTCCGATGTGGCCGACGGGCTCGCAAGTGCCGGTTCGCCGCTGCACCGGCTGGTGATGGCTCCCTACGACGTCGAGCTCGCCGACAACGCAGCCGCCCTAGGAGGCACCAGCTGGTCCGAGTGGCTCGAACCGCATCGGCACGGCTCCCGCGCCGACACTGGCACGGACCCGTCGTTCGAGCGGCTCGGCTTCGACCAGCCGGTCTACATCCTGTTCTCGTCAGGCACGACCGGAAAGCCCAAGTGCATCGTGCATCGCGCCGGCGGTGCCTTGCTCAAGTTGTGGAGCGAGCAGCGGCTGCACTTCGACGTGCGCCCCGGCGACCGTGTCATGTACTTCACCACCACCGGCTGGATGATGTGGAACTGGCTGGTGGCCGGGCTGGCCAGCGACGCCTCTCTGGTGCTCTACGACGGGTCGCCGTTCCACCCCACTCCTGCCCGGCTGTTCGACGTCGCCGACGAGGCCGGCGTGACCCTGTTCGGCGTGAGCGCCAAGTTCATCGAGAGCGCCATGAAGGCAGGCTTGCGGCCCGCGCAGACTCACGCGCTGGACACCGTGCGCGCCATCGCATCGACGGGCTCGCCGCTTGCTCCCGAGGGCTTCGACTGGGTGTACGAGCACGTCAAGACCGACGTTCACCTGGCGTCGTTCTCGGGGGGCACCGACATCTGCGGCGGCTTCGTCATCGGCAACCCGACCGGTCCGGTCCGCCGTGGCGAGATTCAGGTGCCCGCACTTGGTCTTGATGTCGACGTCGCCGATGGCGAAGGCGCAACTGCGGCTGCAGGACGCCAAGGCGAGCTGGTGTGCCGCAATGCCTTCGCGTCGATGCCGCTGCGCTTCTTCGACGATCCGGGCCACGATCGGTACCGCGCCGCATACTTCGATCGATACCCCGGCCTGTGGCACCACGGCGATTTCGCGGAGTGGACGCCCAGCGGCGGCATGATCATCAGCGGCCGCTCGGACGCCACGCTGAACCCTGGCGGCGTGCGCATCGGAACCGCCGAGATCTACCGACAGGTCGACCAGATCGACGAGGTCGTCGAGAGCATTGTGATCGGCCAGCGCGTCGCGGCTGGCGCAGATGCGCCTTCCAGCAGCGACACGCGCGTCGTGCTGTTCGTGAAGCTGCGCGACGGGCTGAAGCTCGACGACGGGTTGACGGGGCGCATACGTGCGCAGATCCGCTCGGGGGCGTCACCGCGTCATGTGCCCGCAGTGGTTGCACAAGTGCCCGCGATCCCGCGTACCCGGTCAGGCAAGTTGGTGGAACTCGCCGTTCGGGACGTCGTCGAGGGCCGGGAGGTTGCCAACGCCGAGGCCATCGACGACCCGGGTGCACTCGCCCACTTCGCCGATCACCCGGCGCTGCGACCACAGCGAGCAGGATGAACCCATCGAGTGCCGCAAGGGCCCCGCGATCCCCTCGCACCTCGCCCACGAAGACCTGAAGGGAACCCAACGACATGGCCTACAGCAAGCCCGTAGCCATCTACATGAAGCTGGTCGCAGCGGCGGTTGTGATCAACTTCTTCGCCTACCCGTTCTATGGCCCCGGCGACAACGGTGAGGCCGACAACCTCGACATCTGGAACGTCCTGGACTGGTTCATGGCGGCAAGCCTTGTGCTGCTGCTGGCCTCGACGTGGCAGCGTCGCAGCGCGAACCGCAGCGACGCCGGTGCGAAGCGGATGTTCTACGCAGCGGTTGCGCTCACGATCGCATTCGTCCCGAGCTGGTTCAACGCAATGGTGAACGGCGGCGGCGACTTTACGATCTGGCATCTCATCGACACGGCGCTGCCCATCGTGCTGTGGACCGAGGGACACCGGCTCTGGAAGCGGGCGTAACAACCTCAGAACAACGACTCGTCGGTGCGGCGCAATCCCTCGATGACCAGTACCGACAACGCGGTCGCTGCCATGAGCACAACGGCAAGCGCCATCGCCTGACCCCGCAGGCTTTCGCCGGGCGTTCCGAGCAGGCGAAACAGTGCCAGCGGCGCTGTGAGCGTGTCGGGCCGGCGCGGCAGGAACGCGGTCGCACCGAATTCACCGAGCGAGACGGCAAACGCGAATGCGGCACCCACTGCGACGGCCCGCGAGGCAATGGGCACATCGACCTCACGGCGCGATCGAAGCGGCGCCGCGCCCAGCACAGCCGCCACTTCGCGCAGGCGATGGTCGATCGAGCGCAGTGTCGGCACCAAGGTCCGCACTACGAACGGCATGCCCACCAGGGCGTGTGCCACAGGAATGATCCACCAGACAGTCCGGAACTCCAGCGGCGGACGGTCCAGCGCCAAGAGCATGCCGAGCCCGACGGTGACCGCAGAGACTCCCAGCGGCAGGGTCAACCCGACGTCAAGCAGGCGCCTCAGCCATGCCGCGCCCCACCCTCTTGCACCTTTCGCACTGCTGCGGGCCGAGCCTCCCACGACGACCATCGACGCGAGCACGCCGACGGCGGCGGCAATGCCAGTCGCGAGCGCGGCGAATCCAAGCGAATGCCACAACGCCGCAACGGCCGTCGTGGGCAGCATGGGCACACGCTGGGCGAGCGCCGCGAAGTTGGCCCAGCCGTATCCGTCACCCGTCGACAGGGCGCGTTCGGCGAGCGTCGCGATCGGCACGCCCAACAGCGCAATCGCAACGATCGCATTCACCCCGATCACGACCCGACTGCGACGCGAGACCGTCCGACCTGCTGAACGCCGGGCCACGGCGCGGCGGCGCTCGGCGATCCCCGCGAGCGCGACCATCGTCGCTACCGCCACGAGTTGGCAGAGCGCCAGCGCTGCTGCGGTGTCGAAGTCCAGCCGCGTCACCGCGTACCGGTAGATCTCGGTCTCGACCGTGGCACGCGTTGGGCCGCCCAAGATCAGGATCACGCCGAATGAGGTGAACGAGAACAGGAACGTGACCGCCGCCGCTGCCGCTACGGCAGGGCGCAACAGCGGCCAGGTGACATGCACGAATGCCCGCGCCGGAGTGGCGCCCAGGATCGCCGCGGCATCCGCATTGCGGCCATCGAGGCCCGCCCACCACGAGCCCACGGTGCGCACGACGACGGCGTAATTGAAGAACACGTGCGCCAAGAGGATTGCCCACACGGTGTGGTGCAACGACACAGCGCCCGAATCAAGTCCGAAGCGGTCGAAGACCGCCTCGAACGCGCCAGCCACCACCACTGTCGGCAGCACGAACGGCACGGTGATCAACGCCCGCACGACTCGACGCGCCTTCGGTCCGAGCCGTGCCAGCATCGCCGCACCCGGCAAGCCGACAGCCAGTGTGAGCGCCGTCGACGCAACGGCTTGCCAGAGCGTGAACCAGAGTACGCCGCGAATCGGGGCGCTCGCAAGCAGCTCGCCCAGCCCGCTCAGCCCGTCACCCACCACAGTGAGCACGGGGTACGCGAAGAAGATCGAGAGAAATCCCAGCGGGGCCGCTGCCGCGACGGCCCAAGCGACTGTCGCGGCACCCCTTCGGCGCCGCGACGGTGACACCGGGGTCAACGGTTCACCCGTCAGCGCAGGACGATCTCCACCCAGCGTTCGGTCCAGGCGTCGCGATTGGCTTCGATCTCAGCCGGGTCGAGCATGAGCGGTGCCGCAGGAACTGCAGTGTGCTCCACAAATTCCGGCGGCAATGTGGCGCTCGAGATGACCGGGTACATGAACATGTTGAGCGGCACGTCGTTCTGCCACGTCTCGCTCAGCATGAAGTCGATGAGCGCCTGCGCGCCGGCTTCGTTGTCGGTCCCCGCAAGGATCCCGGCGAACTCGATCTGGCGGTAGCACGAGTCGGTGATGACTCCCGTCGGCGCCACATCGGTCGGCGGGTCGGCGTAGATCACCTCAGCCGGCGGACTCGACGCATACGAGACAACCATCGAGCGCTCGCCGCCGCCGGCGATGAACTCGCCGTAGTAGGCGTCCTCCCAGCCGGGGGTCACCACCAAGCCGTTCTCGCGCAAGTCCATCCAGAACTGCTCCCAGCCGTCGCCGAACGTGGCGATGGTTGCCAGCAGAAAGGCGAGGCCCGGCGACGACGTCTCGGGATTCTGCACGACCATCTGGTCGTAGAAGTCGGCGTCGGTGAGGTCGGTGAGGCTCGTGGGCTCCCGCGGGACCGCGTCCTTCCAGTAGTTCACGCACACGTCGCCGTAATCGACGGGAGTGACTCGGTGCTCGGGATCGAGCTGCAGATCAGCGGGCACATCGGCCAGTGCCGGGGATTCGTAGGGCACGAAGATGCCGGCGTCGAGGCCTCGCTGCAGGAACGTGTTGTCAATGCCGAACATCACGTCGCCGAGCGGATTGTCCTTCGTGAGGATGGCCTCGGCCACGAGCGTGCCTGCATCACCGACTTCGAGCAGCTCGACCGTCACACCGGTCTGTTCGGTGAAGGCCTCGAGCGTTTCGTCGGACAGGGCGAACGAATCGTGGCTGATGAGCGTCACCGTCGTGCCGTCGATTCCCGACATCTCGCCGTCTTCGGCTGCTCCGGCGCCAGTCGGTTCTTCGGTCGCCGTCAGGGACGCATCGCTCGGCGATTCGGTCGGCGGCAATGCAGGCGACGCTGTCTCGGGTGAGTCGCCGCTCCCGCAGGCAGCTGCGAGCAAGGCCGCCGCCACAACGACGATGAGTCTGAGGGT
Organism: Acidimicrobiales bacterium; assembly: GCA_963663635.2. Taxonomy (GTDB): domain Bacteria; phylum Actinomycetota; class Acidimicrobiia; order Acidimicrobiales; family Poriferisodalaceae; genus Poriferisodalis. Next base: position 303,564 of record CAXXMY010000003.1, read on the forward strand.
GAAGCGTGACTTCATGAGCTTCCTCCGCTGGCATTACCCAGATCAGGTTTTCGGGTCGGCGCCAGCGCATCCCATGCGCCACGCCCTCTCAGCCCTGCGGGCTCCCCGGTGTGAGTTGTGCGTTTCACCCTACCGTCGGTCAGGGTTCACGATGTGTGGGAGACAAACCCGCTCGAACCGCTCTCGCAGCTCAGAACCAGCGGCGCGACGAGGTCACCGGGGTCAGCACCGGCGCGGTTGTGATGAGGTCCAAGAGCTCCAGCTGGTCGCCGGTGAGATAGCGGGTGCGACCAGCGACCTCGCCGAGCGGTCGCAGCGCAATCTCGGTGGAGTGCACGCCGACGAGGTGCCCTGTGCAGCCCTCCATGAGTACCTCCACCGCTCGGGCGCCCAACCGGCTGCCGAGCAGCCGATCCGAGGGTGACGGCGGGCCCCCGCGTTGGATGTAGCCCAGCACGGTCGTGCGCGTTTCGAAGCCGGTGCGCTGCCCAAGCAGGTCGCCGACGAACTGGCCCATGCCGTCGAGGACCCGGTTGCCCCACTCGTCGGTGCCTGTATCGGGGACTGTCACGTCGTCGTCGGGGATCGCCCCCTCTGCGACGACGACGATGGAGGCATTGCGATCACGGTGATGCCGGGCGATGAGGCGTTCGGCGATCTCGTCGATATTGAACGGCGACTCCGGCACGAGGATCGCCGCAGCTCCGCCGGCAATGCCGGCACCGGCGGCAATGTGCCCGGTCTCACGGCCCATCACCTCGAGCACCATGATGCGGTCGTGTGACTGGGCGGTCGTGTGGAGCCGGTCGACGGCTTCGGTGGCCACGCCCAGCGCAGTGTCGAAGCCGATGCACACGTCTGTGCCGTACACGTCGTTGTCGATCGTCTTGGGCACAGCGACGACAGGAAAGCCGGCCTCGGACAGCCGATGTGACGTGATGAGCGTGCCGTCACCCCCGATCGTCACCAGCGCTTCGACGCCGTCGCGTTCGAGTTGGAAAATCAGCGCTGCTGGGCCCTCGGTCTGCAGGCGTCGACTGCTGCGAGAGGTGCCGAGCATGGTGCCGCCGCGGGGCAGCGTGCCGCGCACGGCGTCGGGATCGAGCTCGATGCTGTCGCCATCGAGCACGCCGTTCCAGCCTCGGCGGTAGCCGACGACGCTGCGAGAGAGCTCGTGTCCGGCGGTCCTCACCACGGCTCGAATGGCGGCGTTCAGGCCGGCGCAGTCGCCGCCGCCAGTCAGCACCCCGATTCGCACAGGCTCAGGCTACGTGTGGTGCCGCGAACAGTCGGCGGCCGCGACTGACGAGCCGACATCGACCGGCCCACATTGCCCGTCGCCGTCAACCGGCCCGCATTCCCTGCCGCCGTCAACCGGCCCGCATTGCCCGTCGCCGTCAACCGGCCCGCATTCCCTGCCGCCGTCAACCGGCGACCAACACCCCTGCGCTCTCGAGTTCGTCAAGTCGGGCGCTGTCGAGACCGAGCAGCCCGCCGATGGTCTCGCGGTTGTCGGTGCCGCGGGCCGCAACGTGGCCGTCAGTGCCGATGCCCGAACCGAGTGCCGGGCGAGCCGGCACCGCGTAGCCGCTCTCGGCTTGGGCCAATAGACCCCGATGCTGGGCCCAGTCGGTCTCGGCCAGCTCTGAGATCGAGCGCATCTCCGACACGCTGAACGGCGAGCCAGCTTCCAGGGTTCGGCGGAAGTCGTCGAAGTCGGCGAATCCCGCTGCCCATTGGGTCATCTCGGAGTACAGCTCGTGCCGGTTGGCCATGCGAGCCTCGGGAGTGGCGAAACGCGGGTCATCGGCGAGATCGGGGCGCTCCATGACCGCCATCGCATCGTCGAACCATGCCGCAGGGTTGCCCGCGAGACCCCAGACCCGTCCGTCAGGAAGGACGAGGATCGGGCATTCCTGGCAATTGCCGGCGTTGGGACCGTCCCAACCGCCAGCCAGCTCAGTCGCAACCCACTCTTGGATGTACACCATCGACTCCACCATGCAAACGTCGAGATGGCCACCGCGCCCGGTGCGCAGTGCCTTGACGAGCATGCCGTTGATGGAGCTCACGGCAAGCAGCGCCGTCACGATGTCGCCGAGCACCAACGCCGGCTGCTGCGGGGCCCGTGCCTGCCTTGCGCATGTTGTGCTCGATGTACCCCGACTCCATGTGCCCCACAGGCGCATACGCACGCCGATCGGCCCACGGCCCTGTCTGCCCGAAGCCCGTCACCGAGCAGTACACGAGCGCCGGGTGCGCTTCGCACAGGACATCGTGGCCCAGACCGAACTTGGACATCACTCCCGGCCGGTAGTTCTCCACGACCACGTCACACAGACCGACCAGCTCGCGGACAAGCTCTGGCGCGCCAGGTGCGGTGAGGTCGACCGAGCAGAATCGCTTGCCCGCGTTCTGCTGGGAGAAGTAGGGGTTCTGGCCACCGGGCGCGTACGGCGGGAATGTCCGGCACAGGTCGCCGTCAGCGGGCTCGATCTTGATGACCTCAGCGCCGAGGTCAGCCATCACCCGTGTCGCAAGCGGCCCTGCCACCACACGCGTGAAATCCAAGACCCTGATTCCCTCAAGCGGTCGCACGTCGTCCGGTGCGTCATTCATGCGGGACATAGCACCGCGAATTGTGGCACATCAACCCGAGCCTCTACCAAACAGTGAAGATGTGCGCGGGGAGTGGGCCGTCGACGTCTGACTTGCTACAGAACTGGCCCTGCGCGTTGCGGGTGCGTTGCCTGGGACGCGTCGACGTCGCCGGCCCGCTTCTCGGACTTGCCAGCTGCGGCCGGTCCGGAACGAGCGACGTGACCTCATAGGAACCTGCGCCAACAGATGCCTCATCACTGTTATGTCCGTCCCGTCCCGGCACGCCAGCCGCTCCGAGATGGCCGACAACAGCATGCCAGATCCACAACAGGCGGTGATCGGCGGGATTGACTGCCACACGGACTTCGGTGTCGCCGCCGCGCTCGACCCGCTCGGCCGAGTACTGGGCACTGAATCGTTCCCGGCGACCCGCGCCGGCTACCGCTTGACCCACACGCGGCTCGCGTCGTTCGGCCCGATCACCACGGTCGGTGTCGAGTCCACCGGGTCCTTCGGTGCGGCTCTGACCCGGTCGCTGATCGATCAGGGCTGCCGGGTGATCGAGGTCAACCAGCCGCACCCCCACCTGCGCTCGCGTCGCGGCAACAACGACGCCATCGACGCCGAGGCCGCTGCCCGCAAAGTTCTCTCCGGTGAAGCGACCGGAGCCGCCACCGACACCACCGGCATCGTCGAGGCGATCCGCCAGCTCAGCGTCGCCCGAAACAGCGCCGTCAAGGCCCGCTCCGCCGCGTTGTGCCAGCTCGGCGACCTGCTCGTCAACGCCCCTGCCGCGTCGGGCGAGCAGCTCGACACCCGCCGGACCCCCCAGGGCACCGCCGCCGAGTGCGCTCGGTTGCGGCCCGACACGAACCGCCTCGCCGATCCCGCCCAGGCCGCCAACCCAGCACTGCGCAGCCTCGGGCGCCGCATAGCCCAACTCGGCGCCGAGGCCGACGAGCTCGGTCGCCGGCTCGACCGGCTCGTCGCCACCGCAGCACCCACAACCCTGTCACGCCGCCGATGCGGCACCCACCACACCGCGACCCTGCTCGTCGCCGCGGGCCACAACATCGACCGGCTCGGCTCCGAAGCGTCGTTCGCTCACCTGTGCGCAGCCGCGCCGGTCCCCGCATCCAGCGGGCGCACACAGCGTCACCGACTCAACTTCGCACCCAACCGCGACGCCAACAGCGCCCTGCACATGATCGTCATCGTCCGGCTCCGCTACCGCGAACGAACCCGCAGCTACACCGACCGCCGCCTCGCCCAAGGCAAGACCAAAAAAGAGACCATCCGCTGCCTCAAACGCTTCGCCGCCCGAGAGCCCTACCGCACACTCCGAGCCGACCTCTCCACCCTCACAACCCGCACTTGACATCTATAGGAACGTCCCAGGTGAGGCTGCGCACGAGCGCTGCGGGCTGGCGGCCCAGAGCCGCGGTGACCGCGGCGGCGACCTGGGGCGCGCCGTAGCCGTCGGGCAGCGCTGCGGTGACCGTGTAGC
>CAXXMY010000004.1:0-21286 GCA_963663635.2 Acidimicrobiales bacterium
CACAATTCCGAGCCACACTCAGCGCTCTCAGGGCTCTGCCCGGACCCTCCGGCTGACCCGAACCGCCCGGAACCGGCGCCCCCACACAAACCCAGCGTCGACAACCCCAAACCACACCCGCACCCCTAGCCCAACACGCCCAAACACACCAAACCACACCCCCAACAACCCGGCGCCACCCCAACCCGCCACCGACCCCGCGAAACCAGCGCTCGCCAAAGGCCAATCGGTGGATTCAGGCTAAGTGCCCCGGTACTCGATGCCCGGATCCGGGTCGAGCCCGCGGACGGGCTGACCGACGCGGACGATGCGCACGAGAACCGACCGGCCAGCCCAACGCAGTTCTACGCCCATTTCCAGCTCGACAGCGTTCGCGGCATCAAGCAGCTCGGCGACATCCTCGACCACATCGCTGCACACCTCGGCCCCAACCTTGAACTGGCGCTTGAGGTCCGAGCAGAAAACGCCGACGGGTACAACGACGCCACTCGCAGAACAGTCAGCGAGAACGCCCAAAACCTCAACGCCCAAGCCGCCGAATTCGAATAGCGGCGCATCGACCAATTGTTCGGGCTGAGTTGGACGCAGCTGGAGAGCCGGTCTGCGATGGTCTTGGCCGCCCAGCGCCAGTTCGATTATTCCAGCCGGTCAATTCGCAAGCCGAGTTAGGTTGCGTCGATGGTCGCTCTCGGTGACGCGGATGGGTACAAGCTCGCCTACGAAGCGGGCCTCCACGCCGTAGCGGAGCAAGCATCCATACTGCGTGAGACCCGTGATCGGGCGGGCGCGTTGCTGTCGGTCGCAGCTGTGGCTGGTGGACTCGCAGCAGGTCTGTTCTTCACCGATGACCGCTCAGCCGATATCGGTTGGCTTGCATTGGCCGGCGCTGTGCTCGCAGTAGCGGGCTTTTCTGGGATCGTATTGGCGACGGTCATGATCTGGCGACCGGTTGAGGGCCAATTTGTCCACGATGCTGGCGTGATCGTCGGCTCATACATTGAGGGAGATCCTCCGGCTGACTTGCCGGAACTCCATCGCGAGCTCGCGCTCTGGCTCGGACACCAGACGGATATCAATCGTCATCAGCTGAGCATGCGGCTGAAGTGGTTCAACCGGGGCTTGCTATTCTTGCCCGTAGAAGTCGTCGGCGTAATTGTCGCTCTGGGAGATGCTGCTCGTGGCTAGGAAAGTGCAATCGAGCCCAAAGAAGACACCTCGGCCACAGCCACAAAGGCCTGTAGCGCCTCCTCGGCCGACACGTCCCAATCCGGGTGTGTCGGAGAAGCGGGGAGCGCGGTAGCAGTTCTGGCAAAATCGTGAGCCGCGGGGCTATCGATGGCCACCCGGCTGCGGTCGCCGCCAAGATCTACACACAAGGCAGGCGTTGATGGGTATCGCGGTGCCGTTTCCGGCGACTCAGCCACGGGGATACGAATGGCTGGACGGCGAGCCGCCGTTCGACCCAGATCGACACCTGCAATTGGAGACGCCAGACGAGGTGCTCATGCTGGCTGACCTCGGCTATGACGATGCCGAGATCGCCACGAAGGCCACACCGGTGGCGCTGTCGTCGCCGTTCCGGATGCTCAGCGACGAGGGGGCGGCGATCATGCTGGAGACGGCCCGGCGCCTGCGGTGCTTCACCCGTCCGGCAGGGGAGCGGATTGAGCGGACGGTGCGCGGCGGCTGCTACCGCTCACGCTGGCTGCGTGACGTGTGCCTCTGCCCCGACGTCACAGCGCATCTCGAAGCGATCTACGGCATCGAGATTGCCCCGCACCCGATGCCGGTGCATCTTGGCCACCTCAACTACGAGCCGTCACAGATCGACACTGCCATCGACAAGTGGCATCACGACACGCTGCCCCTCGACTACGTGCTCGCAGTGACCGACCCGGCCGAGGTCTCCGGCGGACGCTTCGAGTGGTTCTGGGGCACCAAGCACGAAGCCGCCGAAATTGCCGACGCCGGCAAGCGAATCTCGTCTGACCGCACTGTCGTTCCCGACTTCCCGGGGCCCGGATACGCCGTCGCGCTGCACGGTGACATGGTCGTGCACCGGGCAGGGGCGCTTCCGGAGATGTGCGAGCGCATCTCCTTGGTGAACGGCTACGTGTCGCTCGACACGACCATCGACGAGCAGAGCCGGACCTCCAACCTCATCGGCGTGGACGACGACGAAACGCTGTGGACCGAGTGGGCCAAGTTTGCTGCGTGGCGGACCCAGGGGCGCTTGGCTCACCTCGTCGAGGATCTGGAATTCACCTCCGACCCCGACATCGTCATTGAGGAGTTGGAGAACGCGATCAGCGATGCGCAGCGCGCTATAGCCGAGATGCGCGCCCGCGAGCGCTGTCTCCAGCACTACGGCGACTGATCACACCACAACTCGGACGCGTGAGTCGGGATTGCCGTTTGGGTCATCCCGCCGAGGCCATGTCCTGACGGTGGCGCGGAATGAACGGCGGATTTGCGAAGCTGGCCCGATGCAGACACAGATGCTCATCGGAGGCAGCTGGCTGGCTGGAGACGCAGCAAGCCGGATTGACGTGCTCGACCCCGCCACGGGCGACGTCGCGGCGAGCGTCGCGGCCGGAACACCAGCAGACGCAGCGGCCGCGTGTGACGCGGCAGCCGCGGCGCAGCCCGGTTGGGCGGCCGAGCCACCGCGTGTCCGCTCGGAGATCCTTCGGGACTCCCACCGCATCCTCATCGAGCACACCGACGAGCTGGCCGATCTGATCACGCTCGAGAACGGCAAGCCCCGGGTCGACGCAGTGGGCGAGGTGGCCTACGCGGCGGAGTTCTTTCGCTGGAACGCCGAAGAGGCGGTCCGCATTCACGGCTCGATCAGCATCGCTCCCTCGGGCGCCAACCGAATCATCACCCGGCACCCACCGGTCGGCGTCGTGGCGATGATCACGCCGTGGAACTTCCCGGCGGCGATGATCACCCGCAAGCTGGCACCGGCGCTGGCGGCCGGCAACACCGTCGTCATCAAGCCGCCCCGCGAGGCCCCGCTGACCTCGCTGCGGGTCGCCGAGCTGCTGGGTGAGGCCGGCGTTCCGCCCGGAGTGGTCAACCTGGTGCCGACCGCCGACTCCGGTGCCTGGCTCGACGCTGTCGTGGACCACCGTGCGGTGCGCATGATGTCGTTCACCGGCTCCACTGAGGTCGGCCGGGTGCTGTTGAAACGCTGCGCCGACCGAGTGCTCAAGGTGGTGATGGAACTCGGCGGCAACGCACCATTTGTCGTGTTCGCCGACGCCGATCTCGAATCTGCCACCGCTGGGGCCATGGTCGCCAAAATGCGTCACTCCGCTGAGACCTGCACCGCTGCCAACCGGTTCTTCGTAGAAGCACCCGTGCACGACGAGTTCGTGGAGCGACTGGCGACAGCCATGGGCGATGTGAAGGTTGGCAACGGCCGTGACCCAGGTGTCGGCTGCGGGCCGATGATCAATGCCGCGTCAGTGGAGAACATCGATCGGCTCGTGCGCGCGGCGATCGACGGGGGAGCCCAAGCCGTTACCGGCGGCCGGGTCATTGACGGCCCGGGCTTCTTCTACGAGCCGACCGTGCTCGGCGGCGTCGACCCGGCGGCGCCCATCACCCGAGAAGAGATCTTCGGACCGGTTGCCCCGATCTCCAGCTTCACCGACACCGACGCCATGATCGCCGCCGCCAACGACACCGAGATGGGCCTCATCGGCTACGTCTACACCCAAGACCTGGCCAAGGGATTGGCGGGTCAGCGAACGCATCGAAGCCGGCATGATCGGCCTGAACCGCGGCGCCGTGTCTGACCCCGCAGCGCCCTTCGGCGGCATGAAGCAATCAGGCCTCGGCCGCGAAGGCGCCAGCGAAGGCATCTACGAATTCTGCGAGACCCAGTACATCGCCGCCCAGTGGTAACTCGTCGAGTTCACAGGATGTGATTGTTCTATAATCGAACATATGGTGCCGGACACTGAAGAAATCGGACGCCGCATCGCCACAGCGCGCCAGGATGCGGGCTTGACACAGGCTGAATGTGCCGCTCGGGCGGGACTGCACCGCAGCTCACTCGCGAAGATCGAAACCGGGGGCCGTGGCGTCGGCGCCACGGAGCTGGCCAACTTGGCCGAGGCCATCGAGGTTCGCATCGAGTGGTTCTTCGATGATTCGCCCGCCGCGGTGGTGTCCCGTCGGAAGGCGCGAGGTGACAATGCGCCGAGTTCTGGCATAGACCGAGTCGTTGAGCGAGCAGCGCGCGAGACGGAATTTCTCCAGCGCATCGCTGTCGGGCTTGAGCTGCCGGATACGCCGGAACTCGAATTTCCACCCACCCACGCGGACGCCAAAACGGCCGCTGTGAAGTTGCGCTGCTTGCTGGGTTACGGCGCCGACGAACCGGTAATCAATCTTGCCCGCGCTGCAGAGCAGATCGGGCTACTGACGTTTTCCTTGGAGCTTGGAGACACCGGCGCAGACGGGGCATCGATGCTCTTGGCGCATGGCGGCGTCGCCGTGATCAACGGTTCTCGCCTTGTCGGTCGCCGTCGTCTCACGCTGGCGCACGAGTTGGGCCACTTCGTGTTCGCCGACGAATACTCAACCGACTGGGCAATCGCCGATGCGCAAGCCGAGGGAGTGGAAGCCCGTATCGATCGATTCGCTCGGGCGGTCCTGCTTCCTGAAGCAGCGCTCCGGGAGCAGTGGCGCGCAGGAGACAACACTCGCACCGATGCAGTACTCATCGCGAGTGAATACAGGGTGGACATGTCAACGCTGGCACAACGGCTTGGCGAGCTCCATATCGCGCCGGCAGATGAGCTGCGGCGGGTACGCCAGACACGCACCCGACAAGCGGACATTGTCGATCACGGTCTCATCATCCCGATCGAACTTGAGCCGCCCGAATTGCCCGACTTGTACACGAGGGCAGTGCTCGGTGCCTATCGAACCGAGGAAATCTCGGCAGCGCGTGCTCTCGCCCTCTTGTTCGATACGTGGACCGAGGAGGACTTGCCGGATCTTCCGACACTTCCTGAAGATGCGATCTGGTCATTCGTCAGCTGACGAATTCGATCGTGAACACGCTTGTCTTCGACACGGGTCCGCTCAGCCACTTTGCGCGTGCTGGACTCTTGGACGCCCTCAAGTCGGTCGTCGGCGAACGCAGCGCTGTCATACCGGAGGCGGTCGAGAAAGAACTGCGAGAGGGCGTTCATCAACATCCGAGCATCCAATCAGTGCTCGACGCAGATTGGATCGAGGTACGCAAACTCGATTCGGTCGAAGAGCTCGCTGCGTTCGCGAAGTACGCCGAGCGTCTTGTGTCTGGGAAACGCAACATCGGCGAGGCCGCCGCTCTCGGGCTGGCCGAGACGCCTTCTGGGTGTGCCGTCGTTGATGACGGCGTCGCCCACAAGGTTGCGTCTCGGCACGTAGTCAGCGTCAAGCGCACATTGGCATTGCTGTGCCAGGCGATCAGGGACGGTGTGCTGACGATCGACACCGTCAGCTCAATTGCAGACGAACTCATCGAAACGGACTACCGCTCGCCGTTTGAGCAACGTGAATTCGCCCGCTGGGCAGCTGAGAACGATCAACTGCCCACCTGACGACCTCATCCAGATGGGTTTGCTTTGCACCGCCAAGTGGCGGCTGCTGGGGAAGTCGACGGATGAACTGGTGTACCTGTTCGTGCGAGGTGGCGTTGCCAATGCCCGCAGAACAGTGTGAACACTTGCTCCGTTCGTGGATTGGCTCTCAGTCCAAGAAGCTCGGGTCGCGCTCGACAACCTTGTCGTAGATCGGCTGGTAGCTGAACCAGCCCCCCAGCGGGGAGCCGACCTGCGCGGCGGTGTGCTTGGCTGACTCGTGGCGGATCGGAATCGGCGTGCCGGCGGCTTCGGCCAACAGCTGGCTCTGGCAGGTGCGCTCCATGGTGACGAACCACCACGCCGCCTCATCGACGGTGTGGCCGACGGTGAGCAGCCCGTGATTCTGCAGGATCACGGCCTTGCAGCTGCCGAGCGCCTGTCCGATGCGCTTGCCCTCTGAAGTGTCGAGCACGACGCCGGTGAAGTCGTCGAACAGCGCGTGGTCCTCGTAGAACGCGCACGCGTCCTGCGTGAGCGGATCGAGCAGGCGGCCCAGGCTCGACCACGTCTTGCCGTACAGCGAATGGGTGTGCGCTGCGGCGATCACGTCGGGCCGGACCTTGTGCACTTCGCTGTGAATGGCGAACGCTGCCTGGTTCAGCGGATGGCGACCCTCGACGATATTTCCGTCGTGATCGACGAGCAGCAGATCCGACACCTTGATCTGGCCGAACCCGACGCCGAACGGATTCACCCAGAAGTGATCGGTGAGCTCAGGATCGCGTGCGGTGACGTGACCGGCCACGCCTTCTTCGAATCCGAACATCGAGAACGCTCGGTACACCGACGCCAAGCGCTCCTTGCGGTGCTGCCGCTCGGCCTCGATCGTGTCGAACGTCGGCGCTTGCGGAATCGGAATCTCCGTGAACGGGTTCGCGGCGGTGCCGGAAGTTGTCGTTGTCACAGAGGTAATCGTAGAGCGCGCAGTCCCCGGCGACCGCAGGACCGGGCCACCTACAGTCATCCCGATGAGCAGCGCCGACGGTGCCCGAAACAGTGATTCGCCGGTTCGATGCCTCGATGGGGTCCGCGTCGTTGAGTTGACCACCGGCATATCGGGGCCGTACGCGGCGCGCATTCTGGCCGATCAGGGTGCCGCGGTGGTGAAGGTGGAGCCACCGAGCGGCGACCCCTACCGCAGCGACCCGGGCTTCCAGGCAGTGAGCCGCAACAAGCGCTCCGTGGTACCCGACGGCGTCGAATGGGAACGTGCGCCCCTGCCCGCAGGAGTGGACGGCCCCGCGGCATCACTGCCCGGCATCCTGCGTCCCACGGTTGCCTCGATCGCCACGCCGATGCTCATCGAGCTGCTCGGCGCCGCCGATGCGGTCTTCGTGCCCGACGGGCCGACCGCGACGGCCGTGCGGGACGTGGCGCCGAGCACCGTGATCATCTCGTGCCCGACCTGGGGCAACAACGGGCCCGACGCGACCCGCGCGGGCACCCCATCGCAGGTTGCCGCAGTCACCGGCATCGGCTGGAACCAGATCAGCTACTCCGAAGGTCCCGTCGAGCTGGTGGTGCCGCTCGCCTCCTACGGGGCCGGAATGCTGGCCGCGATCGCCGCAGCGGCGGGGCTCTATGCCCGTCGAGCCCACGCAGCCGCGCCCACTTACACCGTGTCGGAAGTGTCGGGCTCGGGCGCCATGCAAATCGGCGACTTCGAGATGCCCGAGATGGCCGGTCTTGACCGCGATGGTTCGTGCCCGCTGGGCTCGGCGGGCCGGCTGCCCGTGTACCGGCTGTTCCGGACAGCCGACGACCGGTGGATGTTCGTCGCCTGCGGCACGTTGCCGTTCTACGTCGCGATGCTGCGTGCCATCGGGCGGGAGGACCTGCTGGAAGACGAACGCTTCCCCAATCCGCCGTGGGGACTGCTGGACCTCGAGCCGTTGGCAGAGATCACGCCGATCCTCGAGGGCGCGTTCGCGGCGCGAACCCTCGCCGAATGGCATGAGATCTTCGGTGCTCACGACGTGCCGTGCCAGCCGACGCAGACCCGCGAGGTATTCATGAGCTCGGAGCTGGCCCAGGCCAACGGGCTGGCAACGACGGTCGAGCACCCCGATCTCGGCACCGTTCGAACGCCGCCGCAGCCGATGTGGATCGACGGATGCGACACGGCTGAACTCCGGGCGGCGCCCCGGCTGGGAGAGCACACCGACGATGTTCACGCCGAAATCGAGGCCGGCCAGTGGCCTTCACTTCGAGGTCCCGACTTGGGGGCGACGAACGACCCCCCACTGCGGGGCCTGACCGCAGTCGACCTCAGCTCGTTCATCGCCGGACCGGTCATCACCCGCCACCTGGCAATGCTCGGCGCAGATGTCACCAAGATCGAGCCGCCCGGCGGCGATCCGTTTCGCGTGCTCGGCCCGTACTTCAACGGCTGGAACCAATCCAAGCGCTCGGTCTGCCTCGACCTCAAAGACGCTGCGGACAACGCCGTCATGACCCAGCTTGTCGCCGACGCCGACGTCATCGTGGAGAACTTCCGACCTCGGGTGGCCGAGCGCCTCGGCTGTTCCGATACCCAACTGCGCCGCATCCGCCCCGACGCTGTCCTCGTGAAGAGCCCGGGCTATGGCCGAGACGAGTCGATGGCCGAGGTGCCGGCGTTCGATCCGCTGCTGCAGGCGCTCGGCGGGATCATGGCCGCGCAGGGCGGCGATGACGAGCCGGTGTTCCTGACTGTGCCCGTGCACGACGCCGCAACGCCGATGATCGCCACGTTCGGTGTGATCTGCTCGCTGTACCGGCGGCTGGCCGACGGCAAGGGCCGCACAGTGCGCACGTCGCTCACCCAGACCGTCACGGCAGCGCAGGCAGCCGAGTTCGTGTCCTACGAAGGGCGACCGCCCGCTGAACTGGGCGGGCTCGATTACCGAGGCGCTGGCCCCAACCGCACCTACCTGGAGGTGCCGACCCCCGACGGACTGCAGTGGGTGTGGCATGAGACGACGCCCGAGGGCACCAGCGAATTGCCCGCCGAACGGCGCGGTTTCGTCGGGTCCGAGGTCGCGACCTCCAACGGCCACGTCGTCGAGTTCGCCGAGACTGAATGGGGCCCGATGGTCCAGGTCGGCTCGCTCATCGGCGGCATCGACGCGCCGATGCGCCGCGCCCCCTACCTCGACGAGCACCGCGCTGAGGTTCTGGCCGAGCTCGGGGCTCATCAACTGGGCGGCTCGGAACACGCACCCGTGGATTGACGGCGCCCTTCTCGGCGCGACCGCCGGGACAAGCGTCGCTACGGTGACGCCATGAGCACCGCGCGACTCGCGTCAGAAGACCTGCCGATGCTGCGTGGGACGGTGACCTACACCGCCGACCTGCCCGTTGCCGAGGGCACCCTCCACGCCGCGTTCGTGCGCTCGACTGTGGCCCACGGCGAGCTGCGCAACGTGGAACTGCGAGAGGCCGAGCAGGCGCCCGGGGTTGTGGCGGTGTTCGACGCCCCAACCTTGGGGCTTGCCCCGTTCGAGTACTACCGCGCCACGACGATGGGCGGGAAGATGGCACGGCCGCTTCTCGCCGACGGGCGGGTGCGCTTCGTCGGTGAGCCGGTTGCCGTCGTCCTGGCCGAATCGCCCGCTGCGGCTCTCGATGCGGCCGAGTTGGTCGCCGTTGACATTGACGAACTGCCCGCTGTGATCGACGTCGAGCGAGCCGCAGCTGACGAGGTCCTGCTCTACCCGGATGCGGGCACGAACGTCGTGCGCCCGCTGGATCCGCCCGATGGCGGCGGCTTCGTGTCCGAGCCGACGCGCCTGGTGGACTCAGCACGGACCGATGGTGCGCCCGGTGACGACCCCTGCGGTGGTGCTGCGTGTGTTGTGGAACTGGTGTGCGAGAACGACCGGCTCTCCTCGGTGCCCATCGAGCCGTGCGCGATCGTGGCAACGCCGTTCGAGCTGATCCGCGGCACGCCGCTGGCCGACGGCGCGTCGCCGGACTGCGAACTCGACATCTGGAGCACGGGTCAGGGAGTGCACAGTGCGCCGTACTTGTACCGGCGCCTGCTGGGGGTGCCCACGACCGCGGTTCGAGTGCGTGAACCCTGGGTCGGCGGCGGTTTCGGCGGCCGCGGTGACCCGATGGCCGAGTTCTTCGTAGTCGCCCGTGCCGCGCAGCTGCTGGGCCGCCCCGTGCGCTGGGTGCAAAGCCGCCAAGAGCAGTTCGTCTCGATGCCGTACGGACGCGGCCAGCGTCACCGCATCCGCATGGGCTTCGACGACGAGGGTCGCATCTCGGGCATCGACGTGGTCATGTGGAGCGACGCCGGGGCCTACCCGCACATGGCGCCCATGCTCGCTGCGGCCAGCTACCGCCAGAGCACCGGCCTGTATCGGGTACCGCGGTTGCGCTACCGGTACGGCGCTGCCGTCACGAACGCGCCGCCAATAGGGGCGTACCGCGGCGCAGGCCAGCCGGAGGTGAACGCTGCCCTCGAACGAGTCATCGACGCCGGCGCCCGCGAGCTCGGCCTCGACCCCGCCGAGGTGCGCCGCCGCAACCTGCTCCGTGCCGACGAGCTGCCGTTCGACACTGGCACCGGGGTCACTATCGACAGCGGCGACCCCCATCTGGCCCTCGACACAGCACAGGAACTCATTGACGCGCCACGCTGGCAGGCGCTCGCCGCCGATCGCCGCGCCGCTGCCGATCGCACGGTGCTCATCGGTGTCGGCTACGGCTGCTATAGCCAGACCGCCGGCAGCGGCGACGATCCCGACTATGCCTCGCTCGAGCTGGGCCCCGACGGCAGCGTGCTTGTCACCTGCGGCAGCCATGGTCACGGCCAGGGTCATCACAGCCTGTGGGCGCAGATCACGAGCGCCAGGGTCGGGATCGCCGAGGGTGCCGTTCGTGTCAACGACGCCGACTCAGTGACATCCACGTTCGGCGGCGTCACCGGCGGTTCCCGTACAGCGTCGGTGTTGGGCAGCCAGATCGCCGCCGCTGCAACTGAGCTGCGGGCCCGCATTTGCGAAGTGGCAGGCGAATTGCTCGAGGCGAGCGCTGACGACATTGAGATCACACCCGCCGGAGCGCACGTCGCCGGTGTTCCGGCCCTGCTGGCGACCTGGACTGATATCGCAGCGGCGGCACCCGGGGGCATCAGCGCCACTGTCGACGAGCGGCGCGGCGGTCCAACGCATCCCTACGGCACCCACGCCGCAGCGGTGGAGGTCGACGCCGAGACCGGACGCGTCAGATTGCTGGCGTTCGCAGCGGTCGACGACTGCGGCCGCATGCTGCACGAGGCTTCGGTGGAAGGCCAGCAACACGGGGGTGCCGTCGCGGGCATCTCCCAGGCGCTGATGGAGGTGGGCCGGTGGGACGCGGACGGCACGCCGCGCACCACCACGCTGGTGGATTACCTCATCCCGTCCGCTGCAGACGTGCCGCCTATCGGCACGGCCCGGCTCGGCATCCCGACGTGCCGCAACGAGCTCGGCACCCGTGGCATCGGCGAGAACGGCGCCATTGCCGCCCCACCTGCAGTGCAGAACGCGGTCATCGATGCGCTCGCCCACTTGGGCGTGACCCACGTCGACATCCCGGTCACGCCCCAGCGTGTCTGGGAGGCGGTCCGCGCCGCCGAGGCTGTCGGCGGCTGACCGACTTGGGCCCGACGCCGCGTGCGCCGGTGGCGCCCGCATGCTGAATACTTGAGTTCTCGCGCACCAACGGGGAGGCACCCATGGTTGAGCCGGATTTCCTGCATTTCGACACGCTGGCGCTGCACGCCGGCCAGCGGCCCGACCCGACCACCGGTGCGCGAGCCGTCCCGATCTACCAGACGACCTCGTTCAGCTTTACCGACACCGATCAGGCCGCCAGCCTGTTCAACCTCGAGATCCCCGGCCACATCTACAGCCGCATCTCGAATCCCACCGTGGCCGTGCTGGAAGAGCG
The DNA here is from genome assembly GCA_963663635.2 of Acidimicrobiales bacterium. Lineage (GTDB taxonomy): Bacteria > Actinomycetota > Acidimicrobiia > Acidimicrobiales > Poriferisodalaceae > Poriferisodalis. The sequence goes on from CAXXMY010000004.1 coordinate 11,571, forward strand.
CATCGCAGCCCTCGAAGGTGGCGTCGGCGCGGTCTGCACGGCCAGCGGCATGGCGGCGTTCCACCTGGCTTGCGCCACTATCGCCAGCGCGGGCGACCACATCGTGGCCAGCCGCAACATCTACGGCGGCACCCACAACATCCTGAGCCTGACGCTGCCCCGCTTCGGCATCACCACGACGTTCGTGGATCCCCGCGACCTCGACGCCTGGCGCGCCGCGATTCAACCGAACACCAAGGTGCTGTTCGCCGAGACGCTGGGCAATCCCAACATTGAGGTGCTCGACGTCTCGGCCGTGGCCGCAGTGGCGCACGAGGCCGACCTGCCGCTGATGCTCGACGCCACGTTCACCACGCCGCACCTGATGCGGCCGATCGAGCTGGGCGCCGACATCGTGATGCACAGTGCCACCAAGTTCCTCGGCGGGCACGGCATCGCGATCGGCGGTGTGTTGGTCGACGGCGGGCGCTTCGATTGGGCCGCTTCGGGCAAGTTCCCGACCCTCAGCGAGCCGTACGCCGGCTACCACGGAATCGCGTTCGCCGACGAGTACGGACCCCAAGCACTCTCCATGCGGGCCCGGGCCGAAGGCTTGCGCGACTTCGGTGCGGCCATGAGCCCCTCCACGGCGTTCTATCTCCTGCAGGGAATCGAGACACTTCCGATCCGGATGGACCGCCACGTTGCCAATACCGAACTCGTCGTGGAATTTCTGATGTCCCACGATGCCGTCAGCTGGGTGAGCCATCCCTCGGTGCCGACACATCCCGATCACGAGCTCGCCAAGCGCCTGCTGCCCAAGGGTGCGGGCGCCATCCTGAGCTTCGGTATCCAAGGCGGTCGCGAGGCGGGCCGCCGATTCATCGAGGCCGTGCGGTTGGCGTCGCACCTCGCCAACGTCGGTGACGCCAAGACGCTGGTGATTCACCCGGCCAGCACTACCCACCAGCAGATGAGCGCTGCCGATCTCGCCGCCGCGGGAGTCGGGGAGGACCTCGTGCGGCTCTCGGTGGGGCTCGAGCACCCCGGCGACATCATCTCCGACCTGTCCCGCGCCCTGCGCGCCTCGCAAAAGGGCTGAACCGATGACAGCTACTGAATCGTTCTCGCTCCAAGTGGGATCTCACTCGGTTGGCGTGGCGACCGGGGGAGTGGTGCCCAACGCTGCGTCAGCGACCGACGCGCCGGTGGTGATGCTCGTGCACGGCGCAGGCATGAATCGCACCGTATGGCAGCTGCAGACGCGGTGGCTCGCGCACCACGGGTACACGCCCCTAGCCATCGACCTGCCCGGCCACGGTCTCAGTGACGGCGAGCCGCTGGGCACAGTTGCCGACATGGCTGCCTGGCTCGGAGAGGCGATTACCGCCGTTTCCGAACGGCTCAAATGCGAGCAGGTGCGGCTGGTCGGTCATTCGATGGGCTCGCTGATCTGCACCGAAGTGGCCGCTGCCGACCACGACCGGGTTGCCCGGCTCGCCCTGTTAGGAACCGCCGCCACGATGGGGGTCCACCCGGCGCTGCTCGGTGCCGCCGAGCGCAACGAGCTGCTTGCACCCGAGCTGATGACGTCATGGGGGCATGGCAGCCGAGCGCACATCGCGACGAATCCCACGCCGGGGCTGTGGATGCTGGGCGGCGGAATCGCCCTGCTCGAACGAGCCGACAACGGCGTCATCCACGCCGACCTGTCAGCATGCGCGGCCTACGGCGCCGGCGATGTGGCGGCAAGGGTGCGGTGTCCGGTGACGGTCATCGTCGGCAGCGAGGACAAGATGACGCCGCCACGGGCCGCCGCTCCGCTCATTGCCGACTTTGAGAACGCAGACGTCGTCCACCTCGCTGGCGCCGGCCACATGATGATGAATGAGGATCCGGCAGCGGTGCGAACGGCGCTCGCGGCCGCCCTGGCCTAGAACTCCCCCAAACCCTGGACTCGCCGCCGGCTGTGCTCTTGCGCGCGTGTTGCGCTGTGTCCATTGTGCGCGCTGCGCGCTGTGCCTCTCGTGCGCGCTGCGCGAGCGGCTGCCATCATGTTGCGGCGGCATCCCGAATCGAGCAGCCGCGAGAGGAGCCAGACATGGCAGTCGAGCGATTCCCCGTGGAGGCCACGCACATCCTGATGTTTGCGCGGGCCGTTGGCGACACGAACCCGATCTACAGCGACGCTGAGTACGCGGCCGGCACCGAAGTCGGCTCGATCATTGCGCCGCCGACGTTTGCGCAATCCAGCGCCCAGTTCGACCCGAACTATTTCCTGCGTCCGAAGCCGGACAAGAAGTGGTTCGGCAGCGGCCGAACGGCGTCGGGCACGTTGGTGCGCGACATCTCCGAGTCAGACGGCACCGATGTCGCCGACGAGCGCGAGGACGACAAGCAGTCCGGCGCTGCTGCCGGCGGCCTGCACGCCGAGCAGCACTTCACCTACCACCGGCACCTCCAGCCCGGCGACGTGCTGCACACCGTCACGTACGACGGCGAGAAGTGGGAGAAGCAGTCCAGGCGGGCAGGCATCCTCAAGTTCACCGAAGCCGTCACCGAGTACCGCGACGAGGACGACGAGTTGGTCATCACCGCCAAGGGCGTCGGCGTCGTGACGGAGAAAGTCATCGACGACTAGTCGATGGCCCAGCAAGCACAGATCGACGACTAGCGCATCAACGCTAGTCGCACACCCATCGCAGAAAGGCAACTTGACATGGCACTCAGCGCATCGCAGCTCAGCGTCGGCGACAGCTACTCCGAGCAGATCGTCGACGACCTCACCCGCACCCAGATCGTCCAATACGCAGGCGCATCTGGCGACTACAACCCTGTCCACACCGACGAGAAGTTCGTCACCGAGGTGGCGGGTTACCCCACCGTGTTCGCCCACGGCATGCTCACCATGGGCATGACCGGCCGCATGGTCACCAACTTCGTCGGCGACGGTCGCCTCACCTACTACGGCGTTCGGTTCACCAGCCAGGTGTGGCCCGGCGACACTCTCACCGCCAAGGCCGAGGTCGCCGAGATCCGTGACGAGGACGGCCAGAAGCTGGTCGACCTCACCATCACCACGACGAACCAAGACGACCGAGCAGTCCTGACCGGCAACGCCACCGCCCGCCTCGACGACTGATCCACAGGCGACCGCAGAGGCCTCCGCCAGCGGGTTGTAGTACATTGTAGAACATGGCTGAGGTCGGCATTCGGGCGCTCAAGCAAAATGCGTCGGCCGTTATCGCTCGAGCCGCAGCAGGTGAGGAAATTACGGTGACGAGCCGTGGACGACCGGTGGCCAAGATTACGGCGATACGGCGCTCGCGGCTTGATGAGTTGATCGCTTCCGGTGAAGCAACTCCCGCGCGGGGCAGTCTCGCCGACCTTCCGCCGCCTTCTCCTGGGCCGAGTCTGTCAGCAGCGCTCGCGGCCATGAGAGCCGAAGAGCGGTACTGAACCCGCGAATCGACGGTGGCCCACTATTGCGACAGTTCAGCGTTCGTCAAGCTGATCGTCAGCGAAGCGGAATCAGCGGCGCTCGCGGGATGGCTCAACTCAGGGCTACGCCCTGTGGTCTCGTCTGACTTGACGCGTATCGAGGTGACGAGAGCCGTTCGTCGCTACGCGCCCGAACTCACCGCTCGTGCACGGTCCCTGCTCGATTCAGTGACATTTGTTCGAGTCAGCCGGGCGATCACGGAGCGCGCCGCGATGCTTGATCCGCCGGAGCTGCGCAGTCTCGACGCAGTGCATCTTGCGACTGCACTTGATTTGGGGCGCGATCTTGATGGTTTCGTTACCTATGACGACAGGCTCGCTCGCGCCGCGCAAGACGCGGGCATTGCGACGTTCGCACCGCGCTAGTGCATGACGCTGCAAGCGCAGGCCTCAACCTTGGCGCCCGCTCAGTCGTTCCAGCACTTGGCGCGTCCGGCGCTGTGTCAGCTCTTCGCCCGTTGGGCGAAGCCGAACAGCTTGCCGGCGACTTTGCGGATCTGGATCTCCTCTGAGCCTTCGGTGATCCGGTAGCGACGGTGGTGCCGATAGATGTGCTCGAAGGGCATGTGACGGCTGTAGCCGTTGCCGCCGCAGCTCTGCATCGCCCGGTCGGCGGCATCGCAGCAGAACCGGTTGCCCCGGTAGTTGCACATGGCGACCCGGTCGGTGATCTCCATGTGGTCGACGCCCTGGTCCATCTCCCAGGCGGTCTTGTGGGTGAGCGACCGGATCATCTCGGCCTCGGTGTACAGCTCGGCGAGAGGGAACTGGATGGCCTGGTTCTGTGCCAGCGGCTTGCCGAAGGTGGTCCGGTTCTTCACGTAGTTGACCGCCACATCGATGCAGTGCAGGCCCGCACCCACCGACGACGCCGCCTGGCGGATGCGGTTCTCGTGCACGAACAACTGCGCGGTCTGCAGGCCGCGGCCCTCGTCTCCCAGGATGTCGTCGTTGTGCACGTGCACGTCGGTCAGTCGGACATGGGCGTGGTCGGTCGGCATGTTGAACGTCCACATGAATTCCTCCACTTTGAAGCCGGGGGAGTCCGTGGGAACGATGAAGCAGGTGATGCCGTGGCCCTCGCCGGGGTTGCCTGAGGTGCGGGCGAAGATGTAGTCGTGGGTGGCGTGGTGCAGCCCGGTGTTCCAGTACTTCTCACCGTTGATAACCCACTCGTCGCCGTCACGCACGGCGGTGGTCTCCATCCAGGTGGCGTCCGAGCCATGCAGCGGCTCGGTGAGGCCGAAGCCGATGCGCGCCCCGCCTTCGAGCATGAGCGGGATCCAGTGCTCTTGCTGGGCGGGTGACCCGTAGCGCTCCATCATGAGCACGGTCGGGAAGTTGCCGATGATGGAGTTCTCGTTCTGCAAGTCGTTGTGCAGCCCGAGGCCCCGGCGGGCCAAGTGTTCCCGCACGATCGCCATGCCCAGGTTCGTGCCGTCGCTGCCGCCGAAGCGCTTCGGAAGATGCCAGCGCAAAAAGCCCGCCTTGTCGGCCTCTTTGCGCATACGGCCGAGCAACGCCTCCCATTCGGCGTTGGGCAGACCGTCTCGTTCCCAGTCGGTGCGTGAGTCCTCCCGGCGGTGGTCGAAGTACCGGATGTTGTCGTCTTCGTTCTCGATGGGCTTGATGACGTCGTCAATGAACGTGTCCAACTCGTCGAGCAGCTGTGCGATGTCGGAGGGGATGGTGAAGTCCATGCGCGGCAAGCTACTGGCCACCTACGTCCATCGCCGGAGCGTGTCATGGGCGCAGTCGGGCAATGCTGGGCGAAACGTCCTCGAGAGGACGACTCTTCGCCGGCGTCGAAACCGTTCACGAAATCGATGGGTGTTGACATACGCCAATGGCGTATACCATCCAACGTGGATGAGCGCCCGCAGACCGTCGTGGAAACACCCACCTACCTCACTACCGCTCAAGCATTCCTGTCCGAGGTGGAGCGAGAGGAGATCGTCAACCGTGTCGCCGTCAATCCAAACGAGGGAGGGCAAGCTCTACCGGTGGTTGCGACTGAGTTGAGTGTAGATGTCGTGTGCTGATGTCCAGTGGTGGAGTCGGCGGGGCATGTGGTTGAGGTTGTCCTCGATGACCGAGAGCCGCAGTTGTCCGATGTCGAGGCTGGTGCCTTTGGGGAGCCATCGGCGCAGCAGTCCGTTGGTCTGCTCGTTGGTGGGTCGCTGCCACGGCGAGCGCGGCTCGCAGAAGAACACCTCGATGCCGGGCGCGGCTTCGATGTCGGCCCAGCGGGCCATCTCGCGGCCTTGGTCCCAGGTGAGGGTGCGCACGAGCGCTGCGGGCTGGCGGCCCAGCGCCGCGGCGGCCGCGGCGGCGACCTGGGGCGCGCCGTAGCCGTCGGGCAGCGCTGCGGTGACCGTGTAGCGGCTGGTGCGCTCGGCGAGGGTGACCGCGGCGGTGAGGTTGGCTTTGCCGACGATGAGGTCGCGTTCCCAGTGGCCGGGCTCCATGCGGTCCTCGACGTCGTCGGGCCGGTCGGCTGTCGGCCGGTATTCCCCCAGCGGGCTGGGCTTTGGGCCTGCGCGACGCTGCGCGGCCGACGGCGCCGGGCGCGCCGCGGCAGCTTCTCCCAGGAGCCGGCGGCCAGGCCGCTGCGCGGGTCGTTCGCGTAGCACGCCCGATAGATCGTCTCCGCGCACACGCTCATGCCCGCCTCGCGCAGGTCCGCCGCGGTCGCGTGCGGGGACCACCTCAGCTTCAGACGTTCATCGACCGCGGCGGCCAGCACCCGATCGACCGCCAGCTTGGGCGTTCGCTCTCGTCGCGTCGCGGACGCGTGCGGCGGGCGTCATAGGCCCCCCGCCCGCCGCAGCGGGCCAGCTCGCGATGCACCGTGGACCGGTCACGGCCCACGTCCGCGACGCTGCGGCCCGCCCCGAGCGACGACTCGATGAACACCCGCTCATCCAAACTCAGCCTCGCTGCCATACTGGACACCTCCATCGGTCGGCTGCATGTGTTCCCAACGGTCATCATGACCGTTCACTTGCAACCACCGATGGAGTTCGCAGCCTCGCTCGGCGCCGGCATCCGCAAGGTGCGGATCGGCCTCTCGGGCCGGGGCAAACGCGGAGGCGACCGTGTCGTCTACTTCTTCGGCGGCAACCACATGCCAGTCTTCCTTGGCCGCATTTGCCAAGAACGAAAAAGTCGATCTCACGCCTCAGGAACGCCAGATGCTGATCAGGGCTGGCAAGCGCATCACCGCTCAGTACCGGAGTTCGAGATGAAGACCGTGTTCGAAACGATCATGGATGGCCTCAGCGACGCAGAGGCGTACTTAGAGGGTGATCGCGTTGGCTATGAGGTCCGCGATGTGAAGGTCCCCGAACCAGACGTTCGAGCAATCCGAGAGCGCACAGGACTCTCTCAGGTAGCCTTCGCCCGAAGCATCGGCGTGGCTCCGGGAACGATTCGGAATTGGGAGCAGGGCCGCCGCCGTCCCCAAGGACCCGCCCGAGTACTTCTCTCCGTGATCGACCGACAGCCCCGTATTGTTCAGGACGCCCTGTTTCGTGGAGGCTCCTCGGCAGAATCGGCAGAATCGGCAGCATCGACGGCCACCTACAGCGACGGCGCGGCCGTCAATCAGGGGATCTTGGGCTGATGCTGACGCAACCTTTGCAGTGGCAAGATCGCAAGAAGAGCGTTGCCCCGATGCCCGGCGGCTACGGCGGCTTCTTGAACTCGTTTCGCTGGGTTGTCGAGTGCGTGAGCGAAAAGAGGTTGACTGAGCCCGATCTGCGCCGCAAGTTTGCCGAGCAATTCCGCCTCTCAGACGGAGCGTCTTCGCAAAGAATTAGCTTCTTGAGACGCTCGGGTCTCATCCGAATGAACTCGAGCATCTGCGTCGTCGGGCCCTCGACACGGGAGTGGATGCAATCAGGCGACGCAAGTGCGGTCATACATCAAATCCACACAACGACTCGATTCCTCGGTGAGGTGCTCGAAGCCGCTCGGGTGCCGCTATCCGCCCAAGAACTCCTGCACTGCGCCAACGAGCAATTCAGGATGGGTTGGACGTCGATGATGCAGATAAACAATCGTCGTGGTTGGCTGCAGTCTGCGGGTTTGGTTGTTCCGATCAAGGAGGGCAAGCTCGCCCTGACACAGTCGGGCGAGGTCTTCTTGTCCACCTGCGCCATCGAGCCGCCGCTGCCAGAACGTCGCGCGGCTCAGGTCGCCGATCAGTCGATCGAAGAACCGGTCCAGGTCGCGGACGATGGGCTCGAACCAGAGACGCTGCTTGAATCAGGTCCTAGGGCAGCGAATCACTCGTCTGCGGCCGTAGTGCTCAATCCCCCAGGCCGAGATTCAAGTGCACGCGAGGTGCAATCGTTAGAGCGTCGTGTTCGTGCGGATTCTGTGGACACCAACGACCCGTCCAAGTTCGAAAAGACCGTTTGTGAAGCGTTCGCGTTTCTTGGATTCGACGCCAAGCACCTTGGCGGCTCCGGCCAAACAGACGTCATGCTGGTGGCGCGCTACGGCATCGACGCTGGCTATAGCGTCGCAGTCGACGCCAAGACTACGGCGTCCGGCAAACTAAGAGATCAGCAGGTCAACTGGGCGACTTTGGTCGAGCACCGTCGCCAGCACGATGCTGGCTACTCAATGGTTGTCGGTCCGGCGCCTTCAGGCACTGCACTGATGAAGTTCGCAACGACCTACGAAGTCGCTGTCCTGTCGGCCGCGGATCTTGCCGAGTTGTGTCGGCTTCACGCAGATCGTCCGCTCGCATTGGGTGCTTATCGACCCCTGTTCGAGACGTCGGGCAAAGCCGACCTCGATGCCGAGCGTGGTGCAAACCGTGAGGCAGTCGCCACTGTCGAACTTGTGTCGCGGTTGGTTGAGGTCATGCACGAGCTTCAAGGTCAACTCGGTGCGCTGAATGTCGACAGCTTGCAGGTCGCAATGCTCGGCCGGATACAGCCGGCTCTTGACAAGACGACGATTCAGCACATGCTCGATGCGCTCGCGTCTCCGTTGGTTGGCGCAGTCGAAGGAAGTCCTGAGAGTGGATACGTGCTCGCGTGTCATCCGTCGATCACCGGCGATCGACTCCGGATGCTCGCCGAAACGTTCCCGCTAGGCGGCGTCGGGCAGACCGATGAATTTGACTGAAAGGCGACCCCAATGACGATGTCGGTGCTGGTGTGGTCGGACTACCTGTGACCTTGGTGCCATCTGGCACGGGCCCGGGCGACCCGACTGGCTGAACGTCACAACCTCGAGATCACTTGGCTCGCCTACGAGATCCATCCCGAGGTACCGGCGGAGGGCATCGAGCTCCGAACTGGATTCGACCGGGTGGCCGCTCTCGCCGAGGCCGAGGGCATCCGCTTCGTGTCTCCCAAGCGCCTGCGGAACAGCGCCAAGGCGCACCAGGCGGCGCTGGCAGTTGAACACGCAGACTCCGACGCTGCCGAGCGCTACCACGACCGGCTCTATGCCGCCTACTGGGAGGACGAGCTGGACGTGACCGATCCTGAGGTGCTCGTCGAGCTTGCTTCTGACGTGGCCATCGACCCGGACGTGCTCCGGCGAGTCGTCACCAGCGACGAATTGCTGCCGGCGCTGCGAGCGTCGATGGCTCGAGCGAACGAATGGGGCATTAGCGCCACACCCAGCTGGCTGCTGGATGGGCGCCTCGTCATTCCGGGAGCGCAGGACGACGAGTTCATGGCCGACATCATCAGGCGCCTGCGCGAGCGGCCCGCCCCTGGCACGAGCTGAAGTCGCCTCGCAGGTCTGCGCGGCGACCGAGACTCGGATCAGCTAGCCGGCGGTTTCCGCGCCGGCCGCGGGCGGCGGGACCACCGGCAAACCGTGGGAAATCCAGCCGGCCATGCCCCCGTCAAGGTCCGTGGCGTTGCCGAATCCCATCTCCTGCAGACGAGCGGCGGCGAGGCTGGAGCTGTAGCCCTCATTGCACACGATGACCAAGTGGTCGTCGAAGTCGGCCGCTGTGCCCTCGGCGAAACCTGAGTCACCGTCGATGCGCCACTCGAGCACCAAGGGGTCGATGTGCTCGGAGCCCTCGATGACGCCTGCGGCTTCCCGCTGGTCCCGCGACCGGATGTCAATGACACGCAGCCGCCCGGTGCCGGCGGAGGCCGCAGCCTCCAACAGCACGTCAAGCTCAGCGGGCGAGACCCGGTCCAGCCCGGCGCGGGCCTCCGCCAGCAGGTCGTGGACTGTCTTGCGTTGTGGTTCAG
>CAXXMY010000005.1:0-278392 GCA_963663635.2 Acidimicrobiales bacterium
TCGCAGTGGTGGCAGTGGCATTGGGGCGCGGACTCGTTCGAACGTGAACCTCAGCCCGCTCACGACTCGCCGTGGCTACTGCGCGCAGGATTGCGGCCCGAGCCCTCATGACGGGCCGAGGCCCCGGCAACGTACCGGGGCCTCGGCGGTCTGCGAGTTTGGGTTATGTGGGTGCTTGGTGCACCGGAGCCAGAGGCTGCAGCCACACACCGGGGAACGTGCGGCGATCGAGTCCGCTTTACAGCTTCGTGAGTTCACGGACAGAGGTGTGTGATTGGCACGACGGCAATGTCGTCGCTGGTCTCGAAGGCCCTGCCGACCGCGGTGACGACGATCAAGCGCGACGGCTCGCCGGCGCGTTGGGTGTCGACCTTCGCGCGCAGGCGGCGCAGCGATGCAATTGCCGCCTCGATTGCTGTCGCTCCGCCGAGCTTGATCTCGATGGCGGCCCAGTCGCCGGCTCCTCGTGTGACAATCGCGTCAACTTCCAGGTCCTTGCTGTCCCGGTAGTGCATGACCTCGGCGCCGAAGGTCTGGGCGTAGACGCGAAGGTCGCGGATCACCAGCGATTCGAAGAGGAAGCCGAGCGCTTCGAGGTCGGCGACCAGTCCTTCTGAAGATGCTCGCAGCGCAGCGGTCGCGAGGGATGGATCCACGAAATACCGCTTCGGTGTGGTGCGCAACGTCGCTGTACCACGGAGGTGAGTCGACCACGCTGGGAGCGGTTCGATGACGAACGCATCGATCAGCTGATCGAGATACCGCCGAACTGTGTCGCGGTCAGATGGACCCCCGAAGCCTGCGGTGTCTTCAACCAAAGTTCGCAACGACGCAGATGTCGCCTCGTTGCGTGCGAGCGACGTGATGAGCGCCAGCATCTTTCGGGGGTCGTGCCCGGCGGGTCCCCCGGTGGCCAGGTCGATCTGCGAGACGTCGCGCAGATAGTCGCGCAGGCGTTCACGGGCGTCGGAGTGGTCCATCGTAATGAAACGCGGAAATCCGCCGCGGCAGATCATGCGTGCGACGCTCTCGAGATCGGGCTCAGCGGGGTCTGCCGCGCATGGGCCGCCGCCGGGCAGGCTCGCGAGCGAAATCGTGCCTGTCGAGTCGCCCGATTCCCACAGCGACATCGGACGCATCCGGAGCCGAGCGACGCGTCCGGCCCCGCTGTGATCCGTTGCGGCGACGGTGGGCTTCACCGAGCCCGTCAGGATGAACTGTCCGTTGGCACCTCGATCGTCGCAAGCGTGCCTCATCGCGTTCCACACGCCATCGGCCAGATGCCATTCGTCAAGCAGTCGCGGGGTGTCACCGACGAGGAACGAGGCCGGGTTGACCTCAAGCTGCCGACGGGTCGAATCGAGCTCGTCGAATCGCACCATGCTGTTGGCAAACACCCGACCGGTCCACGTCTTGCCGCAGGCACGAGGTCCTTCCACGACAACGGCAGGTGCCGTCCGCAACAATCGCCGCATTTGATGATCGACAACTCGTGGCATGTAGCCCCGGGGCGTTAGGCCACCCATAGTCATACTACAAAATATACCAACTCAATACCGCAGAAAATACCTCTTAGGCGCCGTAAGAGAGGCCTTCGTCGGCCGCCTCCTCGGATTCGGCTCGGCGCGGAAAATGCCTAGCTGCGATCGCGCCAGAGCTTCGCCAGCCTCGATGCGGAGCGATAGATGCGCTCGGGTCCGCCACGCTGGTCGTCGCGAAGCAGGTCGGTTGACACTCGCATGGCCAGGCTGCCCATCCGGGGTGAGCGAATGGCGAGCTGTGTCAGGTGTCGCATCAGACCTGGTCGGCCGAGCGCGCGGGTCGCGATTCGCCCGAGATGGTGGTACTGCTGCCAACGCGCAGCCAGCTCGGTCTCGTAGCGCCGCAGTTCGAGCCCGTCGCCGGCTTCGAGCGCTCGAGCGATGACCTCGGCTGCCAGTCGGCCGGTGCCCAGCGCAGGTCCGATGCCGTCGCCATTCCAGGGGTTCACGCTGCCGGCTGCATCGCCGACGACGACCCAGTTGGGGCCTGAACGCGGCCGCACCGAACCCCCCATGGGCAATCGGCCGCCGGCGGGAGGCGTGTGCGGACCGTCCGGGTCGATTTCCCATCGGTCGGGAATCTGGCGCGTCCACTGCTCAAACAGACGATCCAGCGAGATCGCCTCGTTGCCGAAGTGGTGGCTGAGCAGGCCCACGCCGACATTGGCGGTGCCGTCCCCGACCGGGAACACCCAGCCGTACCCGGGCAGCTGACCGCCGTCGCGGTCGATGAGCGCGAACACCGATTCGATCCACGGCTCGGCGTGACGCGGAGTCGGGTAGTAGGCGCGCATCGCCAGACCCTGCGCGTAGGTACGCGTGCGTGCGGTGCCCAAGGCGCGTCCGAACGTCGAGCTCGGCCCGTCGGCGATCACGACGTAGCGAGCGAGAGCGACGAGGGGCCCACTGGGTGTACTGCCGGTGCCGCTGCCTACCGCGTGGCAACCGCGCAGGTGGCCATCGGCGATGAGCGGCGCTGTCACTTCGGTGCCGGTCCACATGTGTGCACCGGCTGCACTCGCTCGTGCGGCGATCAGCGCATCCAGTCGAGGTCTCCGTACGACGACGCCGTAGGCAGGGAGGCGTTCGTCGGACGGCCAGCGCATCTCCAGGCTGCGGCCGTGTGCGGTCATGCGGAGGCCCTCGTGGCGATGCCAGCGGGCCGCAACCGGGTCGCATCCCATTGCCATGAGCTCGCCGACAGCGCCCGGCGTCAATGCGTCGCCGCAGGCTCGCTCGCGCGGGTGGGTCGATCGCTCGATGAGCAGGACATCGTGGCCCGCCCGCGCAGCCCAGTACGCCGCCGCGCAGCCCGCCGGTCCGCCGCCCACAACGAGCACGTCACAGGCTCTGGTTTCGGTCACGTCGACCTCGGACGGATGTAGCTGAGGCGGGCGCGCCGCCGCCGCGCGTCCCGGTGACTAGTGGGCGCCACCCGCGCCCGCGTCAGAGCCGCCGCCAAGGTGTTCCCATTCGGCGTAGCGCTCTGCTTCGACCTCGTCGCTCAAGTCCTCGCCGCCGATGACCTCACGGACGTAGCGCGCGACGGAATAGAGCTGATGCGGGGAGAGCACCTCGCCGAACGCCGGCATGTTCGAGCCCGTCTCGCCCGAGACGTGGGGTCCGCCGGGGCGGTTCGGGTCGCCGTAGATCTGACCGATGCCGATGCCCTCCGAACCGAGCGCGATCCATTCGATGAATGAGTCGTCGAGACTCGGGAACGTCGCCAGTACCTCGCCGTTGTGGAGCGGACGGCCTACCAAGGACCCGTCTGAACCGGATCCGTCGCCGCCGTGGCAGCTCGCGCATCGCACGGCAAACGTGGTTGCGCCCTCGTTGATCGCGGTAATCGGCTCGGGCGGCGGCTCGGTCAGCTTCCAGTACACGAACCCCCACAGCGGCAAACAGAACAGCACCGGAAGCACCCAGACAGGAATGCGGTGGCGTGTTCGCGCGGCAATGACCCACTCGGGATCTGGTGCGATGGCGGGCTCGGGCTCTGCCAGCGCGGCTTGCTTGGCCGCAGCGATCATCTCTGCGGGGCTCGGCCCGGCGGCTACGGCTGCACCACCTGCGGGTGCGGGGCCACCAGGCACCGGTGCGCCGCTGCCGTCGTCCTCCAGCACGCCCAAAGCGACGCGACGCTGTCGCGAGCGCTCTATCAAGTACTCGGGAACTTCGGCCACTGTCTCCTCCGCGGGGTTGCCCCCAGGGGTCATCGAACGAGTTGCGGTGCCAGCGTGCGCGGCGCAGGTTACGCGACCGAGCACCCGGAGCACGATACGCGCCCGAGCACACCAGCGGGCAAGTCTGCCACGCTGTCGCAGCAGCGCGACGTGCCAGCGCGAACGTGCCAATGCGACGTGCCAATGCGATGTCGCGGTGCGATGTGGCTGCGGTGCTCTGCGGGTGCCGTCGCGCGCGGGCGACGGCTGCGGCGCAGGTGTCGTCGGCCGATCGGACCACCGGATTTGTGGACCCTGGCGGTTGCCGTGCTAGAACATCACGCGCCATCACCGGGGCGCCGGTAATCTTTGCTCCGGTCTCGCCGCGGCTCACCGCCGCGGCTGCGCCGAATTGCAGCAAGCCGAAGCCGACAGAACGACGCTGGAGGAAGAACGAGTGGCCGCGCTCTTCACATCGATCCTCGTGGCCGCGCTGATGGTCTGGGGGATCGTCGCCTACGGCAAGCGCCGGCCGACGGATCGCCCGACCACCTGGGGCGAGGCCATGCTGGGTGCGGCGTACGTGTTCATGCTGCTGCTGCTGGTCTTCGGAATCGTTCCGGACCGCTGGATACGGCTGACGGACAATGAGTGGGGATGGTCCGTCGAGCGGTTCTTCTTCACTGAGGGGCAGTTCCTCACCTCGCCCATCACCTTCCCGCCCACTCGCATGGACTTGAAGAAAGTCAGCGACCTCGTGGTCGTGATCGAGCATCTCGCAGCCCTCGTGGGCCTGCCGTTGCTGTGGCTGTGGTGGCAGCGTCGCGACAAAGCCCAGCCAGCCGACGAGCCCACGTCGGACTTCGGACGTCCCCTCATCAAGGGCAACTGAGAGAGCGCAGAGATGGCAAGCAGTGACGCCAACCCGCCGATGCCCGAGTTCCGGGACGACTACGTCCTGCAACAGGTCGATGCCGCGTACCTCGATGCAGCGGTCAAGCCGAAGCAGTTCATCAACATCGACCAGTCCGAGTGCATCCAGTGCGAAGGCTGCGTGGACATCTGCCCGTGGAAGTGCATCTGGTATGTGTCCACCGAGGCAATTGACGAGGCCGTGGGCGTTGAACTGCCGGGCCTCGACCCCACCGACAACGCCATCTTCATCATCGACGACGACGTCTGCACCCGTTGCGCCCTGTGCGTCGACCGCTGCCCCACGGGAGTCATCACACTCGGGCGGGTCAGCAATACTCCGCCGCCAGGCGGCGACGTTCACGGCCGCACGCATACGCACGGCTATGCCTACGGCATGCGCTTGTAGCGTCCGCACCCCCGCTCACACCGAAGGACCCAACCCGCATCGATATGGCGAACACGCTCGAGAATCCCAATGCCAAGCCGAAACGGCCCGATCGCCTCGCGAACGCGCAGCAGGCAGCCGCGGATTGGATGCAGGACAGCCAGTTCTGGACGTCGATCTTCCGACCCGGTTCGATCTTCCGCAAGGGCTACACCGACAGTCCGCGGAACCGCTCCTACGTCGTGATGAACAGCGTCCTGTACCACCTTCATCCCGTGAAGGTGAAGCGGCACGCGGTGAAGGTCAGCTACACGCTGTGCCTCGGCGGACTCAGCTTCTTCCTGTTCATCCTGCTGACCATCACAGGCATCTTCTTGATGTTCTTCTATCGACCCACCGACACGGCGGCCTGGGCGGACATCGAGAGCCTGCACACGCAGGTCGCCTTCGGCCTGCTCGTGCGCAACATGCACCGATGGGCTGCGCATCTCATGGTGCTGTCGGTGTTCTTGCACATGGCGCGTGTCTTTTACCACGGCGCGTACAAGGCGCCGCGCGAGTTCAACTGGGTCGTCGGCGTGATGCTGCTGCAGCTGACGTTGCTGCTCAGCTTCACGGGATACCTGCTGCCATGGGACCAGCTGTCGCTGTGGGCGGTGACCGTGGGCACGAACATGATGGGGTTCACCCCGGTGTTCGGCAATCAAGTTCGGTTCGTGCTGTTGGGGAGCCACGAAATCGGCGCGGAGACACTCCTGCGCTGGTACGTGCTGCATGTGCTCATGCTCCCCTTCGTGATCGTCATCTTCATGGCGATCCACTTCTGGAGAGTCAGAAAGGACGGAGGCATATCGGGGCCCTTGTAAGGAACCCAGCGACGGTGAGTCCGCTTCAAAGCTCGCCGTCGGTTTCCTGACGCTGCCCCGACCCCACAAGCAGATGACCGAGATTCCCGAACATCTCCTGCGGCGAAGCGCCGATGCCCGCTCTCGTGCCACGGGCGCGTCCGCACCCGGTGAACAAGCCGCGACCGCCGCCGCGCCGCCCAGCGATGACGACGGTGTGACGATCCCGCGTTCGCTGCTCGCCGCCAGCCAGCAGCCCGGCGGCGCCACCGCAGGCGCGGGTCCCGCCGCAGCGCCGGCGGGCGGAGGCGTGGCCATCGCAATGCCGCCGTTGATGGCAGGACCGGCGGGCAACACCCACCGCCTGCTGACGGTGGTGAAGTCGGGCTCCATCCAGGATGTCAAGGCAAGTCCGGGAGACAAGGTTCACGTCTGGCCGCACCTGCTGGCTGCGGAGTTCACCGCTGCGCTGTTCATCACGGCCTTCACGCTGGTGTTCTCGCTGTTCGTCAACGCTCCGTTGCTTGAACTGGCGAATCACAACGAGACGCCCAACCCCTCCAAGGCGCCGTGGTACTTCCTCGGGCTGCAAGAGCTGCTGACCATGTTCGATCCGATGATCGCCGGCGTGACGATCCCCGGCGTTGCGCTCGTGCTGCTGGCTTTTGCTCCCTACATCGACAAGAACCCGTCGCAGCGTCCCGAGGACCGCAAGTTCGCCATCTCTATCCAGACGATCCACCTCATGTTCTGGGCGGTGCTCGTCATCATCGGCTCGTTCTTCCGGGGACAGGGCTTCAACTTCACCTACCCGTGGGACACCGGTCTGCACGGCATCTTCCACCTGTAGGAGCACGTCGGCATGTCCACCGGAACGATTCTCGCGGTCGCGATCCCGGTCATCATGGTGCTGGGCGCCGTGGTGGCGTTCGTGTCGCTGCGGCGCCGCGATGCCACGGGCCTCGGGTACCTCTCGCGCGAGACGCGGCGCCGCGACGAGCAGGCGGCGGCATCGGATAAAGCAGGAGAAGCCGCCGGCGCCTTCGGCGTGAGTTCGCAGGCTCGGGATCTCGAGCGCTCGGTAGCCCTCGAGCGCCGACCGGCTCCTGTTGCTGTGGCTGAGCCCGCGATGCCCCAAGACTGGGCCCCGCCGTCTCCATCCGAGGTGGGCGTCACCCGCCGCCAGTTCCTCAACCGGTCTTCCGTGCTGCTCATGGCGACAGGCTTGGGCACGTTCAACGCCGCGATGATCGCGTTCTTGTGGCCGCGCCCGACCAAGGGTTTCGGCTCGAAGGTCCAGATCGGCTCGGTGGCCTCAGTTGACACGGCCGTTGCCTCGTCGACCCCAGCGGTCAACTTCTCGTACTTTTCCGAGGCGCAGAGCTACATCCAGCCGTACCCCACCGACTCGACGACGCTGGCTGCTGCCGAGAAGGTCTACTCGGGCGCCGTGCTCGACGCCATAAAGATCGGTTATGTCGCACTGTGGCAGAAGTGCCCGCATCTCGGCTGCAAGGTGCCCGTGTGCGGCAGCTCGCAGTGGTTCGAGTGCCCGTGCCACGGCTCGAAGTACAACCGTGTCGGCGAGAAGAAGTCCGGTCCAGCGCCGCGTGGCATGGACCGCTTCCCGGTGACCATCGAAGACGGCAACGTGTTTGTCGACACAGGCACCGTTTCGCAGGGACCTGCCATCGGAACCGACACCACCGGGCAGGGCCTCGAAGGGCCGCACTGTGGATGACGTGATGGGGCTCGAGTCAATGGGGCAAGGAGCTTCGCAGCTGCTGGCAGCGAGCACGGAGCGGTCTGTCGCGATTGTGCTGCTGGCCGTCGTGGTGGTGGGCTGGGCCATCTATGTGTTCGTGAACATTCGCCAGGCCAAGGCGGAGGTGGGCAGCGAGATCGAGTTGGCGCCCAACCGGGGCAAGATGCCCGACGATGACGAACTCGAGGGTCCCCGGCTTGAGAAGGTGCAGGCGTTCGGCGTGCTGATGCTGCTCGTGATGGCGCTGGTGCTGCCTGTGTACTGGATGCTCGAAGGAGGACGACGCTCGGGTGCGGAGACGTCGTTCTCGCAAGACGCGATCAGCCGGGGCGAGAGCCTCGCTGCTGAGCAGGAGTGCACGAACTGCCACGGGGCCGATCTGGGCGGTGCTCGCTTTGCGCCGGTTGTGCTCGATATCGGCAACCAGTTCGCCGACAGGGATTCCTTCATCATCAACACCACGTGGGAAGCACCCTCGCTCGATGACGTGTTCTTCCGCTTCGACACCGATGCCGAGACGCTCGACGAAACGAGTGAGGTGCGCCAGATCCTCGTGTACGGCCGAGGGGTGATGCCTGCGTGGGGCCTCGACGGCGGTGGCCCCTTGAACGACCAGCAGATTGACGATCTCGTCGCTTGGTTGTGGCATGAGCAGATCTCCAGCGACGAGGCGATGGAACGGGCGGCCAGCCGCAAGGCCGCGGAGATGGAAGCGAACCGCGACAAGTCCGAAGGCCAGGTGCTCTTCGAGCTGCACTGCGCGCGCTGTCACACGCCGCGCTGGCCAGGCCGCGGTCCGGTGCAGCTGCCGAACAACGGTGGATCCGTCGAAGTGCTCCCTGGTCCCCCTGGCGCCGGCCGGTACGGCCCGCCCCTCAACAGCGTGAGCTTGGAGCGCTTGTTCCCCGACATCGAAGACCATGTCGCGTTCATCACGAGCGGTGCAGCCGACAACGTGGCCTTCGGTGAGTTCGCACGTCTCGGTAATTACGGCATGCCGGGCTTCGAAGAGGTGCTGACCCCCGACGAGATCCGCGCCATCGCCGAATACGAACGAGGCCTCGATCCCGAGAGCCAGACTGCGGTTGAGTTCGAACGGCTGCACGAAGCGGGGGATGACTCATGAGCGCCTCACTCTTGGCGATCGTCAGCTGGGACCCGGTCCTGACCGGTTATCTGGCGGTCATCGTCGCTGTCAGCGTGCTGTGCGGGTCGGTGTACCTGCTGCTGGCAACCAACCTCGGCGTGCGCCTCGGATTCTTGGTGGCGTGGACCGGCCTGTGGGGCTGGATGCTGCTGATGTCGCTCGTGTGGTGGGTCTTCGGCATCGGCTGGATCGGCAGCCCGCCCGGCTGGAACGTCACCCACGTGACGGCTAACCCGGCGACCGTGCCCGTGGCGGTGGTGCAAGATCTCGCCAGCTATGGCCTCGATGAGATGCCTTCGGGGTGGACAGAAGTCGACGACGCCGATGCGCGCTCGGCGGCGGACAGTCATGTCGTGTGCAACGACGCTGACCCGCGGCGCTTGCTTGCCGTGAACTCGTGCCGGTATACCGCAGCGACCGGCTTTGTCACCCATCGTGTGCTGTTCACGGGCGGCGAGCGCTACCGACCCCTCGGCATTCCCGACAACGTCGTGACGCAGTACTTCTTCCCGAGCCGCGGGAAGCCGCAATACGCCGTCGTGCAGATCCAGTCGTTCGCGCCGAGGCCCGATGTTGATCCGAACCTGCTCGATGACGAAGGCAAGGTGATCTTGCCGGAGCCGCAGATCGACGACGACGCGCAACCCTTGTCCATCGTCATGGTCCGCGATCACGGCAGCGTCAGGCTGCGTCCGGCGTTGTTGGCGATCTTCTCTGGCTTGCTGTTCGGCTTGGGCTGTTACCACCTGCACCGACGAGATCAGGCGATCTGGGCGGTGCGCGAAGCTGTCGGCCAGTGACCGATCTCCGAGTGACTAGTCGGATGGTGACTGGCCGGGCTGTGTCGAATCGGCTCGGGATCGGTCAGACTGGCACCGGAGTTCGACCGACGACGCATTGAGGGGGTCCGTGGGCATGGAGCAGTATCTGCCAGTGCTGGCGCTCGGCGTGCTCGCTGTCGTATTCGTGCTGCTGAGCATCGTGGCATCACGCATGTTGGCACCGCGGCGCGACACGAAGGCGAAGCTGGCGCCGTACGAGTGCGGCATCGTCGACCAGGCCGCCATCCCCGAGCGCTTTCCGGTTCGCTTCTATCTCGTGGCGATGCTCTTCATCATGTTCGACATCGAAATCGTGTTCCTCTATCCCTGGGCACTGGCCAACGCCGAACTCGGCCTCTTCGGCTTCGTCGCGATGCTGCTGTTTGTCGTGGTGTTCTTCTTGTCGTTTGTGTACGAACTGGCCATGGGCGGTCTGGAATGGGGACCCCGTCGGCGCATAGCGGCACCCCTGCCGCCCGCGACTCGCAGCGGTGTGACCGGTGTGGTCACGGTCGGCACTGTCGGCCGTGAGGCCGACGCATGGAGCACTGTCAGCCGCGAGGCCGACACCACCGCCGCATTGAGCGGCGTGACGCCCGGCGCCGCATTGAGCGGCGTGAGCACCTCCGGCGGAGCGGGCTGATGGCGGGCATCGACGAACTCAAGTCGAAGCTCGGGATCGACGACGGTCTAGCCGGGCTGGGACACAACGTCTTCACCGCGCCGCTGGAAGAGCTGGTGAAGTGGGCGCGTCGTCGGAGCCTTATGCCGGCCACGTTCGGCTTGGCGTGCTGCGCTATCGAGATGATGGCAACGGGCACAGCGCACTACGACCTGGCTCGATTCGGCATGGAGACATTCCGTGCATCGCCCCGCCAGGCCGACCTGATGATCGTCGCTGGCCGAGTCAGCCAGAAGATGGCACCGGTGCTGCGCCAGATCTACGACCAGATGATGGAGCCCAAGTGGGTGCTCTCGATGGGCGTGTGCGCCTCGAGCGGCGGGATGTTCAACAACTACGCCATCGTTCAAGGTGTCGACCAGGTTGTGCCCGTGGACATATACGCGCCGGGTTGCCCGCCGGGCCCCGAGACGCTGCTGCACGCAATCCTGGCGCTGCATGAGCAGATCCGCACCGGCGAGCTGACCCAGCGCCGCGCTGAGCGCGGCGGTGGCGCGGGCATTGCCCTCGACCACTCAGCAGGGGTGCGCTGATGGCGGACGCCACTGCGCCAGCCGACACCGACGGCGCTGTGTCCGCTGACGCCGCCGAATGCGGTGCTGTGTCCGCTGACGCTGCGCCAGCTGCTGGGCCGACGGCCTATGGCGTCCCGTGCTCTGCCGAGCGAGGCCAGCTCGTCTTGCACCCCAGCCGAGACGAATATCTCGACGCCATCGGGATGGCCGCAGGAGACGGATTCGAGATGTGCGTCGACGTGTGCGCCGTCGACTACCTCACCAACCGCACTCGTACCCTGTCGCCCGGCGTTGCGCCCGAGCGCTTCGAGGTCGTCGTGAACCTCCTTGACATGCGCGGCCGGCGGCGTCTTCGCGTACGAACCCAGGTGCCGGCAAGCGACCCGCAGGTGCCCTCCCTCGTAGGGCTGTACCAAGGCGTCGAGGCGTGCGAGCGCGAGGCGGCCGATCTGTTCGGTATTGCCTTTGGCGGTCATCCCGACCCGAGCCGCATCCTGCTGCCACCTGATTGGGAAGGTCACCCGCTGCGCAAGGACTACGACATCGGCGCCATACCGGTGCAGTTCAAAGCAGTCGAGGGCCGATGAGCGCGACGGCTGCCGTGAGCGAAACGCAGGGCGCGGCCAGCGCGGCACGGCTGCGCCGTCCGGCCGATGCGGTGCTGCGCATTTCCGAGGACGAAGCCCTCGCTGCCGCCAACGTCGATGACGGATTGCCCGAGGCCGGTTCGGACGCCAATTCGGGCGCCGGTACGGGCGCCAATTCGGGCGATGGCCCGATGCTCATCAACATGGGTCCGCAGCACCCGTCCACCCACGGCGTGCTCCGCATCGCGATGGAGCTCGAGGGCGAGACGGTGCTGCGCTCCAAGCCCATCATCGGCTATCTGCACACCGGCATGGAGAAGACCGCCGAGGACCTGACGTACCTGCAAGGCCCCACCAACGTCACTCGCATGGACTACGTCGCGCCGCTGTTCACCGAGCTCGTGTTCTGCCTGGCTGTTGAGGACCTGCTCGGCACGGAGATACCGGAACGGGCGACCTGGATCCGGATGCTGATGTGCGAGCTGAACCGCATGAGCTCGCATCTGCTTTTCCTGGCGACCCACGGCATGGACCTTGGCGCAGTCGGGATGATGCTGTACGGCTGGCGCGAACGCGAGGACATCCTGCGTTTCTTCGAATCCGTCACGGGCCTGCGGATGAACCACAACTACATCCGACCGGGCGGTGTGGCCGCAGACCTGCCCGACGGATGGCAGGCCGATGTCGAGCAGATCCTGACGATCCTGCCTGGGCGGCTCGACGAGTTCGACACGCTCATGACCGGTCAGCCCATCTGGCGCGACCGCACCCAAGGCGTCGGCGTCATCACTGCTGACGAAGCGGTTGCCATGTCGGCCACGGGGCCGCTGCTGCGCTGCACCGGTGAGGCCTGGGACCTGCGACGCACGATGCCCTACCTGGCCTACGACGAAGTCGAGTTCGACGTCGTCGTCGGCGCATACGGCGACACGTTCGACCGCTATGCCATCCGGCTGAACGAGATCCGCCAGTCGATGCGCATCGTCGAGCAGTGCCTTGACAAGATGCCCAAGGGTCCGTACCGGACCGAGGACCGCAAGGTCACTCCACCGCCACGCGCCCGAATCGCTGAGTCGATGGAAGCCCTCATCCATCACTTCAAGATCTTCACCGAGGGTTTCCGGGTGCCGCCGGGCGAGACCTACGTGGCTGTCGAATCGCCTCGTGGCGAGCTGGGCTGCTATCTGGTGTCCGATGGCGGTCCGAAACCCCAACGGGTGCACATCCGAGCGCCCTCGTTCCTGAACCTGCAGAGCCTCCCGCACCTCATGTACGGCGGGCTGCTCGCCGATGCCATCGCCGTCATCTCCTCCATCGACCCGATCATGGGCGAGGTCGACCGGTGAGCGTGTGGTTCCGCCGCGTCCGTGTGTGCCTCGCGCCTGACGGTGGGAGGGCAGCCCGATGAGCTTCTTCAGTGACGAGAACCGGGCGATCACCCGCGAGATCATCGGGCGCTACCCCAAGCCGCGCTCGGCGATGATCCCGCTGCTGCACCTGGCGCAGTCGCAAGCCGGCTGGGTCTCGAACGAAGCGATGGTTGAGATCGGCGAGCTCGTCGGCACCACGTCCGTTGAGGTGCTCGGCACCTGCTCGTTCTACGAGATGTTCAAGCGCGAGCCCGTCGGCAAGTACCTCGTCAACGTCTGCGTCACGATGTCGTGCGCGTTGGCGGGAGCGGGTGAGCTGATGCACCACGCCGAGGAACGTCTGGGCGTGCGAGCCGGCGGCACAACGCCCGACGGCATGTTCACGCTCGCTCCGGCTGAGTGTCAGGCAGCGTGCACTGAAGCACCGTGCCTGCAGGTCAACTACCGGTATCGCTATCGAATGGACACCGAACAGTTCGACCAGCTCATTGACGATCTTGCTGCGGGTGCACTGGACCGCGAGATTCCGTCGCACGGAACCACCGCACGCATTCGCCAGCACATTCCGCCCGACCGTGCCGTCGGAGCCGTGCCGCCTTCGGGCGTCCACGACGCACCGGTGTGGTTGGCGCCGTCGAACGGAGCCGCGGGAGGCGCAGGCTGATGGCCTCGTACACGGTCGCGCACGCTCCGGGATTCGTTGCCAACGACGCGCCTCGGATCGTCACGCAGCGATTCGATCACCCTGACAGCTACACGCTCGAGCGCTACCTCGCGACCGGTGGCTACGAGGGCATCCGGGCCGCCTTGGGCCGCTCTCCGCAGGACGTGCACAGCGAGGTACGCGATGCCACGTTGCTGGGGCGCGGCGGCGCGGGATTCCCTGCTGGGGTGAAGTGGGGCTTCTGTCCCCCCGGAGTGTGGCCGCGGTACCTGGTGGTGAATGGCGACGAGTCCGAGCCAGGTACGTACAAGGACCGGTTGCTGATGGAGCTGGATCCGCATCAGCTCATCGAGGGCTGCCTGATCGCTTGCTACGCCGTGGGTCTCTCGCAGTGCTTCCTGTACATCCGGGGCGAGATGGTGCTCGCGCAAGAACGCGTGGCCCAAGCGCTCAACGACGCCTACGCGGCCGGCTGGGTGGGCCGCAACATCTGCGGCACTGAGTTCTCGGTGGACATTGTGCTGCACTCCGGCGCCGGCGCCTACGTCGTGGGTGAGGAAACAGCGCTCATCGAGAGCCTCGAAGGCAATCGCGGCATGCCGCGGCTGAAGCCGCCGTTCTTTCCGGCGGCGGTGGGCTTGTACGGCCAGCCCACGATCGTGAACAATGTCGAGACGCTGGCGAACCTGCCGTGGATCCTCCGCCACGGCGCGTCGGCGTTCACCGCAATCGGCACGCCGACCTCGCCCGGCACACGGATGGTCGCTGTCAGCGGCCACGTCAATCGAGCGGGCGTGTACGAGATCACCAACGGCACCACGACGTTTCGCGACCTCATCTACGGTGACGACTATTGCGGCGGGTTACGGCCCGGTCGCGAGCTCAAGGCGTTCGTTCCCGGCGGCGGCTCGGCCCCCTGGTTCACTCCCGCACAGCTCGACCTGCCGTTCGAAGCGTCGCAAATCGGCCCGCAGGGCTCGATGCTCGGCTCCGGCGCAGTCATGGTGATGGACGACACCACCGACATCCCCGCAGCTGCGCTCACGCTGACGAAGTTCTATGCCCACGAGTCGTGTGGGAAGTGCGTTCCGTGCCGTGAGGGCGCGACCTGGCTGGAGCGCATCCTGCGACGCGTGTGTAACGGCACCGGGACACCGCGTGATCTCGACTTGCTGTTCGAGGTGGGCGCCACCATCTCTCCCGGCGAGTTTCCGCACGCTGGCGTGCCCGAGCGCGGACTCGAGCCGAAGCCCTTCCCGTACCAGATGACGACGATCTGCTTTGTGGGCCCGTCGGCGTACGCGCCCGTGCATTCCGCGATGACGCTGTTCCCCGAAGAGTTCACCGCCAGAGTCGCGCCGAACGCGCATCTCGATGCACAAGTCGCGCCCGGCGGTTCGGTGAATGGCGGCCCGATTTCGGAGGTTGCTGTCCGTGTCTGACACCACGACAGCTGACGCACCAACGGGGCCCAGCACGGTGGAAGTGACGATCGACGGCGTCTCGGTCGCGGCCCAGCCCGGCGAGCTGGTGATCGCCGCTGCGGAGCGGGCCGGCGTCTATATTCCGAGGTTCTGTTACCACGAGCGGATGAGCCCGGTCGGCATGTGCCGCATGTGCCTCGTCGAGATCGACACGGGACGTGGGCCGCAGCTGCAGCCCTCGTGCATGGTGCCGGTGGGGCCCAACATGACCGTCGACACCACCAGTGAAGCCACCCGTCGCGCCCAAGAGGGCGTGCTGGAGCTGTTGCTCATCAACCATCCGCTGGACTGTGCCGTCTGCGACAAGGGCGGTGAGTGCCCGCTGCAGGACCAGACGATGGCCTACGGCCCGGGGGAGTCGCGCTTCGTCGAAGAGAAGCGGCACTTTGAAAAGCCGATTCCCATCTCCGATCTCGTGCACTTGGATCGGGAGCGGTGCATTCTGTGCGACCGCTGCACCCGATTCGCCGACGAGATTGCGGGGGAACCGCTCATCGACTTCGTCGAGCGCGGCAACGAAACGCAGGTTCTGACGTTCCCAGGCGAACCCTTCACGTCGTACTTCTCGGGCAACACGGTTCAGATCTGTCCTGTGGGGGCATTGACCGCCGCGCCGTACCGTTTCAAGGCTCGCCCGTGGGACCTGAACCAGACCGAGTCCACCTGCACGACCTGCGCGGTGGGTTGCCGGATAGTGGTGCAGTCGTCGCGCAATGAACTGGTCCGGTATCTCGGCGTCGACATCGACCCCGTGAACCACGGCTGGCTCTGCGACAAGGGCAGGTTCGCGTTCGGATCTGTCCACAGCCCCAATCGGGTGACGGCGCCGTTGCGCGCACGACCCGAGACGGCTGCCGCTGCGGCGGACTTCGGCGCCTCAGAACCGTCGCAACGCTTCGAATCAGTGGACTGGACACGAGCGCTCACAGCGGTCTCCGAGGCGGTGTCTGCGGCCCGGCCTGGCGCCATTGCCGTGCTTGGCGGTGCCCGAGGCACCAACGAGGACGCGTACGCCTGGTCGAAGCTGGCGCGCACCGTGCTGCGGACCGACCACGTCGACGCGCAGCTCGCAGACGGACTGCCCGCTGAGCTGGTGGTGGGTCTGCGGGGCGCGACGATCGACGACGCGTGCAACGCCGACACCACGTTGCTCGTGTGCGGCGATCTACGCGAGGAACTGCCGGTGCTCCACCTGCGCTTGCGAGGCGCCGCCCGAGCGAACACCACGCGACTCATCGAGGTGACGCCGGCCGAGACCGGCTTGACCCGCATCGCTACGCGCAGCGAACGGTGCCGTGGCGGCGAGGCGGCCTCAGTGCTCCGCGATCTGCTTGACGGCGACGATCCGCTGAGCGAAGAGTTGGCGTCCGGCTCCGTGGTGGTCGTGCTGGGCCGCTCGTCGGTCGCCGAATCGGCCGACGCAGCAGCCGAGGTGGCTTCTGTCATCACTGCTCGGGTGCCGCACGCCCGATTCCTGGTCGCGTCTCGCCGTGGCAACGTGCGCGGTGCGCTGGACATGGGGCTCGCACCCGGGCTGCTGCCAGGCCGCGCCCGTTTGGCCGAGCCCCCCGCCGAGCTCGCGGCCGCGTGGGGAGAGTTGCCTGCCGACGTGGGCCACGACGCCACGGGGATCCTGGCTGCGGCCGCCGCTGGCGAGATCGACGTGCTGTTCCTCCTCGGCGCCGATCCGCTCGGCGACTATCCGGACAGTCTCCTGGCGCGCCTGGGGATATCGAGCGCGCAGACCGTCGTGGCCGTCGACACGTTCTTGACTCAGTCCGCTGCAGAAGCCGACATCTTCCTGCCAGCGGCAGCGTTCGGTGAGAAGTCGGGCACGACCACCAATCTGGAAGGACGTGTTTCGGCCCTCGGTGACCTGGTCACCCCGCCCGGCTCAGCGCGTCCGGACTGGATGATCGCCGCCGAGTTGGCCGTGCTGTGCGGTGGTGACCTCGGATTCGTGACCTCAGATGAGATCACCGCAGAGATTGCAGCCTTGTGCGCCACTCACGCCGACGCCGTGGGGCCTGCGCTTGAGGCCGACGGCGTGCTCGCCGTCGGGGCAGCATTTCAGCCGGCACTACCGCCCGAAGGGTCCGCCCCGCCCCGCGATGGGTACGGCTTGCGCTTGGTGTGCGGACGCACGCTGTACGACGACGGCGTCACCGTGACGCAGACGCCAGCGCTCGTCGGGCTTCGGACCGAGCCGGCGCTGCGCGTGCATCCGGTCGACTTGGACCGGGTCGGTGTCGCCTCAGGCACAGAAGTGGAGGTGCACTCCGACCGCGGTGCCTTACGGCTGCCGATCGTGGCGGACGCCGGTGTGGCCCGCGGGAACGTGGTGCTGCCATTCAACGCCGCAGGAATCGACGTCGGAGTCCTCATCGACATCGAAGCCCCGGTCATCGACGTGCGGATCGAGACACGAGTCCCGGGACGGTCCAACTGATGTGGGGTGACCCGCTGTTCAGCGATGGAGTCGACTGGGGCGACATCGGCGTCATGGGCGTGAAGGTCCTGGTGGCCTTCGGCGCCCTGCTGGTCGCCACCATGTTCATGATCTGGTTCGAGCGGAAGCTGATCGCGGACATGCAGTACCGCATCGGCCCCAACGTGGCGGGCCCGTGGGGCCTGTTGCAGGCGCTCGCCGATGGCATCAAGTTCTTCTTCAAAGAAGATCTTCGGCCGGCGAATGCCGATCCGCTGGTGTTCCGGCTTGCGCCCTACATCTCGGCCGTTACCGCGTTCGTGGCGTTCGCCATCGTGCCCGTCGGGGGCGTGTTCACCGACCCAGGCCCAGCGGGTGTCGGTGGCCGCAGCGGCACGGTGACGCTGTTCGGCAAAGAAACCATCTTGCAGGTGGCTGATCCGCCCATCGGAATCCTCCTGCTGCTGGCGATGTCGTCCGTCGCTGTGTACGGGGTCATGCTGGCGGGCTGGTCGTCAGGCTCGAAATACCCGCTCATCGGCTCGGTTCGGGCGTCGGCGCAGGCGGTGTCCTACGAGGCTGCACTCGGCATGTCGGTGGTGGCGGTCGTGATCCTGGCTGGAACGCTGTCCACTCGGGGAATCGTGGCCGCGCAGGCCGGCGGCGTAGACACATGGTTCATTGTCTCGGGCGGCGTTGTGCCGTTCCTGGTCTTCCTGATCGCTGCAACGGCCGAACTGAACCGCCCGCCGTTCGATTTGGTGGAGGCCGAGCAGGAGCTTGTCGGCGGGTTCCACACCGAGTACTCGTCCATCCGCTTCGCGTTGTTCTTTCTGGCCGAGTTCATGAACGTCATCACGATGTCGGCGATCATGACGACGCTCTTTTTCGGCGGTCCGGCCGGGCCCATTTTCTTTGGTTGGACCTGGCTGTGGCCCACGGTGTGGTTCCTGGCCAAAGTGCTGGCCTTTTTGTTCGTGTTCGTTTGGTTCCGGGCAACGCTCCCGCGCCTGCGCTACGACCAGCTCATGTCATTGGGCTGGAAAGTGCTCATCCCAGTGATGCTGTTCTGGCTGATGTTCCTCGGCCTCAAGCAGCTCGCGATCGTCGAGGGGTGGTCTCAGGTGTGGACGGTGATCGCCAGTGCGATTGGTTTCGCAGCCGGCTGGGCCCTGCTGTCAGTGGCGCTCCGGGCGGCAAAACGAAACACTCAGCGACCCGGCCCCTTCGATGCGCCAGTCGATGTGCCAGTCGATGTGCCAGTCGATGCACAAACCGACGTGCCAGTGGGAGGTCAGCGCTGATGGGCTATCTCGACGGCTTCAAAGTCACGTTCGGCAAGCTCTTTGACGAGCGAGTCACCACCGAGTATCCGCAGGAGAAGCGGCCGAAGCCGCCGCGGTTCCACGGGCGTCACGTGCTCAACAAGTATCCCGACGGCATGGAGAAGTGCATCGGGTGCGAGCTGTGCGCCGGTGTGTGCCCGGCGCGCTGCATCTATGTGCGCGGCGCGGACAACCCGCCCAACGATCCGGTGTCCCCGGGCGAGCGCTATGGCTACGTCTACGAGATCAACTACCTGCGCTGCATTCATTGCGACCTGTGTGTCGAGGCGTGCCCGACCGAAGCCATCACCGAGACAAAGGTCTTCGAGTTCAGCTTCCCGACCCGGCGCGACGCGATCTACACCAAGGACGAGCTGCTCACTGACGACGACGGCCGGCCGCAACGTCAGCCGTGGGAGCTGTGGCACGAAGGCGACGACGAGCACACATCGGGCTGGATGCGCGCGACCTCGCCATCGGGCAGGCCCGAGTACGAGGGACGCGTCGGCTGGAGCGGCGAGCTGGGATACGGCGTGCGCGCTCCCGAGCAGGGCCAGCACGCGGACTACGACGACGAAGATGATCTCGACGCCGCCGAGCACCCTGTCGCCGAGCACCCCGGCGACAGCGGGCACGCAGTAGGGGGCGGCCACTGATGGCCGAGGTGATCGTCTTTGCGGTCGCCGCCGCAGCGTGCCTCGCCGGCGCGTTCGGCGTGGTGCTCGTACGCAACCCCGTGCACGCGGCGCTGATGCTGGTGATGACGCTGTTCGGCATTGCGGTGCTCTTCGTCGCCCAGCAGGCGCACTTCCTTGCGGCCGTGCAGGTCATCGTCTACGCGGGCGCCATCGTGGTGCTCTTCCTGTTCGTGATCATGCTGGTCGGCGTGGACCGAGCCGCCCAGCTGTCGCTGGGGGCGTTGCCGCAGCAGCGCTGGGCTGCCGCAGTCTTCGGCATGACCGGACTGGCGGTGCTGGTCTGGATGGTCGCAGCGGTCGACCGGCTGTTCGACGGAAGCGGGGGCGAGAACGACGCGCTGATTGACGCCGCCGCGGCCGACGCGTATGGCGCCGGCGTGAATGGCATCGCTCGATCGCTCTTCTCTGACTACGTCTACGCATTCGAGCTGACGTCGCTGCTGCTCATCGTCGCGGTCATCGGCACGGTGATCCTGGCCCGCCGCAGCGAATACTCCGCCGTCACCGACGAGGCGAGCCAAGGAGCGGATCAGTGAGTGACCTGGCGGTGACGACCAGCTGGTACCTGGTGCTGGGTGCGCTGCTGTTCCTCATCGGCGGGTGCGGTTTGCTGGTGCGGCGCAATCCGCTCGTGATGCTGATGTGCGTCGAGCTGATGCTGAACGGCGTCAACCTCAGCTTTGTGGCGTTCGCCGACCGCTTCGGCGACGTGAATGGGCACACCGTGGTGCTGTTCGTCCTGGTCGTCGCGGCTGCTGAAGTCGTCGTCGGCCTCGGATTGGTGGTGGCCGTGCTCCGCGCCAGTCCCCGTGCAACAGCGGACGATCTCTCGGCGCTGAGGGGCTGAAGTCGTGGTCGAACTGGTCTGGCTCATCCCCGCGCTGCCCCTCGTCGGGTTTGCCGTTCTGCTGCTGGGGGGACCACGACTCGGTGAGCCTCGAGCCGGCTGGCTGGCGACGGCCGCCAGCGCGGGCTCGTTCCTTTTCACTGTCATCACGTTCGGCGGGCTGCTCGGTCTCGACGCCGCCACCGTGGGAGGCGCAGGCGGACACGGCGGCCGCTGGCACACCTCGACGCTGTTCGAATGGATGCCCATCGGCGGCCTCGAGGTAGACGCGGCGCTGCTGGTCGACCCGCTGTCGATGACGATGGCGCTGTTCGTGACCGGCGTCGGCACGCTCATCCACCTGTATTCGGTCGGATATATGCATTCTGACCCGAAGTACTCGAAGTTCTTCCTCTACCTCAACCTGTTCCTGTTCTCCATGCTCATGCTGGTGCTGGGCGACAACCTCGTCGTCACGTTCCTGGGCTGGGAGGGCGTCGGCACCTGCTCGTACCTGCTGATCTCGTTCTGGCACGAACGGCCGACTGCGGCAACGGCAGGCAAGAAGGCGTTCGTCACCAACCGGATCGGCGACTTCGGGTTCATGATCGCCACGTTCCTGCTGTGGACCACGCTCGGCACGGTCTCGTACTCCGGACTCGCGGCAACCGCCCCGAACCTTGCCTCTGGCACCGCAACAGCGGTGTCGCTCTTGCTGTTGCTGGCCGCCGCGGGCAAGTCCGCTCAGCTGCCGCTGTACGTCTGGCTGCCCGATGCCATGGAAGGCCCGACGCCGGTCTCGGCGATGGTGCACGCCGCCACGATGGTCACCGCGGGCGTGTACCTGCTGGTGCGACTGAATCCGGTGCTGACCGACGACGCCCTGCTCATCATCGCCATCGTCGGCGCGGCCACGGCGCTGTTCGCAGCGCTCGGCGCGGTGGCACAGCACGACATCAAGAAGGTGCTGGCGTACTCCACCGTCAGCCAGCTGGGCTACATGTTTCTTGCCATCGGCTCGGGCGCCTACGTGGCCGCCATCTTCCATGTGATCACGCACGCCTTCTTCAAGGGCCTGCTGTTCCTGGGCTCGGGCTCGGTCATCCACGGCATGGGCGACGAGCAGGACATGCGCAAGATGGGCGCGCTGCGAATGGCCATGCCGATCACAGCGGCCACGTTCATTGTGGGCTGGCTCGCCATTGCCGGCGTGCCGCCGCTGTCAGGCTTCTGGTCGAAGGACGAGATCCTGCTGGCCGCGTGGGAGCAGCCCGACATCGGGCCGCTGCTGTGGCTCGTGGGTCTCGTGACGGCGCTGCTGACCGCGTACTACATGAGCCGCCAAACGTTCCTGGTGTTCTTCGGCGGCCAGCGCTGGGACGACAAGGTTCACCCGCACGAGTCGCCGGCAACGATGACGCTGCCGCTTGTCGTGCTGGCCGGCGCAGCCATCGTGGGCGGCGCGGTGAACCTGCCGCTGGTGGGGGACTGGCTGGTGCTGGAGCACTTCTTGGAACCGGTCTTCGCTCACCCGCACCAGTTCGCTTCGGGCACCGCCACCAAGCTCATCTTGGCGCTTGTGGCGACCGCCGCCGCGGTCGGTGGCATCGCCATCGCCGTGGGCGCCTGGCTGCGTTCCCGCATCCCGACGCAACGGCTTGAGCCGGCACTGCTGGAGAACGTCTTCTACGTCGACGCGTCGATTTCGAAGTTCGTCGGCGGGCCTGGGACGGCTGCGTTCGAGGCGGCAGCGCAAGCCGACAAGCGCTTCGTGGACGGTGCGGTCGATGGCGTGGGCTCGCTGGTGCGCTTGGTGGGCCGCATGGTGCGGCCGCTGCAATCTGGCTACCTGCGCCACTACGCGTCCGGCATCGCCATCGGGGCAATTGTGCTCGTCCTCTGGATGGCATTGCGAATTGCACTATGAGCGGGGCCACGCTGCTCGCTGTAGCCGACACCGCCGCGGGGGGCTTCCCGCTCCTCAACGCGCTCATCTTCGTGCCCGCGGTCGGGGCAGCGGCCGTGGCGTTGCTGCCCCGCAGCCGACCCGACCTGGCCCGCCCGCTCGGCACCCTCTTTGCAGCGATCGCCGGCGCGCTGTCGCTGTCGCTGGCGTGGCAGTTCGATGCCGCCAACGCTGGCTTCCAGTTCGAAAGCATCGTGTCATGGATTCCCGCGCTGGGCATCTCGTGGCACGTCGGCGTGGACGGCATCTCGCTGTGGCTGGTGGTGCTGACCAGCTTGGTGGTGCCCATCGTGCTCGCCGGCGTCGACCCGCACCACAATCCCAAGCCGTACACCGCGTGGATGCTGCTGCTGCAGGCTGGGTCGATCGGCGCGTTCGTGGCGCTGGACCTCTTCGTGTTCTTCGTGATGTTCGAGATCGTGCTGGTGCCCATGTACCTGCTGATCGCGGGCTGGGGCTACGAGGGTCGCCGCTACGCGGCGATGAAGTTCTTCCTCTTCACGATGGCCGGCTCGGCGTTGCTGCTGGTCGCCATCGTGGCGACTGCCGTGCTCGGCTCTCCCGACAGCGGGATCACCTTCGACTTGGTGACGCTCGCCACCACGCAGGGTCTTGCCCGCAACACTGCGCGGCTGTGCTTTGTGGCGTTCGCGATCGCCTTCCTGGTCAAGGTGCCGGTGGTGCCGCTGCACACGTGGCTGCCCGACGCGCACACCGAGGCACCGACGGCGGGTTCGGTGGTGCTGGCTGCGGTCATGCTGAAGCTCGGCACCTACGGTCTGCTGCGTTTCGGGCTCTATCTGTTCCCCGAAGCCTCCGCATGGGCAGCACCGGTATTGGTCACCGTGGGCGTGGTCGGTGTGATCTGGGGGGCCATCGCCGCTGCCATGCAGCGCGACCTCAAACGGCTCGTGGCGTATTCGTCGGTCGCGCACATGGGATTCATCGTGCTGGGCATCTTCGCTTTCACTGCTCAGGCGGTCGGCGGCGGCGTGATCCAGATGGTCAACCACGGCGTCAGCACGGGAGCATTGTTCCTGCTGGTGGGGATGCTGTACGAGCGTCGCCACACCCGCCAGATCGACGAACTGGCCGGCATCCAGTCGGCTGCGCCGGTCTTTGCCGGGATCTTCACCGTCATGATGCTGTCGTCGATCGGCGTGCCGGGCCTGAACGGTTTCGTCGGCGAATTCCTGATCCTGATCGGCTCGTTCGAGACCCGGCGCTGGTGGACGGTCATCGCAGCGACGGGCGTGATCTTGGCGGCGCTGTACCTGCTGTGGGCGTACCAGCGGGTGTTTCACGGGCCGCCTGCAGGCGCCGACCGCACCACGCCCGATCTGCGGTGGGGCGAGCTGGCGACGCTCGCGCCCTTTGTCGTGGCGGCAGTGGCGCTCGGTGTGTACCCCAAGCCGCTGCTCAACGCCGTCGAACCCGCGGCCGACGAGCTGTTGAAGCACTTCGAGCTGTACAGCGGCTTCGATGTGCCAGACCCGCGCGATCCGGTCGTGGTCCGAGACTCAAGTGACAGTTCGGGCGAACACGCCGATCCTGGGCATTCCGATCCTGGGCACAGCGAGGACGGTCACTGATGGCTGGCTTCGAATCGCCGGCTGTCGACTGGTGGGTGCTGAGCCCTCAGATCGTCCTCGTCGGTGCAGTGCTCGGACTGCTGCTGGCGTCGTCGCTCGCCCCGCGAACCCTGCCCGGGTGCGTCTCCACGTGGACGTCGGTGACCACCGGCGCAGCCGTCGTGGTCATAGCGGTAATCCAGTGGAACTCCGGAGGCTCTGTGGCGCGGCCCACGCTGGCCGGAGCGTTCGTAAGCGACGGCTTCAGCCTGCTGTTCACGATGCTGATCGGCGCGGGCGTGATCATGACGGCGCTGGTGGCGCACAGTGCGCTCGACCGCTACGGCATGACCCCGCCGGAGTTCTCCGCGCTGCTGCTTGCCTCCGCTGCCGGAGCAGTCGTGATGGCAGGCGCGAACGATCTCATCGTGCTGTTCCTGGGCCTGGAGTCGCTGTCGATCGCGCTCTACGTGCTGATTGCGCTCGCCGGTCGCCGCGCCACGGCCCGCGAGTCGGCGATGAAGTACTTCGTGCTGGGCGCGTTCAGCTCGGCGTTCTTCCTCTACGGCATCGCTCTGGTCTACGGCTCCACGGGCGGCACCGGCCTGAGCCACATCGGGGAGTTCTTGCGCGACCACGTTCTGCTCGATGAGCACCTGCTGCTCGCGGGCATCGCGCTGATGCTGGTGGGACTGGGCTTCAAGGTGGCCGCTGTGCCATTCCACTTTTGGGCACCCGACGTCTATCAGGGGGCCCCGAGTCCCGTCACCGGATACCTGGCGTCGATCGCCAAAGCCGCCGGATTCGCTGCGCTGGCGCGTGTGCTGTTCGTGGCGTTCGGCCCGCAGAGCGTCGCATGGGCACCGATCGTCGTCGGCCTGGCCTTCGCCACCCTTGCCGTCGGCGCCGTGATGGCCATCACCCAAACCGACGTGAAGCGCATGCTGGCCTTCAGCTCGATCAGCCACACGGGCTTCGTGCTCGTCGGCCTGTCGGCGGCGGGCGGAGTCGGATGGTGGTCCGTGACGCTCGGAGACGAAGCGCCCGTTGAGCTCGTGTCGGTTGGCAACGGGGCGGTCTCGTCAGCGGTGTTCTACCTCGTCGCCTACTCGTTCATGGCGCTCGGCAGCTTTGCAGTGCTGTCGGTGATGGCGTCGGACGGCGGGCCCTCGCCGGACGCCGTCGAACAGCACCCGCTCAGCCGTTATGGCGGCTTGGCTCGCCGCCGTCCCGTGCTGGCGCTTGCGTTCGCCGTGCTGCTGCTCGCCCAGACCGGCGTGCCTCTCACGTCCGGCTTCGTCGCCAAGTTCGAGGTCATCCGCGCAGCCGTCGGAGGCAAGGGCTACGTCCTTGCTGCGGTTGCCATGGTCACAGCGGTGGTGAGCGCGTTTGCCTACCTGCGCGTCGTGCTAGCGATGTATGCACCTGACAGCGACGTCGACGAAGCGCCGGTGCGCGCCCGCGCCAACCGCCCTCGCTGGGGCGGCCTGCCCAAGACCTCAGTGCTGGCCATCGCCATCGCCGTTGCGGTGACCGTGGTCGTCGGCGTGCTGCCTCAGCGACTCATCGAGTGGAGCGCCGACGCAGTCTTCGCCCTCGTCGCGTAGCCAGCGTGCGGTGTCCGCATGTCTGGCTGATGTCGGGCCTGTGGTTGTTGCGTTGCTCGGACATCGGCTTCGGCCAGCGTGATGGATGGTGTATACTCCGCAGATGCGGCGGATACAGCTCTATCTCGATCCCGACACGGATGACGCATTGTCCGCGGCGGCAGCGCGACGGGGAGTGTCGCGCTCCGCGCTTGTGCGTGATGCTGTGCGGGGCGCGCTCGGCACAGAGCCTGAGTTCATCGCCGATCCGCTGGATGCGCTGGTTGGCGCCTTCGATGTCGAACCCGACGACGACTTGGACGCTGTCATCTACAAGACGGCTTCGTGAGGTTCGTCGATACGTCGTATTGGATCGGGCTGTTCGTTACGAGGGACCGACGTCATCGCGACGCGGCGGCTTTGTGGCCCGGCCGTGAGCCGATGCGAACCTCGAACCTGGTGGTCGGTGAGACATGGACGTGGCTGCGGCATCGCGTCGGCCATTCGCAGGCGATCGATTTCGTCACAACGATCAACCGTTCGCCGCGGGTCTCGATCGCGCTCGTGGACAGCGCGATCGATGAGCGGGCGTGGGAATGGCTGGCTCGCCACGACGAGCGGTCCTATTCCTACGTCGATGCCACCAGCTTCGAGATCATGCGCCGCGAAAGGATCACCGAGGCTCTCGCATTCGACGGCGAATTCAGCGCAGCCGGCTTCATCGAAATGCGCCCTTGACGAAGCGGCTCTACTGCCACAGGCTGTCGCAAGCCTCCGCGAAATGGCGGCTGACCTCCGCGCTGGGGGCCCAGGTGAGCATCATCGGTGTCTGACAGAAGCTGCTTCTTCAGACACGGAGCGACAGGGCGGTGATCGTCAGTTGCGGGGAGGCGCTTGTCGATCTGGTGCCCGATGCAGTGCCGGGTGGCGGGCCGCTCAACGTGGCGGTGGCGGCGGCACGGCTCGGGGCTCCGAGCGCCTTCGTGGGGCGGGTGTCAACAGATGTCTCTGGCGAGCTGATCTGGGCGCACCTTGAAGGCAACCAGGTCGACGTGCGCGCCTGCCAGCGTGGACCCGAGCCGACCGCACGCGCAATCATCGAGCACACACCGAAGCTGAGGTTCCGCTTCGAGGGCGACGACACCGCTGACACCTGTCTCGATGAGGTGAATCTGGCAGCGCTGGGTTCCGGGCCGCACATCGTGCACGGCGGCACGCTGGGGATGTTCCGTGGGCGCACTGCCGATGTTCTGGCATCGCTCGTCTCCCAACACGACGGCGTGGTGTCGCTCGATCCGAACGTACGACCACAGGTCATCGACGATCGAGCCCGCTGGGATCACTACCACCAGCGCTGGTTAGCGGCGGCGTCGCTGTATCGGGCATCCGACGAAGATCTCGACTGGATCTGGCCAGGCCGTCCAGCTGAGGAGTGCGCAGCAGCGTTGCTGTCGGGGCGTCCGGCGGCAGTCATCGTCACTCGCGGTGCACAGCGCACCACGATCTACACGGCATCAGGCGAGGTTCACGTGCCCCCTCACCCTGTCGACGTCGTCGACACGGTGAGCGCGGGCGACACCTTCGTCGCCGCCGTGCTGGTGTCACTGTGGGAGCTGAACACTGCCGGGAATCCAGAAGCAATCACGACGCTGTCCGCGACGGATTGGTCAATAATCGGGCGTACCGCAACCGCTGCGGCAGCTATCACTTGTTGCCGGATCGGTGCTGATCCTCCGTATCGCCATGAGTTCTGAGCAGCCACTGCAGCCCGCGTTGACACCAGACAACATGCGTTGTATCGTGTCAACACCGTGAGGCGGCGTCGTCCGAACAAGGACGTCGGGGCCGCTCTAGGGAAGCTCGAGGAAGCCGGATGGACCATCACACCGACCGCAACGGGCCGCCGATGGGGCGTGGCGCGCTGCGAGGAATCCAGCCGAGCAGGCTGCGGGGTTTCGATCTGGTCGACGCCTCGCAACCCGGGCAACCACGCCCGCCAGCTGATTCGCGGAATTGACCGATGTCCGCACTGATCCACTCGCATGACTGCAACCGAGAGAACTGCTGAAATGCCCACATTCACGTTCGCATTGGTTGTCGAGGGTCCTGACCTCCAGACCGATGAGTTGCGGGCCGTCTCGACGGTCGAGCCACCCGCCCACGACGCCATCCCCGACTCGTTGAACCTGTGGATCATCTCGCGTACGCTATCACCGGAGGCGCACGATCCGCTGCAACGCCTGGCCCTCTTCATGGGTCAACCGACGGCGACGATGAAGCTCGAGGAAGCCTCTGATCGGTCGATCCGACTCGCATGACTGCAACCGAGAGAACTGCGTCGAACCTCCGATGAGTTGGTCGAGGCGCTGTACGAGGCGGGCTCTCGACAATATCTCGACTTCGACCGGGAAGCTGACTCTGCTGACGCCGCGGTGTTGTCGGCGGTGAGCGACATCGAATCCGTACACGGACTTGAGGTCCTCCGTGTCGCCGACGCTGGCCTGGTGTCGATGGCGGATATCGCGCGGCGAGTGGGTCGAACTCGCGAGAGTGTGAGGCTGCTCATCACCGGAGAGCGAGGTCCGGGAGGCTTCCCGCCACCGGTCACGGACCCTCGGGGCCGCTACCGGTTGTGGAGGCTGTCCGAAGTTGAACGCTGGTTCAAGATCTCATTCGGCGGCGACCACGAATCCCAACAAGGGCATGTCTTCGCTGCGATCAACGCCGGGCTGGAGCTACGACATCATGCCGCTTACTTGCCCGGCGAGCGTCGGGCAGATTTACGCACCCTCGTGGGCCTCTAGAGGCCGAGCGGAACCGCAATTGATGGTGGTAATACCACGACGTGGACACCGAGACCGTGGCCCGAGCGGCCCACCTGCGTTGCGAACAAGAGCGGAAGACGAGTGGCTTTGCCACGCAGGTCGTCAGCTCTCCGCGCAGCCTGTCGGCCAGCATCCAGTTCCGCGCGAAGCCAACCGTGCCGGCCGAGTTGTTGCTTCGGAGGCGCAAGGAGCCGCCGCGGTGTTGCAGGTCGGCGTTGCCTCGCCCGAGCAGTGGCATAGAGCCGGGCTGACTCGCTAGCGTTGCGGGCCGTGTCCGATCTGTCCGAGCTGTGGCGGAGCTACCTCACCGTCGCCATCTTCGGCGCCGCGGCAGTCGGTATGGCGGGCGCCATGCTCGGCATCGCCCGGCTCCTCCGGCCGCAGCGGCCCACACGCCAAAAACTGATGGCATACGAGAGCGGCGTCGACCCCGTCGGCAGCGACTGGGCTCAGAGCCAGATCCGTTACTACGTCTTCGCAGTGCTCTTCGTGCTCTTCGACGTGGAGGCCGTGTTCATCTTCCCGTGGGCCACGCGGCTTGAGGTGTACGCCCTGTTCGGCCTCGTCGAGATGGCCATCTTCATCTTCATCTTGGTGCTCGGTCTCTTCTACGCATGGCGCAAGGGCGTCCTGCGGTGGGTGTGAGGATCTGAGGGGAACATTTCGATGGCACTCGTCGACAGGGTCAAGCTGCCCAAGCCGCTCTCTTGGCTGCTCAACTTCGGGCGCGCTCGCTCGCTGTGGGTGTACCAGTGGGGCCTCGCCTGCTGCGCGATCGAGATGGGCGCCGCATTCGGCTCACCTCGCTACGACGTGATGCGCCTCGGCGTCATCC
The DNA here is from genome assembly GCA_963663635.2 of Acidimicrobiales bacterium. GTDB lineage: Bacteria > Actinomycetota > Acidimicrobiia > Acidimicrobiales > Poriferisodalaceae > Poriferisodalis. The sequence goes on from CAXXMY010000005.1 coordinate 28,947, forward strand.
CGTTCCCTGCTAGCCCGCGCCAAGCCGATCTCGTGGTCATCTCAGGCACCGTCACCGACAAGATGGCGCCGGTCATCCGACGGCTGTATGAGCAGATGCCTGAGCCGAAGTACGTGATCTCCATGGGCTCATGCGCGAACTGCGGCGGTCCCTACTGGGACAGTTACTCGGTGACCAAGGGTGTCGACCAGATCATCCCGGTGGACGTGTACGTGCCGGGATGCCCGCCGCGCCCCGAAGCGCTGCTGGAAGGCATCGTGTTGCTGCAGGAGCGCATCCAGCGCGAGGACATAGCCGAGCGCTGGCGGGGCGAACCTCTCGTCGTTCCGGTGCCCGCGGCACGACCAGTCACGGTGTCGGCGTAGCCATGGCCGACGACGACGCGCGGGCTGACGACGCGCACGTCGACGAGGCGCGCACCGCGCTCGCGGCCGAGCTGAGCGAACTGCTGGGCGATGCCTTGGCAGAATCCCACGTCGAGCCCGGTAAGAACGTCTGGCTGCGCGTCGAGTTCGACCGCTGGCACGATGCGATGCAGGCGCTGCGCGACGGCGGGTTCAACTACTTCGGCTTCCTGTCGGCAATCGACTGGTCTGACGCTCCCGAAGGCCGCTACGAGGACACCGAATTCGACGGCACGCTTGACGATGATGCGTCGAGCGCCACAGCCGAGCAGACCGTGCGACACGGAGGCGGCGAAACTCGCTTCGAGCTCATCGCGCACTTGCACGCGCCGACCCGCCACGAGGCGGTCATCGTCAAATCCGACATTCCCGACATCGACGGCGTTCCGGCCACCGTGCGCACGATCACCGACGTGTTCGCTGGTGCCGACTGGCATGAGCGCGAAGCCCACGAGATGTTCGGCATCAGCTTCGAGGGTCATCCCAACTTGGCACACATCTACCTGCCGACCGAGTTCGAGGGCCACCCGCTCCGCAAGGACTTCCCGTTGCTGGCTCGGGCCGTGAAGCCCTGGCCCGGCGTCGTGGACATCGAGGAAATCCCGCCCGAGCTCGAAGCCCAGCTCGAGGCCGAGGTGATGGCCGCATTCGAAGCCTCAGGTGAAGCTGGATGAGCCGATCCTCTGCAGCCGAACTGCGCTCTCAGGCGGCCTACGTCGCCGCGCAAGCGGCCGATGCCCGCGTCAAAGTCGAGCTCGACACCGGCGACATGCTGCTCAACATCGGACCGCAGCACCCTGCCACGCACGGTACGTTGCGCATCGCCTGCCAGCTCGACGGCGAACAGGTCATCACGGCCGATCCGATCATGGGCTACATGCACCGCGGCTACGAGAAGCTGTGCGAGGTCCGCACCTACCCGCAGTGCACCACGCTCATCAACCGCATCGACTGGCTGGGCAGCTTCGCCAACGAGGTGCCGTTCATCCTCGCTGCCGAGCAGCTCATGGGGGTGGAGGCGCCGCCCCGAGCCCAGTGGATCCGCACGATCCTGTTCGAGCTGAGCCGCATCGCCAACGTGTCGCTGTTCTTGGGCGACATGGGCATGCAGGTGGGCGCGCTCACTCCGGTGTTCTTCGCTTTCCGTGACCGCGAGCGCGTGCTCAACCAGATCGAAGAGGTCACCGGCGGACGCTTTCACCCCAACTTCGACCGCATCGGCGGCCTGAAGGACGACCTGCCGCGTGGCTGGATCGCCGAGACGCACGCCGTGATGGCCAAGATGCGCGAATTCTGCGACGAGATGGAAGACCTGCTCGTCGGCAACGAGATCTTCCAAGCACGCTGCCGCGGCGTCGGCGTGATCCCGTCGGACGTGGCGCTGAACTACGGCCTGTCAGGTGCCAACCTGCGCGCCAGCGGGGTCGACTGGGACCTGCGCCGCGACGCCAACCCCGGCCTGGCCTGGGATCAGGTGGATTGGCGAGTGTGGACGCACCCTGACGGTGACTCCTTCGCGCGCTACTGGGTGCGCCTGCAGGAGACCCGCGAGGCCACCCGCATCGTCGACAAGCTGCTCGAGGGCATTCCGTCGGGGCCGATCATGGCCAAGGTGCCGCTGATCATCAAGGTGCCCGCCGGCGAGGCCTATGTCTCCACCGAGAACCCGCTCGGCGAGATGGGCTATTACGTGGTGTCCAAGGGCGGGCTGGGACCGTTCCGGGTGAAGATCCGCACGCCCAGCTTCAACAACGTCTCGGTTGTGCCCTGGGTGATGCGCGGCACCTACGTGCCCGACATCATCACCATTTTGGGCTCGCTGTACTTCATCCTCGGGGACATCGACCGGTGAGCCCAGATCTATTGAGTACTGAACTATTGAGTACTGGTCTCGATGCTGGAGAGCTCTTGGGGCTGGCCTACTGGGCCCAGACCAGCATCAAGCTGGGCATTGCGCTGGTCATCATCCCGACGGCCTCGCTCATCTTGGTCTACCTCTTCCTGTTCAAGATGATGGCGTTCATGCAGAGCCGGCTCGGGCCCAACGACACCGGCCCCTACGGCTCGCTGCAGCTCATTGCCGACGCAGTGAAGTTCCTCCAGAAGGAGGACATCAATCCCGCCACTGCCGACCGGCGCGTCTTCCGATTGGCGCCAGTGGTGGTGCTGGCCTCCACGTTCCTGCTTTACGTCGTGCTGCCCACAGGCCCCAACGCAGTGGTCGAAGAGCTCGACACAGGGATCTTCTACGCGATGGCGGTCTCGTCGCTGTCGGTGCTGGGCATCCTCATGGCGGGCTGGGCATCGGCCAACAAGTACGCGCTGCTCGGCGGGCTGCGAGCCGCCGGTCAGCTGATCGCCTACGAACTGCCGTTGATCCTCGCCGTCATGGGCGTGGTCATCCAGGCCGAATCGCTCAACCTGCAAACGATCGTCAAGGCCCAGGCCACGGGCGACATCTTCGGCATCGGCATCTTCGGCAACCCGTTCATTCTCACCCAGTTCGCCGGCTTCGTCATCTTCATGATCGCCGCGCAGGCCGAGCTGACACAGACCCCGTTCGACATGCCCGTTGCAGAGACCGAACTCGTCGGCGGCTTCCATGTCGAGTACACGGGTTTTCGCTTCCTGCTGTTCTTCATGGCCGAGTTCGGCACCGCGTTTGCGTTCGCGGCGCTCGCATCGGTGTTGTTCCTAGGCGGATGGTGGATCCCGGGCTTCGCCGTCGACGCACCGATCCTGAACGTGCTCGGCCCCGTCGTGATGCTGGGCAAGATCCTGCTGGTGTCGCTGTTCATCTTCTGGATCCGGTTCACGTATCCGCGGCTGCGAGAGGACCAGCTGCAGAAGTTCGCGTGGAAACTGCTCATCCCGCTGTCACTGGCGAACATCGTTCTCACCGGAATCTTCAAGGTCGTGTTTTGAGATGCCACAACTCCCAGGCTTGATCAAAGGACTCGGCGTCACGGGCAAGACCGCCCTGCGCACCCTGTTCCCCAAGCGCGGCTGGCGCACGCTGATCCCTGCCCCGCAGAAGGGCGCGGTGACCGTCCAGTACCCGCACGAGAAGGAAGCACCGCCCGACCGTGCCCGCGGTGTCATCGCGCTGCACGAGGAGAACTGCACGGCATGCATGCTGTGTTCGCGGTCATGCCCGGATTGGTGCATCTACATCGAGGGGCACAAAGTCAAGGCGCCGCCGCGCCGTGCGGGCGGCAAGGCCCGCACGGTCAACTTCATCGACCGGTTCGACATCGACTACGCGCTGTGCATGTACTGCGGCATCTGCGTCGACGTCTGCCCGTTCGACGCACTGTTCTGGACGCCTGAGTACGAATACTCCGAGCCCAGCATCGCCGACTTGCTGCATGACCGCATCCGCCTCGGCGAGTGGATGGAGACCGTGCCGGCCTTCCTGGCCTACGAGCCCGGGTCGGAGCAGAAAGTCCTCGACGTGCCCTCCTTCGGACCCGATGACATGGCGCCCGCGCGCAAGCTCGGTGCCGACGATGCAGTGCCGGCGCGCAAGCTGGGCGCCGATGATGCAGTGCCCGCCGGCGCCGAGACGAACGGGTAGGGCTGCCGGGATGATCGCGCAGAACATTGCCTTCGGCATCATCGCGGCAGTTGTCGTGCTGGCCGCGGTCGGCATGGTGACGACGCGCAACATCGTGCACGCGGCCCTGTTCCTCGTAGCGGTGCTGGGCGGGCTGGGCGCGCAGTATGTGCTGCTCACCGCCGAGTTCATCGCCACGACACAGGTGCTCGTTTACATCGGCGCAGTGACGGTGTTGTTCTTGTTCGGCATCATGCTCACCCGAGCGCCAATAGGGCGAATGGCCCAGATGACCGGCGCATCGTGGCCGGTCGCTGCCATCTCCGCCGTGGCGCTCGGCGGCGTGGTGGTCTACGCCGTGCTCAATGAGTTCGGCAGCGACCTGTTACGCGACGACGGTCAGGTCTTCCGGACAGCGGACGTGGGGGACTCGGTCTTTTCGCAATACATCATCCCGTTCGAGGCCGTCTCAGTCCTGCTGCTCGCAGCGCTGATCGGCGCCGTGGTGCTGGCGCGTCGGGACTGACGCGAACGAGGTGACCACGTGTTGTTGAACCAGTTCCTGCTGCTTGGAGCCGTGTTGTTCTCCGTGGGCGTTTATGGCGTGCTGGCTCGTCGCAACGGCGTGATGGTGCTGATGTCCATCGAGCTGATGCTGAACGCAGTGAACCTCAACCTCGTGGCTTTCGGGGTGCAGCACAACGTGGTGTCGGGGCAGGTGTTCGCCCTGTTCATCATTGCGGTGGCGGCCGCGGAGGTCGGCGTGGGCCTGGCCATCGTGCTGCTGCTGTACCGCAACCGCAAATCGATCGCGGTCGATGAGTTCGACCTCATGAAGGGCTGAGCGGACGCCCATGTGGATGCTCGAGAACGCGTTCCTGATCCCGCTGATCCCGGCGATTTCGTTCGTCGTGATCCTGCTGTTCGGCCGCAGCGTCATCGGCGCGGACCGGGTGCATCGCGTCGGCATCGCGGCGGTGGGCATCGTCTGGGTGCTCTCGATGATCGCCGCCGCGGCCTGGATCGTCCGAGTCGAGGACGGCACCGCCGGTCCCGATGACACCGACAGCCATGCCCTCGTGGGTGTGAGTGAGGGTTACGCAGCCGCTGGCGCGATGAGCGGTGGCGAGAATCTCGCCGCAGAAGATGACGGACACGGCGTCGTTGAAGATGACGGCCATGGCGCCGATGACGGTCACGGTTCGACGGGCACCGAGCCGGTCATCAGCACGTTCAGTGGCTGGTGGTCCAACGCCGGCGTTGATTTCACCGTCGGCACCCTGGTCGACGGCACGACGGTGCTGTTGCTGATCGTGGTCACTTCGATCTCGCTGTTGGTGCACGTCTATTCCAGCGAATACGTGAAGGGCGATCGGCGCTTCGTTCACTACTACGCCTTCCTGAGCCTGTTCACCGCCGCGATGCTCCTGTTCGTCATGGCCCAGAACCTGGTTCAGATGATCGTGGGCTGGGAGCTGGTGGGCGTGTGCAGCTTTGTGCTCATCGGGCATTGGTGGGAGGAACGGCCCAACACTGACGCCTCGCTGAAGGCGTTCCTCACGAACCGCGTCGGCGACATCGGCCTGATCATCGGCGTCATCATCCTCTACGGCACCTTCAAGACCTTCGACATCGACACGATCAACCGCATGGTCCCCGAGAAGGCCGGGACCGAGCACTTCGCCCTGCTCATCGCCGCAATTGCGCTGATGGCCGCGGTGGCCTCCAAATCGGGCCAGTTCCCGTTGCATACGTGGCTGCCCGATGCCATGGCCGGCCCGACGCCGGTCTCGGCGCTCATCCACGCGGCGACCATGGTGGTGGCAGGCGTGTACATGATTGCTCGGCTGTACCCGGTCTTCTACGAAGGCCTGTCCATCGGCAGCTCCTCGATCAACCTCATGGCGTTCATCGGAGGCTTCACCGCGCTCATCGGTGCCGGGCTGGCATTTGCCCAGTGGGACATCAAGAAGGTGCTGGCCTACTCCACGGTCAGCCAGCTCGGCTACATGGTGATGGCTCTGGGCGTGGGGGCGTGGACCGCGGCGATGTTCCACCTGTTCACGCACGCCTTTTTCAAGGCCTGCCTGTTCCTGGGTGCCGGCTCGGTCAGCCATGCCGCCCACCACACCTTCGACATGCGCGAGATGGGCGGCCTGCGCAAGCACATGCCGCACACCTACAAGACGTTCGTGATCGCAACCTTGGCGCTCGCGGGTGTGTTCCCGTTTGCCGGGTTCTGGTCCAAGGACGAGATCTTGCTCGGGGCCCTAGCGGGCCAGCAACGCGCCTACCCGCTCATGCTCATCTTCGGTTGCGTGGTGGCGTTGATGACCGCCGCGTACATGACGCGGGTCATCTGGTACACGTTCTGGGGCGAGTACCGGGGCCATGGCCACCCGCACGAGTCGCCCAAGATGATGACCGTGCCGCTGTGGATCCTCGCCGGCATGGCGGTGGTGGCGGGCGTGTTCAACCTGCCCGCGGGGGTGCTGTCGCCGATCGGGCTGGAAGGCTTCGCACACCGCGTCCAGACCTACGCCGAGCCGTCGATCTACTTGAACGCCGTCGGGCTGTCGCATCCCGATCCATCGCTGATTCTGGCGCTGGTCGGCCTCGCGCTGGCGCTGGCCGGCATTGCCATCACGTTCCTGTACTACTGGCGCAACTCCGGCCCGCACGGGCTGACCGAGCGCAACCGCTACGCCAAGGCCGGGTACACGTTCCTCGAGAACAAGTACTACCTCGACCGTCTCTACACCGACATCATCGTCGGGTCGATCAAGGCACCGATCGCCCGGGCCGCCAACTGGGTCAACCAGAACGTGATCGACAAGGTCGTGGACACCGCCGGCGAGACGGCCCGCGACAGTGGCCGCTGGGTGTACCGCTGGATCGACCAAGGCACCATCGACGGCGGCGTGAACGCGATCGCCAGCGGTGCCGATGCGGGCGGTCAGGGTCTGCGGGGCATGCAGACCGGCAAGGTCCAGAACTACGGCTCGCTGCTGTTCGGAACAGCCGCAGTCGCCGCCATCGTGTTCGTGATCGTGCTGTGAGGGGTCAAGCCATGCCCGACTGTGGCCAACCCAGTCACCGCCAGAGCATCGAGAGCTAGGGAGAGACAGCGTGGACGCAACTGGATTCGACGCTTGGGCGCTGAGCCTCGCGGTGTTCCTGCCGGTCATCGGCGCGCTCGTGATGATGCTGGTGCCGAGCGCCCGCGAGGCCGAGCTGAAGCTGATCGCACTGCTGTCCTCGCTGGCGGCGCTCGCCGTCGGCGTGTACCTGCTGTTCAGCTTCGACTACGGCAATGCCGGGACGCTGCAGTTCGTGGTCGACAAGCACTGGATCGACGCCATCTCCGCGAAGTACATCGTCGGACTCGACGGGTTGTCGATGCCGTTGCTCATCTTGTCGCTGGCGATCGTGCCGCTGTGCATCATCTACTCGTGGGACCACATCCCAGAGCCGGGCAATGCCAAGGCATTCCTGATTCTGATTCTGATTCTGGGCTCGGGCATGAACGGCACGTTCGTGGCGCAGGACCTGATCCTGTTCTTCGTGTTCTTCGAGGTCGTGCTGCTGCCGATGTACTTCATGATCGGCGTGTGGGGCGGCGAGAACCGGCGCTACGCCTCGCTCAAGTTCTTCCTGTTCACGCTGTTCGGCTCGGCGCTGATGATCGTCAGCTTCGTGGCGCTGTTCTTCTTGTCGCGCGACGGCAACGGCGCGCTGCTGGAGACGTTCGACATGCGCGAGCTGTCCCGCGTCGCCGGTGTTGGGATCGCCAAGGGAACCCAGGTGCTGGTGTTCGCCGGTCTGTTCATGGGCTTCGGCATCAAGGTGCCGATGTTCCCGTTCCACACGTGGCTGCCCGACGCCCACACCGAGGCTCCCACGGTGGGATCGGTGATTCTGGCGGCGATCCTGCTGAAGCTCGGCACCTACGGCTTCGTGCGGATCGCGCTGCCGTTCCTGCCCGAGGGAGCGAAGGCGTGGGCGCCGTGGATTGGCCTCTTGGCGGTCATCGGCATCATCTACGGTGCGCTGGCCTGTCTGGCGCAGACCGATATGAAACGGCTCATCGCCTTCAGCTCGGTCGCACACATGGGCTTCGTGATGCTCGGCATTTCCACGCTGACCGAGTTCGGCATCAACGCTGCGGTGTACGGCATGGTGGCGCACGGGATCATCACCGGGATGCTGTTCTTCGTGGCCGGCTCGGTGAAGGAGCGGTATCACACGCTCGAGATCAGCCGGCTGGGCGGCCTGCTCAAATCGGCGCCGCGGATGGGCTGGATTCTGGGCATCTCCGCGATGGCCTCGCTCGGCCTGCCCGGACTGGCCGGATTCTGGGGTGAGTTCCCGGCGATCCTGTCGGCCTACAACCCTGGCGCCGGCTTGCCGGAGGAGACGTTCCGCACATACATGGTCATCGCTGCGGTCGGCACGGTGTTCGCTGCCGGCTACCTGCTGTGGCTGTTCCAGCGCAGTGCGTTCGGCGAGCCGAGTTCCGAGTGGGATGGGCACGTCATTGCCGATGTGAATCGGTTCGAGTGGACCGCGTGGATGCCGTTGCTGCTGGCGATGGTGGTCTTTGGCATCTTCCCCAACCTGATCTACGGCATGGTCGATGATGTGTCGCACGGCATCGCTGCGAGCATCACGGCAGCGACCGGCGGCTGACGGTGGATGTGATGCTCGCCTTCGTTCGGCCGGCCCTCGACTGGCATGCGCTCGCACCCGAGCTGACGCTGCTGGCTGTGGGCACCCTCGTCACGGTTGCGGACATCGCGTTCGACGACAAGGCGCGCCGCCTGATGCCGACGCTCGCTGGCGTCGGGTTGCTGGCGACGCTGGTGCCCATCTTGACCCTTGCGGTGGACAGCGGCGATCCGCGGTCCATGTTCGGCGGCGCGTACGTCGTTGACGATTTCTCGCTGGTGCTCAAGGCACTGTTCGTGCTGGTCGGTTACATCGTCGTGCTGATGTCGGTCGACTACGTGCGCGACGGCGATTACTACGAGAACGAGTACTACACGCTGCTGCTGACGTCGCTGTTGGGCATGGTGATGATGGCCAGCTCACGCGACCTCGTCAGCGTCTTCGTGGCCTTGGAGTTGCTGTCGATCCCGGTGTACATGCTGGCTGCGTGGCGCAAGGGCGGGCCGCGCTCGAATGAGGCGGGCCTGAAGTACTACCTGATGGGTGTCTTTGCGTCCGCAGTGATGCTCTACGGCATGTCGCTGCTGTTCGGCGTGACCGGCGGAACCGACTTCGGCACGATCGCGGCGGGGTTGAGCGGGGATTCGAGCCCGCTCGTCATCGTGGCGGTCCTGTTCGTGTTGATCGGGTTCGCCTTCAAGGTCTCGGCGGTGCCATTCCACACGTGGGCGCCAGACACCTACGAGGGCGCGCCTACGCCGGTGACGGCGTTCTTGTCCGTGGCGTCCAAGTCGGCTGGCATGGTGGCGCTGCTGGCACTCGTGTTCGTCGCCTTCGAAGGCGCTGCCGATGTGGTGCAGCCGTTCTTCTGGGCGTTGGCTGCGGTGACGATGACGGTCGGCAACCTCATCGCGCTGCGCCAGACCAACATCGTGCGAATGCTGGCCTACTCGGGCATCGCCCAAGGCGGCTTCATGCTGGTGCCGTTCGCGGTGGCCTACGAAGGCTCGTCCGCGACGCTGGCCAGCGCACGGGAGGCGGTGGTCGTCTACATGATCATCTACGCCTTCATGAACCTGGGGGCGTTCAGCGTGGTGCTGGCGGTGTCACGCCGGACTCGTTCGGGCGCGATCACGAGCTACGGCGGACTGTTCAGCTACGCGCCCGGCATCGCGGTGCTGATGACGCTGTTCCTGGCCGCGTTGGCGGGCATTCCGCCGGCGGGCGGCTGGTTTGCCAAGTTCGTCGTGTTCCGGGCACTGGCGGATGCCAGCACGCCGGCGGGCTGGGTGCTGGCTGCGCTGGTTGCGGTGAACGCCGTCATCGCGTTCGGCTATTACGCGCGGGTGCTGGTGCAGATGTGGTTCCAGCCGGTGCCCCCCACCGTCGAGGTCGGCATCGACACATCCGCCGACGAGTCCGCCGATCTGGAATCCGCTGGTGGCGAGCCCGAGCTGGCTGCTGCCGAAGACGGTGCTGGTGGCGAGCCCGAGCTGGCTGCTGCCCAGGACGGTGCTGGCGTTTCAGTCGAGGCGCGCGAGCGCCGCACGGCGATGGTGCCCTTCGTGCCGGGTCCGATCCCGATAACCGGCGCGCTGGCGGCGGCTTTGGTGATCACGGCCCTCGCGACGCTGCTCACCGGCATCTTCCCCGGGCTGGTCAGCCACTTCGGCACCGTCTCAGTGTTCGATATCGGCGGCTGATCCGGCCGTTTGCGGCCACACACTGCGACACGCAGTCTCGTCGCAGCTCGCCAGCGATTCGTGAGTCCCGGGATCCGAGAGTTGCCGCGCGGCGCGGCGCTCGCATGGCCTCCAGACTGGGACTGATGCCCGAAGTGCTGCGCTTCGACGCCTACATGGACGAGGCCTTGTACGGCGCTGGCGGCTTCTACGAACGCGGAGGACATCCGGGTACGCGTGACGGCGACTTCGCGACATCGGTCGAGCTGGGTTCGTTGTTCGCTCGGTGCGTGGCGAATTACCTGGACCGGACGTGGATCGAGATGGGCCGCCCAGATCCCTTCGTCGTCATCGAGGGCGGTGCAGGCCGGGGGACACTGTGCCGCGATGTGCTCGCCGCAGTCGAGGGCTGCCGTGAGGCAGTTCGCTACGTGATGGTCGAGCGGACCGAATCGCAGCGCCAAGCAGCGCTGGGAATTGCCGGCGAGGCCGCGGTGCTGGCTGACCTGCCCGCAGGGCCGTTCGTGGGCGTCGTCTTGGCCAATGAGCTGCTCGACAACTTGCCGATCCGCCTGCTTGAGCGCGCACCGACTGGTTGGGATGAAGTGCATGTCGAAGTCGACGAGCAGCGGGTGACGCAAGTCCGCCAACCGGCGCCCGACGACGCCAGCGCGATGGCGACAGCGCTTGTACCCGACGCGCCCGTGGGCAGCCGGATTCCACTGCAGCTGCGCGCTTCGGTGTGGGTGCGAAGGGCGTTGAGGCTGCTCGAAGCAGGCCGAGTGCTCATCTTCGACTACGGCGTGCGCACGACAGCCGAGTTGGCGCAGCGACCGCAGGCACAGTGGCTGCGGACCTACCGCTCCCAACGTCGGGCTGACGACCCGCTCGCCGCGCCAGGCACCGCTGACATCACGTGCGAGGTGGCGTTCGATCAGCTGCCGTCGGGAGCAAGGATGTCCCCACAGGCCGACTGGCTCGCAGCACACGGCATCGAGTCGATGACCGCAGCCGCAGGTGCGCTGTGGGAACGCACCCGCGTCAACCCCACCGCCGAGACCCTCGCTGCACGAGCGCTCCTTGACGAAGCCTCGGCACTGGTCGACCCTCGCAGCTTCGGTGCGTTCTGGGCCGCCGAGTGGCGGATCGGCTGAGAACCTGCGCCCCAGCCGACCGGCGGCTGTCCCCGTCAGCAGGTTGACGGTGCTCCTGCAAGTGCCGTGATCGCGAACGATCACGCTGCCGCGGCCGTTCGCGTTGGTGGGTGTGTTGCAGGGTGTGGCTGTGTCTTCGGTGTCTTCGGTGTAGCTGGTGTAGCTGGTGTCTTCGGTGTAGCTGTGTCGTCAGTGTCGTCAGTGTCGCCAGTGTGGCGGGGCGTGGCGTTGGTGGTGGTGTCGCCCACCGCGAGGGTTGGGATCACGGTGGCCCTTTCGCTGTCGTGTCGCTGGTCTGGCTGGATCTTGCGCGTCGGCGACCAGGACGACCCGCCCGACGTGGCCCTGTCGCCGTCGTGTCGCTGGTATCGCCGGTGGCGGTCGTGCGGGGTGCGGTGGCCCATCGGCGAGGGCCGGGGCGTCGTGCGAGGCGTTCGTTGCTGTTGTGGAGCTTGTTGTGGCAGTCGTTGCACAGGGCTGCGAGATTCGGTACGTCGGTGTTGCCGTTGTCGGCTGCCCATTCGTCGATGTGGTGGTTTCGGCAGTGATGCATGGGTGCGCGGCACAGAACGCAGCCGCGGTCGGGTATCGCGACGGCGAGTTGCTGGGCGACGCTGGCGTGTCGGCGGCTGCGTCCGAGCCACAGGATTTCTCCGTTGGCGTCGAACAGTGCGCCTGCGATGCGAGTGTCGGGCGAGAGGTTGTCGAGGATCGACGGCGGGACGGGTCCGGCGCCGAGCAGTTCGCAGGTTCCGTCGGGCTTGGTGCCGTCGATGACGCCGATCTCGGCGATGACAATGAGCTGGTTGGGTGCCTGGACTGGCCGCCACCGATCGATTGATCGGCCCGCCGGGCCCTCGGCGGCGACATCGCTTTCCGAGCCGCGGCCGCTCCCTCCGCCAACGTCGTCCCGAGGGTTGGGGGTGTGTGCGGCGAGGTGGTCGATGGTGACCAGGGCGTTGCGGTCGGTGATCATTTCGAACAGGCTGTCGGCGAGGCGTTGGCGGTTGTCGCGGATCTGGTTGGGTGTGCCGTCGCGTCCGCCGTCGAGACGCCACAGGGCGTCGTTGTAGTTCTCGAGCGCTTGGCGCACGAACGCGAAGCTGGCCGGGTCGAACTCGGCGTGCAGCACGCCCATCCCGGTGGACTCATCGACGAACAACGACGCGCAGCGCTCGCGGCGCTGACGGCCCAGCTCGCACTCAGCAGCAGCGGGGTCGTGGAGCGCCGCGAACGCTTTGGCCTGGTCGCGCAGAGTCTCGGGCGACACCACGGCGGCGGCTTCGAGCAGTTCTGCTGCGGTGTCGACCGCGTCGGGGCTGGTGCGCCGCGCAGCGTCGGCAAGCACCTGGGCGTGCTCAACGTTCAGCTCGCCCATAGCGAGGCCGCGTGCCACATTCGGCATCTGCGCGACCTGTTCGCTGACCTCCACAGTGCGCTTCGCGTAGCGCTTGCTCACACGCGCCCGCTCAACCAACGCCGCGCGGCCCGACCCCGGGCGGGCGGCTTCGAGAGCGCCAGTCGCTGCGAGCAACAGCACGTCTGTGGCCGAGCGCAGCCGAGACGCGACGGCGACGACATCGATGAGCGTCTCGCAGTCTGCGTCGCCGAGCGGTTACCCGTGACGCTCGGGCGACCATGTCACGCGCCCCGGACAGCACCGACAGCACACCCTCAACCGGCCCAACCGGCCCAACCGGAAGCGACACCGGCCCAACCGGCTCAACCGGCTCAACCGGCTCAACCGGAAGCGACACCGGCTCAACCGGCTCAACCGGAAGCGACACCGGCCCAACCGGCGTGGCTGAAGGCGGCAGCGGTCCAAGCGGCCCGGCGGCAGGCGCCGCCGGCACGGCCACAGCCGTGCCGCTCGGCGCCACGGAGCCGGTCGGCATTCCCGCCGCTGAATCGCTGTGAACGTCTGAGCGCTTCATGACAATGACTGTAAATACGGGGTGTGACACGAAAGCCTCGAAACAACCCCCCAACGGCATCACCGCATCCGAACCGACACCAGCGCCACCCCACTCACCCCACATACCGCAACCCACCCCACTCACCCCACCACCCCACATACCGCAACCCAGCGCACACACCGCACATACCGCAACCCAGCGCACACACCCCACATACCGCAACCCAGCGCACTCGGCCCGGACATGGGTGCCGCCCGATCACCGCAGCCGCCGGATCAACAGGTCGCGTGGCGCCACTGATTTTGCTGTGCGGGCGCAAACACCGTCAGGCCCCGCTGACGCAGCTCGTGAGCACTGCGCAACGCCAGCACCCGGCTCGCCGACGACCGGTTGAACCTAAGCAGCACACGTTTGCGAACGCAGCGCTAGACCGTGAGTTCAGGGTTGAACCAGGTCAGGCCGTCGAAACGCGCGAAGCCAGCGTCAGCCGTGGCGAGCCGAGCTCCGTTCGACACTGCGAGGGCAGCGATCCATGCGTCGGGCACGAGGTTGCTGACGATGTAGAGGTCCCTCTCGACGAACGTCGCCAATTGGCGCCATGTCGCGTCGGCCGGCAGTAACGGTCGACACAGTGGCGCCGAGCGAAGCTCTTCGACGAACGACATCGCCGCTTGGATTGGCGTGGCGTTGGCAAAGGCTTTTCGATTCGTCACCACGCGTAGGAAGCCGGTGAGGACCACATCTGCAAGGCCGATTGTTTCTGGCCCGTCGAGGGCAGTCTCTAGCCAGGGACGAAACACCTCGTACTGGTCCAAGTCGCCGCGGTAGGCGTAGACGAGAACGTTGACGTCGGGGAGGATCACTTCCAACCGTCGGCGTCGAGGATTTCCCAGAGAGCTTCCTTGTCTTCCAAGTCGATGAGAACACGGTCACCCTTGTTGCCCCAGGTGGGCAACGGTGACCGAGGTGCTGGAGGTGACTCCTGCAGCACGCGATGCAGCCCCTCGACGACCAGCGCAGTGAAGGTGCAGCCGCGCTTGGCGGCACACTTCTTCGCTTCCTCGGCGAGGCCGTCGGGGAGATTGATGGTCGTCTTCATATGGCTAACCATATTCGAAGATATGCATATATGGCTACAGATTTTCACCTTCGGCACAGAGACGCCGAGCGGGCGGCAACTACTCTGCGAATCTGGCTGAACGGATCGGCGCGGTAGCGACCGGATCCGCTCGGATGCAGCACGACGCAACGGGGGTACCGATGGCTGACGCAACGACCGAAGCGACGATCGAGGACTACTACGTCGAGGACCGCATCTTCGAGCCCTCCGACGAGTTCCGATCCGCAGCGCTTGTGGCAGACCGGTCGCTGTACGACGAGGCGGCCGCTGACCGGCTGGCGTTCTGGGCGCGACAGGCCCGCGAGCACGTCACCTGGTTCCGCGATTTCGACACTGTGCTCGAATGGGACTTGCCGTTCGCCAAGTGGTTCATCGGCGGCACGCTGAATGTGTCCTACAACTGCCTGGACCGTCACGTCGAGGCCGGCCGCGGTGACAAGGTGGCGTACTGGTGGGAGGGCGAGCCCGGCGATACCCGCACCATCACCTACGCCGACCTGCTGGACGAGGTGTGCAAGTTCGCCAACGTGCTGCGTGGACTCGGCGTCGAGCGCGGCGATCGGGTGTGCATCTACATGCCGATGATTCCCGAGCTGCCGGTGGCGATGCTGGCGTGCGCCCGCATCGGCGCTGCCCATTCGGTGGTGTTCGGCGGGTTCTCGGCTGACTCGCTCTCAGATCGCATCGAAGATGCATCGGCGAAGCTGTTGATCACCGCCGACGGCGGATACCGGCGCGGCGATCCGTTCGGCTTGAAGGACACAGTCGACGCGTCGGTGGCCGCCACTTCGACCATTGAGCACGTGGTCGTCGTGCGCCGCACCGGCCAGGACGTTGCGTGGAACGACAGCGTCGACCACTGGTACCACGACCTGATGGCCGACGCCTCGCCCGACTGCCCGCCCGAGCACATGGACTCCGAGGATCTGCTGTACCTGCTGTACACCTCGGGAACCACGGCCAAGCCCAAGGGCATCATGCACACCACCGGCGGCTACCTGACCCAGGTGGCGTTCACGCACCGTTACGTGTTCGACTTGAAGCCCGACGCCGACGTGTTCTGGTGCGCGGCCGACATCGGCTGGGTGACCGGCCACAGCTACATCGTCTATGGCCCGCTCGCCAACGGCGCCTCGTCGGTGATGTACGAGGGAACGCCTGATACGCCGCGCCCGGAGTTCCGCGCGGCCGACCGGGCGAGCTGGCCGAAAGACCGGCTGTGGGACATCATCGAGCGCTACGGGGTGACGCAGCTCTACACGGCGCCCACGGCGATCCGCACGTTCATGAAGTGGGGCGCGGCCGCCCTCGAGGACCACGACCTGTCCAGCCTGCGAGTGCTGGGCACCGTCGGCGAGCCGATCAACCCCGAGGCCTGGATGTGGTACCACACCCACATCGGCGGCGGCACCTGCCCGATCGTGGACACCTGGTGGCAGACCGAGACGGGCGGTCACATGATCACGCCGCTGCCGGGCGTCACCACCACCAAGCCAGGTTCGGCCACCCATGCGTTGCCCGGCATCTCGGTGGAGCTGGTGGACGACGCCGGTAACACGGTGGAGCGGGGCGGCGGTTACCTGACCGTCACCGAGCCGTGGCCGTCGATGCTGCGTGGCATCTGGGGTGACCCGGAGCGCTACCGGCAGACCTACTGGAACACCTACGAGGGCCGCTACTTCGCGGGCGACGGCGCCAAGATCGACGACGACGGCTACCTGTGGCTGCTCGGGCGCGTCGACGACGTGATGAACGTGTCGGGCCACCGGATCTCGACCACCGAGGTGGAGTCGGCGCTGGTCGACCATCCGTCGGTGGCCGAGGCCGCCGTGGTGGGCGCCACTGATGCCACCACTGGCCAGGCCATCGTGGGCTACGTGATCCTGCGCGGCAGCCACGAGGCCTCCGATGCGCTGCGGGAAGAAGTGCGCCAGCACGTCTCCACCAAGCTGGGGGCCATTGCCCGGCCCAAGGCCGTGGTGCTGGTACCAGACCTGCCCAAGACCCGCTCGGGCAAGATCATGCGGCGCCTGCTGCGAGATGTCGCCGAGGGCCGACAGCTCGGAGACACCACCACCCTCGCCGACGCCGGCGTTGTGGATGAGATCCGCACCCGCGCAGCCGAATCCCCCTCCGAGGACTGAGCCTCGCTTGACTGCACCCGACGACGCGCTGCCGAGGTACTGGTGGTGGCGTGACGGCCCGGTACCGCCGGGGGACTGTGTCATCGTCGATATCGACGGCGTGCTCGCCGACGCCGCCCACCGCCAGCACCATCTTGACGGGCCGTGGCGGGACTGGGATTCGTTCTTTGCCGACGTCGGCGACGACGATGTCCTCGAAGAGGTCGCCGAGCTGCTGGTGCTGCTCGCCCCCGAAATCGTGGTGGTGGCGCTCACCTCGCGCCCGGCGTGGGTGTCCGATGAGACGCTCGAGTGGCTCAACGAGCACAAGCTCCGCTGGGATCTGCTGATCATGAGGCCGATGGGCGACTTCCGCCCTTCCCCCATGTTCAAGGGCGAGCAGACCCAACAGCTCTTCGAGCGCGGCTTCACCCCCCGCCTCGCCATCGACGACGACATGCGCAACGTCCGCATGTACCGCGACCTCGATCTCCCCACCCTCTACATCGACAGCGGCTACCACCCCCACTGAGTTTTGGGAGGTCACCGCCGCTGGTTTTTCGTCGGCAGAGGCCCAAACGAGGCGCGGTACCCTGCGGCTTCAACGGAGCCCCGCGGTAGGACGTGTCCGACGACACCCAGACAGACGGCCTGCACCTGCCTTCGCTGTCGATCCGCGGCTTCCGCGGCATCAACCGCTTGGACATCGGACGCCTCGGCCGCGTCACATTGCTCGCAGGCCGTAACGGCGTCGGCAAGACCACCGTGCTTGAAGCTGCTCGAGTGTTCGCACAGCGAGGCAGTGCACTGTGTCTCTACGAGTTCCTCATGGACCGTGAGGAACTCGAGTCACACGCCGACGATGATGAAGAACGGGGCGAGTATCCCGCGTTCGAGGCGCTCTTTCACGGTCGACAGCCAACGTACGGCAGCAAGATCAGTATCGGGTCGGCCGACTCGACTACCGCGTTGAGCATCGAAGCAGTCCGCATGGATGATCTATCAGAGGAGTGGCTGCGTCGCCTGGCGAGCGGGGTCTTGCTTCCCGACGCGCCTGTGCTGAAGACGGTATTCAACGGACTCCCTGACTACCAGCCTGTGTTCGATAGAGAACTCGGCGGACGGCATGCTGCATCGGTACGTCGCTGGCGTACGCAACGTGGTGGCGGTGATGTCGAATGGCCCCCGGATGCAGCCTGTGTCGTACTTGGCCCCGGACCACCTTCAAACTGGGATATCGCCGAATTCTGGGACGAAATTGCACTCACACCCAGTGAACCGCTGGCATTAGAGGCACTGCGGTTGGCATGCTCGGTTGATCTTGATGGAGTGGCGGTCGTCGCTCGGCAACGGAGATCGTTCGGCCGACGAGTGCTCGTGAAGCTCTCCGAGGGTGGAAGAGTTCCGTTGCGAAGTCTGGGGGACGGCGCGGTGCGGATGTTCGCTGCCGGGGCCGCAGTGGCAAATGCAGCAAATGGGTTCCTCTTGATCAACGAGGCCGAGAACGGCATCCATCACACGCTGCAGCAGGACTATTGGCGGCTCATGTTTCGCGCCGCCCGTGAACACAACGTCCAAATCTTCGCCACGACCCACAGTTGGGACTGCGTCGCCGGGTTCGCTCGTGCTGCCTGTAACGACAAAGAGTCGGAGGGTGTCGCGCTTCGACTCGAACCCGACGATGACGATGGCGGCGTGCGCGCCATCGAATACACGGAGGGGATGCTGAAGGTCGCTGCTGACCAAGGCATCGAAGTCAGGTAGCACTGCAATTGATACCCGCTCGTCCCACTGACCCGCGTCTGCTCTTGGTTGAGCCCTGTTGACGACGAGCACGTCATACGGCACCTCTACGAGGAGACGGTGGGATCGCTTGACGTTCGAATCGAACAGATGGGTGGCGTCGATCAGGTTGCGGAGGAAGCCAAGATGCTCACGCGAAGGTTCCGGGTCGGACCGCACTCGGCAAACCCAAGATCGTCGTCGATGCCAACTCAGATGTGAATGGCCGCTGGCAGAGCATCAGGAACGGGCTCGCTTCAAGCCGACATCGATGTACCGCGTGACCTACCTTCCGACGGGGCAGTCATGCCTGGCCGCCGGAACGAGACGGCCAGCCAACGGTCGGCGTGTGGCTGAGGCGGGTCTTCGGCTAGTGGCAGGCCCATCTGGGTACGCGGCCGGCGGACCTGACAGCATGAGCGGATGCCCGACACAGCACTGGTCATCGGAGGAACGGGGCCGACTGGTCCTGGTGTCGTCAACGGGCTGATCGAACGCGGCTTCGAGACGAAGATCCTGCACACGGGCAACCATGAGGTCGACACGATCCCGCCGACCGTGGCGCACATTCACACCAACCCGTTTCGCATAGGCGAAGTGGAAGCAGCCCTCGACGGGGCCACCTTTGACGTGGTGTACGCCATGTACGGGCGGCTGCGCGACTTGGCGCCCTTCTTTACGGGCCGCTGCGGGCAGTTCGTGGCCGTCGGGGGAGTGCCGGCCTACAAGGGCTTCGCCCGCCCGAAGCTCAATTGGCCGCCGGGCATGCTCGTGCCGATCCGAGAGAGCGCGGAGCGCGCCGTCGACGATTCCAACGACAAGGTGGCCAAGATTGTCGCCACCGAGGACATCGTGTTCGACCACCACCCGGGCGCGACCATCTTCCGGTACCCGCTCATCTACGGGCCGGGCCAGATCAACCCCCGCGAGTGGCTGATCGTGCGGCGCATCATCGACGGTCGTCGCCGGGTCATCATCGCCGATGGTGGCCTCACGCTGCGCACCGCCGCTTACGGTCCGAACGCCGGGCATGCGCTCACCCTTGCCGTCGACCATCCCGACGCCGCAGCCGGCAAGGCGTACAACATCAGCGATGAGCATGTGCTCACTGCCCGCCAGACCATCGAGGTCATCGCCGCCGCGCTCGCCGTCGAACTCGACATCGTGAATCTGCCCGAAGATCTCGCCACCCCCGTGCGTCCCTTCCTGGGCGGCGAGCATTCGCTGCACCAGATGACCGGCCCCGATCTGCTCATCAGCGACCTCGGGTATCGCGACCTCGTGCCTGCCGTCGAGGCGATCGGCCTGACGGCCCAGTACCTGCGCGACAACCCGATCGAACGCGGCAGCATCACCGAGATGCGCCTGCAGGACCCGTTCGACTACGCCGCCGAGGACGCTCTCATCGACGCGTACCGGGCCTCGATCGGGCGCGCCAGCGAGCTCGCAGCCGCCTACGACCCCGAATTCCGAGACCGCTACGCCCCCGGCTCCGGCGACTGGCGTCTCGTCGAAGCCAAGGACTGACACGCTCACCCCCGGACCTGCTCGGCGGCGGCGGCGACACGGATGTCGTTGAGTCGAACCGAAGAAGTGACACGCCCATCGTCATACCCGTGACCCGGCCCCGCAGGCGACCTCGGCAGAATCAAGACCGTCGCTAGCCTGAGCACGTCCTCCCGAAGCGACCGCAGAAAGGCGGCAATCGACGTGCGCAATACGGCCAAGACGACGGTCCTGCTGGCAGGCCTGGCCGGGCTCATCTTGTGGATCGGCAGCTTCTGGGGTCAGGGCGGCCTCACCATCGCCGTGGTCATCGCGCTGGTCATGGTGGGCGGCAGCTACTGGTTCAGTGACAAGCTCGCCATCCGTTCGGCCCGGGCCCAAGAAGTCCAGCCGCACCAGCTTCCCCAGTACTGGACGATCATGAGCGAGCTGAGCGAGCTGTCCGGCTTGCCGATGCCTCGGCTGTACATCTCGCCCGACCCGCAGCCCAACGCGTTCGCCACCGGGCGCAACCCGTCGCACGCAGCGGTGTGCGTCACCGAAGGGCTTGTCCGCAATCTCGACTGGTACGAGATTCGCGGCGTGCTGGCCCACGAGATGGCCCACATCCGCAACCGAGACATCCTGATCGGTTCTGTGGCCGCTGCGATTGCCACCGCGATCACGTTCGCGGCCCACATAGCGCAGTTCGCCATGATCTTCGGAGGGGGCGGCGGGCGCGACGACGACCGCAACCCGATCGGCGAGCTGCTGCTCATCTTCTTGGCCCCGATTGCCGCGATGCTGCTGCAGATGGCAATCAGCCGCAGCCGCGAGTACCAGGCCGATCGAACTGCTGCCCGTCTCATCGGCGACGGTGAGCCGCTCGCCCAGGCGCTTGGGAAGCTGGATCGGACGTCGAAGACGGTCCCGAGCCTGGCCAGTCCCAATCAGGCCCAGATGTACATCGCGAACCCGCTGGCCAGCCGCCGGATGGGCTTCAAGGGCCTGTTCACCACACACCCGCCGATGGAAGAGCGCATCCGTCGCCTGCGCGACGGCTCCTGGCAGGAAGCGATCTAGACCGGCGATCTAGACCGGCGGCGAGACCCGGGTATCAAACCCGGCAATCTGAGCTCGGACATCAGTCGCGGAAGTTCTCAAACTGCAGCGGCACGTCGAAGTCGCCCTCGGTGAGCTCGGCGATAACTGCCTGCAGGTCGTCTCGCTTCTTCGACATCACCCGCAGCTGATCGCCTTGGGTCTGCGACTGCACGCCCTTGATGCCGAGTCCCTTGATGAACTTGTTCAGCTCGCGGGCCCGGTCAGACGAGATGCCTGCCTGCAAGGCAGCGACCTGGCGCACTGTGCCGCCGGATGCTTCCTCCACGTTGCCGTAGTTGACGGCTTTCAGGCTGACCTTACGGCGCACGAGCTTCTCTTCGAGCACGACTCGCAGCGCTGCCAGCCGATCCTCGCTGGCAGAGCGCATGTTGATGGCGTCCTCGCCGAGTTCCACGCTGCTGCCGGTGTTGCGGAAGTCGTACCTGTTGGCGACCTCGCGGGACGCCTGATCCACGGCGTTACGGATCTCTTGCATGTCCACTTTGGAAACGACATCGAATGAAGGCATGACCGAAAGCTAGCGAGGTGCCGTGGCTCGCTGCTATGACGCTCGAGCCGCTAAGGCTTCGATGCTCGCCTGGGTAGGTGCCCGAGCGGACGCCGTGCTTGTTGTCATTGTCCGCTTGGTTTGGTTGCTGGCGCGTCGGGACGCTTTAGGCTTCGATGCTGACCTGGGTCGGTGCCCGAGCGGACAAAGGGAGCGGGCTGTAAACCCGTCGGCTTCGCCTACGGAGGTTCGAATCCTCCCCGGCCCACCACCCTCCGCAGCTTGGCAATTTCGTCCCGCCACCTCCCGCTCACCCCGTGCTCACCCCGTCGTGCTCACCCCGGCGTTCGGGCCCGGCGTGAACGAATACAGCGTCAGCGTGACCCACGACGTCGGTCAGATCACCCTCAAAGGATCCGACATACTCACAGAGATCCCCCCGTCGTGGTGGACCGACAACCCGAGCTACAACACGCCAGCCCCTGGAACAAGCACCGAAGGCTGGTACGACCGTCGATGGCCCTCGAACCCCAGCACTCCTTGGCGTCGAGCTCATTGCCTCATCAGGCGACAGCGATCGCCGCTGCCCAGCGGGTGCTGGGAGACGCGGCCTCGTGTGCGCTGCTCGCGATTCAGCGGCCGGCGCTGTAGCCCCCGTCGATGGGGTAGAGGCTGCCGGTGATGTAGCTGGCGTCGTCTGATGCCAGGAACGCCACCAGCGCGGCGGACTTGGTCAAAAGACTCTTCTGAGTACTCGATCATCGGGGCATAGGAGCCCTCGATGCCGGCGTTGTTGAACAGCACGTCAACCCGGCCGAACGCATCAAGGGTGGCGTCGACGTAGCCGGCTATCTCGGCTGAGCTGGTGACGTGCGTTCGCCGCGTGAGGTGAGGCGGGCTTCGGTTCGACCGTCGCCCTTTACTTCCACAGTGGCGCCGAGGCGACATTCGACAGACCCTCTCCGAAACCGAACTGCGTGGCGTACACGATCAAATCGGTCTCGTGGGGCCCTTTACTTCCACAGTGGCGCCGAGATAGGCGATCCGGTGCGGCGATCGCGCCACCGCTGATCACGAGGCCCTCGGCCAGCGACATGACGAGACTGCCTGGCACCAGTCAGCCGCTGTAGCCGGCTCGCTCGGCTGCGGTCGCGTCGAGGAACAGACCCTCTCCGAAACCGAACTGCGTGGCGTACACGATCAAATCGGTCTCGGTGTGGCGCCGCCGACCGGCTGCTCGTCGAATGTCCAGCCCCGGTGGGGCCGGGGCGGCAACTCGCCCGTGTTGTCTGCGTCGCTCACGTCGTCTCCTGGGCCACTCGATACTGGTCACAGATCATCGCGGAAACGCCGATCCGGTGACGCCCCTGGGCTCTGCGGACGTCGCTCACCGCCGAGACGCGGCAACGCTGGCGCCGCGGCACGGCGAGGGTGTTGACTGGGAGTGCTGATTGGGCTGACGTGATGAGTCGCCGCGTCGCGGAAGTCATCACCGAGATCGACAACGTGACCGCTGCCGCTGCTGAAATCAGGAAAGCCCACGCCATCACGGGACTGCTTGGCTGCTACACCGGCGTCTCCGACGAAGAACTAGAGACATGGCGGGTACTCGCCGCGGAACTAGCCCACACCCGCGCCGAGTACACAGACGCTCTTGCGCTGCTGACCAGCGGGAACAACTGACGATTCCGGCTGCTGTTGCAGATGCGTAGCTGCTGTTACGCTGCGCGTATGGCCACCGACGACAGCATCGCAGAGAAGCTGGACCGGCTGACCGAGCACATGGATCAACGCTTCGAGCACATGGATCAACGCTTCGAGCGCATGGATCAACGCTTCGACGGTCTAGACGAAAGCGTAGGCGGGCTGCGCACAGATGTCGGCGGGCTGCACACGGACGTCGGCGGGCTGCGCACAGATGTCGGCGGGCTGCGCAGGGACGTAGACGGGCTGCACACGGACGTCGGCGGGCTGCGCACAGATGTCGGCGGGCTGCGCACGGACAGATGTCGGCGGGCTGCGCACGGACGTCGGCGGGCTGAGCAAGGACGTGACCCACGTTCAGGTAGATGTTCGGGCAATGCGAATCATGTTGGGCGACGTGAAGCTCGACACCGGTGTACTGATCGACGCCGTGGCAGACATCAACGCTGCCAACTCGAACTCCTAGCCGCTACCACGGTTCGCCGTGGACGGGTTCAGCAGCCATATCGGCCATGTCAGCGGTGAGGGTTGCGTATTCCAGTCGCTTGCCGTCGAGACGCGGCGATCATGGCGCCGCGGCACGGCGAGGGTGTTGACTGGGAGCATCGGCAGCGGACACAGGATTGGGTCCGATGACGGCAAGATCAACCACCGCCTTGGGACGAGGGAGCGAAGATGAGCCAGACAGTGCTCGATTCAGCGGTCGTCGACGACGAGACCATCGAGCGATTCCGCGCCGATGGCGTCGTGGCGCTGCGCAATGTGGTCAGCGCTGAGTGGGTCGAGCGACTGCGCGAGGGCGTCGCTGCCGAGATGGCCAACCCGAGCCCCACAGCGCACGCGTATGAGTCCACTGGCTTCTTCGGCGGGCTGGACCTTTGGCGCTTTCGTCCTGTCTTCCGCGAGTTCGTCCTCGGGTCACGCTTGGGCGAGTACGCGTCGGCAATGTTCGGTTCGCCGACCGTGCGCATGTACTACGACCAGCTCTTCGTGAAAGCACCCGGCGCCAGCCAGCCGGTGCCGTGGCACAACGACCAGCCGTACTGGCCGATATCGGGCCGCCAGGTGATGTCGTTCTGGATCGCCCTCGACGAGGTCGATGCCACCAGCGGCCGGGTCGAGTACGTACGCGGCTCGCACGCCTGGGACCGCTGGTTCCAGCCTCGCACCTTTGCGCCCACGAACGCACACGACTACAAGCAGAATCCCGACTACGAACCCGCTCCCGATGTCGAGGCCGACCGCGATGCCTACGACATCGTCTCGTTCGACCTCCAGCCGGGAGACGCTGTCGCGTTCTGGGCGATGGTCCTGCACGGCTCACGGGGCAACTCGAACACGGGTCGCTCCCGCCGGGGCTACGCGGTGCGCTACATCGGCACCGACGTGCGCTACGACCCCCGCATCGGCACCGCCGACGTACTGCACTACGACGAACTGGAGTCCGGCTCGCCGATGGAGACCGATCACTATCCGATTGTCTGGCCTCGCTCGGCCTGAGCTGCTGCGCCGCGTTCACCGCATTTGTCAGGCTCGTCAGGTCTGCAAGACCGACCCCCTCCAAGATCCGAACAGGAGCCCTCGTGCACAAACACGCCTCAACCGCCCAGATAGACGCTGTCGCGGAGGGCGACCCCGACGAACCGGTCGTGATGCTCAACCTGCTGCGCTACCGCGAGACCGCCGAGCCGGGCTACGGCGTTGACGGCATGTCTGGCCAGGCCGCCTACCGGGAATACGGCCGCCGATTCGCCGAGCTACACCCTCGTTTCGGAGGCGAACCCATCTGGATGGGACGCGGCGGCGTCACCGCCATCGGCCCGACCGATGAGCGCTGGGACATCGCCATCCTCGTCCGGTATCCCACACGGGCTCAGTTCGTGGCGATGTTCCGCGATCCTGACTATCTCGCGATTGCGCCGATTCGCGCAGCGGCGCTGGAAGATTCGCGGATCATCGAGACCACCCAGTTGCTGCCGAAGACCTGACGGCCGCGGCAGCCCCGCCGACCCCGGCTGTCAGCCGGAGCCGGCTGCTACGCGTTGACTGACGTGTTGTTGTGGCTGCCGATCGTGCCGGACTGCATCGTGCGGCCCAGCATCATCAGCCAGACGAGGGCAATGACGGACCCGATGCCGTTGATGGCGTTCCACCCCTCGAAGTCGAAGATCGAGGCGATCACCCAGAACAGGACCGCCCACACGACGCCGACAACGGAGACAACAAGCGCTGCTGCACGCTGAAGCCCTGCGGGCAGGATCGGTCGAAGGCCGATCGACACAGAGCTCGCACCCAGCATCACCAGCGGCAAGGCCACGATTGCGATCCCGGCCTTGACGGAGTGCATCGACACAGCAACCTGCATCACCTCGGCGCTCCCCCGCCGCAAAGACCCCACCGAGGCCGTCATTCACAGCGATGACCATCATCTGATCGATCCCCTCACCGAGGATCAGCGCACCGGTGCCGAGCCCGGCCATCATCAGGCCGTATCTCGTTGCGGTGCAGTCGAGCCCCTCTTCGTGCGCCGTGTTCCACACCACCATGAGGCCCGCAATGATGGTGACGAGCGCCATTGCGACGAATATCGAGGTGAAATGGGTCAGTGCGGCGTTGTCCGCCATCGTCTCGACGCGACCTGCGAAATCCAGCCGGTCCACACTGTTGACGAGGACGCCGCCCGGTTCGATCATTCCTACGACCAGCGCAACCAATCCGCCGCCCATCAATGCGAATCCGCCGCGCTGGCGGCGAGTGGTCCGGTTGATCATGTCTAGGACATTTGCCATCTCGACCCCCTTGGCCCCGCGAACGCAGAAATCTCTATGACAGTAGTGCGGGAATGAAATCCATCGGGATGGCTGTAGGGCGCCGTGCTGTTCGATTCTCAGGCGACATGGTCGACCGTGCATCGGGCGTGCAAAGATCTCGTCTGACGGCACGAGCAGATTGCCGAAGCAATGGATGAGATGAAGCGATGGATGAGATTGGGAGCAGCACAGCGATGAAGTCGGACGAAGCGCTGATCCAGGGACTGGGTGCCGACGGCCTCGAGGCGATGGAGCCGATCACTGCCAGAGTCGCGGTTGCGGCGTCGGCCGATGACGTGTGGAGCGCGATCAGCGAATCAGGGAACTTGGTCAACATCCATCCCTTCTGTGAGCGCAACGAGGTGGAGCGCTGGGACGGCGCGTGCAGCCGTGACCGTGTGCACTACTACAGCGGCGTTCACTACCAGCGGGAGTTCCTGGACTGGTTCGATGGCGTCGGTTACGACCTGGTACTCGGTCCGACCGAGGCTCGTACGGCCCTCGTTCGATGGCGCATCGCTGACCCAGCGGGGCCGGCGCGTGCCGACTCGGCGAACTCGGCGGCCGATGCCGAATCGCCTGGGTGCGAGTTCAGCATCAAGGTCGTGGCCCTGCTGCGTGGCGACGTGCCCACCGCAGAGCGCGACCGTTACGCCGAGAAGATGATCCGCAGAGCGCTGCCGTCGTACCTCGACTCGGTGGTGCGTGGCACCGCGTACTTCTCCGAAACTGGCACGCCCGTCACGAAGAACCAGTTCGGCACGCACCCCATCTACTCACCGACCTGATCTGGCCGCGAGTACCGCCTGGGCCGCGCCGGGGCGGCGCAGGATCGTGGGGGCTAGCGTCACCCGGCATGGGTGAATTCTGTTATGCGGAGCGCGACGGGCATCTGTTCGTCGTGACGATCAACCGGCCGGAGCGGATGAATGCGCTGCATCCGCCAGCGAGTGCGGAGATGTCGGAACTCTTCGACGAGTTCCAGAACGATCCGGAGCTGTGGGTCGCCATCGTGACCGGCGAAGGTGACCGGGCGTTCTCGGCAGGCAATGACCTGCGCTACCAGGCCGAGGGAGGCGATCGCTCGGCCCAACCGGCGTCAGGCTTCGCAGGGCTGACCTCGCGCTGGGACCTCGACAAGCCCGTCATCGCTGCGGTGAATGGCGTGGCGATGGGCGGTGGTTTCGAGATCGCGCTGGCCTGCGACATCATCGTCGCCTCGGAGAACGCGCTGCTGGCACTGCCCGAGCCGAAGGTGGGCCTCGCTGCCCTGGCCGGCGGGGTGCATCGGCTGCCTCGCCACATTGGGCTGAAGCGGGCCATGAGCATGATGCTGACCGGTCGTCACGTGCCCGCCGCGGAGGCCAAGGAGTTGGGCATCGTCGCCGAGGTGGTCCCCCGAGGCGAGGCGCTCGCATGCGCCCGACGCTGGGCCGAGATGATCTTGGAATGCTCGCCGATGTCGATCCGGGCCACCAAGCAGGCCTGCGATGCAGGGCCTCAACGAGGCCAGCGTGCAAGCCGCGCACGAGGGCCGCTATGAGGCGGTGCGGGCGATGAACAGCAGCACCGATTACATCGAAGGGCCGCGGGCATTCTCCGAGAAGCGCCCGCCCCAGTGGCAGGGCCGCTAGCAGTCGTCATTCCCCCTGTAACCGAGGATCGTCCTCCGGCCTCAGGCTGTCTCAATCGGCGCCTGGAATCCAGCTTGTGCCGGCCAGCGGCACCTTGGCCATGGCTGCGGCCTCCACGGTGAGCGCGGCCAGGTCTTCGGGCTCCAGATTCAGCACGTGCGACTTGCCGTTGGCGCGAGCCAGGATCTGGGTCTCGATAGTGAGCACACTCAGGTAGTTGGCCAGGCGCCGCCCAGCCAGCACTGGGTCGAGCCGGGCGGACAGATCCGGGTCTTGCGTGGTGATGCCGGCGGGGTCGGTGCCGGCCTGGAAGTCCTCCCAGAAACCGGCCGAGGTCCCCAAGGCGCGGTACTCGTGCTCATACGCGGGGTCGTTGTCGCCGATGGCGATGAGCGCAGCGGTGCCGATCGAGACGGCGTCGGCGCCCAGCGCCAGCGCCTTGGCCACGTCTGCGCCTGAGCGAAAGCCGCCCGCGGCGATCAGCTTCACCTCGCGGCGGTGCACACCGAGTTCGTGCAGGGCTCGCACGGCTTCGGGAATTGCGGCCACTGTCGGGATGCCGACATGCTCGATGAACACGTCCTGGGTGGCGGCGGTGCCGCCTTGCATGCCGTCGACCACCACTGCGTCGGCGCCGGCCTTCACCGCGAGCGCAGTGTCGTAGTAGGGGCGAGCCGCACCGACCTTCACGTAGATCGGCACCCGCCAGTCGGTGATCTCACGCAGCTCGCCGATCTTGATCTCCAGGTCGTCAGGGCCGGTCCAGTCGGGATGACGGCACGCTGAGCGCTGGTCGATCCCGGTGGGAAGGGTGCGCATCTCGGCCACCCGTTCGGTGATCTTCTGGCCGAGCAGCATCCCGCCGCCGCCCGGCTTGGCGCCCTGGCCCACCACCACCTCAATGGCATCCGCCACTCGCAGATGGTCCGGGTTCATGCCGTAGCGAGACGGCAGGTACTGGTAGACGAGCACCGAGGAGTGCTCGCGTTCCTCGGTGGTCATGCCGCCGTCGCCGGTGGTGGTGGATGTGCCCGCCGCCGACGCGCCGCGGCCGAGCGCCTCCTTGGCTTGGGCCGACAGCGAGCCGAAGCTCATCCCGGCGATGGTGACGGGGATCTTCAGGTGCACCGGACGCTCGGCGCGGTCCTCGCCGATCACCACGTCGGTGCCGCAGGCCTCGCGGTAACCCTCCAACGGGTAACGCGACATCGACGCCCCGAGGAACACCAGGTCATCGAGCGTGGGAAGGCGGCGTTTGGCCCCCCAACCCCGGATGCGGTAGATGCCGGTGTTGGCGGCCCGGCGGATCTCGGCGATCACGTTGCGGTCGAAGGTGTAGGACTCGCGCAGGTGCCAGTAGTCGGGATCTGAGGCGGCGAGCGGCGGCGAGGTGTCGGCGGGTGTGGGGCCGCCATTCGGTGGCCCATGCGGTGTCCCATTCATGAGCCGGCCACCTCCGTGTTTGTCGCGGCGGCAGTCTCGGCGGCGGCCGCCAATGCGTCCACGTTGTCGATGGTGAAGTTGTAGAGGCGCCGCGCCGATCCGTAGCGTCGGAAATCGCCGGGCTTGGCGCCGTCGGCCGCCTCGCCGGCTGCGGCCAGCAATCGCCCCAGCGTGTCGAGATGTTCGGGCCGTATCTCCTTGCGCACACAGTCGGCGCCCAGCGACTCCACGTTGCCCCGCACGAAGATCTGCGCCTCGTAGATCGAGTCGCCCAGGTCTGCGGCGGCATCGCCGCAGACCACCAGGTTGCCGGCTTGTGCCATGAACGCACTCATGTGGCCAACGTTGCCGCCCACCACGATGTCGACACCCTTCATGGAAATGCCGCATCGGGCGCCTGCGTTGCCGCCCACCACTAAGAGACCGCCACAGCCGGTGGCACCCGCCGACATGGTGGCGTTGCCGGTGATGTGCACCACCCCGGACATGACGTTCTCAGCCAGCCCGGTGCTGGCGTTGCCCTCCACCAGCACGCGGCCCCGCTCGTGCATCCCGGCGCAGTAGTAGCCCACCGAGCCGCGCACCACCACATTGATGTCCGCGGTGATCCCGCAGGCCACGGCGTGGGCGCCTCGGGGGTTGACCACCTCGAAGGACTCGCCGCTGGGCGCGTCGTGCAGTGCCTGATTGAGTTCTCGCCCGCTCACCTCGGCGAGATCGAAGACGCGCGCAACCCCGCTCATGCCGTTCGGGCCCTCATGCGGCCAGGCTCCATGCGTAGATGCGCGCCGGTTCGGGCTCCCATATTTCGGCGTCGTTCGCACCGGGCAGGCGCGCAATGGCCCGGTATTCCGACGACATAGCCACCCAATCGTCAGTCTCCGCCACTACCGCTGGCTTGCAGGCGATGGGGTCGCGCAGGATGGCGAACCCGTCGGCCACGCCAATCGCAAACGTGTAGAAGCCGTCCAGGTCGCTCAGTGCCCCCTCCAAGGCGCCGGAGATGGTGTCGCCTGAGCGCATTCGCCATGAGAGGTAGCCGGCGGCCACCTCAGAGTCATTCTCGGTCTGGAACGACTCGCCCCGAGCCTCCAAGAACCGACGGAGCCGGTTGTGGTTCGACAGCGATCCGTTGTGCACCAGGCAGGTATCGGCGCCGGTGACGAACGGGTGCGAGCCATTGGTGGTCACCGCTGATTCTGTGGCCATCCGGGTGTGGGCCAGCGCGTGGGTGCCGGCGCGCCCCGCCAGGTCGTAGCGCTCGGCCACCAGATCCGGGTCGCCCACCGCCTTGTACAGCTCGATCTGGTCGCCGTAGCTGAGCACGGACGCGCCCGCCACGTTGTCGATGATCCACTGGCGGACGGTGCGTCCGTCGCCGCCGGTGGAGAACACGGCGTGGTCGTGCACCGGCCGCACCGTCACTTCCGCGCCCAGCACTCTCTCGAGCGCGGCAGCCACCTGCCCCCAGTCCACCTCGAGCCCTTCGGCCAGCACGGTGATGCGCGTTCGGCCCACGATTCCCGGGTCGTACACGGCGAAACCGGCACTGTCGGGGCCGCGGTCGCGCATCTCGCGCAGCATCACTGCCGTCAGCCGGCCCAGTTCGTGCCGGTGGGTCTCGGTTTTGCAGAACAGGCCCACGATGCCGCACATGGCGTTCCTCCGCCCGACGGTCCCCATCGCCGCCAGTCCAGCCCCGAACCGTAGCGCTCAGCCCTGCGGGAGCCGCCGCTACGACCCTGCTGGTGCTGCTGACGACGATAGGAGGCATCTCGTTTCCTCATAAAGGATCGGGCTCATGTGGCTGGTTCTGTCGATTGGCGCTGGAGTGGTGGCTGCGTGGGTGATGGGCGTGGTGCTGGTGTGGCCTATGAGCCTCGCCATCTGCCAGCAGGGTTGACGAGGTGAGCCGCAGCGCGGGCAAGACGACCCTTGCACTGACGTATCTGCGGGCGGGGTCTGCGGGCATGGACTATTTGAACGCAGACTTGATCGCCGCCGGTTTGAGGCGGGGTTGAGGAACTTCCGAGCGCTCTATGGCCGGCACCGTTGACGACTGGGTCCTCTTCGACAACAGCGGCTCGGAGCCCATGGTCCTCGAACGCAAGGAGTGCGGTGAGCAGCAACGTTGAGATGATGTCCGAGCCCGACCTCGCATCACCGATTCATGACGAGGCTTGGTACCGGGAGATCGTCGACGCACTGCGCCGCGCAGCCAAACAGGCACATCTGACCGCCTACCAGACGGGTACGGGCGTTGTTGTTCGGCGTGACGGTGTGCTGTCGGTCATCGCTCCTGACCCGGAGCTGTATGAGGACCTGATCCCGCCGCCGTTCGCGGAGCAGTCAGCCTCCTGAGTATCGCGAGCCTCGGGCGCTCAACGCCCGACATCGAAGGCGAAGAGTCGACGCACGTAAGTCGTGCGCCCGAATCCCGGCACCGGAGGCGTTGACTACTGTCATCGCTTAGGTGTGGCCTGGGACGCCACCAACGCAGGGGGGAACGCCATGAGCAACGGCTCTGACGCAGTCGATGAGATCCGCAGCCGGGCCGAGGCCGACGGCGTGGAGTTCATCTACGCCATGTTCGTGGAGATGCACGGAAAACCGTGCGCCAAGCTGGTGCCGGTCAGCGCCCTCGAGGGGCTGATGAGCGACGGGGCCGGCTTCGCAGGCTTCGCGGCAGGCCCGATGGGCCAGGACCCTTCCAGCCCCGACATCCTGGCCTTGCCGGACCCGGCGTCGTACACGCAATTGCCATGGCAGCCGAACGTGGCGGCGATGCAGTGCGACCCTACGGTCGAGGGCGAACTGTGGCCGTATGCGCCCCGGGTGATCCTGCGCCGGGCGCTGGAAGCGTTGGCCGAGCGCAACCTCGTGCTCAAGTGCGGCGTGGAGGCCGAGTACTCGCTGGTGGTGCGCAACGACGACGGTTCGATCTCAGTGGCCGACGAACGCGACAACATGGCGCTGCCGTGCTACGACGCCAAGGGCCTGACCCGGATGCTGCCGCACCTGGTTGCGGTGTCGAAGAACCTCGACGCCATGGGCTGGGGCAACTACGCCAACGATCACGAGGACGCCAACGGCCAGTACGAGCAGAACTGGCTGTATTCCGACGCGCTCACCACGGCTGACCGGCTGATCCTGTTCCGGCTGATGGTGCACACCTTGGCTCAGCGCGACGGCCGTTACGCCACGTTCATGCCCAAGCCCTTCTCGGACAAGACCGGCAACGGGCTCCATACCCACCTCAGCCTGTGGAGCGCCGACACCGACGAACCGCTGTTCATCGGCGGGGGCGGCGGTGGGCCCGACACCAAAGGGCTGGGCCTGAGCGACCTCGCCTACAAGTTCGTGGGAGGGATCATCCACCACGCTCGCTCGCTGGTGGCAGTGGTCTGCCCCATTGTCAACTCCTACAAGCGCATGGGGGTGGGCGCGCCGACATCGGGAGCCACTTGGGCACCGGCGTACGCGGCCTACGGCGGCAACAACCGCACGCAGATGATCCGAATCCCTGAGCCCGACCGGATCGAGCTACGGCTGGGCGACGGCGCCGCCAACCCGTACCTGATGTTCGCGACCTACTTGGCCTGTGGACTCGACGGCATCGACAACGACATCGACCCGGGCGAACCCAACACCGACAACCTGCATGCCCTGTCTGCGGTCGAGGTTGCGGCCAAGGGCATCCGGTCGCTGCCGCCCACGCTGCTGCACGCCGCGGAGCAGCTCGCTACCTGCGATGTCATCGGTGCGGGACTGGGCGACACCGCCGAAGGCCCCTACCGCGACTACTTCGTGAAGGTGAAGCGGGAAGAGTTCCTGGCCCACCACCACGAAGTCACCGCCGGAGAGATCGACCAGTACCTCACGCTGTTCTGACGCTGGTGCCCGCAGATGCCGACGCTGGATCGGACTGCTGGATCGGGCTGTCTGGATCGGGCGTCTGGATCGGACTGCTGGATCGGACTGGGCCCGTTGTGGTGGCAACACTGCGGTAGTCGAGTTGCCTACGATGCGCGTAGGGAGAGCCGCAGGGGGCAGCCATGAGCGCACCGGATGCAGTCGCCGCTCGAGGAGCCGAGCGTGCCGCGGCGGTGGCGGACGCGATGGACGACATCGCCAAGATCGATGCACATGGTCGTGAGCACGGCGGCATCGACCGGGCCGGCATCGCACACATCAAGGAACGTCTGCTGGAGCTGGCTGAGCACGAGAACCTGTTTCCCATCGAGGACTTTCCGCCGCCCGACGGCGAGCGGGGCTCGTGCAACTACCGAATCGCCCAAAACGACGACGGCACGCTGGCGCTGTATGTCCAAAGCGTCGGGGCCAGCACGTCGGCGCCCCCGCACGAGCACACCACCTGGGCAGTCATCGTGGGCATGCGCGGCCAGGAGCTGAACCGCTTCTACGACTGCTGCGCCGACGAGGGTGAGCCGCACGTCGAGCGTGAGGAAATGGTCGAGCGCGGTGCCGGAGTCGCGATGCTCGGTCACGACGTGCACTCGATCCACATCGAGGGCACATCGACCAACTTCCACTGCTATGGGCTGGCAATGGAGCAGATGACGGGCCGCCGCTACTGGAACGCTGACGAAGGCGAGTGGCGAATCTTCTCGGACGTGACCAGCGTCGTCGAAGCGCGCTACGACGCCGCCTGATCCGCGAACGCATTCAATGGCCGAGGTTCAGAGCATCTCTGCCGCCGATCTGACGGCGGCGCACCGTCGCCTGCTTGAAGGCGAGCCGGGCGATAGTCTCCTGTTTGAAGGCGAGCAGGGTGAGCTTGCGCTGGTCGACGCGCGAGAACCTGCCGACTTCACGCGCCGACACCTGCTGTATGCGGCGAACCTCCCGCCGAGCCACGTCGGACTCGAGTCCGCCAGTCGCATTCCGCGCCTGTCAACACCCGTCGTCGTCTGCGACGACGGCGGGGGAGAAGCGGAAGCTGTGGCGCTGGAGCTGACGGTGCTCGGCTACACCGACACCGCCGTGCTCGAAGGCGGAATCGATGCGTGGGCCGCAGCAGGCGGCGAGCTGTACTCGGGGATCAACGTGCCCTCGAAGCTGTTCGGCGAGCTGGTCGAGTCCCGTTTCCAAACACCGCACGTCACCGCCGACGAGCTGGCGGGCTGGCTGGCCGACGGCCGCAACCTGGTGGTGCTCGATTCGCGCACCCGCCGTGAGTTCAACCGTATGTCCATACCAACCGGCCGCGCGTGTCCTGGGGGCGAGCTGGTCCGCCGGGTGCAGGATCTCGTTGACGACTCAACGACAGTGGTCGTCAACTGCGCCGGTCGCACTCGCAGCATCATGGGTGCCCAGTCGCTGCGGTCGGCGGGGTTGGCCAACCAAGTGTACGCCCTCAAAGACGGCACGATGGGCTGGGAGCTGGCCGGTCTGCAGCTTGATCACGGCCGCGACGAACAGGCCCCCGAGCCGACCCCCGCCGGAAGAGCGCAAGCCGCTGCGGCCGCCCGCGCGGTCGCCGAGCGATGCAACGTCAGAACCATTGACAGCGAGCAACTCGACGGCTGGCTCGCCGCAGCCGACCAGCGCACGACGTACCTCATGGACGTGCGCACGCCCGAGCAGTACGCGCAGGGCCACTTGCGGGGCGCCGCGTGCGCGCCGGGCGGCCAGCTCGTGCAGGCCACCGACGAATATCTCGTCACGCGCGGTTCCCGTGTCGTGCTGGCCGACGAGGACGGAATCGGCGCCACGATGTCGGCGTCGTGGCTGATCCAGATGGGCTGGGATGCCTGGGTGCTCGAGCCCGGCTGGCTCAACAGCAGCGATCTGATGGTCGGCGGTGATGAGACCGCTGAGACGGCCCGCCGATCACGTCAGCCAGCGCTGCCCTACGACCCCACCGACGCAGAGGTGGCCAAGGCCGCGATGCAGGCCTACCTCGACTGGGAAGTTGCCCTGCCCGACCAGTACGCCCGCGACCACCTGGTCGAATTTCAGTTCTGCTAGCGAACACCTCGCGTCTACGCTGGCGTCATCGCGCGATGCGAGCGGAACGGACCCGGGCGCACGGCTCTTCGGGATAGCCCGGGTCCGTCCCGCCGATTGCGCAACGTAGTTCTTGAGTGCCTTGAGCAGATCTTGAATTATTTCGATCCATTTCAGGCCGAAGTGCTCCTAGAGGTCCGCGAAGCGCTCGATGGTTTCGGCCCAGGCGCTGGCGTCGTCGGGTGTGGCGATGACGGTTTGCAACCCGGCCATCGGTGACACCGGCACCGCTATCCGGCTCACCCCACGGCGCGCCAATTCACCAATCTCGTCGAGTTCCGCGGGCACCGCAACGGTGATCTCGAGCGCATCGGGGTCGCGGCCGTGCTCGGCGGCCGTCTGGCGGGCCAGATCGATGAGGTCCCAGGGCGCTCCGCGGGCGGGGAAGTAGCCGTCGCCCAGTCGCCCGGCCCTGCGCGCAGCAACCTTGGAATCGCCGCCCACGATGATCGGTACCGAGCCGTTGACGGGCTGCGGGCGGCAGTACGCGGCGTCGAAGTTGACGAAGTCGCCGTGAAACGTGGGCCGGTCCGCTGACCACAACTCGCGCATGACGGCGATGTACTCGTCGGTGCGCGGCCCGCGATCGTCGAATGGCACGCCGATGGCCTCAAACTCCTCGCGCATCCAGCCCACGCCGATGCCGAGGATCACCCGGCCGCCCGACATGTGGTCGAGCGTGGCGATCTGCTTGGCGCACACGACCGGGTTGTGCTGGGGGACGATGAGGATGCCGGTGGCGAAGTTGATGGTGGACGTGACCCCCGCCATGTACGCCATCCACATGAGCGGGTCGGGCAGCAACAAGTCCTCGACGCCGCCGGCCATCTTGCCGTCCGGGCTGTAGGGGTACGCCGACTGGTAGCCCGACGGGATGACGGTGTGCTCCACCGTCCACGCCGACTCGAAACCGGCAGCCTCGCCGGCCTGCACCAGCTCGGCGGCCAGTGCCGTGTCGATGGCGAACTTGCCCGTGTTGCAGTACCTGAGCCCGAACTTCATGTTGTTGTCCCCTCCTGCGGGTCGTGGCGGCCAGCAGTCTCGCACGCAGCCCCGAGTGCGGTCGTGCCTCCAGCGGCGGATGGGCCGCCGTCATCGGGCACAGCGGCGGATGGGCCGCCGCTTTCTAATACCGTGCCTTCACGTCGCCGGCACTGGAGCGCCCATGGCTTTCTTGGCACATGTTTCGGACATCTTCGACCCGTCGCGTTGGGATGAGGTCGACGGATTCGATTTCACTGACATCACCTACCACCGCAGCGCGGAGCATGGCACGGTGCGGATCGCCTTCGATCGACCCGATGTGCGCAATGCGTTCCGACCGCACACCGTCGACGAGCTGTACCGAGCGCTGGACCATGCCCGCATGACGTCTGATGTCGGGTGCGTGCTGCTGACAGGCAACGGTCCCGCACCTGCTGACGGGGGCTGGGCGTTCTGCTCGGGCGGCGATCAGCGCATCCGCGGCCGTGACGGCTATCGCTACGCCGACGGCGAAACCGCAGCCGGCATCGACCCGGCGCGCACGGGGCGGCTGCACATCCTGGAGTGCCAGCGCCTGATCCGGATGATGCCCAAGGTGGTCGTGTGCGTCGTGCCTGGCTGGGCGGCGGGCGGCGGCCACAGCCTGCATGTGGTGTGCGATCTCACGATTGCGTCGGCCGAGCATGGTCGCTTCCGCCAGACCGACACGAACGTGGCCAGCTTCGACGGCGGATTCGGCTCGGCCTACCTGGCCCGCCAGATCGGCCAGAAGAAAGCTCGGGAGATCTTCTTCCTGGGTCGGACGTATACGGCGCAGGAACGCTTTGAGATGGGCGATGTGAATGCGGTGGTGCCGCACGCCGAGCTCGAGGCCGTTGCACTGGAGTGGGCCGCTGAGATCGTGTCCCGTTCGCCGACGGGTCAGCGGATGGCCAAGTTCGCGTTCAACCTCATCGACGATGGGCTCATCGGCCAGCAGGTGTTCGCGGGCGAGGCGACCCGCTTGGCCTACGGCACCGACGAGGCCGAAGAAGGACGCGACGCGTTCTTAGAAAAGCGCGATCCAGAATTCGAGAAATTCCCCTGGCACTTCTGACCGACACGCCCGCGCCTGGTCGGCCGCGCCCGCGTCTAGGAGGGTGGTCGGCAATCGGGGTGTGGTGTGTGGTGTGTGGTGTGTGTTGTTTGTTGAGCGTGCGCGGGTGTTTTACCTGATGATGCCGAGGCGGCCGGCTCGGTCGCGGTCGCTGAGCAGATCAGGTCCGAGTCCACATCCGCGGACACGTGCAGCTTGTAGCCGTCGTAGCGGTCGGTGCGGGAATCGCCCAAGGAGACGACCCGAAAGCAATCGGTCCGGCTGAACGCGCCGTCTCGCCTTCAAGCGCTCGATTGCGCCATCCTCAGGGGTATGTGGTCCATTTGTGTTAAAACCGTTCTTGGCTGTGCTGCGGTTGCTACGGCAGGGTCGTCTCAGATGCGGATGAGGAATTGATGCACCGGAATCACTTCATGACCCGGTGCCAGTCGCTCTTGGTCGCCGTTATTGCCGTGGCGGTGGGCAGTGCTCTCGTGTCGGCCACGCCTGCAGGTGCCGTGCAGACGCTGGCCGAGGTCGATGTGACGCGCTATGGGGGCGCGGACCGCTATGCAACCTCCTTGCTCGTTGCCGAGGCAGTCGCCGCCGATGCGGGCGGCAATCTCGACTCAGTCGTCATGGTCTCAGGCCGCAGTTGGACCGATGCCGTTGTGGCGGCACCGCTGGCAGGATCGCTGGGAGCGCCGGTGCTGACGACTCCGCCGGGCACCCTGCGCGCCGACGCCACAGAGTTCCTGCAGCGCACCGGGGGACCTGGGCATTCTCGGTCGCACCGCGATCGTGGCCAGCGGCGAGGTATTCGCTGACGCATTGGTGGCAGGCGCATTCGCGGCACGCGGCCCACACCCGGTGCTGCTCACCCCGCCCAACCAGCTGCACCCAGGGGTGGCCAGCTACCTCGTGAGCGTCGGGACTGAGCATGTCGTGGTCATGGGCGGCACCGGCGCGCTCCATCAAGACGTCGAAGATGTCTTGACCGTCCTCGGAGTCGAAGTGACGCGGCTCGCAGGAACCAGCCGCTACAACACAGCCGTCCTGGCCGCCGAGCTTGTGGCCGGCCAATACGGCGGCTCTGCTGACCGGCCGTGTTTTGGCTCGAGCACCGTAGGGGTGGCGCGCGCCAGAGTGCCGTTCGATTCGTTCAGTGCAGCGCCGCTGCTCGCCCGGCTGTACGCCCCGCTGGTGCTGCAATCGACGCCTACCTCGCGGGAGAGGAGACTGCCGGCGAATCAACCGAAGACGAGGACCTGGCCAGGTACCCCGACATCGACGGGCCTCGTGGCGGCAGCACGTTGCTCGCCGTGCGCCGAGGGCAATCGTGCACGGTGCGCGTCGACACCACCGTGACCTGCTGGGGCCAGGAAGGACTGCGGATGCGCCTGACGACCGCCTCGCTTCATGACGTCGTCGACTTGAGCGCAGCCGATGACTCGAGCTACTTGTCGCTGCACGCCTGTGCGGTGCACGCCGCCGGAACCGTCTCGTGTTGGGGCAATGGAAGCTACGGTCAGCTCGGGCAGGGCAGCTCCGCAAGTCACTACGTGCCTGTGGTGGTTCCGAGAATCACCGATGCAGTTGCCGTGGCAACCGGCACCGAATCGACATGCGCCCTGCATGCCGGCGGCGGTGTGTCGTGCTGGGGATCGAACCGGCACTATGAGCTTGGCGACGGCACGAACGCAAGCCGATTCGCGCCGAATCCAGTTTCAGATGTGACCGATGCGGTCGCCATTTCAGCCAGTGGCAATGACTACTGCGTCATCAAACGTGACGGCGGCGTGACGTGCTGGGGGGGGCGGATTCGCGTACCCCCCGTATCCGCTGACCGGCCTTGAGCCGGCGAAAGCCATCTCAGTAGGTGAGGACTGGGCGTGCATCGTCTCCACGGCTGGCGAAGTGTTCTGCTGGGACGAGGGGCTGTCACCCTGGGCGGACAGAGTCAAGGGCATACAGGACGCCGTTTCAGTGTCGGTGGGCGACCGGAGCGCCTGTGCTGTCCATGCCGATGGATCAGTCTCTTGCTGGGGCAAGAACGATGCCGGGCAGCTCGGCGACGGCACCACGGCCGATCGACCGGTGCCGAGGCGCATCAGAGGCATCTCGGACGCGATTGATGTGGACCAGAGCTGGGGATCAGAACCGGCTCCCGCCCATGCATGCGCACTGCACCGCGACGGCCGCGTCTCGTGCTGGGGCGAGAACAGCTTCAGCCAAGTCGGCGATGGCACGACCGCACAGCGATTGCCGCCCCGACGCGCCCAGCAGTTCGCGCCCATACCGGCTGCTGACCGTCCGATCACCTCGTTGGAGGTCTTGCACGCCTGGATGGACGACGTCACCGAGGAATGGCAGGACGACCACCCGTGGGTGAGGGCCGCCTGGGAGAGCATCCGCGACAAGGTGAATGTGTCGGCAGCGGGTTTCGGCGGGACGGTATGGCACACGTGCCGGCCGACAAGCACCGCAGCGACGTGCAGTGCAATCGAGATGCGAGTTTCCCAAATCGGCCTTGGCGTCATCGTCCACGAGCTGGTCCACGTGTACGACGGCGAGACCGGTCTTGCGCCAGGCAAGGCGTGGGGGGCCGTGCATCTCTACTTTGCCGACAAGTACGCCGATTGCTTCCCGGGCTGGGGAAAGCCAGGGGTGGAGATTCTGGCTGACACCCTGATGCACCTGATGGTCCCCAATGCGTGGCTGACGTACCATCGAAGCGACGGTTGCCCCGCGCTGGGCGAGCAGCCCTCGTTCCAAGACGAACAGGTCGTCTTGGACGGCCTCGCCGGCAAGGTGCCGGATTGGTACACGAAGAACATCCCCAGCAGCCAGAAGTTCTGGGAAACGTGGCGGGAGGCCCCGTCGCTGCGGATACTCGCCAACCTGGCGCCCGAGTTCGGCGGGCTCTGCCCGAACGACTGGGTCAAGTCCCCGCTGGACACAGACCAGCTTCCGCCAGCCGATGCGAATCCGTTCCGCGACAGTGGCTGCTGACGTAGCCGACGAAGCCAGGTCAAGTGCGATCTGAACGTTCGAACGCCCCGGCTGCATAGGGACCCCTTGGGTCGATCTCGTCGTTGCCGTCGGCGTGCGGGGTCGGCTTGCAACGCCGTGGCGTCGCCGAACGAGGCACCGACGCGGGAGGGGTGGCACCGCCCCGGGTTGCGGTGTGTGGGTCCCGGGGCGGTGCCGAATGAGCGGCGCCTGGTGGTCGGCTCCGCTCGGGCTGTGGGTTCAGCGACCGTTGAGGATAGGACCGTCACTGCCATGGATGGGGCTGCTTCGAGAGGGCACCCGTCCATGTGATCTGTTGTTGTCAGATGATACGTGCCGTGTCATGCAACACCTGTTGCAGTTGATTGGTTCAAACATGTCATAAAGTTGTGCACGTGCTCGGCTGCGCAGATGCTCGTGATTGAGCACCCGTCAGGTTCCGGTCGGTCACTGTGACGGGCCTGTTCCCTCCGAGGCAGGCTGTTGGCATTGCGGCTGTTGGCATTGCGATGGTCGTCATCGCTGCGCTCGGGGTGGCGGGCATCGCCTACTGGCGCTCGCAGCCGGCTCAGCCGGCAGGGGATGTCGCTGGAGGCGACCGGGCACGCAGCGTCGCCGCTCGTGAGCCGAGCGTCGGAACCAGCGCTGTAGCGGATGCCGTGTTCGGGCCAACGACAACCGATCCGCCGCCGTCGACAGCGGGTCCGCGGCCGTCGTCGACAGCGGGTCCGCGGCCGTCGACGCCCACGGCACGTTCGGCCGAGCCGGCGTTGATCGTGGCCGATGAAAGCGTCTCGCCAGGACGCCCCGGCGGCGTCGGTACCAAGTTCGACGGTTTCGAGCCTGACTCGGGCGGCGTCGGCGACGGGACGCGGGCTGAGCCGGTGGAGCCGACGCTGGGCGAGAGCTTCACGTGGCACGACGGGGATCGCGTCTTGCAGGTGTGGCTCGACCCGAATCTGGTGGTGCAGCCTGGCAGTGACGGCGTCAGCAGGGAAGACATCGTCGCGACGGTCGGCGACGACATCGTGGTTCGCGGCACCGTTTCGGTCCCAGCGAAAGGCGACCCGGTGTTCTGGTCCGACACCGGTGAGCTGATGGCGCTCCCGGGCGGCGTTGCCTTGGTGCTCGACCCGGACTGGGACAGTGCCCGGGTCGATGCGTTTCTTGCCGACAACGCGATCAGCGTCGCCGACGTCTCCGAGCTGGACTTTGTGGCGAACGGCTTCTTCGTCGAGACCGACCCCGGCTTCGACTCCTTGACGCTAGCGAACTCGCTCGCAGTCCAGAACGGTGTCGTGCTGTCCAGCCCGAATTGGTGGACCGAGCACGTGACGAAATGAGTCAGCCGGCCCGCGTGCGGCGGTTGATGCTGGTGGCGTGCCTGTTGGCAGGCGCGCTGAGCTGGACGGTGACGCATGCCCCCGAGGCGCGCGCCCAGGCACCGGCTGCTCCAACCATCGACACGGTGGCGTCGGGCGACCAGTCACTGACCGTGGCATGGAGCGCGCCCACGGTGGCGACCGGCATCACCGCCTACGACATCCGCCTCATCGCAACCACCGCGACCGACACCGAAAAGGCCGATCCCACCGCGTGGACCACCATCCACGATGCATGGACCTCGGGGCGCCTCGCGGCAATCGTGACCGAACTGACCAACAGCACCACCTACGACGTGCAGGTCCGCGCGGTGACCACCAGCGACGGCAACTGGTCGCCCACCACATCAGGCACACCAGGCGACCCGGGCTCGAGTCGCACAACCACCAGCGCAACGCCATTCGTGGATCAACTGCCCCTCCAAGGCGTGCTCGAGAGCGCAGACGATGTAGACGTGTTCCGCTTCGAGGTGACCGGCAACAATCAAGAGGTCGTCATCTACTCAGAGGGCGTCACCGACACCGTGGGCAGTCTCTACCAAGGCACCAGTTTTCTCGGCCGTAGCGACGACTCGTTCATCTCCGGCATTCAGAGGGGTTTCACGATCATTGGGGTGCTGGGGAGCGGCCGCTACTACATAGAGGTCCGCGGCTACCCCGGCGCCACGGGCGCGTACACCTTGCACCTGCAGATCCAGGACGACACCACTGCTCCCACTCTCAGCGGCGCCACCGAGATCGAGGTCAACAGCATCACACAGGCCGTCTTCGGCACGCCATCAGCCGGCAGCTTGCAAGGTGCCGCCCTACCGAAGGACATCGACTACTTCAAGTTCACGCTGGCCGTCGAGACCACGATCACGGCCCGGCTGTCGGGCTCCGTGACTGACACCGTGGGCACGATCCTCAACGCCAACGGCACCGAGGTCACCAACGACGACGCGTATCTCAGCCCGACCGCTACGCAGTTCGCCGTGCGGGCTAAGCTGGCCAGCGGCACGTATTACCTCAAGGTCGAACCGTACGGCACCAGCCCAAAAACCGGCCTGTACTGGCTGCACGTGTACGAGTCGCCCAACCCGGGCACCACGCGAGCGACCGCGTCGGACATTGACATCAGCACCACCGCCGGAGGTGAGATCTCCACGGCGGGCGATGCCCACTATTTCAAGTTCGTCCTCGCCCAGGACACACGCGTCTTGCTGTCAGGCTCCAGCGAGGACTTCAAGATCGACGCCGAGCTACAGGACTCCGGCGGCTTGGCCGTCAGCGCGCAGACCTATCAGTTCGCGCACGAACTGCCTGGAAACGCCGTGGTCGACAGCTTCTCGATCATCACATCCCTGTCGGCGGGCACGTACTACCTGAAGGTGGAAGCCGATTCGAGCTCGGCGACAAGCACAGGGGACTATCTCGTGCTGCTGCTGACCGAATCCACATACGAGCGGCTGCTCGAGGAGTGTCCCTCGCCCCCGACAGGCATCGATGACCCGCT
The DNA here is from genome assembly GCA_963663635.2 of Acidimicrobiales bacterium. Taxonomy (GTDB): domain Bacteria; phylum Actinomycetota; class Acidimicrobiia; order Acidimicrobiales; family Poriferisodalaceae; genus Poriferisodalis. Next base: position 72,018 of record CAXXMY010000005.1, read on the forward strand.
GTCGGGCTGCGGGTGGCACCTGGACAACGACGCGGAGCTGAACGGCGCCGCCGACGACGAGGACATCAACATCGGCACTGTTTGGGATACCAACAAGGGCGTCGGCGTGAACGTGGTGGTCGTCGATGAGGGCCTCGATTACTACCACGAAGACCTCAAAGAGAACGTCGACACAGCCAAGAACCACAGCTATCGCAGCACCGGCGACGTGTTCGGCGAGGCCACCAGCCACGGCACCGAAGTGGCGGGAGTGATCGCAGCCCGTGACAACGATCTCGGCGTGCGCGGTGTCGCTCCCCGGGCGACCATCTACGCCTACGACCTGCTGACCACGAACACCCGAGGCGCGGAGGCAGACGCCGCCTCGCGTGGCCGTGTCGCGACCTCGGTGTCCAACAACAGCTGGGGGCCGCCTGATGGCCCTGGGGCGAGTCGCACGTCCGAGTTGTGGGAGATAGCTGTCGACGCGGGACTGAACGAGGGCAGCGACGGCAAGGGCGTCGTCTATGTGTTCGCCGTCGGCAACGGCAACGACAAGGGCGATTGGGCGAATTTGGACGAGTACGCCAACCACTACGGCGTGATCGCAGTATGCGCTGTCGACGGCCTCGGAAACCGGTATCCGTCGTCCGAGCAGGGTCCCAATCTGTGGGTGTGCGCGCCCTCGCGCAGCGCCCGAAAAGTCAACCGCGGCATCGCGACGACTGTCCAATTCAACCGTTACACATCCAATTTCGGCGGCACCAGCGCGGCCGCTCCGATGGTGTCGGGTGTCGTCGCGCTGGTGCGGGCCGCGGACAGCTCGCTGACGTGGCGGGACGTGAAGCTGATCCTGGCCAACTCGGCCCGCAAGAACGACAGCATGAACGCTGGGTGGGAACAGGGAGCGCTGCGGTACGGCTCGACGACCGCGAAGTACGACTACAACAACGAGTACGGCTTCGGGGTGGTGGACGCCACGGCGGCCGTCGGGCTCGCCGGGAACTGGACCAAGGTGCCCGCTATGCGCACGGCCGAGGCGTCCTATGACACGTCCCATGCCATCTCGTCGACCGAGAGGACCTGCAGGGTGACGCTGGCGGGAAACCTGGACTTCACCGAGTTCGTCGAGGTCAAGATCGATTTCGATGCGGGGAGCTTCCGGGACCTGAACATCGAGCTGGAATCGCCCTCGGGCGCCACGTCGATCCTGACCAAGCCCGACTCGCGGAACTGCACAGCGACCTCTCCCTGTCCGCTCCTCGGGGAGTTCAGGTTCGGCTCTGCGCGGCACTTGGGCGAGGATCCCCGCGGCACTTGGAAACTGCGTGTCGCAGACCGGGTCTCGGGCCGTCCCGCGAACACGGTGAGGTCGTGGAAGCTGAAGGTGTACGGGCACCGCCAGTCGCCCGACGAGCCGAAGCTGAGCTACGTGCAGCCCAGCACGGCACAGCAGACCCAACTGACGGTCGCCTGGGAGAAGCCCGACTACACCGGTGCCGCGGCCATCACCGGCTACGACATCCGTCACATCGACAGCTCGGCCACCGACGACCAGAAGAAGGACGACAGCCGCTGGACGACACTCCCCAGTTCATGCATCGCCACCTCATGCACCACTGTCATCACCGGGCTCACCACCGGCACCCGCCAGGACGTGCAGGTACGGGCCAAAAGCACACGGGACAGCAACTGGTCGGCGTCCGCCCGGGGCATACCCGGTGCCGCCAACAGCGAGCCGTTCTTCGTCGACGGCGAGCGCACCACCCGCAGGGTGACCGAGAACTCCGGCATCGGAGCGAACGTGGGCACGCCGGTCGAAGTGCAGGACTACGAGAGCGAGAACGCCATCGAAGCCTTCACCTACTCGCTGAGCGGAACCGATGCGAGCTCATTCACGATCGACTCCGCCAGCGGACAGATCAAAACCGCCTTCGACCCCAACTTCGAGATGCGCGATTCCTATGTCGTCACCGTGTCGGCCACCGACGCCAAAGACGACGTCGGCAATGCGGAGTCGCCCGCCGTGGACGACGACCTCATCACGGTGGACATCGAGATCGACAACGTGGACGAACCGCCGGTCATCGGGCGATGCACCACCAATATGGACGGCATCGTGGTCTGCAAGACTCTGACCGGCACCGACGTGCTGTCCTACGGAGAGGACAGCCGCTATGAAGCGGTCACCACGTACGTCATTGGAGATCCCGATTCCCCCGGAACTGAGGTCTTCCTCAATCTCACGGGTGACGATGCCGACAGATTCCATATCTTGGGCAACGGGAATCTGCGATTCTTCGATCCCCTCGTTCCCGACTTCGAAGACCCTCAGGACGCCGACCGCAACAACGTCTACGAGCTGACCGTGAAGCTCGAGGATGCGCGCAACACCACCACACTCGACGTCCAAGTGTCGGTCACCGACAAGAACGAACCGCCCGTTGTCAAGCGCTGCTACATGGACAACGGGCTACAGAAGTGCCGTACCGGCCTCACAAGCTTTACCGAAGAATTCGACTTCGACGAGAACGGCACCGGGGACGTCGTCGTGTACAGCGGGGTCGATCCGGAGGGGAGCGATATCACTTGGTCGCTGCGAGGCCCCGATCTCGACGACTTCGAGATCGACAACGGTGTCGTGCGCTTCAGGTCGCCCCCGGACTTCGAGAATCCTCAGGACGCCGACCTCAACAACAAATACGTGGTAATCGTGGTCGCGAGCGACGGGGACACTGACAGCTCTGACTATCAGGTCCAAGTGACCGTGACCGTCAAGGGGCTCAACGAGCCCGCCGTTATCTCCGGCGATGCTGCGGTCAACTACGCCGAGAACGGCACTGGCCCGGTCGGCACGTACAAGGCCAACGACCCCGAGGAACGCGAGAACGTGACATGGTCGCTGTCGGGCACTGATGCTGGGCAAGCTCTACCGGTGGTTGCGACTGAGTTGAGTGTAGATGTCGTGTGCTGATGTCCAGTGGTGGAGTCGGCGGGGCATGTGGTTGAGGTTGTCCTCGATGACCGAGAGCCGCAGTTGTCCGATGTCGAGGCTGGTGCCTTTGGGGAGCCATCGGCGCAGCAGCGCGTTGGTCTGCTCGTTGGTGGGTCGCTGCCACGGCGAGCGCGGCTCGCAGAAGAACACCTCGATGCCGAGCGCGGCCTCGACGTCGGCCCAGCGGGCCATCTCGCGGCCTTGGTCCCAGGTGAGGGTGCGCACGAGCGCTGCGGGCTGGCGGCCCAGCGCCGCGGTGACCGCGGCGGCGACCTGGGGCGCGCCGTAGCCGTCGGGCAGCGCTGCGGTGACCGCGTAGCGGCTGGTGCGCTCGGCGAGCGTGACCGCAGCGGTGAGGTTCGCTTTGCCGACGATGAGGTCGCCTTCCCAGTGGCCGGGCTCTATACGGTCCTCGGCTGCGGCCGGCCGGTCGGCCAACCGCCGGTATTCCCCCAGCGGGCTGGGCTTTTCGGCCTGCGCGACGCTGCGCAGGTGGCCGACGGCGCCGGCAGCGCCGCGGCAGCTTCGCCCAGGTGCCCGCCGCCAGGCCGCTGCGCGGCGTCGCTTCGCGTAGCACGCCCGATAGCCATATCGACACCTCCATCTCCGCGCACATCGCTCATACCCGCCTCGCGCAGGTCCGCCGCGGTCGCGTGCGGGGACCACCTCAGCTTCAGACGCTCATCGACCGCGGCGGCCAGCACCCGATCGACCGCCAGCTTGGGCGTTCGCTCTCGTCGCGCCCTCGCGCACGCCCACGCGTGCGCCGCGCGGGCGTCATAGGCCCCCCGCCCGCCGCAGCGGCTCCGCGGTCAGCGTCGCGATGTCACCGGGTGTCGACCGGTCACGGCCCAGCCAGGCTGCGCTGCGTGCGCCGCCCGCGAGACGCTGCGGCCCGCCCCGGAGCGACGAGCGGCTCGATGAATCGACCCGCTCACCGGCTCCAAACTCGCATGGTCCGCCTCGCGTGCAGCATACTGGACGCACCTCCATCGGTCGCTGCTGCCCACGTGTGTTCCCAACGGTCATCATGACCGTTCACTTGCATAGGAACCACCGATGGAGTTCGCCATGGGTCAACCGACGGACCCGAACACGCTCACTCATACCCCCGACCAAACCACAAACCACACCCCGCCACGCGGACACCAACCCGACGAACGTTTGCGGACACAGCACTAGCGGACTCAAGAATCCTCGCTTGACATGAGCACAACACAACGATATTGTTGTGTTGTGATTCCTGCGCTAGTGGGCGGCGTCCTCCCGCCTGGTGTACATGAAGCCAACCGGCAGGAGGTGGCTGCTACGTTCGGACGGAACGCGCATCGCCGGTTGCTGCTCGCTGGGTTCCGCCGAGGCGTCGGTGCGTTGCGTGACGCAGGGTGTACCGACGTCTGGCTGAACGGCAGCTATGTAACTGACAAGGAAATTCCGAACGACTACGACGCGTGCTGGGATCCTCTCGGAGTAGATCTCGACAAACTCGACCCGGTTCTACAGGACCTAAGCAGGCAGCGCGTCGCCCAGAAGGTCAAGTTCCGTGGCGAATTCTTCCCCAATATAGTCGAAGCAGGGTCGGGCCTTCTCTTTATTGAATTCTGGCAACGAGACCGTGACGGTAACCAAAAAGGGATTCTTCACATAGATACAGAGGAGTGGGCGTGATAAAAAACGAACGACAGCTCAAGATCTCGCAGTCCCACGTGGTTAAGTTTCGAGAGGCAATCAAATCTCTCGAAGCAACGCCAATTGATCCTTCGTTGCATCCAAAGCTACGCGATCTCGAATTCGCTGCACTCAAGTCACAACTAGCTGACATTGAACAAGAGGTTGCTGCGTACATGAGCTTGGTCGAATCTCCGCCGTCCAAGATCGTGATCGAATCTCTCCATGATCTTCCGACGGCACTGATTCAAGCACGGATCGCGGCCGGTCTAACGCACCGCGAAATGGCCGAGCGCCTCGGTCTCCGAGAACAAGCGATTCAACGGTACGAAGCTACGGATTACGCTCAGGCGAACATTGGACGCCTAACGGCAGTCGCCGACGCACTTGGCGTGCAGGTTCGGCAGGAAGTCCACCTATTCGCTGATCTGAGCACCAAAGAAGATCCTGAAGCGGTTAAATGATGCAGGAATCGACCCGCGATTGATCAAGCGAAGAGTGCTACCGGCTAGTTATAACGCGGATTCAACCTCAGCGAATGTGACCAGTCGCCTTGTCGAGGACATCGAGCGCATATTCGGATGGTCTGCGAGAGACCTCAGGTCTGGCGCACGACTCGAAAAGGCCGAATCAAGCTTGATGAACGTGTACCCCAACAGGTCTTGAAATCTGTAGGTGCGGCCATACCGTTTCGCGACGGCACTCAAACGCCCCGTGAAACCTCAAAAGACGTCAATCCCATTCATTTCGCTCAGCACGCTACGGCCTCTTGCTGCCGCAAGTGTGTCGAGGAATGGCATGGCATACCACAAGGTAGAGAACTCTCCGACTCGGAGATTCACTATCTGACGGAGCTCGCTATCCGCTATCTACGCGAACGTATGCCAGGTCTTGCTCCTGAGAGGAGAAATGTGCCGAAACGGCGATGACCGCGCGGATTCCGCTCATAGAGACCGACTCAATGTCCGACAGACTTCGGCTGAAGACATGGAGGCCTAACATTCGCGAGCTTCTCATGGCCCGTATTGAGGGCAGTGACCAAGAGAAAGACTTGTCGGTGCCACCAAACTGCGGGGCCTAGGAGGGTGGTCGGAAAGTCCGGTTGTGGGTCCTCGTGTTGGGGGGCGTGATCGCGGATGATGGTGGGGTGCGCGGTTCGGCTGATGGTCAGGGTTCGATTTTCGATGTCGGGGTGTTGGTGGGCGATCTGCTTGACACGGAGGGGTTCTTGGTGACGTTGGGGCAGGCTCGGGGCGAGCTGTTCTGTGATGCCGATTTTGATGCGTTGTATGCGTCTGGCCGGGGTCGGGCGTCGCATCCGCCGTCGGTGGTGGCGGCGTTGTTGTTGTTGCAGTTGTTCTATGGCGTGTCGGATCGTGAGGCGCAGCGCCGTTCGCGGTTCGATATGTCGTGGAAAGCGGCGTTGGGTTTGCCGTTGGAGCATCGGGGGATAGCGCATGTGGTGCTGGTGGAGTTCCGGGCGCGTCTGGTTCGCGCCGGGATGGAGTCCTTTTTGGGGGATCGGGTCAAGATCGCAGCCAAACGCGCTGGGGTGATCGGCCATCGCCGCACGATGGACTCGACCGGTGTGGCGGACTCGGTGCTCACCCAGGACACGATCACGCTGATCAGGTCCGGGGTCCGCAGGTGCCTCGGGGTGCTGGCGGGGATCGACGCCGGGGCCGGGGCGGAGCTGGCGGGGCTGTTGTCGCGTGAGGACTACGACCGGGGGGCCAAGCCGCAGATCATGTGGGCTGATCCCTGCGCGCGGGCCGCTTTGGTGGCGGAGCTGTTCGGCGACGCCGAGACCGTGGTGGGGTTCTGCGCCCGCTTCGGGGATCCCGGCCTGGCCGCTGCGGTCGAGCTGCTGAGGGTCGTGGCGGGCCAGGACATCGAGATCGCCGTCGACGCCGACGGAGCCGAAACGGCACGGATAGCTCAGCGGGTGGCCCCGGGCCGGGTCGTCTCGACGGTCGATCCCGACGCGCGGCACGGGCACCGTTCCCGCTCGGACCGCTACGACGGCTACAAGCTGCACGTGTCCGCGGATGTGGACTCTGACCTGATCTGCTCAGCGGCAGCGACGCTCGCGACCGTCCACGACGCCGCTGTGGTCGAAGACCTCATCGACGCCGACCCGGTCCCGGTCGCCGAGATCATCGCCGACACCCACTACGGATCGGGTCCGACGCGTCAAGCGATGGCCGACCGAGGCATCGACCTCGTCGCCCCCGCCCAGCCGATCCCGGCCCGCGGCGACATGCTCACCAAAGCCGACTTCGACATCGACCTCGACACAGCGACGGTCACCTGCCCGCAAGGGAACACCGCACCCATCCCGCCGCCACGCGGCGCCAAACGGCGCCGCACTTGAGGCGCGGTTCGCGGCAACGGATTGTGCAGCATGCGAGCTCAAACCCCGATGCACCACACGCGACGGCGGCCGCATCATCGAGATCAACCCTTACGAAGAACTCCTCGCCCCCGCGAGAGCACAACGCCACGAACCCGAATTCCTCAGCAGATACCGACAGCGAACCCAAGCCGAACGCAAAATCGCACAGATCAAATCCCGCACCAAAAAAGTCCCCTGGCGCGGCCTCGACAAAGCCAACCTGTGGCTCGACCTGCGAATCGCCGCCCTCAACCTCGACCGCGCCGGCCGCCTCGGCATCATCAGGTAAAACACCCGCCCCGACCCGCGACCCCGGGCCCCACTGGCCGACCGACGAAGTGCCTGAGCATCATCAAGCAGAACACCCGCGCCCAACCCACCCCGAACCACCGACCAGACAACCGCGCACGCCCAACAAACAACACACACCACACCCCAATTGCCGACCACCCTCCTAGATCGGTGCGCTCCCATTCGCCTCGAATCACAACGGCGGACATCAAAGAGATGGAGGGACAATGGAATTTCAGACAGTGCGCAGCAACAACCCTGCTCAACCGTATTTCTGGCGGATAGTCGCCAGCAATGGGTTGACCCTCGCTGCCAGCGAGACCTACGTCAACAAGCAAGACGCCATCGACGCAGTTCATATCGTGAGAGTCAATGCCGGTAACGCTCAGGTGCTGGACTGCTGCTGAAAGGTGCTCCGAAGGAGGGGCTTGCCGCATGACCTCACGTTGATGCCGAATCCGGCCTGCCTCGTGTTGGCATCAAGTTGCGAATCATTCTGCGTGTCACCCAGACGGCATGGGCTGCTACGGCGGTGATCAGCCATCCGCTCCACAGTCCGTTGACACGATCGAGGGCAGAGGCCACGACGAGGACCGATGCACAGAAGAGCCCGCGACGAACGGTGAACGCTTGCCCCAGACCTTCAGCGACATGCCCGATGCAGCCTCCACACTCTTCGGACGCGCCGCAAGCGCGATCCCAACAGCGGCAAATCGCGTTCCGCAACCAGACAATTCGCGTTCCGAAAATGGAGCTGTCGCGTTCCAAGATCAAGCAAACCGCGATCTCGGATCAAGAAACACCAAATGGCGGCAAGGCGCTGACCTGCGGAAAGGACTCAAACTTGCAATTTCGCGCACGTCCCGCCACCACCGACGGCGGATGCGACGCCCGACCGCGGCCAGACGCATACAACGCATCAAAATCGGCATCACAGAACAGCTCGCCCCGAGCCTGCCCCAAAGTCACCAAGAACCCCTCGGTGTCGAGCAGATCGCCCACCATCACCCCGACATCGAAAATCGAACCCTGACCATCAGCCGAACCGCGCACCCCACCATCATCCGCGATCACGCCCCCCAACACGAGGACCCACACCCGGACTTTCCGACCACCCTCCTAGGCACCGCCGGCCGGGACGGCGGACAGGACAGTCAAGGTGGTCTCCAAGGCTCCTATGAGGTCACGTCCGCCCGACCGGTCGATGCGCGCCAGCAGCCGGGACACCAAGCCGACAGATCAGCAACAAGGCACCAAGCCCGTCACACCCAGGGTCACACTCAGGCCCGAACCACTGGCCCAAACAGCATGACCGTCACACCCCTCTCCTACGATGGACTCCATGGATGTCGCCTACGACGAGGACAAGTTCGCCGAGTTGCTGCTGCACGTCGCCTCTCGGTTGCAGGGCGACCGCGCTGGGGGCGCTACGAAGCTCAACAAGGTGCTGTTCTTCGTAGAGTTCACGCACCTGCGGCGACATCACCGGGTGGTATCGGGCTGTCAGTTCCAGAAGCTTCCTCATGGACCGGCCCCGCATCAGCTCCTTCCGGTCCGGCGACGGCTGATCGACTCCGGCGCGGCCGAGTTGATCGAAGAGGACTTCCTCGGCCGCCCGCAGCACCGGTTGGTGCCGAAACGACCGACAGACCTGACCCGGTTCACCGTCGAGGAGCTGCAGACCATCGAAGATGTGCTCGCCCAGCTCGCGGGGATGACCGGAACCCAGGTAAGTGAGCTGTCTCATCAGGAGCCGGGCTGGCGACTGACCGAGATCGGCGAAACCATCCCGTTCTCGACAGCGTTCCTCGACTTCCCGCAGGCAGCGACCCCAACCAGCGAGCGGCTATCCAAGTCGGTGGCGGAGCGATACGGGTTTGCAACGGCTGGTTGATGTTCGAGGTTCGTGTCGGCGAGGCTGCGGCCGAGAAGATCACGAGGACGTACGGCCCCGAGCGAAGCGCAACCGGACGGCCGTCGGAGTGGGACTTCTGGTCCGGGCCGCTCGCTGCCGCACTCATCGGATTTCGGGACTTCGAGAACCTGCTCTTCGACCTCCACCCAGAGATCCGCACCCTCCACATCGTCGACCCCGTCTTTGGCGCTCTGGTCTTCGCTGGCGTGCTCGTGGAGCCAGGTGTGGTCGAGATCGCCGACTACGAGGTCGATCCTGACTACTGGGACATGATCGAGGACGACCCGAATGACTGAACCACCAGCCCCGGTCACGATCCGTCGCGAGCTCGAACGACTGATCGTCACCGACCTGCTCGGCCCATCCGACCCGCACGAACAGCTCCCCGGGGTCCGCAGCCCGGTGCGGGAGTGGTACCTGGTCGGGATGCTGGCGCCGAAGGGAACCGTGGTCGACCCGAGCAGAGGCGACGGCGACGACCTCCAAAACGACGATGAAGGCGGTGCGCCCGGCCCCGACGACCGGCCGGCCAAGGTGGTGCTCTTCCCGTCATCGGCCGGATTCTCCGCGGCCATCGATCGATCATGCGACTCGCTGGCCGTGAGTGAATCGCCCTGGGACGTTCCTATAGATGTCAAGTGCGGGTTGTGAGGGTGGAGAGGTCGGCTCGGAGTGTGCGGTAGAGCTCTCGGGCGACGAAGCGTTTGAGGCAGCGGATGGCTTCTTTTTTGGTTTTGCCTTCGGCGAGCCGGCGGTCCATGTAGCTGCGGGTTCGTTCGCAACAACCGAAGATGCCCCTGCCGCAGTACCCAACGCAACCGGCTCTGGCTCACCACCCGCGCCGCCGCTGTCAACCTCCAACGACTCGTCAACCTCGGACTCGCACACAACGACCACCACTGGGCCATCACCTCACCCCCGCCCACCGCCACACCACCCCAAACAGCCCCCGCCGACTACACAGCACCCTCGACATGACCAGCCCAACCGACTACGAACTAGCCAACACCAACTGACCAACCCTCCACGAAATGGGGGGAAGCCCAGGGTCTTGCCGTCGGGGCGGGTCTGACCCGCTCGCGGCCGCTTCCGGACCTGCAGCTGGGACGACACCGCGGCACTTCGGGAAGGTCGGACAACCCCAGAACTGGTTCCCCTCATTCGCTCTCCGTCGAGCGGTGCGCAGGACCATTCCCGCACCGCAACGCGGGCAGTCAGGCGGCGTCTCAGCAGGACCTAGGAGGGTGGTCGGAATCGTTTGCGCTGTTGTCGGTGAGCCGAGTGCTGGCGTTCCGCAGTCCTTGCAGTCCTTGCAGGCTGCGTCGGCTGCGTCGGCTGCGTCGGCCGAGAGCGAGGGTGCGTGCGTGCGTGCGCGCAGCACGATTGCTGGCGCGACACGGCATGCTCGTGCGGTTTCGGCCATTGGGCAGGGGCACGCGCCCGTGATGAGTGCGCTGCATGCGGGTTGTGGGGGTTGTGCTGGCGTCGGCTTGGGTGCGGTGATGCAATTGCAAGGTTGTTCGGTGGTTTGCGTGTCACACCCGACGTTTACAGTCATTGTCATGAAGTACACAGACGTTCGCAGCGATTTGGCGGCGGGTATGCCGACTGGCTTGATGCCAGCCAGCGACGCGGCCTTGACCGCTCCGCCCGCGCTGTCGTCGCCGGCTAAGGCGGCATCGCTTCGGGTTGAGCCGGTCGAGCCTGCATTGCTTCGGGTTGAGCCGGTTGGTCCGGTGTTGTCGGCTGAGCCGGTATCGCTTCGGGTCGGGCCGGTTGAGCCGACATTGCTTCGGGTTGAGCCGGTTGGTCCGGTGTTGTCGGTCGAGCCGGTGTTGCTTCGGGTCGGGCCGGTTGGTCCGGTGTTGTCGGTTGAGGGTGTGTTGTCGGTGTTGTGCGGGGCGCGTGACGTTGTCGCGCGGGCGTCGCTGGTGCCGTTGGGCGATGCGGGCTGCGACAGGCTTGGCGATGTCGTCGACGTTGCGTCTCGGCTGCGTTCAGCCGCGGACGCGGTGGTGCTCTCGGCGACTGCTGCGCTCGAGGCCGCCCGTGCCGGGTCGGGCCGCAGTGCGCTGGTGGGCCGGGCGCGGCTGAGCAGGCGCAACGCCAAGCGCACCGTTGAGTCCAGCGAGCAGGTCACGCAGATGCCGAACGTGGCTCGCGGCCTCGCGGCAGGCGAGCTGAACGCCGAGCACGCGGCCGTGCTCGCCGACGCGGCGCGGCGCACCAGCCCCGACGCAGTCGATTCTGCTGCAGAGCTGCTCGAAGCCGCCGCGGTCGTGTCGCCTGAGAAGCTGCGCGAGCAGGTCAAGGCGTTTGTGGCCCGTCATGATCCTGAGGCTGCTGAGTGCGAGCTGGGCCGTCAGCGCCGTGAGCGCTGCGCGTCGTTGTTCGTTGACGAGTCGACTGGGATGGGTGTGCTGCACGCCGAGTTCGACCCGGTCAGCTTCGCACTGGTGTGCCAGGCGCTCGCGAACTACAACGACGCCCTGTGGCGTCTCGACGGCGGACGCGACGGCACACCAGGCCAGATCCGCGACAACCGCCAACGCCTCGCCGACAGCCTGTTCGAGATGGTCACCGACCGCAACGCCCTGGCCACTATCGACCACCCCGCCGCACACACCCCCAACACCGCCCGCCGCCCACAAACCAATGCCGGCCACGACCACAACAGCGACGCCGACCGGGGAGGACGCAGCCATGCCGACCACGACGGACGAAGCGATCACGGCCACGGCCAGAACCCCTATGCCCGCGACCCCACCGAACGCCCTCGCGACGGCGGTGCCGGTGATGCGAGGCCCGGCTCGGGCGGCGATGGCGTCTGCGACAGCCCGGCGGGCCGCTCGATCGATCGGTGGCGGCCTGCCCAAGCACCCAACCAGCTCATCATCATCGCCGAGACCGGCGTGATCGACGGCACCAAACCCGACGGGCTCTGCGAACTCCTCGGAGCCGGACCCGTCCCGCCCGCGATCCTCGACAACCTCTCACCCGACACCCGCATCCGCGGCGCACTGTTCGACGCCAACGGAGAAATCCTGTGGCTCGGACGCAGCCGTCGACACGCCAGCATCGCCCGACATCTCGCCGTCGCGATACGCGATGAGGTGTTTCTGACTCTTCGCGACGGGTTGGGGTTGGGTTCAGACTGCGTCGGTGGGTTGCTGGCGGGTTGTGGTTGGTGAGAGTAGTGGTCTGGGTCATCGTTGGCTCCGGTGCCAGGCTCGGCGTTGTTGGTCGGCGGTGTGCATCGCGGTGTTGGGGGGCGGCGCGGATGGTGTCGCCGCGGCCGTCGTGTTCGTCGTTGGGGGTGACGCAGCCGATGGCTTCGTGCAGCCGGACGCTGTTGTGGTGGGCTGGGATCGGTTCGGTTTCGGCGGTGAGCACGGTCGGGTCGGTGATCGTGGTCAGGTGGGGGTGCTCGCGTTTGGCGTGGCCCCACAGCGACTCGATCCAGGCTTGGTCGGTCGGTGTGGAGGGGCGGCCGAAGTGTTGAGCGATCGAGCACAGGGCCATGAACCGGCGGGTCTCGTTGGCGCGCATCTCGGTGCTGTTGTCCGAGATCGCCAGCAGCAACGGGATCGTGGTGTCATCGGGCGGTTCGGCGTCGGGGTCGTCGAGGCGCGCCCGCAGCTCGTCGGCGGGCAGCCCTTCGTTGTCGAGACCGCGGCTGAACAGGACCCGGGCGGCGACCGAGTCGGGGTTGGCTGTGAGGTGGGCGCAGATCCATTTGCGGCTGACGAGGTCGACGATCGCGTACGCGTGCTTGGCGGCAGCGCAGCGTTCGAACTGGGAGCCGTCCCAGCACCACAGCTGGTTCGGGCGCCATTCATGCCAGGCCGGCCACGGCGTCTTGGCGCTGCGCGCGGGCCGCGGGCCTGCTTGCAGGGCAAGGCCGTGACGGGCCAGGACCCGATCCACTGTCGATGGCGATGCCCACACTCGCTGTTCGCAGGAGCCGCGGTGGGCGAGCTTGGGGTGCGAGCGGTCGATGTCGCCCCAGTCATCGAACAGCGCCAAGATCTCGGCCTCTTCGCACTCGAGGAGCCCATGGATCGGGTTCCCGCCCGCAGCGAGGTCCTCGAGGCGGGCGGCGGCTCGGCGTTGTCGCCAGCGCCACACCCTGGCCCGGTCGACCTCGAGGGCCGCGCAGGCCCGGGTGAGACTCCAGCCGGCGCGCACAGCGTCGTCGATCAAGCCGAGCAGCGCTGCTTTGGCGGCCCCGTCGACGCGGGCGGGGATCGGGCCGCTCATCCCCAGTGCGATTTTCCCCGCAGCACCGCCAACTCGACCGCCTGCTCGATCACCGTGGACTGGAGCCGTTCGACTTCGGCGCGCAACGCGGCCGCCTCCGACGCCTCGGCGCGGGACCGGCGCGCCCGGCCCGGCCCCGAAGCCTGCAAAGCGGCGATCGCCCCGTCGCGAGCCACAGCGCGCAGCCGAGCGACCACCGAGCGATCCACCCCCGCCTCGGCCGCGGCGTCCGCCCGGGAAATCTGCCCCGACAGCATCCGCACCCACAAGTCGTACTTCTGCTCCGCTGTCAGCATCCCCTTCGGCTCTCGCTGCATCGACGTCATCGTTGACGGCCTCCATGATCAACGCCAGCCACCGTGTCAGACGCAACCTGAAAGAACCAGAATCCCGTCGCGCTAAGTCAGACGCAACACAGCGACCGCGGCTGCGTGCTGTGCCGCGCACCCATGCACCGCTGCGACGACCACCACATCAACGAATGGAAAACCGACAACGGCACCACGGACATCCCCAATCTCGCAGCCCTGTGCGGCGACTGCCACAGCAAGCTCCACAACAACAACGAACGCCTCGAACGCCGACCCGCCCCCCGCCGATGGACCACCACACCCCGCACGAACACCACCGCCCAAACCAACAACACAACACCCACACCACCACCGTGACCGTGACCCCACCCCTCGCGGCTGGCGACACACGCACCACCACCCCCACCGACGCCAGCCACACGGCCACACCCGGTGACCCATCCACCAACGCCACACCCGGCGGCAGCGCGAACGTTTGTGGTCACAGCACTAGCGACGGTTCGTTCGACGTGAGCTCCACCAGCGGCGGATCGTGGCGACGTCCAAGGGACTGCACCCGAGGCGGTCGATCTGTCGGGCTGGCCGGAGGGCACACGGCTGCGGTGGCCTCATAGTCTGCGTGCCGTGCCGGCCGATTCGCTGCAGCTCAGCAACAACCAGATCAACAAGGCCGGTCGCACTTTGCGCCGGTACTTCTCCGAGACCCAGCCGAAACCAACCGGCGCAGAGGCACGCTCCGCTTTGGGCGTCCTGCGCAACTACCGGAGCGCACACAGCGCCGCTGTACGCCGAGCGCATTCACCGCGACAAGTGACTCTGACCGTCCCAGCGAATCCAGGACCGAAATGCCACCCAAGCCCCACACCACATATTTCCTCGTCGTATTCGACAACGACACCGGCCGACGCATCTCGCTCACCGCCATCGACGACCCGCACGAGGCCATCCGCCGCTACGACGAGGTCGAGGCCACCTACCTCGACTTGCCCAGGGTCGAGGTGGTGCTGTTGGGCGCAGCCTCCGAGGACGCCATCCGCGTCACCCACCCTCGCTACTTCTATGACGGCTATCACAGCTCTGACTCGATCAAGTCGATGATGGCTCCCTTCAAGCACCTCATCGCCGCCAACTGACCCCCACGTACTACCAGCGGCGTCGTTTCGTAGCTGCGACCGCGGCGGTGAGATCTTCAACCGACACCGCATTTCGATTGTCTCTCACGGCGATTCGAATCGCAGTCCACGCAGTCGCTTCGACCGCCGCATGGGGCAGGCCGCGGAGCTGCGTCCCCATCTCGTCGATCGGCAGCGGTTCCGACTTCACGTGTTTCAGCCCGCGCCCCAGGAGCATCCGGATTTCCCTGACGGTCGGAAGGGGGAACTCGACGACTTCATCGAAGCGCCGCCACAGCGCAGGCCTGAGGACGAGGTTGCCGAGGTAGCGCTCTGGGCGTCGGACTGTCGCAAGGTCCCAGCCCTGATCGGGGTCGATCGGCGGAGGCACGAGTCGTACATCGCTGACGTTTGATTTTCGTCCAGCCCCGTGTACTGGACGATCGACGCCTACCGCAGCGTGCTCGTCGCGAGCAGGGGTTCGGCCAGGCCGTGGGGATGCAGGTCGGGTTCGCGACCCTGTTCATCGCCGTGACCCTGTGGGCGTTCCGCGTCGAAAAGCCGAAAGAGAGCTACGACGGCGAGTGACAGCGGACGTGGCCCGCTGCGCCGTCTGAGGCGAGCCGAGTCAGCCCATCAACGCAATACGCTTTCGGTATCTGCTCCCCGCCCGCTGGACTGCGACTTCGGTCCGGCCCCCAGGCGGGTGTTTCTTGTTATTCGGGCACTCATGCTCATCGGCGGCCAGAATCCTGAATCTGTTCCGTCAGCGTGCCTGACCGCGGAAATGTGAACATATTGCTACGATATTTTCTCATGAGCACTGCCCGAGTCGTTCGTGACCATGTCGAGCGCATCCCCACGCGTTCATTCGTGTCCCGCGCTGACCTGCCTGAGGCCTGCCACGCGATCGACTGCGAACTGGCGCGGATGGCGAGCAGGAACGAGCTTGTGCGCGTCTACAAGGGGCTCTATTGGAAAGGGGCCCAAACTCGCGCTGGCATGCCCGCACCGGCGCCCATAGACGTCGGTCTGCGCGTCGCCGGCAGCGGCTCTGGTCCCGCGGAATTCTCGGCTGCCGCGAGCCTCGGCCTCACTACCCAGGTTCCTTCGGTCGACGTTGTCGCTGTGGCTGGGCGGGCGCCACGACCTCCCAAGGGAGTGGCGTTCGTGTCGCGTGCCGTTGATCGCAGGTTCCGAGGTCTGCGGCCGCTGGAGGTGGCAGTGCTCGAGTTGCTGCGGGACGGCACCCGTTTCATCGAGGCCGACTGGGAGCAGGCGGTCGCCGTTGTTGCACAGCTCACCGAGTCCGGCGCCATCCGCCGCCAACAGATCGGCGAGCAGATCCGCAGCGAGCATCATGTGGCCGCGCGCGGACGCTGGCGACTCCTCGCCGAACGAATCCGATCATGACGCTCAGCCTGCGCGACGAGTTGGACGAACTCGAGGGATACGTGAGCGCCGTTGCACTCGCCTCAGGCATTCCTGTGTCCCACGTCGAGAAGGACTTCTGGGTCACGGAGGCGCTGCGAGGCATCGCCGATGCGTCGCAAGCCACTGGCTGCTCGGTGATCTTCAAGGGCGGCACGAGCTTGTCGAAAGCTCACCGGCTCATCCAGAGGTTCTCCGAGGACGTCGACTTGCTCGTGGTTCTCCCCAGCGGAGGCAAGAAATCGCGAGACTCGATCCTGAAGGAATTCGCGGCCGCTGCTAAAAGCGAGACAGGTCTGCAAGGCACGACGGAGGCCGCCACGACGACAACGGGAGTCAAGCGCACGGTTAACTTGCACTACCCGGCGAGATTCTCGTCTGTTTCGCTGAAGAGCGATGTGGTGATGGAAATCGGTTCCCGCGGGGGAGCAATACCAAGCACGCTCATCAAGGTCTCGTCACTCATCTCGGAGTACACAGCCAGCGCAGGACTCGACCCTGACTATGCCGAGAATCGACCAGTGCCGCTTCTGGTGCTTGATCCCGTCCGGACCCTCGTCGAGAAGCTCATGATCCTTCACAATGCCGCCGAAGTCGGAGACGACGGACGGCGACGCAAGACAGCGCGCCACTACTACGACGTCGATGCATTGCTGCTTGAGCCGCGGATCTTGGCCGAACTTGAAAAGGTACAAGTCGACGTGCTTGCCCGAGAAGTTTCCCAGCATTCACAGGCTGTCCAGCTGTCAAGCTCCGACCGACCGAGCGGCGGTTTCGCAGCGAGTTCAGCTTGGGGAGAGTGCCCGGACTGGCTCGTCCAGGCATACGACGACGTCACTCAACGACTGGTTTGGCCGACTGCACACACCTCGAGGCTCGAACAGTGCTGTCAACGAGTCCGAGATCACGGCCAGCTGCTCTGACACGTTCCACGGAATGCGGCAGACACCGGACCGGCGAGAGCTGCGTGTCACCTCGCTCAGGTAGTCGGCGAGCGACGGGTCGGTGAAGAAAATGGCCTGAGGCCGTTCACTCCTGAGTGATGTCGATGCGGCGCAGCCCGACTCATGCCGGCCGCCGCCGCCAGCTCGATGATGTACGTCGCCATTGCGATTGCACTGACGTTGCTGCCGTACCTTCGCACTGCTGACGAAGCTGCCGGGCTGGATGCGGGCCATCACCCCAGCCAGACCCGTGTAGTGGACCATCGACGCCTACCGCAGCGTCCTCGCCGATGAGTGACGAGGGCTCGACCTGGTTACTTGGGAACTGTTGTCGACAGAGGAAGAAATCAGAACAGCGATTGCTCCGCCAGTCGAAGCACTCGCTCCTCATAGGACTTGCCGGTGCGCGCCAGTTCCACTCGGCGCTGCTCGAGGAGCGAGTCCACGACCGGTTTGACGTGGGTCTCTTTGTAGATCGTCTCGAGGAGGGCGTGCTTGCAGAGCTCCGCCATGCTGTGCACGCGACCACCGAGCAACTCCACGATGCCGTTCGCGAGTGGGGTGAAGTCCGGGCGAAGAATGTCGAATGACATCTGGTCGGGGTCACGAGGGTCTCGGAAGCGCTGGCCGGAGACACCGTCAACCTCCCACAGCCCGTCCTTGAACTTCGGCAAGCTCTACTGGTGGTTGCAAGTGAGTTGAGTGTAGATGTCGGCGGCTGATTGCCAGTGGTGGAGTCGGCGGGGCATGTGGTTGAGGTTGTCCTCGATGACCGAGAGCCGCAGCTGTGCGATGTCGAGGCTGGTGCCTTTGGGGAGCCATCGGCGCAGCAGTGCGTTGGTGTGCTCGTTGGTGGGTCGCTGCCACGGCGAGCGCGGCTCGCAGAAGAACACCTCGATGCCGAGCGCGGCCTCGATGTCGGCCCAGCGGGCCATCTCGCGGCCTTGGTCCCAGGTGAGGCTGCGCACGAGCGCTGCGGGCTGGCGGCCCAGCGCCGCGGCGGCCGCGGCGGCGACCTGGGGCGCGCCGTAGCCGTCGGGCAGCGCTGCGGTGACCGTGTAGCGGCTGGTGCGCTCGGCGAGGGTGACCGCGGCGGTGAGGTTCGCTTTGCCGACGATGAGGTCGCGGTCGCAGTGGCCGGGCTCTGTACGGTCCTCGACGTCGTCGGGCCGGTCGGCTGTCGGCCGGTATTCCCCCAGCGGGCTGGGCTTTTGGGCCTGCGCGACGCTGCGCGGCCGACGGCGCCGGGCGCGCCGCGGCAGCTTCGCCCAGGTGCCGGCGGGCAGGCCGCTGCGCGGGTCGTTCGCGTAGCACGCCCGATAGATCGTCTCCGCGCACACGCTCATGCCCGCCTCGCGCAGGTCCGCCGCGGTCGGCGTGCGGGGACCAGCGCAGCTTCAAGCGCTCATCGACCGCGGCGGCCAGCACCCGATCGGCCGCCAGCTTGGGCGTTCGCTCTCGTCGCGCCCTCGCGCATGGCGACGCGTGCGCCCAGCGAGCGTCATAGCCCGCCCGCCCGGCGCAGCGGGCCAGCTCGCGATGCACCGTGGACCGATCACGGCCCAGCCGCTGCGCTGCGTCCGCGACGCTGCGGCCCGCCCCCAGCGACGACTCGATGAACACCCGCTCATCCAAACTCAGCCTCGCTGCCATACTGGACACCTCCATCGGTCGGCTGCATGTGTTCGCAACGGTCATCATGACCGTTCACTTGCAACCACCGATGGAGTTCGCCGTCCGTTCGAACTCCACCTCGACGCTGTCACTGTGTCAGGTCGTGCGGATGTCATCTTGGACACGGAGGGTGGGGTCCCGAGCGCGCTCGCCATCGTCGACTACAAGACATCAACCGATGGTGCGCTCGCCCCGTACGAACTCCAGTTGCAGGTCTACGCCGACGCCGGTCGCAGAGAAGGCCTCGACGTGCGAGGTGCCTACCTTCACGACCTCAACGGCACCCGAAAACGCATCGAGATCGACGCCGTCACAATTGCGTCCGCCGAACACAAAGTTGAGGAGGCAGCCCACAGAATTCGGAACCGCGAGTTCGATCCTTCGCCCGGGGCACGATGCCACTCCTGCGAAGTCCGCACCATCTGCGATGCGAAGCTCAAATAGACACCGAGAATCGTCTCGCTCAGCCGATTCTCGGCCCCCATCTCGACCGGTTCGAGCGCGGCCAACTCCCGATCCCGGGTGGTAGTTGTATTCGGCTCAATTGATGCAGTCCAGGAAGTCGGAAGCTCCCATGATCGGGATCTGGTACTGCCTTGCCTTCATGGCCTTGCCGGAGAGGCTGGAGGCGTCGGCAGCTACCAACAAATCGCAGCACTTCTTGGTCACCGATCCGACGGGTTGTAGGCCAGCCCTGGTTGCGTGGTACTCCAGCTCGTCCTGTTCAAAGTGTCTGCCGTCCACCACCGCCGTCCCGGTGAAGCAAACTCGTGCACCGGCATCGATGCCGTTCACGGACGGCAATTCCGTGACGTCTGGGATCAGAGCCTCGGACAGTTCGAGTGCGACGGCGATCTGCTGCATCAGATGGTGCTCGTCGGGCGTGATGACATGGTCGCGTAGCGCAGCAGCGACTACCGCGTCGAAGTACCGCTGGTGGGCCAACCGCGCCTGCGCTGAACTGATTCCTAGGTCTTGCGCTAGTTCAGACAGCTCACGGCGCTCATCCGCAGTGATCACGTGATCGTCGAGCACCCAGTCGAGCATGTCGAGATACGCCAACATCGCTTCATCGGAGTAGGGGTAGTGGGCTCTGCCGATGGTGCGCACCATCTCGTTGGGAGCCGCGCTCATGCCCGCTCGCCGCTGCGTACGGGGCGTCCCGCTCCCATCGATATAGCCGATGTGGCATGGGACCAGACCCTGGTCACTCCTGTCTGCTTCCTCAGCTTCGTAAAGCCGCGTAAGCAGACGTGCAGTGGCGCGCGCGTCGGCCAAGGCTTGATGTTGCTCGGAATCCGCAATGCCATAACGCCGACATGCCACGCCGAGCTTCTCCGAGGTGGCCCTGAGAGTGCAATAGCCCGACCCCGCAGCGAACGCCGTACTGATCCGCCCGAACTCCTGGCTCAGCATTCGGGAATCGAACGACAGGTTGTGCGCCACCAAGGTGCTGCCGTGCATGCGTCGCGCCAACGCAGCAGCGATCTCGGCGAACGTGGGCGCAGCCGCGACCATCGAAGCGGTGACGCCATGCACGTGAGTCGGCCCTACATCACGCTCCGGGTTCACCAATGTGTCGAATTCATCAACCACATCGCCGGTGTCCACATCCACCTCAACCGCGGCAATCTCGACGATCCGATCGCGCTTCCCAAACCCCGTCGTCTCGCAATCCACTACCAACCAGCGCCGGTCCACAATGCTCCCCTTTCGCCACTCGACTCCGACATCCTGCGGCCCGCGAGTCTGACAACCAATGAGTTTCCGTCAAGATCTTTGTGGGCTGCACTCCCCTGCGCGTCGCCAGATATGCCGGACCTCTCTCAGCAGTCTGCCCCAGCCCGCAGACCCGATACTCCACTGCACGATCGGGGTGCCGCTGCCACTGGCACCCATGCGCGTCGCCGAGCAGCACTGCTGTCAAGTGCACCATCGAGTGTTCAAAGCTCGCCAGCGCTCCCATTGTTGCCTCAATTGTCTTGAGCGATCAATAGTTCACAGTGTCGGACCGGTCGCCTCTACGGGTCGGGGGAGATGGACCCGAAGTCAGTTCCTAAGGCTCCCTGTGGGCCGGTTCGTCAGCTCTTGCCGGTCTGAGACGCTGCCTATGGCACGCATCGCGGTCATTCCTGACGACGCCTGGGACGGAGAGTTCGGCGAGCTGCATCCCCGGGTCGTGGACCCCACCTACCGCCGGGTCGACCACATCTTGGCCATCCACTCGCTCAACCCCCGCTCCATGGCAGCACACCAAGGCCTCTACGAATCGGCCATGGCCGGCACCGCAACGCAACCCCAGCCGACGGCGAAGTCCGTCATCTCCGTCGCGGTGGTGCGGGCGAAGGACCCCTGGCCACCACCGACCACGAGTCGCATCCTGTACCGATGATCAGGCGCTCGGCGTTGCGGGCGATTCGGGCGAGCAGGGCCCGAGCGTGGTGATGGAAACCACGGTCGTGTCGTCTGGGCGGTCGTAGCCGCTCGCGGTGATGATCATCAGCTTGGGCCTACGCGGTTTTGTGGGATTGGGCGGCTGAGGAGCCTTCGACCATCACCCGTGGCATGCGTGTCTGATCGCCAACTCGGCGTACGAGCATCTGCGCGAAGCCCCGGAGGAGCTAGTTCTACCGATGCTGCTCACTGTGACGTGGAGGAGAGCACGATGCGCAGTTCCACTCCCAACATGTCGCACAGGTCGCCCCAGTTCCTGTCGACGTTGCCCGCGATGACATGAATGGCGGACTCGTGATAGATAGCGGCTGCCAAGAAGTCTGCTGAGAGCTTGTTGATGCCGGGCTGGCGGCGATTCAGCAGATCTGCCGTCAAATGTGTGTGTCGACAAGGATCACGAGTCGGCTGAGACGTCCTCGCCTGTGTGGTCTGCTTGCGGCCCGAGGTACACGAGCGGTTTGTCGCCGAAGACCTCTCTGCTGATCTCCTCGTAGCGATCAGCAAGCTTCACGAACGCCCGCTGCACCTCTGCGCTCAGCTCTGGCGCGGACTCCTCACCAGGTTCATCCCCAGCATCGGAGTCGGCAATTGATGGGGCATCCTCGCCACCTGGCCCTTCGACCACATCCAAACAAAGATCCGGGTCGTCCACGAACAGGTCTTTGCTGATCTCCCCGTAGTGATCGGCAAGCTCGACGAACCTGTCCTGAACGGACTGCTGGTCGCCCTGTCCGACGACCATGAGCACGGCGTCGAGAAGCGCAGAAATCAGTTCGTCGGGGGTGCTGTGCAGCGCTGCGGCCCGCTCGTGCAAGAAGCGTGCCTGCTCGGAGCTGAGCGCCACTTTGACCCTCTCCATGCCCGCAGCGTAACGATGCACTCTTGATGCCGCCGACCACCGGCGAAGATCGCGACGGGCATACGCGCAAGGTCATCTCACGTGCTGAACCCTCGGGAGCATTCCTCTGGGGTGCAATGGGCATCGGGGTCGGAATGGCAGGCGGCGGTGTGAGTTCTGTCTCCAAGCAAGCGTTCGAGTTGCATGCCGCGGCTGGCCTGTAGAGCACGGCTACCAAGAAGTCAAGTTCGGCAACGCCGGGGACAAGCCGCGGCACTTCGACCCGGTCACGGGTATCGACACTGGCGAAATGCAGCGGACTGCTTCGTTGCTGTTGAGCGAGAACGCTCATGCCCAGATCCACGCGGCCCTCCAACCGGCGGTCGAACGCTTCGGCGGGCTGTCCGACGAGGATCAGGAGGCCTTTCGGGATGCGCTCGGGCGATTCGTGCGGGTGTACGGGTTTCTGTCGCTTGTCGTGCCGTTCCGCAACCCTGAGCTCGAGCGGGACTATCTGTTCTGCCGGGCTTTGGCGGCGATGATCCGAGACTCGACCGCCGGCGACCTGATCGCCGATATTGACGTTCAGAACCAGGCGGCCAACAACGACGAGGCCACGTTCCGTGACCACGTGTTCCCGAAGCGATACCAAAAGGCCCTGCTGTCTCGCATGGACCGAAACAGCGGCCTGATCTGCGACTATCTCGACAACGAGGAACTGCAGGCGGCCGTCAGGGACATCTACGCCGTCGAAGTGCACCGGCGCGCCACGGTGGCCCGCCAGCGAACCTGCCCCATCGGCGACCTGCTCGGCACCGACCGAGAATCGCAGTACCTGGAGTACAAGTCCACACTGCGCTGGGACATCCGCCAGCAGCGCAAGGGCGGCCACCCCGAAGACGCTGCTATCAAGACCATCGCCGGGTTCGCCAACTCGCCGCTCGGCGGAACGCTGCTGGTGGGCGTTGCCGACGACGGCTTGGTCCACGGGCTTGAGGACGACTTCACCACGTTCTCCAAGCGAGGCGAGCGCGGTGACCGCGACCTGTGGGGCCAGCACCTGGAGAACCTGATCCGCAGCCGGCTCGGGGACGCTGTGCTGCCGCTGGTGGCAACCGAATTTCACACCGTCGACGGCAACCACCTCGCCCGCATCAGCATCGACTCGTCAGGCTTCCCCGTCTACGAACGGCAAGGCGACAACCAGGTCTTCTGGCTCCGCACCCCCACGTCGACGGTCGCCGTCCGCGAGCAAGACGAACGCGACCGCATCATCGCCCGCCGCTGGCACCAAGAGAACTCCTGAACCCGCCTCCGAACAGGCGCCAGGTGATCGTGCACACTTACGCATGCTTGATATTGAATTCGTCTGATCTACACGAGATAGCTAATATGCTTGCACGATTCCGCTGACACGATGACAGCGAGGGTGTACCATGCTGTTGCGCTTCCAAGTCTCAAACCATCGATCGATCTTGGAGCCCGTCGAACTCTCGATGATCGCGATCGACGAAGAGCGGCCAGCCGTACGCAGCTTCGATCTCCTGTCAGAACGCGTATTGACCATCGCGAGCATCTACGGGCCTAACGCTTCCGGGAAGACGAACGTTCTCGATGCAATTGGCTGGCTGGCGTCAGCCGTGAGGACGTCCCTCCGACGATGGGACGATGCAATCCCTCGCCACGCCCACAGCTTCTCAGAGGGCCCATCGACACCAACCGTTTTCGACGTTGACTTGGTCGGTGAAGGCGTCCGCTATGGATACCAACTCGAGGTTGACGACACCGCTGTGCTGTACGAGAGCCTGTGCAGCTACCCCGAACGCCGGCGGCGAGTGCTGTACGAGCGCGAGGGGAGTGCATTCACGCCTCGTCGAGGGCTCAGCACCGCTCGTGGCATAGAAGAACTGCTCACGCCAACCACGCTCGCGCTGTCGGCTGCGACGCGCCTACGAGACCCAGAGGTTCAGGACGCGGGCAACACCCTCGCAGGAGTGCGTACCCGCGGTTTCTGGCGCACGGTGACCGATGGTGGCTTCCTCAGCCTGTACTTCGGCTCGCCGTCGCAATTGTTCGACAAGGACGCCGGCGCCCCTACGCAAGAACACGCCGCGTCGCACATTCAGGCACCAGAACCAGTCAACTTGCTGCGCCTCGCTGACCCGAGTATCGAAGACGTTGATATTGCCGAAGCCGAGAGTGCGTTCTCCGATGACCGCCGTCGAGAGATGCGGTTCGTCCACCGTTCTGGCTCTGAAGCAGTCACGCTACGGCTCTCTGACGAGTCTGCAGGGACCCGGACATGGCTGGGGCTCCTAGAGCCGGTACTGGATGCCCTGCGCGGAGGCCGTGTGCTCCTGTTCGATGAGATCGATGCGAGCTTGCACCCGCGGCTCTCCGCTCGGCTGCTTGAGCTCTTTCAAGACCCGGAAACCAATCCGCACCGTGCCCAGCTCATTTTCACCACACACGACACTTCGCTGCTCAACGTCCTGAACCGTGACGAGGTGTGGCTGACAGAAAAGCAGTCTGGCGGCGCCTCACGTCTCGTGGCGCTTGCAGAGTTCGGCGGTGAACGGGTACGCAAGTCTCTGAATCTCGAGCGTGCTTACCTGCAGGGCCGATTCGGCGCTGTCCCTGATGTCGATCAGGCCGCTGTGCGAGATGCCCTTGGGCTCGACGTCTGAGGGGCTCGATGGCCAAATCACGCCGACGTGGCCCGGCTCCGGATAGGCCACTCACACGGCGCGCAGGCAATCGCGTGCCCAGACGGACAGTTCTGGTGTTCTGCGAAGGAAAGCGGACCGAGCCCGAGTACCTCAAGGCATTGAAACGGACGCCGGAAGTACACGGCAAGGCCTCCGTGGACATACGAATCGATCGCCAGAGCGCAGGGGCTGTACCCATGACTTTGGTGACCGCCGCGGTGGCTGCCCGAGAGCGCGCTACCGGCGAGGACGGCGAGATCGACGAAGTGTGGTGTCTATTCGATGTCGAGTGGCCACACAACCATCCCCAGCTCGGCGAAGCTGTCGCCATCGCCCGCGAGAATGACGTCCGCTTGGCGATCTCGAACCCTTGCTTCGAACTTTGGCTGGCACTGCACTTCGAGGATCACACCGCCTGGCTCGACACAGACTCGGCTGTGCGACTCCGCCGTGATCACGACCGCAGTATCGACAAGAGTGTGGACAGCGGCACCTATATGCCACGCCGTGATGACGCCGCGCAACGTGCGCGGCTCTTGGCAGACAGGCACGAAATGAATGGCACCGAATTCCCGCACGACAACCCATCATCGGGCATGTACCGGTTCCTTGACGCCATCAGCAACCCGGCACCCGACATCAACGAGCGACAAGAACGTTGATGCCCTCCGCCTCGAAAGCTGCGACATCGCCGGTCAGAGCTGCCTTCCACAGAAGCCGTACCCAGTTCCAAGTGCACCATTCTTGGCACCCGACTGTCAACAACCTCCGTCAGTCTTAGGGTCCGCCACAGGTTAACCCGCGGAGTGTAGTGTTGGGTGCATGGAGTTGTCGGCGGCCGATGCGGGAGTGTTCTTCGAGACCGTCATGCCGCATCTGGGCGAGCGGCAGCGGCGTGTGGTGACGGGCGCGTTGGCCGAGGCGCTGGGCCGCGGCGGGCAGACGTTCGTTGCGGGGGCGTCGGGGATCTCGACCTCGACGATGTCCAAGGCGGTGCGCGAGGTGCGCGCCGGGGCCGAGCCGTGGGATCGTCAGCGCGCCGAGGGCGGCGGGGACCGCCCGGCGGTCGTCAAGCAGCCCGGTCTGCTCGAGGCGCTCGACGAGCTGGTGCATCCGGTCACGCGGGGCAGCCCGATGTCGCCGCTGCGCTGGACGCTGAAGTCGACGCGCCAGCTCGCACGCGAGCTCGCCGGGCAGGGCTTCAAGGCGTCCGCGGAGCTGGTGCGCCGGCTGCTGCACCAGATGGGCTACTCGCTGCAGGCGCCGGCCAAGCAGAACGAGGGAGCCCAGCACCCCGACCGCGACGCCCAGTTCGCCTACCTCAACCGGCTGGCCTCGCAGCGCCTCGCCGCCGGCGACCCGGTGATCAGCGTGGACACCAAGAAGAAAGAGCTGATCGGGCCCTACGCCAACGGCGGCGCCGAGTGGCAGCCCGCCGGGGAACCCGAAAGGGTGAGCGTGCACGACTTCGCTGATCGGGCGCTGGGCGAGTTCGCCAAGGCCATCCCCTACGGCGTGTACGACGTCGCCAACAACGCCGGCTGGGTCAGCGTCGGCGACTCCGCCGACACCGCCGAGTTCGCCGTGGAGTCCATCCGCCGCTGGTGGAACACCCTGGGCCGCGACCGCTTCCCGACCGCGACCCGGCTGTTGATCACCGCCGACGCCGGCGGCTCCAACGGCTACCGGCCCCGCGCCTGGAAGTGGTTCCTCGCCCAACTCGCCGCCGAGACCGGCCTCGAGATCACCATCTTGCACTACCCGCCCGGCACCAGCAAATGGAACAAGATCGAACACCGCCTCTTCAGCTACATCACCATGAACTGGCGAGGCCGACCCCTCACCGACATCGCCACGATCATCGAGCTCATCGCCTCCACCACCACCCAAACCGGACTCACCGTCCAAGCCGCCTACGACCCCGGCTGGTACCAACGCGGCATCAAGATCACCAACACACAAATGGAACAACTGCCCCTGCGCCCCCACAACTGGCACGGCGAATGGAACTACACCATCACACCCAACTGAACACGCGACCTAACTCGCGGCGGACCCTTAGACCTAGCCGTGAGCAAGGTGGAGTCTCATTGCCCGGCGAATTCCCGCACGGCGCTGCGGATCGGCGAGTTGCTCCTGCCGCGATGTTCCGGATTCGTCGGAGGATCGAACCCACTCATGGAACGCCTCAACGGATGTGTGACGCTCGGCGCCACGCTCGGTCGCGCGGATCACCCACTCCTCCTCTAATTCGGCTTCTTCGAAGACCGCTGCGGTGGCTTCCGCGAGTCGATGTGTTGGTACAAGAAAACGGGTGAGGTACCAGATGAAGCGCTGCTGCAAAAGGTGAATGCCGTACGGCGACAGGCAGGCAATGCGCCGCTCGGACAGCAATGATGCCGAGTCCCTCGCTGTGTGGCGTCGTGCCGGGAATGGTGATTCCTCCGAAGACGTCACCCGTCATGAAAGGGCGTGCTTGTTCCACCTCTGCAGGCGAAGACGCGAGGTACAGGTCCGACGGCGAGCCTGGGGCCTCAAGCGCTTCAGCAGACAACTGGGGCGCTCTAGTTGTCAGGGCTGGTGAGTCGCAGGCCCGGCAGACCATCGGCTGCTGTGAACACCGCTACGTCCGAGCGATACCGAACGCGCCAGTCAGGTTCGAACTCGTCCAAGACCTGTTCGGGGTCGCCGGGCTGCTCGCAGGCCAGCGCGAGAACGAGATCGAAGCGTCCGGACGCCATCAAGTCGAGCCCGCTGAGCGGTGCCTCAGGGTGCACCGGCGTTTCGAGCCATCCTGCAACATCCGCGATGTGGTAGCGCTCTGCGGCAATCTCGCACAGCGCGACGAAGCGTGCGACGCGCTGCCGGTTCTCACCCGTCGCTGACTCGCCCTGTCGCCACTTGCGCACGGCGGGCACGGAGACTCCGCAGATCCGGGCAATGTCGCGCCACGAGAACCCCAGCGTGCTGAGCCGATCCAGCAGTGCCGGCAAGCGCTCCCGGGCGTGACGCACGGTTGCGGAGCGCAGTTCCTCATCAAGGCTGTCGGAGTGCATGCGCCCGATCGACTCGTGAAGGTTCCGAGAATCGTTGACCAGCAGCTCGCTGTGGTTGCGCAGGAACCCGATGTCGTCCACGACATCTTGAATCGTTCTGGTCCGCTCCAAGCGAGGCGGGGCATGGCCGACCGACGCGCCGGTGGGCGCGTCTTCGATGCGGCTGACAGTGCTCATGTTGGGTCCTCGGTGCGCTGATCGAACACTTCTGTGCGCAGCTTGTCGGTGACGGCAATCTTGAAAAAGTCGCTCGCCGCCTGATGCACCCGATCGCAGCGTTCGAGGATGCCATCTGCCGCGAACTCGGGAATCTCATTGTCGCTGGTCCAGAACGCATCGGAGTCAAGCAAGAAATACGGCCCAGATGGGAGCACCGACTTGCGCCGGGTCGGCCCCTCGGGGTCCACGGCGTAGCCCGTCTGAGGCCCATAGCGCACGGTCAAAGCGCACGAAGCGTCGGTCTGGTACTGGATGTTGCCTTGCCAAGCCGTCGGATTCATCCCGGCCGGCCTCAGGTCAGCAGCAGCCGCGGCCAGCAACCGGGGGTTGATGTAGCCGTCCCAGTGTTCCGGCTCGCCGCCGATGCCCGGCACTCGAATCTCGTCGATGTACCGCAATCCGATCCGCAACACGCCGTCGGGCGCGCAGATGCGCTCCAACGACTCGGTGACCAGTCGCGTCAGTGGCCCGAAGTGCTCGGCCCAGCCCGCATAGGCCGTCGTCTCCAGGACCAGCGCGTCGTTCCTCACAACCAGCGCGGTGGCTTGGTCGCGGGCACAGAACCTTGACGACGGGCGCAGTGTCACTTGCGGCGGAGCTGGTGCGTCGATGGCCACGCCGATCTGATGCTCGACCTGGGACACCATGATCGGCAGGCTGTCATGCACCGCTTCCTTCATCGCTGCGACGGCGTCGACGGTGAGGCCCCCGGCAATATCGGGATAGCGGATCTCCAACACAGTAAGGACGAGCGGCGGATTCCGGAACGGCGGCGTGCCGCAGGGCAGTTGGTCGGCGATAACCAAAAGTGTAACCAAGCGTGATACACAACCGTGCCGCCTGGGAAGATACGACGACCCGACCCGGTCAGCCTCGCTCGAGCGCTCGCAGGCAATAGCGGAGCTTCCGCTCGATGCGCATGGCTGCGTTGCGTTCACTGGCGCCGAAGCCGCCACCGACGGTCTTCAACCCCGCGACAGTGGTGCCATGCGGCGGCAGCCGACCCGCGCTTCGAGGTAACGGTCGCGCTTCGCGTGTTACGTCAGGTTGCGGACCGGCTCCGCGAAGACACGCCGCAACTCGCCCAAGGTCTCGATGGCCCAGGTTCGGTACTCCGGCCATCTGTCGCGGTCAGCAGGATCAACGGGGTCGAGATAGGTCGCTACTCGCGAGGCCCGTGCGTTCTCGAGCGGCTCCCATTGGAGCACGAGATCACATGCCGCCTCGATCTCAGCGCGTTGAGCCTCCAGCACCGGGTACGCCGATTCGCCGTCCGAGACGTACACCTCGGCTCGGAGGCTGTAGTTCGACGCCCCTGTGGGATAGGCGAAGCTGAGGCCGTAGCGAACGTCGCTCCTGCCGCTGGGAAAGTAGACCCAGTTGGCGGGCTGCGGCGTCTGCGCGTTGCTCCAGCCTGGGTGTGCTTCGTGGAATTCGGGGAAGAACTCGGCCCACCACTCGATGTAGCCGGCGTGCCACTCCGACACCGTCTTCGCCCCCGCCCGTGCCCGTCCGACCCCCGCGCGTGCCCGCCGTGAGAAATCGTCGGGCTCGACGACGACGTCCAGCTGGACCGCGGCAGGCGAGTCGCCTATGCGGACCGCGTGAACCTCGACTCCGAAGAAGCCGCTCCCCTCACCCGAAAGCGAATTGAGCCAGTTGAGCGCAGACCGGTGCTCGGGGCGGAACGCCTTGGCGACCAAGACGGCCCAGTGCGCTTCCAGCCCCGCGGCGTAGGTGATCAGCTTCCCGAGATGGTCATGGTCGGTTGTCTCGAGGAGATTCTCGACGACGACGAGGTGGCCGGTGTTGGCATCCCGCAGGACGACATCCGCTGAGAACGGCCCGACTGGGACCTCGTTGCCCTCAAGTTCCAGATCCATCGCAAGCGCCTTGCCCAGATGGTCCGGGTGCTCGGCCAGCCATGGCGTGAAGTCCCGGGCTTCGTCAGGCCAGACGTCCCGAAGTGGGACATCGTCAAGCGACGCAACTTCAACCATGGGACTCGACCCTTTCGTGCAGACCGGCTCCACACCGTAACGACAGTCCGCTCGGCACGACGCCGAGCCAGGTGAGGTGTGCGGTTATCCCCTCGCCGCGGGGTTGCTGAGTCCACAAGCTCGATCGATTCGTAACCTCACCGTGGTTTCGCGGAACTGGGAGATGGAGAACACGATGGCCAAGAAGACAGGAACGGTTGCCTCCGCAGCGACGCGCGGAGCGTCCGAGGACCCGATCGCTACCGGGGTTTTCGCGTTCGAAGGCGACTGGGAAACCGATCTGCGTGATCCGTGGAACATCGAACCGATGCTCCACGCTCTACGGGTCATCGGCGAGATCGAGTGCATCCGCCGCAACATCGGCACCGTGCCCGAACTCGAGCACGACGTCGACAAGTGGCTCCAGAAGCGCTACGCCGCTTACCAAGTTGGCTACTTCGGCTTCCACGGCGGGCCCGGCAGCCTCTCGCTGGGCGGCAAGCGCTACGTCTCGCTGGAAGACCTCGAGGCGATGATCGGCGGACGCGCCGAAGGCCGCATCATCCACTTCGGCTCCTGCTCGGTCATGCGGGCCGCCGAGTCACGGCTGAAGGCGTTCCAGGAGAACACTTGAGCACGCGCCGTCATCGGTTACAGACGGGACGTCGACAGCGACCTCAACTGGGCCGCGTTCGAGATCGTGCTACTGGAGGCGTTGAGCCGATATCGCCAGACCGGCGCTCCCGCCCGACACCTGCGCGACAACCACACCTACCTCTGCGACAAGCTCGGCTTCGAGTACATCTACGGAACCCAACGATCACAGGCTCTACCGGGACTGTCAGGCGCTCCCATACACACAGGACGCTCCAGCAGTACGGCAATCCGTCAGACCGCGTGAATGTGACACCCCTCGAGCAACTTGTCGGCATGTTGCGACTTCAAGGGGCGCCATCCATTTCAGCGGTACGTGGTTACGCTGGCATCGTGGCTCGGCTTCAGACGGATGCAGCGCGAGCGGCTCGTGCCATCAGGGTCTTGCTCGGGCTGGCGGAAGCGCGTGAGCTGCGCATGAGCCGCACGAAAGTCGCCAAGCTCTTGTACTTGGCCGACTTGCGGTCCATCAGCCATGACGGCGTGCCTGGGTCGGGCGTGGCTTGGCAATGGCTCAAGCATGGACCGTTCTCAGACCGGCTCTTGCATGTCGAGAACGATCTCGTTGCAGCAGGCAACGTGGCAAGGGACCGAACGTGGAACTGGTACGGCAAACCCGAATACCGCTTGACCGCCCCGACACTTGCAGCTGAACTCCTTGATGAAACCGACCGATACATCGCACACCTCGATGCGGTGCTGGCCGAGCATGGGCACCTCAGCGCAACTGAACTCAAGGACCTGACTTACGAGACCGAGCCGATGCTCGAAGCTCAAACCGAGGGCGAGCGCGGTGTGTTCCTAGACCTTGGCGAGAATGCAACGCTGCCCGATATCTCCGGAGTTGTTGGGAACCTGCGCCGGCATCTTGCGGAGCTCGAATCACGCGACGATGAAGACGGGCCGGCCCCTGCAGGATGCAGTGAAGAGCTGTTGATCCCGCTCCAGTCGGCACGCGCCGAGGCGAACCGGATCCTGCTCGCGGAATAGTGCAGCGCTCCCCCGTCGTTGGCGGCATCTATTTCGTCGCGGACGAGCACATCACTTTCGGCGATGAGCACGAACCGCACCCCGACGGGAGACGATTCGCTGTGCTCAGCGCCGCCGCATTCAATGGCGAACCGGATTGGAGCCTCGTCTTGGGGTGCCCATTGTCGAGTTCAACAACCTCTCGAACCAGGTTGTGCGTCAAGCTCGGCGCGGGTGAGTCCGGCTGTGTCAAGAAGTCCTGGATCAGGGTGCCCGCGCTACGGCCAATCGCGAAGCGACTCCTCGGCGATCTCAGCGGAACGCTGACACCCGAGAAGCTGCTCGAGACCCAAACGAGAGTCACTCAGTACATCGGGCTTGTCGGTGAGTGACCGAAGTAGGCCGTGTGCCGGTCTCGTTCACATTCAACGGTCGTCGTGTCCGCGACGTGGCCGTGTACCGGAACGAGGCGTGAGCTGCCCGACGAGTTCGCGCCTCAATTCCGGGCCTAGCGAACGGCTTACTCGAGGCCGACAGCACCTTTCAACCGTCGAGCGCCCGGGTACCCGTAGCTGACGCCGAGTTTGGCCAACGTCGAAGTCGTCGGCTAGTACGCGTACGCCAACCGCATCGCCGACGGGCTCGGCCTCCAGACCGAATCCTGGATCCCCGACTGACCGATCGCCGAGATCAGCCACCTGGCTCGAAGACAAGATCGGGTATCACGACCTCCCACTGGTCGCACTTCAGCTCGCTTGTGTACTGCGGGTCAGACTGGTTCTTGCCCCAGGTCGCAATGGCTGAGACGCTGGCTTCAACGAAGCGCATGCCGTTCGGGACCTCGAAGCTGCCGGCCAGCACGCCGACGACGACCCCGCGGAGGTCGAGGATCTCCCATCGGTCATTGCGGTGTCGAATTTGCAGGGGATCTCCCGGTGACAGCGCCGCGATGCTGCGATGCATGCGGTCACCGGCTGGCTTGCGGCCGGGGAAGCTGAGATACACGTCTCGGAGGGTGAGGCTGCGGTAACTGCGACCCAGCTCCGCCGTCGCCGGCGGCAGTCTGACGGGGCGGCGCCACAGCACCGAATCGCTGCCTTGGAGCGGCCCGCCGAACGGATGGGCACTGCCCAGGCGCGACAGGGTCAGCGTCTGCTTGGCCCGGGTCATTGCCACGTAATACAGGCGGCGGGGTGCGTCGGCGTCCTCGTCGCGGCCGCGCCTGTCCCAGCCTCCATCGAGCACCGCCACGTGGTCGAACTCGAGGCCCTTGGCCCGATGCGCCGTCAACAGCAGCAGTCCGCGCTGGCGCCGCCGAGTGTCGCGGCACCACTCCGCCAGCCATTCAATGACCGAGACCGCCGGCATCTCGGCGCCGCCTGTCTCGATGTCATGTTCCTCGATGGCTTGGGACAGAAGTTCTGCCCACGGCCCCGACGGTTGGCGGTCCAGCCACGCCGTGAGATCACCGTTTCGAACCAGCGCTGTGCCGTGTTGTTCGATTTCGTGTCTGAGCGCCTGGGTCTCTCGCAAGTGCCACAGGCTCATCTCGTTCTCATTCGCAACCTGCACCGGGATGTCGTCCCGTATGCAGATGCTTCGAACCGGTTCGAGCTGGCTCCATTCGCGTGCGATCACCGCGCAGCGCGACCAGTCCCAGTCACGCGCAAGGCCACACAGCCGGTCCAGCTCGGCCATCACCGCTTGCGCTTGGGAGATCCAGCTGTTCCCGGATGGCAGAACCTGCACCCTGCCCGCGGCAACCTGATCCAGCTCACTCCAAACTCCTCCAGCCGGGTCGCCTCGACGTGCTCTGTCGCTGCTGATCGTGTGCTTGGCCTTCATTCGTGAGGTCGCCGGTGCAATGACCGCGTTGGCGGCGTCGATGATGTGACCGCTGGAGCGGTAGTTATCGATCAAGTACTCGGTCTTGGCGTCGTAGTCCTGCCCGAAGCGTCGGATGAACTCCGGCGATGTCCCGTTGAACGAGTAGATGTTCTGGTCGTCGTCGCCCACTGCGAACAGGGTCAGCCGAGTGTCGGCATCGGATGCGGTTCGGCCCGCGAGCGCTGAGATCAGCCGGTACTCATCGTCGCCGATGTCTTGGTACTCGTCGACGAGTATCCAGCGGAAGCCTGCCAGCAGGCGCGTCCGTGACTCCTCGGCCTCTTCGGGTTCGAGCTCATCTCCTTGCAGGAGCGCGATGGCTTTCGCCATGACTTCGTTGAGCTTCTCCTCGAATTTGCTGTCGCTGGTCTGGCTCGCGGTCCCTGAGAAGCTGGCCCCGACGAGCCTCATGGCGAGCGAGTGGCATGTCAGCACCATCACGCCGTTCGCGTCATCACCGATCAGTTCGCGCAGACGTCGTCGAACGTCGGCCGCTGCATGCCGGTTGTAGGCGAGCGCCAAGATGCCCCGCGGGTTCTGGCGTTTCACCCGAATGAGATACGCGATGCGGTGCACCAGCACCCTGGTCTTGCCTGAGCCTGGTCCCGCGAGCACCAACACATTCGTGGTTTCGCGATCACTTGCCACGATTGCTCGCTGCGCGCTGGACAGGTTCCCGACGATCGACTTCCACGACGCCGCCGTGGTCGGACGGTCGATCTCGCTGCGACGCCGAGGCAGCCAGCGGCGCACGAACTCGTCCTCGCCAAGCTCGAAATAGTCGAGCGACAAGCGCAACGCGTCGGCAACCTTGGTGAGGCCCTGCTCGGCGAATTCGGCCATCACATGGATCTGGCGCACAGTGCGGCCGTAGTGATCGTCAAGTTCGGTGAAGTCGGTTCGCCTGAAGCCTCGTGTCCCCGGCTCAAGCGAGATAGTCATCGCGGGGCGAAACACCGTGAGGCCTCTGTTCAGTCTGACAACCTCCTGTTCGTGGAGCCACATCAGTGCGCGCTCCATGAGCCTGCGGACATCCTTGGTGCCAGCACGCAGCGTCGGGTCAGACTCGATTGCCTCGTCCACTGCCTTCTGCAGGTCGCCGAGTGTCGTGGAGACAAGCAGGTCGTTGCCTCGGCTTCCCGGCGGCAGTTTCGACAACAGGTGCTTCAGGAGCACGCCGGCTGCGCCACGGCGGCGCTGGGCGATGCTCTCGAGCGAGGACCATTCACGCTTGAGCGTCACCCAAACGCTCTCAACACCGTGCTTGCGCACAGTGACGCTGCCTCTGCCGCCGCCATCGCCACGTCCGTCCTGGGCAATGCCCCCCAGGGTGCGGACGATGTACTCAGGTCGTGCGTCGGCGAAACCTGCGTCGTGAAGTTCCTGAGCGGCTACCCGCAAGTTCAGCGGAGCCGAACCGCCCAGCGACAGGTCAGGCGCCGACTCTTGCATCAGGCCGATCAGGGTTTCCTCCATGCCGGAGGCCTCGGTGAGGCGGCTGTGGGACGGCCGTCGCACGCCGACATGAACGAACGCCGTCACGGCGGTGTCATTAGTGGCGAGCCCGCGTCGTTCGAGGTCGTGCAACGCAGCTCGCAGCTTGTCCGAATTGAGACCGGCGACTCCCATCAGCGCGTCCGTCGAAATGCCGTCGTCAGGGTCCGCGTCAATCAGCGCCTTCACGATTGCCAACAGCGCAATTCGTTGACCCTCGTTGATGTCACCACCGCCAAGCCTCGTCCGGGCCTCTTCGACAGTGCTGACGCGCAATGACGAAGGAAACACGCTCACCCGGTTCTCTTCGCGGGTCAGCAACTCCGCTTCTTCGAGCCACGCCACTGCTGTTCGCACCCGTGTGTCATCTGTCGCTGAATCGCGGGTGAAGTCGTCCGCTTCATCCTCGGTGAGGATCTCACCGGACGTGGCCACGACCTCACCGGTTCGTCCGCTTCGGCGGTCGAGGGCGCGCAGCGAGCGCAGCACCCCGTGGATCTCGCGTCGAGTGAGACGCGACCTCGCCGACAACCCGAATTGGCGCTCCACGTCAACCTCGGTGTAGAGCAGCACACAGTGCGCCTGCTGCTGGTCCCGGCCGGCCCGGCCTGCTTCTTGCAGGTAGTTCTCCAGTGAGGACGGGATATCGGCGTGGATGACCAGTCGTACGTCGGGCTTGTCGATCCCCATCCCGAACGCATTGGTGGCGACGATGACCCGAAGCTCGCCGTCGATGAAGCGCTTTTGGATGGTCTTCTTCTCTTCGGGTTGCAAGCCGGCGTGGAAGCGGTCAGCGTCGATTCCTTGCGCCCCGAGGAATTCGGCGACCTCGCTGGTGCGCCTGCGGGTCGCGCAGTACACGATCGCCCCTCCCCGCAGGTGCTGCGGCAGATGGTGCTCCAGGGTCATCTTGAT
The DNA here is from genome assembly GCA_963663635.2 of Acidimicrobiales bacterium. Taxonomy (GTDB): domain Bacteria; phylum Actinomycetota; class Acidimicrobiia; order Acidimicrobiales; family Poriferisodalaceae; genus Poriferisodalis. Next base: position 108,166 of record CAXXMY010000005.1, read on the forward strand.
GTCGTGAAGCTTCATCGCAGTTGTCGTCGGCGACACAACAAAGTTCAGGTTGGTCCTGCGGCTTCCGCCGTCGAACAAGCGCATTTCGATGCCGAGGTGTCTGCCGAAGTACTCGCAGATTTCGGTCTTGACCTCCGGTTTGGCAGTTGCGGTCAGGCACAGCACCGGCGGCGCCCGCTCACTGTCGGACTTTTCGCGGATGAAACGCCCCACATAGCGGTAATCGGGGCGGAAGTCGTGCCCCCATTTCGACAGGCAATGGGCTTCATCGAGCACCCAGGCACCGATTTCGCGTTGCGCCATGACGCTGCGCACCGATGGGCTGCGCAGCTGCTCGGGGGAGATCAACACAATCGCTGCATCACCCAGCCGGACCTTGTTGAGCGCGTCGGCGCGCTCGGGCAGTGACATCAACCCGTTGACGGATACGCACGAGGTGATGCCCTGCTTCTCGAGACCGGCCACTTGGTCCGCCATGAGCGCCACGAGCGGCGAGATCACCACCGTCAGGGCACCCGTTTTGTCGTAACGGGACAGCGCCGGCAACTGGTAGCACAGCGACTTGCCTGCACCGGTAGGCAGTATCGCCAGCGCATCTTGGCCCGCCATCGCTGTCTCGACGATCCGCTGCTGCAATGACTGATCGGACTCCGGGTCAGCGGGCTCCTCTCGGAACGAATCGAAGCCGAACCACCGCTTGAGTTCCTGCACAGAGTTGTGGCGAGCGCGACACCATGCGCAGCGCTCGTCGTTGCATGCGTTGTCGCGCAGGCTCCGAACGAACCGACCGGCGCCCGGGAACTGGTGGCGCACCCACGGCGGCATCACGGAGGTTCCTCCCGACACCGAGATCCACGCCATCGCGAACGCAAGAACCCAGCCGTGCTCAGGGGCATCAGCGATCGCCCGTCGAAGCTGTGTCTGGCATGCGTGGTCGTCGAGGCAGCCGCTGATCGCCTCTCGCGCCTGGGACACGCTGGGGCTCTGCGAGCCTCGCAACGCAGCGAAGAACAGGTCGAAGCCAGCCGATTGGGGGTCTCTGGTGGTCAGCCAGTGCCAAGCCGCCAGCGTTTCCGGCGGCACTTCGTGCAACGCCTCACGCTGGTCGGAGAACAACTGCAACGCCAACCGTGCGTCGAGGTATGGATCGTTGCGTTCGCTGCGCGTCAGCGGAGCGTCCTTGTAGTGCTTGACGAGACGGTGGTAGGGGTTCCGAGGAAACGCCAGCGGATTGATCCACAGCGTGTCCACGGCGGGCAACTGCAACAAGCGCAGTCCAGGATCTGCTGTCCGCAGGATCGGCAGATCAAATTTGATCAGATTGTGGCCGAGGACAAACTCGGCGCCTTCGGCCAGAGCGTCTAGACCCCGAAGTGCCTGATCGGCAGAATCGACCCGCCTTTTCCCGACGACTTCGTCACCCTCGGTGACGACGATGTTCGCATTGTCGAGCGCAGTCGATCTTGCATTCTTGGCCCACACGACACTCTGGCCGGTGTCGGCGCGCACACCCGCGAATGCGTAGATGCGGCCGCCATCGCCACCGACTTCGAGGTCTAACGCCAGGCAGCGTGACAGTTCATCTTCGGCGGTGGGCATGACTAGGACATCATTCCCGTCGGTCCTCGATCACTGCGGAGCTGACGATCGAGGTCTTGGAAGAGTTCGATGGCCGCCCGAACCTCGAGACGTTCGGCGGTCACCCTCGCTGGGGCTCAGATTCCGCGACTCTCTGGTGCACCCGCGTCCGCGCCCGTTCCACGAGATGCGGAGGCGCCTCGTCGAGGTCCGTGACGATGCTCGCTTCGAACAAGGCGTGGCGCTCGGCCGGGTTGAGCTTCTCAAGCGCAGCTGCCGTCACGATGTCGTCGGATACATGCCGATCATAGGGCCAGCCTGATCGGGTCAAGCGGCTGATGTTTCGGCAACCCACTGCTACGTCAACGGCGCGTACGTGAGCTTTCTGGTGGCCGCGCTTCGACGGCAGCCGTGATTCGGTATTCGTCGACCGGATCGGCGTCGCCGTACTCGTTGCGCAGCACTAGCCGGAGTTGCGTCTTGCCAGGTTCTCGCAGCTGAATGCCGAATACACGGCGGCCCATTGCGCCCGCGACGATCTTCTCGTTGCGAACGTGTTGCACGGCATCCCGCGACTCGGAGGCACCAAGTCTCGCGAGGCGCCGACTTTGGTTCAGCCACCGCCTGGTTCGCCGAGTCTGGGGGTAGGTCGTCGGCGAACGGGGGAGGCGGCAGTGTCGCGGAACGTCTTGGACTCGGACCGATGTTTGCGATCGACCATCTGTAGCCGGTACTGCGGTCTTCGGGCAACGAAATAATGATCTCGTCATCGGTCCGGACATTGAGCTCCCGTTGGCCGTGCCAAGCCATATCGACTGGCCAAGCGATGTCGCATTGCGGCGCGACAGGATGCTGTGGACGAGCGGGGGCGGCATCAGCAGCGCCCCAGCGAATACCTGCGCGAGCGTCTCCCGCTCGATGTCGGTGCGCCCAAGCACATCCGATTCGGTATCGAGTGCGGCATCGTGGCCGCCGTCGAGACGCCAGTGACCGAGTTCGTGCGCCGCGGTGTACCGCTGAATTGGCGTCGAACGTTCGGTGGTGATCAGGATGCCGCCCGCACCCTCTGGCAGGTATGCCCCCAGGAGCCCGTCGAGCGGGAAGAAAGCGAGCCACAAACCGAGGCTCTCGACCAGGCCGAACACATCCACTTGGCGCGTCTGGTCCACGCCCGCCTCGATCAAGAGCCGGCTCGCTGAGCTTGCAGCCGTGAGGCGTCGTGTGTGTCCGGAGGCCACGAGCTACTCCGTTCGCTCAGCTCGGGCGGCCCCGGGTCGTCCCGCCCCGGCGAGGAACTCGGCGAAGCGCAAGACCTGCTCTTTGTCTTGATCCGACAGCGCCGCGGTCGCTCGATACAGGGGCGTATCCATGTCGACCTCACCGCCTTCTTCTCCGAGCAGCCACGCCACGGGTCGGCGATACAGACGGCCGAGACGTCTGAGCTCGAGCGACGCGACGCGACGCTTCCCGGACTCGATCGCCGACACGCTCGCTCTGGGGATGTCCAGCGCAGCTGCAACATCCTCTTGCAGAAGACCGACGTACTCGCGTGCACCTCTTAGTCGTTGCGCGAGCGCCATTTCTTCGCTCGCATCGGATTCGGGCGCATCAGTGCTCATGATTCGTCCTCTCGTTGAATTGCCACTTCAGGATCTTCTTGTCCCGCCCCTGCGACGGCCACTGCGATTGCCGCAGCCCAGCCGCTCTCATGGGTGGCAGAGACATGGAAATTCGAGATGCCAAGCCGTCGGGCTCGCTCGGCAGCCGAACCCCGCAACACGACGCTCGGAGCTTGCGAACCGGTCCGGACTGCGCGATGATGCAGACACAAAAAGTGCCTCCTGTTTTTGAGACGAACGTGACGGAATACATCACAATCGTCGCAGATCAGGAGGCCTTTTTCGCGGACGCGGCAACCCCCACACACCCACCACACCGGTGGATTCAGGCTTAGTCGTTGCGCGAGCGCCATTTCTTCCTTCTCGGGACGGATACGACATCAACCGCACTCTCAACGTGATGCTGAGGTGGGGAGATGCTTCCCGTATCGCACTCTCAACGTGATGCTGAGGTGGGGAGATGTCATCGATGTCATATGACATGACATGACATGACATGACATGACATGAATGTTAGAGATTATCTGACACCAGCTGTCAAGCGGCTCGGTTCGATCGGGGCTACTCGGACCTAACTCGCAGCGTCGAAGCAGGACGGGGCCCGTGCGGACAACGGCAAGCCCCACTTGGGCGGGTAGCCCAGCGTCAAGGGCCGATGGTCGACCCGATACACCTGCTTGATGCGGCCCGGCCCGCCCGATGAGTGTTCGGGATGCGCAACCCGGGCGTATTTATCGACCTCGCAGAACAGGTTCTGGCAGTCGATGAGCTGAAGAGGACGACCCCACAGGTCCTGAAACGGAGTCGGCATCGGGGTCGTCTCAAAGAAGCCAGCCGCCGAGTCCGCCATCGCCGCGATCACACCGGCCGCGTCGAGGCCGTCGGTGTCCGCGAAGCACTTGCGGATGCCGCGAACAGCTCCTGGGCCGGCGACGACAAATTCCATCTCGTCGAAGTCGAAGTGCGGCGAGTAGTTCAGGTCGATGGCGTATTGGAACGCCAGGAACGGACCGAACGACGGCACCTCGCGGAGCTGCTCGTACAGGGATCTCAGCGAACGGGCTTGCTCCAGGCCAGCTAGCACACCCGTCCGCAGCAGCATCTCGACAAGCGAGAGGTGATTGCGGTGCTTGCGACCCGCCCCCAGCTGTGGATTCGGCATGATGTACGCCGCCGAGTACACGCGTCGACCCCGGTCGAGCTGCTCGTCCAACGCCCCCGCGTACCCCTTGGCGCTAAAGCCGGCCGCTGTCGGCTGCCCGACGCGGTCGACCAGGTGCTCCCAAGTGTCGATCCGGTTGAAGATCTTGAACAGCAGTACCCGCAGGATCGTGTCGAGTGCGTCTCGGTCCTGGTCGTAGATCACATGATGGAGCAGGTACTGGCTCACTCGATCCGACGCGCGATACGCATTAGTGAATCTGTGCCGGGCGAGGACAGGGTCTTCCGTCCACGGGCCAGGCTCGCCGGACGCCTTGCGAAAGAACATCGCCTGCCGCTCGGCCGCCAGCCGCCAGTACGACCAGAAAACCTCGGTAACCCGCACCCGCCGTCCAGCGAGTCGGATCACGCAGTTCCCCTCGAACGGAAGTTGGCCTTGCTCATGCGCACGGCAGGCGAGAGACACTGCGGCTCACAGTAGCCACAGCACGCTGCCGCCCAAAGGTCTGCGCATTTTCTCGTGACTAGTGCTGTGTCCGCAAACGTTCGCGCTGCCGCCGGTGAGCCGTGTGCTGGCGTTTCGCGGTCCTTGCAGGCTGCGTCGGCTGGGAGCGAGGGTGCATGCGTGCGCACAGCACGATTGATGGCGCGACACGACCTGCTCGTGCGGTCTCGGCCATTGGGCAGGTGAATCGCCCCGAGACGTTCCTATAGATGTCAAGTGCGGGTTGTGAGGGTGGCGAGATCGCCTCGCAGTGTGCGGTAGAGCTCTCGGGCGACGAAGCGTTTGAGGCAGCGGATGGCTTCTTTTTTGGTCTTGCCTTCGGCGAGGCGGCGGTCCATGTAGCTGCGGGTTCGTTCGCAGTAGCGGAGCCGGACGATGACGACCATGTGCAGAGCACGGTTGGCGTCGCGGTTGCCTGCGAAGTTGAGCCGGTGACGCTGGGTGCGCCCGCTCGACGCGGGGACCGGCGCGGCTGCGCACAGATGAGCGAACGACGCTTCGGAGCCGAAGCGGTCGATGTTCTCGCCCGCGGCGACGAGCAGCGTCGCGGTGTGGTGAGTGCCGCATCCCAGGCGTGACAGGGTTGTGGGTGCTGCGGCGGCGACCAGCCGGTCGAGCCGGCGACCGAGCTCGTCGGCCTCGGCGCCGAGCTGGGCGACGCGGCGCCCGAGGCTGCGCAGCGCTGCTTTGGCGGCCTGGGCGGGATCGGCGAGACGGTCCGGATCGGGCCGCAACCGAGCGCACACGGCGGCCTTTCCCTCCAGGGTCCGGCGGGTGTCGAGCTGCTCACGCAACGCAGCCGGAGCAGTGACGAGCAGATCGCCGATCTGGCACAACGCGGCGGCGCGGGCCTTGACGGCGCTGTTACGGGCGACGCTGAGCTGACGGATCGCCTCGACGATGCCGGTGGTGTCCTTGGCGGCTGCGGTCGCTTCGCCCGAGAGCACCTTGCGCGCAGCGGCCTCGGCGTCGATGGCGTCGTTCTTGCCGCGACGCGAGCGCAGATGCGGGTGCGGCTGGTTGACCTCGATCACCCGGCAGCCCCGCTCGACCAGCGACCGGGTCAGGGCCGCACCGAAGGACCCGGTCGACTCCACACCGACCGCGGCGATCGGGCCGAACGACGCGAGCCAGGCGTGGGCCGAGCGGTAGCCCGCACCCGTCGCCGGGAACGACTCTGTGCCCAGTACCCGGCCCAAAGGGTCGAGCGCGGCGACGACATGGAAGTCGGTGTGGCAGTCAATCCCGCCGATCACCGCCTGTTGTGGATCTGGCATGCTGAAGTCCTTCATCTCGGAGCGGCTGTGCCGGGACGGGACGGACATAACAGTGATGAGGCATCTGTCAGCGCAGGTTCCTATGAGGTCACGTCGCTCGTTCCGGACCGGCCGCAGCTGGCAAGTCCAAGGAGCGGGCCGGCGACATCGACGCGTCTCGGGCAAGGCACCCGCAAAACACGGGGCCGGTTTCGCGGCAAGTCAGACATCGACGGCCCGCTCCCCGCGCACATCTTCACTGTTTCGTGGAGGCTCTGTTCCTTGAGAGGATGGAGCTATGCCAGGACATAGGAGATATCCCGCCGAGCTGCGTGAGCGGGCCGTGCGGATGGTGCTCGAGCATGAGCGTGAGTACGGGTCGCAGTGGGAGGCGATCTGTTCGGTCGCTCACAAGCTGGGGCCAACACCGGAGACGGTGCGCAAGTGGGTGCGGCGGGCCGAGGTCGACGGCGGGGCGCGTGCTGGTGTGTCGACGCTGGAGCGTGCTCGGATCAAAGAGCTCGAGCGTGAGAATCGTGAGCTGCGCCGCGCGAACGAGATCGGCAAGGCGGCGTCGGCTTTTTTCGGGTAAGGGGCTCGACCGCCAGTCGGCGAGATAGTGGCGTTCATCGACGCTCATAGGGACCGGTTCGGGGTCGAGCCGATCTGCGTTGTGCTTTGCGGGCACGGCGTCGGGATCGCCCCGTCCGCTTGTTACGCGGCGAGGACCCGGCAGCCTTCAGCCCGGGCTGTGCGCGACGCTTTGTTGTGTGGGGTGATCGCCCGGGTGCACGCAGAGAACTATTCCGCGTACGGGGCGGCCAAGGTCTGGGACCACCTCAACAACGTCGAGGGCATCGGGGTGGCTCGCTGCACCACCGAGCGCCTGATGCGCCAGATGGGCCTTCAAGGTGTGCGCCGAGGCCGCCAGGCAGTGCGCACCACCATCGCCGACGCCGACGCCTGCCGGCCCGCCGACCTGGTGAAGCGGGACTTCGCTGCTTCGGCGCCGAACCGGCTGTGGCTCGCGGACCTCACCTACGTGCGCACCCACAGCGGCTGGGTATACGCAGCGTTCGTCATCGACGCCTACTCCCGGACGGTCATCGGCTGGCAGGCCTCGGTCTCGCTGCGAACGGGCCTGGCCCTCGACGCGCTCGAGATGGCGGTCTTCGCCCGGCGCCGCGCCGGCAAAGACCTCGCCGGACTCACACATCACAGCGACATGGGAGCGCAGCTTAGGTTCAACCGGTCGTCGCAACACTTCGAGATGGAGGTGTTCGATGGGACGGCAGCCGGGATGGATGGTGACGCGGACGGGGCGGCCGGCGATGCGGTCGCCGGGTCGTCCGCCGGCTCGACGCGATCTGGAGCGGGCGTTTTGGGTCAAGGTCGCCGAGGGTCTGTCGAGCGAGGATGCGGCTGTGGCGTGCGGGGTGTCGGGCCCGGTGGGGTCGCGTTGGTTCCGCGAGCGTGGCGGGATGCCGTCGATCCAGCTCAGTGCGTTGTCGGGCAGGTATCTGTCGTTCGCTGAACGCGAGGACATAGCGTTGTGGAGGGTCCAGGGACATGGTGTGCGTGCGATCGCCCGCCGGCTGGGCCGTTCGCCGTCCACGGTTTCGCGGGAGCTGCGACGCAATGCGGCCACCCGCGGCGGCGAGCTGGAGTATCGGGCCGGGGTTGCGCAATGGAAAGCGGAGCTGATGGCGCGTCGCCCCAAGACCGCCAAGCTGGCGTGCAATGACCGGCTGCGCGGTTATGTCCAGGACCGCTTGGCCGGCACGATCAGTCGACCCGGCGGGGAGCCGGTGGCGGGGCCCGAGGTTCGCTTCGTCGGGCGGCGTCACGGCCGTCGAGCCGATCGGCGTTGGTCCAAAGCGTGGAGCCCGGAGCAGATCTCGAACCGGCTGCGGGCCGATTTCGTCGATGATGAGTCCATGCGGATCTCCCACGAAGCGATCTACCAGGCGCTCTATGTCCAAGGCCGAGGCGCTCTGCGGCGCGAGCTCGTCGCCTGTTTGCGCACGGGCCGGGCGCTGCGCGTCCCCCGAGCGCGCAGCCGGGGACGCGGCAAGAAATTCGTGAGCGATGAGATCATGATCAGCGAACGGCCCCCCGAGGTCCACGACCGCGCCGTTCCCGGCCACTGGGAAGGCGATCTGATCCTCGGGCTCGACAGCTCAGCCATCGGAACCCTCGTTGAGCGCAGCACCCGGTTCACGATGCTGCTGCACCTGCCCCCCATGGACGGGCACCGCCAAGGACCACGCGCCAAGAACGGACCGGCGCTCGCCGGCCACGGCGCCCAAGCCGTCCGCGACGCGATCGCCGCCCAGATCGCCACACTGCCGCGCGAGCTGCGCCGCTCATTGACCTGGGACCAAGGCGCCGAGACGGCCCAGCACGCCCAGCTCCGCATAGCCACCGGCCTCGACGTCTGGTTCTGCGACCCCCAGTCCCCATGGCAGCGCGGCACCAACGAGAACACCAACGGCCTGCTGCGCCAGTACCTCCCCAACCGCACCGACCTCGCCCGACACACCCCACACGACCTCGACGCAGTCGCTCACGCCCTCAACACCCGACCCCGAAAAACCCTCAACTGGAAAACCCCAGCCGAAGCCCTCAACGAACACCTACTCTCACTCCAACAAGCCGGTGTTGCCACGACCGATTGAATCCACCCTCTTCACCGGCGAACACTGGCTCGCAGATGTGCTCTTGGCGGCCACCGGTCAGCGCCAGCGCGGCCCGGTCAGGGCCGAACACATAGAGGTTCTCCACCTCAGGCCTCCGCAGAAAGCGTTCAATCGGTCCAGCTCCCAGCAGGGCATCGACCTGATCTCGCATCCACGCCAAGTCCTCGTCGGTCAGCATGCGGCCGGTCTCGTTCAGTGCATGCGCCTCGCGGCGGCGGATGGCGTCATTCGCGACGATCTCGCACGCCTCGACGGAGAGCTCTGATGCCGCGCTCTCGTCGAGCCGGAACTCCTGCACCACCGAACGCACATCGGCCCAGATCTCGTCCCGGAGCAGCGTCACGATGCCGGTCCTTCGCTGACGAGTTCACGTGCTCCGGCGGCGAGGTCATCGTCGCCCGTGCTCTCGGCGTCGCTGTGGCCGGCGTGGCCGTTCGTGGGTTCGCGGTCGTCACCGTCATGGCCCGCAGGCGGTGCCGCGGCAGGGCGCAACGACGACAGCAGTCTGCGCAGCTTCGAGAATGACGGCGACTCTGCGGCTTCGGGAGACGGCGTCCGCTCCGACTCGTACAAGCCGATCAGGGCGGACACGCGGCTCGCGACCTTGTCGAGCTCGCCACCTACAGCGCGGTCACGACGGTGGGGTCGTTCGCGCAGCATGCGGTCGTCGTCGACAACGGGAAGCCGGCCTGCCACGTGAAGCTCGGTCTGAAGATGCAACTCTTCGTCGCCAAGCTCGCAGGCGCCTTCCACAACGAGCAGCCGATGATTGCGTCCAAAGACCATGACTCCGGCATCTGCGCACAGTTGCCGGAGTTGGCGTGCGGCATCGGCGTCGCTGACTGGAGCAACGATGACCAGCACCTCAGCAGCGAGCAGCAACGGGTTCAGCGGCGAGGGTTCGTGCTGCAGCGACGTGGCCACGATGACGCGGCGCACGGCGTCGATCGACGTCATTGGGTCGACGTGCTCTGAGAGCCATTGCATTGCCAGTGCCGCCGCGTCTGCATTGAACGGGCCGAACAGCGCCCACAGAGAACCCGCGGAAACTTCGAGGTCATAGCAGTGATTGGCGAGCGTCCGCAATTGCGGCTCCTCGCGTGACACCATCAGGGATGGCAGCCCGCGATCCGCAGGGGAAAAGCCAGTGCGAGACGTCTCGCCGACCCGCTTGGCAAGCGTTGAGCCTTCTCGCGCCGCATCCACGAAGAGCACGCTGAGCCCGGCCGCGGACCAGCATCTCGCCAACGCCAAACCGACAGCGCCGGCATCGAGCCGTGTCGTCGGCGTGGTCACCACAGCGAGCACATCAACCTCCGTTACGAGCGGGCTCCGCAGTTGCGGGAGCACCAGATTCCATTTGTCAGGACTGCAGCTCCCCAGGCGCAGGTCCAAACGGCGATGTCGCCGGGACGCAGTTCTCGAACGAGTCAGCGCAGCGCGAGAGTACGGAACAACTTCGAAATAGTCAATGTGAGTTACTCGCGCACAGTTGTGCTAGTCGACGTGCCCGTCTCCTCTTCGGATTGGCACAGGTCGGATTCTGGGTGCGTCAGCTGCCGGGGCCGAACGACCACAAGCAGAACGCCACGACTGCCGCAGTGCCGACCACCAAGCCCGGTGCCCAACGGACACTTGCGCCGCGACCCTCGCGCTGCAGGGCCAGCAGGGCAGCCGGCCATGCTGCGACAGCGCCGGCCAGCAGTGCCCACCAGGCCCACTGCACCCCCCACCACCCGGCCAAGATGCTGTTCACGATGATCAGCCGGACATCGCCGTAGCCGAGATTGTCCGATAGACGACTTCGAAGAACGCCGCTACCGATGCGGCACCGATGAGTGCCCAGGCGAAGCGGCTCAGATTGCCAGCGATCAACGCGGCTGTGCAGAGCAACGCGGCAACGGCGAGCCCTGCCGGCCATACCGCCCGGCGGGGAACGATCCCGCCGCGGATATCGGTGACCGACACATAGATGCCGAGTGCAGCCCAGATCACGCTTGCTGCGACGACGGGCATTGCCTCTGCCATGAACTCCGTTCAACGCGCAAGCCCAGCGACGCCGTTCACGGTCTGTTCGGGCTCGGTCTGTTCGGGCTCAGTGCTCTGAGCCGACACCGGGTTCACGGCGGCCAACAAGAGCATCACCGCACCGGCAACGGCAGGCGCTGCATCACCGTCACGTCCAGCCAGCGGCCGAACTTGCGGCCAACCTCGCGTTCGACGCCGACGAGATCGAAGCCGTGCTTGGAATGCAGCGCAATCGACGCAGCGCCGGCGTCCGCGATGCGGGCGAAGGTCGCATGAAAACCGTGCTCGTCGGCGAGTGCCACCAGGTGACCCAGCAGGAGGTCGCCGACGCCGCGCCCCTGGTGGTCGCGGTGCACGTAGATCGAGTCCTCCACGCTGGTCGAGTACGCCGGACGCGGTCGGTACGGCGACAGGCACGCCCATCCCAAGACGGTCGCCCCGACCTCTTCGTCAGAAGTGGCCACGATGCATGGATACGCGCCCGAGTGCTCCCGCATCCAGGCGAGCTGCTCGGCTTCGGTGCGCAGCACCATGTCGAAGGTCGCCGTGCCCTCGGTGACCTCACGGTTGTAGATCTCAGCGATCGCATCGGCGTCACCGGTGGTGGCCAGCCGAGTGTGCATTCCAGCGAAGTTACCGGCGACGCCGCGGCGCGGGCCAGAGCGTTTCGCGAGAGCCGAATTCTGCCGGCAATCGCCTTGGCAGCGGCAGATACACTCGCCAACCCTCAGTGTTGCTCGCGGTCGCTTGCGCACGCCGCTGGCTGCACGCCGAAATTCGCCCCGTTAGCTCAGTAGGTAGAGCACAGCCATGGTAAGGCTGGTGTCGCCGGTTCGATTCCGGCACGGGGCTCGCCGCGGGGCTGCGGCGGGATAGCTCAATTCGCGAGAACGCACGGCAGCGGCGGCCATTTGGGGTCGCCGTCGGGTGCGCGGCATCTTGAGGTCCCGGTTGGTGCGGTCGCTGGGGCGGTTGTTAGTGCGCTCAGTAGACTTCGCCCGAAGATTTCGGCGGGATAGCTCAGTTGGTCAGAGCGCACGGCTCATAATCGTGAGGTCCCGGGTTCGAGCCCCGGTCCCGCTACCACCGGCTCATCATCGCGGGGTCGCACCACTGGATCTGGACGCGACCGAGAATGCCGCGGGTACCCTGTTGCGGCGGACAATCGCCCAGACTGCCCGCACCCTCGCTAAGGGCAGTAGCTCAATTTGGTAGAGCACCGGTCTCCAAAACCGGCGGTTGCGGGTTCGAGTCCCTCCTGCCCTGCGAACCGGCCGCCCTGCTGACCCACAGCCGGGCGGATCGACTGTGCCCACGTCCTGAAAATTCGAGCCGGAGACCTCGCAGATGGCCATGAACCGACGGACCCGCCGTCAACTGCAGCGTCAGGGTGAAATGACCGCTGACGGCGCGCCTGCGTCGCGGCGCGAACGGCGCCAGCCGGCAGCGGCATCGCCAACGTCCGAGCGCTCCGGACCAGCGCAGTTTGTAGGCGAGGTCCGCTCGGAACTGAAGAAGGTGATCTGGCCGACACGGCCCGAGCTCATCAACTACTCCATCGTGGTGTTGATCACCATCGTGGTGCTGACTGCACTCATCGCCGGACTCGACTGGATTCTGGGCGAGGGAGTGCTCCGCCTCTTCGACGTCAACTGACCCACCACGAGAGCGACCCAACCGTGACCGACACCTCCGCAGCGCCCGACACCGACCCGATGGCGGCAGCCCGCCAACTGCTGGGCGCGCAGACAGCCAGCACATTGATGGGCCCCGGCACCGCTGCCTCTGCCGATGCTGCTGCCGACACCGCGTCCGGTCGTGGCGAATCTGCCGCAGGAGACGTTCTGAGCGAAGACGACCTGCTCGCCGAGGCCGAACCAGAGCCCAAGCGCGTCTCGCCGTACGACCTACCGGGCCGCTGGTTCGTTGTGCACACTCAGTCGGGATACGAGAAGAAGGTCAAGCAGAATCTCGAAGCCCGCATCGGCACCTTTGACATGGAAGACCGCATTCTCGAAGTCGCCATCCCGATGGAAGACGTGATCGAATTCAAAGCCGGCCGCAAGGTCGTTGCCAAGAAGAGGATCTTTCCCGGTTACTTGCTCATTCGCTGCCGCCCGAGCGACGAGGCACATCACATGATCCGCAGCACCCCGGGCGTCACCGGCTACGCCGGCCCCGGCGGCAAGCCGTCGCCGCTGCGCCGACGCGAAGTCGAGGCGTTCCTCTCCGAGCCCGACGACGGGCCCGAGACGCAGCGCCGTACCAAGCCGTCCATGATCTTCGAGATCGACGAGAGCGTGAGGATCAAGGAAGGCCCGTTCTCGGACTTCCAAGGCCAGGTCATAGAGATCAACGAGGAGCAGCTCAAGGTGAAGGTGTTGGTGAACATCTTCGGCCGCGAGACTCCCGTCGAACTTGACTTCGTCCAGGTCGCGAAGATCTGACCCCCCAATTCACCCAGGAGCACTCCATGGCAGCCAGACCCACGAGACGCAAGCGAGTCACAGCGCACGTGAAGATTCAGATTCCCGCTGGTCAGGCTTCGCCTGCACCGCCGGTGGGCACCGCGCTGGGTCCGCACGGCGTCGCGATCATGGACTTCTGCAAGGAGTACAACGCGCAGACCGAATCGCAGCGCGGCACGATCGTCCCGGTCGAGATCACGATCTACGAGGACCGCTCATTCACGTTCGTGACCAAGACACCGCCGACGTCAGTGCTGTTGCGTCACGCTGCAGGAATTGAGAAGGCGGCCACCAGTCCCGGGCGCGAGACGGTGGCGAAGGTCACCCACGCGCAAGTGACCGAAATCGCGACGACAAAGCTGCCCGACCTCAATGCCCGTGACCTGCTCAGCGCCAAGCTGCAGGTGATCGGCACAGCGCGGTCGATGGGCATCGAAGTCGTCGCCTGACGCGCCCCGCCTACCGCTACAGGAGAACCGCAGATGTCAGGGAAGAAGTACACCGACGTCACCCGTCGGTACGACCGGCAGATGATGCATGAGCCCCAGCAGGCCATCGAGATGGTGCGCAACTTCGCGCCGGCAAAGTTCGATGAGTCGGTGGAGTTGTCCGTTCGGCTGGGCGTTGATCCGCGCAAGGCCGACCAGATGGTGCGCGGCACGGTCGCGTTGCCTTCGGGCACCGGCGGAGATGTGCGTGTGGCGGTTTTCGCCCGGGGCGACGCCGCAGCCGAGGCCTCCGAGGCGGGTGCCGATGTTGTCGGTGCCGCCGACTTGGCCGAGCGCGTCGAGGCTGGTTTCACTGAGTTCGATGTGGCCATCGCGACCCCCGACATGATGGGTGTGGTCGGCCGGCTCGGTCGGGTGCTCGGCCCGAGAGGCCTCATGCCGAATCCGAAGTCGGGCACGGTGACCGCTGATGTGGGCAAGGCCGTCGGCGAGTTCAAGGGCGGCAAGGTCGAGTACCGCACCGACCGTTACGGCAATGTGCACCTCGCCATCGGCAAGGTCAGCTTCAGCCTCGAAGACCTCGAGGCCAATCTGGCTGCGGTGATGGGCGAACTCGCTCGCGCCAGGCCCGCGAGCGCCAAGGGCCGATACGTGAGAAAGATGGTCATGTCATCCACGATGGGCCCCGGCATCCGCGTCGACACGACGGACTTCAACTAGCGGCCGCCAAATGTCGATGGCTCGCGCTTGGACGGCGTGGGCTCCACACCCCAGGTTGGAGGCGACGAGGGTGCCAGATAGCTTGTTGCGCCTGACAACAAGCTCGCCGTAGATCTCCGGTGGCTTCGGCCTGAAATCGGCGTGCGGTTCCGCTCCCTTCGAGCGGGCCCCGCACTTCGAGCCTGATGAGGCGGACTGCGTTCCTGTGCGCCTGCGCCAGGGCAGCGGTTCTGTCTGGTCTGCGGACCGGCTGGCCGATCCGGGGCCGGTGAGCAACCGAATCGTGCAAGCCCAATCCAGCACAGCCACACAGCACAGGAGCACCCCGGTGAACGCAACCACGGCAACTGACGCACCTGCGCGCGCACCCCGGGCCGACAAGGTCGCAGTGGTGGACGAAGTCCGCCAGCGCTTCGACGACGCGGAAGCAGTGCTGTTCACCGAGTACCGCGGCCTCGACGTCGGCGCCCTTGCGGCGCTGCGCGGCCATCTCATCGATGCCGACTGCCGCTACAAGATCTACAAGAACAGTCTCGTTCGTCTTGCGATTGAATCCTCGGCACCCGAAGGAACACTGGATCTGCTCCTGGGACCTACCGCGCTGGCCTTCTGCGGCAAGGACCCGTCAGCCGCCGCCAAGGCCCTGCGGCAATTCGCAGCCGACAATGAGGCTCTGATCATCAAGGGCGGCGTGCTCGCGGGCACCCTGCTCGACGGAGTGCAGGTGCGCGAGCTGGCAGACCTGCCGTCACGCGATGAGGTCATGGCCCAGATCCTTGGCGCGTTTGCGGCCCCGTTGAGCTCGCTCGCGTCGATGATGAACAACCTGCTCGGCGAGATGTCCGGCTTGATTCAGGCTTTGGCCGACAAGGCACCCGACGACGCCCCGGCCGAGTAGCCGGCTGGCAATCAACTGAATCCGCACGAAACCGATCTCAACGAACCCAGCCTCAAGGAGCAAGCATCATGAGCACAACCACGACGGAAGAAATCCTCGACGCCATCGGCGACATGACGGTGATCGAACTGGTCGAACTGAAAAAGGCGTTCGAGGAGCGCTTCGACGTCACCGCTGCGGTGGCTGCGCCGATGATGGTGGCCGCCGGCGCTGCGGGCGGCGACGGCGATGGTGCGGCTGCTGAAGAAGCACCCGACGAGTTCAACGTGATGCTCACCGCCATTGGCGACAAGAAGGTGCAGGTCATCAAAGAGGTGCGCTCGCTGACGAGTCTGGGTCTCAAAGAGGCCAAGGATCTCGTCGAAGCGGCGCCGAAGGCTGTGCTCGAGGGCGTGCCGAAGGCAGACGCCGACAAGGCGCGCGCAGCGCTCGAAGCCGTCGGCGCAACCGTCGAACTCACCTGACATCCCTTCCGAAATTCCGTTCTGCAGCCCTGTTCGGCCCGCTCCGTCGGGCTCCCGCGGTGGCGCGGCCTGCGAGCAGCTGCGCGCGGCCGGCCGGTGCAACGTCGCGGCGCCGATCCTTGTGACTCAGCCCGGTTGTGGTATCAGCGGGCGCGGGATAGTCTCGACCAAGCCGTGGCACAGGTGGCTCTTCTCTTCGCGCACCCCACCAGTCCCCAGCATCGAGGCCCAACGTTGGGGTCACTGGTTGCTGCGGACGCCTTCGACTGCGCGCGCCCTCGCTGCCTCCGGCTGCCGCTTGCGACCTGTCCTTCACAACTGAACACCTAGGAGCATCCGTTGTCGTCTCGTGTCGGCCGCGAACGGTATTCGTTCGGCAACCTCGACGAAGTCCTGGAACTCCCAGACCTCGTGTCCATCCAGAAGGGTTCCTTCAAAAGATTCCTCGACGTCGGTCTCGCTGAGACGTTCTCCGACATCAGTCCCATCAGCGATTTTGCGGGGCAGCTGCAGCTCGTCTTCTCGTTCGACCCGGACGATGAAGATCTGCGTCCGCCGCCCAAGTTCTCCGTTGAGGAGTGCAAAGAGCGGGACATGACCTACTCGGCGCCGATTTTCGTGCGTGCCGAGTTCAAGAACGCGCTGACCGGCGAGGTCAAGGCCCAGACGGTGTTCATGGGCGACTTTCCGATGATGACGCCGAAGGGCACCTTCATCATCAACGGCACCGAGCGCGTTGTCGTCAGCCAACTCGTCCGCTCGCCCGGCGTCATCTTCCAGCCGGGAGAGCGCTACCGGCTGCGCAACATGTCCAAGCACCAGCTGGTGACCGCGACGATCCACCCCTACCGCGGCGAGTGGATCGAGTTCGATGTCGAGCACAAGCCGGGCAAGGATCCGACCGCGGGCAGCCGCGTCGCCCGCAAGCGCCGGCTTGACATCTTCTACCTGCTGTCAGCGCTGGGCTATGGCGAGGATCGTCATCCGGGCCTCATCGAGCGATTCGTCGAGCACTTCGACTTTCTCGAGCCGCAATGGGAGGACCACAAGAAGAAGTTCGGCAACCCGACCCAGGAACAGTCGGTCATCGAGCTCTACAAGCGGGTCCGCCCTGGCGAGATGGCCACAGCGGACGCTTCCAACAACTACTTCCAGAACGCTTTCTTCGACGAGCGGCGCTACTCGCTGTCGAAAGTCGGCCGCTACAAGCTGAACCGCAAGCTCGGCGAAGAGCTGAACAAGATTGCCGGACTGCTGGGCCTCGAGTTCATCGATGCTGACGATCCGAGCGCCGCCGATCATCCCGAGCTCGTGCGGCCCAATCCAGAGTCCACCTTCCTCACTCGCAGTGAGGTGCTGGCAACCGCGAGCTACCTGCTGCATCTGGCAAACGCCGAGCCCGGCTACCGCCTCGACGACCAGGACCACTTCGCGAACCGACGCATCCGCTCGGTCGGAGAGCTCATCCAGAACCAGGTCCGCATCGGGCTGAGCCGCATGGAGCGGGTCGTGCGCGAGCGCATGACCACACAGGACGTCGAAGCGATCACACCGCAGACCCTGATCAACATCCGCCCGGTCGTGGCGGCCTCGAAGGAATTCTTCGGCACCAGCCAGCTCTCCCAGTTCATGGATCAGGTCAACCCGCTCTCGGGCCTGACCCATCGGCGCCGCCTGTCCGCACTCGGCCCTGGCGGTTTGTCGCGCGAGCGAGCCGGGTTCGAGGTCCGCGATGTGCACTTCAGCCACTACGGCCGCATGTGCCCCATCGAAACGCCGGAGGGTCCGAACATCGGGCTCATCGGCGCGCTGGCGACGTTCGCCCGCGTCAACGAGTTCGGCTTCATCGAATCGCCGTACCGGGTCGTCCGCGATGGTGTCGCCACCCGCGAGGTGCGCTACCTGACCGCCGACGAGGAAGAGGAATACGTCGTCGCGCAGGCCAATGCGCCCCTCAATCCAGACGGCACCTTCCGCAATCCCCGCGTGCTTGTACGCAAGAGCCCCCAGGGCGCCAGCCTCGAGGATCTGCGCCTGCAGATGGAGCGCGACACGTACTTCGCTGCGACCACCGAGATCAGCTACGTGCCTGCGAGCGAAGTCCAGCTCATGGACGTCTCGCCGAAGCAGATCGTTTCGGTGGCGACGGCGCTGATCCCGTTCCTCGAGCACGACGACGCGAACCGGGCGCTCATGGGCGCCAACATGCAGCGTCAGGCAGTGCCGCTGCTGCGGGCCGAAGCCCCGTACATCGGCACCGGCATCGAAAGCCTCGCCATGGCTGATGCCGCCGAGATGGTGCTGTCGACGGTGGAGGGCACGGTTTCGGGTGTCACCGGCGACAGCATCACCGTGCAGTCCGACGGCGGCGGCGAGATCAGCTACCCGCTGCTCAAGTACCGCCGGTCCAACCAGGACACGTGCATCAACCAGAAGCCACTGGTGCACCTCGGCGACCAGGTTGCCCCCAACACGGTGCTCGCGGACGGTCCGTCCACCGACCAAGGCGAGCTGGCGCTGGGGAAGAACTTGCTCGTCGCCTACATGCCGTGGGAGGGCTACAACTTCGAGGACGCGATCATCCTCTCCCAACGGCTCGTGAAGGACGACGTGCTCACGTCGATCCACATTCACGAGTACGAGATTGACGCCCGCGATACCAAGCTGGGCCCCGAGGAGATCACCCGCGACATCCCCAACCTCGCGGACGACATCCTCGCCGACCTTGACGATCAGGGCATCGTGCGCATCGGCGCCGAAGTCGAGCCCGGAGCGGTGCTCGTCGGCAAGGTCACCCCCAAGGGCGAGACTGAGCTGACGCCAGAGGAACGGCTGCTGCGGGCCATCTTCGGCGAGAAGGCGCGCGAGGTCCGTGACACCTCGCTCAAGGTGCCCCACGGCGAGAACGGCGTCGTCACCGACATCAAGGTGTTCAGCCGTGACAAGGACGATGAGCTGCCGCCCGGGGTGAACCAGCTTGTCCGTGTCTACGTGGCCCAGAAGCGCAAGATCAGCGTCGGCGACAAGCTCGCTGGACGGCACGGCAACAAGGGCGTCATCTCCAAGATCCTTCCGGTCGAGGACATGCCCTACATGGCAGACGGCACACCGGTCGAGATCATCCTGAGCCCGCTCGGCGTGCCCAGCCGCATGAATGTCGGCCAGGTGCTTGAGGCCCACCTCGGCTATTCCGCCCGCTGGGGCTGGGAGGCCACCGATTCGGACGGCAACTCCCGCATGGTGGGCGACGAGCCGACCAGCAACACGGCCCGCAAGACGCGTCCCACTACCAAGCCGTCAGTGTTCATTGCATCGCCGGTGTTCGACGGTGCGCGCTGGGACGAGATCGAGGCCGCCGGACGGCACCCGACGATCCAGCAGACACTCGAAAGGCTGCGGCCCGAGTCGGTCACCGGCGAGCGGCTGATGAGCCGCGCAGGCAAGGCAGTGCTCTACAACGGGCGCACTGGCGAGCCGTACGACCAGCCGATCATGGTCGGCTACAGCTACATCTTGAAGCTGGCGCACCTTGTCGATGACAAGATCCACGCTCGCTCGACTGGCCCGTACTCGATGATCACCCAGCAGCCGCTGGGCGGCAAGGCGCAGTTCGGCGGCCAGCGGTTCGGCGAGATGGAGGTTTGGGCGCTTGAGGCCTACGGCGCTGCCTACTGCCTGCAAGAACTGCTGACCATCAAGTCAGACGACGTGCTGGGCCGGGTAAGGGTCTACGAGGCGATCGTCAAGGGCGAGAACATTCCCGAGCCCGGCATCCCCGAGAGCTTCAAAGTGCTGATCAAGGAGATGCAGGCCCTGTGCCTCAACGTCGAGGTGATGTCGCTGGCCGGCCACCAGATCGACATTCAGGGACTCGACGAGGACGTCTTCCGTGCCGAGGAATCACTCGGCATCGACATCAGTCGACCCGAACGGGGCACCGACGAAGAAGACGAGCTGCGTCGCCAGCGCCTGTAACCCTCCAAGACGCAGGCACCGGCTCAGCACTCACACAGCCCCACTCACACGCCCACTACAGCTGGAAGCACAGACACAGATGATCGACGTCAACGACTTCTCTGACATCCGCATCGGCCTCGCCACTGCCGACGCCATCCGCACCTGGTCCAACGGCGAGGTGCGCAAGCCAGAGACCATCAACTATCGCACGCTCAAGCCCGAGAAAGACGGCTTGTTCTGCGAGAAGATCTTCGGTCCCACCAAGGACTGGGAGTGCGGCTGCGGCAAGTACAAGCGCGTCCGCTTCAAGGGCATCATCTGCGAGCGCTGCGGCGTCGAGGTGACGCGCTCCAAGGTGCGGCGTGAGCGCATGGGCCACATCGAGCTCGCGGCGCCCGTGGTGCACATCTGGTATCTGCGAGGCACGCGCTCGTGGCTGGCGTACTTCCTGACGGGGCTCGATCCGCGTCAGGAGCTCAAGGCCAAGGCGTTGGAGCGGGTCATCTATTTCGCCTCCAACCTCGTGACCAAGGTCGACAGCGAGAAGCTCCACGCCGACATGCCGCGGCTTGAGGCCGAGAAGGCGGAAGAGCTCGAGGCGATCGACGCTGATCACGCGGAGCGTCGCGCCGAGCGTCTCGCGGAGCTGGAAGCCGAGCTGGCCGAGCTGGAGAAAGAAGGTGCCCGCGACCGCGACATCAAGGCTCGCCAGCGCGAGGCCGAACGTGATCTCGAGGCGCTGAAAACGGAGTTCGACGAAGAAGCCGAGCTCGTTGATCGCGCCTTGGCTGCGGTGCGCAACCTGCATGAGCGGGCAATCATCGACGACGAGGACCTGTGGCGTGAGCTCGAGGACCGCTACGGCGATTATTTCGAAGGCGGCATGGGCGCCGAGTCCATCGCACAGCTCATGGCGTACATGGACTTCGACACCGAAGAGGCCGAGTTGCGCGTGGCGATCGAGGCCGCTGACGGCCGTCGGCCGCTGTCTGCACAGCGCAAGCAGAAAGCGATCAAGCGGCTCAAGATCCTGAGCGCGTTCAACCGGCGCGACGAGCACGGCCGGCGCATCAACGATCCCCGGGCCATGATCCTCGACGCCGTCCCGTGCATTCCACCGGATCTGCGGCCCATGGTCCAGCTCGACGGCGGTCGCTTCGCCACGTCGGACCTCAATGACCTTTATCGCCGGGTCATCAACCGGAACAATCGGCTGAAGCGCTTGCTCGATCTGCGAGCGCCCGAGATCATCGTCAACAACGAGAAGCGCATGCTCCAAGAAGCGGTGGATGCGCTGTTCGACAACGGCCGAAGGGGTCGTCCTGTGACAGGCCCTGGCAACCGGGCGCTCAAGTCACTGTCGGACATGCTCAAGGGCAAGCAGGGCCGGTTCCGCCAGAACCTGCTCGGCAAGCGCGTCGACTACTCCGGCCGCTCGGTCATCGTGGCCGGGCCCAAGCTGCGGCTGCACCAGTGCGGACTTCCCAAACTGATGGCGCTCGAGCTGTTCAAGCCCTTCGTGATGAAGCGGCTGGTCGACGCCGAGATCGCCCAGAACATCAAGTCCGCCAAGCGCATGGTGGAGCGCCGCCGGGCCGACGTCTGGGATGTGCTTGAAGACGTCATCAAAGAGCACCCGGTTCTGCTGAACCGAGCACCCACGCTGCACCGACTCGGCATCCAGGCCTTCGAGCCGCTGCTGGTCGAGGGCAAGGCAGTGCAGATCCACCCGCTCGTGTGCGCGGCGTTCAACGCCGACTTTGACGGCGACCAGATGGCAGTTCACCTGCCGCTGTCCTCAGAGGCTCAGGCTGAGGCCCGGGTGCTGATGCTGTCGGCCAACAACATCCTGAGCCCGGCGGACGGCCGCCCGATGACGGTGCCCAGCCAGGACATGCTCATCGGCAGCTACTACCTCACCGAGTTGCGGACCCGCGACGACGACGCCATCGCCGTCGACGCTGACGTTCCGACCGCAACCTTCCGGCACTTGCACCAGATCGAACGGGCGCTCGACCTCGGACGGGTCAAGCTGCACCAGCTCATCGAGTGGCGGAGCCCTGCACTCAACGACGGAAATGGCGGGTTCATCCCGACTACTCCCGGCCGTGCGCTGTTCAACGCCGCATTGCCCGACGACTTCGAGTACATCAACCGCGCTGTGCGCAAGAGCGAGATGGGCAAGATCGTTCGCACGCTGTCGGACAACTACAGCACGAGCGACATTGCGACGAGTCTCGACCACATCAAGGACCTCTGCTACTCCTACGCGAGCCGCTCAGGTCTGACGATCTCGGTCGACGACGTGCGCACGCCCCCGGACAAGGCCGAGATCCTCGAGCGTCACGAGGCCGCGGCCGAGCGGGTCGAGAAGCAGTTCCGTCGCGGCATCATCACTGACGGTGAGCGCCGCCAGAAGGAAGTGGAGATCTGGACCGACGCCACCGACGAAGTGCGGCGTTCGCTCGAGGCTGAATTGGCCAAGACCACCTTCAACCCGATCGACATGATGGTCGGCTCGGGCGCCCGCGGAAACATGATGCAGGTGCGCCAGATCGCTGCCATCCGTGGCCTCGTGGCGAACCCCCGTGGCGACATCATCCCGCGCCCGATCAAGTCGTCCTACCGCGAGGGCCTCGCCACCCTGGAGTACTTCATCTCCACGCCGGGAGCCCGCAAGGGACTCGTCGACACGGCACTGCGCACCGCCGACTCGGGCTACCTGACACGGCGCCTCGTCGATGTCGCCCAGGAGCTCATCATCAACTCCGAGAACCCGTTCGAGCGCTCCGGTCCGGTCAACGGTCTGTGGCTTGAAGACATTGGTCCGGATCGGCCTGATCGACGGACGCATCTCGACACGCGCCTGTTCAGTCGCTGCTTGGCTTCCGATGTGACGCTCAGCGATGGCACGATCATCGGTGCCGGAACGCTGGTTGGAGACGACGAGCTGGCCGCGATGCGCGACGATCCGGACGTCACCCGGGTGCGGGTCCTGTCGCCGCTGACTGACGAGTCCGAGTTCGGCGTTTCTGTGATGTCCTATGGCGGATCGCTGGCGACCGGCAAGCTCATCGAGGGGGGCGAGGCAGTCGGTGTGATTGCCGCACAGTCCATCGGCGAGCCCGGCACGCAGCTGACCATGCGGACGTTCCACACCGGCGGTGTCATCGGCGGCGAGAACATCGCCGGCGGTCTTCCCCGCGTCGTGGAGCTGTTCGAGGCACGCACACCGCGCGGCAAGGCCGTGCTGGCAACCCGCTCAGGCGTCGTGCGCATCGGCGAGGACGACGGCCGGGGCCGACAGATCGATGTCATCGGCGACGACGGCGAAGAGGACACCTACAACGTGCCCTCGATATCGCGCCTCGCGATCGTCGACGGCCAGGAAATCCGTGCCGGCGATCCGCTCGTGGACGGTCCGCGCGACCCGAAAGAGCTCATCGAGATCCGTGGCGTGCGCGAGACGCAGCAGTACCTCACCCAAGAGGTGCAGAAGGTGTATCGCGAGCAGGGTGTCTCTATCCACGACAAGCACATCGAGTTGATCATCCGGCAGATGACTCGACGAGTCCTCGTTGGCGAGCAGGGCGACTCGGCCTTCCTTCCCGGCGAGCAAGTCGATCAGCGGATCTACCGCGAAGCCAACCGTGAGCTGGTGGCCCAGGGCAAACGACCCGCACAGGGCCGCCCGATCATCATGGGCATCACCAAGGCGTCGCTTGCGACCGACTCGTGGCTCTCTGCTGCCTCGTTCCAGGAGACGACGCGGGTGCTGACCGAGGCCGCCATCGAGTCCCGCCAGGACGACCTGAAGGGTCTCAAGGAGAACATCATCATCGGCAAGCTGATTCCTGCGGGAACCGGCCAAGACTGCTACCGCAACATTGAAACGGTGGCGCCCGACTACGAGCCGATGGAGTTCTGGTCATCCGAAGACGCGGAAGACCCCGCTGCTTGGCTGGCCTCGATCGGCGAAGACGAGGGCTTCTCCGAGAACGTGGCGTCGATCACCGATGCCAGCTGAATGAGCGGATGGCGAACACAACAATCGATTGAACGATTGCAGGGCGGTTGTCGCTCCCGAGCGCGCTGCCTAGCCTTCGAGGTCGGCCGAAGTGTGCTGCCGGTGGGGCACCGCTCGTTTGTGCCCCCCGCTGTCTTGCGACAGCAATCTGAGTGACAGAGGTCTTGGTGCCCACGATTCAACAATTGGTCCGCAAGGGCCGCAAGTCGAAATCGACGAAGGTGCGGACACCCGCGCTGAAAGGCTCGCCGCAGCGACGCGGTGTTTGCACTCGCGTCTACACGCACACGCCCAAGAAGCCGAACTCTGCGTTGCGCAAGGTTGCCCGCGTCCGCTTGACCAGCGGCGTCGAGATCACCGCCTACATCCCGGGCGAGGGGCACAACCTCCAAGAGCACAGCATCGTTCTCGTGCGTGGCGGCCGTGTGAAGGACCTGCCGGGCGTCCGCTACAAGGTCATCCGCGGTGCACTTGATGCCTCCGGCGTGAGTGCGCGACGCCAGGCCCGGTCGCGCTACGGCGCCAAGCGGGAGTCCTGAGATGCCGCGCCGAGGAGCAGCACCGCGCCGGGACATCACCGCCGACCCCGTGTACGACTCCACGCTGGTGACGCAGTTCATCAACAAGGTGCTGCGTCGCGGCAAGCGCTCGTTGGCCGAGCGAATCGTGTATCAGGCGATGGACCTCGTGGGCGAGCGAACTGGCGGAGAGCCTCTCGAGATTCTCAAGCGGGCAGTCGACAACACTCGCCCGCAGGTCGAGGTGAAGAGCCGTCGCGTCGGCGGAGCCACCTACCAGGTGCCCGTCGAAGTTCGGCCACGCCGCGCCACGGCGCTGGCCATCCGGTGGATTGTCGGCTTTGCCCGCGAGCGCCGCGAGCGGACGATGTCCGAACGGCTCGCGAACGAGGTGCTCGACGCGTCCAACGGCACAGGTTCGGCAGCAAAGCGGCGCGAGGACACGCACCGCATGGCAGAGGCCAACAAGGCCTTCGCCCACTATCGCTGGTGATCCAGCGCTGGTGATCTGATCAACCGGGGCAACGCTGCAATGGCTCGAATTCAACCTCTCGAACGCGTCCGCAACATCGGCATCATGGCCCACATTGACGCGGGCAAGACAACGGTGACCGAGCGCATCCTCTACTACACCGGCGTCACCTACAAGATCGGCGAAGTCCACGATGGTGCCGCCACGATGGACTGGATGGAGCAGGAGCAGGAGCGGGGGATCACGATCACCTCGGCTGCGACGACCTGCGGCTGGAACGATCACATCGTCAACATCATCGACACGCCGGGCCACGTCGACTTCACCGTCGAGGTCGAGCGCTCGCTGCGCGTGCTCGACGGTGCGGTGGCGGTGTTCGACGGCGTCGCCGGTGTCGAACCTCAGACCGAGACCGTGTGGCGGCAGGCCGATCGCTACGGCGTGCCGCGCATGTGCTTCATCAACAAGCTCGACCGCACCGGCGCCTCGTTCTTCGGTTCGCTCGCGAGCATCGAGGACCGGCTGACGCCCCATACGGCCGTGCTTCAGTTGCCGATCGGCATCGAGGCCGGCTTCCAGGGCGTGGTCGACCTCGTCGAGATGAACGCGCTGGTCTGGACCGGTGACGACCTCGGCGCCACCTACGACATTGTCGAGATTCCCGCCGACATGGCCAACCAGGCCGACGAGTACCGGGGCAAGTTGCTCGAGACGCTGGCCGACGTCGACGAGGACATCATGCTGGCGTATCTCGAGGGCGATGACGTCGACGCCGAGACAGTGCGCCGCGCCATCCGCCGGGGAACCATTGACGGTCAGATCGTGCCGGTCCTCACCGGCAGCGCCTTCAAGAACAAGGGCGTGCAGCCGTTGCTCGACGCGGTGACGATGTACCTGCCTTCGCCGGTCGACATCCCTGCCATCTCGGGGCTGTCACTCAACGGCGCCGACGACATCCAGCGCCGGCCCGACGACAGCGAACCGTTCTCGGCGCTGGCATTCAAGATCATGACCGACCCCCACGTGGGCAAGCTCGTCTATTTCCGGGTGTACAGCGGCCGGCTCGACAAGGGCGGCCAGGTGCTCAACACCACCACCGGCAATCGGGAGCGAATCGGCCGGATCCTGCAGATGCACGCGAACAACCGCGAAGACCGCGACGAGATCGGGACCGGCGACATCGTTGCCGGCATCGGACTGAAGAACACTCGCACCGGCGACACGCTCTGCGAGATCTCCAAGCCGATTGTGCTCGAGCAGCTCCATTTCCCCGACCCCGTCGTGCATGTCGCTGTCGAGCCGAAGTCCAAGGTCGATCAGGACAGGTTGGGCCGGGCGCTGACAGCGCTCAGCGAGGAAGACCCGACCTTCCAGGTCAAGTCCGACGAAGAGACCGGCCAAACGGTCATCTCGGGAATGGGCGAGCTGCATCTCGAAGTGCTCGTCGAACGGATGCTGCGGGAGTTCAAGGTCGACGCTTCCATCGGCAAGCCCCAGGTCGCCTACCGCGAGACCCTCACCGCGCCGGTCAACAAGTTCGAGTACCGCCACATCAAGCAAACCGGCGGCTCGGGCCAGTACGCGGTCGTGGTCGTCAACGTCATGCCCTCTGAGCCTGGCGAGGGGTACATCTTCAGCGACAAGATCAAAGGCGGCGCGATCCCGCGCGAATACATCGGGTCGGTCGACCAAGGCATGCGGTCGTCGCTGGCGAGCGGCCCGCTGGCGGGCTTCCCGCTCGTGGACGTGACGGTCGAGCTTGTCGACGGCAACCATCACGACGTGGACTCCTCGGAGATGGCGTTCAAGATCGCCGGCACCATGGCGATGCGAGACGCAGCCCGCCTCGCCAAGCCAGTGCTGCTGGAGCCGGTCATGGCAGTCGAAGTCGTGACGCCCGAGGACTACATGGGCGACGTCATCGGCGACCTCAACTCGCGCCGCGGTCGCGTCGGCCAAATGGAACTGCGCGGCATGAATCAGGTGATCGACGCGAGGGTGCCGCTGTCGGAAATGTTCGGCTACGCCAACGACCTCCGATCACGCACTCAGGGCCGCGCCACCTACAGCATGCAATTCGACACCTACGAGCAAGTGCCGAGGCAGATCGCCGCGGACATCATCAAGCGAATCCGTGGCGAGTAGCCCACCAGTCCGCGTTGATTCGGGCTGCGGCGTCCCTAGCCTCTGACCGTTCAATACCGAAGAGTTTCTCGAAGAATCCACATTGATGTCGGCCGCCCGACGGCGCCACCCGACTACAACAAGCCCCGGGGACGGTCCCCGAGGCACCACTCCCGAAAGGCGAGCAGAACATGGCCAAAGCGCGTTTCGAGCGTACGAAGCCTCACGTCAACGTGGGCACGATGGGACACATCGACCACGGCAAGACGACGCTGACGGCTGCCATCACACGAGTGCTGGCGGAGGACACGGGCGGCGTGGCCACAGCATTCGACGAAATCGACAAGGCGCCCGAAGAGCGTGAGCGCGGCATCACCATCTCGATCGCGCACGTCGAGTACGAGACCACAAAGCGGCACTACGCCCACGTCGACATGCCGGGCCACGCGGACTACATCAAGAACATGATCACGGGCGCCGCCCAGATCGACGGCGCGATCCTGGTCGTGTCCGCTGCCGATGGCCCCATGCCGCAGACGCGCGAGCACGTCCTGCTGGCTCGCCAGGTCGGCGTGCCCTACATCGTGGTCGCCCTCAACAAGGTCGACATGGTCGACGACGAAGAGCTCCTTGAGCTCGTCGAGCTTGAGGTCCGTGAGCTGCTGAGCGACTTCGAGTACCCCGGTGACGACGTCCCCGTGATACGCGTGTCCGCGCTCGGCGCGCTCGAAGGCGATGACGACGCGTCCAACGGGGTGCGCGAACTGATGGCTGTGGTGGACGAATACGTGCCCGTGCCCGAGCGCGACACCGAGCGCCCGTTCCTCATGCCGATCGAGGACGTGTTCTCGATCACCGGCCGCGGCACCGTGGTGACCGGCAAGATTGAGCAGGGCATCATCAACACCGGTCAAGAGATCGAGATCGTGGGCATCCGCACCACGCAGAGCACCGTTGTCACCGGCGTGGAGATGTTCCGCAAGATCCTCGACCAAGGCCAAGCTGGCGACAATGTCGGACTGCTGCTGCGAGGCACCGGCAAGGATGATGTCGAGCGCGGTCAGGTCTGCACCAAGAAGGGCGCGATCACGCCGCACACCAAGTTCGAGGCACAGGTGTACATTCTGGACAAGAACGAGGGCGGCCGTCACAAGCCGTTCTTTTCGAACTACCGGCCGCAGTTCTACTTCCGTACCACTGACATCACCGGTGTCGTCGAGCTTCCCGAAGGCACCGAAATGTGCATGCCGGGCGACAACACCGAGATGACGGTAGAATTGATCAACCCGATCGCGATGGACGAGGGCTTGCGCTTCGCCATTCGCGAGGGCGGCCGCACCGTCGGTGCCGGCCGGGTCACCAAGATCATTCAGTAGCAGAAGCGACAAGTCAGGCGACCAGATGGCAGCACCTCGGATCCGAATGCGACTCAAGGCCTACGACCACGAGATCGTGGACCAGTCCGCACAGAAGATCACCGAAACGGTGCTCCGCACCAACGCCAAAGTGCGGGGCCCGATTCCGCTGCCGACGGAGAAGCATCGCTACACCGTCGTGCGATCGCCGCACAAGGACAAGGACTCGCGCGAGCACTTCGAGATGCGCGTCCACAAGCGCCTCATCGACGTGATCGACCCAACCGACAAGACGGTCGATTCGCTCCAGCGGCTCGACCTCCCCGCCGGCGTCGAGATCGAGCTCAAAGTCCAGCCCTAGCTGTCGCTTCGGCCTTCGGCCGGGGTCGTTATCGCTCGACGCTCTTCTTCTGAAGTAGTTCAGATATATTGGGCGAATGCAAACGGTTGAGCGGTCGTTCTCGGAGTTCTTGCGTCATCCGAACGAGGTAGTCGCAGAACTCGAAGAGCACGATGTCGTGCTCCGTCGAAGAAATGCGCCTGCGCTTCGGCTGTGCCGCGCCGACCGTGACGACGCACGCTCGGATGCGTTCAACGCATTCGCCCGAATGCTGCGAAACCTCGCAGTGCACAGCCCAGTCGCACTGGGGGCAGCCCTGAGCGACGCCTACCCGTGGGTGCATTACCTGCCTCGCGAGGAACGTGCGTTGTTCGCGGAGGAATTGACTCAGGAACTCCTGGCAGCAGTTTCGGTCGGAAGTTTTGCCTCCGTTGCGCAGTTCTTGCGGGAGTGGCAGTCCACTGCTGAGATCTACGCCGATCCTGAGTTGCTGCGCCGGCTCTCGGAACCGATCGAGGTGACGCACGGCGGCCTGGTTCCGTATCCGACCGGCTGAGTCCGATTGGTGGAGCATCTTGCCGAGACGCCGAGAACGCGTTGCGCCACCGCCACGAGCGGACGGCTGGGATATCCGCTTTGCGAACAACGATGCCGCGAAGGGCTGGGAACAGTTGTGTGCCGATTCACCGCCGAACGCGAGGACTGCCTGGGAAGCTGTCACGAGCGATCCGCGTGGGCGCAACGACCGTCAGCATCCGCTGAGAGGTCCGCGCCGGAGGCACACCGTCGGCGGCATCGAAATGGAGCAGTGGCAGTACGAGGTCACTTCCGGTGGTCGCATCTGGTATTGCATCGACGACGCCAAACGAACGATCTGGATGACGGCTGCAAGCACGGGCCACCCCAAGGCCACCGAGTAGGCGGATCCTGTCCAGCGGCAACTGATGCGGGAAGTGCCCAATGCATGGAGCACCTGTCGCAGTACTGGCGAGAAAGCCAGACGGTGTTGGCTGACGTGTGCATCAGGGCTCGGCCCATGTGGTCGAAGATGTGAGGCTGTGAATCGAGGCGACGACCGGAGCGGCCGCTGAGGTACACCATTCGACGAGTTCGTTGAGACTCATCTCGGGTCTTCCGTTCTCGGAAGTGTCCGAGTGCTCGTCGTCGTCGTTAGCTGTTCGCTGGTGTGCTCCCATCACGGCGAGTCCGAGAGCGGCCATGATCACGCCGAATTGGTGCCTGAGGTCGGCCGCTTTCCGTTCGGTTGCCTTGGAACGCGCGATTTCTTTGCGGATCCACTTGTTGTCGGCGTTGTATCGAAGTTCGTAGCGGCCGTTGCCAATGTCAATTCTGCGAAGCGCGGTGCTGCTGTCGAATGGTTCGGGCGCCTGCTGGTCCCAGTGTTCTTCTCGGACTTCTTTGATCTCGGGAGCGTCGCCCTTGGGTGGTCGCGGTTTCGGCCTTCGAGGTGTGTCATCCGGCTCACCGGGCTTCTTGGAAGGCTTGACGAACAATTCGATAGTGCTGACGAACTCGGGCGTTTCGTGGTTGTCGTCGACGACCGTGAATTTGAAGTGGACCACGTCACCCGCCGTGGCTGCTTCGGGCAGCCGGAGCCGCATCTCAGCCGTTCCTTCACTGAGGTGCCATCCATCCACGAGGTGGTCGGCATTTGCCCATGAGTCATCACTGGATGCCAGATCGAGGCATCTCACGCCGGGTGCGTCGACTCGGTCGAAGTAGTCGTCCTTGGCGTCGGTTTCGAATTTGAATCGGTAGTAGTCGCGTCCGAGGTGCGCGTCTCTTCGCAGATGCCCGTTCTTGGAGCCTCGGAGGCGGAAGAAGGTTGGGAACTTGCGAAGTTCAGGTTTTTCGTCGACTTGGGCGAAGGGCTTGTTGGGATTTGAGATCTCAGTGCCGTCGATCAACAGCCTGCCCAGATCTGGGTTGTCGCGGATCAGCGCATCCAGCAAGTCTTGAACGGTTCGTCGTGCCTGTTCGTCTGTGGCACCGGGGTACCGGGAGCGTTCGTTGCGCAACGAACGCAACGCTGGGTGAGCGCTCAGATCTTCGGCGAGCCTGTCCTTGATCTGTTTGGCAAACACCGAGTCTGCGAGCCGGTCCCGGCTCGTCATCATCAGAGCGCTCTCGTGGGTGCTGCTGATGTTGGAACAGTCCACGATGACGAGCAGCGACTTGCGCAGAGCGTTCATTTCGATGTCGGCTCGCTCGAAGTAGGAGTCGGAGACGGTGGCATGCGTCTGCCCGTTGAGCGTGAACAACACGCCGTTTGTCCCTCGCCATGGGGCTGCCGACTTCTTGAACGCCCACACCGTGACTTTGAGCAGTTGTCCATCCACACGGAATTCGAGCGACTTCGGCAAACCCTCCCATTCCAGCGTCTCGGAGGGGTTCCGGAGGTTCTGGAGGCGACCCATGATGCCGGTGAGCACCATTGTCGGGTGCTGGTCCGCGACTCGCCGGAAACCTCTGCATTCGTAGAGCTTCACCGGCAGCATTGCGTTGGGCATGCGCAGCTCGAGCTTTCGCAGCAATGACAGGCGAGCCCTCGGCGAGGTGTCCGCGGAGTGGGTGATGTAGCTGGTCTTGATGTACTCGTAGAGCTTCGTGAGGGTGCCCCAGGGGGCTGGCCTCGCGTAGGGATCAGCCCGTCCGCGCTCGATGGGCGCTTGGGGGAAAATGGCCAGTTCGTCCGCATGGAAGCGCAGCACCGACCCGTTGGGCGCCAAGAACCGGTACGTCGGTGTCTTCTCGTTCTCCTGCTCCGGGAATCGTCGAACGACCGTGAATCCCCACGGGGTTCTGTCTCCCTCTGACGCATATGCCGGATTGCGGCGCGAGACGACAAGTTGCAGGTTGTGAGCGTGAACTCGCCCGGCACCGCAGAACCGCAGTGCTCCCGTCCCGCCCATGGTGTGCTTGCCCTGTACGAACGGAATGGAGCGCTTGTTGCCGGTGTTGAGCGAGCAGAACGTGTCAGCGAAGGCGCTGGGCTCTTGCCCTTCACCGGCATCGGCGATTGTGATGCTCGCGTACTCGTCCGTGGCTCCGGTTGCGGCGACCGTGATCTGCTCTGCTTGCCCGTCTCGCATAGCCGGTGCCCAAGCCACGACATTGCCGGACCGAGACATCTGGCGGGTGTTCATGCCATGGTCGAACCACATGGACACGGCCTCGATGCCGCCTGACGGTACATCCGCGGTAGACCGAGGATCGATGCCCTGCTGTTGGCAGGCATCCAATAGGCGGGCGTCGATGGAGTTGACAATTTTCTCCACGAGAGCGGATTCGGGCGCTTCCTGCTGGCCTCCGATCACAGAGGCGTTCGCTGGGTTGCTGCCGAACACACTCCACGCGTCAATGTCGTCCCAGTATCCGGATTCTCCCAGCGCGGCCTCCACCTCGGATTCTGTGTCTGCTTTGATGAGCCTGTCGCATAGCTCCTGCGCGCTTCCACTGAACGTGTGATCTGGCGGATCGGAGAGGCTGGAAGAGCGGCTCGTCATTTGGGAGTGCTTCCTGTCGGTGGTCTTCGGTGGCTGTCTACAGGAGTGATCGGACCTGCTCAGAGAATAATGAGCGGGTCAGAACCGGTTCACGACCTATGTCAAATCGGTGAGTGGCCCCTCCACCGCTTGGTGCGGGCAAGTCCCGCCCGCAAGCGGGCGCTGTGCTCAACTATCCGCCCGCAAGCGGACGGACTAAGTGCACCTCTGATGTCTCGGTCAGTTCTTCGAGCATCGGGTCGGGGATGAGCTCGCCGTCGATGGCGACCGCAGTCGCGGATGTCTCGACCAGGTGCGCATTCAGCGTCGGGTAGCGCTGCGTCAGTGCGCGCACGAGTGCGCGCACTGTTGCCGCCTCAATGGCGATGTGCGTGACGCCGGTGTGCTTGCGCTGGTCAGTCGAGAAGTGAATGACCGCCATGTGCCGATCCGGCTCTGCTGGTCAGCCCTGGGCTGAGATCTCGCGGAGTACGCGCGGGGGCGAGAGCGGCAGGT
Source organism: Acidimicrobiales bacterium (assembly GCA_963663635.2). GTDB lineage: Bacteria > Actinomycetota > Acidimicrobiia > Acidimicrobiales > Poriferisodalaceae > Poriferisodalis. The sequence continues at coordinate 140,826 of CAXXMY010000005.1, forward strand.
CGGTGATGCGGCAGCCGGTGGCGTCGGCGACGGCATTGGCCATCGTCGGCAGCGGCGGCACGATGCCAACCTCACCCACGCCGCGCACGCCGTAGGGGTGCGACGGGTTCGGTACTTCGACGATGATGGTCTCGATCATTGGCAGATCCGAGGCCACCGGGATCCGGTAGTCCAAGAAACCCGGGTTCTCGAGCGTGCCGTCGTCGGTATAGATGTACTCCTCGTTGAGGGCCCAGCCGATGCCTTGCGCGACGCCGCCTTGCATCTGGCCCTCGACGTAGCTCGGGTGAATGGCGGTGCCGGCGTCCTGCGCGGTGGTGTAGCGCTCGACTGAAATGCAGCCGGTCTCGTTGTCCACGGACACGTCCGCGACCTGCACCGAGAACGCCGGCCCGGCGCCACGGGCATTCAGCGATGCTGTGGCGCCCAGAGGGCCGCCGGTGCGCTTGGCCCCGGCCGTGATGGCCGCAATTGTCAGCGGGTCGTGCTCGCCGGGCCCGTGCACTGCAGCGCCGTCAACCCAGTCCACCTGCTCGATGTCGCAGTCCCAGGTCTTGGCCGCACGCCCGCAGAGCTGCCTCTTGAGATCACGGCACGCCTCGACCACGGCCATGCCTGTGGCGAACGTGGCACGGCTGCCTTCGGTGACGTCGGTGAAGCCCACGACCTCGGTGTCGCCCACGACCGGCTGGATCAAGTGCACGTCCAATCCGAGTTCCTCCGCGGCCATGATCGCCATGGATACCCGGCTGCCGCCGATGTCGGGGCTGCCGGTGATCACCGTGGCGGTGCCGTTCTCGTTGAGGTTCACGGTGGCGCTGGACGCCTCGCCGATGTTGAACCAGAAGCCGGTGGCGACGCCGCGGCCCTGCCCCGAAGGAAGTGCCGACTGGTAGTGGTCGCTGTCGCGGATCGCTTCGAGGCAGTCTCGCAGGCCGATCACCGGCCACTTCGGCCCGTACGGTGTCGGGTCGCCCTGCGACGGGCAGTTGTGGAGCCGCAGATCGATCGGATCCATGCCGAGCTGGCGAGCGATCTCATCGACGACCGATTCCGTGGCGAACGCTGCGGCGGGGGCCGACGGTGCGCGGTAGGCCACGTTGACCGGCCGGTTCATCACCACATCGAAACCTTCGACGTAGAGGTGGTCGAGGGTGTACGACGACACGACGCACATGCAGCCGAGCATCGCGGCGATGCCCTGAAATGCGCCGTTCTCGTACGCCAGCCAGGCCTTCGCCGTGGTGATCGTGCCGTCGCTGCGGGCGCCCACCTTCATCTTGATGATCGACCCTGGCGCGGGCCCTGTGGCGCGGAAGACGTCCTCGCGGCTCATCACGATCTTGACCGGTCGGCCCGCCTTCGTCGACAGCAGCGCAGCAACCGGCTCGATGTAGATCGTGGTCTTGCCGCCGAAGCCGCCGCCGATCTCAGCCGGGATGACCTTGATCTGCGAGGTGTCCCAGCCGAGCACGGTCGCCGTCGCGGAGCGCACCTTGAAATGGCCCTGCGAGGAGCACCAGATCATGGTCTTGCCGTCCTGGCCGCAGTCCACGACGCACGCGTGGGGCTCGATATAACCCTGGTGCACTGCCTGAGTCGAAAACTCGCGCTCGATGACGATGTCGGCTTCGGCGAAGCCCTGCTCGACATCGCCGCGCTCGTACACGGTTCGGGCCGCGACGTTGGAGGGCTCGGTGGGCCGGGGCTCGACGCCTCGGGTGAACATGTTGTCGTGCAGCACCGGTGCGTCGTCAGCCATCGCATTGGCGATGTTCAGCACGTGGGGGAGCAACTCGTAGGTGACGTCGATGGCCTCAGCTGCGGCTTTGGCCTCCCGCCGGGTGGACGCGGCGACGGCAGCAACTGCGTGACCCGTGTAGAGCACCTTGTCCCGCGCGATGACGGTGCACATCAGGTTGCGGTCGGCGCCCTTGGGAGGCGGCTCACGGAAGTCGGCGCCGGTGACGACAGCGCGTACTCCCGGCATCGCCTCGGCTGCCGACGTGTCGATCGAGATGATGCGGGCGTGCGGGTGCGGCGAACGCACGATGTGGCCGTGCAACATGCCCGGCAGCACGAGGTCGGCGGCATAGCGCGCCTTTCCGGCCACCTTGTCGAGGCCGTCATGGCGCACCGGACGGGTGCCCACCCAGCGATAGCCGGAGTTGCCGTTGGTGCCAGTGTTCGGGGGAGCTTCGGTTGTGCTCATCGTGGGAGGTCCTTAGCGGTGTGTGGTGCTGGTTCCAATTGGGAAGCTGGTTCCAGTTGGGAAGGGGGTCTAGGCGGCGCTGGTGCGGATCTGAACGCCTGCGTCAAGCACCGAGCGAACGATCTTGTCGTAGCCGGTGCAGCGGCACAGGTTGCCTGCAAGTGCGTAGCGCACCTCGGTCTCGGTCGGGTCTGGGTTCTCGTCGAGCAACACCTTGGCAGCAACGAGGAACCCCGGGGTGCACACACCGCACTGCAGCGCGGCACCTTCAAGGAAGCACTGCTGCAGCGGATGCAGCTCGCCAGCGGTCGCGAGGCCTTCGCAGGTTGTGATCTGGGTGCCGTTCGCCTCTGGGGCGAAGATCAGGCACGAGCACTGCAGCCTGCCGTCCATGATGATCGAGCAGGCGCCGCAGTCGCCGGTACCGCAGCCTTCCTTGGCACCGGTGAGCCCCAGCTCGTCGCGCAAGGCATTGAGCAGCGACTCGCCGTCCTCGGTCAGGAAGTCGACGGCGTCGCCGTTGACCTCGCACGTCACATGGGTGCGGACATGGGTGCGGCTCATTGGGAGACTCCTTGTGCATTGGTCACACGCTCGCCAGCAATGTTGGTGGCTCGGCGGGTGAGCACGCCGGCGACCTGGCGCCGGTAAGTAATCGTGCCCCGCTTGTCGTCGATCGGGTTGCAGGCTTCGCTCGCGGCGGCCGCTGCTGCGGCGAGCGCATCGTCATCGAGCCGGCTGCCCACCAGAGCGGCCTCGGCGTCGGGCACGCGCACCACCGTCGGCGCAACCGCACCGAGAGCCACACTCGCTGCACTCACCGTCCCGTCGTCGCCGAGCGTGAGGCGCACGCCCGCGCCGACCACGGCGATGTCCATCTCGGTCCGCGGGATCAGCCGCAGGTAGGCATCCGAAGTGCGAGCTGCCGGTCGGGCGATTTCGAAACACACCACGATCTCGTCGTGTGCCAGTGACGTCTGCCCGGGACCGGTCACCACGTCGGCCACCGGCACACGCCGATCGCCGTCGGCGCCGGCGATGACGGCCACAGCGTCGTTGACCACGAGGACCGGCACCGAGTCTGCTGCGGGCGATGCATTGCAGAGGTTTCCGCCGAGGCTGCAGCGGTTCTGGATCTGGTCGGACCCGATGAGCCCTGCGGCCTCGGAAATACCCGGAAAGTCCGCGGTGAAGTCGGCGTTGTGGGTCAGCAACGACGTCGGGGCCGCTGCGCCGATGTGCCAAGTGTCGCCATCGAGGCTCACCGACATCAGCCGGTCGATCTTCTTGAGGTCGATCGCAAGACTCGGCTCGGGACGCCCGCCGCGCATCTGGGGCACCACGTCGGTCGCGCCGGCGAACACGATCGCATCGGGGTTGCTCCCCAGCAGCGCTCGAACCTCGTCGGTAGTTGTCGGGGCGGCATATCTCATGCGGCCAGTTCTCCCGTGTCGTCAGTGAAATCTCACGCTGTCACTATGCAGCGGCAGCGCTCCCGGCTGCGGACCATAGTTGCGCCGGGAGTCGTTCGTCACAATGGAGCCACAGCGAAGGCGCTGCGACCCCAGCCAGGCAACCCGAAAAAGGAGCCAGCGATGACCCGTCCACGTGCAGGAACAGGTACCCAAGTGACGGATTGCGTCGTGTTGGCCCAGGTGCCCGACGGGCCGCTGCGGACCGAGCACTTCGCTCTGCAGACCGAACAGGTGCCCGACCCGGGGCCCGGCGAGGTGCTGATGCGCGTGCAGGCGATCACCATCGGCGCAGGCCAACGAGCGGGCCTGCAAGGCAGCGCCAGCTACGCGGGCGCGCCTGAGGTTGGCGTGGTCATGCGAGGTACTGGCGCTGGCGTCGTTGAGGCCTCGAACGCTGACGGCATCAACGTGGGCGACACCGTGGTCGGCTGGACCGGATGGCGCCGCCACGCTGTGATGGCTGCTGGCGACGTGCGTGTCGCCGACGGCTCGCTCGAGCCTGCCGTGCACCTTGGGCTGCTCGGCACGAATGGGCTCACCGCATACTTCGGGTTGCTGGAGGTCGGGCAGCCGAAGGCGGGCGAAACCGTGGTGGTGTCTGCGGCGGCGGGTTCGGTGGGTCACACCGTGGGACAGATTGCAAAGACGCTCGGCTGCAGAGTGGTCGGCGTGGCGGGCTCCGATGAGAAGTGCGCGCTGCTGACCGATGAGATCGGCTTCGACGTTGCGATCAACCGCCGCTCACCCGACTTCCGCGCTGAATTCCGGGCGGCCACGCCCGAACGCATCAATGTGTATTTCGACAACACCGGCGGCGAGATCCTGGGCTCTGCGTTGTTCCGCATGGCCACCTTCGGCCGCATCGTCTGTTGCGGCGCGGTGTCGGCCTACGACACAACGACGCCAGACCCCAGCCCACGGGGCATCCCGGGCCTGCTGGTCAACAACCAGGTGCGCATGCAGGGATTCATCGTGTTCTCCTACGCCGACCGTTACGACGAGGCGCGAGTACAGATGCGCGAGTGGATGGACGCTGGTTCGCTCGTTCCCCGCTATGTCACCTATGACGGCCTTGATGCTGCTGGCGGCGCATTCGTGGATCTGCTGGCCGGTCGCACCATCGGCACCCTCATCGTCCGCCTCGGCGATTGAGCCCGCCGCGGCTCGAATGCGCCCGGGCCGCACGATGACCGGGTCTTAGGCTTCTCACATGGCGTTCGCCACGCGGCGCCCGGGCCGTATCGCGACGTCCCGCGCGCACAGCACCAATAGCGCAGCGCGGTGCGCGGTGCGCGGCTCGTATCCCTTCGTGATGCTGGGGGGAGTCGCGATCTACGCGGGGTTTGCAGCCGCGGGCGCACCCGTCGTCATCGCCTCATACGCGGCGGTGGTGCTCGGCGCCGGACTGGTGACGGCCCACGAAGCCGTCCTGCCGTATCGGGAAGAGTGGCGCCCACGTCTCGACGACGTCCGGTCAGACCTGACATTCATGGTCGCTGTGCAGATTCTGGTGCCGCTGCTGCTGTCGCTGGCCGCCGCGACGGCGTTTGCGGGCTGGTTGCGCGAAGGCGATCTCACGCTGGGCGGCCTGTGGCCGCACAGCTGGCCGGTGGCCGCCCAGGCGGCGCTCATGGTGGTGCTGGCTGATCTGCCGCGCTACTGGCTGCACCGGGCCTTTCACTCGTCGACGTTCATGTGGCGGTGGCACGCGGTCCACCATTCACCGCACCGGCTGTACTGGCTGAACGTCGGCCGTTTCCACCCGCTCGAGAAGGCAGTGCAGTTCTGCGTCGATGCGCTGCCGTTCGTCCTTGTGGGTGTCGGCGACAGCGTGCTGGCCGCGTACTTCGTCTTCTACGCCGTGAACGGCTTCTTCCAGCATTCCAACTGTGATGTACGGCTCGGTTGGCTCAACTATGTGGTCAGCGGTCCCGAGTTGCATCGCTGGCATCACTCGAAGTTGCCCTCGGAGTCGGACCACAACTTCGGGAACAATCTGATCGTGTGGGACGTGCTGTTCGGCACCCGGTTCCTGCCTGCTGATGTGCACGTCGGTCCGTTGGGACTGCTGAATCGGAGCTACCCGCTGGGCTTCGCCGCTCAGATGCGCACACCGCTGGTGCGAGGCCTCGACAAGGCCGAACAGGGCACGGCCACACAAAACGAAGGCGGAGGGGACATGACCCCCGAGGCGGTGGCATCGCAGTGATGAAGCAAGCGCCTGTGCAGGCATGCCCGACGGCTTGAGCTACCGGTCGCTTCGGTTGGCACTGGCCGCATCGAGCGGACGGCACCATCGCGGGCTTCTGCGGGCCTGCGAGACGCCGGCATCGACGCAGGAGGCCGTGCTGGGCCGAATCCTGGGCGACAACTCCGCCACGGTGTTCGGAAAGGACCACGGTTTCGGGTCGATCACGGGGTTTGCCGAGTATCAGCGGGCGGTGCCGGTGCAGACGTACGAGGAAGTCCGCTCCTATATCGAGCGACAGGAGCTCTCTGGCGAGCCGTGCCTCACCGCGGAGCGGCCGGTGTATTACAACCGCACGAGCGGGACCGTGGCCGAGCCCAAGAACATCCCGCTGACGAAGACCGGATTGGCTCGCATACAGCGCCTTCAGCGACTCGCCGCGTTCGCGCTGTCACGGCGGACCCGGGCGCTCGGCGGCAAGGTGTTCGTGGTCAGCGGAGCGGCCCATGAGGGCACGATGCCCGCAGGCACGCCCTACGGCTCGGCGTCGGGCTTGCTGTACGCGAGCCAAGGCGTGTTGCTGCGCCGTCGCTATGTGCTGCCGGCGTCGGTGTCCGACATCGCCGATTACGACGCCAGGTATCTCGCCATGGCAGTGCTGGGCGCCGCCGATGACTCGGTGACAACGATGGCGACCGCCAACCCCTCCACGTTCGTGCGCTTGATGGCGGTGCTGAACGAGAACGCAGAGACGGTGCTCGATGCGGTGGCAACGGGCCGGCTGCCTGTGGAGTGCATTTCTGCCGACGCTGCAAACGCTGGAGCTGTGTCGTTCCCGGCCCACAGCAGCCGCTCGGCGCAGTTGCGGCGGCAACTGGAATCCGTGGGCCAGCTCACCTACGCCGACATCTGGCCGCATCTGCGTGCTGTGGTGACGTGGACCGGCGGGAGCTGCGGCTTGGCTGTGCAGCGTCTTGAGCCGCTGCTGACGCCCGAGTGTCCCGTCTTCGAGCTGGGTTATCTGGCCAGCGAGGTGAGCGGCACCGTCAACATCGACCCGATCCGCAAGTCGTGCGTGGCAACGCTCACCGAGAACTTCTTCGAGTTTGCCGAGCGCGACGAATGGGAGTCTCTGGCCTCAGATGCCGACCGCGGTCTGCGCACGTGCACGCTCTCAGAGTTGGCGACCGGCCGCGACTACTACGTCATCGTGACGACCGCCGATGGGCTGTACCGCTACGACATGAATGACATCGTCCGGGTGACGGGCTGGGTGGGCAGCACCCCGGTGTTGTCGTTCATCCAGAAGGGCAAGGGCGTCACCAGCATCACTGGCGAGAAGCTGTACGAGTCCCAGGTGATCGATGCTGTGACGGCGCAAGTGGCGGCGTCGGGTGCGATCTCGCCCTTCTTCCTCATGCTCGCCGATCCCGCAGAGTCCAGCTACACGCTGTTCTTGGAACTCGCAGGAGCCGCCGATGACGCCGCGGGCTTGGCGAGACGGATCGACGAAGCACTGCGCAGCGCCAACGTCGAATACGACGCCAAGCGAGCCAGCGGCCGCCTCGTGCCGCTCGCCATTCGCCGCCTCGCCGAGGGCACGGGCGAGGCGTTCCGGCGCCAGCGCGTCGCCGATGGCCAGCGCGATGTCCAGTTCAAGTATCTCCACCTGCAGTACCGCGACGAGTGCTCGTTCAGCTTCGACGCGTACGAGATGCCGGGCTGACCGCCGGGTTGAGCGGGCACCGGAAGCACGACGCAATGCTGGTTCGAGATCTCGAGGTCTTCACCTATCCGGTGCCCTTCAAGCGGGTGTTCCGCCACGCCAGCGCCAGCCGGCGGAGCGCGGAGAATCTCATCGTCCTGCTGCACGCCGCAGACGGCGCCATCGGGTTTGGCGAGGGCTGTCCGCGCGAGTACGTGACCGGCGAGACAGTGCAGGGGTGTGTTGCGTTCGTGCGCGAGCACAGCGCGTCGTTCTGCGCAGCGGCTGGCACCGTCGAGGGCCTGCGGGGCTGGATTGAGGCCAATCGCGGATCGATTGACGACAACCCCGCTGCGGTCTGTGCGATGGAGATCGCGGCGTTGGATCTGCTGGGAAAGGTGAACGGCTGCAGTGTCGAGGACGTGCTGGGCGTCGCGCCGGACCGATCAAGCATCGCTTACTCGGCGGTGTTGGGCGACATGCCGATGCCGCTGTACCGCTGGCAGTTTCGCAACTATCGAGGGCGCGGGTTCTCGGATTTCAAGGTAAAGCTCTCGGGATCCAACCGACGCGACCGAGCCAAGCTCGCGCTGTTTGCCGGCGATTCGACTGCAGGGATGCGCGTTCGCCTCGATGCGAACAATTTGTGGAAGTCGGCCGGCGAGTGCATCGAGTACCTGCATGGGCTGCCCGACGTCGCGTTCGCGATCGAGGAACCGTTGCAGGCTGGCGACACCGTCGGTTGCGAACAGGTCGCCCGCGAGCGTGGTGTGCAGATCATTGCTGACGAGAGCCTCCGGCGAACCGGTGAATTGGCAACATTCGCTGATCCGACCCGTTGGATCGCCAACGTTCGAGTCTCCAAGATGGGCGGCATCATCAGATCGATGGAGGTTGCGGCCGAGGCTGCTCGCTTGGGGATCGGCGTCATCGTCGGTTGCCAAGTGGGTGAGACGAGCGTGCTGAGTCGTGCCGCGCTGGCAGTGATTGCCGGCGCTCCGGCGTCGGTGGTGGCTGCCGAAGGCGCATTCGGGACACACTTGCTGAGCCGGGATCTCACAACTCAGACGATCATGTGGGGCCACGGGGGCGTGCTCGACTACGACCGATTGCTCGATTCGGACGTGGGCGGGCTGGGCTTGGCGCTTGATCCGGCGGCGCAGCTCGAACCGCCTCCCGAACCGCGCGCCGGGTCATGAGTCCCCGTCGATACGCCGCGATCAGCCTCGCGCTCGGCGTGGCCTTCGCTGCCCGGGTGGCTGGCCAGGCAGTGCAACGCTGGTGGGCTGTCGGATTCGTGCCCGATCAGGATGCCTGGCAGGGGAGCAGCCTTCCGTTTCCGGCACTGTTCGCCGCGCAGATCGTCATCTTGGCGGTCATCGCTGTAGTCACGATCCGGATGCGCGTCGGCGCGAATGTCCTCGGGAAGCGCTGGGTGGCTCCCGCGTTCGCGTTCGGTGTGCTCTATTTCGCTGTCATGGTCGTGCGTCTGGTCCTCGGACTGGCAGGCGACGCGGGCCTGCTGGGGCAAGACAGCTTCGCCGCGGGGAGATGGTTCACGGCCTATCTGCCAACGATCTTTCACTTGGTACTGGCCGCTGAGGTCATGCTGATTGCGCGGTACCAGCGAGGTCACCGACCGCAGATCGGCTGAGCGCCCGCGGGGTTGGGGCGTTGCTCGTGACCGTCAATGGCACCGTTGTCGACTTGGTCGCCGCATTGTTGCCACCAGCCTTCGCCTCGTCGATCAATCCGCCTCGTCGATCAGGCTGTCTGCGTCGCCGTATTCTGCTTGTTCCGGCTCGACCCAGACCAGTAGCTTCAATTGGAGAGACACAGGAAGGGAGGTGATGCTGTGGCCGCGAATCCTATGCCAGCCGCGATCAATATCGAATCCGATGCGGAACTTGTGACGCTCGCCGATGTGGACGCTGCCGTAGGCGCCGCCCCCATCCCACCGGACGAGCAGAACGGCGTGATCTACCGCAGCGACGAGGAATTCTCCGCGCACCTCGAAGCTCAGCCGTTCGCCTTGTCCGGCGATTAGCCCGAGCCGGTGCCGACGCACGAGGAATCTCAGGCGTTCCTGTCGGTCGTCTGCCGCGACGACCGAACTCGCAGCGCTGTTGGCTCGACGCAACGAAGGATTACATTCGGTGACGTGAGCAAGCGCCTCGATGTCGTGGGCAGGCACCGCTCGGCGATACGAGCCGCCGCGGCGCGCAACAAGGCTCGTTCCATCGCACTTGTGGGATCGGTCGCGCGCGGCGACGACGCCGAGCGCAGCGACTACGACTTCTTGGTGGACTTCGACGAAGGCGTCACGCTGTTCGACATCGGCGGTCTCAAGGCCGACCTAGTGCTGTGTCCGCAAACGTTTGCGCGCTTTGGTCATGCGGCTTGTTTGGTGGGTCTGCCCCAGCGGTGTTGTTTTTCGGCTCGGGTTCTGGCTCGTTCGCGTCGTTGGGCTGCGAGCAGTTCGGGTGAGCGTTTGTTGGCGTTGCGCCAGCGCAGGTGGGCGTGCAGAGCGCGGGTGAGCACGGTGTGGTTGGGGTGGTCGGAGTTGTCGGGCACGAACTCGCGCAGCGGCCAGAAGTGCGCTTCGATGGGGTTCGCCCATGAGCTGTAGGTGGGGGTGAAGCACAGCTCGACGTTGTTGCGCTTGGCCCATCTTGCGAATGTCGGTGCGGTTGTGGGCTGACAGGTTGTCCAAGATCACATAGACCGGCTCGCCGTCAGGGCGGCGGGCGCGGATGGTCTTGAGCGCTGCGAGGGTGTTGGCTGCGGACTTGCGGCGCCGCACGACGCCCCACAGCTCGTCGTCGCCGACGCTGTAGCAGCCGTGGAACTGGCGCACCCCGTGGAGCTTGTTGTAGTTCGCGCGCAGCCGCTGGGGACGCGAGCGCGGCGCCCAGCACGCCCCGCCGGTCGGGCGAATGGCCAGCGGCCCGAACTCGTCGAACGCGAACACCCGGTCTGGGTGCTTGTCCGCCACATGCTCGACGCGGTCCAGCTTCGCGTCGCGGTCCGCGTCGTTGGACTCGGCCCAGGTCTTGGTGCGCCCGAACGTGATGCCTGACTCGGTGAGGATCTCGTGCAGCCGCTGCCGGCCGACCTGGATCACCCGGGTCGGGTTGTCGGCCAGGTACGCCGCGAGCTTGCGGACGCTCCACCGCGTGAACGGCTGAGCCAGCTTCTTTGGGCGGGTGCGGGCCGTCTCGACGATGAACGCATCATCGTCAGTCGTGATCCGGCGACCACGGCCACCCGCCCACTGAGGGACCCGACGACGCCATCGGCGACTCGTTGAAACGATGAATCATCTCTCTCACCCGATCAGGCGACGTCGCCGCCAGCTGCGCGATCACCGGCACCGAGTTCCCGCCCGCCGACGCATGGATCACCACCGCACGCCGCCATCGCACATGAGACCCCGGCGACTTGCCGGCGCCGCGACGCACGATCCGCTGCAAAGCCTGGCCTTCTTCATGGGTCAACCGACGGACCCGAACACGCTCACTCATACCCCCGACCAAACCACAAACCGCACCCCGCCACGCGGACACCAACCCGACGAACGTTTGCGGACACAGCACTAGAGGAGTTGCTGGGGGCCGAAGTGGACGTGGTGCCCCGGTCGTGCGTCGCAGGCAGCTACCGCACGATGTTCGAGGATGCCATTCAACTGTGAGCAGGAGCGACTCCGAGCGCGTCGGCGACATGCGGGAGGCGTGCCGAAGGCTCGCCGAGATCGTCGAACTGAGCCGGGCGGAGTACGACAGCAACTGGCTCATTTGTAGCGCCGCAAGCTACGAGCTCGCAGTCATCGGCGAAGCCATGGCCCACCCGTCTCAGGACTTCTTGGAGAAGCACTCGGACCTTCCGGCCCGCCAGGCGAAATCGCTCCGCAACCTCGTGATGCACGAGTACTTCAGAATCGATCCCAACATTTTGTGGGACACGATCACCATCGATGTCCCCAATCTCGCCGCGACACTGAGATCGCTGGGTATCGAGGGTGCCGTTCCGACAGCCAGCGACAGCAACGGCTGACCCCGGGGAGTCGCTCGTCAAGCTGACGTGGGCCAGCCTCGTTCGTCAATCTCGGCCATGAGGCGGCTCTTGCGCTTGTGCTCGGCGCGGACTTGTTGCAGGAACATTGTGAAGCGCTGCGGTTCGGCGGCGGTGTCGGCCAGGCGGCGGATGCGTGCCATGAGGTCGACGGCGCTGCGGTAGTGGTTCGGCCGTTTGCGCCCGATGATCTCCAGCGCTTCTGCTCGGTAGACGGCGATTGCGTCGAGCGGGTGGGTCTGTTCGCGGACACGGGCGAGTGTGAGGCGCAGCGTCGGCCCGCAGCCGAATTCGGCTGCTGCGTCCCATGCTGCATCGGCCAGCCCTTCGAACAGCAGAATCTCCACGAGCGCTGTCGCATCGTGGGGCACGGGAGGCTGCGTCAGTGTGGGTGGGCTGCTGTGGGCCGTTGGTGGCCAATCGGCCGGCGGTCTCGGTTGGCTTGCGAGCTTCGTGCGCAGTTCGCCAACGCAGCGTTCGAGCCAGTCGTGTGCTGGGGTCTTGTCCAGCAGTCGTCGGTAGCGGCCGACTGACGGTTCAGCGACGAACGCCTGCCAGAACAGATCGACTACCGCAGCGTGCTCGCCTCGTTCGTCGAGCCAGCAGCTGAGGCATTCGCGCAAATCATCTGTCATCCCCGGACGGCCCCTGTTCTGGGCGATGCAGCGCTTGGCCCACGAGATCGCTTCGTCGGCACGGCCGGCATCCTTGAGCGCGACAGCGATGTCAAGAACGTCGTGCGGCCCGGGCTTGCCCCGGCTGTGCACTTCGATGAGGGCATCTGGGTCACCGGTGGCAAGCGCCCATCCCACCATCGCTTGGCGGACCCCGTACGAGCCGTCCGACCATTTGGCGTTGGGCCCGACGTTGCGCCAGTGAGGTTCGAGGAGGCGCCGGTATTCGGCAATGCCCGCGGGGCCGAGCACATCGGCGTACTCCGCGGCGGCCCGATGGAAGCCCTCCAGCTCCGAATTCAGCTCGAGTTCCACCAATCGGGCTGCAAGCTCGACGGGCTCGACGGTTCCCTTGCTGCACGCCCAGATGTGCAGCCCGGACAGACGCTCAGTGACGTCGATCAGGTGTCCGCCGGAATCGTCGACGTAACCGGCTGACTCGTCGGCACGGCGAAACGCGTGCTCGACGAGTCCAGCGACAGCATCTGGGTGGCCGACGTCGTACAGGTTTTCGAGACTGTCGATCATGAGGTGGATGCCGTCCGCCCAGTCTTCGGCTTCGTAGTAGCTCACGAACCCGCCAGGGCTGAAGAAGGCGCGGTCGATGCGCCGCTGCCACACATCGAGGCTGAGCACGTCATTGCCGATGCTGGCCCGCCCCGCCCTCGAAGTTCCGCCGCCGACGAGTGTTGACGCCTGCGTCGCACCGCTGTCCTTGCTGTCGGAGAGCACCGACAGAGCCACCGCGACGCAGTGCTTGCAGAATGAGCCATCCTCCGCAGCGGGGCAGGTGCACGACCAGCGGGGCTGATCATCGGCGGCCCACAGTTCCACCACGTAGGGCACCGTGCCCCGCACGATCGCCCGATACCGACCGTCACGCTCGACCGGCGGCTCGACCCGGCGTTCCTGCACGTAGCCCACACCACGCTCATACGACCGCACCCCAGCGAGCCACTTCACCCTCGCAGCGTCGAACAGTGGGTCCAAGGCCTCACTCCAGAATCCGTGTACCGCCACGGTCCGGCGATGCGGTGGCCTGTCCTCCCGAGGGCCGTCCCAGCCCCGGGCCGCTCGAACTGTACGACCCCCGGCAAGGTCCGCTGTGCTCATCAAACGGCCCGCAAATGCGCGATGCGTCGCCGCTGAAGAGGTATAGGGAATTCACCACAAAGATCAACGAGGAGGCATCCACTGACGGCGCGCACCTCCTGACTGACGCACATGCCGCAGAAGTCGTGGGATTCGTCTGCCCAAAATAGCATATTGGTAACAAAAGTGTTACCAATATGCTATTCGCGGCAAGGACGAAGGGGATTGAGATGGCACTGACCCGAGACTTCAAAGAGACGGTGCAGGCCCGCGTTCGGCGCGACCCCGAATTCCGCGTGCGACTGCTGAAGGGGGGCGTCGACTGCATGCTCGCCGGAGACATCGACACCGGCAAGCTCGTGCTGCGTGACTACATCAACGCGACAATTGGGTTTTCAGAACTCGGCGAACTGACACACAAGCAGCCCAAGAGCCTCATGCGCATGTTGAGCCCGAGCGGCAACCCCCACGCGCGCAACCTGTTCGAGATCATCGGCTGCATCCAGCGACACGAGGGCCTCCAGCTCGAAGTGAACACAGTCCGATAAATCGGCCCTGCGCATCCATGCTGGGACGGTTGATGTCGCGTCGTTTCTGGCGGCGGATGGGGCGGTCGAGGACTTCTCTGCAACGGCGGGCGAACTCCATCGGTGGTTGGTCGTGATGAGGTGCGCTACGCAGCCGGACACGTCCGTGAAACGGCTTGCCAGCTCTGCGGCAGGGTCTGCGGGCGATCCGATCTCCTTGTCCCGGTCGATTCCGACGTGAGCGCCAACGTCAGCTAACTCGACTGCGTAGCCAGCTCTGCGGGCCTCGAGTGCGCACGGCACCTTGGTGGTGCGCACGGCCCACTCCGGAACGTCGGTGACGTACACGTCGACATCGCAGCCAGCGGCCGCTCGGGCTCGTGCCGTGAGGGCACAGCGCCGTTTCCACCGTTCCTCGTAATCGAGGTCGTCGTAGATGGCCACCAAGTCGATGTCGCTCGCGTCGCTGACCTCGCCCCGCGCCAACGAGCCGTGGAGCACCACGGTGCCGACGCCGGCATCGAGGATTGCGCCAGCGGCACGCTGAGTCGCTACGAGATCGGGTGCGACCATAGACAGATTACCGGGAGCGGTCGGCAAGAACGAAGCGAATCGGCACTGTTCGCTGCCTCACAGCGCACAAGGTTCGCGAGATCACCCACCGCGCAGGACCAGGTGCTCAACCCTGCGGTCGCGTAGGCAGCTCCATTCCGCTCATGCCACCGTGCTACAGCCAGGTGCCTCATCGAGCACTTGGGCTAACGGTGCTTCGATGTGCAGTTTTGCCACCAAGGGTCAACCGCGTGCGGTATGCCGAGCCCTCTGGGAACCGGGGGATCACACCCGGCCATGCTGCAGCGCGTAGTACATGCGCGGATCGAATGGATTAGCTCTAGTCTGTTCCGATGTCGACAACACCACGCGATAACTAATAGTTATCGCGGCCTCAGGATGCTCCCGATGACATCGGCACGGCATACAGCACGGCGGAGTGATGTATCAGATACGTGGGTGTAGATCTCGGTGGTGGAGATGCTTGCGTGGCCGAGGAGCCGTTGGACAACCCGTATGTCGACTCCGGCATCGAGCAGATGGGTCGCGCAGGTGTGCCGCAGCATGTGAGGCGTGATTCGTCGGTCGATTCCGGCTTGCCGCGCTGCTCGGCCGATTCGGTCGCGCAGCGCGGCAGTTGTGAGGCCGCGGCCAGGTACGTCGACGTGGCTGGTGTGCGCCACCATCCCGTCGTCTGGCACGCGGCTTCGCTCTTGGACTTCAGATGGATCAACAGCCGTGCGGCATCTTGCACCGAAAGAGCCTTGGGCAATATGCGTTCTCGGGCTGGCTTGACCCTGCATCGGACAGCTGGGTTTGAATCGAGCCAACCATTCGACGAGAGCCAGGAACAGAGCTTGCGGACGCCGGCGATACGACGCCTCGCCGAGCTGCGCTTAAGGCCTGAAGCCAGCAAGTGGTCCGCGAAGCGCTCGATATCCGCCGGGCCGAGTTCGGCCAGCGAGCTAGCTCCACCTATGAATTGCTCAAGGGTCCGAGCGTCGGCGACGTAGGCGCGGATGGTGTTGGGTGACAGATCCTCCTCGTCGGCCATCGCCTCGATGAAGCTCGGAAGTACGTCACGAATGTGCATTGGGATCTCCTGTGGATTGTTCGAGTACCGCACGACCGCAGATTGGGTCGGGCACGGCCGACGGAAATCCGAAAGGAAACCGGAACTGCTGCAGGCTCAAGGTAAGCGGCCAAGCCCCTCGCCAAGTAGCCGAACAGCAGTAGGCCGTCAACCCCACCCTCGTCGGCCTCGCGGAGCGCCGCTCCGAGGTCATGAACAGCCCCAGAGCGAGACTGTCGGAGGTCACTGCGCCGGGACCCGCCGCGCGACATGGGCTCGCCGACCGCCGCGACGCTGATGATCTTCGTCGCTAGTCCGGGCCAACGACCAGCCACGCGTCGCTGAAGCGCACCGCCTTTGGGTCGGGGCGCCCTGATCCGCCGATGCTGCCGTCAGGGGCGACGAACCGGTGAGCGACAGCGACCCGTCGTCCGCGGTCGAAATACACGACGCGTTCGCTGCGGGTGCCAAGTGGCTGTCCCGAGTTCGGGTGAGCAGCGCTGCTGGCCCGGATCAATTGGGAGAACTCGCCGCTCTGGACTCGAGGCAGGACGTAGGCATTGAAAACGGCCCGGACTTCTGCAGATGAGGTGTACGTGATTCTTGACATGACGGGGAGTATGAGAAGGACTGCGACTTGCAGGTCAGAATTGTCGCCGGGTGCTCGCGAGCGCTCTCGAAACAGCCTGTCGGGGCCGTGACGGTTGGCGAAACGAATTTCCTGCGATCATCAATGCGCGGGAGCACTACCGTTGAGGAAATGGCCGACACCGCTCAGCAGCTGCAGCACGATGCGAAGGTGCCTGAGGGACGCGTTCGCGAGATTGTCGAGGCGTGGCTGCGGGCCGGCGGAACCGGACCGCACGCGCTGCAGGCGGACTTGACGGCCATGTTCATTGACGGCGATGAGTCGCAATTGGGTTTCGAGGCGTGGCGGCTGGTCGCTGAAGCCGTCGAGACTGGCTGGGCTGACGAGCAATTGGCCGACGCGCTGTCGAGTGCACTGTCGCAGGACGCCGAACGCCAGTTGGCGGGAGCACTGGATGCTACGGCTGCTGCTCCGACGGAATGAAATAGAGGAACGCGCCGTCAGCAGTGCACGGCGAGGCGGAGCGCGGCGCACGCGTCGGCAAGCCGAGGTGCGCTGAGCGAGCAGATTCGGCCAGTCAAGTTCGGTCTCGGCACCACGGTGAGGTTGTCGAAGCTGGCGGCGCACTCTGTCGGCATGCTGTCGTTTGGTCCCAGCCGGAGCTCGGTCGGAATGCCGCGAACGGTGCGTGTCAGGGGAGCAGCAATCAAGCCATGCAGCACTTCGATCGCGAAGCTCGAAGCCCGCGTGGAAGCTTGGCGAGCCCGCCACGCGGGCGGCGCGGCGCAGGACCTGAAGTAGGTTGCCGACGCTTCAGTAGGTGCCGTCGGCTCGCAGCTCTAGCAGCGCCGCCGCGAGATCACGGCCGCGGTTGGCACGACGAGCTACTACCAGTGCAGCGAGCTGTGACGTTTCCGACCAATCGTCATCAGAGGCCAGTGCGCGCAGGGCATTCAGGTCGTCGGCATCTGCTGGACGGTGCCGGTCGTCGCGTGACAGCAGCTTCATGGTCAGTAGACCGCCGACCGATGCGACCGGCACGACCATCCCCGGCAGTACCTCCAGCGGGCGGGCTGAGGCCACGATTTCTGGTTCGACCCCGCACATTGCGAAGAGCAGATCCAAGCTGATCCCGGTCGCTGGATCGATGGCACGAACGCCTGCCAGTCGCCCGGTTCGATCCTGCTCCAGAAGGGAATCGATGCGGTAGCCCGCGGCGGTGAACTCTCGTATGACCGACTCGGCGTCGGCATCGGTCGCAACCGCGACAGCTATGTCCACATCGCCAGTCATGCGTGGTGCTGCGAGCACCGAGACTGCCATGCCGCCCACCAAGGCGAAGTCCGCCCCGAGCGCGTCCAAGGTGTCGACAGCGCGCTGCAGCGCATCGTCGAGTCGGGTCATTGCCAATGTGAGGGAATCGGTACTTCGCGCAAGTACCCCTCAGCGTCGAGGTGGCGGTCGCCTCCGCTGGACCATTCGATGACAGCGGCGTCGATCTGTGCCTGCGTGACGGCCGGGTTGTCGCGGCGCAGACGGGCTTCAATCATGCGCTCTGCTGTCTCGAACAGATCGAAGACGGTGACGCCGCGGACTGGCTCGCCCTCCACAACTTCACGCTAACGGACCCCGTTGCGGCGGTAGCGCGGCAAGACGTTCACGTCGGCCAGTGCCGAGCACGCCCATCGACCCGCCGGCGATGCGACGTCTCGCCGATCTGCGCTCGAGGCCCGAAACCGGCAAGTGGTCCGCGAAGCGCTCGACCTCGGCCGGGCTGAACTCGGACAGCGCGGCGGCATTCTCCATTCATGGACTCAACACGCGTTGAACGGTCAAGCCCGATGATCGGCATGGTGCAGATCGGCGGGGAATCAGCCCTCGAACTTGCCTCGCCGGGTGAACGGCTCGCCGCACGGGTCGTGGACACGGCCATCGTGATCGCGTTGACGGCGGTCATCGGGGCGTCGCTGCATGTGGTGAGCTCGCCGTTCGCGCTGTTCGAGGGTTTCGATCGAGACACTCCGCTGGGGCGGTCTGAAATCGGAGTTCTGGTGGCGGTCTGGTCGCTGTATGAGATCTTCGGACAACACTTGGGCATGTTGGGTTCCATGCCAGGTAAGGATCTGCCCAGGATCGAGGTTGTGCGCGCGCTCGACGGGGGCTCACTGAGATGGCGGGAGGCCGTGAATCGCTGAAGCGTGCTTGCAGGAGGCCTCGGGTTTTTGGCGATTGCCGAGGACCGGAACACCCCGTGGTATGCCTACGCGGCGATCGCTGCCAGCGCCGGGCGATACTGGTAACTCAGCATCGCCAAGGCCTTCACGACGGAGCTGCCGGTTCCGTGGTGATCCGGGTTCAGAAGTGGACTTGGGCCCGATGGTGGGCTCGCCGGTGCAATAGCGCACGCCGGATGCGGGAATCGTGGTTACGTGCGCGGAGGAGCGTCGCAACTCGCTTTCGAACAGCGCGTGCGCGCATCTGGGGAGTTTGTGTTGCTGCTTGGCGTCGATGCCGAGCGCAAGTGCTCCGCTGCGGACGTCGGTTCAGAGGACTGCGTCGTTCGTGACCGTCAGCCAGCGTTCGTGTCGGGGGACCGAGCGATGACTGGTCGCGGCTGGCGTTGACCGGCGATTGAGCCGACTACGCCCCAGAGCGCCAGTCCCGTGACAACCGTCACGACCCAGCCGTCCCAACGCCCGGCGACGAGGCCGCAGGCAGCGGCAACGATGAACCCCGCTGCTGCGCGACGGCGGGCCAGCATGGACCGGGGGCGGAATGCTGCTCGGGATGAAATCGAGTACTTAGAATTCATGAGCGATGGGATGAAATCGAGTACTTAGAATTCACTCTGGAGCCCACCTAAGAGGCGGAGATCGGATCCAGCGATGAGCAAGAGCGCAAACGACGGTGGCGGTGGGCGCGCAAAGGAGCAACGCCGCAGTCAGCATGACCTCGGCTATCAGCCCACGGGGCGGGTAGCCCCTGACCGCGCCAAGTCAGCATTCCAACCGCCCCCTGAGCCGAGCGAACCCGCCGAGCTAGCCGGCGAGGTAGACGACACATAGCGGGTCGTCACGGTTGCCCGAGCATCGCTGTTGGTGCCGTCGAGTACCTGACGGACGAGCATGCCCTTCCGGCCAGAGTTCGAGGTGCTCTCCGCTTGGTGCCCGAGGCGGAACGAGTCAGACACTCCGATGTTCAGCGGGCGATCGGGCAGGAACTCTCGCCCTCGAGAACCGATCTACACGGTGGGCGCCTCATCGCCGTCTGTCTCGGTGGGTTTGCCTCAGGTCCGAACTTGTTCCCACAAGCGAAGAACTTCAACCTCAGCGCTTACTCCCGACTCGAACGCGGCTGGCGCAGCGCACTCGCCGAAGGCTGTGCTGTGGAGGTGGACATCGCTCTGACGTTGGATGCTGATCAGCGTCTTCCGGAGATGATCATCGTTACCTATTGGGAAGATGGCACAGAGTGGGAGCATGCGCTTCTCAATGAGGGGCATGCGCAATAGGTCCTAACCATTCGGGCTGGCAGTTGTGACCCGATCTCCGTCTCGCCTTGACCAACTGACCGGTCAACAGGGGGAACGCCGGGCCTCGATGGCGAGTGATGTTGTGTCGGCGCGGCTGTGGCCGCCGGGAATCGGCTTGCCTTCCGCGCCTTCACGTCAACGGAAGCCACAGAGTCGCGGTAGGACTAGGTTGAGTTTGCTCGGCATAGCGGCAGGGGGACGGTCCACAGCATCAGCACGGGCGCATCAGTCCGGGCCGACGATCAGCCAATTGTTCCCGAGTAGCACTGCTTTCGGATCGGGCCGTCCCGATCCGCCCATAGTGCCGTCGGGTGTAACGAACCGGTGAGCGACAGCTACAGGCTGTCCACCGTCGTAGTACACGACCCGTTCGCTGCTTGTGCGAGGGGGCTGTTCCGAGGACGGGTGCGCAGCGGCGCTGTCCTGAACCAGATCGCTCGGTTCGCCGGTGAGGACTCGGGGCAGGACGTATGCATTGAAGATGGCTCGGACTTCTTCAGGCGAGGTGATGATTGTTTTCGGCATGGTGAGGAGTATGAAAAGGTCCGCGCCTGGCAGGTCCGAATTGTCACCGGGAACTCGCGGGCGGTCTTGAGACAGCCTGATGGAGCACCGGCGGTCGGCGAAATGGATTTCCTGCGACCGCCCGTTTTCCAAGGCAGTACCGTTGAGCCGGTGGCCGACACGACCCAGCAGTCACAGCACGGCGCGACGGCGCCTGAGAGTGGTGCCCACGAGGTTGTCGAGGCTGGGCTGACGAGCGCTTGGCCGACGCGCTGTCAAGTGCGCTGGCGCAAGACGCTCGAAATCGGTCAGCGGGGGTAAGCCGGCGAGACTGACGGGACGGATCGGTGCCGAACCCGGCGGCATCGCTGGCACAGCGCGCTACCAGCCCTTGGTTGGAGCGTCACCACCCGCTCGGTAGCCTTCTGGACTCGCGGCGTCGCATGGACGGCGCCGAACCGATGTCCGGCCAGGCCGGGTGCGCACGCACACGGAACCGGTCGGCACAACCGCGAACTCGCTCCGCCGGCTGTGCCGTGCGGAGCGTTTACGTGCCGCCCGGGAGGGCGGACAGGCACCCCACAGTGCCGCCCGGGAGGGCGGACAGGCACCCCACAGTGCCGCCCGGGAGGGCGGACAGGCACCCCACAGTGCCGCCCGGGAGGGCGGACAGGCACCCCACGAAGGCACGAGAGAGACGCTGACATGGCGAACAAGGCGCTCGTCGCGACGAAAGTCGGCATGACGCAGCTTTGGGATGACGAGAACCGGGTCGTCCCGGTCACCGTGCTGCGCGTGGATCCGTGCCGGATTACCCAGATTCGCACCACCGAACGCGACGGATACACAGCGGTACAAGTGACTCACGGCAATCGTGAGCCGCGCAAGCTGAACCGACCCACTGCTGGCCACTATGAGCGTGCCGGTGTCGAGCCGGGCGAGCGCCTCGTCGAGTTGCGACTTGACGACGTGAGCGAGCTGAGTGTCGGCACCGAGCTCGGGGCCGATCTCTTCGCCGCCGGCGAACTTGTTGACGTCACGGCCACGTCTAAGGGCAAGGGATTTGCCGGCGTGATGAAGCGCCACAATTTCTCGGGCCAGCGTGCCAGCCACGGCGCCCACCGAGTCCACCGTGCTCCTGGCGCCATCGGTGCCTGCGCGACCCCGTCGCGTGTGTTCAAGGGCACTCGCATGGCTGGCCGCATGGGCAGCGAGAAGGTTACGACACTCAATCTCGTCGTCGTCGAAGCCGATGCCGAGCGTGGCCTGCTGTTGGTGCGCGGCTCGGTCCCCGGTCCCAAGGGCGGCCCGGTCATCGTCCGTAATGCCGTCAAAGCTCCGACAAGCACAGTGTCGGTGCAGGCCTGAGGTCGTTGAGATGACGCTCACCCTCGATGTGCGCACACCCGACGGCGGCACCGCCGGCACCGTTGAACTCGACGAGGCCATCTTCGGCATCGAGCCGAACATGGCGGCACTGCATCAGGTCGTCACTGCCCAGCTTGCTGCGCGCCGCCGCGGCACCCACAGCACCCGCACCCGCGCCGAGGTGCGCGGCGGCGGCGCCAAGCCTTGGCGGCAAAAGGGCACCGGGCGGGCCCGGGCGGGCTCGATCCGCTCGCCCCAGTTCACCGGCGGCGGCGTGGCGCATGGCCCCAAGCCGCGCAGCTACCGCCAAAAGGTGAACCGCAAGACCGTCCGCCTCGCCCTGCATTCGGCGCTCAGCGATCGGGCCCGCAGTGAGCGCGTCATGGTTGTCGACGCGTGGCGCTTCGACCAGCCCCGTACCAAGGACGCCGTCGCGGCATTGGAGAACCTGTCCCTTACCGGGCAGGTCTTGCTCGTTCTGGACGACGGACCTGCCGACCAGGCCGCCGACCGCAGCGTCCGCAATCTGCCGATGGTGCGCTCGGTGCAATCCGCCGAGTTGAACGCATACGACATCCTGCGTTCGGACTGGCTGGTCTTCACCCGCGACACGCTTCTGACCCGCCAATCGGCTGAACCAGAGACCGCCGCAGCGGAGCCGTCTGCAACTGAATCGGCCGCAGCGGAGCCGGCCGCAGCGGAGTCAATTGCAACAGAGCCGGCAGCAACAGGGCCGGCAGCAACAGAGCCAGCAACAACGGAGTCGCCAACGCCGGAGTCGCCAACATCGGATGACGCAGCAGGGACAGCGAGCCAGTGAAGGATCCACGCGACGTGCTGATCGCTCCGGTGATCTCGGAGAAGTCCTACGACTTCCTCGAGGACGGCGTGTACGTGTTCCGGGTGCATCCCTCGGCAAGCAAGCCGGAGATCCGCCAGGCCGTCGAGACGATCTTCGATGTCAAGGTCGCCAACGTCAACACGCTGAACCGCAAGGGCAAGGCCCGCCGCAACCGGCGCAGCGGCACCATCGGCAAGCGGCCGGACACCAAGCGGGCAATCGTCACCCTCGTCGAGGGCGACTCGATCCAGATCTTCAATTCCTAAGGCACGGCGTCATGGGCATTCGCACACGCAAGCCAACCAGTCCCGGCCGCCGATTCCAGACGGTCTCGGACTTCGCTGACATCACCGCGACCAAGCCCGAGCGCTCGCTCATCGCCAAGCAGCACTCCACCGGCGGCCGCAACAACGACGGCCGCAAGACGGCTCGTCACCGAGGCGGCGGCCATAAGCGGCGATACCGGGTGGTCGACTTCCGCCGCAACAAGGACGGCGTGCCCGCCACTGTCGCGACCGTCGAATACGACCCCAACCGCAACGCTCGCATCGCGCTGCTGCACTACCACGATGGCGAGAAGCGCTACATCCTGGCTCCTGCGGGCATCGAGATCGGCGACAAGCTGTCGAATGGCCCTCACGCCGAGGTGCGCGCCGGCAACGCCTTGCCGCTGCGCTACGTGCCTGTCGGCACGACCGTCCACAACGTCGAGCTGAAGCCTGGTGGCGGTGGCCAAATGGCTCGTGCGGCGGGCTCCAGCGTGCAGCTCGTCGCCAAAGAGGGCATGTACGCGACGCTGCGGCTGCCGTCCACCGAGATGCGCCGAGTACCCATCGACTGCCGGGCAACGGTCGGCTCGGTCGGCAATGCCGAGGCCGACCTGGTCAAGATCGGCAAGGCGGGGCGCAACCGCTACAAGGGCGTGCGCCCGCAGACCCGCGGCGTGGCGATGAATCCCGTCGACCACCCCCTTGGCGGTGGCGAGGGCAAGTCGTCGGGTGGCCGTCACCCCGTGTCGCCATGGGGCAAGCCCGAGGGCCGCACCCGTTCCAAGAACCGCAAGTCCAACGATCTCATTCTCCGCCGTCGCCGGACGCGCGGTTCGCGGAGGTAAAGCGATGCCGCGCAGTCTCAAAAAAGGCGCCTTCGTCGACGACCACCTTCTCTCAAAGGTGGACGCGTTGAACGAGAGCGGCGAGAAGAAGGTCATCAGGACGTGGAGCCGCCGCTCCACGATCATTCCCGAGATGATCGGGCACACCATTGCGGTCCATGACGGCCGCAAGCACCTGCCGGTCTATGTGACCGAGTCGATGGTGGGTCACAAGCTCGGCGAGTTCGCGCCGACCCGGACCTTCAAGTTCCATGCAGGCCAGGAGCGAGGCGGCAGGCGACGATGAGCGGCCTGATCGACCTCGACGTCATCGCCGGATCCAAGGCGACCCACCGGTACGCGCGGCTCTCAGCCTCGAAAGCTCGTGTGGTGCTCAACCTGATTCGCGACGAGGACCTGGGCCCGGCTCGCGACCGCTTGCAATTCTGCGAGCGCGGAGCAGCCGAAGTGGTGGCCAAGGTGCTCGAAAGCGCTGTCGCCAACGCCTCCAATAACGAGCAGCTCGATCCCGACGAGCTCTATGTGGCCGAATGCTGGGCCGACGAGGGCCCTGTGCTGAAGCGCTGGCGCCCCAGGGCGCGTGGCCGAGCCACCCGAATTCACAAGCAGACCTGCCACATCACTGTCGTGGTGGCCCAGCTCAGCACCGAAGAGCTGGCCATGCGCGAGGCCCGGCTTGCTGCTTCCGGCGCAACGACCGCTTCTGTCAGCCGTGCAGCTCGCGTTGCTGCCAGCCGCGGCGAGGCTCCCGCAGAGGCCGACGAGGCTGACGAGATTGAGGCTGAAGAGATCGACACAGAAGAGATCGAAGACGCTGTCGACGAGACAGCAGTCGAAGCCAGCGCCAATGCCGACACGGTTGCCGACGACACCGAGGGCAGCTCCGACAGCGATACCAGCGAGGCCGAAGCCGCCGGCTCCGACGCTGCGGACGCCGAGAAAGAAGTCTGAGCCATGGGTCAGAAGGTCAACCCCTACGGCTTCCGCCTGGGAATCACCACGGACTGGAAGTCGCGCTGGTACGCCGACAAGGAGTATCAGGACTATCTCATCGAGGACTGGAAGATCCGCGATTTTTTGCGGACCGAGCTGCCGCATGCAGCGATCAGCCGCATAGAGGTAGAGCGCACCCGCGATCGCCTGCGGGTCGACGTGCACACGGCCCGGCCCGGTATTGTCATCGGCCGCCGCGGCAGCGAGGCCGACCGACTGCGTACCGAGCTGGGCAAGATCTCGGGCAATCCGAAGGTCCAGCTCAACATTCAGGAGATCAAGCAGCCCGAACTCGAAGCGGCACTGATCGCTCAGGGTATTGCCGATCAGCTCGCCGGCCGTGTGGCCTTCCGGCGTGCGATGAAGCGTGCTGTCCAGAACGCACAGAAGGCCGGAGCGCTGGGCATCCGCGTGCAGTGCTCGGGTCGCTTGGGTGGATCCGAAATGGCCCGCACAGAGTGGTACCACGAGGGTCGCGTACCGCTGCACACCCTGCGCGCTGACATCGACTACGGCTTCCGCGAGGCTCGCACCACAGCGGGCCGCATCGGCGTGAAGGTGTGGCTCTACAAGGGCGACATCCTGCCGTACAAGGTCTCCGCCGACGATCGCATTCACCGCGAGGCGGCGATGGCTACTGGCCTGACATCTGGCGATGGCGCTCCTCCGGCGTCAGTCGTGTCCGCGGGTGCCGGTGCCGGTGCGGGTGCCGCCCGACGAACCGAGACCGACGACGCGCCTGAAGAGCCCGTGCCGTTGCTTCGTGAGGCCGATCCCGAGTTCGAGCGCCTGCTCGAAGAGGAAGAGCAGATCGAGCGCGCCACGCGCGACCAATCCCAGACACCCAACTTCCGGCCGGGAGACGACTGATGCTGATGCCCCGCAAGGTGAAGCACCGCAAGCAGCATCGCGGCCGCACCAAGGGTCGCAGCAAGGGCGGCACATCGGTGAACTTCGGCGATTTCGGTATCCAGGCGCTCGAGCCTGGCTGGATCACTGCCCGTCAGATCGAAGCCGCACGAATCGCCATGACCCGCCACGTCAAGCGTGGCGGCAAGGTGTGGATCAACATCTTCCCCGACAAGCCGGTTACTGCGAAGCCCGCTGAGACCCGCATGGGCTCGGGCAAGGGCAACCTGGAGAAGTGGGTTGCCGTGGTGAAGCCAGGCCGAGTCATGTTCGAGCTGGGCGGCGTCAGCAGCGAACTGGCTCGAGATGCCATGGCCCGCGCCATCCAGAAGCTGCCCATTCGTGCGCGGGTGATCTCACGCGAGGAGGCCATCTGATGGCCACAGCTGCAACCCTGCGCGGGCTGTCTGACGACCAGCTGCTCGACGAATTGGCCAGCGCGAAGCAAGAGATGTTCAACCTTCGCTTTGCGTTCGCCACCGGCCAGCTCGACAGCTCGGCACAGATGGCAGCCACCAAGCGCGATGTCGCCCGGATCCTCACAGTGCTTCGCGAGCGCGAGATCGCGGCCGCAGAAATGCTGGCTGGCGTTTCGCAAGTCTCAGCTGCTGGGTTGGCTGGCGTTTCGCAAGTCTCAGCTGCTGGGCTCGCTGCCGACACAGGAGTCGCATCATGAGCGCCGAGACCACCGACACCGGCAACACCGGCGAGTCGAATTCAGCTGATCGCAGCCGGCGCAAGGTGCGCGAGGGCATCGTCACCTCGGTCGCGATGGACAAGACCGCTGTCGTTTCCGTGACCGAGCGTGTCCGGCACCCCCGCTACTTCAAGACCGTGCAGCGGACCAAGAAGCTGTACGCCCACGATCCGGCTTCGGATGCCCGGCCCGGCGATCGGGTGCGCGTGATGGAGACCCGACCGATCTCGAAGACCAAGCGCTGGCGCCTGATCGAGATTGTCGAGAGGGCACGATGATCCAGCAAGAGAGCCGGCTCAAGATCGCCGACAACTCCGGCGCGCGCGAGGTGCTGTGCATCCGAGTGCTGGGAGGCACGGGCCGGCGCTACGCGTCGATCGGCGATGTCTTCATCGCGACCGTGAAGGACGCCATCCCCGGTGCCGCTGTGCGCAAGGGCGATGTGGTCCGCTGCGTCGTGGTCCGCACCCGCAAGGAACGCCGCCGGCCCGACGGCAGCTACATCCGCTTCGACGAGAACGCAGCAGTTCTCGTTGACGACAACCGCCAGCCCCGCGGCACGCGCATTTTCGGTCCTGTCGGACGAGAGCTGCGCGACAAGCGCTTCATGCGCATCGTGTCGCTGGCTCCCGAAGTTCTGTGATGGGGGTGCTGTGAGCCGACGTCAGCGTCATCAGCTTCCGCGACTGAAGGTTCGCAAGGGCGACACTATCCGCGTGATCTCCGGGCCCGACAAGGGCAGGGAGGGCGAAGTGGTGTCTGTGGACCCCCAGCGAGGCCGCCTCACCGTCGAAGGCGTGAACGTGGGTCACAAGCACCAGCGGCCCACGCAGCAGAACCAGGAGGGGCAGATCATCGACTACCTCCTGCCGGTCGACGTGTCCAATGTCGCGATCGTGTGCCCCCGCACGGGACAGCCCGGCCGTGTCGGCTTTCGATTCGAGGGCGACCGCAAGGTGCGTTACCACCGAGTGTCGGGGGAGGAACTGCCATGAGCGTCACGGATGCGCCGAGCGCAGAAGCATTGGACACGGATGCGCCGAGCGCAGAAGCATTGGACACGGATGCGCCGAGCGCAGAAGCATCAGATACGGATGCGCCAGACGTCGGTTCCCGCATCGAGCCGCGAATGAAGATTCTGTACCGCGACACGCTGCGCGCACAGCTGCAGACGCAACTGGGCTTCCCCAACATCATGCAGGTGCCCAGGCTCAACAAGATCAGCGTGAACGTGGGCGTGGGCGCAGCGCTGACCAATCGGGCAATGCTCGACGGCGCGGTCGATGACCTGAGCCGCATCTGCGGCCAGCGTCCCTCGATCACCCGCGCCAAGCGCTCCATCGCAGGCTTCAAGCTGCGCGAAGGCAATGCCATCGGTGCTCGCGTCACGCTGCGCCAGGACCGCATGTGGGAGTTCTACGACCGTCTCGTGACGCTGGCGATCCCGCGCATCCGGGACTTCCGGGGACTGTCGCCGCGCAGCTTTGACGGGCACGGCAACTACACGTTCGGCATCACCGAACAGCTGGTCTTTCCGGAGATCGACTACGACAGCGTCAACCAGATCCGAGGCATGGACATCACCCTCGTCACGTCGGCTACCGACGACGAGGGTGGGCGTGCCTTGCTCACCGCACTTGGGTTTCCATTCCGACAGGGGCAGAACTGATGGCCAAGAAGGCACTCGTCAACAAGCAGCAGCGCACCCCCAAATTCAAGGTGCGCGCCTACACGCGGTGCCGCGTCTGCGGCCGACCGCGGTCGGTGTACCGCAAGTTCGGGCTGTGCCGAGTGTGTCTGCGAAAGATGATCCATGCCGGCGAAGTACCCGGCGTGACGAAGGCCAGCTGGTGAGGGAGGTGCGCACATGTCGATGACCGACCCCATTGCGGACATGCTCACCCGCATCCGCAACGCGAACATGGTGTTCAAGGACGAGGTTGCCATGCCGTCCTCGAAGCAGAAGGAGCGCCTCGCGCAGATCCTCAAGCGCGAGGGCTACGTGAACGACTTCAAGGTGGACGACGTCGAAGGGCGTCCCGCTCCGCTGCTCACCATCAGCCTGAAGTACACCCCCGATCGAGATCGGACGATCTCCGGGCTCGAGCGAGTCTCCAAGCCCGGCCTGCGGGTGTACACCCAGTCCGACAAAGTGCCTCGAGTTCTGGGCGGTCTCGGCATTGCCGTGCTGTCCACGAGCCGGGGCCTGATGACAGACCGGGAGGCTCGCCGCAATCGCGTCGGCGGCGAGGTCCTCTGTTACGTGTGGTAGGAGGCGACGATGTCACGCGTCGGCAAGGCGCCAATCACGATTCCTGACGGGGTCACGATCACCTCAGAGTCCCTCGCGCCCGACGCCGGGTCGGCATCTGGCCGCCGGGTGACGGTCGTGGGTCCGGGAGGCGAACTGCGGTGCGATCTCGCGGCGGGCATCACGGTGCGCGTCGACGATGGTGAGGCCGCCGTCGGGCGCACCGACGACAGCCGCAGCCAGCGTTCGCTGCACGGGCTCAGTCGCGCCCTTGTCGCCAACATGGTGCAAGGTGTGTCGCAGGGATTCAGCAGGGAACTGCAGATCGTCGGCGTCGGCTATCGCGCTGCGGCCAAGAGCCCCTCAGCCTTGGAACTGTCGCTCGGATTCAGCCACACGGTGCCAGTGAACGCCCCCGACGGCATCAGCTTCGAAGTCCCGAGCCAAACCTCGATCATCGTCAAGGGCATCGACAAGCAGCTTGTCGGGCAGGTTGCGGCCAACATCCGCGCGCTGCGCAAACCCGAGCCATACAAAGGCAAGGGCATTCGCTACGTCGGCGAACGTGTGCTGCGCAAGGCCGGAAAGGCCGCAAAGTGAACGCGATCGGAAAGGCCGCCACGTGAGTACTCGAACGAGAACTGCTGGGCGTGATCGGCGCCGTATTCGGGTGCGCAAGAAGGTGTCAGGCACGCCAGAGCGCCCGCGACTCAGCGTCTTCCGCTCGAATCGCCACATCAGCGTGCAGGTGATCGACGACACCGCCGGTCACACGCTGGCCTCCGCCTCGACCGGCGAAGCCGGCGTCGCGGCCAACGGTGGCGGCAACATCGGCGCTGCGGCCGAAATCGGTCGGCTCATCGCCGAGCGGGCACAACAAGCAGGCGTCGCCTCCGTGGTCTTCGACCGTGCCGGCAACCGGTACCACGGCCGCGTAGCGGCCCTTGCAGATGCTGCCCGCGAGGGCGGCTTGAAGTTCTGATCCCCCGCGGGAACCTAGGAGCACGAGTGGCAGACGAGCAGACCCCACAGGCGCCACAGGCGCCACAGGCGCCTCGCGGCGACCGAGAGCGTGGCGATCGTGATCGCGGCGGCCCGCGCCGCGGGCGCGACCGGCAGTTCGAGAACCCGCGCAACAGCGGTGATGACGGGCTGCGCGAGTCCCGGGTCATCGACATCAATCGAGTCGCCAAGGTCGTCAAGGGCGGCCGGCGGTTCTCGTTCTCAGCGCTTGTGGTCATCGGCGACGGAGCCGGTCGGGTGGGTCTCGGCTACGGCAAGGCCAAGGAAGTGCCTCTCGCTATCCAGAAGGGCACCGAGGAGGCGCGCAAGAGCCTCTTCAACGTGCCGCTCGCCGGGTCGACCATCATCCATCCCGTCCTTGGCGTCATGGGGGCGGGCAAGGTGCTCTTGAAGCCGGCGGCGCCAGGTACCGGCGTCATTGCCGGAGGTGCCGCGCGCGCCATTCTCGAAGAGGCCGGTATCAGCGATGTGCTGGCCAAGTCGCTCGGTTCGTCCAACCACATCAATGTGGCTCGGGCCACCATCGCCGGCCTCGCCGCGCTGAAGCGGCCTGACGAGGTTGCGAAGCTGCGCGGACTGTCCGCGCAGGAGTGCATCCCTGCTGGCCTGCTGGCTGCGTACAACGAATCCGAGCGCACCCGCAAGCTGCGCGGAGCGCCTGCGGGAGCCGCGTCATGAGTGAGGACCGTATGAGCCACATCGTCGTGACCCAGGTGCGTTCGGCGATCGGCGCCAAGCCGAAAGCGCGCGGTGCGCTGCGTGCACTCGGCCTCGGTCGCATCGGCCGCAGCCATACCCTTGCGGATCGGCCCGAGATCCGAGGCATGCTCCGCAAGGTCGACCATCTGATCACCGTCGAGATGATCACTATTGAACACGTGTCTGACCCAATTCCGGACGAACAGGGGAGCGCCGATGCTGAGACTGCATGACCTGACTCCGCCGGCTGGCGCGCGTCGCAAGCGCAAGCGCGTTGCGCGCGGCATCGGCGGCAAGGGCGGCAAGACCGCAGGCCGAGGCACGAAGGGCTCGCGCGCTCGTGGCACCGTGCCCGTTTGGTACGAGGGCGGTCAGCTGCCGCTGCAGGTCCGCATTCCCAAGAGCAAGGGTTTCACGAACCCGTTTCGCGTCGAATACCAGCCGGTGAATCTCGACACGCTCGAAGAGTCGGGTCTCGACGAGGTCACCCCGGAATCGCTTGCGGCCCAGGGGCTCATCTCACGGGGTTCGGCATCTCGACCTGCGATGGTCAAGGTGCTCGGCCGGGGGCAGGTCACCCGGGCGATCTCGGTGAGGGCCCATGCGGTCTCCGGTTCGGCTCGTGAGGCCATCGAAGCGACCGGGGGCAGCGTCGAACTGCTGCCTCCCGCATTCGGCGGTCCGCGACCGCCGGCGCGGGGCAACCAGCACACCAATCGCTAGGGGCTCGTCGTGCTCGGCCACATGCGCAACATCTTCCGGATCCAGGATCTTCGCCGGAAGATCATGTTCACGCTGTTCATCATCGCGGCGTACCGGTTGGGTTCGCAGGTGCCGGTGCCGGGCATCGACTTCGACGCCATCGTCTCGCTGCGCGAGCAGGCGTCCTCGACTGGCGGCGTGCTGGCGCTGTTGAATCTGTTCTCGGGCGGCGCGCTCACCAACTTCGCCATCTTCGCTCTCGGGATCATGCCGTACATCACGGCATCGATCATCATCCAGATCCTCACTGTGGCGATCCCGCGATTCGAGCAGCTGCAGCAGCAAGGCGCAGTGGGCCAGCGCAAGCTGACCCAGTACACCCGTTACCTGACGCTTGGCATCGCATTCGTGCAGGCCACTGGCATCACCTTCATCTTCGGCCGGGGACAAGGCACCGCGTTGGGCAACACCGCCGGAGTGA
Source organism: Acidimicrobiales bacterium (assembly GCA_963663635.2). Taxonomy (GTDB): domain Bacteria; phylum Actinomycetota; class Acidimicrobiia; order Acidimicrobiales; family Poriferisodalaceae; genus Poriferisodalis. Next base: position 172,097 of record CAXXMY010000005.1, read on the forward strand.
TCGTCATTCCCGATTTCACGTTCAACCGGGTGGCGCTGGTGATCCTGTCGCTGACGGCGGGAACGGCATTGCTGATGTGGATGGGCGAGCTGATCAGCCAGCGCGGCGTCGGCAACGGCATGTCGCTGTTGATCTTCGCCTCGGTGGTCTCGACGATCCCCTTCGACGGTGCCCGGCTGCTGGCGGTGCAGGGCACGGTGTATCTCGTGGCGGCGATCGTCGTCGCCACAGGGATGATGGTGGCGATCATCTTCATTGAGCAGGGCCAGCGCCGGATCCCGGTGCAGTTCTCGCGTCGTCAGGTCGGTCGCCGGCTCTACGGCGGGCAGAACACCTACATCCCGCTGAAGGTCAACCAGTCGGGCGTGATCCCCGTCATCTTCGCCAGCTCGATCCTGTTCCTGCCGGTGCTGTTCTCAAACGTTGCGAATTGGCGATGGCTGCAGGTAGCGGTGGACGACTATCTGACCCAGCCTGACAACATCGCCTACATCCTGTTCTTCGGCGGCCTGATCGTCGGGTTCGCCTACTTCTATACGGCGATCTCGTTCGATCCGGTTCGCCAAGCCGACAACATCCGCAAGCAGGGCGGCTTTATTCCCGGCATCCGTCCAGGTCCGCAGACAGAGCGCTACCTCTCCAAGGTGCTGAATCGCATCACGTTGCCGGGCGCGCTGTTCATTGCAGGTGTCGCATTGCTGCCCAGCGTGCTGCTGTCGCTCACGAGCGACCTCGATGCGCTGGGATCTGGTGGCGCAGGAGCGGCAATCGGCTTCGGCGGCGTTTCGATCCTGATCGCGTCGGGCGTCGCGCTGGAGACCATGAAGCAGGTCGACAGCCAGTTGCTCATGCGCAACTACGAAGGGTTCCTGGCCTGATGTCCCGACGGCTTGTGATCTTAGGCAAGCAGGGTGCCGGCAAGGGCACGCAGTGCGAGCTGCTGACCGAGCGTTTCGGCGTGGCCCACATCTCGACGGGCGACATGCTGCGCGCCGCTGTCGCTGCGGGCACCGAGCTCGGCCGCGCTGCGGGGCAGCTCATGGACGCAGGCGAGCTGGTCGGTGACGACCTGATCCTGGGCATCGTGGCCGAACGCCTCGAAGAACCCGACGCCCGCGCCGGCGTCCTGCTCGACGGCTTTCCGCGTACCGAGGCGCAGGCCAACGGGCTGTTCGAGCTGCTTGCCCCCGCAGCCGTCGATCGCGCGATCGATCTCGACGTGCCGGACGAGGTCGTGACACAGCGGATGCTCGAACGCGGGCGTGCCGACGACACTCCTGAGGCCATTGCCCGGCGGCTCGAGCTGTACGCGGCGGAGACGGCGCCCCTGCGCAAGCTGTTCGCCGATCGCGGCGTGCTGGTGACCGTCGACGGCCTCGGCACCCCCGCCGAGGTTCATGCGCGCATCGTGGCCGCCATTGAGGCGGCACCGTGAGCAACACAGCGTTGGTCCAGAGCACCGCGGACCGTATCCTTGCTCTTCCGCCTGCAGCGTCACGCCCGGAGATTTTCCAGCCATGAAAGTACGTCCGAGCGTGAAGAAAATCTGCGACAAGTGCCGCGTCATCCGCCGTCATGGACGGATTCGCGTCATTTGTCCGAACCCGCGGCACAAGCAGCGGCAAGGCTGAGACAGGAGTCCTGCATCGATGGCCCGAATTGCCGGCGTCGACATACCTCGCGAGAAGCGCGTCGAGATCGCGCTGACATACATCTACGGCATTGGCCGCTCGGCCAGCCAGCAGATCTGCGAAGACCTCAACATCGCTGAGCGCACCCGCGTGCGCGACCTGACCGATGCTGAGGTAGCACGCATCAGGAACCACATCGACGCCCACCTCTCTGTCGAGGGCGACCTGCGCCGTGACGTGGCGCAGGACGTAAAGCGCAAGATCGAGATCGGCTGCTACCAGGGAGTCCGGCACCGCCGTGGGCTGCCGGTGCGCGGCCAGCGGACGCACACCAACGCACGAACCCGCAAGGGTCCGCGCAAGACCGTGGCGGGCAAGAAGAAGGTGCGCAAGTGAATCAGCCGGCCCGCCGCGGGCGCCGCAAGGAACGAAAGAACGTCGGCGACGGCGTGGCGCACATCAAGAGCTCGTTCAACAACACGATCATCACATTCACCGACCTGCAGGGCAACGTGGTGTCTTGGGCTTCGGCCGGCAATGCCGGATTCAAGGGTTCTCGCAAGTCGACTCCGTTCGCGGCGCAGCAAGCGGCCGAGCAGGCCTCCGAACGAGCGATGGAACACGGTGTGCGACGTGTGCACGTGCACGTGAAGGGTCCGGGCTCGGGCCGCGAGACCGCGATTCGCTCCATTCAGAATTCCGGCATCGAAATCAAGGGCATCCGCGACATGACGCCGGTGCCGCACAACGGCTGCCGCCCTCCGAAGCGACGGAGGGTCTGAGATGTCTCGCTACACCGGACCGAAGGCGCGCGTCTCGCGGCGTCTCAACACGAATATCTGGGGAACGGAAGGCGAGACGAAGGCGCTCGACCGTCGCCCCTACCCGCCCGGTGAGCACGGTCGGAGTCGCCGCCGCAGCCAGAACTCCGAGTTCTTGATGCAGGTGCAGGAAAAGCAGAAGTGCCGGTTCAGCTACGGGATGACCGAGCGGCAGTTCCGCAATACCTACCGGGAAGCTGCCCGCCAGCGGGGAGTCACCGGCGAGAACCTGCTGCGCCTGCTCGAACTGCGCCTCGACAACATCGTCTACCGGGTGGGCTGGGCTGCGACCCGTCCGCAAGCCCGCCAGTTCGTGAGCCACGGCCATATCAACGTCAACGGACGCCGGGTGAACATCCCGAGCTTCCGAGCCCGCCGCGACGACGTGATCGAGCTGAGTGTGAAGGCCCGCGAGATCGTGACCGTCCGCTGGAATCTCGACGTTCTCGACCGTGCTGCGCCTGCGTGGCTCGACCCGAGCGACGGCGGCCAGAGCGTCACCGTGCGCGAACTGCCGCTGCGATCCCAGATCGAGATCCCGGTGCGCGAACAGCTCATCGTCGAGCTGTACAGCAAATAACCCACCACCAACGAAGGGGTCAAGATGTCCATGTCCGACACCTTGGTCATGCACCGACCGACTATCGACCCAGCCTCGCCCGAGGGCAATCGCCAGCGCTTCGCCATTGGACCGCTGGAGCCGGGCTTCGGCCACACGCTGGGCAATGCGCTGCGACGCACGCTGCTGTCTTCGATCCCCGGTGCAGCCATCACCCAGGTTCGTTTCGATGATGCGCTCCACGAATTCACCACGATCAACGGCGTCGTCGAAGATGTCACCGACATCATCTTGAACCTCAAGGACATCGTGCTGCGATGCCGCAGCGATGAGTCCGTCGCAGTGCGCCTCGACGAGCGCGGCACCGGCCCTGTTCTGGCCGGTCACGTCGACTGGGGCGTCGACGTCGAATGTCTGACACCAGATCTGCACATCGCAACGCTCGGTGAAGGCGCCCGCTTGGCCATGGATCTGACGATCGAGCGCGGCTGGGGCTACTCGGCGCCCGACAGCGATCGTGCCGCCGGCACGATCGGCGTGATTCTCATGGACGCCCTGTTCAGCCCGGTGCGACGGGTCGCCGTCGAGGTCGAGCCGGTGCGTGTCGAGCAGTCCACCGATTTCGACCGCTTGGTGCTCGACATCGAGACCGATGGCGCCATGACGCCGCGTGAGGCGCTGGCCTCGGCCGGCGACACGATGTGCCGCCTGATGCTCATGATCGCCGAGCTCTCCGACGAGCCCTTGGGCCTCGACATCGCCGACGTCATCGTCGGCGATGGCCGGGCCAGCGACCTGGACAAGCCCATCGAAGACCTCGGTCTTTCCGAGCGGGCCCGCAATTGCCTCAAGCGCGCGCAGTTCAACACGATCGGCGAGTTGCTCGACCAGTCTGTGGACGAGCTCATGACGGTGCCGAACTTCGGCCAGAAGTCGCTGGACGAGGTCATTGAGAAGCTCGACGAGCGCGGATTGGCGCTGCGCGGCATGAGCCCGACATCCGACGAGGCACCGGCTGAAGAGCTCGCTGAGTCCGGAGTGAGCTGACCATGCCCACTCCCACGAGGGGTCGACGCCTCGGTGGCAGCTCCAGCCACCAGCGAGCGATGCTCGCGAACCTGGCTGCGTCGTTGTTTGCCGCCGAAGCCATCGAGACCACGGAGGCGAAGGCCAAGGCACTGCGCCCCTTCGCCGAGAAGCTCATCACCAAGGCACGCAAGGACGGCCTGGCGCGCCACCGGCAGCTCGTCGCCAGCCTCAATGGCGACCAGGAGATGGCCCAGAAGCTGATCGACGAGATCGGACCCCGCTATGAAGGGCGCCCCGGCGGTTACACCCGGGTTCTCAAGCTCGGTCCGCGACGCGGCGACAACGCCCCAATGGCGCTCATCGAACTGGTCTAGACGGTCAAGGCAGGTCAACCCCGTGCCCAGTGACCCAGTCCGCGACGACTCTGTCCTCGACGCTTTGCGGGAGCTTGACACCCCGACCGTCTGCAACGCCCTCGAGATCGTCGCACCGCAGCGTCGCGCCTACGGCTTTACGACGTCGCCGCTGGTGTGCCCCAACCCTGACGCCCCGCCGATGGTGGGCTACGCCCGCACCGCCACGATCCGCGCCGCCGCGCACTCAGGTCGTTCTGGCGAGGACGACCTCGCGATGCGAGTCGGCTACTACCGCCACATCGCGCAAGCCCCGCAGCCGACCATCACCGTCATCTGCGACATCGACCCTTCTGCGGGCTACGGCGCCTGGTGGGGCGAGGTGAACAGCAGCATTCACGCCGGCTTGGGCTCGCTCGGGGTCATCACGAACGGTTCGATCCGCGACCTGGCCGACTGGGCTCCCGGCTTCGGCGCCCTCGCCGGCTCCATCGGGCCGTCCCATTCGTGGGTCCACGTCGTCGAGTACGCCGTTCCGGTCACCGTGCACGGCATGTCGGTTCGCCCCGGAGACCTCATCCACGCCGACCGCCACGGCGCGGTTGTCGTGCCTCCCGAGGCCGTCGTCGACGTCCCCGAAGCCGCCGCCCGCATCGCCGCCGCGGAGAGCGTCCTCATCGAAGCCGCCCGCAGCGACGGCTTCACCATCGACCAGCTCACGAGCTTGCTCGACCCCAGGGGCGATCACTAGCCCTCAGCCCCGCGCAGGGGACCGCTCGGTGAGACCGCTCAGGACCGCCTCCCGACGCCGAGGGCCCGTTCGAGGTTCGTCAGGTACTCGGCGAACGCATGGCGCCCTGCGGCCGTGGCCTGAACCCAGGTGCGCGGTTTGACACCGTGAAACTCCTTGGTGATCGCCACGTACCCGGCATCTTCCAGCTTTCGCAAGTGGGTCGTGAGGTTGCCCGGGGTCAACCCCAGGTGAGACTGCAGGAATCCATACGCGAGCGGGTCAGTCACGTCAACTGAGACAAGCGACGACATGATGCGCAGCCGGGTCGGCTGATGAATCGTCTCGTTGAGGACGATCGCGCCGTAGTCGGGCACCTCGCCGCTGTTCACCATTCGCCGGTTCTGCGCACCCAGACGAAGGTGGCAGCGAGCAAACCGAGCATCGCGATTCCGGAGATCGCTGGAGCGATGTCATCGAAGATGTAGTGCGGAACGTAAAACGACACTGCGTAACCCAAGCCGAACACCGCAATCACCGGTTTGTGCAGGATGCCGAACAGCACGTATCCCAGCGCGATGACACCCACGAGGACGTACGGGATGGTTTCGGCACGGGTCTCGTTCCACAGTCCTGCCGCTCCCGGCAGGAGTCCGGCCGCCGTCACGACGGCCATCCAGTAGAGAAACACCCGGATCCCGGCGCTCTGCATGGCGGTGCCCGTGGACATGGCCCGGCCGGCGCGGTAGCCGATGGTCATGCTCCCAGCCATGCCCACCGCCGAAAAGCCGATCCACAACGGTCCCGGAAACCACGGCCAACGATCCGCGAAGTCCACTGCGAACGTCGAGATGGCGTATTGGGCGAGGTACGCGGCCGAGATGATCCCGGCCCACATCAGCAGGATCGCAGTGCTCCCCACGGTGTACATGGCCCCGCGGGCGTCGTGGATGGTGGCCTGAACCGTCTGCCGCCCATCTTCGGCGCTCAGCACCGCCGAGTCGTCGCTGTCTGGCATCATCGCTCGCTCCTAATCTGTAATGCAAACTACTTTGTACCACAAAGTATCTGAGCAATGCGACACTGAGCAATGCGACACTGAGCAATGCGACACTGAGCAATGCGACACTGAGCAATGCGACACTGAGCAAGCGCGAACTCAAGGCGTCCTGTTCCGACGAACGAGCCGGCCGCACCGTCGTTGTGTCGTCACTCTGGCGGAACGCAGTGACCGCCTCGCGCCCGCCCAGCGTGCGCCGAGAGCTATTGCAGGATCGCTGCGTCTCGGCTGAGCGATCTCTGCGCTTCGGCGTAGCGCTCGGCGAGGCGCTGTCCCACGCGGCCGATCCGATCGATCAGGCTCATGAGCCGATCACGGGCCACCTCGGCAATTCCCGAGAGCTCTGTCAGACCCGGCAGATTCCAGTCCCGCAATACCACGGGCTGAAGGATCTGGTCATGATGAATCGACAGGTCATAAATCCCGGCCTCGGCGATGATGCGCGCGTGGTTGTCGAAATCGGCAATTCCCAGCCCAGGCATGGCAAAGCCCCTCACCTGGTTTGCGATGGCAACCACCGCGCTGGAAGGGTCCATCTCGACGGCGGCGCTCATCACATCCCGATAGAACAGGAAGTGCAGATTCTCATCGAAGGCCACTCGGCGCATGATGGTCTTGCCCGCTGGGTCGTCGATGTGGCGACCCGTGTTGAAGTGCGCAATTCGGGTCGCCAATTCCTGCAGTGTGACGTAGGCGAGGCCCTCCAGCATGCCGGGGGGCTCGGGCACGTGCCCGCACTGCACCATCGCCATACGGGCCCGCTCCAACGCCACTGGGTCCAAAGCGCGGGTGACGGACAGGTAGTCGTAGATGACCCGGCCGTGCCGCCCCTCTTCCGCGGTCCAGCGGCGCACCCACTCGCCCCAAGCGCCGTCTCGGCCGAACAGCCGCTCGCTATCACGGAAGTAGTAGGGCAGGTTCTCCTCGGTGAGCACGTTCACGAACAGGGCGCTGCGGGCCTCAGGGGTGAGATTCGCCTCTGAGGGCGACCACTCGTAGTCGGGCTCGAAATCCTTGCCGCGGCTCCACGGCACCAGCGCGTGGGGGTGCCACTCCTTGGTCTGTTGAAGATGACGAGCGAGCAGCTTCTCGACTGTTGGCTCAAGGTCGGCAAGCGACCGGACATCGAGTTCTACAGACATCGGGCATCGCCAATCAGGGTTCGGAACTCAGCATAACGAAACCCGGGATGGTTACAAGACACCGCACCATCACCCTCTCAGTTTCGGTCCGACCACGACGGCCGGTGTTCATCGCGCAGCGGCATAGTTTTGCGCTGCGAATTCCCAGCACACGAGGTGCTGGAGGAAGGCATCGACGTAGGCAGCTCGGGCGTTCTGATAGTCGAGGTAGTAGGCGTGCTCCCAAATGTCGATGACCAGCAGGGGGCTCAGGCCGCCGACCAGCGGCGTCCCGGCATCGTCGGTCTGGACGATCCGCAGCGAGCCCTCGACGGCAGGGTCGTGGACCAGCCAGCCCCAGCCGGATCCGAAGTTGCCAACGGCGCCCGCAGCGAACTGTGTTCGGAAGGCGTCCGAGCTGCCGAAGCTGGCCACGATCGCCGTTGCCAGATCGCCCTCGGGATCGCCTCCGCCGCCCGGAGACATCGACTGCCAGTAGAAGTCGTGGTTCCAGGTCTGGGCGGCAGCGTTGAACAATCCACCCGCCGGAAGCGAACGCACGAGATCGTCCAGCGACCGCGATTCGTCCGGCGTTCCGGCCACTGCTGAGTTGACCGTTCGCACGTAGCCGGCGTGGTGCTTTCCGTAGTGGAAGCTGATCGTGCGCTCGCTGATGTGCGGCGCAAGCGCTTCGGCCGCATAGGGCAGGGCTGCAAGCTCAATGGTCACGAGATCACCAGCGGTGAGTATGCCAGCGGCGAGACCAAGTCCCTCCGGACGCAGCGGTATGGTGCGGCGTGCAATTCGTGGGCATCTATGACGCGGACGGCACCCTCGTCGGCGAGTTGCGCTACGCACTCGGCAAGCTGACCGGCCGCTCCAAGTGTGCACTCTGCGACATCACTCACGGCTGGAACCCGACCGGCTCGCGACAGTGGAAGCAAGCGTGCGCAGCGTCTCCGGTGGAACTCGACCTCATCCACCGCGACGAGGCCACGCCCGTCCAACTCGCAACCGTCACGGCGCTCCCGAGCATCCTGTCCCGCGACGGCGACGGCGACGGCTGGCGCGAGGCCATGAACACCGCCGAAATCGCAGCCTGCGACGGCTCCGCAGAGGCACTCCTTTCCCGGCTCGCTCGGCTGTGACGGCACCTCCCAGATGATCCTGCAGCAACGTCGCAGTACGCCGCTACTGCCAGTATCGTCCTGTCCCGCTCGCCCGAAGCGCAGCGGCAGCCGCTCGGCCGCCCGGGCGCCAGAGCGACCCATCGTCTGAAAGGCTTCCCATCCGATGAACTCAGTTCTGTGGCGCAGGTTCCTCGCGCTGCTGTTCGCGTCCTGCCTGCTGGCGGTCGCGTGCGCTCCCGACAGTCCTGATGCGGGCTCCGACGCCCACGTGCCCGAGATGACCGACGAGGCACAGCCCGAGCCCGACGCTGCGGAGCCTGAAGCTTCCGCACCCGAAGAGGACACCGCTCCCGAATCCGAGCCTGCCGTCGAGCTGGACCCGCCCGCCGATCTGGGCGTGTTCGACGACTACGACCCGACGGATCCCGACGCGACGTTGCTGCCAGTCGACGACGAGGTGCTTATCGACCAGCTCGACAACGGCTTCTCGTACTACCTGCGTTCGAACGATTCGCCCGGAGAGAGCGTCATCGTCTACTTGGCCGTCAACGCCGGCGGGCTCGTTGACCCGCCTGAGGCCAGAGGCGCCGCCCACTTCCTCGAGCACATGCTGTTCAACGGCACCGAGGAATACTCCAAGAACGAGCTTGACCAGGTGCTGCGCGACATCGGCACCGAGTTCGGCGCGGACCTGAACGCCTACACCAGTGCCGATGAGACGGTGTACATCCTCGACTTCCATCTCGACGATCCGGAGGCACTGAATCTTGCCTTTTCGGTGCTGTCCCAGTGGGCCTCGGCGGCAACGCTGTTGCCTTCCGATGTCTCCGACGAGCGCGGGATCGTCATCGACGAGTACCGGCTGCGCGACGAGTCGGCCTCGGGCCGCATCGGCAGGGCAATCGACGAGCTGTACTACATGGGCACCGTCTATGAGGGTCTGCAGATCGGCGGCAACGAAGAGTCGAACGCGAACGTCACGCCCGAGCAGCTGCGCGAGTTCTACGACACCTGGTACCGGCCCGACAACATGGCCGTCGTCGTCGTGGGCGACTTTGAGGTCTCCGACGTGGAGTCACGGGTCGTCGAGAGCTTCGCCGATTTCGCACCGCGCTCGTCAGAGCTTGCGGACCAGCCCGATCGGCATCCGTTCACGGCGAACTTCGCCGCTGAGCCGCTCGCCGACGTCGCCACCCATCCCGACCACGGCAGCATCTATGTCTCCATGGACTGGCAGCTGCCGGCGTGGCCGTCGGGCACTGTGGGCGGTGAGCGTCTGCGTTTCGCCGAGGAGGTCATCGTGCGCATGCTCGATGTCCGCCTCGATGCCGCCTTCCAAGCGGGTCTGCTCGCGCAGACAACTGAGCCGCACATCGGCACGTTCTCGGCTGGGCGGGCGCTGCGCTTCATCGGCACCAACTACCAGGGCTCCGATCTCGCCGCGGCGACCACTGACTACGTCTCCGTTGTCGAGGGTGCCGCCCGCTGGGGCTTCACCCAGTCCGAGCTCGACCAGGTCGCGGCGGCAGTGCGCACGTCGTTCGACTTCCAGCTCGACAGCGAGGCCACCACTCAAGACGCCGAGTACGCCTCGGACTACCTCGGCCACTTCCTGAGCGGGTCGGAGATCTCCTCGGTCAGCGACAGCGTCGCGCGGCAGCGTGCCTTGCTCGAGACCTTCACCGTCGAAGAGCTCACTGCGCATCTGCGCTGGCTGCTCGATCTGGCAGCGCCCATCTTGGTGTCGATCGGCCCCGATCCTGCCGATGTGCCGACTGCCGACGAGCTGATCGCCGCAGTCGAGGCGGCGGTCCCGCTGGCTGCGCCGGCCGAGGAAGACTCGGTCGAGACACTGCTGCGGGCACCGCCGCCGGTCGCACCGACCGGGGAAGGTGCGCTGAACCTGTTCGAGGATGCCTACGAGTGGGAATTCGCGAATGGCACCAGGGTCGTGTTCGTGCCGTCGGACATCGCCGCCGGCGAGGTGAACGTGATCGCTGAGGGGCGGGGTGGCTGGTCCACGCTGTCGCCGGGCGACTCGGCGCTGGCACGTCATGCGGTGGCGGCGGTCGTCGCGAGCGGCCTGGGTCCGGCATCGGCGACGCAGCTCGACGAGTTCTTGGCTGCCACGACAGCCCGGGTGAGTCCGTTCATAGCGGAGTTTTCCGAGGGCTTCTCGGGTGCCGCGGGCGCCGATGACCTCGAGACGCTGTTCTCGATGCTGCACCTGTACATCACCGCGCCGCGCATGACTGATGTGGCGCTCGGCGAGCAGGTCCAGGCCATGGAATCACGGCTCGCCAACTCCGAGACGGTCCCGCAGTGGATCTCCCGGCTGGCGCTGCTCGACGCGCAGTACCAGGGCAGCGACTGGCATCAGTTCATCGCATCCCGAGAGCAGATCGACGCAACGACGACGTCGTCGCTGCTCGGCCTCTACAACGCCCGCCTGAGCGACGTGGACGACTTGATGGTGGTGGTCGTCGGCGACATCGACCGCGACACGGTCAAGAACCTGGCGGCGCGCTACATCGGCTCCCTGCCCCAGGGCGTCTCGGACACCTTTGTGGATCGCCAGCCGCCGTTCCCCAGCGGTGTTCAGCGGATCGACATCGGAGTCGACGCAGACGCCGGAGCAAGCGGATTCGACGTCCTCTTCGGTGCCGAGCTGCCGATCACCACCAAGTCGCTGGTGATCGCCGATGTGGCGAAGTCGATCCTCGATGACCTGCTGGTCACGCGGGTCCGCGAGGAACTTGGCGATGCCTATTCGGTCTATCCGTTGATCTCGGCGAACGAGGCCACCGGCACCTGGAACTCAAGCATCAGCTCCACAGGCGCCTCGGAGGGTCTTGAGCAGGGCCACGCTCGAATTCTCGAGATCATCTCCGAGCTGGTTGCCGACGGGCCGACCGAGCGCGACCTCCAGCAGGCGATCTCGGTGCTCCAAGACGACTACGTGCTCGAGTCCAACTCCTTGATCTTGAACCCGCTCCTGGCGCGCCTGCATCTCGACGACGCCAACGTGGGCACGCCCAGCCAGCGCCGAGCGGCCCTACAAGAAGTCACCGCAGAGGACGTGCGCCGGCACATAGCGCTGTTCTTCGACCTCGACAACCGCATCGAGGTGTTCCGCAGCGCCGAGTGAGGCGGCACCGCAGGCGAAGGCGTCAGCGCACAGGCCGAGCGGAACCCCAGCGGGAGGCAAGTCGCTTCACCGCGCAGGTCGTCATCTATCGGTGGGGCCTTGTTGATAGCGGACTGCAACGAGCGTGAGCCCGTGCGGCGGCGCGATCGGCGCTGCTGCGTCGCGTGACGCAGCGGCGAGCACGTTCAAGACGTCGTGTGCCTGGCGGTCGCCCTTGCCGACGGCGACGCATTGACCCACGAGCGCGCGGACCATCTGGTGGCAGAAGGCATTCGCCTCGATCTCGAAGCGCCGCAGTTCCCCGTCGGCATGCCACCGCGCGGCAGTGACCGTTCGCACGAGCGACGCCTCGGGCCGCCCCTTGGGACGTCGGCAGAACGAGCTGAAGTCGTGCTCGCCGACGAAGTGCGCCGCAGCCGCATTCATCGCATCCACATCGAGCGGCGCGACAATGTGCCATTCGAGGTCCGCGCGGCGCGGGTCGGGGAGCGCTTCGTTGCGGATGCGGTACTCGTACGCCCGTCCCAAGGCGTTGTGTCGGGCATTGAATGCGTCGGGGACCACCGACGCAGCCGTCACGACGATGTCGGGCTGCAGGAGTCGGTTCAGCGAGGCCCCCAACCGTTCGACTCCGGTTTCGAGCCGGGGACTGCTCGTGCGGAACGACACGACTTGTCCGACCGCATGGACACCGGCGTCAGTGCGCCCGGCAACCGTCAGGGCCCCGCACTCACCCAGCACGCGATCGAGAGCTCTGCTGAGTTCGCCTGCCACGGTGCGCACGCCGGCGTTTTCGGCAAAGCCTCGAAAGCTGGTGCCACGGTAGGCGAGATCCAACCGCACGGTGTGTTCGGAGGTTTCGTTTGGGCAACTCGTCGGCTCGATGCGATGCGTCGCCATCGGACGAACGGTAACTCCCGTCCGAGCACAACGTTCCACCGGCCAAGAATTCGTCAACGACAGCAAGCGGGATGGCCGTATGGTGGGCGACTGAAGGCCTCGGAACGGCGACTGCCACGAGCAATGAACGAGCCATGAGATCGATCACGCTGCGCAACTACCGCTGCATCGGCGATGAGCCCCAGACGGCGCGACTGGCGCCGCTTACCCTGCTCGTCGGAGAGAACAGCAGCGGCAAGACCTCGCTCATGGCCATGGTCCGCGCGCTCTGGGACATCGCTTACGACAACCGTGTGCCCGACTTCAAGCAGGGGCCGTACGACCTTGGAAGCTTCGATGAGATTGCGCACCACCGCGGCGCGCGCGGCGGTCGGGCAAAGTCGTTCGAAGCGGAACTCGAGACGGATTCGACCGGTGGCAAGCGGAATGGCGCCAGTGAGGGTCCGCTCCGCTTCAAGACCGGTGGCAAGCGGAATGGCGCCAGTGAGGGTCCGCTCCGCTTCCGAGCGACGTTCGTAGCGGCTGGTGCGCTCCACGAGCGTGACCGCAAGCGCCTTCTCGGCCAACCGCCGGTATTCCCCCAGCGGGCTGGGCTTTTCGGCCTGCGCGACGCTGCGCGGCCGACGGCGCCGGCAGCGCCGCGGCAGCTTCGGTGGTCGCGTGCGGGGACCAGCGCAGCTTGCTCATCGACCGCGGCGGCCAGCTGCGCCTCAGCGGGCGTCATAGGCCCGCCCGCCCGGCGCAGCGGGTCGCGATGACCGGTCACGGCCCAGCCGCTGCGCTGCGTCCGCGACGCTGCGGCCCGCCCCGAGCGACGACTCGATGAACACCCGCTCATCCAAACTCAGCCTCGCTGCCATACTGGATCGGTCGGCTGCATGTGTTCCCAACGGTCATCATGACCGTTCACTTGCAACCACCGATGGAGTTCGCCGACGTCGAAGCGCAGTGGTCAGCGCCGACGGTCATCAGCAGGCAATTGGAGCGCGGCGGCTACTGGCTTACTCACGACATCAGCGACGGCGAATCCGAATGCGTCGAAGTCCGCACACCGCGCGGAAGGTGGCGATGTCAGACACTGGCTTCGCGCCAGCCGGTACGAGCAGCCGCAGCATCGGAGGCATTGTCGCCTATCGAGAGTTTGCTTTTTCGACTTCAGTTCGCATTGCACGAAGGAATTCGCGACCACTGGAAGATCGAGCCGCTTGACGGCGCCGCTGAACTCAATGACACCGAGGTAACCAGACTCATTCAGGCTCTGTCACTACCGGGCTCCCGTCATCGTGGAGTCCGACACGCACGCGACGCCCGTCCCTTCGCCAGCGCACCCGTTCGGTCGCTAACCTGAAAGTCCGCGAAAAAGGCCTCCTGATCTGCGACGTGCTCAGGAGGCACTTTTTGTATCTCGGCAGGCGGACCGGTTCGACCTTCGATCATGCAACGCGGGCCTGATTCGCCACTCCGCGAACCCGGGCGCACGGTGGTCGCCGCGACTCGCCAGGCGGCCTTCGCGCCCTGGGCAAGCCGGCGGCGCCCTCGGTGGACGCTGCGGACGACCGTTCGGTCACATCCGCCAGCTGAAGAACTCTGGCGCGCGCCGACTCGAGCCGCTGGTGGTCGATCTGGACTCCACGATCTCGGTCCACGGCAAGGACGCCGCGTACGGCAACGCGCTCGGCTATCACCCGCTGCTCGCTGCACGCGCCGACACCGGCGAGGTTCGGCGCCCGCATGCGAAATCGCCGTGGTGCGGTCGACGAGCTCGTCGCGCGGACCAGACTCACCGATCGACCGTCTCGACGCCCACGACCCGATCACCGTCTCATCCGCTGTGCGCGCAGCGATCCAAGTCCCCGGCACCGCGAAAGTTTGGCAACGCACCGTTCGTCTCGGTGCGCCGCACCCGTGACGAGGGTCCGTACAGGAACGCCCGTGAGTCGCCATGACCTCGGCTACGGCATCGAAGCCAGGTGCTGCTCCAGTGGTGAACCGAGACTCGTCGCCCTCGCCGCCGTGCTCGCCAACCGAGAGTTGGCGGGTCGAACACCTTGCTTCTCCAGCAGCCCGAAGTAGCCGAACACGCCCAAACACACCAAACCACACCCCCAACAACCCGACGCCACCCCAACCCGCCACCGGCATCTGCATCGGTGGATTCGAGCGCCGGTGGTCGATGAGTTTGATGGCAAGCGTGCACTGGGAAGTCTGTTGTGCCAGATGGTTCTTGCAAGCAGACGGCGCCAGACAAAGCAGCTGATCGTGGAGACCCACAGCGACTTCATTATCGACCGGGTGCGGATGGCGGTGGCCGACGAGCGGCACGACCTAAATCCCGCCGATGTGTCGATCGTCTACTTCGAGCGACGCGGTCTGGATTCCCGCCTTCACTCCATTTCCGTGGATCGGCTCGGCAACGTCGAGGGCGCGCCGCAGGGCTACCGACAGTTCTTTCTAGAAGAGCTGCAGCGCTCGGTGGGCTTCTGAGCGGTGTGCGCAATTATCGACGCAGCGAATGTCGGCAATGAGTTGTGGGACCACAAGGGCAACGATGCTGGGCGAGGCTTCCGGGAGGCCGTCGATGCCGGTCGGGTTCCGCTCGTTGGCGGCGGCTCAAAGCTCAAGAGGGAACTTGCCAACGGTGGGCGGCAGACGATGAATTGGTTTGCAGAGCTGCGTCGCAGCGGCAAGTTGGCCATGTACGACGATAACAACGTCGATGTCCGCGAAGCCCAACTGCAGGCCATGCCCTCCGGCATCGCTGGTGCATGTCAATCCAACGATCACCACATCATCGCGCTGGCGCAATTGACTGGTGCACGCTTGCTCTATACGAATGACCCTGCCCTGGTGAAGGACTTCAACGACAAGCAGCTGATCGATGCGCCAAGGGGAAAGGCGGCGAACTCCATCGGTGGTTGCAAGTGAACGGTCATGATGACCGTTGGGAACACATGCAGCCGACCGATGGAGGTGTCCAGTATGGCAGCGAGGCTGAGTTTGGATGAGCGGGTGTTCATCGAGTCGTCGCTCGGGGCGGGCCGCAGCGTCGCGGACGCAGCGCAGCGGCTGGGCCGTGACCGGTCCACGGTGCATCGCGAGCTGGCCCGCTGCGGCGGGCGGGGGGCCTATGACGCCCGCGCGGCGCACGCGTGGGCGTGCGCGAGGGCGCGACGAGAGCGAACGCCCAAGCTGGCGGTCGATCGGGTGCTGGCCGCCGCGGTCGATGAGCGTCTGAAGCTGCGTGGTCCCCGCACGCGACCGCGGCGGACCTGCGCGAGGCGGGTATGAGCGTGTGCGCGGAGACGATCTATCGGGCGTGCTACGCGAACGACGCGCGCAGCGGCCTGGCGGCGGGCACCTGGGCGAAGCTGCCGCGGCGCTGCCGGCGCCGTCGGCCGCGCAGCGTCGCGCAGGCCGAAAAGCCCAGCCCGCTGGGGGAATACCGGCGGTTGGCCGACCGGCCGGCCGCAGCCGAGGACCGTATAGAGCCCGGCCACTGGGAAGGCGACCTCATCGTCGGCAAAGCGAACCTCACCGCTGCGGTCACGCTCGTGGAGCGCACCAGCCGCTACGCGGTCACCGCAGCGCTGCCCGACGGCTACGGCGCGCCCCAGGTCGCCGCCGCGGTCACCGCGGCGCTGGGCCGCCAGCCCGCAGCGCTCGTGCGCACCCTCACCTGGGACCAAGGCCGCGAGATGGCCCGCTGGGCCGACGTCGAGGCCGCGCTCGGCATCGAGGTGTTCTTCTGCGAGCCGCGCTCGCCGTGGCAGCGACCCACCAACGAGCAGACCAACGCGCTGCTGCGCCGATGGCTCCCCAAAGGCACCAGCCTCGACATCGGACAACTGCGGCTCTCGGTCATCGAGGACAACCTCAACCACATGCCCCGCCGACTCCACCACTGGACATCAGCACACGACATCTACACTCAACTCAGTCGCAACCACCGGTAGAGCTTGCCGGCATACTCGACGAGCGTTACGAGTGATTTCTCGGTTGCGCGCCGGAAGCTGCTTGCTCGGACTGACCTCTGCTGTTGAGTCTCCTTCCCCGATTGTTGAAGCGGCACGGTAACTTCGCTTAGAGCTTCGCGGGACCGACTCGCAGGGGCCATCTGTGAGGGAGACGGGGCACATGCTCGATATCAGGATTGCGGGCGGCACCGTGGTTGACGGCACTGGCGCACCGCGCCAGCAGGCCGACGTCGGCATCCGAGATGGCCGGGTTGTGGCCATCGGTGACGATGCGGTGCGCAATGAGGGAACAGCGCAGCGCACGATCGACGCGTCGGGCCAGGTCGTTGCGCCCGGCTTTGTCGACATCCACACGCACTTCGATGCTCAGGTCTTCTGGGACACAACGCTGTCGCCGTCGCCGCTGCACGGTGTGACCACCGTCATCGGCGGCAATTGCGGCTTCACGATCGCCCCGCTGGAACCCCAGCACGGCGACTACCTGATGCGGATGCTCGCCCGCGTCGAGGGCATGCCGCTCGCATCGCTGCGCGAAGGCGTCCCCTGGAACTGGCGCAGCTTCGGCGAGTACCTCGACGCAATCGACGGCACGCTGATGCCCAACGCCGGATTCCTGGTGGGCCACAGCGCGCTGCGGCGTGTCGTGATGGGGGAGCGCTCCGTCGGCCAGACAGCCACGCCCACCGACCTCGCCGCCATGAAGGCGATGCTGGCCGAGAGCATCGCTGCCGGTGGCCTGGGATTCAGCTCGTCGTGGGCGAAGACCCACAACGACGCCGACGGCGAGGGCGTGCCATCTCGTCACGCCGATCCTGCGGAGCTGATCGAGCTGTGCTCGGTGCTGCGGAGCAGTCCGGCCGTGGCCATCGAGTTCATCCCCACCCTCGAGCGTTTCGATACCGACGTGTACCAGCTGCTCACCGACATGTCGGTGGCGGCGGATCGGCCCCTCAACTGGAACGTGATTTTCGCCGACGGGCGACGCCGCGACGTCATCTACCAGAAGCTGGAAGCCGGCAACTTCGCAGCCCGCCAAGGCGGTCGCGTCGTGGCGCTGACCGCACCGATGCCCGCTGTCAGCCGCCTGTGCTTCGAGAGCGGCTTCCTGCTTGACACGCTGCACGGCTGGACCGAGCCGATGGCGCTGCCGCCATCGGAGAAGTCAGCTTTGCTGGCTGATCCGCAGCGCCGGGCCGAGTTGAACGACCTCGCGCAGCAGCCGAGCGCCTTTCGGGGCCTGGCCCGCTGGGAACGTCTCACGGTCGGCGAGGTTTCCAAGCCCGAGCTCGCGCATTTCGAGGGGCGAACCATCGGCGAGATCGCCGACGAGCAGGGCACGACGCCGTGGGACGCGCTCTGCGAGTTGGTCGTGGCCGACGACCTCAAGACTGGCCTGTATCCCCGTGCCGCGGGTGACGACGAAGACAGCTGGGCGTTGCGCCAGGAGCTGTGGAACGACGACCGCTGCGTGATCGGTGCCTCCGACGCAGGGGCGCACCTCGACTTCCTGGCGACGTTCAACTACTCCACGTACTTGCTGGCCGCAGCTCGGGACCGCGAGATGCTCGAACTTGAGGACGCCGTCCACAAGCTGACCGACATCCCGGCCCGGCTCTATGGGCTCGCCCGCCGCGGTCGTCTCGCAAACGGCTGGCATGCCGATGTGGTGGTGTTCGATCCGGATTCGGTTGGTCCGAAGGCCATTGAGGTGCGAGAGGACCTGCCCGGTGGCGCATGGCGCCTGTACGGCGAGGCGGACGGCATCAACACGGTGATCGTCAATGGTGAGGTTGCGGTTCGCGATGGCGAGTTCACTGACGCCCGTGGGGGCACCCTGCTGCGCGCCGGCCGCGACACCGAACCGGTCACCGCGACAGCCTGAGCGTCTGGGGCGTTGTTTCCCCAGCCGGGTACCCTCTCGGGGTTCGTTTCATAGCGTCCCCACAGGGCGCTGAAACCCGCAATTGTGACGACGAGCCGCAACGGGAGTCCCAGCGTGCGCACCTACGCCCCCAAAGCATCCGAGATCGAGCGCGCTTGGTATGTCGTCGATGCCGAAGGCATGGTGCTCGGCCGGATGGCCACCGAAATCGCCAGGATCCTGCGCGGCAAGCACAAGCCCACCTTCGCCCCCTACATCGACTGCGGCGACCACGTCATTGTGGTGAACGCTGACAAGGTCGTGCTCACCGGCGGCAAGCCCGACGCCAAGATGGTGCACCGCCACTCCGGCTATCCAGGCGGTTTGCGCAGCGAGAAGTACAGCGATCTGCTGGCTCGCCGTCCCGCCGATGCCGTCCGGCGAACCATTCGCGGCATGCTCCCGCACAACCGCCTGGGCCGCGCGCAGCTGCGCAAGCTCAAGGTGTACGCCGGACCTGACCATCCCCACGCTGCCCAGCAACCCCAGTCCCTGCCGCTGCCTGACGCAGCTGCGGCACGCTGAGGCCGCAAACCCCTCGATCAACCACCGGAGATCACGTGCCCGTACCGCTGACGCAGACCACCGGCCGCCGCAAGCGCGCCGTCGCCCGGGTGAGGTTCCGACCCGGCAGCGGCAACATCACCGTCAACGGCCGCCAGTTCGAGGAGTACTTCACCTCGTCGGTACATCGCATGACGATCACCGAGCCACTGCGCCTCACCGCGACAGCCGAGAGCTATGACGTCGATGCCACCCTCGATGGCGGCGGCGTTGCCGGCCAGGCCGGAGCGCTGCGTCTGGGCATTGCCCGTTCGCTGATCGAGCTCGATGCCGAGACGCGGCCCCCACTGAAGTCTGCGGGCATGCTGCACCGCGATTCCCGCAAGAAAGAATCCAAGAAGTACGGCCTCAAGAAGGCCCGCAAGGCTCCCCAGTATTCGAAGCGATAGCACTCCAAGCGTTAAGTCCGGCGTGGTACCCACCTTCGGAACGGACGGCGTTCGAGGGCGGGCGTTCGAAGAACTCGACGAGGTCGTCGCGCACGCCATCGGGCGAGCGGCAAATCAAGCACTCTCGGCGGGTGCGAGCGGTGCTCGCTGGGTTGTCGGCCGCGACACCCGCGAGTCGGGTCCGGCACTGGCTGGTGCGCTGGCGGCGGGCCTTCGTGCAACAGGCGCCGAGGTCGTGGATCTCGGTGTGGTGCCCACGCCTGTCGTGGCGTTCGCGGCGGCGCACCGCGGCACTGCGGGCGCGATGGTTTCGGCGTCCCATAACCCGTGGCACGACAACGGCGTCAAGCTGTTCGCTCTCGGTGGGACAAAGCTCGACGATGCTGCTGAGTCGGCGGTCACGCGGCGCCTCGAAGACATCGGAATCACCCATGGCGATCGCCCCTCGGTGCCTGAGCTCGCCCGCCGGAGCCGTCTGGCGTCCCAGGCGCTCGGAGCTGCGCCGACGGGCGAGGCGGCAGCGGTGCTCGCTGCCTATGAGACCTCGCTGCGCCTGGCCATCGGAGGGCGCAGGCTCGACGGCTTGCGCCTCGTCGTCGACGGTGCCAACGGCGCGAGCGCGGTGCATGCGCCTCGGTTGCTCCAAGAACTCGGCGCACAGGTGTCGTCGCTCTTCTGCGAACCTGACGGCCGCAACATCAATGACGGCTGCGGGTCGACGCAACCCGCCGCCATACAGCGTGCTGTCGTCGAACAGGCAGCTGATCTGGGGCTGGCGTTCGACGGCGACGGTGATCGCCTGATCGCTGTCGACAACGAAGGACAACTCGTTGACGGTGATCGGCAAATGGCGTTGTTTGGCGTCGATCTGGCCGAGCGCGGCGTGCTTGCCGACAACACGCTCGTTGTCACGGTCATGTCCAATCTGGGGCTGCGCAGGGCTATGGCGTCGGCCGGCATCGAGGTGATCGAGACCGTAGTGGGAGACCGTGCTGTGCTCGAAGCACTCGACGCCGGCGGCTACAGCCTGGGCGGCGAGCAATCAGGTCATGTTGTGTTCCGCCGCGAGGCCACGACCGGCGACGGGCTGCGCAGCGCCGTCCATCTGGCCGACCTCGTGGTTCGTCGAGGCGCAGCGCACTCACCGGCCCGCACGAGCCGAGATCTCTCGAGCGCTGTCATGCAGTCCTCCCCGCAGGTGTTGCGGAATGTGCCGGCCAGCGCAGGGTCGCTCACCGCCGAAACACGACGTGCCATGGACGAACTCGCAGTGCAAGCCGGACCCGAGGTACGTGTGCTTGTGCGTCCAAGCGGTACCGAACCCGTCATCCGGGTGATGGTCGAAGCGCCGACCGAGCGCGACGCAGCAAGCCTCGCGGACAGCCTCGTCGCGCTGCTGAGATCGACCAGCGCGTAAGCGGCTGGATCAGGTGTAGACGTTCAGGAACGCCTCGTTGAGCCGGCGATCGACGTAGAACACGCCCTTGGCAAGCTGCTCGGCATCCCAGGTCCGCTGCGGGTTGTCCGGGAAGTAGATGTATCCGCCCGAGAACACCTCGTTGCGATTGCCCGACGGATCCCAGAAGTAGATCGTCTGGCCGCGAGTGATGCCGTGCCGGGTCGGGCCGATGTCCACCGGGATGTCGTAGCGGCTCATCACATCGCCAGCGTGGGCGACGTCATTCCAGCTCTCCAAATAGAACGACACGTGGTGGAAGATGCCCGGATCGTCGTGGTGCACGAAGGCAACGTCGTGGGCCTTGCTGGCGCACGTGAGGAACGGCGCTATGTAGGAGCCGTCCGGTGCGATCACCACTTCGGCCAACTCGAAGCCCAGTACCTCGGTGAAGAGTTCGACTGTCTCGGCGATGTTCGGCCCGTACAGCAGGCAGTGGTCCATGCGAGTCGCACGCATGCCCCGTGGCTCTTCGTCCCACACGTCAGGGTTGTGCGTCGGCGGCGTCTTGTCGCCGGTCGCCATCTCCGAATAGAGGTGAATGGTGTGCCCCGCCGGGATCGTGAAGCTGGCGACCCGACCGAGCGATGGCTGCGAACCTGGCTCGAGGTGGTCAACCGCCACGCCGTGGGCGTAGAGCTTGTCGGTGAGCTCGATCAGGTCGTCGTCGTTGCGCACCTTGAACCCCATGAAGTCCATGCCGGGTTTATCAGCAGGTCGCAGGACGAGGCTGTGATGGTCGAACTCGTCGTATGCCTTGAAATAGACACGACCGTCCTCGCCGGTGTGCACCACGGACAAGCCGACTCGATCTCGGTAGTGAGCGATGCTGGCATCCATGTCAGTAACGCGAATCTGCACGTACCCAGCCCGCATCACGCCGGTAATGGCCATGGCGAAACCCCCTGTGAGTTGCTGGTTCATATCTAATCACGCACGCCCCGCCACCACCGCCGGAGGTCTTGGGGCGGGACGGGCGGTGTCCGGGTGCTCGGTACCCTCGCTGATGTGTGCGGGATTGTGGCGGTCCTCGGGCGCCGGGATGACCGGCCGGCTCTAGAAGCCGCAGCTGTTGTGCCGCTGCTGCATGAGGCCGCGGCGCTGCTTGGCGCCGCGGCAGACCCCGACGGGACAACCACCGCTCGGGGCGGCGATTTTGCACCCCAGCTCGAAGCCGCGGCGGCGTTGCTGCGCGAGGCCGATGAGGCGCTGCGGACGCTTCCAGGCGTTCGGCTCCTCGTTGAGGACGCCAAGTGCACCTTGGAGATCGAGGCCGCCCTGGCGACGGTGTCCGCACGCATTGTCGAGGTTGACGATGCAGTCGACGCGAGCGATGCCCCCCTTGCCCCCTCCGATGAGCACGACAGCCTGCTCGACGCCCCGGGCGCCCGTATCGAGCGAATCAATACCGCGCTGGGGGTGCTGGCCGACCACGCCTTCGCGCTTCGGCGCGATCGGTTGCGCATGGCCCGCGAGGTCACGGGGCTCTGGGGCGGCACGCCGCCACCGGCCGCGGTGGGCGGACTGTGGTCGATCCAGGTCGCGCTGTCAGCGCTGGATCGGCTCGAAGTGCGCGGACGTGACTCAGCCGGCCTGCAGGTGTTCGTGCGGGGAGCGATTCTTGAGGCCGTCGGGAATGAAGCGGACAGCCTCAGCCAGCGGCTCGCCGATCCGCTGTTCGGGTCAGGCGCATTGCGGGCCACCGAACATGGGCTCGCCTTCGTCTACAAGACCGCCGCTGAGATCGGCGAGCTGGGCGACAACACCTCTGCGCTGCGGGCGGCAATACGCGACGACAGTCTCCTGCGTTGGGCGCTGTGTTCTGACGAAGCAGAGACCATCGTGCTTGGCCACACTCGCTGGGCCAGCATCGGGATCGTCTCGGAGCCGAACGCTCACCCGCTCGATGCCTGGATGTCGACCGGCGACGGCTCGCCTGGCGCGGTGTCGAACGGCAACGTCTCGCACGTTGCTGTGTCGAACGGCAACGTCTCGCACGTTGCCGCTGTGCTGAATGGCGATGTTGACAACTACTCCGACCTGTTGGCACAGCGCCGTTTGTCGATCGCGCCCGAGATCACCACCGACGCCAAAGTCATCCCCACGATGCTGCAGCAGGTGCTGGCCGCGTCGAAGGCAACCGATGCAAGCGTCACGACTGCCGAGCGACTCCGGCGAGCCTTCGTGGACACCGTCAGCACCTTCGACGGATCTGTCGCCATTGCTGCGCATGCCTCGGACCTGCCCGCATCGGTTGCGCTGGCGCTGCGTGGCAGCGGGCAAGCCCTCTACGTTGGCGCCACCGACCATGCCTACGTCGTTGCCAGCGAGCCGTACGGCCTCGTCGAGCAGTGTCGCCAATTCGTTCGCCTCGACGGTGAGACACCGTCCGATCCGGCGAACCCCGTCGGCAGCCGCGGCCAGGTCATGGTGGTGGGCGCACCGTCTGTTGCCGACGACGGTCAGGGCGCAGCGTCGCTTGTGGCGCTGCAGCGCTTCTCCTACGACGGTTCTGAGCTGCCGCTGCGCCACGACGATGTCGTCACTGCCGAGATCACCACCCGGGACATCGACCGGGGCGACAGCCCACACTTTCTGCTGAAGGAGATCCGCGAAGCGCCCGCGTCTTTCCGGGCCACATTGCGTGGCCGAATTGAGACGGTGACGCCGCAGGGCCGAGCAACCGCGACCGGGCCCGTGCTCGGGGCGCGGCTTGGTCCCGAGGCGCTGCCGGCCGATGTGCGGTCCCGCCTGCGCGACGGGTCGATCAGGCGCGTCGTCGCCATCGGCCAGGGCACGGCTGCTGCCGCCACCGGCGTGCTGCCGCATTTCTTCGGGTTCCTTCTGGAGCCGTCTCTGACGCTGCGCAGCATCGATTCATCGGCGCTGCTGGCGACCGAATTCAGCGGCTTCGGCTTGCTCCCCGACATGTCTGACACGCTCGTTGTCGCGGTCAGCCAATCCGGCACGACCACCGACACGAACCGAACGGTCGACCTCGTACGAGCGCGCGGCGCGGCGGTGATCGCCATCGTCAATCGGCGGGGCAGTGACCTCACCGACCGCGCCGACGGCGTGCTCTACACCTCCGACGGGCGCGACGTGGAGATGTCGGTTGCCTCCACCAAGGCGTTCTACGCGCAAGTCGCGGCCTCAGCGCTGCTGGCATCTGCGATCGCTGCGGAGTTGCGTCCCGACGATCAACGCACTGCGCGTGCTATGAGCGAGCTGCTCACAGCGTTGAGCGAATTGCCTGCAGCGCTCGCGGAGGTGTTGGGGGCGCACGATGAGATTGCTCGTATCGCCCGCCGCCACGTCGGCGCCCACCGTCACTGGGCAGTAGTCGGTAACGGGGCCAACCGGATCGCATCGCGCGAGGTCCGGATCAAGCTGTCCGAGCTCTGCTATCACGCAGTCGCCGAGGACAGCACCGAGGACAAGAAGCACATCGACTTGTCGTGCGAGCCCCTGGTGTGGGTGTGCGCGGCGGGCCTCAGCGGATCGGTCGCTACTGACGCAGCGAAGGAAGTCGCGATCTATCGGGCGCATCGGGCGACCCCGATCGTGGTCGCCTCGGCGGGGACTGGCCGTTTCGATGCTGCCGCGGAGCTGTTGGAGGTTCCCGCAGTCCACCCCGCGCTGGATTTCGTGCTGGCGACGGCGGCGGGCCACCTGTTCTGCTACGAGGCCGCGCTGGCGATCGACGCGCTTGCGAACCCGCTTCGCGAGATGCGCGCAGCAACGGAGGCCCTGCTCGCGGCCCAAGGCCGCGACGAGGCCCTGCTCGCGGCCCAGAGCCGCGACGAAGCCCTGCTCGCGCCCCACAGCCGCGAGGGTCCCGCTCATGTCGCCTCCGGGTCGACGGATGTACTCACCGTGTTGGCCGAGCGACTGGCTCCGGCCGCAAACCGATTCGGCGACGGCGTACGGGTGGGGCGCTACGACGGCCATCTGCGCGCCGGCACCGCGACCCGCTTGGGCTCGGTGCTGCGCTACGCAACCGGCGTGGCGCCGCTCGATAGCTACCAGATCGACATGGGCAAGGTGGGCCGACCCTCGGTCCTCATCGAGGACCTCACCGCCGCGCTGAACATTGCGATCGATGAGCTCACCCGGCCTGTCGACACGATCAAGCACCAAGCCAAGACGGTCACCGTGGGTACCTCGCGGGCGGACGAGACGCTCATGAATTCAACGCTGGTCGCTGCCGCGATCGGTGCCGGCGCTCCACGAGATCGGCTGTCCTACGCCGCGCTGCGATCGCTCGCCTCGCTCGACCCCGCTGTGGTGGAGGTCACCGGGTGGTCGCGCTACCGAATCGAAGGCGAGGTGGCGTCGGCGAGCAGTCCTGACGTGACCATCTGGCTGACCGACCGCGGCGGGACCGCGCTGGGCATCGAGTCACGCACTGTCTCCAACCCGCAGCTGCGAGGCAGCAAGCACCGCGCCGCGTTCGAACGCGAAGTCACTGTGGCGCGCGGCAGCGACGGCCGCAGCGTGCTGCACATACCTGAGACGAAGGACGGGTCCACAACCGGCCTCACCCTGTTGCACTGCCAGTTCGCGACCCGGTTGCCGACGCCGACGATGCGGTCGGTGCTGATGGGCTACCGCGGGCGGTACGGCGCGCTGGCCGACGCAGTGACCGAATCGCTGCCCTGGTTCCGGGACGACCTGCTCGGCACGGTCGATGTGTTCGACCTGCTGACGCGGCCTGTGTATGTGCTGGCTGAGCACTGGTTGGGTGCCGCCGGAGCAGACGACCGATGAGCCAGTGAGTGCGCCAGTGGGTGCGCCAGCGAGTGATGCAGTGAGCGCGGCAGTGAGCGCGGCAGTGAGCGCGGCAGTGAGTCCGGCAGTGAGCGCTGGCGCGAACGGCAGTGAACTTGGCGCACCAGCGATTGGTATCGATCTCGTCGACGTGCCCCGCTTCGCCGCCGTCCTCAAACGTCGCCGTGGCATGCGGACGCGTCTGTTCACCGACGGGGAGCTGGCCTACGCCGATAGGACCGTCGATCCAGACGTCCGACTGGCCGCTCGATTCGCTGCGAAGGAAGCAGTGATGAAAGTGCTGGGAATCGGATTGGGCGCGTGCAAGTTCCGCGACATCGAGGTGAAGCGTCACGACTCGGGGCGCCCCGAGCTGGTGCTGCGTGGCCTCGCCGCCGAGCGGGCCGCCGCGGCGGGCCTGCACAGCTGGCAGGTTTCGCTGACCCACACAGCGGCTGTGGCCGCGGCGATGGTCCTGGCGCGATGAGCACGACATCGTCGATGAGCGCCACTGCCCTGAGCGCCGCTGCTGCGAGTGCCATTACTGCGGGTGCTCTCGCCGCAACGGTCGCCTCGGGCGCCCGTACGGAGTGAGGCAGTGATCCCGATCGTGACGCCGACGGAGATGTCGGTGATCGACGCTGCCTCGCCCGTCCCCACCGACGTGCTGGTGGCCCGCGCCGGGGCAGAAGTGGCAATCGCGGCGCGCCGGATGCTGGGCGGCACCTACGGACGCCGTGTGCTGGTTGCCACCGGCAAAGGTAACAATGGCGCCGACGGCAGGGTCGCTGCATCGGTGCTGTCGCGCTGGGGCGTCCGCTGCGAGGTCGCCACGCCGCCGGGAGCGCTTGAGCTCGTTGCTGCGGCACATGGCCGATCCACAGCACCGTGGGACCTGGTGATCGATGCGGCCTACGGCACCGGACTGCGCGGCCCATGGGGCGTCGACCAAGCGCCCCAAGTGCCCGTTCTAGCGGTCGACATCCCGTCCGGCATTGACGCGCTCACCGGTGCAGATCACGGCTGCTGGCCAGCCAAGGCCACGGTCACCTTTGGTGCCCTCAAGCCGGGACTGCTCCTGCTTCCAGGCTCCACCGCAGCCGGCGAGGTGCAGGTCGCTCCGATCGGCCTCGACACCACCAGCGCAGCCGCATGGCTGGTGACCGACGCCGACGCCGACGCAGTGTTGCCGAACCTGCCGCCCTCCACGCACAAGTGGCGCCGCGCCGTTCGGGTCATTGCGGGATCACCGCAGATGCGCGGAGCCGGCTACCTCGTCTGCGCTGGCGCGCAGCATGCCGGCGCGGGCATGGTTGTCATCAGCTCGCCGGGGCTTGCGGCAGCCAACGTCTCGCGCCCCACCGAGACGGTCGCCCGTGACCTGCGACCGGGCCGATGGGCCGCCGCGGCTCTCGATGGCATCGATCGATTTGATGCCGCGGTGATCGGTCCGGGCATCGGCGTCGATCCCACGTCCGCTGCCCAGATAGCGGCATTCATCGAGGGCTGTCCGATTCCGTTGGTCGTCGACGCTGATGCGCTCGCCGCGGTCGCTGAGTACCCGGACTGCTTGCGTGCCCGCTCAGCGGCAACGGTGCTCACCCCTCACGACGGCGAATTCTCGCGTCTGGTTGGCGCCGCGCCGGCCGCGGATCGCTTCGCGTCGGTTCGGCAGGCCGCCGCCGACCTCGGCGCTGTCGTCCTTGCGAAGGGCCCCACGACGCTCGTGGCTTCGCCGGATCGACCCGACGCGAGCACGAGACCCGCCGCTGTGCTCGCGGTCACAGCGGGAACGGCCCGGCTGGCCACCGCAGGGTCAGGCGATGTGCTCTCCGGCGTCGTTGCGGCGTCGCTGTCTGGCGGCGCAGCCGATCCTGACGCCGTTGTGTCGCTGGTCGCAGCCGCAGCGCACTGGCACGGCCGCACCGCAAGCTGCGAGGCCGCCGTCCCCGCGGCGGCATCAGTGCCGCTGGTGGCCACGGCGCAGGCTGGCCTGCTTGAAGCCGCCAGGATCGAGATCGCACACGCTCAACCGGACCGGCACCGTCCATGACCGCCGAGACGATGGCCGACCCAGCCGAGCTGCGCCCGACGTGGTGCGACATCGATCTCGCTGCACTCGAGCGCAACTTGGCGGCGATTCAGCGCCATGTCGGCGGCGCGGACGTGGTGCCGGTTGTCAAGGCCAATGCCTACGGGCACGGCATCGGCCCCGTTGGAATGGCGCTGCAGGCGGCCGGTGTCGTCTGCGTCGCCGTTGCCTACGTCGAGGAAGCGCTTGCGTTGCGTGCCGCAGGTGTGAGCATTGACATCCACGTGCTCGGAGGCGCCGTCCAGCGACAGATCCCGCTGTTCGTGGAACATGACCTGATCCTGACGGCACCGTCAATCGAGAAGCTCCGGCAGATCGACGAAGCGGCGGCTGCCGCGGGCACGATGGCCCGGGTCCACCTCAAGATCGACACCGGCATGGAGCGCATCGGCGTCCACCACTACAACGCCGACCAGCTGTTCGCCGAATCGCTCGGCTGCCGTCGCGTGCGCGTCGAGGGGGTGTTCAGCCACTTTGCCAACGCCGATGCCGCCGATCTCACCGATGCCCGTAGGCAGCTTGAGCGCTTCAGCGAGGCCGCCAGCTTCTACGAGCGGCGTTCGCTGCCGACCCCCGCGCGCCACATGGCTGCGTCTGCGGCGATCGCCCGCTTGCCCGAAGCGCACCTCGACCGGGTGCGACCCGGAATCGCGTTGTACGGCATCGCCCCGACGCCCGAGATCGCGGGTGCGTTGCCCACCGAGCCGGTGCTGTCGTGGCACAGCGAGGTCGTGTACTTCAAGGTCGTGCCGCCTGGAGCGTCGGTGGGGTACGGCAGCACGTGGACGACAGACCGCCAGACCCGCGTGATCACGCTGCCTTTGGGCTACGCGGACGGCTACGCCCGCTCGCTGGGCACTGGATCGAACCACCAGGGGGCCAACGTGCTCGTCAATGGCGCGCCGCACCCCGTCGTCGGGCACGTCTGCATGGATCAGACCATGGTGAACATCGGCGATTCCAGCGCCTACAACGGCGACCGCGTCACTCTCGTGGGCCGTCAAGGCGACCATCGGATCACGATCACCGATCTCGCTCGATGGTCTGAGCGCAGCCCGTACGAAGTGGTCACCGGGATCTCGCTGCGCGTCCCCCGCCGCTACCGCATCGACGGTGCCTCACATTGCGGTCTCGCCCCCGGCGAGGCGCGCTAGACAAGCTGAATCATGCGATTCCGAACCACCAGCGCAGCCCAGACGCGGCAGGTCGCCGCGGCGCTGGAACCCCTGCTGCACGCTGGCGACGTCGTGCTGCTGTCAGGCGATCTGGGGGCCGGCAAGACCGTGTTCACCCAAGGTCTGGCGGCTGCGCTCGGCGTTGCTGAGCAGGTGACGAGCCCGACGTTCACCTTGGCGCAGAGCTACGAGGGCCGCATGCGGCTGCATCACCTCGACGTCTACCGACTCGAGAATCTGGGTGAAGTGCTGGACCTGGATCTGCCCGAGCTGCTCGAAGACGATGGCGTGGTGTGCGTGGAGTGGGGCGAAGTGGTCATTCCCGAGCTGCCCCGGGAATTCCTGCGGATCCGGATCGGACTCGCCGGCCCCGACGATTCGCCCGACATGCGCATCTTCGACGTCGACACCGTCGGCCCGAGCTGGCTTGCCCGCTCCAGCGCGCTGGCCCAAGCCTGGCGATTCGCTGACCGCTCGGAGGCCGAGCCGTGCTAGTGCTCGGAATCGAGACCGCGACGCCGCAGGTGGGCGTGGCCATCGGCGGTCACGAAGGCATCATCGCGTCGTTTCACACCACCAGAGATCGCCGTCACGCCGAGACGCTGGCGCCCGCCGTGAAGTTCCTCTGCGAGCAGGCGCAGCTGAAGCTGTCGCAGATCGGCCTTGTCGCCGTCGACATCGGCCCCGGCCTGTTCACCGGACTGCGCGTCGGGCTGGCGACTGCGAAGGCGATCGCGCACGCCTGCAGGGTCCCCATGATCGGGGTCTCCAGCCTCGACCTGGCTGCGTTTCCGGCGCGCTTCAGCGACCGGTTGATCGTGTCGACGGTGGATGCCCGGCGCGGCGAGATCTTCTACGCCACCTACCGGCGAGCTCCCGGCGGCATCCAGCTCATGAGCCCGCCGGCCGTCGACCCGCCTGGCGTCGTGGCAGCGCAGCTCATGGCGACGGGCTCCGAGACGCTCATCGTCGGCGACGGCGCCGAGCGCTACGCCGACATTCTCGGTGCGGTGCGCGGCGCCGAGATCGGTCGGGAAGGCCTGCGCCACCCCAATGCCGGCGCTCTCGTCGAGCTGGCCCACGCCCGAGCACTTCGAGAGGAATTCGTGAGCCCCGCCGAGATAGTGCCGTTGTATCTGCGTGCGCCCGACGCCCGCATCAACTGGCAGCAGCGGGAACGATCATGAGCACGACTTCCCGAACCGCCGCAGCGGCAGGCCCGTCGCCCGCCGCCGAGCTGACCACTGGGTCGCTGGCCACTGGGTCGCTGATCACGGGGTCGGCTCGGGCAGCCGCGACCGAAGCCTGTTCGATTGAAGCAGTGCTGGTCTGCGCGATGGAGCGGCGCCATCTGCGCGAGGTGTGCCGCATTGACCGCCTGGTATACCCGCGGCCCTGGTCGATGGCGATCTACCTTGACGAGCTGCAGCGCGACGCGGACCGGGTGTATCGAGTCGCCTGTCGAGCCGGACCCATCGGTCGCCCGGCCAGCGTGATCGGCTACGGGGGCCTCATGATCGTCGGCGACGAGGGACACATCACCTCTGTGGCTGTCCATCCTCAATGCCAGAGTCGCGGCGTCGGCGCACAGCTGCTGCTCGAATTGCACCGCGAAGCCCGCCGGATCGGCCGTGTCGATGCGCTGACGCTCGAAGTCCGGGCATCCAACGCGCCTGCACAGCGCTTGTATCGCTGGTTCGGCTACGCGCCTGTCGGCACCCGCAAGGACTACTACCGGGGCACCGAAGCCGGGCGCGGCCGGGAGGACGCCCTCGTCATGTGGAGCCACGACATCGACGGTTCTGAGCACAGCGACCGACTCGACGGCATTGCCACCGCTCTCGGCGTGTCCGAGAGCGCATCAGACTCGGCTCTCGGCGTGTCCGAGAGCGCATCAGACTCGGCTCTCGGCGTGTCCGAGAGCGCATCAGACTCGGCTCTCGGCGTGTCGCACACGAGTGCCTCGCCAGAGCGGCGCGAGCGATGACGACGATCCTGGGCATCGAGACCTCCTGCGACGAGACCGCTGCCGCGGTGGTGGACGACGGCCAACTGGTGCGTTCCAACATCGTCAGCAGCCAGGTCGATCTGCATGCCCGGTACGGAGGGGTCGTGCCCGAGATCGCGGGCCGCGCCCACGAGGCCCTCATCACCCCTGTGGTCGCCGAAGCCCTCGTCGAAGCGGGTGCCGCCGATCACGACATCGACGCCGTCGCAGCCACCTGCGGGCCCGGGCTGGTGGGCAGCCTGCTCGTGGGCGTGGCGGCTGCCAAGGCATTCGCGCTGGTATGGGACGTGCCCTACGTCGGCGTCAACCACCATGAGGCGCACCTCTACGCAGCGCTGCTCGACGAGCACGACGCCGAGGTGCAGTTCCCCCTCGTCACGCTGCTGGTCTCGGGCGGCCACACGATGCTGGTGTCGTTCGAGGGCCACGGCCGGTACCGCCTGCTCGGCGCGACCCGCGACGACGCCGCCGGCGAGGCGTTCGACAAGGTGGCCCGCTATCTGGGCTTGGGCTATCCAGGCGGCCCGGCCATCGACCGACTTGCCAACGAGGGCGACCCCGAAGCGGTCCCGCTGACGCGGGCCATGCTCGACGATGGTCTGGATTTCTCGTTCTCCGGGATCAAGACGGCAGTCATCAACTGGGTGCGCGCCCACCCTGACGTGGACAGCGCCGACGTCGCGGCATCGTTCCAGGCCTGCGTGGTGGATGTGCTGACACAAAAGACCCGCCGCGCCGCCCGACAAGTGGGCGCCGCGGGCATCTGCCTGGCAGGCGGAGTGGCGGCGAACAGCGCCCTGCGCGAGCGGACGCTCGACATTTGCGTGGCCGACGGCATCAACGCCTACCTGCCCAGCCGCGCCATGTGCACCGACAACGCAGCGATGATCGCGGCGACCGCTTGGTACCGTCTCCGAAGCGACGGCGCATCACCGCTCGATGGCGGCGCCGACCCCAATCTCCGCATCGATTTTCTCACCTGAACCGGTACAGGGTTTCGAAGCCGCAAACGGGTCTTCCCGAGGTTGCGGGACGGCAGCGGGACTCGTATCGTTAGCACTCACCCGGTGAGAGTGCTAACGCCTCCCGGGCGTGACCGTGAGCCACAGGAGGCACATCCGACCATGAATTTGAAGCCACTCGAGGACCGAATTGTCGTGCGTCCCGGTGACGCCGAGGAGACCACCGCCAGCGGACTCGTCATTCCTGACACCGCAAAGGAAAAGCCCCAGCAGGGCGAGGTTCTCGCGGTTGGTCCCGGCAAGCGCTCCGAACATTCGGGCGATCTGATCCCGATGGACGTCAGCCTCGGCGACACCGTCGTCTACAGCAAGTACGGCGGCACCGAGATCACCGTGGCCGGCGAGGATCTGTTGATTCTCAGCGCCCGCGACGTGCTGGCCGTCGTCGCTTAGCGCACGGCATCCGCAGAAGAAAGAACAGCACACATGCCGAAAATTTTGAAATTCAGCGACGAAGCTCGCCGTGGCCTCGAGGCCGGCGTCAACAAGCTGGCCGATGCCGTGAAGGTGACCCTTGGCCCGAAGGGTCGCAACGTCGTTCTAGAGAAGTCGTTCGGAGCACCGACGATCACCAACGACGGTGTCAGCATTGCGCGTGAGATCGAGCTTGACGACCCCTTCGAGAACATGGGCGCCCAGCTCGTGAAGGAAGTCGCCACCAAGACCAACGATGTCGCAGGTGACGGCACCACCACTGCCACGGTTCTGGCCCATGCAATGGTGCACGAGGGCCTGCGCAACGTGGCGGCCGGGGCCAACCCGATGGAGCTCAAGCGCGGCATCGAAGCAGCCGTGGCTGCGGCAGTCGAGGCCATGGGCGACATGGCCATCGACGTGTCCGACGACAAGGGCAAAATTGCCAGCGTTGCCGGCATCTCGTCCGCGGACGACAGCATTGGCGAGATCCTCGCCGATGCGTTCGACAGGGTCGGCAAGGACGGCGTGATCTCGGTGGAGGAGTCGAACACGTTCGGCGTCGACCTCGAGTTCACCGAGGGCATGCAGTTCGACAAGGGCTTCCTGTCGCCGTACTTCGTCACCGACCCGGACCGCCAAGAGGCCATCTTCGACGACCCGTACCTGCTGTACGTCAACGGCAAGATCGGCTCGGTTTCCGAGCTGGTGCCGGTGCTCGAGAAGGTGATGCAGGCCGGCAAGGGCCTCATCATCATCGCCGAGGACATCGAAGGCGAAGCGCTGGCCACCCTCGTGGTCAACAAGATCCGCGGCACGTTCGCCTCAGCGGCGGTCAAGGCCCCCGGCTTCGGTGAGCGGCGCAAGGCGATGATGGCCGACATGGCCATCCTCACCGGCGGCGAGGTCATCTCCGAAGAGGTCGGCTTGAAGCTGGAGAACACTACGACTGAGCTGCTGGGCACCGCCCGCAAGGTGATCATCACCAAGGACGACACCACGATCGTCGAAGGCGGCGGCGACACTGCCGATGTCGAGGGTCGCGTGACGCAGATCAAGCGTGAGATCGAGGACACCGATTCCGACTGGGACCGCGAGAAGCTGCAGGAACGGCTGGCGAAGCTGGCCGGCGGCGTTGCGGTGATCAAGGTCGGCGCGGCCACCGAGGTCGAGCTGAAGGAAAAGAAGCACCGCATCGAGGACGCCGCGTCCGCGACGCGTGCGGCGATCGAAGAAGGCATCGTGCCTGGCGGCGGCACTGCGCTGCTGCGGGTCCGCGGTGCGATCTCTGCGCTGAAGCTCGACGGCGACGAGGCCACGGGGGCCAACATCGTCTTCCGGGCGCTCGACGCACCCACCCGCCAGATCGCTAGCAACGCGGGCTACGAAGGCGCCGTGGTGGTGCAGCGGGTCGAGCAGTCCGAAGGCAACATCGGCTTCAACGCCGAGAGCGGCGAATTCGAAGATCTCGTTGCTGCCGGCGTTATCGACCCAGCCAAGGTGACGCGTGCGGGGCTGCAGAACGCAGCCTCGATCGCGGCACTGCTGCTGACCACCGAGACGCTCATCACCGACAAGCCTGAAGAAGTCGATCACGCCGCTGCTGGGGCCGCCATGGGCGGCATGGGCGGCATGGGCGGCATGGGCGGCGGCATGCCAGGGATGATGTAGCTCCCGCTACAACCGCACAGACGTCACCCCCATTCGCCTCACCCCAGGTGAGACACACCCCGCTGACTCTCGTCGGCGGGGTGTCGTCGCCTCTTGGTGCCCAGCTATGGGGCGAGGGCGGTGATTGGGGCTACAGCCACTCCGTCGGGGCGTTCGTAGCCGTAGCCGGACGCAGTTATCACCAACAGCTTGGCAGGAGGGCCGATGCGGCTGATGTCGACGCTTGCTAGCAGCCGCAGGAGTGAGGCGGCAGCATGATCGACGGCATCTGCGCCGCCTAGCTTCACCTCGAGAGCGATCCATCTGCCATCGGATCGACGCTGGATGATGGCATCGGCCTCGAGACCGCTCTTATCTCGATAGTGATGTACGGCGCATCCGTTCGCTTCCGCGTAGACCATGAGATCACGCATGACCAAGTTTTCGAATACCAGTCCGAAGTAGTTCACTTCGCTGCGAAGGCGACCGGGTCCGGTCTCGAGCGCAGCGACGGCAAGGGACGGATCGACAAAGAAGCGCTTCGGGGCCTGTCGAAGCGGCACGCGGGACATCAAGCGGGGCTGCCAAGCCGGCGTACGTTCGGTCACGAACAGCCGATCCAGCGCTTCGAGGTACACCTTGACGGTGGCCCTGTCGAGATCAGCGTCGTCGGCCAGAGTGGAATACCCCGCCTCGCTGGAGACGTTGCGCGCCAACGACCGAATCAACGCCGACACACCGGCAGGATCACGGCGAGCCCGATCCACTCGGGAAACGTCGGTACGTGCGATCTCATCGAGATACGCGGTCAGGTTCTCTTGTGCTGCTGAGGCCGGAAGGTCGGCCAGACCTGGCCAGCCTCCGATGACAGCGAACTGGACGACGTCTTCGAAGTCGGCGGCTGGCTTGGCAGCCGAAACCGCCTCACCTCTCAGCGCGGCGCCGAGCGATACCTCGCCTGACGATTGACCCGATTCGACCAGTGTCATGGTTCGCATACGAACTTGGCGCACTCGGCCCGCTCCCGAATGCCGTGTGATGTCGTCAGGAGGAACTGCCGAACCCGTGAGCAGGAAGATGCCCTTGTCAGATCGGTCGTCACAGGCACGTCGCACGGCATTCCAGGTATCCGGAACGAGGTGCCACTCGTCGAGCAGCCGCGGTGTCGGGCCATCAAGAATGCGCGCCGGATCCACTGCAAAAGCCAAGCGTTGCTCGTCGCTGCCGTCGAAGAGCACCTCGCTGCGGGCGAACTGCCGTGCCGTCCATGTCTTGCCGCACGCCCTCGGCCCTTCGATGACAACGGCACCAACGCCGGTCAATGCGGACGCGATGGAAGCCTCGGCGAGGCGGCTTCGATACCGAGGCGTTGGTGCCACCGAACTCACAGTGACCTCCCTCACAAACGACAGACTCGTGAGATACACGCAATCAGCAATCTGACATTCGTAGAATCTACAAAATATCGCTCAGCTAGTCAACAGTTTGGCGACAATCGAATCAGCGAAACAGCGTGACGGCCCAATCTCAGTTGGAATCGCAGACTCGGAGGTGCGGGACCCGGAGAGGGGGCAGCGGTAGCCTCGTTCTTTTCCCGAACTTGGCGCAGTTGCGGCGCCGGACCTATGCCCCCACACTCGCCGGCGGTCAACTCGGCTGCCCATCCGACTGTTCTCGTGGTGGACTTCGGCGCGCAATATGCACAGCTGATCGCCCGGCGGGTACGCGAGGCGTCGGTTTATTCCGAGATCGTTCCCCACACCTC
This sequence comes from Acidimicrobiales bacterium, assembly GCA_963663635.2. Lineage (GTDB taxonomy): Bacteria > Actinomycetota > Acidimicrobiia > Acidimicrobiales > Poriferisodalaceae > Poriferisodalis. The sequence goes on from CAXXMY010000005.1 coordinate 207,779, forward strand.
GACCGCCGCCGAACTGGCGGAGCGCTCGCCCGCGGCGATCATCTTCAGCGGCGGGCCAGCTTCAGTGCACGTCGACGGGGCACCTGGCATCGACCTTGACGTCTACGAGCTGGGCGTGCCGATCCTGGGCATCTGCTACGGATCCCAGCTGCTGGCCCGCGACCTCGGCGGGCGCGTGGACCGCAGCGGCCGGGGCGAGTACGGGCGCACAATGCTCGGCCGAACCGACGCGGCGTCGGAGCTGCTGGGTGGCCCGTCCCCTGGGGCACCATCGTCGGAATCAGTGTGGATGTCGCACTTCGATGCGGTGACCGAGCCGCCTGCGGGATTCGTGGTCACGGCATCGACGCCGGACAGTCCCGCCGCTGTGATCGAGGATTTCAAGCGTCGCTTCTACGGGGTGCAGTACCACCCGGAGGTTCACCACACGCCTGGCGGGCAGGCTCAGCTCGAGCGGTTCTTGCACAAGGTGTGCCAGATCAACTCCGAATGGACGATGACGAATGTCATCGCCGACAGCGTCGAGGCCATCCGCGCTCAGGTCGGCTCGGCACGGGCCATTTGTGGTCTCTCGGGCGGGGTGGACAGCGCCGTGGCCGCTGCGCTGACCCAGCGAGCCATCGGCAGCCAGCTCACCTGCGTTTTCGTGGACACGGGGCTGATGCGAGCCGGCGAAGGCGACCAGGTCACCGAGACGTTCCGCCGCACGCAGGGCATCGAGCTCATCCACGAGCGAGTCGCCGACGAGTTCTTCGAGGCGCTGGCAGGAGTGACCGATCCTGAGGACAAGCGCAAGATCATCGGCAAGAAGTTCGTGCGCATCTTCGAGCGGGCCGCTGGCGGCATCAGCGACGCCCGTTTCCTGGTGCAGGGGACGCTGTATCCCGACGTGATCGAGTCTGGCTCGCCGACCGCAGCGAAGATCAAGAGCCACCACAACGTCGGCGGGCTGCCCGAAGACATGACGTTCGAGCTGGTGGAGCCGCTGCGAAATCTGTTCAAGGACGAGGTGCGTGCCGTTGGCACCGAGCTGGGCCTGCCGCCTGAGATCGTGCAGCGCCAGCCGTTCCCGGGGCCGGGCCTCGGTGTGCGGATCGTGGGCGAGGTCACGCCTGAGGCTGTCGAAATCGTGCGAGCCGCTGACGTCATCGTGCGCGAGGAAATTGCGAAAGCTGGTCTGGACGGCGAGGTGTGGCAGGCGTTCGCCGTGCTGGCCGACATCCGCAGCGTCGGCGTAATGGGTGACGAGCGCACGTATGCCAAGCCCATCATCGTGCGAGCGGTCACCAGCGAGGATGCGATGACCGCCGACTGGGCCCGCTTGCCTCACGATCTGCTCGAGACGATCTCGTCGCGCGTTGTCAACGAGGTGGCTGGCGTGAACCGGGTCGTCTACGACATCACGTCCAAACCCCCCGGCACGATCGAATGGGAATAGGCGAATGGGAACAGGCGAAGTGAGACAGCGCGCATGACGCAGTCGGTTGCGAGCCTGACGGTTGAGACGCTCATCGCGAACGGCATCACCGACCTGTACTGCGTGCCCGGGGTGCAGAACGACCCGTTCTTCGACGCGCTCTACGACCGTCGTGACGCCTTGGCACCGATCCACACTCGCCACGAGCAGGGCGCGGGCCTACATGGCACTGGGGGCAGCGCTGGCGACTGGCCAGCCACAGGCATTCTGTGTGGTGCCGGGACCCGGCCTGCTCAACACGACCGCCGCCCTGAGCACGGCGTACGCCACGAACGCGCCGGTGCTGGCGCTGGTCAGCGAAATCTCTTCGGACGCGATTGGCAAAGGGCTCGGCGCTCTGCACGAGATCCCAGACCAGCTCGGCGTGCTGCGGCGGCTGACGAAGCAGTCTGAACGCATCACCGACGGCGCGACAGCTCATGGAGTGCTGCAGAGCGCGTTCACGGCGCTTCGCTCTGGACGTCGGGGGCCGGTTGGCGTGGAAGTTCCGACCGACGTGTGGAACGCCACCGTCGAGTCGTCTCGCGGCGATCTTGTCGCCCCGGCCCGGCCAGGTCCTGCACCCGATCCGGCGGCCGTTGCCGAGGCGGCAGAGCTCATCGCCGCGGCGGAGCGGCCGATGATCGTCGTCGGGGGCGGCGCCCAGCCGTTCTCGTCTGAAATCTGCCAGTTGGCCGAGCAGCTGTCGGCACCGGTCTTGGCCTTCCGCATGGGTCGCGGCGTGATGCCGTCGGACCATCCCTTGAGCATCACCACGCCGACCGGGTACCAGCTCTGGCCGCACACCGACGTCGTCATCGGGTTGGGCACCCGGCTCGCCATGGCGCAGTCCACCTGGGGCGTCGACGATGACCTCACGATCATCCACATCGACATCGATGCCGACGAGATCGGCCGCGCTGGGCCGCCCGCAGTGGGCATTCATGCCGATCTCGCCGATGCGCTGCCCCTGCTCGCCGACGCACTGGGGGAGACATCGCTCGACCGCTCCGCATGGCGAAGCACTGTCGCTGAGACGCGAGCCGAAGCTGAAGCGGCCTGCGCAGCCGCACTTGCGCCCCAGTGCGGCTGGCTCGGTGCCATCAGAGCCGAGCTGCCGGCCGAGGGCATCTTCGTCGATGAGATGACGCAGTGCGGCTACGTGTCGTGGCTCGGGTTCGAGGTGTTCCGTCCGAGGACCTTCATCAGCGCCGGCTATCAGGGCACTCTGGGATACGGGTTCGCGACGGCGCTCGGTGCAGCACATGCGCGGCGCGACGTCCCGGTGGTGTCGATCGTCGGCGACGGGGGAGCACTGTTCACCATCAACGAGTTGGCGACCGCTGTACGCCACAACATTCCGCTCACGACGATCGTGTTCAACGACCACGCCTATGGCAACGTCCGCCGGATACAGCACGAGCGATATGGCGGCCGCGTCATCGCCAGCGACCTCACGAGTCCGGACTTCGTGAAGCTGGCAGATTCATTCGGTGTCCGAGCCACGCGTGCCAGCACACCCGACGAGCTGCGCACCCGCCTGCGCGAAACGCTGGGCTCGGGCGAGCCGGCTGTGGTCGAGGTGCCGTTCGGCGAGGTTCCCTTCCCGTGGCCGCACATCGTCAAGCCACGAATCCGAGGCCTCCCGCCCAGCGAGTAAGACCCATGCCCTTCAACATCAACTTCTACCAAGACCAGATCCGAGCCGACAGCGCCACCGCGGTGCCCGGCGTGAACCGGGTCGTCTACGACATCACCTCCAAGCCCCCCGGCACCATCGAATGGAAATAGCCGAATTCTGCGGCCAGCAGCGGACGGAGCGCGGAAGCGACACGCCGCATCCCCACTTCAGCCCTGAACTCGTTCCGGCTGGCCGGCCTACTTCGTGCGTGGGACAGCTCGATGACAATCACGTCGGCCGATTCAAGGTCATGCCAACTAGAAGGCTGTTCAGTCGGTGGGCTGGCGGGCGAGCACGGCAACGAACTCGCCGGACTGGCGGTGCATTGCGGCGAGGTCTGGGCACATCCACCCCAGAAGCTCGATGCTCTGTTCCCGCACCTCTTGGAGCGGTATGAGTTCGTTCGATCCCGGGGCCGTGATGCCCTTGAACAAAGGCTCGTGATGGACGGCCCGGTTGCGAAGCCGTTGAAACGTTTGGGCGCGGCGATGTACGTCGGAACGATTGGGCCTGCGTTCTCGCCCTGATCGGGTCCGTGTTCCCTTGGAGAAACCGAAGCGCAGAGTGGGGCGTCAGAGCTTTGCTTCGTAGTCGACCGTTCGGCCGAGTGCACTGTGGCCTCCGCGGCTGAGCAGATGTACCCAGACTCCAAGGGTGGCGTCGGCGACCACCCGTCCAGAGCTCACAGTGCCCCTCGCGAGCTTTTTCTGGTACCTGCGAACCACTTCTGTCAACATTTCGTTCGTGACGTCGTCAAGCAGCAGAACCGGCGACGCCCACCAATCCTCACGACCAAAACGGTCAGTCAATCGGTCGTGAATTGTGTTGCGGAGCGTGACTTCGAGGTCGGCGGCGAAGGCGAGCACAGCCGCTGACGCCTGAATGTTCCATCGGTACAGTGCCCACGCGTCGTCGTCTGTGGTGGCGTGCAGGCGGTAAGCGTCAAGACGTTTTGTTGAGAGCGCCTTCTCCACGCTGGAGTTGATTGCCGCGGCGGCAGATCGTATAGTGAGTCGCGCATCCCCGGTTCCGCTAATGCCTTCGTGGCATGCGGCCGGGGATTTGCATTTTTGCCAAGTGGTCCGGCCTGCGGACGACGGCTCGCCGTCCGAGCGTGGTCGCGGTTCTGAGGACAGCTTGCTGCGGCCCAACGAGCAAAACGGGGCCAGAGTCGAAGTGATTCTGTGAGCACCGAAACGGGCTACGCGCCGTCGGTCAACGGTAACTATCTTCGAATAGAGCGCATGCCGTTCGACATCAACTTCTACCAAGACCAGATCCTCACTGGTGGCGCAACTTCGACACCGCTGGGGCCGTTGCCGCGGCTGCTCTACGTGCGCGACGGCGAAGTGGCGGTCAACGGGCGCGACCTGCGAGCAGGGGAGTCCGCGGCGGCCTCGGAGGGCTACGAGGCGGAAGGCACGGCCGAGTGGTCGCAGGTCTGGCGCTGGGAGGTCGATCGACCCAATAGGCCCCACACCCTGCTGGCGGGTGCCGACGTGCTCACGATCCACCGGATGAGCCGGCTCATCACCACGTTGGACTTGGGCCGGGGCAGCGAGTGGCTGCTCCGTCTCGACCAGATCACCTCGAGAGCGGGCCACGTCTCGGATCCGCATGTCCATCCCGGACCGGGGATTCGCTGCCTGCTGCGGGGAACATTCAACATCGAGCAGCACGGCGAGCGTTACCGGGGCGGCGCGCCCGGCGAGCCGTGGTGGGAATCGGGCGGCGACGAGGTCGTGTTTTGGGGCAGCGAGACCATGGGAGCGAGTTTCCTGCGGGGAATTGTGCTGCCGGTCAATTACGCCGGCTCGGCTACTGGCAAGAGCAGCACGGCCGACCCGAATCGCCGGCGTGCCAACTGGACGCTGCACGTCGACGAACTGTTCACGGTGCCCGACAGCGACCGCTGAGCCTGACGCCGCTTTCGTTTGCTGAATTGCCGGAGGCTCTCGGCGCAACCGCAACTACCTTGGCCCCACCACCGCGGCCAGTCCGCGGGAACACCTGCGGCGACGGTTCGCCGTGGCTCCAGAAGGGATGGCTTCAGCAGGAATGGCCTCACACGAGACGGCCTCAGCAGGGCTCGGGGGTACGGCCGCGCCGGTGGACTTGCCGGCTGGCTTCGCTTGCCATGTCGGCAACATCGGCATGAAGGACGACACCGACGACGTGATGGTGCTGGCCGCTGATCGGGTGGCGGCCGCAGCCGGCGTGTTCACCAAGAGCCTCTTTGCCGGAGCCAGCGTGCGCCGCAGCCAGGCCAACGTTGCCGACGGGCGGGCGCAGGCGGTCGTGGTGGTGTCGAAGAATGCCAACGTGGCAACCGGCGATCAGGGCGAGCGAGACGCAGCAAACCTGGCTCAGCGCGTTGCGGACGTGGTGGGCTGCGAGCCCGATCAGATTCTGGTGGGCTCCACTGGCGTGATCGGCGTGTACTACCCCGAGGGGAAGATCGACTCGTACTTCGGCCGGCTGGCCGCAGCGCCAGCGCAGGCCTTCGACTCCCGCGACGCCACGGCGGCGGCGACCGCGATCATGACCACCGACACGCATCCCAAGACCGCGAGCGCAGCTGCCGGCGCTGCCACTGTGGTCGGCATCGCCAAGGGTTCGGGAATGATCGAGCCCGACATGGCCACGATGATCTCGGTGATCACCACCGATGCCGAGGTGGCGCCGGATCAGCTCGACGCGATGCTGCGCCGGGTGTGCGACGTCACCTTCAACGCGCTCAGCGTGGACACCGACACGTCCACCAGCGACATGGTCGTGATGCTGGCGGGCGGTGCGGCAGGGCCTGTCGACGAGACCGAGTTGGAGTCGGCGCTGGGTGCCGTGTGCCTCGACCTGACACGCCAGCTCGCGTTCGACGGAGAGGGCGCCGAGACGCTCGTTGTGGTGACCGTGAGCGGCGCCCGCGATGACGCTCAGGCCAAACGCGTCGCCAAGGCCATTGTGAACTCGCCGCTCGTGAAGACCGCAGTGCACGGCCGCGACCCCAACTGGGGGCGGGTCGCGATGGCCGTCGGCAAGTGCAGCGACGAGACCGACATCGACCCCGACAACGTGGTGATCCGCTTCGGCGAACAGGAGGTGTATCCGACGCCGGTCACCCCCGCGGCGCTGACCAAGCTCGAGGCTTACCTGGCATTCGACGAAGTGCTGATCTCGGTGGACTTGGGGGTGAACCCCCACGGGGGGGGCTCGTTCACGGTCTACGGCTGCGACCTCACCGACCAATACGTCCGCATCAACGCCGACTACACGACATGAAGCGACTCGCACGAGCCAACCTGGGCCGGCCCAAGGGCACCGGCGCCATCCGTATCTATTTCCGCACGCATGGGCCGTTCGTACCCATGTGCCCCTCGCACGCATGAGCCCCTCGCACCGATGAGCACACTCGACGACCCGATACTCGCGCCGCTGAACGCCGGCCAGCGTGCCGCAGTGATGCACGGCGAGGGCCCGGCCCTGGTGGTGGCCGGGGCCGGCTCGGGCAAGACGCGGGTGCTCTCTCACCGCATCGCACACCTTGTGCACCACCGCGGCACCAGCCCGTTCGAACTTCTGGCGATCACGTTCACCAACAAGGCCGCGCAGGAGATGCGGCACCGTATCGGCAGCCTCATCGGCCCTGTCGCCGAGCGGATGTGGATCTCCACGTTCCACAGTGCGTGCGCCCGCATCCTGCGCAGCCATGCCGACGTGCTGGGCTACCCCCGCACGTACAGCATCTACGACCAGGCCGATGCCCGGCGCCTCACCCGTTACGTCGTGCGAGATCTCGACCTCGACCCCAAGCGGTTCGGTGACCGAGCCGTGCACGCGGCGATCTCGACCATGAAGAACCGCCTGATCTCGCCCGTGCAGGCTGCCGACCTGGCCGAGACGCCCGACGGCGGGGGACCCTCCGCCAAGGCGATCGGCCGCATCTACTCGGAGTACCAGAAGCGGCTGCAACGCGCCGGCGCCATGGATTTCGACGATCTGCTGATGGTCGGCGTCGAGCTGCTGCGGACGCATCCGGACGTGGCCGAGGAATACCAGCAGCGCTTCTCACACATCCTCGTCGACGAATACCAGGACACGAACCTGGCACAGGTGCGCCTGGTCGGCCTGCTGTCGGGCCCGCCCCGGAACGTGTTCGTCGTCGGCGACTCCGACCAGTCCATCTACGCCTTCCGAGGCGCGGACATCACCAACATCTTCCAGTTCGACAGCGAGTTCGCCGACAGCTCCACCTACGTGCTCGACCAGAACTACCGCTCCAGCCAGTCCATCCTCGATGCCGCCAACGCGGTGATCCGCAACAACATGGGCCGGCCGGCCAAGAACCTGTGGACCGATCGAACCGGCGGGGCACGGCCCATTCGTTACCGAGGCGCTGACGAGGCCGACGAAGCCCGATTCGTGTGCGCAGAGATCCGGCGGATGCACGCCGAGGGCAGCATCGACTGGAGCGACGCCGCTGTGTTCTACCGGTCCAACGCGCAGTCGCGGGTGATCGAGGAAGAACTGCTTGCCAACGACGTGCCGTACCAGATCATCGGCGGCACCCGTTTCTACGACCGGCGCGAGATCAAGGACGCGCTGGCGTTCCTGCGCGCTGCGGTGAACCCTTCCGACGAGGTGTCGCTCAAGCGCGTCGTGAACCTGCCGACGCGAGGCGTCGGCGATCGCAGCATCGCCAGGCTCGATGCACTGGCTGGACGTGAGGGCGTGCCGCTGGCCAATGTGCTCGATCGCCTTGACGAAGCCGGCGTGCGAGGTGCGGCCCGCGGTGGCCTGCAGCGCTTTCGCGAACTGCTGGACCGGGCTGCGGCATGTGTGCCCGAGGGTCCAGCAGCGGTGCTGGAGTCGGTGCTGGAGGGTTCTGGTTACTTGCAGGCGTTGACCGACGAAGGGACCATCGAAGCCGAAGGACGCCGGGAGAATCTCGAAGAGCTCGTCGGCAGCGCGGCCGATTTCGAGTCTTGCGAGGAGTTCTTGGAGCAGGTGTCTCTGGTCAGTGACGTCGACGAGATGACCGACGCCTCGCAGGTAGCGCTCATGACCCTGCATGCCGCCAAAGGGCTTGAGTTCGACGTGGTGTTCGTGACCGGCTTCGAGGACGGCGTGTTCCCGCACTCTCGGTCGATGACCGAACCGGACGATCTCGAAGAAGAGCGCCGGCTTGCCTACGTCGGCATCACCCGTGCCCGCAAGAAGCTGTACCTGACGCACGCATGGAGCCGCATGCTCCACGGCCAGACGCAGTACAACCCGCCCAGCCGGTTCCTCGGCGAGATCCCAGAATCGTTGCTGGAGGACCGCTCGCCCGACATCGGGCGCTACCGCAGCTCGTGGCGTCCGGCCACCAGCGACTGGGGCCGGCCCAGCGAGCACAGCCAGCTCAGCGAGGCGGAGATGTCCAGTCGAAGCGTCGCGCGGCACACAGCGAGTCAGCCCGACAGCGCTGCTGCGAAAGGGCGTGAGGCTCGCCGCGAGCAGGCGCGTCTCCGAGTGGCCGCTCGAATGTCGGAAACGGCGTCAGCGGACTCGCTTGGTTTCAGCCTCGGCGACGAGGTGCTGCATCCCACGTTCGGCGCCGGGGTTGTCCAGAGTCTGCGCCCCGACGCCGACGATTGGGAGGTCACCGTGCACTTCTCCAATCTCGGCACGAAGACCTTCGTCGCAAGCTTCGCCAAATTGAAACGCCTAGGCAGCGATGCCTCATGAAATACTGAGACATGCAAGAGCGCAAGGGTTCGCACGAGCACCCCGCTGACGATGATCGCGACCGCCTCGTACAGGTGGCCGAAGCGGTAGGGACGCACACCTGGCTTGTTGCCGTTGTCGATGAAGCGGTCGAGTTCATTGCGGAGCGCCGGACCGCTCTCTTGATTTCTGTGACTAGGCCGTAGAGGTACACCACGCACTTGTGGGGCTCCGAAGCCGGGGTGCACTGCCGTGCACCCCGTCCCGGGTGGGGGCTGGAATCGGGCGGAAACGAGTGAGGAATCCATCCATGAGCCCGTCAAGGCAGTGTTCTGGCTATACGCGGAATGGCGAACGATGCAAGAACTACAGTCTCTGGTCGCGGTCGAACGCGATGCGGCCAATGCAAGGGCGTCGCACCGCCTGCACGGCCTGAACCTCCCAGAGCACCACTACCTCCGGTTCGTGATAGTGAGCCGCCGGTACCGCCGAAACCTACGGAGCCCGAGCCACAGCACCCGCCCCGTCGCCTCCTTGGGAGGAGGCGACCCACCATTGCCGTTGGGCTGTGGTTCTCGGTATCGGTCGTCGTTGGCGTCGGCATTCCGCAAGTCTCGGCTGAGTCCGCGGCCAGCTGGTTCGATTTCGGCGGCTTCCTTTGGGCACTCTTGCTCGGTGCCGTCGTGCTCATCCTTCTCGCCATCATCGTGGGATGCAGCCCCAGACTGGGGAGGAAGAAACGGAGCCGTGCCGTCAAGGGCGACAGCCGTATGCGGACCGACACGTAGCACTCAAGTTGCACTTCGTGGGTTCACGCCGACCGAATAACGGATTTCCAGTTCTTCGCGCCGGAGAATCGGTCAGGTGAAGGCGCTGACGATGAGGGTCACCCGGATGGTGACCATGATTCCGACCGTCGTCAGCATGTAGTTCCGGTTGCTTGCGACGATGACCCGTGTCATCTCGGCGATGTCGGCTTTGAACTCGGCACGTAGCGTCGCCGACTCGGCGCGCAATCGATCTTCAACTGCGTGCAAGTCGGTCTTGCTGGCAATCCGATCGGCGCCGTCGGGCAGGACGCACTTCATGAGCGTGCTTGCGGGCTCGGGGCCCAGGGTGTTGATGAGCTGCTGCACCATGGCGGTCCGCTCGATTTCGTCGATAGCCATACGGGTACGTTCCCAACTGTAGGTGCCGCCGCCGACGCGGCTCGGCGCGGCCCGAGGTCGTCGCATCGATGGCGGCGAAGGTAGGTCTCGGCCTTGTTGATCGTCCAGTGGATTTCGTCCGGTGGCGCCTCAGCGCCGCGCGCGGGCCGCCCCGTATGATCCCGGCCGTGGATCTCTTCGAATACCAAGGGAAGCAGTTCTTCGCGAGCTACGGCCTGCCGGTTTCTGACGGTGCAGTCGCCTTTTCTGTCGACGAGGCGGCGGCCGCCGCGGAGCGCTTGGGCACTCCCGTCATGGTCAAGGCGCAGGTGCATACCGGCGGTCGCGGCAAGGCCGGCGGCGTCAAGTTCGCCGCGACGATCGACGACGTGCGCACCCACGCTGGCAACATCCTGGGCCTCGACATCAACGGCCACGTGGTCGTTCGCCTGTGGATCGAAAAGGCGTCGGACATCGCTGAGGAGTACTACGCCAGCTTCACGCTGGACCGCTCGGCCAAGAAGCATCTCGGAATGCTGTCGGCGGAAGGCGGCGTGGAGATCGAAGCGCTTGCAGCCGAGAACCCCGACGCGATCAGCAAGGTGCTCATCGACCCCGCGGTCGGACTCACCGAAGCCGACGCCCGGGCCTGGGTCGAGGGTGCCAACCTGAACCCTGTCGCCACCGACCAGGCCGTCGAGATGCTCGGCAAGCTCTACGTGGCCTACACCGAAGGCGACGCCGACCTCGTCGAGATCAACCCGCTCATCCTCACCCCGGACAACCGGGTGCACGTGCTCGACGCCAAGGTCACGCTGGACTCCAACGCCGTGTTCCGGCACCCCGACTATGCGCAGTACGACGAGACGCAGCCCCGCGACGAGCGCGAGGAAGCGGCCCACGCCAAGGGCCTGCAGTACGTGGGCCTCGAAGGCTCGGTCGGTGTGATCGCCAACGGTGCCGGGCTTGCCATGAGCACCGTGGACGTGGTGAACCAGGTGGGCGGCCGCCCCGCCAACTTCCTCGACATCGGGGGCGGCGCCAATGCCCAGGTGATGGCCAACGCACTCGAGGTGATCAACAACGACCCTGACGTGCGGGCCATCTTCATCAACATCTTCGGCGGCATCACCCGTGGCGAGGAAGTGGCCAACGGCATCATCGGGGCGCTCGAGGCGGTCGACATCGGGGCGCCGATCGTGCTGCGCCTGGATGGCACGAATGCCGCCGAGGGCCGCCAAATCCTGGCGCCGCATCTGAACGACAAGCTGATGATGGAACCGACCATGCTCGACGCCGCTCGCCGAGCCGTCGCGCTGGCCGCGGCTGCGAGCTGAACCAGGAAGCGTGACGTGAGCATCTTCGTCAACAAGGACACCAAGGTCGTCTACCAGGGCCTCACCGGCTCGCAGGGCCGGTACTACGGCATGCTGAATCGGGACTACGGGACCAATGTCGTCGCGGGCACCAACCCTCGCAAGGCCGGCACCGATGTGGATGGCGTCCCCGTGTTCGCCAACTGCACCGAAGCGGTCGCGGCGACCGGCGCCAACGCCTCGTGCATCTTCATTCCCGCGCCCGGCGTGTTCTCCGCGGTAATGGACGCCGCGGAAGCCGGCATCGAGTTCGTGGCCTGCATCACCGAGGGCGTGCCCGCCCACGACGAGGCGCGCTTTTTCAACTTGCTGAAGCGTGACTATCCCCATGTGCGACTTCTGGGGCCGAACTGCCCGGGGATCATCACGCCCGGCGAGTGCAACATCGGCATCACCGCCGGCCACATCGCCAAGGCAGGCGGGCCCGTCGGCATCGTCAGCCGCTCGGGCACGCTGACCTACCAGGCGCTGTACGAGCTGCAGCAAAAGGACATCGGTGTCACCACGTGCGTTGGCATCGGCGGCGACCCGGTGCCGGGCACTTCGTTCATCGACTGCCTCGAAGCGTTCGAGGCCGACCCCGACACCAAGGCCGTGATGATGATCGGCGAGATCGGCGGCTCGGCTGAGGAAGAAGCGGCCGAGTTCATCAAGAACCACATGTCCAAGCCGGTGTCGAGCTACATCGCTGGCGTCACGGCGCCGCCGGGGAAGAAGATGGGGCACGCTGGCGCCATCGTCTCGGGCGGCAAGGGGACTGCCGCGGCCAAGATGGAGGCGCTGCGCGACGCGGGTGTGCGTGTCGGGTTGAATCCGACGGAGGCCGGCGAGTTGATGGCGGAGATCGTCGCCGCGCTGTAGGCCTCGGTCGCGTGGCTGCCGTTGCGATCCGATAATCCGATAAACTGATAATCAAACAGTCCGCTAGTGTGGCACCGTGACTGATGTGACTGCGACTCAAGCGGCGCGGGGCCTCTCGGATCTGCTCGACGCGGTCGAGCATCGCGGTGAGCGCTTCACGGTCATTCGCCGAGGTCGCGCAATTGCTCGCATCGAGCCGGTGGCTCGAGGAACGGGCGCCGAGGTTCGGGCGCTGCTCGAGCGAATGAGCCCCGACCCGGACTGGGCACGAGAACTCGAAGCAGTCCGCGGTCTGCTCGAAGTCGACGACCGTTGATGAGCTCGCTGCTGCTTGACACAACCGTGCTGATCGACTCGGAGCGCTCTGGCGGATATCTGCGCGATGTGATCGGCGACGACGACACAGTCGCAATTGCCGCAGTGACCGTGGCAGAGCTGCTCGTAGGAGTCGATCTGGCGACGACGCACCGTCGTGCCCAGAGGCAAGCCTTCGTCGAAGCCGTCATCGAGACCATCCCGGTCGTCGCATACGACACTGAGGTCGCAGCGGAGCACGCCATGCTGCTCGCCGAGACCCGCCGCGGAGGCCGACCCCGCGGCGCCCACGATCTCATCATCGCTGCGACTGCCCGGGCCACGAACCGCACCGTGGTCACCGCTGACGCAACCGGCTTCGCAGACCTGAGCGGCGTCAACGTCGTCACGCCCCGCTGAGCGCAGCCAACATGCGCACCGCATGCTCGGTTCGCTCAGCCGAATACCGCCGCCTTCACCGAACCGAAGGCTCCCCACTGCCTGCGTGAAACCCGGTGAGGTTCAAAGTGAGGCGTAGAGCTGGAGTAGCGCACTCGCGTGGGCTTGTGGGGCGAGGGGCCCGAGGGCCTCGGCAACGCTTCGGTCGGAGACAGCGTCGACGTTGGTGCGCGCGAGTGCGTCTGCGAGGCCGCGGGCGAGACCGTCGATGTCGTTGGGGGGCACGAGGTGGCCGGTGCTGCTGTCGGTGACGAGGGTGGGCGCTCCGCCGACTGCGGTGGCTACGACTGGGCGCTTGGCGAGGAGGGCTTCGGCTGTGACCATGCCGAAGCCTTCGCGGCGGCTCGGGATGCACACGACTCGGGCGGCGCGGTACCAGTTGGCCACTTCGGGGGGTGCGAGTGCGCCGGTGAAGTGCACGGTGACGTCGCGGCGGACGGCAAGGGCGGCGAGCGTTGATCGGTCGGGGCCGTCGCCGACGAGGACAACGTCGGGCCGGTCGGTCGCGGGCAGGGTGGCGACAGCTTCGATGAGGATGTCGAAACCCTTTTCAGCCATGAGGCGTCCGACGCCGACGACGGGACCGTCGGGTGGTGGCGGGCCGAGATCTTCGAAGCGATGGGCGCCGACGGGCATGGGCACGAGTTCGATGCGGGGGCCCGGTTTGGCGTGACTCGTCAGCGAGCTGGCCCACGCTGCGAGATCGTCGGAGACGGTAGCGACGGCGTCGGCGCGTGAAAGGACTCGACGGGCCAGCCAGCGGTGCACGGGGTTCGTGGTGACTGCGGCGTCGGAGCCGTGGATGTGCACAACGCTGGCGGCCCGACGCACAAAGAGCGCGGCCGCGACGGCAACGAGGCCGCAGGGGAACCACCAGTGGCCGTGCGCGACGCTTGAGCCATCGGGGTCGGCGCGTCGGCTGAGCTGGCGGACGGTCTCGCGCCACAGCGCGGCGATCATTGGAATCACCCAGAGCGCAGACAGGCCTGCGAAGACCCGGTAGCTCTCGCCCTTGGCGACGAGCGCCTCGACGGCGCGGGGGCCGAAGCGGACGCGCACGACCTCCACGTTGCCGACATGGTGACGGGCCGGTGCGTCAGGGTGAGCGGGGCACACAACGGTGACGTCCGTGCCGGCGTCGGCGAGTGCGTTGGCGTGGTCCGCCAAGAACGGCTTGCGGTGATCGTCAAGCGACGTCGGAAACCCCGGGGCAACCAGCACCACCCGCACCGCCCCAGTCTCGCAAGGTTTGTGCTCGTTGAGAGGCGCTGTCGGAGACCCTCGCCCGAGACGCGCGAGAACGATCAAATGGGAACAAGCGCGGGCGACTGATTCCTCAGTTCGCGATTCCTGCGTTGGGGATCACAAACAGTCCCCACCACACGAGTTGCACGGGAAGCATCGCGAATGCGGTGTAGAGCACCGCGCGCAACCGCATGCTCCTGGCGATCAACGTGATCGCCGCGATGGAAATCGCGGCCACTGACCATGCGGCAATCGGGTTCGGCGGATGCGGGTCGTCCCAGTCCCCGATGAGGCTCATCCACACAACGACAGTCGAGAAGAACCACACAACTGCGCCGCTGAGAACCCACGCAACGAACTTGCCGAAGAGTCCCCGTTTGTCCACATTTAGAGCCGGCAATTCCGCAGGCGGCTTCGCCGGCACAGGTCGCACTGCCCCAGTCTCGCAGCGGACCTGGCTGGGAGCCCTCCTGGCGGAGCTTCGGCTGGTTCCCGGGAGCGCCGGTACGCTCGGCCGGATGCCAACGGGACGCCCCTCGGGTGGCATCGGAGGCGGCACCGGCACGCAGCGGTGGGTCGGCATCGCCGTGAGGTGGACGCTCGGACTGGCGACCGCGGCCGTGATGATCTGGCTGGCCGTTCGGAACTGGGACGACCTGCGCCAGATCGACCTGAACGTCGAAGCTGGCTGGCTGATCGGGGCGGTCGCTGTGTCGTTCTCGGCGACGCTGCTGCTGGCAGCCGCGTGGCGCAAGCTGATCGGCGGCTACGGCACACCGCTGGCGTGCCGGCCCGCGCTTCGCATCTGGATGTTGTCGCAAGCCACCCGCTACCTGCCCACTGGCTTGGTGCCCATCGCTGCCCGTGCCTCCTTGGCCGCCCCGTTGGGCGTCAACCGGGCTGTCGCAGGAGCCTCAGTTGTGGTCGAAACCGCCACGCTCGTCGGTTGGGCCGCCGTGTTCGCAGCGCTGTGGGCGCCAAGTGACTGGCTGGGCACCGCCGGCGGCTGGCTTGTGCGCATTGTGATCGGCGCCGGCGCGGCGGTGGGCTTGGTGACGCTGCCGTGGACGCTCGCGGGGGCCAGTTCGTGGTGGCGGCGCATCGATCGCTGTATGCGCCGTGTGGTGCTCCTGCGTCGGGTAGCTGACCGCATCCCTCCCGACGCGCTCAGCGCGCAACGGTCGACGGTCTGGCAGGCGACATCGATCTACGGCTCTTCAGTCGCACTGCGGCTCGTGGCAACGGTGCTGCTGGCCCTTGCCGTGGTCGGAGCTGGCCTCGACGATGTCTGGCTGGTCGCCGGTGCAACGGCAGCCGGCGTGCTGGTGGGCATGGTCGGCATCACACCCGCAGGGCTCGGTGTGCGGGAAGTTGTTGTCGCCGCCCTGCTCGCCGACCGTTTCGGACTGGGTGATGCCGCTGCGTTCGCCATTGCTGTGCGGGTGCTGGAGTTCGCTCACGAGTCGGTGCTGCTCCCGCTGGCGGCCGCAGCGGGTCGAGCCAGACCGACGACCGCGGCCGACGTCGCTGGCTGAGCGATCCGGCGTGCGTACCGGCAGGCTGTAGCGGTGCCGCACCGGGACATGATCGTGATCGGGGCCGGTCCCGCCGGTGCGGCGGCGGCCATGCGTGCCGCGGGCGCCGGTATCAAGGTGACTGCGTTCGAGAAGGCGCCTCCGGGTCGCGACAAGGTCTGCGGCGACGGCCTGACGCCGCGCGCGGTTGCAGCACTGGGTGAGCTCGGCGTTTCGCTCGACGAAGCCCATCGCATCGCGGGGCTGCGGATGATCGCCGGGCGGCGCGTGCGCGAGTTGGACTGGCCGGCGAACGGGCAGTTCGGCCCGTACGGAGCGGTGTGGCCGCGACGCCGACTGGACAGCGCTCTGTGTGACGGCGCCGCTGCGGCTGGAGCCGAGCTGCGCTTTGGTACCGAGGCGCTTCCCATCATCGAAGACGGTCGCACCGTAGGCGTCACGGCCGGAGGCGAGCGCTGGACTGCTGACCTCGTTGTGCTCGCCGCTGGTGCCCAGGGCCAGGCCGCTCGCATGCTCGGCGCGTTACGCGACCCGGCAGAGCCGTTCGGCCTCGCCATCCGCACCTACGCCGAGACGCCCCGTCACGCCGACGAATACCTCGAAGCGTGCTTGACACTGCGCGATGCCGATGGCACGGCGGTGCCCGGCTACGGCTGGCTGTTCCCCGCCGGCGACGGCACGGTCAACATCGGCGTCGGAGCGCTCAGCACTATGAAGGGCTTCGCGAGCCTGAACCTGAACCGCCTGTGCGACAGCTACCGCGACCTGGTTGTCGACAGCTGGCAGCTCGGCCCGTACTTGGAGCGCCCCCGCGCCTGGCGACTGCCGATGAGCGCCACGAAGCGGCACGGCCCCGGCTGGGTCGCCATCGGCGACGCAGCCGGGCTGATCAACCCCATGAACGGCGAGGGCATCGACTACGGCCTCGAAACCGGCATCCTGGCGGCCGACCTGTTCACAGTCGACCCGGAAGCGGTTGCCGACACCTACGACCGCATCGTCGCTGAGAAGTTCGATGCGTTCCTGCGGACTGGCCGACGTTTCTCGTTCCTCATCGGGCACCCGCGCATCCTGCGCACGGGCCTGCGTCTCGCAGTCGGCACCGACGCCATCGCCCGCCTCACCCTGCAAGTAATGGGCAACCTCATCGATAACGACACCCCCGGCACCGCAGGTAAAGTCCTGGCCGCAGCGGATCGGACCCTTGCCGCCGCTGCGCCGACCCTTCGCCGCCTGCACATACGACGCACCGCCCGCACCCGCAACACGACCACCCAGAACGCCAACTGATGCCTTGAGGGCGCAACGTCAGGGTTGTGCCCGCGAAGCAGAGGCGTCGGCTGAGATCAGGCAACCCGCGCATCGAGCACGAGCAGCTCTGCGTCCACGCGTACTTCCTTGGGGTCAGGCTTGCCCGACGCCGCCAACTCGCCGTCAGGTGTGACAAATCGATGCGCGACCGCCACCCGCCGGCCTGCGTCGTAGTAGCCGACAAGCTGGCTCACCGTGCCCGGCGGTTGCTGAGATACGGCTGCGGCTTCCGCGCTCGACAGCACGAGTTCATCGAGTTCGCCACGCTCGACTCGCGGGAGGATGATTGCGTTGAAGACTGCTCGCAGTTCCGAGGCCGAGGTATATCGCCTGCCGTCCATCGGCAGCAGACTGCCTCAGCGCACTCGGTAATTCGGAATGAATATTCGACCAAGACTGGCGACAGCCGGCACGTACAATCCTGCTCATGGCCCGGGCCGCCGCGAAGTCGACCACGCAATCGTCATCGCTGCGTGAGTCCGGCGTCGGCTGCATCGAGACATGGCTCGAAACGAGGCGGGCGTCGGTCTACGAGTTGCAGGCGAAGCTGCTGGAAGCGTTGGGCGCGACTGAGAGCCCGTCACAGTTGTTCGTGGAGGCGCTGCGAGTCGTCGCAGAAGCCACATCTGCAGGGTGGACCGAGGCCGATGTGCGTTCTTCTGTACAAGAGCTGCTGGCGTGCCATTCCGAAACTGAGCCGGCAACCGCTCGCTGACCCAGAGCCGAGCAACGGCGCTCTCGGGGCACACGGACGGGACTTCGTGGTGCCACCGCTACTGTTCGGGCGATGACTGCGGTGCTTCTGGCCGGACAGGCGCTGGCGGAGCAGATCAAGGACGACCTGCGCAGCCAGCTTGAGGGCAGCGGCTTGCAGCCGGGGCTCGGCACGATTCTCGTGGGCGATGACCCGGCGTCGCACAGCTACGTAGGGGCCAAGATCCGCGACTGTGCAGAGGTCGGCATCGCCTCGATTCACGAGCAGTTACCCGCCGACATCAGCCAAGCCGAACTGAACACTGTGATCGACCTGTTCAACGACGATCCGGCGGTGCACGCCTACATCGTGCAGCTCCCGCTGCCGCGTCAGCTCAACGAGGAAGCGGCGTTGCTGGCCATCGACCCTGACAAGGACGCCGACGGCCTGCACCCCGTCAACCTGGGCCGCCTGGTGATGGGCGTCGACGGCCCGCTGCCTTGCACGCCCCGGGGCATCCAGGTGATGCTCGAGCACTACGGGGTGCCGGTGGAAGGCCGCCACGTCGTGATTGTGGGCCGGGGCCTCACCATCGGCCGACCGATGGCGCTGCTCATGGCGCTGAAACGGCCGGTGGCCAACGCGGCCGTCACCGTCGTGCACACCGGTGTCGCCGACCTCGGCGCGTACACCCGCCAGGCCGACATCGTCATCGCCGCAGCCGGCGTCCCGGGCCTCATCACGCCCGACATGGTCAAGCCGGGAGCGGCAGTGGTCGGCGCCGGCATTACCCGCGAGGGCCGCAAGATCCTCTCCGATGTCGACGAATCCGTGGGCGAGGTGGCCGGCTGGGTGACGCCCCGTCTCGGCGGCGTCGGTCCGATGACCCGGGCAATGCTGCTTTCCAACACCGTCGACGCTGCCCGCGCAGCCCCTGGCTGAGCCCGCGTCTCGACACCACGAAGCCTCGGTTTCGGGTCTCGAACCGCTCGGGCATCCTCCTCGGCCGCGGCGTGGTGCACAACGCCACTCGCTCCGCTAGAAACGCCGGAGCCGGGACGAGGTGTCCGCGCCCGAACCGAGCCCGCAACTGACCCAGGGAGAATGCCGTGAACGATGCAGCCGCCAAGAATCCAGTCCGGGTCGCCGTGACGGGAGCTGCGGGACAGATCGGTTACAGCCTGCTGTTCCGCGTTGCGTCGGGTGCGATGCTCGGCCCCGATCAGCCAGTCGAGCTGCAGATGCTGGAGATCCCGCCGGCGATGGGCGCGCTCGACGGTGTGATGATGGAACTGGACGACTGCGCATTCCCGCTGCTGGCCGGGCGCAAGGGCACCTCCGATCCGAACGAGGCCTTCGACGGCGCTGACTATGCGCTGCTGGTGGGATCGATGCCGCGCAAGGCGGGCATGGAGCGCAGCGATTTGCTGGAAGCCAACGGCGGCATCTTCACTGTGCAGGGCAAGGCGCTGAGCGACGCGGCGAGCCGCTATGTGCGAGTGCTGGTGGTGGGCAACCCGGCCAACACCAACTGCCTGATCGCCATGCGCAACGCGCCCAACATCGACGACTCGCAGTTCACGGCGATGACCCGCCTCGACCACAACCGGGCCATCGCGCAGCTGGCTAGCAAGGCCGGCATGTCGGTGAATGACGTGACCCGCATGACGATCTGGGGCAACCACTCGGCCACGCAGTATCCCGACATCTTTCACGCCGAGGTCGGCGGCCACAACGCGGCGGCACTGGTCGACGATCAGGCATGGCTGGAGGACGACTTCATCCCCACGGTCCAGCAGCGCGGCGCAGCCATCATCGGCGCCCGCGGCGCTTCCTCCGCCGCGTCGGCAGCTTCGGCAGCCGTCGATCACATGCGCAACTGGGCGGCAGGCACGCCCGGCGGCGACTGGGTATCCATGGCGATCCCCTCAAGCGGCGACTACGGGGCTCCCGAGGGGATCATCACGTCGTACCCCGTGACGACGTCCGGCGGTGCCTGCCACGTCGTCACCGGCCTCGACATCGACGGCTTCAGCCGCTCCCGCATCGAGGCCACCTGGGCGGAGCTCGTCGAGGAGCGCGACACCGTCGCCGGAATGGGCCTGCTCGGCTGATCTCGCCAACCCCACCGTTCACGTCAACGAGACGTAGTGAACGGCAATCCCGAGATTCGGTGCCCAGGCTAGCTTGCCGTCCGCTGTAATCAGTGGAGCATCGACAGCTTCGGCTGTGGCCACGTACATGGCGTCGTAAGCGGAGACGGTTTGTCTGTGCTTCCACGCCGAGCTCGTGAGAAACCGATGCGAAATGCGATTGATGGGCCACGACGCGAGGTCTTCGATCAATAGCTCAGCTTGTGCGTCGGTGAGCAGCCCTGCGTTGACGTGTCGGCGCAAGGCTGACACGACTTCGGGATCAAGCATTTCTGGAGCGTCAACAGAAGCCGAGTCGAGCGTGCTGGCAAGCGCTGCTCCGACGGGCGATTGCATCAGGTACTCAACTGCCACCGATGCGTCCACAACGTATCGAGTCATGTGACGCAGCGACGTTCGAGTTCTTCGTCGCGTTCGCGGCGCACCTCAGCAATCACGTCGGCGGCGCTGATGCCAAGGTCGAACTTTGGCCGCGTCGCCCGACGCTCCAGCCAGTCCCACCGCTCAAGTTCGCGTTCGATGGCCTGGAGCACCACCGCACTCATCGAACAGTTGCGCTGCTGTGCGCAGCGGCGGAGGCGTTCATGGAGTTCATCCGGCATGTTCCGCACCTGAAGGTTCGCCATTGCATGAAACCAGCATGAAGAGTTCATGCTGGTTTCATGCCTGCACGAGACCCGGCAATTTGCGTCGGAAAGACACTGAAATTTATCGGACAAATGTGACACGCCCGACAGTGGAGCGCATCATGGATTTCCGATCAGGTGCATCCCGACTCTGCGAGAAGCTTGCCTGTGGAGGGCAGAGTGCGCTCTAGCGAGAGCCTGGGGTTGCGATGTGCCCATCGAATGCCATGCCTGCGGCCGCGTACATTCACTGATCAACCTGTCGAGCACTCTCGGCGGAAGGATGTGCGTGAGAGAACTGACCCTCGACGACATCGACGACCTCGCGCTCGGAGCGACACTGCTGGGCACCGGCGGCGGCGGCGACCCCTACGTCGGAAAGCTCCTGGTCAAGCAGGCCATCGCTGATCACGGGCCCGCCAAGGTCGTGAGCGTCGACGAACTGCCCGACGAGGGACGGGTGTTGACGACTGCGATCATCGGCGCGCCGACCGTGATTCTGGAAAAGATCCCCGCTGGCACGGAGTTCCGCGCGGGCATCAACGCTCTCGCCGCGTACTTGGGCGAGGACCCCGTCGCCTTGATGCCGATAGAAGTCGGAGGCGTCAACACGCTGGTGCCAATCGCAACTGCGGTCGAGATGGGGTTGCCCGTCGTTGACGCCGACGGTATGCGCAGAGCCTTTCCGCAGATCGAAATGACGGTCTTCACGCTGCACGGCCTGATGGCAGCGCCCATGTCCATTGCCGATGAGAAGGGCAACATGTGCGTATTCGAGGCGAACACGAACCAGATCGCCGAGTCCTTGGCCCGAGCCGCCGTCATTCAGCTCGGCCTTGCCGACGCAATCAGCTGCTACCCGATGACGGTGGCAGACGTACGGCGGGCCGGCATCCATGGGTCCATGAGCTACTGCACCGAGGTAGGCACGCGCCTCGCCCAAGTGAAGCTCGGTACCGACGGAGCCTGGGACGAACTCCTTGACTACACCGATGCAGCGCTCGTGTTCAGCGGCAAGGTCATCGACATCGATCGGCGCACCACCGAGGGCTTCGCACGGGGCACGGTCGTGCTCGAGCACCTCGACGATCCCAGTCGAACTCTGCGCGTCGAGATCCAGAACGAGAACCTCATCGCTTTCGAAGACGGCGCCGCTGTGGTCACGGTGCCTGACCTGTTGTGTCTGCTCGATTACGAGTCGGCCGATCCCATCACCACCGAAGGCCTGGCGTACGGACAGCGCCTCAACGTCCTCGCGATGCCGTGTGCGCCCGAATGGCACCGCGACGGGATGCTGGAACTCGTGGGACCACGGGCCTTCGGATACGACATCGACTACGTCGATTTCCGGGAGCGTGTGCGATGAAGGACTTGCGGCTGGGCGTGGATGTCGGGGGTACCAACACCGATGCGGTCGTGGTTGACGGAGCGGGCAGCATCATCGCCGAGACCAAGACCGCGACGACCCCGGAACCCATCGACGGCATCGTCGCCGCGATGACGGCCGTCATCAATCAACTCGACGACGCCACACGGCTCGGCAAGGCGATGCTGGGCACGACGCACCCCACGAACGCGATCATCCGGCGCCGCGATCTCGATCGAGTTGGTGTGCTCCGCCTCGCGGCGCCCTCCTCGCTGGGCGTGCGACCGGGCGCCAACTGGCCTGAGGACCTGCGGGACATCGTGATCGGACGCAGCGAGATCACCGAGGGCGGATTCGAGTACGACGGGTCGCCCATCGCTGCGCTCGACGAAGACGCGATCCGGCGGTTCGCCAACTCCTGCGCAGGTGAGGTGTCGGCCATCGCCGTTTCGTGCGCTTTCAGCCCGGCCTGCAGCGATCATGAGCTCCGCGCGGCGGAACTCATCGAGGAGGAGTGCGGGGGCGACATGCCCGTGTCCCTGAGCCACACGGTCGGCTCCCTGGGACTGCTGGAACGTGAGAACGCCACGATTCTCAATGCCTCGTTGCTCACCGTGGCACGGCGGGTTGTGAACGGATTTCGGGACACCCTCACGAGGCTCGGACTCGATGTCGAGAGCTTCCTGACCCAGAACGACGGAACGTTGATGACCGTCGAGGAAGCCGACCGGTACCCGGTGCTCACGGTGGGTTCGGGGCCGACAAATTCGATGCGCGGGGCATGCGCGCTGGCCGGCCTTTCCGATGCTCTGGTGATTGACGTCGGAGGTACGTCTGCTGACATCGGAATCCTCATCAGCGGTTTTCCCCGGGAGTCGACAGCTGCGGTCGAAGTCGGCGGCGTTCGCACCAACTTCCGGATGCCTGATCTGATCTCGGTCGGGCTCGGGGGCGGCACCATCGTGCGCAGGGACGCCAATGGCGTCTCGGTCGGACCCGACTCGGTGGGGTATCGCGTCATCAGCGATGCACTGAGCATGGGTGGGTCCACGTTGACGCTGTCCGATGTGTCACTGGCAGTCGGCCGTCTCACAGGGTTCGGGGATCCGGCGCTACTGAGCGGTGTGGAGGATTCGGTCTGTGAGGCCGCCATCGACTGGGTTGACGAGAGAGTGCAGGTGTTGTGTGAGCGCATGAAGGCGTCCAGCACGCCGTTGCCGCTGATGGTGGTCGGAGGTGGAGCCCACCTGGTGCCGGCGCAGCTCAAAGGGATCAGCGAGGTTGTCTGGCCGCCGCACCACTCTGTGGCGAACGCGTTTGGGGCTGCGATTGCCGAGGCTGCTGGATCGATCGACAAGGTCTACAGCTATGACGCATCGAGCCGTGAGGACTGTCTGCGGAGCGCTCGGGAAGAAGCCACAGACGCTGCGATTCGAGCCGGTGCCAACGCATCTGCGGTGCGCATCACGAGCGTCGTGGAGATTCCGATGACCTACGTGCCGGGCGGCGGCTGCCGGGTCATCGTCAAGGCAGTCGGGCCGCTCGCCGCATGAGCTTGGGCGAGATCCGCGTCGCCGATGCGCACAACGACTTGCTGCTCGCCGTCCTGCATCAGCGAGAGCGCGGCCACGCCGATCCCTTCGGGGACTACTGGCTGCCCGAGTTGCGTGCGGGTGGCGTTGACCTCCAGTTCCTCCCGATCTTCACCGAGGACCAGCATGTGGGCGAGGCTGCGCTCAGGCGGGCTTTGCTCCTCTTAGAGGAAGCCCGACATCTGGCTCGTACCCATGCCGCCGACGTTGCCATCGTGGAAACCCGAGAAGATCTCGAACAAGCGCTCGCGTCGAACCGGATTGCATTGCTGCTGGCCCTTGAAGGCTCGGAACCGCTAGGCGCCGACCTCGCTGTCCTCGAAACCTTCTACCGGCTGGGCGTTCGTTGCATGTCGCTGACATGGAATCGCCGCACGATGATGGCCGACGGCGTTGGCGAGGCTGCGGCCAGTGCGGGGCTGACAATGCTCGGCATCGAAGCCGTGGCTGAAATGGAGCGACTCGGGATGGTCGTCGACGTCAGCCACCTGTCCGCGGCCGGTGTGAGGCATGTGGCCGACATCGCCACTCGCCCGTTCGTTGCGACCCATTCGTCCTGCGACGCCCTGTGCCCGCACCCGCGCAACCTCACCGACGCCCAGATGCGTCAGGTGGCGGCCTCCGGCGGCGTCATCGGGATCAATGCCTTCGGCGGTTTTCTCTCGGACGATCACCCCGATCTGGCCGATTACCTGTCCCACATCTCCCATGCCATCAGCGTCGCCGGGGACACATCTGTGGGATTGGGACCTGACTTCATCGACGACCTGCTGCACACGATCAACCCGATTCTGGGCGCCGGGCTCGTCGACCCCGACTGCCTGCCGCTGGTGGACGGAATGCGGTCGCCATCAGATCTCGCGGCCCTCGCGGCATTGCTCTTCGCCACGCTCGGCTCCGAGGTGGCCGGGCGGATTGCCGGAGAGAACTGGATCGACTTCGTCTTGGACAGCCTGCCGTCCTGCCGCGGGCACGACATCGCGGAGAATAGAGCGGCCGGGGCTGCCTGCGTGTAGGAGCCGTTGTGTTGCATTCCAGCTCGCGAACCCAACCGCTGACTCTGCGGCAACTGCGCGCCGCGGGCGTGCTCGGCGACTGTCGAGTCGTCGCCGGCGAACGTGGCCTCGACTGCGTCGTCACCGATGTCGCAGTTGTCGAGCGCTGCGACATGGCGACATCGATGTCGCCTGGACTCCTGATCGTCCTGAATGCGAGCTCGCTGGCGCCGAACTCCTATGCGTTGGACGTCGCCCTGCGAGTGGTGCGCGATGGCAACGGTGCCGGACTGGTCGCAGTGAACGCTGTGGCGTCGCCCGGGCTCGCGACCCGCCGGCTTGCAGATCGCTTCGAAACCGTGCTGATGGAGGTCGCTACGCCCGACGTGCTCGCGATGGCTGCGGCAGCACGCGAATTGCTCCTGCAGCCCACCGTGCACCAAGCGGCGATGGTGTCCAGGTTGCTGCGCGGCCTCATCGATGTGGAGACCGTGCCGGACACCTTGGCGCTCGTGGCTGACGTGATTGGCCGGCCGTGCTCGCTCGTTGAGGCAACCGGCGCGATCGTTGCGGGTCCGGACGTGGTGGTCGAGAGCGGGGCACTGCGGCAGCGCCCATTTAGCTCGCCCCGCGTGGGCGGTGACGGTGTGCCGGGCATGACCTGCCCCGTCATCGTTGTGCCCGGAGAGCCCGCCCGGTTCTGGCTCGCCAGCGTTCTCGACGAAGCCGACGAGGCGCTCGTGCATCTGGGCCTTGAGCTGCTCGGCGTGGCGTCGTGGGCCGTCGGAGCTCACCTCGTGCGGGATCGGCTCGTCATGGAGCGTGACGCCCGGCACCGCTTGGCGCTGCTCAACGAAGTCGTGGGCGGCGGCGAATTACCCGACGAGACCGTCCTGGCTCAGATGGCGACGGCTGGATGGTCGGCTGCGGGATGGGTGACCGCCTACCACGTCGAAGTTTCCGGCAGTGTCGATGCGGCTTGGGTGCTTGTGAACACCGACACGCTGGGGGAGTTGCTGCGCGCTTGCGGCGTCGAAGGTCCCCTCATCGAGCGAACCGACGGCTGGTCAGGCTGGGTGAGTTCCCGGGCCGAACCGCCGGTCGAGGACTATCGCGAGATGGCACGACGCCTTCGCGACGCAATCGGGCAGCTCGTCGGCGGAATGCCAGATGTCATGGTGCGTGCGGGTGTCGGTCGACCCTCCACAGGTCTGCCTGGTTTGCGAGCGAGTCTCACCGATGCGCGCCAAGCAGCAACGCTGGCCGGTGCCGGTGGACGGCGCGTTGCGGTACGGCACATCGACGAACTCGGAATCCAGCGGATCATGCTGGGCTGGTACGGCTCTGCGGACTTCGGCCGTGTTGTGGGTGCTTTCCTGGCCCCGTTGGAGGCGAACGATGTCGACGAGACCTTGTTTCGGACGCTGGAGGCCTACCTCAACTGCCAATCTTCTGCGACGAACACAGCTGCGATGCTCGGCGTCCACCGCAACACCGTCATGAAGCGAATTGACCGCATCTCCGAGGCGCTGCACGTCAACTTGAATGACCCCGACCAGCGACTGGCGCTGCAGCTCGTGATGCGCAAGCACCGACTCGATCGGTCTCAGCAGTGACGGCCAAGGCGGACCGGCCGCACACCCGCCGCCATCGGTCCATCGAGGCGCACCGGGGCGAGCGAGATCTCGCCCGATGAACTCGCACTACGACGTCGTCATCGTGGGTGGGGGCATCGCTGGGGTTTCTTCGGCCTTCGAACTTGCGGGACGCGGGCACGACGTTGCCGTGGTCGAACGCGAATCGACGCTCACTGCGCACAGCACTGGACGTTCTGCTGCCCAATTCCTGGCCTCGTGCGGCGAGGCGGCCAACCGGCTGCTGAGTGCCGCGTCGCGGTCGTTTCTGGACTCCAATGCCGACGGTCTCGCCGACAGCGATGTGCTGTTGCCGCGCTCAGCATGCGGTCCTTTCGCAGAACGATCTTCACCTTCGGCACGAGCTACGAGTGCGAAACATGGCCGCTCGTCATCTCCGCCGACGAGACCTTCTACTTCAAGCCTGAAGGCCTCGGCCAGCTGCTGGGGTCTCCGGCTGATGAACACCTCGATCGTCCCTGCGACGCCCGTCCGCGAGAAATCGATGTGGCCACCGGGATCGAAGCGATCAATCAGGCGACCCCGCGGTTCCGGGCTTCTTCTGGTGCGCCGGCCAAGGCGGCACGGGAATCCAGACCTCGCCGGCCATTGCAAGGCTCACGGCCAGCCTGATCGGAGGCGAGGTGCTCGACGACGCCTTGGCCGACCTCGTTCCGCAACTTGGCTCGGAGCGCTCTTTCACCACTGGGTAGCACGTGGTCTCGCGTGCATGAACTGCACCGCTAGGCCCCGCAATCACAGCGATCTGCCCATTGAGGGGTGACGAGCGCGTCCTTACGTTCGCCTCCAAAGGCTGGAACCAGGCCTGAGGGGGGATCCGATGAAGGCGCGCCACCTGATGAAAATGCTCGGAGTAGCGCTCGCGTTCACGCTGTTGGCTGCAGCGTGCGGCGACGGCGACGGCGAGACAACTGAGGTCGCCGCCGCAACGGCGCAGACCGTCGCAGCATCGACCGGCAGCGAAGATACTGGCGACGATGAGCCCGACGCCAGTAGCGACGATTCGCCGGCTGCCGAGCCCGAAGACGACAGTGCGGCGGAACCCGAAGCGGCTGTTGTTGACGAGCCCGACCCCGAGCCACGGCGAATTGCGTATCTCTCAGCGAGTTCGGCCAACACGTTCCTGCTGGCATCCGTCGGCGAGATGCAGCGGCTTGCCGATGAGAACAACATCGAACTTGTCGAGTTCGACGCGCAGTTCAACGCCGAGCTCCAGACCACCCAGCTACAGGACGTCATCGCCAGCGGCCAGTACGACGGCATCATCCTGGTTGCGCTCAACGGACCAGGGCTCGTGCCCGACGTGGAGGCCGCGTTGGCCAGCGGGATGCAGGTCGTGCTGTTCAATCAGATCGTCGGCGACGATCTCTCCACGAACGAGCCTCAGGTGGACGGCATTGCGGCATCAGTGCTCGCGCCCCCAGTCGTGACCGGTGAACGGGCTGGCCGGCTCACCATCGAGGCGTGCGAGGGGCTCAACCCGTGCCGCGTCGTCTATGTCTTCGGCATCCGGGGAATCCCGCTGGACGTTGCGCTCCGTCAAGGCTTCGACAGCGCCGTGGCTGACCATCCCAGCATTCAGGTGGTGGCCGAAGGCGAGGGCCAGTACCTGGGGCCTGAAGGCGGGATCAACGCGATCCAAGACATCCTGCAGGCGCAACCTGAATTCGACGTGGTGGTGGGTGCCGACCAGTCGCTGCAAGGTGTCGAATTGGTGCTCACTGACGAGGGCATGCTCGGCGACGTCGCGCTCATCGGCCTGGGCGGTTCGTCGCCGGCGGTCGAGGGCGTCCGCGATGGGCGTTGGTTCGCGACGGTGTTCTACGCACCCGCGAGCGAAGGCCGCCTCGCCATGGAAGCCATGATCGCTGCACTGGCGGACGGCACCATCACCGGTGGCGTTGACCCGAACGCGGGATTCTTCGATGAGGGTCTGGTCACCTCGGCCAACGTCGACCAGTTCACCGCGGAGTGGGATGGGTGAGCGTCCGGGCAACTCCCGGGCCAGTCCACGTTGAGCTGAGGAACGTCTCCAAGCGGTTCGGATCGACGCAGGCGGTGGACGGCGCCAACCTCGCCGTCCACCGCGGCTCGATCCACGCCCTCGTCGGCGAGAACGGAGCAGGCAAGTCGACAGTCGGCAAGATCATCGCGGGGCTGTATGCCGCCGACAGCGGCTCGCTTGCCGTCGATGGTCGGACAGTTCGGTTCCGATCGCCGAGGCATGCCTTCGACGCCGGCATCACCACCATTGCTCAGGAGCTGGCGCTCGTCCCGGATCGAACGGTGGTTGACAACGTGTTCCTCGGCGTCGAGGCGACGAGATGGGGATGGGTTGATCGGCCCGAGTCGTTGAGACGGTTTCGAGAATTGGCCGACCGCACCGGAATCCGCCTCGATCCCGCGTCAAAGGTCGGCGAGCTCAGCGTTGCTGATCAGCAGCGAATCGAGATTTTGCGTGCCGTGGCTCGTCGCACCGAGTTGGTGGTGATGGATGAGCCGTCGGCGCGTCTCTCGACCACCGAGCGCAGCCAACTCCACCGGCTGGTGCGTTCGCTGAGCGACCAGGGCATCACGGTGTTGTTCATCTCGCACTTCCTCGACGAGGTGCTCGAACTCGCCGATGCGGTGACGATCATGCGCGACGGGCGAGTAGTGCGAACCTCGACGCCGTCGTCGGAGACGCCCGATTCTTTGGTCGAAGCCATGATCGGTCGCGAACTCGACGCCAGCTTTCCGCCGAAGCCGCCGCTTCCCGACGAGCAAGCAACCCCAGCGCTGCGGGTGAGGGGACTGCGGTGCTCGGGCTCATCGGAAAGCGCAACACAGCTCGATCTTGATGTGGCCACCGGCGAGATCGTCGGGGTCGCAGGGCTGGTCGGCTCGGGCCGAACTGAGTTTCTCAGGGCCGTTTATGGAGCAGATCCCGTCGCCAGCGGCGACGTCTCGGTCGACGGACGCGGACTTCGACCAGCGCGGCCCGATCGGGCGATCCAGGCAGGCGTGGGTCTCATTCCGGAGTCCCGCAAGGACCACGGCCTGCTGATGGAGCGAAGCGTCCGAGAGAACGTGAGCCTGCCGCACCTGCGACGCTTCGCCACGGCAGGGGTCGTCAATCGCATCGCTGAACGTCGACTCGTCCGAGCCGCGAACTCCGGCGCCGGCGTACGTGACGGCGGCATGGAGACCCCGGTCCGTCTCCTGTCGGGCGGCAACCAGCAAAAGAGCCTCTTCGCTCGCTGGCTGGTGCCCGGGCTGAAGGTGCTGATCGCTGATGAACCGACGCGAGGTGTCGACGTCGGCTCGAAGCGCGCCATCTACGACCTCATCGCGACCGCTGCGGCTGAGGGTCTCGCCGTGCTCGTGGTCTCCTCCGAGTTGGAGGAATTGGTGGGATTGTGCCATCGCATCCTGGTCATGCGCGACGGTCAGTTCGTCGCGGAGTTCGTGCATCCGGACCTCGACGAAGCTGAGTTGCTGCGTCATGCCTTCGGCGAAGCAGCGTCGGACGGAATGAGCTAGTGGCCGAATCGGCGGTCTCGTCGGCACCGGCTGCCAGAGCCGGTCGCCGCCTCGGCGTGCTGGGGCGATTCGGCATCGTCTGGGTGACGCTCGCATTGTTCTTCGTGCTGGCGGCGACGACGGACAGGTTCCTGACCGGACCGAATCTTCGCAACGTGCTGGACCAGCAAGCCACGTTGCTGATCGCTGCGTCGGTTGCGACGCTCACGATGATCGCCGGCGGATTCGATGTGTCCATTGCCGCTGTGGCAGTGGTGTCACCGCTCGTAGCGCTGCGGGTGGAAAACGCTACGGGATCGGTCGTTCTCGCGCTGCTCGCCGGTTGCGCGTTCGGTCTCGTCGTGGGCATCGCCAACGGCTCGATCGTGGCGTTCGCCAGGATCAACTCGTTCATCACGACCCTTGCGATGTCGTTCATCGTGTTCGGGCTTGGGTACATCGTGAGCGAGCGCAGCATCCTTCGGCCGGTCACCGAGAGCTTTCGCAGCATTGCGCGCTCACGCGTGCTGAACCTGACGACAGCAACATGGATTTCGCTCGCGGTCGTCGCCGTCGCGTGGTTCGCGCTCGCAGGAACTCGCTTCGGCCGTCACGTGTACGCGACCGGCGGCAACGCCGAGGCGGCACGATTGGCCGGAGTCCGCACCCGCCGGATCGTTGTGTCGGTCTTCGCACTGTCGGGGCTTGCGGCTGGGCTCGCAGGCGTCGTAGCCGCATCGAGGACGATCAGCGCCACTCCGTCGGACGACTTCAGCTTCGTCTTCGGGGTGATCGCCGCCATCGTCGTCGGCGGCACGTCGATCGCGGGCGGAACCGGCGCCGTGTGGCGGACACTGCTCGGCGCCTTCTTCATCGCCTTCATGGTCAACGGCTTCAACCTGCACCAGGTCGATCCGATCTGGCAGCGGGTCATTCAGGGCGTCGTGATTCTCGTAGCAGTGTCTGCCGACGCCTGGTCCCGATCGCGCCGTAGCTGAATGCCGACTCCTCGACTCAATCGAAAGGACTCACCATGAAGATCCACATCGTCGTTCCGATCATCTCTGATTCGTTCAACGAACTCATCGTCAAAGAGGCACGCAGCTTCGTGGGACCAGATATCGAGATCGAGGTTTCGTGCCTAGTGAGCGGCCCGGCTTCGATCGAGTCGTCGTACGACGAGGTATTGGCAGGTCCCGGAATTGTCGCCGAAGCGCAGCGGGCTGCTGCGTGCGGCGCGGACGCTGTCTTTATCACGTGCTTCGGCGACCCTGCCGTGCCCGCGGCGCGGGAGCTGGTGGACATCCCCGTGGTCGGAGGATTCGAGCCCGCTGTGGCGACGGCGCTCACCTTGGGCGATCGTTTCTCCGTTGTCACCGTTCTGGACAACGTCGTGCCGATGATCTCGGGCCTAGCGACCCGCATGGGCATCCGGGATCGGATGGTGTCGGTCGAAGTCATCGACACGCCGGTGCTCGAGCTGCATGACGGCGAAGCACTGCTCGATACCCTCGCTGAGGCGTCACATCGTGCCCTCGATCGGGGCGCCGATGTGCTGGTGCTCGGCTGTACCGGGATGCTGGGTGTCGCGGCGGCCCTGCAGTCCCGGCTCGAGTCGGAACGGGTGAGGGTGCCCGTCGTCGATCCGACCGGCGCAGCGCTGGGACTCCTTCTCACGCTGCAGTCGATGGGCCTCAAGCCAAGCCGGCGCACCTACATGCCGCCGCCCGACAAGGAACGAACCGGCGCCGTCTAGTGCCGTAGTGCTCGTTGGTTCCGGCGCTAGTGCCTCTGTGTCTGTTGGTTCAGGCACTTGTCAGTGCCGGAACTGCCTCTCGCCGGTGAAGAGCATGGCGAGGCCGAGTGCGTTGGCTTTGGCGATGACGTCGTCGTCGCGCAGGGCGCCGCCGGGTTGGACGACGACGGTGGCACCGGATTCGGCGGCGGCTTCGACGCCGTCGGGGAACGGGTAGAACGCGTCGCTGGCGCAGGCACCGCCTGCGGCTCGGCCGTCAGCCTTTGAGGCCGCCAGCAAGCCGGATTCGACTCGGTTCTGCTGTCCGGCGCCGATGCCCCACGCGGTGCGGTCGCGGGCCAGCACGATCGCATTGGACGTGACGTGTCCGCAGACCCGCCAGGCGAAGCGGGCGTCGGCCAGCTCGCGCTCGGTGGGCTGGCGTTCGGTCACCACCTGCCATTCGTCGGGCGTAGCGGCGAACGTGTGGGGTGACTGCACCAGCCAGCCGCCGTTGATCTGTCGCAGCGAGAGGCCGACCGGATCGGGTCGCGGCCCCTCCAGCACCCGTGTGTTGCGACGCTTCGCTGCGATGCGCTCGATGACGCCGTCCTCGTAGCCGGGAGCGATCACCAGATCGGCCTGCGCGGCTTCCTCCAGGAGCTCGACGGTTGCGAGATCGACCACTCGGTTGAACGCCACGATGCCGCCGAACGCCGAGCGGGCATCGCAGTCGTACGCCCGCTGGTAGGTGTCGGCCAGATCGTCGCCGGCGGCCGCCCCACACGGGTTGGCGTGCTTGACGATCACGACAGCCGGCGAGCCCTCCGCATCGCCGAGGTCGTGCACGATGCGCCAGGCCGCATCGGCGTCAAAGAAGTTCAGATAGCTGAGCGCCAGCCCGCCGTGCTGGACGACGTGGTCCCACCACGTCGACGACCCCACCGGCCGGTACCGGGCCCCGAGGTGGTGCGGGTTCTCGCCGTACCGGCACTCGTCGACGCGCTCCAGCGCCAGATGAACCGTGGGCGGCAGCGACGCAGTGTCGCCCACATTGGCTGCACCGCCCGCTTCGCCGGAGATCTCGTCGCCGGAGATCTCGTCGAGCCAGCTGACAATGGCGGCGTCGTACACGGCCGTGTGGGCAAACGCGGCGCGCGCCAACCGGCGCCGTGTCATGGCACTCAGCGCACCCGACTCGTCCAGCTCGGCCAGCACCGGCTCGTAGTCGGCCGGATCCACCACCACGCCAACGCCGGCGTCGTCGTCGCCGTGATTCTTGGCCGCAGCGCGCACCATCGCCGGCCCGCCGATGTCGATCAGCTCGGGTCCAGGGTCGGATCGGAACGGGTACAGGTTGCACACCACCAGGTCGATGGCCGAGATGCCGTGCTCGTCCAGCGACGCCAGATGCGCGGGTTTCGACCGGTCGGCCAGGATCCCGCCGTGGATGCGGGGGTGCAGCGTCTTTACCCGGCCGTCGAGCATCTCGGGGCTGCCGGTCACGTCCTCGACGGCCAGCACCGGCACGCCCGCGTCGGCCAGCGCCGACGCCGTGCCGCCGCTCGAGACGATCTCCCATCCCAGCTCCGACAGCCGCGCGGCAAACTCCACGACGCCTGTCTTGTCCCACACTGAGATCAACGCCCTCATCGGCTTCCCCTCTCCGCTGAGCGGCTTGTCGCCGGCTCGCCGTTCGCTCGGCGGCACTGCTCCACGAACTCTGTGATTGTCGCCGGGTAGAGCTCTCGCTCAGCCGTCTTGATGCGTTCGTGCAGCGAGGCTTCGTCGTCGGTGGCCGCCACCGGCACGGCACGCTGCGCCAGGATCGGGCCGGCGTCCACTTGGGGGATCGCCACATGCACCGTGCAGCCGGTTTCCGCAACTCCCGCCGCCAGCGCATCGCGCACCGCATGCCAGCCCGGGAATGCGGGCAGCAGCGACGGGTGCGTGTTCAGCACCCGCCCGGCGAACCTGCCAGAGCAGCACTCGAAGAACGCCTCGCCAAGCACGGTGCCGAAGCCGGCCATCGCCACCATGTCGATGTGCTGCGCTGCCAGCACTCGGGCCAGTTCGGCGCTGTAGCCGTCGCGGTCGAACCGGCGCGCCGAACCATCACCGGTCACCCACGCGTCCCGGGCGACCGACACCGTGTCGATGCCGGCGTCGGCAGCCACCGCCAGCCCCCTGCACGGGCGGTCCGCCCCGACGAGGTCCACACCCAGCCCGCAGCCCAGCATCGCTTCGAGGATCGAGCCGGTTCCCGAGACCAATACCGCCAGGCGCACCCCGACGAACCTACGCGCCGCGCCCGACGGCAGCGCGGTCCGCCGGCTGCGGCACCCACGCGCCCCAGTAGCCTCATAGCCATATGCGTCCGCCCGAGGACATGCCCCCTCCCACGCCCCCACAACAGCCGCCACAGGTGCCGCGTCGCCGCAATGTGACGAGGTTCCGCCTCATCATCGGCCTCGTCGTTCTCGCCGGCTTCATCTTGATGCTGTCGATGCGCGGACTGGCCGGCTTCTACACCGACTACTTGTGGTTCGACAGCCTGGGCTACGCCTCGGTGTGGTGGAAGGTGCTGTGGGCCAAGATCGGCCTCGGCCTGCTGTTCACAGCGGTCTTTTTCATCCTGCTGTGGGTCAACCTGTTCATCGCCGAACGCCTCGCAGGCAAGTCGCATCTTCCGGGTCCGCCCGAGGATGTCGCAGCCCGCTGGCGCCAGCTGACCGGCCGCCGCCGGGGCCTGGTGCGCATCGGCATCTCGCTGATCCTGGCGCTGATGGTCGGCGCGGGGGTCTCGGGCCGCTGGCAGGAGTGGCTGTTCTTCATCAACGCCACCGACTTCGGGCTCGACGATCCGCAGT
Source organism: Acidimicrobiales bacterium (assembly GCA_963663635.2). Lineage (GTDB taxonomy): Bacteria > Actinomycetota > Acidimicrobiia > Acidimicrobiales > Poriferisodalaceae > Poriferisodalis. The sequence continues at coordinate 242,038 of CAXXMY010000005.1, forward strand.
TCGGCCGCGATGTCGGCTTCTACGTCTTCCGCCTGCCGTTCCTGTCGTTCCTGGTGAGCTGGGTGTTCGCGGCCGTCCTGGTCACGTTCATCTTCACCGCCGTTTGGCACTACCTCAACGGCGCGATCAGGCTGCAGGCGCCGGCGGGAAGCCGCGTCATGCCGCAAGTGAAGGCGCACCTGTCGCTGCTGCTGGGTCTCCTGGCGCTCACCAAGGCGGTCGGCTACTACTTCGACCGATTCAAGCTGACGCTGTCGACGCGGGGCTTCGTGCACGGCGCCACCTACACCGACGTGAAGGCGCAGTTGCCGGTGCTGCAGCTGCTCATGGTCATCAGCGTGTTCAGCTTCGTGCTGCTGGTGGTGAACATCTGGCGGCGCGGCTTCACCTACCCGGTGATCGCTGTGGCGCTGTGGGCGGTGATCGCCGGCCTGGCCGGTGCGGCGTACCCGGCAATCGTCCAGCGTTTCCAAGTGGAGCCGTCCGAGTCCACCAAAGAGGCGCCCTACATCGAGCGCAACATCGAGATGACTCGCATCGCGCTCGGCATCGACGGCGTGACGCCGCGCGAGTTCAACTACGTGCCGACGCTGACCGCAGAGGACATCGAGAACAACGCCGAGACAGTGCGCAATGTGCGGCTGCTCGACCCCGCCGTCATGCAGGACACGTTCCAGCAGACCCAGGGCATCAAGAGCTTCTACGACTTCCGCGACATCGACGTCGACCGCTACGAGATCGACGGCAAGATCACCCAGATCGTGCTGGCGGCGCGCGAGCTGAACCCCGCCGACCTGCCGACCGACACCTGGGAGACCGGGCATGTCGCGTACACCCACGGTTACGGCGTGGCAGCGGCGCCGGCCAATGGTGTCGATGCCAACGGCCGCCCGGCCTATGCGCTGGGCGACATTCCGAACGTGGCAGTCCCCGGCGCGGAGGCGCTCGCGCTCGACCAGCCCGGGCTGTACGTGGGGGAGGGCCTGCTGAGCTACGCCATCGTCGGCGCACAGCGTGACGAGATCGACTTCCAGGACGACGACGACCGCACCGAGACCACTCGCTACGACGGCGCCGACGGTGTGAGCATCTCCGGGTTCCTGCGTCGGATCGCGTTCGCATTGCGTTTCGCCGAGCCGAACCTGGTGGTGTCGGGCGAGATCGGCGGCGACAGCCGCATCCTGTACAACCGCGACGTCACCGACCGGGTGAAGTTGCTGGCGCCGTTCCTGGACTACGACAACGATCCATATCCCGTGGTCATCGACGGGAAGGTGAAGTGGGTGCTCGACGCATTCACCACCACGACGCAGTTCCCGTACGCACAACGTGCGAGCACCCGGGCGGTGCGCTCGGGCGATCTCAGCCGGCCGCTCAACTATGTGCGCAACTCGGTGAAAGTCGTCGTCGATGCGCACGAGGGGTCGGTGATCTTCTACATCATCGATCCGAGCGATCCGATTGCCCAGTCGTACGCCAGGCAGTTCGGCGACCTGTTCACCCACGAAGAGCCGCCGATCGAACTGCAGAAGCACTTCCGCTATCCCGAGGACCTGTTCCGGATTCAGACCGACGCCTGGGGCCGCTACCGGATCAGCCAAGCCGCTGAGTTCTACGACGCCGCCGGCGCGTGGGCGGTAGCGCAGGACCCAGGCGACTCAATCGGGCAGACCACCGTCGAGACGGTGCGCGACGCGACGACCGGGCAGATCATCGCGACGTCCGAGGCGAGGATCTCGCCGCAGTACCTGCTGTTCCGGTTGCCCGGCGATGATGCCGCGTCGTTCGTGATCTTCCGGCCGTTCGTGCCGTTCTCCGAGGACGACTCTCGAAAGAACCTCGAAGGCTTCATGATCGTGCACAACGATCCGGACCGGTATGGCCAGATCGAGGTGTACGAGATCCGGTCTGATCAGCCGATCGACGGGCCTGCGCTGTTCAACTCGAACATCCAGACCGAGGAAGAGATCTCCGAACGCCTGACGCTGCTGAACCAAAACGGCTCGGTGGTGCGGCCCGGCAACCTGCTGCTGATCCCGGTAGAGAACTCGCTGCTGTACGTCCGCCCGCTGTTCATCGCGGCGACGGGCCCGACGGCGGTGCCCGAGCTGCAGCTGGTGATTGCTGGCATCGGCTCTGAGGTGGTGATCGCCGAGACGTTCGAAGCTGCCCTTGAGAAGGCCATCGGCGCGGTCGAGCTCGCGTTGGCCAACGCTGCCGTCAGCCCAGGGCTCGGCGACGTCGCTGACGACACTTCGAGTGCGGGCGATGGTGGTGCTCCCGCCGAAGGTGAACCCGACACCGCGTCGGTGAGCAACCTGCTCGAGCGAGCCGCGCGGGCGTTCGAGCAGGCCGACACCGCCCTGCGTGAGGGCGACCTTGCCGCCTACCAGGTGGCCGTTGACGAGGCCGAGAGCCTGATCGCCAGGGCCGCCCGAATCCTCGAACAAGCCGCCACGTCGACAACCTGACATCGGGCGCGTCGCGTGCGGCGGGGCCGGATCAAGGTGATGCCGGCGTTGTTGAGCTGGTGTTCGAAGTCGGCTGAGTGGCAGCCCTTGTTCACCGCAGCGATCATCGCGGCGTAGCCGCTTGTTGAAGCCCTCATGGTTGGGGACATAGGGGAACCACGGCCCCAGATGCGCTTTCGCGCATCGCACGAACTGCCGGTGCGAGTCGAACCCCAACAGCGCCGAGACCACCGCCAAGGTGACCAAGAGGACCTCCGTCTGGACGACGATTTCGGCTGCTTCGGACGAGACACCGATCGGTTGCGTCTCGTCCTCATGCCGGCCGACCTCCTCCCACACAAGGCGCATCATGCCCATGATCGGGTCAATGCTCGTAGCCGGTGTCAGGTCGGTCTCCCACCGATCCGGGTCGGTCTTCTGCAGTTCCCAGCGGTCGCCCTCGCCTTGCCCGATGCGGTACGTGCTTCTGCTGTCACCCAAGATGTCCGACAGGTGACGGGGAGCTGGCCACATCACTCCGGGTGACGTGAATGACATGTATTAACTATCATAAATGTGTTGTTAGCATGCGGCTGGGTAGGAGGTGTCGTCGCGCATGGGTTGGTGCTTCCGACTTCGCAGTGAGTTCACGTCCGGGAATGGGGGGGGGGGGGGGTCAGCTGTACGGTTCTGGGCGGGCTGTCGAGCGCGTTCTTAATGGTCCTGGTGTGGGTGCTGCCCGCGATGGGCCAGAGCAGCGAAGTGCCGGTGATCACCAGCGACGTCGCGTTCAAGGTCGTCGAGGGCGAGACCGCTGTCGCCACGCTGACCGCGACCGACGACGACACGGTCGTGTCTGATCTGGTGTGGTCGTTGAGGGGCGGCGCGGACAGGGACGAGTTCACCTTGAGCGGCTCGGGAGCGATCGCGTTCGGTGCGGCTCCCGACTTCGAGCAGCCCGCCGACGCGGACACAGACAACGTCTATGAGATGACGGTGCAGGTCAGCGACGGCGTCAACGACGTAACCGCGGGACCTGGTGGTGACGGTCGGCAACGTCATTGAGTTGGCCCAGACCGAGGGTCCCCAGACGGTGACGTTCGACGAGAACGACTGGTCACGCGTCGAGATGTTCACAGCATCGTCCTCCCAGGACCGCGACGGCATCACCTGGACGCTCGACGGCGACGACGCCTTTCACTTCAGCATCGCCGAACCCTCAGGCGCGCTGCGGTTCGACCTCGACGCGGTGTCGCCTGCGATCTTCAAGAAACCGCCTGACTACGAGCTGCCCGTCGACATCGGCGACGACAATGTCTATGAGCTGACGCTGCTGCCGTCCTCACCAACCGACACAGCCGCTGCAGCGTTGGGCGTGACCGTCACTGTGTCCGACGCAGACGAGCCCGGCACCGTCGCGTTGTCCACCAAACGGCCCCGCATCGCGGTCGCCGTCAGCACGACGCTGAGCGATCCCGACACGGTGGTCGACACCTCGCGGGCGTGGGTGTGGGAGCGCACCACTGGATATGACACCTGGGCTGCGATCGCGGGAGCGACCACAGCGAGCTACACACCCACCGCGGCCGACGCGGGCAGCTTCTTGCGGGCGCGCTCTCCTACAGCGACAACCACCCCAACAGCGCGCAAGCCACAGCGACCGCGCCCGAGGTCGTTGCGGCGGACCAGCTCAGCAGCCTGACCATCAGCACCGACGACTCGGTCGCAGCCATCAGCAGCGACGACGCATGGCGCAGGCCGCGGCCCGCGTTCGATCCCGCAATCCTGCACTACTCGGTTGGCTGCAACAACACCGACACCATGACATTGAACCTCAGCCCCGCCGAGGGAACGAGCAGGATCTCGATCGACGGCATCCAGTACCCGAATCCAGGAGCGGACACCCCGCTGACCGCAACAGTGCCTGTGACCGGCGACAGCGTCGTGCACATCGCGCTGACCAACGCTCAGGGCGCACAGACCCAATACGCCGTCCACTGCCTCGCCGACGGCTTTCAGAAGATCACAGTCGAGAAACCTCTGGGCGAGGCCGAGGTGCTCGACGAATTCATCGTCACTCCCGACACCTACCGCGTCATGGTTGTGGACAGCAACGGTGTCCCGCGTGTCAACCTCCCGCTGGGGCGGATTCGAGAGACGTACGCGCGGTTCTATCCCGATGTCAACGGGGAGCCCCGGTACTCCTACTCGGCGAATCGCACGTATATCGCCCACATCTTGGACGGTGATCTGAACCAGGTCGAGGTGGTGAGATCGCTACCACCGCTGACCCGTCAGGATTTTCACGACTTCCGGGTGCTCGAAAACGGGAACTACATGCTGATGGCTTACCAGGACACCGAGCGGGACCTGTCCCATCTGACCTTCAACGACCCTGCCGATCAGCCGTACGGGGTTGATGTCTATGTGGAGGACTCGGTCATCCAGATCGTCACCCCGGGCCCGAACGCGCGGGCGACGTTCAACTGGAATTCGTGGGACCACATGCCGCTGGAGGATTGTTCCCAACATTTCTTCCCGCCTAGTAACGGCGACTATGTGCATCTCAACGCGATCCAGAAGGTGGACGACATCATCATCGCGTCGATGCGAGGGTGCTCAAGAGTGCTCGCCATTGACGCAACGACTGGCGATGTGGTGTGGAGGGTGGGTCCGTCGAATCTCAGCGACGCCGAGTGGGCCGAGCGCGATATCGGTCCGGCGCCGCTGGAAATCGTGGGCGACCCCGAGCAGCATTTCTGCGGCCAGCACGCGTCGTCGCTACTGCCCAGCGGCAATCTGATCCTGTTCGACAACGGCACGGGGTGCCTGGTCAATCCTTGGACTCGTCAGCTTTTCTCGCGCGTGAGCGACGAGTACAGCCGCGGCGTGGAGTACGCCATCGACCTCGAAAACGGCGAGGCGGTGTTCGTGCGCGACCACTCGCTGGGGGGCACCAGGAGCGAACTCGGATATCGCAGCGGGCACATCGAGGAGTTGAGCAACGGCCATTGGCTGATCAGCTGGGGTGACAAGCATCGACGGAGGGACACACCTCCGGCACCTTCTGACACGATGACCCAGGTCGACCCCGACACGGGAGAGGAGTGGCTGAAGATCGATACCGGCAGAGCTGGGATGCGCGGCACGATCATGCGTCCGGAATACCTGGCGAAGGATCCGGTGCCGTTGGGGGCGAGTTTTTCGGTAACGAGTCATACGTCGGTGTTCCATTCGGGTGTGGGCGACACCCCGCAGGTGGTGGTGGCGTTCAACCAGCCGGTGGATGATTTTGCGGCGTCGAGTCCGTCGTTGAGCGTGCGAGGTGCGACGGTCACTTCGGTAGCGCCGCATCTGGTGGCGGGCGAGCCGGCGAACACGTATGTGCTGACGCTGGCGCCTTCGGGTGCGGATTCGATCACGGTCGGGCTGATCGCTGACAAGTCATGCGCTGAGGGCGGGATATGCACCGCTGGGGGTGCAATGTTGTCGGAGGTCCCGTCGGAGCTGTTGATCTCCGCTCCGGTGTCAGTGTCGTTCAGCGCAGCGAGCTACAGCGTGCGCGAGCGCGAGTCGATCGAGGTGCGGGTGGAGCTCGACGATGCCCACGGCGGCAGCGTGCAGATTGAGGTGCCGGTAATTGCGACGGCGGGAAGCGCTTCGGCGGACGAGTTCTCGGGGGCTGGTCCGGTGCGCTTCGCGGCTGGGGAGACCGCCAATACGGTGTCGCTCGACGCGGCCGACGATGATCTGGTGGAGGGTCACGAGACGTTCGAGCTCAGTTTCGACACGCTCCCGGCGGGGGTCTTGGCAGGCTCGACGGCGTCGGCGTCGGTCACGATCACCGATGCGGATGCGGCTGCGTGGGACACCGGCGTCGCGAGCTATCAGGTCGCCGAGGGCGACACGGCGAGCTTGACGATCGCGATAACCAACGGCGTCACCTTTGTCGGGGATCAGAATGTCAGTCTCGCTGTGGCGGGTACGGCGTCTGAGACTGACGACTTCGTTCTGGCCGATGCGCTGGGCGGGCCGTTGTCGGCACCGTATTCGGTCACGTTGGATTCGGGAGCGGCTTCGGTTGTGGCGCAGCTGACTGCTGTGGACGATTCCGATGTCGAAACCTCAGAGACGGTCCACGTGACTGCGAGGCTGGCCTCGACGAACGCGCTGATCTGGTCGCGCACGGTCACGATTCCCGCGAACGACTCTGATGCGGCGCCGGTGACGGTTGCGTCGGGCGGGGCGGTGATCGAGGGCGCTGACGCGGTGTTCACCCTGAGGCGCAGCGGTACCGCAGTCACGCCGCTGACGGAGCCGCTCACCGTTCGAGTCAGCGTGACCGCGGTCGGGGGCGTGCTCGACGGCGTGCCGCCGGCGACGGTGACGTTCCCTGCCGATGCCGGCACTGTCGAGCTGCGCGCCGCAACGCTCGATGACCTTGTGGTTGAGGATCCGGCCGCGGTGACGGCGCTGGTGCGCGCGGACAATGCGAGCCCGCGTTCCTACGAGCCCGGCTCGCCCAACAGCGCGACGGTCACCGTGGACGACGACGACGTCGCGAGCTTCGCTGTGACGGCTGGGGCGAGCGAGGTGCTTGAGGGCGACTCGGTGTCGGTGACGATCACCCTCAGCAGGGTCACGTTCAGCGAGCCTCAGGTGTTGACGGTGTCGGTGGCAGGCACCGCGACTGTGGCCGACGATTTTGTCGTACAGGACGCGGATGGCACGGTGCCGTCGTTCCCGCATCAGCTGACGCTGGAGGCCGGTGCCGACTCGGTGGTATTGGAGGTCGTCGCGCAGACCGACACGGTCGAGGACGACACCGAGAGCGTTGTGGTGTCGGTCATGCACGACGGCGGGCTCGTCGGGTCAGCGTCGATCACGTTGGTCGATCCCAACGAGCTGCCGATGGTTGCGGGCGGTCGCGAGTTCAGGTATGTCGAGAACGGCACTGCCTCGGTGGCGACGTTCACCGCGACCGATGCCGAGGGAGACTCGGTGACCTGGTCGCTGGCTGGGGACGACGCCGCGCCGTTCGACATCGACCCCCACAGCGGCGAGCTGATGTTCTCAGCGCCGCCGGATTTTGAGATGCCGGCCGATACGGATGCCGACAACGTCTATGAGATCATCGTGGAGGCGTCCGACAGCGAGAGCACTTCGGCCCATGAGGTGGCGGTGACTGTGGCCGATGTGGACGAGCCGGTGACGATCACGAGCGATTCTGGTTCGTTCGCGGCGAGCTATGTCGAGCACGACACGGCTGCGGTTGCGTCGTTCACAGCCGAGGATCCTGAACGGGCCACGATCAGATGGTCGCTGGGCGGTATTGACGGCGCCCGCTTCGAGATCAGCGGCCAAGGTGTGCTCAGCTTCGTGCGCCTGCCCGATTTTGAGCATCCCGCTGACGACGATGCCGACAACGAGTATCTGGTGCAGGTGCGGGCTCGGGCGGGTGCCAGCGAGCCGGTCACCGCGGACGTCGCTGTCGATGTTGCCAACGCTGATGAGCCCGGCGCGGCGGTGCTGTCTTCGCCCCAGCCCCAGACCGACACGCCGCTGGTTGCCGAGGTCGCCGACCCCGACGGCGTGCCGACGGTGCAGTCGTGGACATGGCAGCGCTCGCTGGACCGCGTCATCTGGAACACCGTCACGGGCGCGTCCTCCGACAGCTACACCCCTGATCCCGCCGATGAGGGCCACTACCTGCAGGCTGAGGCCGCCTATCACGACACAACCGGCAACCGCACTGCTGTGATCGAGTCGGTGTACCCCACCCGCGCCGCACCCGCCGCACCGAACAGCGCGCCGTCATTCTCCGCGGCGACCGCATCTCGCACGGTCGCGGAGAACTCAGCGCCCGGCACCGCGGTCGGCGCGCCGGTGCAGGCTTCGGACAGCGACCCAGGCGATGCCAGCAGGCTTGCGTACACGCTGTCGGGCACCGACGCGGCCCTGTTCAGTATCGACACTCGTACGGGCCTGATCCGGGTCGGGGCGGGCGCGGTCTTCGACTTCGAGACGCCGGTGCGCACCTATTCGGTGACGGTGACCGCGGCGGATCCCTCCCGCGCCAGCGACGACATCGCGGTCACCGTCAACATCTCGGAGGTGAACGAGCCGCCCGACGCGGCCGACGACACAGCCGCCACCGCCGAAGACGCGTCGGTGACTATCGGCGTGCTGGCCAACGACACCGACCCCGAGGGCGACGCACTCCGCGTGGCGCTGCGCGTCGCCCCTTTGCACGGCCGTGTGCGGGTGCAGTCCGACAAGTCGCTGCGGTACACGCCCCGCAGCGACTTCAACGGCACCGACGTGTTCACCTATGCCGCTTCGGACGGCCGCCTGTCGTCCGAAGCCGTCGTGGTCGTGACGGTCAACCCGGTCAATGACCAGCCCAGGTTCGCGCGCACCTCCACGACGCGTTCGGTCCCCGACAATTCACCCGCGGGAACTCCGGTCGGCCCACCGGTCGTCGCCGCCGACACCGACGGCGACGCGCTCGCCTACCGCCTCTTCGAAATCGACGCACCCTTGTTCGACATCGATCCTGACACCGGCCAGATCACCGTTGCCGCCGACACCGTGATCGACCGCCAGACCCAGTCTACATACCGGCTCAGAGTCGAAGCCGAGGACCCCGACGGCGCCAGAGTCAGCACAGCAGTCACCGTCACCGTCGGTGCCGCCGTCACCACCCGCGGGACCATCGGCTCCGGCAGCAGCGGAGGCTCCGGCGGCGGCAGCGATTTCGACGTTGGTGTTGCGACCTTCGTGGTGGCAAACGGGTGGAGCCCTGCCGATGTGGGTGTGGCGTCGGTTCTCGCGGCGCGCACCGACGGGGCGGTGGTGCTGTACACCGCAGCCGACGAGCTGTCCGCGGAGACCGCGATGCTGATGCGCGAGGCCTCGCCCGCAGAGGTGATCATCGTGGGCGGCACCGCCGCGGTCTCGCGTCAAGTTCTCACCCAGATCCGTGCCGCCACGCCTGACTCGGCCATCTCCCGAATCACCGGCGCGGATCGCGCCGACACCGCAGCGCGAACAGCCCGATCCGTCTTGGGCGATTCCGCCCAAGCAGGCCGGGTCACCTTCATCGTCGCCAACGGCTGGTCGCCGCCCGACATCGGCGCAGCAGCCGCGCTCGCAGCGCGCAGCGGCCGATCCGCGGTGATCTACACGCGAGCGGACATGCTGCCCGAAGCGTCGGCGGCGCTGCTTCGTGACTACCAAACGGCGCGAGTGATCCTCATCGGCGGCAACGCTGCGATCAGCCAGGCCGCACAGGACGCGATCGCCGCCGCGGCCCGCGAAGCCAGCATTTCACGGCTGATGGGCGCCGATCGTGTCGACACAGCCGCCCACACAGCAACACGAGTGCTGGGCAGCCCCGCCGCAGCCCCCGACGGCCTCACCTTGGTGATCGCCAACGGCTGGTCGCCGCCCGACGTCGGCGTCGCGGCCGCGCTCGCAGCAGCCGTCGAGAACTCTGCAGTTGCGTACACCACCCGACGAGCACTGCCCGACGCGACATCAGCACTGATCCGCGACTATCGGCCCACTCAAGTCATCATCGTGGGTGGACGCACGGCAATCAGCGATGACGTGCGAGCAGCCATCACCGACACGGCACCAGCCGGCGCCAGCGTGCGACGCATCACCGGCAGTACGCGCACCGACACCGCCGCACGCGCCGCACGCCGCACCCTCGCCAACCACTGATCCCCGGACTCAGGGCAACACCGCCAAGCGAACAACCCAGCAGCGCCCACCGACCCCGCCGAATCGGCCCGGCTCGACTACCCGCTCTGGCGAGCGTCAACCCCAATCGGTCGACAGTGAACCCTCTGCGGATGTGGCCGTCCGCCTACCCGCCAGACGGGTCAAGTCGGCTTGCCGCTGACTCAGGCCGCCTTCGCCGATTCCTCTGTGCGCGGGCATGCTCAGGATGATGGCTGTAGAGCCGGACGGCAACAATGACGGCGGTGTCGGGCGGGAGAGGCGCCGATTCGTCGGACCCCATGTCCATCACCTCGCATCGGACTCAAACCGATAACTGTGCAAGAAGCGATGACACGGGACACCTGGGAGCCGGCGGTCGGCCGGTCACGTTGTTGCTCCGAAGAGAGATAGCGGAATTGCAGGCCCACTACTTGGCGTACGTCGACGGACGATCACTCAGCGAACAACCGATGGGAGGCGCCTTGTGGGTGGGGGTTTCGGCCATGACTACTCTTGCCTGCAAGTGAGAACTGCGCCGTGTTGAGTCTCAGGCCCGCAGTACCAGCCTCCCAAGGGCCCCGCGGGAAGCAAAGACTCGGGCGTTGGCCAACTATCTGACGATTGAGCTCGAAATCGACGTCTATGGCGCAGATGTGGACAGGTGGAGTACGCGCACAGACAGCGCGCGCCGCTCGTTCGCCGAAGCTCTGGGAGAAGGCGAGGATCCTGATTCATCGTCGGAGTGCATCCTGCTTGCAGTCCCCTTCATGCCGTCGAGGCCGAAGAGCATCTCGGACATCGACGAGTTGGTCGAGGAGTACTGCCAGACGATCCCAGCGATGAATCCTCGAGCGAGACAGGCCCTAGCGGAATACGGGCGACGCTGGGAAGTCGTCATCGACACGGTCGTTCCCGTCGGCAGAGCGTGTTCAGTCAAGCTTCTCGAACAACGGCCCTGGGTGGACGCGCCTTCACCGGTAATGAAGCAAGAGCTTGCATTTGGCGATGCCGCTACGACCCACATCGAGATTCGTGCGGCGGATCACAGTGTTGTCCTGGACAAACCGTCGGTGAGCGATGTACTCGAACAACATCACGATCTGGATATCTGCGACGAGATTCGCCCAACGGCGGACACCGTGGCGATCTATGCCTCCGATCCTGACCGTCCATACGTCGCGCGGGTCGGAATCCGTGCGCGCGTGCGACCAGCTCATCGTTGGATCATCATCAGCGTGCTGGCTTTGGTCGTCGGCGCGGGTGCGGTCGCAGCGATCCTGCCCGACGACGAGCTGCTCGTTGAGAGCCTGGCATTGCTCACCTTCCCTCTTACGCTCGCGGGCGTCGTGGTGCTCTCGCGAGACGCCACGCCGCTCGCAGAACGGTTGCTTCGGAGGTGGCGTGTCGGCCTAGCGGCAGCGATCGTCGCGCTATGGGTCCTGACACTGGTCCGACTGCTGCTGTCCGCTGGATTCTGACGGACTCGATCACCGTGATTGCTTGCCGATGCAACGTCTCTTGTAACAGCGGTCCGCTACTTTGAAGGAGTTAACGGAGGAGTTAGTGATGGCGAAGAATGGTGCTCACGGCAGCGGCTACCTCGGCATCATCGCCAAGCGCAGCCAGGTGGGCGATCCCAAGACTGGTGGTTGGGTTCGGCGAGATCCCGACGAGGGTCGGTTTAAGGCCACCAAGAGCAGGTCTCGCGGTCGCTTCAAGGACATACCTCGAGAGGTTTGAGCGCATTCCTCGCCATGATGTAGGCGCCGAAGCACCCGGTCCTGCTTCGATCACCTTCGCTGGCGGCCGTGTGCGCTGGACACAATTCAACGCGGCGAGTTAGTACGTGCGCGGTTTGATGCAACGCGACGCACATCTGCGGCGACTTCGGGAAATGCTTCTCGACGGCGCTGGAGGGCCCGTTGTGGGTCGGGTAGACGATGAGTACTTCGCGATGCTGCGGAACCGAATTCGTAGCGGTTGCGACGCCGGCCACCCGGCGGCGTCAGGTGGCGCGTGAGATTAGGCGAACGTCGGCGTCGAGAGCGTCAGCGATCCGTTGCAAGGTGCGCGCTGTCGGGCTTGTCGCGCCGCGCTCAATCCGGCTGATGTCGGCCTGATTCAGGCCGCAGCGCTCAGCCAATTCGGCCTGGGTCAAGCTGTGCTTCTCACGCAGCTCCACCACCTGCATGGCCACGCTGTATGCCTGCGCGAGCACCTCGCCCTTCGCAACGGCACCCGGATCGAGGCGTGCGCGGCGCGCCGCAACCACTTCGTCGTAAGTGCGTGACATCGGCGTCGACCTCCTAGCGGGCAGTATGGCGAAATGCCCATATTGGGTCAACTGCGTGATCGTCGCTAGCGACGCCCTTCGACGCTGACCTGAGCACGGTGCTCCGGCGCGGCCTTGCTGGCTTCGGGAGCCCGCTGGTAGTGTTGTCGCTCTCGCCGCGGGGTGGAGCAGTCTGGAAGCTCGTCGGGCTCATAACCCGAAGGTCGCAGGTTCAAATCCTGCCCCCGCCACTCGCGGTTGTTGGCCAGTATCCGTTTTTTTGTCGGCCAGTATTCGGGGAATCGGGCGGTTTTGCCCGATTTCGTGCGTTTCGGGCTGCTGCTGGGGCTGGTTCGAGCTTCGATTGCTCAGATTGCGCGAAGGTCGCCTTGGCGTATTCGTGTGCGGGCGCGACAAGGCAGACGGCTAAGCGGCCGTCTGCCTTGATGATGATGTGCGAAGTGTCCGCTAGGGCGGTGCGGGGGGCGTGGCAGTGTTGTGGTCGTCGGTGCCGGTCCCCGCTGGGGTTGCGGGCTCGGGGTCGTCGGACTGTTGGATCTCGTATGTCTTGGGGTGCGCTGCGTTGTGAGCGCTCCGGGCTGTCTCGGCTTCTGCTTCTTCTGCTTCTTCTGCTTGCCTTCGCTTGCGGGTGATGTTGAGGTTGTGGCGTACGACTCGCCCGAGGACTGAGATCGCTCGGGCGGCGTCGTTGAGGGCCCGGCAGGTCTTGTTCGTGAGCCCGTTGTTCTCTTTGAGTCCCGAGATCCCGTTCTCGCTCTGGTTGCGACGGTCATAGGACTCGACTTGCGGCGTGGTGCCGTGGTGGGGCTGTTGGAAGTCGTCCAGCTCTTCGACGGTGACGGTGACGTACCTCTGGTAGAAGACATTTTCGGGGATGTCGGGGAACAGGGTGCCGATGTCGTCGGGTACGGGGTATAGGGCCGTGCCGGTCGTGCCGGTGAGCTGCGTGGGGTCGATGGCAAACCGGCCTCGGTGGATGGGGGATTCGAACTGCTTGGCGCCGTTGGGGAGGTGCTGGTTGACAGTGAGCGCGAATAGATCTCGTTCGTTGTAGAACTTTTGGAGCTCGTCCTCGGTGAGTCCTTTGGCTGGGGCTCGGAGATGCTTCGGCGTGCATATGTGCAGGATTGTGCCGCCGTGGACGAACGCGGGGTAATTGCTGGGGCCGAGCCTGACAGGCTTCGCGTCCTCGAGCATGTTGTCCTTTTGGTCCATGGTGACGTGCTTGCCGCGTTTGTGCATCTCGCGGTTGAAGGCTTCCCGCAACTGGGAGATGCCCCGGTCGACGCTGATGTCTTCGATGCTGGGGCATGGCTCGAGGGCTTTGTCGACGACGTCGATGCTGATATCGGCTGGGTTGCTGCCTGCAGGTCTGATGTTCCAGGCGACGATATATCGCGGAATGGGAGGCCCGAGCTTCGCTTCCTTCAGGCTTCGGGTCACTCGCCTGAACCTGGTCGCGACGGCGACCGTGACGTAGTTCCCGAAGAATGGTCCCTTTTCGTGGCCGCTGGCAGCGCTTCGGTAGCCCCAGCCGGCGCCTGGGGTGCTGCTGAGGATGACCTTTCCGTCGGGACGCCGCTGGCCGATGGGGCCCTTGGTTCGTTTGAACTGGCGCCTCTTTGCGCCTTTGCGCGGGCGGACGGGCTTGTTGAGCTCGGCGAGGTCGTCTTCGGTGGCGGCTTCTGCCTTGCTTCGTGACACTCTCGGATTGGCTGATGACGGGAAGTCGGTCGGGTCGACGGCGATCGCTTCTGTCCACAATGCGACATCTCCGGGGAGCGTTGCACGGGTTATCGAGTCAAGGAACCAGTCCAGGTCGCAGACCGTGCCGTCGGTCTCGTCCACCCAGCCTTCGCACAGGCCGTACTCGATTTTTCTGCTTCGCTTGCCGACCATGTTGTAGGTGAGGGGGTCCTGCAATTCGTCGATCGTCTGTATTCCGAGGTCGACGGCGACTTGTGGGTGCAGGCACGCGAAGAACCCGGTGAGCTCGGTCCGCAGGTTCGTGTTCCGCTCGCCGGCGACGTACAGCTCACCCTCCAGCCAAGTCGATACGCGCAGCCTCGATTCCTCACCCCCTTTGGGCCGGAATCGACGCTCGAGGTACGGCAGGACTCCCGAGTCGCTGAGCACCCGCCTGAGCTCGACGAGATGATCCGAGTCCGCCATCTCCTTCTTGACGTTGCTGAAGAGCACGTCATAGGGCAGTCTGCATTCGTTGATGCGTCTGGCGGCTTCGGCGAGTTCGAGCTGCGCGGGCGGCGGGACCGACGGCTGTCGTGCCGCGGGGGTCGGGCGTCGCTTCATGGCAGCAGCCCCCTGTTTGCTGCCTCTGCCGGGTCGACCGACCCGGCGCAGTAGGCGAGCATCTGCTGCAGGTACGCGCCGGAGATCGGCCCGGCGATCTCGTTGAGGACGTCGAGCGGGGTGCCGGCACGGATGTGCGCGCACACGAACGTGGCCCTCGCACGGTGCAGCGACAGGCTCCCCTGCCCGCCGACCTCTATACGCGCAGCGACATTTGACGGCGCAGCCTCTTGGTCGCTCGAGAAGAACGTTCCGTGGGCGCGCAGCTTGCAGGCTTCGGCGACGAGCTTGGTGTAGTGCTTGCGGATCGGGACGATGCGTGTGCGGTCGCGCTGTACTCGCACGCCCAGCCTGTCCCCGTCGAGCGTGACGATGTCGTCAGTGCCCGACCTGTACGCCTGCGCGCCGCTCAGTCCTGCGCCGAGGGTCAAGCCGACAAGCGCGAGCCGTTCGCACCGAGGCTCGCGTCCCGCCATCAACGCTGCTTCGCGCAGCATGTACTCGTCGACTGTGTCGTATGGCCTGGCGGCGTCTTTTGCCGCGATCGGGTGCGGCTGGTCAGGCCACAGCTCGTGGCAGACCGCCCGCCCCACATATCGCAGCGCACTTCGCATCTGTGCACGCCAACGATCGCTCCAGTCGCGGTCGGGGTCCAAGGTGAGGCATTCCACGTTGACCGGGTGGAGCACGGCTCGACGGTCGATCGACCCGAACTTCTGCAAGCCCCAATCGAGTGCCAGGTAGACGCAAAGCAGCATCGTCTTCGCCGTCGACACGTTGGAGGGAGCCGCGATGGTCACGCACTCGCGGGTCTCGGCCAGCAGCGGGCCCGCTGTTTCGGGGTCCGCGCCTCGGCGCTTCCATGTAGCGATCACATGTGCGATCCGCGCCGGATCGGTGTCGGAGACGCCGGGGCGTGCAGAGCTGCGCTGCGGCTCGAGGCACTGAGCGACCTCGCTGCCCGCTGCGATCGCTCCCGTCGGGACCGCCGCCGCCAGCGCCCGTCGGGCCGACCAGCGGCGCACTTTCTTTGAGCCCGAGGCTCGGCTCGGCACGCGCCCCGAACCAGCATCGGCCCAGTCCCCTTCGCACCAGTCGTGGATCATCCGCGGGGTGACGTTTTCCCAGCGATCCCCCGCAACACGTGCCAAGTACTCCAGCAGAGACCGCACACGTGAGATCAGATTGTTCAGGTTTCTGGGATTAAGCCCGGGGGTCTCTCGCAGCTTGGCGAGAATCGCCGGCGTTGACGCACGGATGCTCCCAGCAGCGGGGAGGCGGTCGAGCGCTGCGCTCAGCACCTGCATCGGACCAGCGTCGGAACCGGCCAGATCCTTGGCCGAGTCCTGGTCAGCGGCACTGACCGCTTCGCCGCTCACGACGCACTCCCACACAACACCGAATGCGCGCGGCGGTCCGTTTGCCTGGCGGTTGGCCGGCTCGGCTCGGTGGCGGGGGTCGTAGTGTTCATGGTCGTCGTAGTGGTCAGCCGCGGTGCCGTTGGCTTGGTCGTGGATCGGTGCCGCGGCTGCTGCGGCACAGAATGAGCTAAGCTCGCCTGGCATGCCGCCTTTTCGGGCGTCGATTTGGGCGATTTCGCAGTGTTTATGCGGGTTTGCGGGGATCGGGTATCGGCGCGACTGCGCGCGGCGCCAGCCGTGACGCAGCGCGCGGCGGTCCGTTTGCCTGGCGATCTGCCGGCTCGGCTCGGTGGCGGGTCGTTTAGTGTTCCATTTTCGTCGTAGTGAGTCAGCCGCGGTGCCGTTGGCTTGGTCGTTGGATCGGTGCCGCGGCTGCTGCGGCACATGAATGAACTAAGCTCGCCTGGCATGCCTCCCTTTTCGGATGCGTCGATTTGGGCGATTTGCGCAGTGTTTATGCGCGGTTTAGCGGCCCCGAGTCGGGTATCGGCGCGACTTTGCAGCGCGGAAGATCCAGCCCCGTGACGCAGCGCGCGGCACGTCCGTTTGCCTGGCGATCTGCCGGCTCGGCTCGGTGGCGGGTCGTTTAGGTTCCATGGTGTCTTGTGAGTCAGCCGCGGTGCCGTTCGCTTGGTCGTGGATCGGTGCCGCGGCTGCTGCGTCAAAGAATGAAAGCTAAGCCACCTGGTCGAGGTTGTTTCGGGTGGCGTTTGCGGTTGTTTGCCCAGGTCAGAGCGATTTTAGGGGCCCCCGAGTCGTTCCGCTCGCTTTGCAGCTCGGAAGATCCGCCCCCGGGCACGCGGCACGTCTGTTGCCTGGCGGTCTGCCGGCTCGGCTCGGTGGCGGGTCGTTTAGGTTCCATGGTGTCTTGTGAGTCAGCCGCGGTGCCGTTCGCTTGGTCGTTGGGCGGTGCCGCGGCTGCTGCGTCAAATGGTGAGCTAAGCCACCTGGTGCCTCCCGTTTCGGATGGCGTTTTGGTTGTTTGCCCAGGTCAGAGCGATTTAGGGCCCCGAGTCGTTCGCTCGCTTTGCAGCTCGGAAGATCCGCCCCGGGCACGCGGCACGTCTGTTGCCTGGCGGTCTGCCGGCTCGGCTCGGTGGCGGGTCGTTTAGGTTCCATGGTGTCTTGTGAGTCAGCCGCGGTGCCGTTCGCTTGGTCGTGGATCGGTGCCGCGGCTGCTGCGTCAAAGAATGAGCTAAGCCACCTGGTCGAGGTTGTTTCGGGTGGCGTTTTGGGTTGTTTGCCCAGGTCAGAGCGATTTAGGGCCCCGAGTCGTTCGCTCGCTTTGCAGCTCGGAAGATCCGCCCCGGGCACGCGGCCACGTCTGTTGCCTGGCGGTCTGCCGGCTCGGCTCGGTGGCGGGTCGTTTAGGTTCCATGGTGTCTTGTGAGTCAGCGCGGTGCCGTTCGCTTGGTCGTGGATCGGTGCCGCGGCTGCTGCGGCGAACAATGGACGACGCCACTGGTGCCAACCCTGTGCGGAGCGGTTCGGTGCGCGATTCCCCAGCACCCATGCGGGCTTGCGGAGATCGGGAATCGGCGCGACTGCGCGCGGCGCCAGCCGTGACGCAGCGCGCGGCGGACCGTTGCCTGGCGGTTGGCCGGCTCGGGATCGGGGGTGCGTGGGGTACGTTCCATGTCGACTTGTGTTTGTGGCAGCCGCGGCGCCGTTCGATTGGTCGTTGGGCGGTGCTGCGGCTGCTGCGTTCGAGATTGCGCTCTGGGACCTGGTGGCGGGCCAGAAAGCCGTGCGAAAAATCAATACGCCCTGGTCAGAATGATCTGAAGTCATGAATCACCAGCACGTTCGGACGCCCCGGAGAGTTCCCGCACCGAGCGGCACGTGCTGGGCGGCCGGCCCCGAGCACTGCGTGTCTCAGGTCCGTGACGGGCGTGCGCTATGGCGACAGCGAACGTGCAGCGCGGGACAGCGGTGACGCGTACTGTCGTGGCCGGCGCTGACGCGTTCGACGAGCCGAGGAGCCGTTCTGGTGCCGCAGATCGTTCCCGAGCCGACCGTGCAGATGTGGGCAGCGCTCAGCATCGTTCGCGCGTTCGGAGGCAGAGCCGGCGGCGGTCCTGTCGGCACAGCGGCGGTGTTCACCCGAGCGCACCGGCGGCGGCTGCCGGTGTGGTCCGACGCGTTGCGGCAGTGGTTCGTGGTCGTGGCTGTCGCACCCGAGACGGCCGCCGCGACCAAGTCGGTCGCTGACCCGGACGCGCCGT
This sequence comes from Acidimicrobiales bacterium, assembly GCA_963663635.2. Taxonomy (GTDB): domain Bacteria; phylum Actinomycetota; class Acidimicrobiia; order Acidimicrobiales; family Poriferisodalaceae; genus Poriferisodalis. Next base: position 260,465 of record CAXXMY010000005.1, read on the forward strand.
GCTACCGCATCGACCGCCGACAGCTCGAGTACCTGGCCGACGCCTACGACGACCGCAGCCATCCCGACGTCGTCTACGTGCTGCCCGATCCCCGCGAACGGCCCGCCGTTCGGGACGGCGCGCAGCCGCCGTGGTGGCATCCCTCGGTCGGGGCGAGGTTCGGCGAGTGGGCGTACGCGATCCGAGGCACCGACCTGCGGGCTCTGGTCGGCACGAAACAGACGAGCGCGTCAGCGAGGCTCCGCTGGGCCAAAGACCTCGACCCGAGGCCCTTGCGCGACGACAAGTCGCAAGAGCAGGGCGATGTGAGCTACCTGCCCCATCCCACCGTGTCGCGGAGACGGAGGGGTCGCAGCTGTGGAGCGACTTGCTCGACGAGATGCGCCGAGGCGAGGAACCCATGGGGCTCGCATTGCGCTCTTCGCGGCTCCCCAGGGAGCGCCGTCCCTTCGGCGACAACAGGGACCGCGGCCACGACGATCTGCGCTACACCATGACGCCGTCGTTGCTGCGCGCGAGGTGCTCGACGACAAACGGGCCCGCAGCCCGCTTCACGCCGGGATCATCTGGGGCCCGAACGACCCGTTGCGACGCTCTGAGAGTCCTCGCTGACCCCGACTTCAGGCGTCGACTTCGACATCGCACCTCACGAGTCCTGGCCCCAGCCGGCAATCGGCAGCGGATCGCGAGCCACGCGCCCTACCGGCACACAGCCAAGGCGCAGGCGCTGCGAAGCCCCTCGAAAGCTCCGCGCACTGCTCAGCGGCTTGCCGCGGCGCGCTTGCGCAGCAGGAGCCTCCCCAGGGCCAGGTGGAGCGTCGTCGGGGTCCGCGGCGCTATCGGCTGGACGGCGTCACGAACACGAGCGAGTCCTCTGTGGCCATCCGCGGGGCCGCGCTGATTGCGAGAAGCCATGCGACGCTGCGAGGGCAGCGCTCGGGTGATCGCTCCTTTGTGTTGGAGTCCCCGCGATGCGGCGAGCTCGCAGAAGATCTGGCGCAGCGGCACACGCCGGCCTCCGACGTGGCGGTCGCCGATGGTCCACACATGAACAGCCCCCGGCGCACAGGCATCAACGATGCGTTCGAGGCAGTGGTCGAGATCGGCGACGAAACGCTGCACACGCTTGGCCCGGTCAGCCGGACGATCGGACAGACTTTGCAGCGTCACGGCGAGCGTCTCCGACTCAGGCGCGGTCCGCCGCTTTGAAGCCTTCATCGATCCTCCGGGGCTCCCGGTGGTCGGTCTCGTAGGCGGTCTCGGGGTGGCGGCTGTCGGTGATGCGCGCCAGCTCGCTCGCCGGGATCCACCGAAGAGGCAGATACGAGGCCTGGCCGTAGGAGACGGTGGTGTGGTTGTCGCCATAAGGCGGCGACGTGATCACCAGATCGAAGCCGCAGCACGGCAAAGCCCGATCGTCAGCAGTACGCACATCACCGCACCCAGCCGACACCTGCCGCCTCCTGAGTCGGACAGGTTCCCCTTGTACTCGGCAAGCCGTGCAGCGAACTGTTCGGCGGTCTCGACGAACACATCGATCACAGCCAACGGTCGACGCAGATCGTCCATACGGCGGATGTGGAGCTTGCAAGTCGACATCCGCGAGTTGCTGACCCGGCGGACAGTCTCCGCGAGACACACCCACAAGAAGTCCCGAGCCGAGTCGTCGACCACCTCGAGGACGGCTCTGCGCAGGCGACCCAGGTCCATTGCCACGTCCTCTCGGAACCACTTCTCCAAACCGTTGAACTGGCAGTCCGGATTCAGGCGCCGGTCCGAGCGTGCGACCATGCCGGCCTCCACGGCCCGCCACACGAACTCAGCACAACGCAACGGGCCGGCCTTGACGGCGCAGATGAGCACCGCGAGCGGATTGATGTCGATGCCTGTGAACTCCAGCGATCTCATCCGCGCTGCATCCAAAGTCGTGCCCGAGCCCACGAAAGGGTCCAGCACGGCGGCTCCATCAGGCAGCGCAGGCAGAACCGCGTCGAAGATCGCCGACTGCACCGATGGGACCATCATCGCCGGGTACTGAAACAGAACCGGACCCGACGGCGCCCCAGGACCGTCGAGCTCGCCGCGCTTGGAGCGCCGCGCCACAGCCCTGATGCGCGCCTCAAGACCCTCGAAGCGTGACGCGTCAGGCGAACTCCCCATCATCCCGCAGCGTAGAGAAGGCGGATCACCCCAATGCGAATGGTGACAGTCGGCGAACTCCATCGGTGGTTGCAAGTGAACGGTCATGATGACCGTTGCGAACACATGCAACCGACCGATGGAGGTGTCCAGTATGGCAGCGAGACTGAGTTTGGATGAGCGGGTGTTCATCGAGTCGTCGCTCGGGGCGGGCCGCAGCGTCGCGGACGCAGCGCAGCGGCTGGGCCGTGATCGGTCCACGGTGCATCGCGAGCTGGCCCGCTGCGCCGGGCGGGCGGGCTATGACGCCCGCTGGGCGCACGCGTCGCCATGCGCGAAGGCGCGACGAGAGCGAACGCCCAAGCTGGCGGTCGATCGGGTGCTGGCCGCCGCGGTCGATGAGCGCTTGAAGCTGCGCTGGTCCCCGCACGCGACCGCGGCGGACCTGCGCGAGGCGGGCATGAGCGTGTGCGCGGAGACGATCTATCGGGCGTGCTACGCGAACGACGCGCGCAGCGGCCTGGCGGCGGGCACCTGGGCGAAGCTGCCGCGGCGCTGCCGGCGCCGTCGGCCGCGCAGCGTCGCGCAGGCCCAAAAGCCCAGCCCGCTGGGGGAATACCGGCCGATAGCCGACCGGCCCGACGACGTCGAGGACCGTATAGAGCCCGGCCACTGGGAAGGCGACCTCATCGTCGGCAAAGCGAACCTCACACCCTCGCCGAGCGCACCAGCCGCTACACGGTCACCGCAGCGCTGCCCGACGGCTACGGCGCGCCCCAGGTCGCCGCCGCGGTCACCGCGGCGCTGGGCCGCCAGCCCGCAGCGCTCGTGCGCAGCCTCACCTGGGACCAAGGCCGCGAGATGGCCCGCTGGGCCGACGTCGAGGCCGCGCTCGGCATCGAGGTGTTCTTCTGCGAGGCGCGCTCGCCGTGGCAACGACCCACCAACGAGCACACCAACGGGCTGCTGCGCCGATGGCTTCCCAAAGGCACCAGCCTCGACATCGGACAACTGCGCCTTGCGGTCATCGAGGACAAACTCAACCACATGCCACGCCGACTCCACGACTGGCAATCAGCCGCCGACATCTACACTCAACTCACTTGCAACCACCGGTAGAGCTTGCCGTCCATTGCGTTAGACGGCTGTTCGATTTCTATCCTGCACAGCTATGACTGTCGGCTTGGTGGAGCGTCCTCATTTGGAGAATTGGGTCAGCTGGCCTGACGCGCAATCGATGCTGCCGGAGCTGATTCGGCGCTTGGTGATCGAGACCACAGCGGGCGTCGCTGATGCCTATTTCCCTAGATGATTAGTTCCAAGGTTTTAGTGGTCGTATGCGGTCAGTGAGCGTGCCGGTCGGATGTGTCGGTAGGTCTCGTTGTGCCAGATGACGGCGGTGAGGGCGAGGAGCCGTGTCGCGATGCGCGCGGCGACGCCGGTTTTGGTGCGGCCTTTGTGGCGTTCGAGGCTGAGCTGGCCTTTGAGGGTCTGGATGATCGATTCGATGATCTGGCGCAGGGGCTGCAGGAACCTTACGCCGGGTCGTGGGGCCTCGGATCGGGTGGCAGGGCGCAGCAGGGTGATGCCGACGTTGTCGAGGTGGGCCTCGAACGCTTGGGAGCGGCAGCCCTTGTCGGCGATGAGGGTCTGGCCCGCTCTGGCGATCCCGGCCGCGGCGATCATGTCGGCGCCAGACCTCGCGTTCGTCGGCTTTCGCGCCGGCGACCGCGAACGCGAATCGGCAGCCCTGAGGGTGTGGCGACAAGGTGCAGGCGCAGACCCCAGAACCAGCGGGAATGCGAACGCGCAATAGCCGTATTGGGCCCATCCCGCGAGGTCAGACCGCTTTTGGGTCTCGCGGCTGGTGCCGCACTCGACCGGCGTGGAGTCGACCAGCCCACACGTCGTCTTGCCACGAGTCGCACCTCGCGTGCGAGGCATCCCATGACACCTGCGATCATGTCGCCGCTGCGCCGCAGCCGCTTGTTGTACCCGTCGCGGTTAGGCAGATACGGGAACCACGGCCGAAGATGCGCATGGGCGTAGCGCACGAACTGCGACTCGTTGTCGAACCCCAACAGCGCCGAGACCACCGCCAAGGTGACCAGCTCCGCGTCCGACAGCTTCGGGGCGAACCCCACCGCAGGGCCGCTCGCGGCGCCCACCCAGGGTTCTGCGCCAACAGGTCATCGATCCTCACATACAGTGCGGTCGCGAGGGTGACCCAAGTCCGGGCCCATGCTCCGAGAACTCCAAGATCGAAGCGTTGAATACACACCCCGAGCTTGGACACCCTCACCCCACCACAGGTGGACCCGACTCCTTGGAGCTAATCATCTAGGTCACGAAGGTCCTCTTGAAGTGAATTCGGAAATCACTCAGTCGGCACGCCAAGTTCAATCCGTCATGCCGACAGTGACCCGATGTACCGCATTCCTGGCAAGTCTGTGATCCCTTGGTTCTTTAGGAATCCTACGTCGTAGGTTGCTGAGCTGACGTGGACGTGAACTTCGCCTCCTGTGCACTCAAAGGCGATGTCTCCGCGGAGTTTTGCGTGATTGTGTTGTAGTCGGCGTAGTAGTCGAGATGCTTCGACTTAGCTTCCCCAATGACGATTGCCTTGGGGGCGAGGTCTCTTAGCCATGATGCTGGAAGCCTCCCAGTGGATCGGCCGTGATGGGGTGCGAAGACCAATGTCGTCTTCGGCGGGGTCACCGCATCCTTGATGCTCTCAAGAAAGTCGGTCTCGAGGTCGCCGGCCCAGAAGGCGGAGGCGCCTCCCTTTAGCGAATACCGAATGATCGGGCAGATGTTGTTTGCCGATCCGCCAGCCTCGGCCTCTTCTAGGGCGTCCTTGAACGCTTGCTGGGACCGATCAGGCCACAAGATGTTGATTCCCGCCGATCCGCGCTCGGCTGACTCTTGGTTCATCCAGCGCCGTCGGCAGCCTTGCGAGATGTAGAACGCCTTGTCGCTGTCGTGCAGCTCGCGATACCGCTGGATGCCCACGTGGTCTGCGTCCAAACGCGCCTGATTCTTGACGCAGTAGAAGTTCAGAATCTCGATCGCGTCGTCCAAGTAGTGCAAGCCTCCGACGTGGTCGGCTTCCGGATGCGTCGCTATCACTCGCACAATTCCCTTCGACCGGCTCTCGTCCTTGATTTCCTCAAGAATCTCGTCTCGTCGGTCTTGGGGCAGAGAGACGTCAATGATCGTGAAATTGTCCGATACGTGCCTGATATAGAAATTATCGCCGTCGCCGACAGCGAACGACTTGATGATGCTCATGGTCTTGCCTTTCCGGATGTCCGGCGATCTGGAGGCAGGAGATTCTCTGTCGCAGGACGCCCACGGTCCAGAGCGGCTGGATTGGTCCACGTGGGTGTCTTTATGAGGAGACTGGGGTGATAGACCGACAGGGTGGCGCCGGTGAGCCACCAGCCTCGCTGGACCAGCGCAAGCGCGTCGTTCCGATTGAGCTTCGCAAATGTGGTCGGGATGGACGCGAGTGCGGCACGCTCCTCTGAAGTGTGTTCCTCGTTTCGGCTTCTCCACGCGTCGAGTCGTTCCCGTTCGTGACTCGGGGCATCTTCTGGAAACTCAGTTGAGAGGTTGAATGTGACGAATCGTCGCCCGTCCGCGTTAGTCGACTCTCGAAAGAGGCGCCTCTTGCGGAGCGCACTCGTTTGTCGGTGCATGACGCTGTTTGCTCGCCAGAGTGCTCCTGCAACGGGGAGACGGCTGATGATCCCCGGGCGGTTGCCTTGAATTAGTTGTGATCCTGCGTCTAGGGAGATCAGGAACGGGTTGTCGAACTCGTCGCGTTCTCGTTGGATTGCTTCTAGTCCGAGGTTGTCGTAGATGCCTCCGTCGGCGACGTCGGTAGGGGAACCGTCATTGCACGGGTACCGCAGGTTGTCGAGTCGCAGCGGGGGGGAAACAGCCGGGAACAGCTGCCGACGCTGCGACCGCCGTCGCGACCCGGACGCCTGAACCGGCGGTTGCGATGCTGCCGTTCACGTAGTCGCCAATTACGTCGGCGTCGAACCGGAAGCGGACACCTTCACCTACGTTGGTCGCATTGAACATGAACCAGCTGCCATCGGGCAGTTCCTCAAGAAGGCGCCCGTGCAGGAACCACTTGTCGAGCCGGTCTACGAGGATGGTCGTACGAGTTGATCCGGGTTTGGCCGCGTGCCAGATGTTGCGGATGAGGTCTGCGAGGAAGGACCGGCTTGTGATCGAGTGGAGGACGGGCTCAAGGACGAGTTCGTCGAATGCCGGCTGTGTCCGACCGTTGTCCCAATGGATAGCTGCCACGGCGTTCGCTAGTGAGCCGCCGGACACGCTCGAAATGATCCGTACATCGTCGAGGAGATCAGCGTCGGCGAGGAAACGAAGTACACCAAGCCCGGCGAGGGTTGCTCGGAAGCCACCACCCGAGAGGGCCACGAGGACCGCAGATCTAGCCGGTCGTGTGGGCGCCGGCGGCCGTCTTGGCGGCATGGGGACGTCGCATCGCTTGCGTGCGGCCAGTGTGCCTTGCGCTGGGCGGGGGCGCGGTTTCGCGGCTGGCGCGCTCGGCGGCTTGTCTGATCGCTGGTGGCGTGGTGGCTGTGTGGAGACGTCTGGGTGCAGTACTTCAGCTACGAACTTCGGCGCCTCGGGTGCGCCGGCCCAGATGAGCAGCACTGACGCCCCGTCACCCACCAGACCTTGGGCGGCATTGCGGTCCGTGGCTGAGAGCGCGGCTACACCGTTGGGGTGGGTGTGCCAGTCACCGAGGTAGCCAGCACGGTCGGATGCCTTGTAGCCGAGTGCATTGAGGGCTTGGTCTAGATCTCGGATGCCGCGCACGAATCCGGTTTGGCTGTGGGTGCTATCGGCTGGGGGGCCGGAGGCAGCCTCGATAGTGATCGTGCGCGCTGCATCGTCGCGCTCGCCAAAAAGCAAGCCGCCTGTCTCCACCGGCGGCACAGAGTCGAATGTACTGCTGGCGGTCTCGTGAATGCTCGCTCGAGCGGACTCGGTCAGCAGGACGGCATATTCGCCGTTTGTCTTAGCGCGGGTTGGCAGCGGCTCTTCAAACCGGCGCTGTGGTCCGCCGGTTAGCGGCTCGCTGTGTGGCAGGGCGTTGAACGCAGCGAGATGGACAGTGGGTTCTTTGAAGTAGCGGGCGACCTGGTTGACCAGGGTCGAGGCTGCGTTGGCGGCGTCAGCGGCGGACCCGTGGAATGTGGGTGCGGAACATCCCGGTTCAGGTTGAACTAGGTCATCAATGCCGGGTGAACCCCAGAAGGCGTCGACGAGGCGCGCGTCGCTCGGGTTCCGCTTCAATTTGGGGAGCGCCGCCCGGGCACTGTAACCCGGGGCCTGCTCCTTGTGGCGGAGAGCCAAACATGGCAGTGAGTTCACAGTCGGCGTCCGTGGCCACGGAGACGACCAGGGGATGTCCGGCTTGCGCTGCGGCAAATCGATCCAGTGCGGCAGCCACACGGCGGTCGGCGGTCGCATCGACTACGAGATCGACATCGTCGAGGGTTGGCTTGATCCCATCGAATCCGACAACGTCATCAGCTGAACTCTCGATGATGACTCCGGCGCCGTAGATTCGGCGAAGGCGTTCGGCGAGCACTACGGCCTTAGGCCGCGTGATGTCCTCGTCGCCGTACGGTTGGCGCACCACGAGGCCCGGGCCGACGGCGGCATTGTCACGCAGCATCAGTGATGCTGGCTTCGCTCTGACGATGAATTCTGCAATCCAACCTCCGAGAGCGCCGCACCCCCACAGCTCTATGCGCTTGTCGGAGAACACCGCCATTGCGCTGCTTCTGTCTCGGCGGCGGGTACTGGTCGCGCGGGCTTCGTAGATATGCGTCCACGCCAAGGGTTCGTTCGCTGCCCACTCGTTCGCTGCGTCGCCGGTTTCCGTGTCGTCGATCGTGGGCTCAAGGCCGCCTAGCGCACGGAACCGATCCGCGAGATCGGAAGGGAGCTCCCACCCGATGAGATGATGGAATCGATGCCCAGCGACTCGCCGATTCAGCGTTCCGACTAGGACGACGAGCGGCGTGCCGGGCGGGTTACGCCGCGCAGATTCGATGATGTGCTTCGTGGGGCTGCTTCTGTTGAAGTCAAGCTCCTCAAGTTGCGCCGCGAGCGCGCCGAATCGTGACGCGTAGTCGCCCCTCAGCGGCTTGTTCGCGAGAATCACGGCTGCGAGATGTGGCGTTGCCCTGGGTTCGAAGCGGTGAAACTCGGTGACGTCGAATCGATCGTTCCCCTTCGGTTCCAGATTTGCCCACATCAAACGACGGTGACCGCTTTCGGGGATCTCGCCGGTGATCACCAGGCGAGTGCGGGAGTAACCAATGCCGAGAGCGACGGGCGGGTGCAGCGGACCTCCGTGAGGGTCGAGCTCACCCGCCGCGGCTGCGACCAACCACTCCCCCATCCGTTGCACAAACCCATACATCCCGTCGGCCGGGGACCACTGTGAGCCCGGGTCGATATAGAGGCACAGCATGCGACCTGTCACGTGTGAGTAGGGCGCCCAACGGAAGTCCGATGCCAAGAGCCAGGGTGGGCTAAGGGGAGCGTCGTCGTGGATCAATACCTCGAGGTCTTCGTAGGCATCGAGTGGCAGTCCACCTGGGTAACGACGTACCCCTTTGGTTGAGACACGGATCGGTACCTTCACGATCAAACCGGAATCGTCGAAGCTGCCGTGCAGCGTCAAGGCCCCGCCACTCCAGCGGCTAAGGCCACGGAGTTCGGCGAGTGCTCGGCTCTGGCCGGGTGTCATTCCTTGGCCGCGCCGTAGCCGCGCCGATCGGTGGGTCGAGGCCGAGGCCTCGCAGCCGCAGCGGCACCGATCAGTGGCGAGGCAGCGAGTGCGGCGTCAGTCGATGGTTTCAGGTACCCGCACGCTTGGCCGCCTACATCAAACACGACCGGGTCAGGATCTTCGTCGCTGCCATGCTCTCCCGTGCAAACCCGGTTGTCCGCCCCGAAGATCTCCTCGTACTTGTCCCACGCGACTCGGTGCGGCGGGTCTGCGCCATCGGTATCCGACGCCGGTATCAGTGGTGAGCTTGCGACGACCCATGCATCCTCGGCTGCGTTGACCGTCAAGCCGGAGATCGCATCGCTCGCCTCATTGCCGTCATCGTCGAAGAGGGCGCGTTTCGAGCAATGGTGAGGAGCGATGACGATGTCGAATTTCAGCTCTTCGCTGTCGGCCTCTGCCAGCAGTTCACCAAGGCTCTCGTGAGCCAAGTCCCCGAGAAACAGAATCCGCTGTTCGCAATCGCCCGAGGCGAGCGTGACCCGCATCGCCAAACTCGTGTCGTTGCGGTCAGTGTCCTCACTCACCTTGAGAGGACCGTGGAACGCTGCAGCAAAGACACCCTCGACGTCCCAGCCGTCGAGCATCGTTGTCGAGGTCCCCACCGGTGATCGAGCCTCATCAGGAAGGTCGCTGTATGGCGCGAAATCAAACATCTCGTCTCGACCGACGACTCGGAGCCGATCGCCCGACCCGGCCTCACCGCTGCACATCAACGCGAGCCGGCGGTCCGATTCCTCGCGGAACGCCGTCGCGTCGTCGCACAAGTCCGTCTTGTACTCCTCGAAGATGCGGGGCGTAACCCACAGCTCGCCAATCAGGCCTCGTCGAGCAGTCGCTTGAATCCCCGACAGTGGTCCTGGTCCGGATGAGTCAGCACGAACACGGCTAGATATGGGCGATCGTCGACCTTGGGCAAGACTTCGACTAGCTGATCGATGATTGGGACGTGGGGCTCGTCGTCGTCTTCGCCGGCCGTGAGGTGGTTGAGATCGACCTGGACTACGAGTTCGGCACCATCCCCCTGCTGCCCCGTCAAGAGTGTCAAACTGTCCCCAGCACCTACGTACCAGGCAACGAGCCCACATTGGGCAATTTATCGCGCTTCTTCACGTCGCCCCCGATTGATGGAGAGAATGGCAGTACTGTAACTACAGCCCTGTGATTGCCCACCGTATCGTCGTCCACGGTCGTTTCCCACGAGTACCTGCCAGTTCATGGTCCCAACTGGTCGAATCCACATCGCCGCGTCGACTGCGCTGCGTATCGTGCGCAACCGCTGAGGCCAACCACCGAAGGCGCCATGCCTGTGCGAGGGCGTTTGGACGTGCGACCCTGCTCGGCGCCGACAACGGTCATGCAGGTCCTGGACACGAAGTCCTAGTGTCACAGCTCGCAAATGGCGTATCGCCACGAGCGCTTTTCCACCAACCGGAAAACCCCCTCCTGGCGCCTCGCCGTAGCGATCCTCGCCCCAACACATTGCGACGCCGTCAAGACCGATCCCGCACGAGTGGTTCGAACCGACATCGATGGACCTGAACCGCCCCGCGGGAGCTGTCGCTTGACCGAACCGGTTGTCTCCGCCCCAGCACTCAACGAGACCATCGGGACGCAACCCGCAAGCATGCGCGAACCTGTGGGTGCCGAAAACGCGGTCGTGGGCGTTGACCTGCAACGATGCCAGCCGATCGTCGCGCGCAGAGATGACCGGCTCCGGCGCGTACGCGGCGTCGATGCCGTCCATCTTGATCTGCACGCGCCCTCTGGCTCGCTAGATCGTCAAGATCTGGCGACTGCTCGTTTCGTCGGTCTCTGGGAACGGGTCATCATGGGGCACGTCATCATCCCAGTATCCGTATCTGGCCGCCAGCAGCCGCTCAATCGCCGGCACATCTGGTGTTCGTTGGCAACATTCCAATCCCCAGTGCTTGAGGAGAGAGAACATCGCAGTCTGCCTGGCGTCCTGCATCCGCTCGGGAGTGAACAGAGCTACCGGCACCGGGGGTGCTGCGGCGCTCTCGGGGCTTGAGGCGGTTCGTAGCATCTCCCGTACGGCCTCTTCGGAGGGTTGAGCGCCGAGTGGGGAGCGGTAGTTCATCGCGATGTTCGCAATGGCTGTCAGGATGTGCCAGTCGAGCCAGCCGTCGGCCCGGAGGGCTTGGACGGTGGGCCGGAACTCCTGTGAGCCCGATAGCACGGCGACCGTTATTCGAAGGCTCTGAGCGAGAGTTTCATAGCGCGTTCGGAGCATCTCATTTGCTTTGTCGCGCGAGTAGGTGGGGCCTGGCCGATCTTGCCAGCGAAGCTCCTCGCAGGCAGTGATCGTGCGTTCGTGACCGTCCCAGGGCGTTTCGATGGTTTGACGGGAGAATGCCTTGTCCTGGTCGGTGGAGAAGGTTTCGACGAATTCCTCCAGTTGGACCGCCGCTGCGAGTTGATGCCCCAGCCCGCGTTCAAACGCCCGCTTCATGACGGTGTAGAGGTCGTCGCTTGGAAGAAGCGAAGCCTCACGGAGAATCGTGGTGAGCACCGTCATGAGTTCGTCGTTGATGTCCTCCCGACTGGCGCCACTCGACGATCCTGACGGCACGAGTCGAACCGTCCACTCTCGGCCGTCATTGCTGGGCAGTGCTTCAGCTTGTTCTAGTGGAGTCGAGACTGTCTCCTGTGCTTCCTCTATTCGTGCGGTGATTGCTGTTGGTATCAGGCAGAGATCTTCTCTTGCCAGCGCGGTGAGCATCATCTGGACGCCGGCGGCGAATCGCTCTGCCACCCCTACAGAGTCATCGTCGTTGGCTGCCAACAGTGTCCAGTCCGTGCCGAGGGCCGAGAACCGGATGCAGCGTGTGCGTCCAAGATCCGAGAAGGGCGGATTGCTGAGTTCGCCCTCGCCGAACGCGCCCCAAGACCATTCGTCGCTGTCGGGGCCATGGGCGAGAACGTTGTCGATGACATCTTGGAAGCCGCTTCGGTCCACGATTGCCTGCACTTCTGCTTGCAGGACCGAGTCGGCTTGCCTGGCACAGGCGGAGATGTAGGCGAGGTGCAACACCGCGCCTTGGCTCATCTCATCTACATCAAAATCCATTCCGCTGCGACCCATCTGGTGCTGAGCCGCGAGCCCAAGTCCATACAGTTCGGCGGCGCTGCACCAGGCCCCCGAGAGAAACTCGTAGTTAGCCGCCAACAAGAGCCCGCGAGGAGCAAGGTCGGCCAACCTCTCGTCGCTACTGGTTGCGGCAATCGTCGCAGCTCCTAGGGCGTACGCCTTCGCGGCCGCGTATAGCCGCAGCTCCCCGTAGAGCTGGGCTATCACCAGGCTCGCGAGGACAGACCCGCGGAGCGTGTCGCCGGACCACCATTCAACCCGCGCCCGGTGCAGCTCCTCGAGAGCTTCAAGGATGCGGCCACGCTTCATCAGAGCCATCGCCCGATCTCGGGCACGCTCCGCAACCGTGCTCTTGCCTACTCTGGAGCCGATCTCCTCATCGACCCGATCAAGCAGTCCCCGCCAATCGGCCTGTGTGCTCCAAAGAGGCAACAGCAACTGGAGCATGTCTGCAAGGGTCTGCAAGGGGAAGAGTGGGGATTCCTCCAGTCCCTCAACCACTTCCGTCCACGCAGACAGCGCCCGCGGGGCGTCACGAGGCTCAAAATCTTGAGGCAGCGTCGAATCCAGCGGCGCCCACGGCGGAGGGACCGTGTCGATGACCTCGGAGTCGGCACCACGCAGGTCCGCCAGCAGTTCATCATTCAGTGCCGGATGCAGGCTGAGAAACCCGAGCGAGAACCACAAGCCCGCCCGCCGGTGGGGGGTCTCACCGGGGATGAGTCCGTCGATGTGTCTTGTGAGTTCAACGCTCCAAGACTCGAGTTCGGCAGGACGGATCGTCGTGACCCCGGCCAGGGCTGCGCCCTTCGCATACATCAACAGAGTGCTGGCATCATCTAGATGATTAGTTCCAAGGGGTCGGGTCCACCTGTGGTGGGGTGAGGGTGTCCAAGCTCGGGGTGTGAATCAACACTTCGATCTTGGAGGACCGGAGCATGGGCCCGGACTTGGACACCCTCGCGACCGCACTGTATGTGAGGATCGATGACCTGTTGGCGCAGAACCCTGGGTGGGCGCCGCAGCGGCCTGTGGTGGGGTTCGCTCCGAAGCTGTCGGACGCGGAGCTGGTCACCTTGGCGGTGATCTCGGCGCTGCTGGGCTATGACAACGAGTCGCAGTTCGTGCGCTACGCGAAAGCGCATCTGGGGCCGTGGTTCCCCTATCTGCCCAACCGCGACGGCTACAACAAGCGGCTGCGGCGCAGCGGCGAGATGATCGCTCGGGTGAGGGAGTGTCTCGCACGCGAGTGCGAGTCGTGGCACGACGACGTGTGGCTGGTCGATTCCACGCCGGTCGAGTGCGGCACCAGCCGCGAGACCCAAAAGCGCTCTGACCTCGCGGGATGTGCCCAATACGGCTGGTGCGCGTCGCATTCGCGGTACTTCTGGGGTCTGCGGCTGCATCTTGTGGCCACCCCGTCGGGGCTGCCGGTCGCGTTCGCTCTCGCCGGCGCGAAAGCCGACGAACGCGACGTCTGCGCGGCCATGATCGCCGCGGCCGGGATCGCCCGGCCCGGCCAGACCCTCATCGCCGACAAGGGCTACCGCTCTGCTGCGTTCGAAGCCGACCTCAACGACGCCGGCATCACCGTGCTGCGCCCTGCCACCCGATCCGAACCCCCACGGCCCGGCGCCAGATTCCTGCGGCCCCTGCGCCAGATCATCGAATCGATCAACCAGACCCTCAAAGGCCAGCTCACCCTCGAACGCCACAAAGCACGCACCAAAGCCGGCGTCGCCGTGCGCATCGGCACCCGCCTCCTCGCCCTCACCGCCGCCATCTGGCACAACGAGACCTACCGACACACCCGACCAGCACGCTCACTCACCGCATACGACCACTAAAACCTTGGAACTAATCATCTAGGCGACGTCCTTCACGCAGTCTGAATGGAATCCGTTGCCGATTCAGACTCCGGCGCACTTGCCGGTCTCGTGCGGTCCGTGATCGGAAGTCGGATGGGTGTGCGTGCCGGGGTTGTAGCCCAGGTAGCCGTGACCGCGGCCGTCATGGGTGCAACGTGCCTGGTTCGACTTGGGCACAGTGGCTCTCGGCGCAGAAGTGGCCCTAGGAGCCGACTGCGGCGCAGGCCGTCGTGGAGTCGCTGAGTCTGCTGCCGGGTCAATGTCGGCTGGGCAGCCGCGCAGCGCGCTGATGAGCGCACTGCGCTCGGCAGGATCGACAGCGAGACCGAAGTCGGCTTTGACCGCGATGGTGCGCGTTGCCCAAAAACACGCCCCCTGTGCGGTCAGAGCAGCACCTGCGCATGGTCCTGACCCGACACGGCTCCATCCGTGCATGTCGTGGTTGCTCTTGGAACGGTTCACGCAGTCGCGTGACGCGACCAAGTTGAGCGGATAGTTGCCGAACTCGTTGCGTCGGGCGACGTCCCATTGCGAGCCGCCGGACTCATGAGCTTCTTTCGCCGCGACGATGTGATCAACGTCGCACGCGTCGGGACCAAACGCGAGACCGGTGTAGGGGTCATTGCCGGGCACGTCGCAGAGATGACGGCTGTGGTGCTCGTAGTGCGCGCGCACGTAATCGTCGCTGGTCTCGTCGGCGGTGCGAAGACTGTCCAACAGCGCTCCCAGCTTGTCGCGTGAAGTGACATCGGCGGCTGTGCGTTCGACGGACGCAGTAGGCGGCGGCTCGGTGGGGTCCGCTGTCGGCGTCGGCGTCGGCGGCGCATCGGCTGCGGAGGAATCAACGCCGGCTGTGACAGCCGAAGTCTCAGCGGTGGGGGCCTGCCCAGCGGGATCGACGGTGCAACCAGCAAGAACGAGGGCCGCGGCTGCAACGAGGTAGCGCACGAGGGCGACACCGTACTGCGCACGTGCCCGGGGTCCCGTGATACAGCGGCATACAGACCCCTCCCAGATCAAGCGATGCAATGACTTCGCAGACCTTGGCGTGTTCGGCTGGCTCCGTTGGCTAACTGTCGGCCTCGGGGACGATGGTCAGGTGCGGTCGGCGCTCGGCGACTCCTGCGGCCCTGTCGATGCGCCGCACGGTCGACCGCTCGGCGCCCACCAAGTCCGCTACCGTCCTGGGCTCCCCGCCATGGGGCGCTTCGACCATCACCTGGCCGATGAACCCCGCTGCTTCGAGCTGGCCGCTGTCGTGCAGCCAGTCCAAAGCGTGCATCAGACAGGAGGGGATCATTTCGGGGTGCCACGTCCCCGAGCGCAGCAGCGGCACCGCCAGTTCAGGGTTCAACTGGGGATAGTCGGTAGTTCTGCGGCTCACGCGCACGACAGTATTGCGGTGCGGCGACGGCCATGGCGCAAGTTTCGCCGGCCGCATGAGGAGTCCGGCCGTCCGTACAAGCCGGTCTTTCGACAGCGCTCTCGTCGGCGATCTCTACAACCGCCTCCTCGACGATCGTCGTCCGTCCCGCGGTGCATCGCCAAACGTAGTCATCATGTCCCCGCTCCGATGGATGATCACGAAGATGAGTTCCCTGTAGTCGGGGGTCCCACCGCTCAGCTTCCCATCGGCAGGCACACCTCACCGGGCTGCAGGCAGATGTGGCCGGGCGGGTAGCACTCCCCGGTGGGCTGGCCGCCGAGGTCCGCGGTCCAGGTCAGGTCTCCGTTGAGGTCGGTGAACGACTCTCCGGGGTCCCATGATCCGTTGCCGTTGATGTCCCTGAACGGCTCGGGGTATCCGGCGGGATACACCGCTGCAAGCTGAGTCGGGTCGCCGGGGCACGGCTGGAGGACGAACCCGGTCGGGCAGCCGCCGGCGCCGGTCGCGGTCGCCGCAGCCGACGGCGTGCCCCATGGCGACCATGCCGAGTAGAGGCCGCTGCTGAACGCCCGCTCCCGGGCCTCGGTGGTGATCGACACGGTGGTGACGTCGCCTGCCCCGACGGTGTGGCCGATGCTGTCGATGGCCGTTGTTCGGGCGAACTGCGGCCCGGTCGTGCAACTGGTGACCGTGCCGCTGCACGGCACGCCACCGCAGCGCTCGTCGGCGCCGGTGCTGTCGTCGGCGTCGGCGGAGGAGCCGCCGGGCATCTCCGCGTGTCGTAGGCATGGGGACCGCTCCACGCGCTCCACGCCGACCACGCCGATCAGACGCCGGAAATCTGCTGGCGGTGCCGTCCGCGTGCAAGCACACGCACCTTCACGGCGTTGCCCGGATCGGACGGGCCGCTGAACTCATAATCGGCGCCGTTCTTGGTCAACGTGAGCGACTGCCACGTCAACGACGTGTCCTGGTACTCGACCTCGTAGTCGGACTCGCGTTCCCAGCCCGACGGTGCGCCCTCGGCCCAGTCGGCGAAGTCCCCGTCGAAGGTCGCCGAGCCGCACGTCTGGAATGGGGAGGGGTCAGCGAGCGGGGCCGGGGCGGCAGCGGGCAGATCGGCGTCGTGTGCGTACTCCAGCCGCTCCACGCCGACCATGCGCTCCACGGACACCACAGGCCGGACGCCTGCTCTCGGTGCCGGCCGCGTCCGTGGATTCGCCTATCCACCGTGGCGCCCGGAGCGGACGCGCTGTCGGCTTGCCATCGGCCGAAGCTGTCGCCTGATGTGCTCAGTGGCTGCCACACGCCGTTCGAGTCCAGGAATTCGGCTTCGAACTCCTCTTCTCGCTCTCAGCCGTCCGGCTCCCACAGCGCCCAGCCCGGCCACCACGCACTCGCAGGGCTTGTTTGCGAGTCAGCGCCCGGTACCCCTGATCTGCGGCTTTGCTCGCCCTGCTGAGCCTCCAAATGGAGGCTCCACATTTGAAACGGGGGGGTACTCCACATTTGCGATCCGTGCTCTCCGGACGGTTCCGCGCCGCCTCGGAATTGTGTTTGTGCAGGTCAGGGGGCATTTTGGAGCGTAGTGCCGTGATGAGAGGCGTCGATCTCGCCGGGTCGTTGCGTCTCCGATGCCCCCTGCGAGCCGATTCGTGCGGGATTCAGTGTCTTTGGCGGGTTGCGACGGCAGGTGATCGTGCTGGTCACAGCGTCGGGAACCCCAATGTGGAGCCATTTCGGAGCAGATGCTTCGAACGAATGCTGCCGAAACGCTGTCGGGGGAACAAGGCGATCTGGGGATTTCGTTGACCTTGTGGACTGTTGGGCTCCTGCGGTTCGGCCTCCAGGCTCCGAGTGGTACTGCTGTGCTGGGGATGTATCGAGCCGAGCCGCCGCCGACCCCCAGAAAGCCCGTCTGATGGCACCTGTGTCGATGAGCGTGAGGTTGTGTGCGAGTGATGCGGGTGGGCCGCCTGAGGCGGAGTGGCGCTGGCGGCGGCCGTGGTCGTGGATCCGGCCAGGCGAAACCCAGCCAGTCCTCGTTGTGCTGAGTGGCACGCGTGCAATGCTCTGGTCAGCGGTTCTGGGCAAGACGCCTTCCGGATTCAGCCCAAACGCGTTCCAGAATCGGCACCAGCGCGTTCCGCGCTCATTCAACGCAGAACCGTGCCCTGGGCCTCCACCCAGGCGCACCAACCCGTTGGGCGTCGGTTGTAGCCCCAAATTGAAGAGTGCCCAGCGCTCTGACCAGCAGTTTTGGTATGGACGCGTTCCAGAAATCGGCAAATCACGTTCCACGGCGTTCTAGCCGCGAGGCTCCGACCAGGCAGAACACAATTTCGCGCACGTCCCCGAGGGCGGGCGGGTGTGCACAACGTAGTGCGAATCCTTGTGCGAATTGTTTGGGGGCGTTTTGACATTGCGGGCGCGCTTCGGGGTTCGATTTTGGCACTTGGGAGACGTTTGAAGGACTAGTCCGAGGTCAACGCGCTTTGAGGGGCGCGCTTCGGTAGGCGCCTTGGCGTGCTGTAGGGATGTCTGGGGTGCGTGACGCTATGGTTCGGCGCTG
>CAXXMY010000006.1:0-313093 GCA_963663635.2 Acidimicrobiales bacterium
CACGCCGCGGCGGCGGACCTGCGCGAGGCGGGCATGAGGGTGTGCGCGGAGACGATCTATCGGGCGTGCTACGCGAACGACGCGCGCAGCGGCCTGGCGGCGGGCACCTGGGCGAAGCTGCCGCGGCGCTGCCGGCGCCGTCGGCCGCGCAGCGTCGCGCAGGCCCAAAAGCCCAGCCCGCTGGGGGAATACCGGCGGTTGGCCGACCGGCCCGCCGACGTCGAGGACCGCTCGCAGCCAGGCCACTGGGAAGGCGACCTCATCGTCGGCAAAGCGAACCTCACCGCCGCGGTCACGATCGTGGAGCGCACCAGCCGCTACACGGTCACCGCAGCGCTGCCCGACGGCTACGGCGCGCCGGCCGTCGCGGCGGCGGTCACCGCGGCGCTGGGCCGCCAGCCCGCCCGGCTCGTGCGCAGCCTCACCTGGGACCAAGGCCGCGAAATGGCCCGCTGGGCCGACGTCGAAGCCGCGCTCGGCATCGAGGTGTTCTTCTGCGAGCCGCGCTCTCCGTGGCAGCGACCCACCAACGAGCACACCAACGGGCTGCTGCGCCGATGGCTCCCCAAAGGCACCAGCCTCGACATCGGGCAGCTGCGCCTCTCGGTCATCGAGGACAACCTCAACATGATGCCCCGCCGACTCCACCACTGGGCATCAGCACACGACATCTACACTCAACTCACTTGCAACCACCGATAGAGCTTGCCGTTCGACTCCCAGAGCGCCACACCTGGCGGCTCGTCTGCCTTTCCATGCGCATCGGGCCACACTTGCTGTCACGCATATGCGGGGAGGGGCAGTGGGCGGTGTCATGAACGATGCGAAAGCGCATCGCTTCCTCGAACAGGAGCACGGAATCGTGCTCGACGCATTCCAGAGGGACGCCATCGCTGCGGTGCGCGCCGGCCGCAATGTGCTGGTTTCGGCGCCTACGAGCTCAGGCAAGACGCTCGTCGCTGAGGCCGCTGTCTCGGAGGCGCTCGCAGGTGGGGGCCGTGCCTTTTACACGACTCCGATCAAGGCGCTGTCGAACCAGAAGTTCCACGATCTGTGCGCCGTCTTCGGCGACGACCGAATCGGCTTGTCTACCGGCGACAACTCCATCCGCCCCGACGCACCTGTGGTGGTCGCCACGACCGAGGTGCTCCGCAACATGATCTATGCGTCCGGCAGCGCTCAACTGGCCGAACTCGCATGGGTCGTCCTCGACGAGGTCCACTATCTTTCCGACCCATATCGAGGCGCAGTCTGGGAGGAAGTCATCCTCGGCGCCCCGCCGTCTGCACGATTCGTGTGCCTGTCAGCCACGCTCTCCAACGCCGACGCGTTCGGCGGCTGGCTCACCGATCAGCGAGGCCCCACCGACGTCATCGTCCACACAGAACGCCCTGTCGAATTGCACAGCCTTCACATGATCCACGACGACCATGAGGGCGAACTGGTGGTGTTCCAGCCGACGAAGGACAACGGCAAGGCCAGCCCCAAATGGAACTGGATCGATCGCAACCGGTCCACAGTCGACTGGGACGACTACGACGAGGACTGGGAGGATTACGACAACTTCGCGCGGCGTCAGCCGAGCTCGTGGAGGTTCTCGCCTCCGCCCCACGCGCAAGCAGTCAAGTACCTCCGCGAGCACTCGATGCTCCCAGCGATCTTCTTTGTGTTCAGCAGAGACAGATGCGACTCCGCTGCCGCGCAACTAGCCGGCAGCGCGAAGGTCGCCACCGCCGACAGCGCTGCCGCCATCGAGAGAATCGCCCGGAAGAGACTGGAGTCGCTCTCGGACGAAGAACGGGCGCACGTTGACGCAGACGGATGGCTGAGACAGATCAAGTCAGGGGTAGCAGCTCATCACGCCGGCCTGATGCCTGTGTTCAAAGAGATCGTCGAGGAGTGTTTCATCGCCGGGCACATCAAGGTCGTGTTCGCCACCGAGACGCTGGCGCTCGGTATGAACATGCCGGCCCGCACGACAGTCATCGAGAACCTGTCCAAGTTCAACGGCACCACCCACGAGATTCTGCGTCCCATCGAATACACCCAGATCGCCGGACGCGCAGGGCGGCGCGGCATCGACGAGATCGGCCACTGCGTCACCCTGTGGTCGCCGCATGTCTCTGAGACCGACGTGGTGCCGCTGATCAACAGCAAGTCATTCCCGCTCTCGTCCACGTTCGCTCCGAACTACAACATGGCCGCCAACCTCGCCGGGCGCTGCACCCGCAGCGAAGCAGCCGATCTGATGCGCCGGTCGTTCGCAGAGTTCCTGGCACACGCCGGCGACGTCGCCCAAGAACGGAAGATCGCCGAACTGGAGGCCGAGCGGGACGCGCTCAAAGCCGGCGTCCCGCCTGACGATCTCGACGGCTACATGGCGCTGGACCGTACATACCGCGAAGCGCAGTCGGCCAACAGCAAGGCACGGGCAGCAACAGGGCTTGGCGATGCGGTCATTCGGGGGCGCATCATCTGGCATTCGAGCATCCCTGGGAACCTCGGCGTCATCACCAACGTCAAAGGTGGCGGGCAGCGTGCCTCTGTCCGGACTGTCGCCCGAGACGGCACAGCACACAAATTCAGCCTGGACTCCGGCTCCCTGACAGCGGAATACAGAGCGTGCCGCACAGGCGAACGCGTGCAGCTCCCCTCTGTCTCAGCGGACCATCCCGACATGAGAGCCGCTGTGGCCGAAGCCCTGTCGGCGGTCGACAAGGACCCCGAAACCCGCTTGCCCGGCGTCGGAGACCGGGAGAACGCGGTCCATCAGGCCCGCGCGGCTCGCGACAGTCATCCCGCTGCGGCAGCCCCCGACCTGGATCGCTGGCTCAAAGCCCCCAAACAGACCAAGAAGCTGTCCCACCACATCGCTCGCTTGCAACGCGAGCTCGCCGCCAAGCGCAAAGCTGCCCGCGGCCCAGCCGATGCTCTGGGACCCATCATCGAAATCCTCTCAGGGCTCGACTACCTGAACATCGACGACGACGAATGGTCCGTCACCGATCTCGGCACCATGCTCGCCGCGGTCCACCACGAACGCGACCTGCTGATCACTGAGACGCTGCGCCGGGGGATGCTCGACGAGCTGGACGACCCTTCGCTGGCCGCAGTCGCGTCGGTGCTCGCCTACGACCACCGATCCAAGCTCCCAGCGACCGCGGTCGCTCTGAACGCTGCAGCCGAGAAAGCAGTCAACGAGATCGGTGCCGCGGAACGCAGCCTGCGCACCAGAGAAGCCGCCCATCACATCAAACTGACGAGCCTCGGCGACGAACCGGCCGGTTTCTGCAGCCACGCCTACGCGTGGGCCGGCGGAGCGACACTGCAACAAGCGGTCGGCAGGATGCCGCTGGGCGACTTCGTGCGCAACGCGAAGCTCACAGCGGACGTGCTGCGCACCGTCGCCAAAGTGTCACCCGACAAGGAACTGAACAGGCAAGCGCGCCGAGTGGTCGAAGTGCTCGTCCGCGGAGTGGTGTCCTCCGATGCCGCATCACGAGCAGAGCAGGGGAGTGCCGGCGGTGGGGCACATCCAGCGGTGGTCGACCCGGACGCTTTGGCCGCAGCCGTCAAAGCCATCGCCAACCCGCGTGAAGCACCAGCACACGCCCGCCGCCGCCGCTCGAGCCGACACCACTGGGATCCCGACAAAGCCCGAGAAGCGTTCGTCGCCAACCCGGCGCAGCCCAAGACCCACTATTCGGTATCAAGCCTGAAGCACCGTGGCTGGACCGACGCAATGGTCCGCGACTTGCTCGGCGACCCCGACAAACGCAGTGTCAACCCGCACTACCGCAAAGCAGCCCAGACACGCCTCTACGCCATCGAACGAGTCCACGAAACCGAAGCCACCGAAGCGTTCGCCGAACGGCTCGCCAAAGCCGAAAAACGGCGAGCGGCACGCGCCAAGTGACCGCGGCCACCAGGCGGGGACACTGCAGCAATCAGGAACGCAAGGAATCACAGCAGGCATGAGCCAAGCGCCGCTAGGGCCGTAGCGGGCATGGCGCTTCGCTCAGCGAGTGCATTGAGATTTCGGCCATCGCCCCGCCGTATGCCGCATTCAGCCGTTGTTCGGGAGTCAGCGCGCCTCTTGTTGCCGCGAATGGTACGTATGGCACCGTTAGCGTACCATTTGCGTGGATCGGTGGTACTCTGATGCTGTCGCACAAGAGATGAGACCCCGATGGGCGCATACCGGCAAGAATTCTGGCCCGGCAACCTCGACGCCGCGCGTGACGACACTGACTGCCTAACGCATCGCTGATCATCTCGGGCTCAGGAGGGCCGTCGCGGTGTCGCACCTTCGTGTAAGGGGAGGCACCCGCCTCGCACGGTGAGCTCGTGCAGAATGGACACCTTGGCGAGACGTTCGACTCGCCAAGGAACTCGCGATGTGCATGCAGAGAACCGAAGCTGGGTCATTCGCCGAAGTCGGGAAGTTCCGCAAACGAGTAGTGCTCGGTGTAGCCCTGCATGCGCTCCAACGCTCGCAGGTAGCGAAAGCCACGTTCTTCGGCTTCCGCGCGGTCAAGGCCACCCTCGACGACCAGATAGCTCGTGGCCATGTCAGTAAGGCGCTCTGCTGTCTTCAGATCCAGCATCTGGTCCGCGGGGCAGAGGTTCTGGGCGAAGGCTTCATCGTCCATACCGCCCCAGAGCGCGCCACGGGCACTAACCCACTCGTCATACTCGGCTTGCGGCACGAGTGCTTTCTCAATGGCCCCCTTGTAGATGATCGGCACCAGTGTCTTGCCGTCGGTCTCGGGGATCGGCGAAGTGTCGCTGACTGCGGACACTTCAGCCAGTGCGTTTCGCCTGGCTTCTTGTGATGCCACCGAAGAGTCGCCGACAGCAAGTGGACCAGGGTGAGTGAGGTTGCAGCCAGGAGGGTTGCGGCAGGCTGATCCGTCGATGGTCCGTTGGCCGCAGATGCCTCTTCGCTTACGTCGATTGCGCATGCTTGTGAGAATGCCGCGCGCGAGCCTGCTTGCCCTGCCCGAACCTCAACTGCCTGAAGTCCGAGATCATGCGAGGCTGGATCAGCGACCCCCGGCATCCATGTCGACAGTTCGCCCATTCCGGCATGGAAGTAGCCGTGCTCGGCTGTGCCCGCAGCCAGCGAACCGGGGGAGGGCGCATCGCCCTGCGAGAACAGCGTCTCTTGTCCACCAACATGCACCCATGGAGAGTGGCGAGACGCTCGCCTGGTGTTCGGCCAAAACGGCACTGGCTTGTTTCAGCCGTTTACGTACATCTGCCAATCTGGATGGGCAGCCAGTCGCAAGGCGCTTCTTGTCGTCTTTGCCGCATAGTTCACGTTCACGCTGGTGGCGCTAATGCCACGCGTCTACCGCGTTCGCGGGCTTGTCCGAGCGGAGTTTCGAGATGGCGAAGGTCAACGGGTCTCCCGTAGGCCATATGAACCCATCGAACACTGTCTCATCGCCCAATAGCTTCCGAATGCCCACCGGAGGTCCTTTCGCATCGGCGGGCACCTTGAACCCTGGGCGCATGGTGAGTTCTCCACGGACATAGCCATGCAGCGAGAGCCTAAAATCATGCTCTACCGCTCTGCTCCACATCTCAGGAGCTTGAGCATGCATAATGATCTGCTCATTGTCGTACCACGTTCGCATGGGTTCAGTGTTCATCCAGTCAATGAACTGCTCATGAAACTGGTCGCTTCTGATACGCGGGGGCACATTAAGCCCTTGGTCGTTGAAGTACTTGTGGATGTAAGGGACTATCAAACCGTATGCAGAAGAGAGATGCACCCATTCGGGGCCTTGGAGTATCGGCGTGTTCTGGGATGCGGGCTTTGCGCCTGCGAGTTTCCACAGAATGGAATCTGTGTCTAGCGCTTCCCCTCGAATTGTCGCTAGACACATCCTGAGCATATGGCGGTTCCACGGGCTGGGATATGAACCCTTCTTGCTATTGCAATCTACGTGAGTGGTTTGGAGGTTGTCCGGTCGATTCTTATCTGGTTTGCCGAGTTTATCGTGCCATGCCTGGGGCAGAATATGATCGGTGCTGAGGTTCTCTTGCAGTGGAAGCCAACACAGCCCACAGAGCCCTTCCTGCAATTCAAGCAAGCGCTTGCGTCCTAGCCGGGTGGACTTGCGGCTCATCCGTCTATCCCTATCCCTCGATATCTCGTCGGAGACTCATCGGACTGGTTATCCATGGGTCAAAGCACGCACTGGCGCTTCGCTATGGTATGACGCCAATCTGCCCCAACGCTTCGGTTCGGGGTCGCGACAATGGTGGGGACGCCCGTTCCAGCCTCGTTTGTTGTGGCGTTGCGTGATCCGTTGCCGTTTCTGTTCAATCAGATTGAGTATCTCCATTTGAGCAGTCAGTTGCTCATGCACGCAGCCTTCGGTTTTTGCGGCTCGCTCGACGTTCAGCAGTAGGAGCGAGGCCAATCCTTGGCATACACGGCGCGGCAAGATGCGCACCCAGCAGCTGTAACCAGCCCCGAACCAGGCATCTGCTCTTGGCCCCCAATAGTGAGCGTTGAACCAGTACCCCAGCGACAACAACCATGACGGTTTGAAGTAGCGTCGAAGAGCTTCGAATGCGATCCAGACGGTGGCGGCGTCAGCCGCGATTGCCAATGCGAGAATCATCGGCTCTTGCTGTCCGAGGCGTGCTCGTCGTCGCATTCGGCTACGGCCCAGTTGCCGAGACGTTTCCCGAGGCAGAGCGGTTGAACGAACAACTTGTCGAACGCCCATGCCAGGTTGACCAACGCAGGGCGCAGGAGTGCCAACGCAACCAACGGGCCTACGAGGGCGTAGAAGAAAGATCGAGGGCCGCTGACGAACTTGTAGATAACCCAGCCTGTTGCGAGGAGGAACATGATTGTTCCCAACGGCAACAGAGCCTGTCGAATGCGCCGGCTCCACCGGGCCACAGACGGTGTGGGTGCTGCGACGCACAGAGGATCCTCGTGATCAGGATTCATACGAATGAGTGTGCGGCCCTTGTCGCCTGGCGAAACCCCAGACCATCCCATGCAAGCAGATGGTGGCACCGACCGGCGCGCGCTAGCTCCTCCTGACGTTCCCGCGTTAGCTTCGTGGCTCCCATACCTCACGTGACAGCCGCAGTCATCGCTCAAGGAATCCGCTGCATGCCTGTGGCGCGGCCGGTGACGTGTGTGACTGCTGGGGATGCGCGAGCTGATCCCAGTTGCCCGGCAGCTTCGACCGATACCAGGCGAGCGCCCCCTATCTTCCTATGAGCTGCCCCTGAGAACCTGCGATCAGCAGCGCACGAAGTGCGAATCCCAGAGATGAACGAGAACAGGCGGAGCCATGACCGAACCGAACGGAGTAGAGATCACAGCAGCCATCGAAGGCTGGGCGCGCACTCTCGCGACTGCCATCCGAGGCGATGTTGATAGTTCAGGTGAATGGGCCACCGACGGGACGAGAAGATGGAAAGCGCTCGCTGCAGAACTCGACAAGTTGGCGGATGAAATGAGAGCGTTGCGCCACGAGGAAGCGGGCACTGGGGCACCACCTGCAGACCTCAGCAATGAGCCCACGAACTCGGACGACGACCCCCTGTGAACAGCCCCGCTCACAAGGAGTCGCAGCAAGAGCGTGTGAAGCGTCGCAAGGCGCTGAGACGGAAGCGGCGCGCAGCGGGGCTGTGCGGCCGCTGCGGCAAGGGCAAGGCCACCGGGAAGAACAACATGGGGAGTTGCAAGGACTGCCTAGCACGCAACGCAGAGAAGAATCGTCGGCGACGGGAACGGCAGGAAGCTGAGGCGATCCGCAGAGCGACCAATCCGACTCGACGGGAACGCATGGAAGACGCCGAACTGGCGGCAGCGGACGCCTATGTCGAAGCGTGGAAATGGGCGGCTCGAAGCGGGGAGAGCCAGGAAGTCGGCGCCGGCTGCGCTGTAGCGGCTGACCAAGCATGGGAAGACGAAATGCGGCGACAGAAAGCAGCCATGCGAGGCGACCCCGAAGCGAGCGCCGAAGTCGCCGCCGCCGAAACAGCCCGCCGCGCCGGACAGACAGTCGCCGCGTCCATGCTGGCGCAGCGAGCGAGAGAGCTCGACGGCATCGAGGGGGTGCCGTGAGCGGCGCGGTTGTCCCCGGCGCCAAACACAAGCGATTCTCGCCGCCGCAATGCCAAGGAGACTGCAATGAGCACTGTGGATGACGTGGAGGCATTCGAACTGCTTGAGCGTGCATCTAGCGAGGTACGAGCGCTTGCGGATCGGATGGAAACCATTGGCGGCCAGTTTGAGGCACGTCTGTCGAATCCGTGGCGGCGCGAGATTCCGTCCCTGGTGAGCAGGCATCGCCTTGCCGCCGAGGAGCGCTCATCGATCTTCGGTGCTGACGGGGGGGAACCGCTTGGTCGCAGTCAGACGATTGCTTCCATCTGGGCATCTCGAGATCATCTGTATGCGATCTCCAATTGTCTTGTGGATCGGACTGTGTTCTCTCTGATGTCGTTGTCCCGAATAGTCATGGAGGCGGCCTGCACCGCTGCGTGGCTCAACGCAGAGGGCGAGTACTCCAACGAGATTCTGTGGCGAAGCATCGTTCTTGCCCATGGGAATCTTCTAGAGCAAGTCGGCCTGAGCAAGATCGCACTCGAAAGCACTGCGCCATTGTCGGATGCGGAATGCCGTGCCATCATCGCTGAACAAGAACACTGCGATGTCTCCAAAGCATGCTTGGAGATATCAGCCTACGCCCTCGGACTGCCGCCCATCCAGCGGGCCAACAAGCCGCAGATCGTGCAAGACATAATGGAACATCTCGTCGAATATCTGGATGTCGACGTCTCGCCTGCGATCTTCTACAAGATGTACAGCGGCGCGATGCACGGCGATCCGAACACGATGGTCGCCATGCTCGACCGAGGCGCCCCTGCCTCCGAACACGGGCTCAGGGCCATCAGCGTCCACGCCCGGCTCGTGCCGGTCACATGGGCCGCAGCAGCAGCGACCATGATGCTCACGGCCGTCGACCACTGGTGGGACACACCGATCAACATCAACGGTATTGACTTACACGTCAACGCATTGTCACGTATCGCCCGCCAAGCACAACAATGATTGAATGGCATGTTCATCCGTGCTGGCTCCGAAGGCGAATGCGACTATCGCACCGACGCACTGATAAACACAAAGCAGAGGATCAGGATGCAACAGGAACCAGACATGCCCAGAGAAGACGCCTACTTGGCGGAGCGGCAACGATTCTGGGCGTGGGTTGCGTCCCGGTGCCCTGGCGTCAACCCGCGCGGGGATTTCATACGTGACACACGTGACATCCTGAACAGCATCTATCCCGATATGCGAAACCCCGATAATGCCATCATGAAAGCTTGTGCCGGAGCAGACGCTGAGTACAGAATGCTGCAACGAGAGTGGAAACGCAGCGAGAACAAGAAGAACAAACCGCACACGGATTACACATGGCCGGGCCGCATAATTGTCCCATGCCCACCGCTTTGGCCAACGCCGAACGAGATGGCACGATTGTGCCACACTGCTATAGGTGCTCTGATCGAAGGCACCACCAGTGATGACACACAGAGCGAATGGTGGGCAGGTGACAAGCGCGGCGAAGGCATCCCAGGGATGTTCAGGCAGGTCGCGGCGCAGGTCGGGCACGTGTTGCTTTGGTTGAACAGCGATCAGCGTCACCATTTGAGTGATCTGCGCGACACAAGTGAAGAAGGGGTAGCACACGGCCCCAAGGGCGATGCGGAAGAGTTCCCCGCCGAGGGTTCCTGTTGGGATCCGGAAAGAGGCCACAGGCAACCTGGCAGCACGAACAGCTGGGTGGCACGTGCAGCGTACGAGACAGCGGTCAGATGGTGGCTGGAAGCGTTAGATCAGAGAACGAACGCCGAACTATGTGCACAGTGATGAGGCTGCGCACAATCAGGTGGCACGGTGAGTCGCCAGGCTGTCCATAGCCCGAGGACCGTGAGATCCAAAGTCCGTTACCCGGCCGCTGACGGCGGCGACGGGCATGTGGTGACGATCCAAGACGCCACAGCGGGAACGCGATACGCCTGTTTCGGGTGCGGCGCGCCGATGGTGGCCCGCAAGGGATCACAGCGAGCATGGCATTTCGCGCACAAGCCGCCGCTTAGCGAATGCGCTGACCCAGACAGGGCGCTGCATGAGACAGCCAAAGCGATGATTGTGCAGGGCTTCACAGAAGCGGTGACCCAGCGCGGCGAGTATCGAGCCGGGTTCTGTTGCGGAGGCTGCGGAACGGAGGCCACTTGGAACCTCGCGAGGCCAGGCCCGACCATCACCCAAGAACGCACCGTCGTGGAGAGCACACGCTCAGATCTCGTTCATGAGATGAAAGCGTCTGTGCGCGCTTGGTTACTGGTCGCTGCTCAGAGGCGGGAAATAGCGTGTCCCGAGGAAGCGAGCCTGTTCCCATATGCACAGGTCCAAGGCACCAGGCGGAACGTTGCCGTGGCAGGCGTACTGCAGAAAGGCGTCTTCGTATCTGCTGTAGTGCCTTTCGACGCGCCACTCGGGTTTGAAGATGCCGATCGGGGTGAGGGCTCGGATCAGCCAGATGTCGATGATCGCCACGTCTGCGCTGCCGGTGAGATTGCGGACGATCCAGCCTGCGGTTTTCGGCCCTACTCCGTTCAGGTCCAGCAGGTATGCGCGCAAGGCAAGCGGATCATCGGGCGGCGGATGAGCTCGGGTGTGCGTTAGCGCTGCGGCGATGCGCTGCGATCGTTGGCGCGGGAACCGGTAGCGGCCCATGCCGTCCGGCAACGGTTCGCGCAGGCGGCCTTCGAGGTCGTCTGCTGTCAGACGCGGGTCCGCGGCGATC
Source organism: Acidimicrobiales bacterium (assembly GCA_963663635.2). GTDB lineage: Bacteria > Actinomycetota > Acidimicrobiia > Acidimicrobiales > Poriferisodalaceae > Poriferisodalis. The sequence continues at coordinate 10,857 of CAXXMY010000006.1, forward strand.
ATCTCGAGCACGACTTGGCATGCTGCATGCGCCAGTTCAGCAGTCACGCCGAATCCGCCGAGAAGGCAATACACGAGTTCGGTCTCGAAGTCCGTTCCGGTTGCCATAGCTGCGACCTGTTCCGCGTAGTCCTCTCTCACGGTCTGGTCGACCCAAAATGCCGCCGTGCCCAGCACGTCGTAGCTGCCCCACTCGGCATCCCAGTTCTCTCCGCCTACCGAGAACTTGATGCGGTCCTGTGTGCTGCGACCGCAATGAGGGTCAGATACCGGATCGAGCACAGAAGACCAACTCACACACGGAGTATGTGAGAGTGAGAGTGGCGAAGATTCCCCAAACAGCGACATTCGTGACAAGCACCATGCGGCATAGCTACGATGTTCAGAATGAACACGCTGATCCCCATGGCTGCAGAGCCTCTCACGGAACTACGAGACTTGCTGTCGGACATCGAATGCGATATGCAGCCCGCATTGCAAAGTCTGCCGAGCACTCTGGGCGGGTTCACCGTCGATGAAAGCAATCATCTGAATGAGTATTTCTTGCGGCGGGTGCACGGAGAGTACGCATTGGCGTTTGATCGACTTCGAGCAGCCTGTTCCGTAGCGCTGAGCGCGGAATCGCCCGACGCTCATTTCGTCCTGTGTCGCAGTGCGCTGGAACCGCTCGGCAGAATATTCTGGCTGTTGGAACCTGGAACCACGCTGGCGCAGATATATGTCAAGGTACTGAGATGGCGCAGCACTGACAAGCGAAGCGACAACAAAGGCTACCGCAAAGAATTCAAGCGAAAAGCCCGTCAACAGGATGTCGATTCTGTTCAAAACGAGATTGACTGCGACACAGCGTTCGGAGACAAGCTCCGAAGCCACATGGATGATGAACAGTATGTAGCTACAGAACAACCGTCGCTAGGTAAACTCGTAGCTGCGCTAGCCACGCCGAATGCCCCAGAAGACTACTCCTTGTATGGATACCTAAGCAAGAAAGCTCATTCGAATCCGGGTTTCGTAAATTGGGGATGGCGAGACCCTGACCATGTGGACAATGTCTTCCGACACATGAAACGCCCTCAACCGACTATCGATCAAGTCTTGATGTTGCCGATGTTGACAGCGGGAGCAATGTTTGAAGTATCGCGTCGGTCTTACGACTACCTGAGGTTTGTCCGACCCGATCCGAACACATTAGACAAGTTGGCATCTGACATGCAAGAGACTATCAAGCGACACGCTAAGGATCAGGCCTGGATCATATGACTGTCGTAATCGACTGCGGGCGATGCGGCGAGCAGAACTGGGACCAGCACATCGTTCGCGACAATAAGGAGGCAATATGACTCGTTACCGATCCGCGCTGGTCGCCGCGCTGCTGTTCGCTTCGGCGTGCGGGGTCTCTGTTGATGACAACGGCAGTGAGCAGACGGCGACGACACGGGCGAGCGCCACAGCCTCCCGCGACGACCGAGGTCACGGTCACGAGTGCCGAAGCGGCGCCCGTGTCCACCGACGACGCAGCGACTCCGACTACCGCGGCCCACGGCGAGGCAGAAGCGACGGCGATCTCACCGCGGAGCAGAAGCCTGTACGCGTCGAAGAAATCGGTGTCGACCCGTACAAGGCTCGACCGCGACGGAGACGGCCATGGCTGCACAGGCTGACACAGGTAGCTGAGATGGATGCTTGATGCGAACAGCGCGCGTCACCGCCGAAACACCACACAGTGCTCAATTGAGTGTCGGCGCACTGCCCTGGCTCGCTACGGTCCCCGCCGTGGCCATTGCTGACGGCGACCCGGCGCAGACTCGCGGGCAGCTCTTGGCGACCCGTCTGGTGCTCCAAGAAGCACTCGGGCGGCTGAGCGCCGAGCAGATCGCAGACTTGCAAGCCGCTCTCGAGACCGTCGTGACCGGCCTGCGCGTCAGTGCACTCGGAACTGCTCCACCCGGCCAGATGCACATCGCCGATGAACCCGACGCGATTAGCCTGCGCCTCCGCTACCGCGACCAACCCATCGAACACCCCACCGCCATCGCCAGCGGACTCGGCGTCTCAGCAGAACTGCTCGCACGCGCCGAGTACACACGGGCGGCTACCAACCTCAATGTCCAGAACACCTAGACCACGCTCTGAAGGAGTAAATTCTGGGGCGCTACATCAGGCTTGCAAGAGCAGACGCGCAGCACGGCGCAAAGGGTGTTGTTTTAGTTGGCCGGAATGAATCTGATTGACAGAATCTACGAAGCTGGTGTTAGCCGTGCCGTCTAAGAAGCCAGTGCTAGAAACACGAAATCAAGACAAGTAAAGGCAAGCTGCCGTGCTGCGGCGGTGTTCGGTACTGGCCGCGGTGGGTGACTCGGAAGCGTGCCAAGTTCGTGTACCGAATTGCTGACGCAGACATGGTGCTTCAGGAGCACACGTCGAAGACTTGGGTCATTGCACGCGACGCATATCTCTCTCCAAATGCGTATTTCCCCGTCCAAGAGAGTGCAGTCCAGTTACTTGACGGAGTGTGGACACTTCGTGACGGAAACCGAGCGCTTCGGTCCGACCTACAACGAGTCGAATTACAAGGTCTGGTTCTTCGCGTCCGGACGCGAAGCGGATCGGATGGCGACTCGTTTGAACGCTGGGCTGCCAGTGTTTCGGGACCGCTGGCTTGGCCTTGGTGCTGTCTTGCTGGTAGCGGCGTCTGCGGTGCAGGCTGTCGCGGCGGTTCTGTCATGATGCCTCGGTGTCCAAGAACGTTGACCGCGTCGCGAGGTGGCTGCGGTCCTGTCGGTCAGATGGCTGTCGCTAGATATCGGTTCTCGTGAGGTTGTGCGCGCGTGATGCGGGCGAGCCAATCCTGTTCTCGACCGCGATGAGAGGATGCTGCTGCAGTTAACAGGCAGAGGCGATTTCGTCGCTGGAGGAAGTTGATGACCGAGAGTGGTGAATCTGCCGGCGAGTAGCAGGACGGCGTGGAGCGCGTCTATTACGTGATGGCTCTGCGGGGGTTTCTGGCAGCGCCACGCCCCGCGGGGCCGTCAAGACACTAAGTGGCTTCGTTTCGCAGGCTCTCGCTGTAGCTACCGGCGTGTACCAATACGTTGACGTCGGGAAATTACCGCAGCCGCAGCCCGAATGTGCATCTGCGGACTGGGTAGACATGACGCACCGCATAGCACCCGCACTTCTTGTTCCATGACGCGGTCCGCGCCAGTTTCATGGGTAGAGGATGATCGCGAATAGCAAGACAATGAATCACCGACATCGCAGTAGCCTCTGACGATGGTCACAGTTCGTATGCCCAGGTATCCGTATCACATGGATAGCCCCGCCGCATGGGAAGCCTATTGGTGGGAAGCAAGACACGGATTCAGCGGGCACCATGGGTATTTCACGGTTAGTGGCATTGTGGGGTGGAACCATGATCAACTCGATCCGATCAAGAACTTGCTCAGCAGTTACGCGAGGCTAGGTGAAGACAACGCGCACAGGGAAGCCAGAGTGCTAATCGAGAGAGCACTGTTGGACCGCACAACCCGAATTGCATGGTTGTTAGACCGTGTTGATGCTCGAATCCGTATGGATCGGTGGGCACATATCTTCATCGACACGATGGATGCCATGTGTCGCCCAGTATGTGGCAAGAACCACCAACCGCTGTGCCTTGAAAAACGTATGGCGTGGGAAGCTGAATTCAAGAACAAAGGCATCAACAAACTTCGGCGTACGAGTTTTCGCGCAATGGCAGACAACGGTCGTTTGCCTGAGATGGCACCGATATTGACGTCTATATACGATATTCAAAGCCAAGTTGTGCATGGGAAGACACTCAACGATGACGGATTTTCACCGGTGGCGACAAGTCCTCAATCCGTAGATCTGATCGTCAAATACACGGGGAAACTGATCTTGTCATACGTGTCACCATTTGGATCAGCGCCGCTTGTCGTGCAGGGCGATGCTGATGACAGGATTGATCGCGACAGCGAGCACGGTTAGCACGAGGAATCCAGCGAGCAAGATGCCGCCGCTGCATTGCCCATAGCATCGTGAAACTGAAGGTCGTTCATCCATGGCGGCTCGGTTCTCCGAATGCTGCTCTGTGACGCTGGCTGTGGCAGGGGCCGGTCGCTGCCGCTGATGAGGTATTCGGAACGCACGCGCTCGCGGTGAGATGCCCACTCCACGGCAGCGGATGGGTTTGTGTGCGCTGATCAAGGTCGGGGCAGGCTTGGCACGGTTTGGCTACTTGGGGGGTTTTCGTCGAGCAGTCGACGATGCCATTCTGCCGAGGCGCTCATTCCATGTCCGCCAAAGGAAACCCACCATCAATGCCGCAACAGCCCCCGTCACCCACGGGATTGCTTGGTAAAGCATGGAAAATGAAGACCATGCGCCTGGCAGCAGCCCATTCGTTATCTGGGGATAGTCGCGAACGCCAGTGGCGACACCCGGCACCATCCAAGCGATCAGCCAGCGCAGTGCTGCCATCATCATGACGAAAACTGCCAGTCCGATGGCTTTGGCCGCAATGTTCAATACGACCGCTTCCGGTCCGCCAGATGTGTAATCGCATGGTCCTCATCCACGAGATGCAGCATAGACAGCGCAATCCGCCAGAACGCCATGATCTCACCGTCGCCCCTTCAACTCTGCGACGATGGAGGCTCGGAAACCACGAATTCTATCTCGCGCGTTTTGCAGTGCTCGCGTAACCATCTGAGGAAATCTGCGTCTTGGATTCGGCATACCTCAATGACGCTTTGCCTTGATCCCTGCGATCACCCCAGCGAAGGAATCCGCGACCGGCGAGGTCAGCGTCGTGTGAGGTTGCGGAGCGACGCTCTCGCCTCGCAGATTGGCCAATGTCGATGCGGCTATGGCGACCGAGAATGGCGGGGCGACAGCTTCGCCGATCTGTCGAAATACGTCATCGAACGATCCGACGAATTCGTAGCCGTCGGGGAAGCCTTGCAGTCGGGCCGCCTCGCGCTGTGTGAGCCCTCGATCTTGCTGGGGATGGACGAATCTGCCGCTTGCCGGGGTTGCGTGCGTAGTGCGTGATTGTGATGGCCGGCCTGTCCCACGCGAGTCGGCCGTAGACGTCGTAGAAGCCTTTGAATCGATCCAACCGCGCTGGGCCGACGCCACGTGGCCGGCTTCCTCCGTCCTTGGGGACGGCACGGATGATCTCGAGTGTCGAATCTCTGTGGGATGCGCTTCGATGCATCGAGTCCTGTGGGTGGCGTTCCCCCGGGGCAACCGGCGGGAGGTCGCCTATGGCGTCTCGCACGGTGCGGAACTGCTCGGAGAGGACCACAGGCAGCGGCAGCGAGAAGTCCTCTTGTCGCATGGCAACGACGAGGGCGCGAAACCGTTCTTGGGCTACTCCGTAGTGCGCTGCGTTGTGTATCGCTTGCTTGACGACATACCCCTCGGTTTGGAGTCGATCACGGAATCGCTCGAAGCGTTGCCAGTGGCGCACCGACAGCAGTTCCGGGACGTTCTCCATGATCACACAGGTCGGCGACAGTTGTGCAACGATGTCGGCGAGAACTCCGATGAGGTCGTTTCTTTCGTCGTTGTGCCCCCAGTTCTTCTTGCTGTGAGCACTGAAACCTTGGGGGATTACATCGGTGAGTGACCACGCGGATTCAGAGGAATCGTTATTCGCCACGATTCACCACGACGTTATGAATCAGAGATCGCGTTTTTTCGATGGCACTCGGCATGAGGCTCTGATCGAGTACGGACTCGGCCGTCTCGACGCTGCGACGGAGGGCGTCGTTGAGGAATTTTGGCAGTCGTTCCACGAAATCCAAGAGCGTCTCGGTCGGGAGGGCGTGTAATGCCCAGCCGAGCACCATTGTTTCGACGTGTTTTTCTGCGTGGAGTTGCTGAACGTATCGTCCCGGAATTTCGGGCGGTGTTGGCGGCATCGCGGAACGCTACAGATTGAGGCCCCGATGAGTGACCATTGATCTGATTGAGCGCTCGACGGTTTCACTCTCCTGTTGAGCGTTCTCAGCAGCCTCCGGTCTACCCGGGGGCAACCCGAAGGCCCCGCGGCGTGGTACCCGTGGGGCCTTCGCTCGTCTGCGATTTGGTCCGATCCACAGGTTGCTGCTTCTATGTCCCTTGGTCCCATCCGGGACACGTACCAACAACTGAGAGTGGGTCAGCTATGGCCGAGCAGATGGCGTTGTTCGTGATGCCCCGATATCGACCGCCACGCCCGTATCGTGTCACACCCCCTGTCTACGGTGGGGTTATGGCACACAAGGCACCCGGCAAACATCACCGGCAAGGGATCACGCTGGCGGGGCTGTTTCGCATGTTCCCCGACAACGCTACTGCTGAGGCGTGGTTCGCTGACGTGCGTTGGCCTGACGGGCCACGCTGCCCCCGTGAGGGCTGCGGGTCAGCGAACGTGCAGATCGGCACCACTCACAAGACGATGCCGTACCGGTGCCGTACGTGTCGCCGGTTCTTTTCGGTGCGTGTCGGGACTGTGATGCAGGACAGCAAGCTCGGCTATCAGACATGGGCTATCGGCATCTATCTGCTGAACACCGGCATCAAAGGCACCAGCAGCATGAAACTGCACCGCGATCTCGGGGTGACGCAACGCACCGCATGGCATCTGGCGCACCGTATTCGGGAGACGTGGGCCGACAAGAACGCCGTCGACCGTTTCTCGGGGCCTGTAGAGGTCGATGAGACGTTCATCGGCGGTCTCGCCAAGAACATGCACGCTCGCGACCGCGAACGTCGCATCACGGGCCGCGGCGGCAAAGACAAGACCGTTGTCGTCGGAGTCTTGGACCGTGCCACCAACACGGTCACAGCCCAAGTTGTCGCTGACACCGAAGTCGCCACGCTGGTGCCCTATGTCACCGACCGCACCGATGCTGCGACGGTGGTGTTCACCGACGGGCACCCCGCATATCGGGCGCTGCCCCGCCCGCACGGATTCGTGCGGCACAGCGTCGGGGAGTACGTCAACGGCCAAGCCCACACCAACGGCATCGAATCGTTTTGGTCACTGCTCAAGCGCGGCTACCACGGCACCTTCCACCACGTCTCAGCCAAACATCTGGACCGGTACGTAGCCGAGTTCGCCGGACGCCACAACGCCCGCGGCTCAGACACTGCGGAGCAGATGCGCCGAACCGCAGCCAGCATGGTCGGCAAGCAGCTTCAATACGCCGACCTTGTAGCGGATGCTCAGCCGGGCACGGTTGCTGAACCGGATCACGGGGAGCCTTGGTAACAAAGACGCGGTTCGGTTGACACGCGTGTAACATAGGGTAGCGAGTCTTAGCGCTGTCGCTGTCAGGCTCTCAGGTCAGCCCCCCGGCTCAGCCGTGCTACCACCACGACTGGCCGAGGGGTTTTCCCGTGCCCCAAGGGGCATCTCTCATCTTAGCTGGCGCGAACGTTTGATCGCGAGTGGTAACTACCGGCGTGTAGTTCACTCGAATCGGTCATCTCACGGTGAGCAGTGCTAAGGGTCCGCCGCGAGTTAGGTCGCGTGTTCAGTTGGGTGTGATGGTGTAGTTCCATTCGCCGTGCCAGTTGTGGGGGCGCAGGGGCAGTTGTTCCATTTGTGTGTTGGTGATCTTGATGCCGCGTTGGTACCAGCCGGGGTCGTAGGCGGCTTGGACGGTGAGTCCGGTTTGGGTGGTGGTGGAGGCGATGAGCTCGATGATCGTGGCGATGTCGGTGAGGGGTCGGCCTCGCCAGTTCATGGTGATGTAGCTGAAGAGGCGGTGTTCGATCTTGTTCCATTTGCTGGTGCCGGGCGGGTAGTGCAAGATGGTGATCTCGAGGCCGGTCTCGGCGGCGAGTTGGGCGAGGAACCACTTCCAGGCGCGGGGCCGGTAGCCGTTTGGAGCCGCCGGCGTCGGCGGTGATCAACAGCCGGGTCGCGGTCGGGAAGCGGTCGCGGCCCAGGGTGTTCCACCAGCGGCGGATGGACTCCACGGCGAACTCGGCGGTGTCGGCGGAGTCGCCGACGCTGACCCAGCCGGCGTTGTTGGCGACGTCGTACACGCCGTAGGGGATGGCCTTGGCGAACTCGCCCAGCGCCCGATCAGCGAAGTCGTGCACGCTCACCCCTTTCGGGTTCCCCGGCGGGCTGGCGCTCGGCGCCGCCGTTGGCGTAGGGCCCGATCAGCTCTTTCTTCTTGGTGTCCACGCTGATCACCGGGTCGCCGGCGGCGAGGCGCTGCGAGGCCCAGCCGGTTTGAGGTAGGCGAACTGGGCGTCGCGGTCGGGGTGCTGGGCTCCCTCGTTCTGCTTGGCCGGCGCCTGCAGCGAGTAGCCCATCTGGTGCAGCAGCCGGCGCACCAGCTCCGCGGACGCCTTGAAGCCCTGCCCGGCGAGCTCGCGTGCGAGCTGGCGCGTCGACTTCAGCGTCCAGCGCAGCGGCGACATCGGGCTGCCCCGCGTGACCGGATGCACCAGCTCGTCGAGCGCCTCGAGCAGACCGGGCTGCTTGACGACCGCCGGGCGGTCCCCGCCGCCCTCGGCGCGCTGACGATCCCACGGCTCGGCCCCGGCGCGCACCTCGCGCACCGCCTTGGACATCGTCGAGGTCGAGATCCCCGACGCCCCCGCAACGAACGTCTGCCCGCCGCGGCCCAGCGCCTCGGCCAACGCGCCCGTCACCACACGCCGCTGCCGCTCGCCCAGATGCGGCATGACGGTCTCGAAGAACACTCCCGCATCGGCCGCCGACAACTCCATGCACCCAACACTACACTCCGCGGGTTAACCTGTGGCGGACCCTAAGGCTTCCGTGAGATCGACTCGATGCGGCTGCAACCCGTCAATGAACGTCTGCCACGCGTCGATTTCGGCTTCGGTGACGGCCGTGTAACAGCCCAGCAGGCCCGCTACGGCGTTGGCTCGTTGTATCTCGGCTGCGGCTGCGGTCACAGTGTCGATCTCGGTGATGACTTCGGTGACACGGCGACTCATCACGTCAGCCCAGTCGGCTTCGGTCCAGTCCGCGTAGATCGGGTCGTTGTTCTGGTACGAAGTCCAGTAGTCGAGCATCGTTCTGGTTTGCCCATTCCATGCCGCGCCGAGCTTCGTCGCCGTCATAGAGCTTCTGGCCGAGTTCGGCAGCGGCCTCGCGACAAACGCGGATTCTCAGTTGTTGCTGGTGGTTCAGTGACGAACGGCACCGAGACAGCAACGGTCGTCGGCGGCGCAGCGCGCGAGGTAGGGGTTGCTGTTGTGCTCTCTGGTTGCTGGTCGACGGTTTCTTGTAGGGCTTGGCAGCCGAACAGCAACCCCAGTGCGAGCACCCAGAGTGCCCGCACTGTTACATCCGTGTGGCGTTGCGGACGTTGCGGACGATCTCGTTAGCGATCTCGTCGTTGTAGTCGCGCACCATCAAAGGCGTCACGAACCAGAACACGATCCAGCCGAGACCGAGGAACCCGCCCGTCAGCAGGTACGCGATGCCTAGCCCGGTCTTGCGCAGAAAGAAGAACTGGATCGGGAACAGCACCGCGAGCACGACCATCACTGCTGTGCTGCGACGCTTCTTGCTGTACTCAGCCCAGAAGATGTCTCGGGACTCGTCGGGCATGTTCCCGTATGCCGCGGCTACGGTCGGTGAGAGATTGGACAGTTCACCGGTCGGCAGCGTCAGCGCGCTCGGCTGTTCGGACTGTTCGGTCATGTGGTGGTGCCCTTCGGATCGGCTGCCACGGCGTTGATGGCAATCTGAATAGTAACGGCTATAACTGTCGCTGTTCGCGGCCGAGCCGCTACCGTGGCCCTATGGCAGCACCACGACGACGCAAACCCGCGAAACGCGACCTGCCTGAGCCGATCCCCGACACCCCCGAAAACGTCGCCAAGGCGTTGATGTCAAGCCCGCCACGCAAGCCCGACGAATGGCGATACGCGGATCGCGGTGAGGAACTGGCGGAATCTGAGCAGGATTAGACGCGCGTTCCGTTCATGCCCCCGCGCGCGTTGTTCATATCATTTCATCATGAAGCGGTGGCGGGCTGGTATCACCATCCGATACCGTGACTGAACAACGCGAGGCCCCACCGGTTGCGCAGGTACCTTCTGCGCTTACCGGTGGGGCCTGTTGCGCCCTAGGGCACCTTCGATATTAGCGGACCCCTACTGACGCCAAATCCGAAGCGTGTAGTTCTGGCATGGCCCGCGTTCACAGCACCATGAGCGTTCTAACGAACGGTCGCGCGGCCGCAATCCACAGGCTCCCGGCTGCCAAACTCGGCGGCGTGGGTCACTCACCCGATGTAATCCCCAAACCTTGGCAAGGAGCGCATCCGATCAACACGAGTGGAAGATCAGGGTCGTATGCGTCCACTTGGGCAAGGAACTCCTGCAGGACGCCACGGTCTTGGGCAAGGAGCCGAACATCCTGCCTCAGGGCCGGAGCCGCAAGGTTCCGTTCGTAGGTGGCCGCGGATGTCTCGTTGATGTCGGCAGCCCCGATGATCCGGAACGCCCCGGTCGCACGCGCAACCGCAGCGAACCCAAGAGACACCCCGCCGCAACCGGGAGAACAGATCGATCACTTGGGCTTCCGGCGAGGTCACGGCGGCGGCACCTGGCACCCATGCCGACAGTTCGTCTATCCCCGCATGGAAGTAGCCATTCTCTGCTGTCCTCGCGACCGGCAGACACGGGGCGGTGTTATCGCCATAAGCGTCCTGCTGAAAGAGCGTTCCTTGGCAGACGCGGCCAGACAGCATCCGCGTGAGATTGGCGAGGCGCTTGCCTGGCGTGAGGCCAAAGCGACGCAACCTTCTCCGTTGAGTGAGGGCATGCGCTGCCTGCCCAGTAACGAATCCGACCGCAGCATTCGAATGGGCGAGTCCGGGGCCATCTGCTGTGGATGGGCAGTTGGGCACCGCGGAAGTAGCGGTCGTGTCGCGTCTTCGGTGGCGGCGATCAGGTCGTCAAGATCCCCGCTGGCTTCAAGTGCTTGAGCTCCGAAGCGACGGGCTAGGAAGTCGGCGAGGACGGCATCTTCCGTAGATGAACACGGATCCGTGGTGGCGGTCGTTGGTGTAGCCGTGCTTGGACGGGTTGCCTACCAGCCTCACGAATTCCGTCCTGCCGGCGAGTGCGCCGCTGGCTGTCTTGGCTGTCTTGGCTGTCGGACGCAACGCTGGCTCCGTCTGAGCACCTCATTCCGATGGCGGCTGTCATGGAACGGGCTTGAACTTGCTTTCGGTGGCATACGTCGGAAACGCGGCGTAAATGTCTTTCAGCAGCTGGCTGAATGGACGCGATGTTACAAAGGAACTAACTGCCTGTATGAATGTGGTTTGTTTCTCGCCGAGATGCAGGTTCCGTATTTCGTTTTCGCCTTTTGGGGTAGTGCGATAAGCGCCATAACGATTATCTGGCGAGAGGTCGTCTGATAGTAATCCCAATGTCGTCAAGCTTCTCAAATCAGAAGCCAAGACTCTTGAGTACGGACCCCAATCGTAGGGTTCGAAGGGAAACAACTCATTCCATTCATCGGATCCGTTCTGCGTGAGGAGAAAAACACCTTTCTGTATCCTAAGCCGATCCATCGGTTCCGATGCGTCATCGCTTGCGAAACGGTCCGACGCCAGCAAGAGCGGAAGATCAGTACGTTCCATATAGCGAGTATGCCAGCAATCCGACGAGAATGCCGTGAATAATACATTCGCGAGAGGGTCGTGAAGCGCGCCATCCAAAACTACTGCGTGCTCTTCAATTCCTTCGTGGCGAAAAACCCGCTGGTCACATGGTTTTGTGTATGGTGCGTCCGCCGCCAGAGCCCGTCTAACCCTGATTTTTCATGAGAATGCCGCGGCGGGTGTTTTGAGGGTTTGAGTTACGTGTGGTGGCTTGTTTTTGGTTCGGCGGTGCGCGACTCGGGCAGGGGGCGGCCCCGTGTCTGGTCGGTGGATTGCATGCACCGCCGACAGCGGGATTCGCTCCCTGACGAACAGACCGTGCCAATCAGGCGGACGGTCGCCAGAACCCATTCCTCGTCGCGAGCCGCTTGAGGTTCTTAGCGATGCGATCTCGGGCGATGCGCCCGAGTCCCCGCAGGTCGATGTAGGCGTGTCCGTGCGTGACGCCGGCGCATGCGGAGTCGTCAATGGCCAGCAACCCGCTGTTGTCGACCTCATCGACGGTGAGCGGGCAACTGCCGATGGTGGGGTTCTTCTAGCCGTCGTGTGCTTGCTGAGCGGAGAGAACTGAGTCCATCGTGGTGGACGCCACCCCGTCGCCCGGCTTGAACGTATCGGAGCCGATCACCCCGTTCCGCAGCCACTTCGGGTTGATCTGCCGGCGCAGCGTTTCACTCGGGGTTGGCGATCTGTACCTCGCCGGCCACCAGCGGCGGTCAGCTCACCGCGCTGGCTGTCCTGTGAAGCCGCGAAGCCAGTCCCTCACGAACGCGCAGTCGACGTTGACGCCTTCTTCGTAGCGATGCTCATCAGTCGAGATGTCCAACGAGGCAACGGTCGCTGTGTCGCTGGAATCCTCGAACGTGATCGACGCCTCCACGTCGCCGAGCGTCCATTCCATGGAGACACCGCCGTCAACAGTGGGGAACGCATGCGGGTAGGACAGCTCGTAGTGAGGGAACGCCGCCGCGAGCCGGCGGGCACCGACAATTGCTTCGGAATGGGGCGCTTCGCCGGCGACCCCCTCGGTGTTGTACCAGCCGTCTTCGAGCTCTTGGAGCTCGTCGATCTCGCTCACGAGAGCGTTCATCTGCACAGCGGCTTCCTCGTCGTGGGCTTTGACCTCTTCTAGTGAGAATGCCCGGCCACGTGACTTCACACTTCCAGAGGACCAGGTGAATGGGCCTGCGACGGTGACGAGCGAGCCTGTCTCGTCGTTCTCGGTTAGGGCGACTCGCATGTCTTCGAGAGTCGCCAGATCCTTGTAGTAGATGCTCGTAGGGCGAGACGATTGCCAACCGAGCACGCTGACCGATGCTCGTGACCGATCAGCCGAGACGCGGAGCACACGACCGGCGATCAGGCCCGATGCGACACCTAAGAGCGAACTTGGTCTGCGAAGCGCTTCCCATTCATGACGTCCCAACCGCGCCGTGCCTCGGCGGCCGGCGAACGACACAACCTCCCTGTCATCGAGCGGGACACCGATCTTCGCGATCAACCCCAGGACTCTTGTGGGCAACTCGGCCAATGTCGCGCCTTCGGCGTCACGCCCGAGCTCATCTATGGCGGTCTCGACCCGGTCGGCGCTCCTGATGCAGGGGTCCTCGATATCGAACATCTCAGTTGCGGCGTCCGGCCGAACCTCGACTTCCAAGCTGCCTGGTCGGAGACCAGATACGCAGAACTGAAACCCGCTGATACCGGGCGGGATACCGCCCGAAGCACGATCGGCGGCCGCGGCAGCCCCCGACAGCCACCCACAGCGAACAAGCGAGGCTGATCGCTGAGGAACCCGCACGCCCGGACAGGGACCAGCGGACGAACCTGACTGCTGCTACGTTGCATTGTGGACCCTCCGGCCCGTGAACTCTTCGACGCCGTACACCACGATCGCGGCAAAGCGGCGTCAAGTGGCGGAATGCCAGCCCTCGACTTGTCGCCAGAAACCCGAAAGTCCAGCAAACACGGGGGTTTCCGGCAGTCCGACCCCTCAAGCAGCGATGCGAAAAGCCGCGCCGAACGCGGTCGTGCGCGCCTGTCGGCGTTTCCCGCGACCGGGCCGCCGCGTTCGCCTCGAGCGGGTGCCGTTGCGGCGCTGGGCGGTTCCGAAGGGTGCCCGTTCCCCTGCATAGTGTTAATTGCATTGAACGCTATGCAGGGGCTGTGACACGAACCGGCGGCGGCACCGCCGCACCTTCAGCCGTGCCTGCATCAACAACTAGCGTTCGGGCCGATGTCCCGATCCGGCGGCCTCAAACCGCATCCGAGCGACTACCTCGCACCCGAGCAAACTTGGCCCAACGGGAAACTCGCCCACGACGCGCCACCCGAGGCACGCCTCGCCAAAGCGATCTCTCAACGACTCAACACGCACCTGACAGAACACGAACTCAGCCTGCGCGACGCCGCACAACCAACCGCCACCCTGCACAACATCATCCACGGACGCACCTGGAGCGACATGACCACCCTCGCCCGCATCGAACACGGGCTCCGCATCTCCGCCGCCGGGGTCGCCTCGACTCAGAGTTGTGCGCTAGCGACTCTGACACGAATTGTCTGCTAGATCGGCGGGCAAGTCGGGGGATATGCGAAGCCAAGCGTCTTCGAACATCGTTGCTCACCTGGTAGGTCACAGATCCGTGTCGCACCCATGTGCTGTACTTGCCCGCATGACCGAAATTATGAACGCCACAGATGACAGCGCGGCGAACGGAACGACCTCGGTGGCTTCGGCCAGTGGCCGGGAGCCGTGGCATGGAACCCGCAGCGGACACAACTATCACGGTTGCCGTTGTGACGACTGTCTCGAGTGGCAAAGAAGCTGGTACCGCGAGTACACCCAACGCCCCGAAGTGCGTAAACGCAAGAACGCTCGCCGTAGAGCCAAACGACGCGAACTCAAGAACGGTACGCCCCCTGTCGTGTCGACTAGCGACCAAGAGCCGTGGCACGGCACCCGCAGCGGCTACAGCTACCGGCGCTGCCACTGTGACCGATGCAGCGAATGGCAAAGAAACCGGGATCGCGAATACCTCAAGCGCCGCAAGGAGCGCGAAAACCAAAACACCGGTGCAACAGCCAGACTCCGAGCGCTCAAAGCTGATCCAGCGAGATATCGAGCCATGCGCGCTAAAGCGAACGAGACAGCGAGGGAGCTTCGAGCGGCGCGCACTCCCGATCAGATCGCTCAGGAGAAGGCTCGCCTGCAGGAGTACAGGCAACGCCCTGAAGTGCGCGCCAAACGACGCGAGTACTTGCGACGCCCTGAAGTGCGAGAGATCACGCGAGAACGCAACAGGCGCCACTGGGCCCAAAAGAAAGCCGAAGCCGAGGCTGGTTCGATGCCTGCCGTCAACGCAAACGGATCGGTAGCAGCAAAACCGCGTTAGCCATGAACGGCAGGATGGCCCGGCGTGGCTGATGCGGACATGCGCATCGATCCACGGTCATCAGTGGCGGCAAGTGTGGAGGCCGAGGGGCGGGGGAGCACTTCATGTCTCGTGAGGTGATCCAGTTGATAGTGCAGTTGCTGCTGTCCGGCGAGACGGGCTCTGCAAGGGGCACATCGTCGAGACTGTGCAAGAGCCGATGTGCGACGCGTCTTTCAACTCTAGAACCATGGGACATTCCAGCAGGACCCCTTTGAAAACGTATTCTCACAAACGATCCCGATTGTGGAGGACATGGCATTCATGTCGAACCGGCTCAACAGCATCCTTGTGATCTACCGGAACATTCCGCCCTGCTTGTATGGCGCTATCAGCAAGACAGGATGTGATCCGAACAACCTTGAGTGGCATCCGCCGTTCTTGATGTCCAAGTCCAATAGTGTCGGAGAGCAAGACATTTACGGGACAGTGATGCGAACGCTTCAGCGTCTGGCGGGCCAGATGGAGAAACTAGCAATGTTCCAATCTGACGCCGAGCAGCGATTACACAATGCCGGAATTTCATCCGAGGCGCAAGCTGGACTACTGCCTGCGTCCTCGTTGTCCGAGGCGATCATCACTGAACAGAGCGACTTATTCGAAGAAGTCTTGCTTATCACCTCAATTTATGTGAGAACCCTATCCGAGCAGTTCCCCCCAAAGATCGAACAGTTCAAAGTCGAAGTGTGCGACCACGACGGGAAACCCGCTACAAGGTTGCCATTGAAAGAGGTCGGCAACCTAATGGCACACAACAGGTACATAGCAATTCATGAGGGGAAAATTATCGACTTGATGTCTGAGAAAAAATCAATGAGTGGCAAACCCCAAACAGGGCTCAGTGTGAGTTTCGCCGAATACGTGAACTGTGTCTCAGAATTTATCGAAAGTTTCACTGTCAAGGAATTGGTGGAGAAGTTGCTGGGGATAATGCAAGGCTTGACAGCGACCTCGGACCTAGGGTCCATCATATTTCTTGTCCAGAACTTGTACACACTGGGCAGTTGTGCGATAACCGCCACGGCTCCTCCGGCTGGACCAGCGAAGCACATACTGGACAGTCTTGCTCCGGTTCTTTACGACCAACAGAGGAGAATGCGCGGGCTGCCAGAAGGGTCCCCAGTTACCGTACGCGCAGAATTTTCCACTCCGAGATTCACGTTTGAGGGCGATCTCCTCAACGGCGACATCAAGACAAACATGACAATCAACGGTGCAAAGGAAGCTCTAGCTATGGGTTACGAGCAGTTTTTTCAGATCGTCATTCAAGCATCGGGCGATAACAGGCTCTATGGTGGCTCTCCTATCTGAGTATGAGCGTCGCCATAATGCTGTTTCTGCCAAGCATCATGAATTCGTTTTCCCGACGTCGCACTGCCTTTGGGGACCTCATGGAGAGGGTACGGGAATCGGCCCATGGGAGTTTGATGCGAAAGTCCGGTCTGGGTGGTCTGTTTACCCAAAGGGCCTCGTACGGGATCGACTGTCGGGAATGTGCCGGCTTGCACAGACGTAGTCCGTGGTGATCCGGTTTTCGTGTCGGTCTAGATCTCCCGCACGCTGGTTGGCATTCCTGCTTCGCTGGCGAGTTGCTCAACGGTGGACACGGATTCGCGTTCGCCTTTGATGGTGATTTGGGCCATCTGGTTGATGTGTGTGGCGTGCCCGTCGTCAACGAGGCAGGCGATGGCGTCGATGCCCCAGATTTATTCATGTGCCGAGCAGTCACTGGTGGATGGCAGGCAGGGCTGCTCGGTCGTGTCGTGCCGTACACGACATCGGCGAGTCGATCAGGTCGCGAGAAACGTCAGCCGCACCCGGCATGCACCCGCCTTCGCCAGGCCGCGACCGCACTAGCTTCATGGCTCCATGCCTCACGTCAGCGATAGCGATGCCCTTCGGGTGGTTCCCAGCCTGCTGGGTTGCAGACCCGCAGCCGCTTTGGTGGAGGCATGCTGCTGCGGCAGCCGCCCGCTTGAGATGCCTAGGAGTCCTTCGTGAACGCACGCACCCATGGCGAGCTAGCCAGCTTCATCTGGGGCATCTGCAATCTGCTGGCGGCCCGTACAAACGGAACGAGTACCGGAAGGTGGTCTTGCCGTTGACGGTGCTGCGCCGTTTCGATTGTGTGCTGGCGGGGTGTCGGGGAGCACGACAAACGCTGCCAACTTGTTGAGTTCGCCTTAGCCTGAATCCACCGGTGTGGTGGGTGTGTGGGGGTTGCCGCGTCCGCGAAAAAGGCCTCCTGATCTGCGACGATTGTGATGTATTCCGTCACGTTCGTCTCAAAAACAGGAGGCACTTTTTGTGTCTGCATCATCGCGCAGTCTGGACCGGTTCGCAACGACCTTTGACCATGAGGGACTGGTGGCCAACGCGGGCCTGATCCTGGCGGGCACGCTGATGGACCGTTTGGGTGTTTCGGCGCTGATCGAGCGGTGGGTGCGCACCGGTTCCGCGAACCCGGGGCCCAAGATTCTCACGGTGGTCGCCGCGATGCTCGCAGGCGGCACTCACATCGATCATGTCGGGATGCTGCGCGCCGGGCGCACCGGGCGGGTGCTGGGATTCCGCCCGATGGCGCCCTCGACGGTCGGGACGTTCCTGCGGACGTTCACGTTCGGTCACGTCCGCCAGCTCGAAGCGGTGCTGTCGCGCACTCTGGCGCGCGCCTGGGGACTGGGCGCCGGCCCCGGCGACAAGCCGCTGGTGGTCGATCTGGACTCCACGATCTGCGAGGTCCACGGCAAACAAAAACAAGGCGCCGCGTACGGCTACACCAACGCGCTCGGCTATCACCCGCTGCTCGCTGCACGCGCCGACACCGGCGAGGTGCTCGGCGCCCGCATGCGCAAAGGGTCCGCGGGGTCATCGCGAGGCGTGGTGCGCTTCGTCGACGAGCTCGTCGCGAACCTGCGACGCGCCAGCGCCGCCGGGCCCATAACGGTGCGCGCCGACTCGGGATTCTGGTCACGCAAACTGATCGACCGTCTCGACGCCCACAACATCAAATGGTCGATCACCGTCGCCCTCGGATCCGCTGTGCGCGCAGCGATCCAAGCAATCCGCGACGACGCGTGGGCCGACATCGCTTACACCAAAGGCGGCCACGCCCAAGTCGCCGAGACGACCTATGCCACCGGCCGCGGCAAAGCGAAGCGCACCGTTCGCCTCGTGGTGCGCCGCACCCGCCTCACCGAGGGCGCCCAGCAACGACTGTGGCCCGACTGGCGACACCACGCATTCAACGCCAACACCAAACTCGACACCGCCGCCGCGGACGAGTTCCACCGCGGCCACGCCGTTGTCGAGCTCGCCATCCGCGACATCAAGGAAGGCTCCGGCCTCGAACACGTCCCCTCAGGCCACTACGGCGCGAACTGCGCATGGCTCGCCTGCGCCGTGCTCGCCCACAACATCGGCCACTGGACCGCCGCCCTTGCCGGCGCGCCGCCAGCCACGAACCGCTCCCGCCGCACCCGACTCGTCGCCCTCGCCGCCGTGCTAGTGAACCGCTCAGGCACACCCACCCTGCGATACCCCGCCCGCTGGCCCTGGGAAACACAATTCCGAGCCACACTCAGCGCCCTGCGAGCCCTGCCCGGACCCTCCGGCTGACCCACGCCGCCCGGAACTGACGCCCCCACACAAACCCAGCGTCAACACAACCCAAACCACACCTGCACCCCTACCCCAACACGCCCAAACACACCAAACCACACCCCCAACAACCCGACGCGACCCCAAACCGCCACCGACCCGGAAATCCCACACTCACCAAGAACCAATCGGTGGATTCAGGCTTAGAGCGCGCCATCGAGGAAGATGCGGGAGCGGACTCCTAGCGCTAAGCCTGAATCCACCGGTGTGGTGGGTGTGTGGGTTGTCGCGTCCGCGGCAACCAGTTCCATCGACGCCTTCGACGAGATCTTCAGAACCGAACGCATGAAGATTCCTCAAGACAACTGTGCGCACTCCCGTGGCGCACGCGTTCGCCGAACGCTGGATCGGCAACCTTCGACGCGAGCACGTCGACGACCACGGCCGAGTTTCCGGCACTCACGTGTGTCCTGAAGGGAAGTGATGATGATGTAGAAGATCGTCGGCACGATCCGTGCTGTGCCAGTGATGGAGGTAGGTCCTCCGGGGTCGCCGTGCAGGCGGAGATCCCAAACCACCGCAGGCTGCGTCGGTCAAGAGCCGGGGTGGTGAGCGCTGCGGGTGACGTCTCGCTGTGAGCGGGGCAGGTGTGCGATGAGAAGACGAACATGTGTGAACCACTGCTGACGCATCGAAACGAAACAACGATGGCATCGAAACTGGGATCTGTGGGTGGTCCCGGGACAAAGGCTCGCCACGGTGGGCCCTCAGTCGGGGAGCTGCCTGTATGTGGCCCCGGCGGTGCTCGGTGTATAGGTGGCGTGAGCTCATCGCAGGCGCTGGCATGGAACAGGAGAACCTGTCGCCCCGATAGAGACGGCCAGGGTTTTTGGCCGCAAGAGGGAGAACCACAAGCAGCGAACACTGCGAGTGGGAGAGTACCGATGCGGGGCACAGGGGCGGACCGGCCCGTAGTAGCGGTGAGGGCCCTGTAATGGGGCCGGAGCGAAGGGGCCGGGCAGTTCAAGGTCGTTTGGAGGTCAACCCTTCGGGGGAGGAACCGACAGATGGACCGAAGCAGAAGAAGTTGAAGTCGTTTGAAATTCGAAAGCGTCTCGTGTTCGAGGCGTGGAAGAAGGTCCGAGCGAACAGTGGAGCGCCGGGCGTGGACGCTGTGAGCATCGACGATTTCGCGGCCGACGAGGTGGACAACCTCTACAAGCTGTGGAATCGGATGTCCTCGGGGAGCTATTTCCCGGGGCCGGTGCGAGCGGTTGAGATACCGAAGGATCATGGGGGCCGAGGTCAGGGTTCTGGGTGTGCCGAATGTGGCAGACCGGGTGGCTCAGACCGCGGCAGCGATGCTGCTGGAAGAGAAGCTTGAGCCGATCTTCCATCCCGACAGCTACGGATACCGGCCTGGGCGAAGTGCCCATGACGCGTTGGCCGTGGCTCGCAAGCGTTGTTGGAACAAGGACTGGGTGCTCGATCTCGATGTCCGGGCCTTCTTCGACAGCGTTCGCCATGATCTGCTCATGAAGGCGGTCGCTCACCACACCGACGAGCGTTGGGTGCTGCTCTACATCGAACGGTGGCTCAAAGCCCCCATGACGATGACAGACGGAACCCACCGCGCCGCGAGAGAGGGGAACCCCACAAGGATCTCCGATCTCGCCGCTGCTCGCGAACCTCTTCATGCACTATGCGTTCGACCGATGGATGGACCGGGAACACTCCCGCTGTCCGTTCGAGCGTTACGCGGATGATGTGGTCATCCACTGCGACACCGAGCAACAGGCCCGACAACTGTGGGCCGGCCTCGTCGAGCGGCTCGGGTCCCTGGGCCTTGAGCTGCATCCCGACAAGACGAAGATCGTGTACTGCAAAGACACGAACCGCCGTGACGAGGCGGAGCACACCAGCTTCGACTTTCTCGGCTACACCTTCCGGGGTCGCCTGGCCCGTGGCCGACGGGGCTTCTTCGTGAGCTTCTCACCAGCCATGAGCCCCAAGGCGAAGCAGGCGATCGGCAAACAGATCAGGGACTGGCACCTCAACCGTCGCAGTGCAACGGACCTCGCCGGACTCGCCCGGGCCATCAACGCCCGGATCCGAGGCTGGTTCAACTACTACGGGGCCTTCTACCGCTCCGAGTTGTATTCCATCGCAGCGCGCATCGACGAACATATTGTCCGATGGGCGATGCAGAAGTTCAAACGATTGCGAGGCCAACCCACCAAAGCATGGAGATGGCTCGACGCTGCCCGTCAGCGCGAGCCACAACTCTTTGCTCACTGGCACCTCCTCGCTTCAACCCCACGCCGGACTGTGGGAGCCGTATGACGGGAGACTGTCACGTACGGTTCTAAGAGAGCGGGAGGGGGAGGTTCCCTCCCGCCACTCACCAGGGACAGACCTAGTTGAGCTTGAACCACGTGGCTGGTGGTCCGACCCGACCGCGTCGACGTCGATCCACGCTGACTCGACCCTTGATGCTAGGCCTGGCGTCACGAATCCGTAGTCGAGCCTCAAACCGACCTCGAATCCTCGACTCTCGTCGTACCAGGTGATTCCCTCGTCGAGGGAGTTTCCGGCCGCAGTCCACATGTCCACGAGCCGGTCACCGGCGAGAGTATGGCCGGAGTAGTAGTCAGCCTCGCCGACGATGAGCGGATACTCGGTTGACGTTGGAGTCAGGTTGAAGTCGCCCATCACCACGAACTCGGTTGGCGCAGGGCTCTCGCCGATGCCCATCCATTCGATTCCGGTGACCGACGCCCCATTGAAGGGGACCCCAAACATGAGCGGCAGCAGATACTCGATCTCTGTTCTCCGTAGCCGGGAGTTGACAGAATCGAGATGGACTGAGTAGCACCGAAGAGGCCCAGACGGAGCATCTATGATTGCTTCGAGCGCGCCACGCTGTGCGTTGTGGGCATTGATGACCCGCACTCTCGGCAAGAGCAGGTTCCGACACGAGAGGATCGGCCAGCGGGAAAGGACCATATTGCCGAACTGAAGCCGACGATGCTCGACTGACCCATCGGGAGTCTTCGAGCTCGCGTCAAGATCGACATTGGGTCCGTATACCCAGTGATGCTGAGCGAGCAGCTCGCCTAACCGGGCTGGTTGATCCTTGTCAGGGAGCGCCTCGACATTGCGTACGACTTCCTGTAGTGCGATCACGTCGGCGCTACGTACCGCGTCGGCGATCCTCTCGAGGTCGTAGCAGCCGTCCTTGCCTTTTGAGTACTGGATGTTGTACGACACGAACCTCATCAGAGATCCGTCGGGAAAGTGGACTGCGCAGGAAGGGTCAGGTGGTGGCTCTGGACTGTGAGCTGCGCGGTGAGGTCGCCGCCGTGACCCGCCAAGAACTCGTGAGGGTAGGCATCGATGCGGCCCGGGGCGTCGGGTATCCCGACTCTCTCCAGCAGATGGATGGCGCGGTTGCGAGCCTGTCGCCTCGACAGGCCGAGATGGGTGCGGATCACGTCGATGAGCTGGGCGGAGATTCGCATCGTTGGATTGAAGCTAAGCAACGAGCTGGCCGATGAGCCCCAAGCTCCAAATGGTCACCCAGATGCCGATCCACAAGTAGCTGCACACCATGCCGACGATCGCCATCTTGCGCCCAGCGTCTTCGAGATCAGCGGATCGTTTCAGCGCTTTGTGGCTCATGGGAGCGCCGACAAGGCTGCTGGCCCCCATCGTCGTGAACGAGGCGATCCCGAGGATCATGGCCGACAGTGCCAATCCGTTCACAGGTGCGACCCGTTTCTTGCTGCCGCCGATTTGGACGACAAGACGCTCGATGCGCAGATGCAGCTTCCGCGCTTCGTCAGCCGACAGGCTCGTGGATGCGGCAACCTCGTCGTTGACGGTGATCTTGATCGCTTGGCGTTGAGAACCGTCTGTCCACTCAACCCCGTCGACGAGTTCTGCGGTCACCGGCTTCGCCATTGTCAGCCTCAGAGATCGCCTTCGGGCATGGTCGGCGCGGATCGGCTGTCGTCTTCGCCCTGCAGAGCACGCATAAGCTCGTCATGCTGTTCTCGCGACTGCACGCTGATACGAGCAGCGCCGTACATCAGAACGCTCAGGCCGCCAGCCGCGATCGCGCCGGCGAAGAACGCCCCCCAGACGCTCAGTCCGAAAGCTGAATCGAACGCGAAACAGGAGCCTCGCAGCTGGTCATCAGCAACGCCGACCATGAGGAAGCAGAAGAGCGAGAACGCCGCGAGCACCATGCCCCAGATACGCAGGAACGAAGTCGCCTTGGCGTGTGCACGCAGCGGACGTGATGTCTCGATGCCGAACTGCCGCAGGAAGGCGTCTACGCGCGAAGCAGGCGCACCGGCGTCCACCAGATCCTGCTCCGACACTGCGACGTCCGTATCGTCCTGTTCGACGCCGCGTCGACGCTTCATCCAATCCATCATCTGATTCTCCTATCGGGTCGTTTTGGTGCCGTGACGAGAATGCTCATGGGAGATGCCTCTCAGCTTCCAATGCAGTAGATGCGATTACATCTTCTAGCCGGCCTGACCTGGGCCCTGCCCCTGCATCGCCGCGTGTCATCTATCAGGCGTTGACTGGCAGCGGAGCCAAGATGGAATTCTTGTGGCTGCCATAGCGCTCACAACGCAGGTGACCGCATGGGAACGCGAGGCATCTACGGAGTCGTGGTGACCGGCCAGGAGAGCGGCGAGCCGCGGCTCTACGGCGCTGTCAGCGATCCTGCGTTCAGCGCATGGACAGGTGCTGCATCAAGGCGGCGATGTTGCGAGCATCGTCGATGCCCCGGTGCAGTGTCCCGTTGAAGCTCAGCCCGACGCGATCAGTTGCTCTGATCAGGCCACACGGTTTGCATCGCATCCGGTCTGCGAACATCTGCTTGATGTTCCGATGCCGTTCCTCGAACCAGGCAGGAAACTCGACTTTGTGGATCCGGCAATCCTGCTGGAATTGCTTCCTGTCGTAGTCCCCCCATGAGCACAGCCAGTGGTTTCCTGGGCCGATCCATTGGGTGAATCGCTCGAACACCTCGGGGAAGCGGGAAGCTGACAAGACATCAGATTGCGTGATAGTGGTCAATCGTGTGCAGAACGGCGTCAAGACGGGATGGATGGACGGCCGCACGAATTCGCTGAATTCACCAACGGGATCCAGCGATGCGTTGGTCTTGACGGCACCGATCTCGATGATTTCCATCTCAGAACGCCGGAAGCTCCGGTCGTCGCAGCAGGTTGCTTCAAGATCAACTACCACATATGACATGACACAAGAGTACTTGTCTTCACCTGGCATGACTCAAGCGCTAAGACCGAATTTGGTACCAACAATCACCGCAGACACTCACTCTGCCTCGGCGCTCTGATGCGCTCATTCGTCTGTCGCAACTCAGACATATCCGCATCATGTGACGTGCGCATGCTGCCAGCCTACGAGCGAAACCTCTTTCACCATACTTCCGGGAAATCATGCCAGTCAGGGGCCGTCATCAGGCGCAGCAGATGATCGCGCGCGGCATGTATCTAGGCGTAATATCGCGGAAGATGTAATCATTATGGAACGAAGAGCAAAGACGAAAGCATGTTTTCTATGTTCTGTTCCTCTAGGGTATTCTCACTCTAATCGATGCCCTGTTGCTATCGGTTAGACGCGGCGAGCCGGGTGCCCAACCTGTGTCGTACAGGCACCCGGCTCTGAAATGAAGGGAGTCCCTTCAAACCAGTGCTGGAATACCGACCAGCGCTGGCGCGGTCCACACTAGTGGCGGTCGGTCGTGGATACTGAGCGCGCCGGCCGATGCATGGTTGGCCCCATCTGGGTGATCAAGCGCCAGCGGGAGCTTCGACCAAGTCCGCAGTTCTGCGCAGCCATTCGATGATGAGCTGCGCCGCGTTGTCGCCGCCATGCCCGACAGCGATCAGGAGCGATGCGATAACAACCGGGTTTCCGTCGAAGTCGTCTGCGACGACGGTGGTGGTCGGAATGAGTGGCGAGTCCTTGGCGATTAGCACCCCAGCGGCCCGCAGATGCTGCCGCTGGACGTCGCCTCCGTCGTCCACCAGCGCGTCCATGCCGTCTGCATCGCTCATGCGCGCCATCATGGCAGGTGCCGCATGGGGAACAGGTGAGCGATTCTCCTCATGCAGATTTCGACACCTGCATGCCGCCGCCGTGTTCTCGCAACGACGTCGCCCATGCCGCAGCGGTCTTCGCTGCCACGTCTGGACGTGAAATCGGCTGCCCGGTGTTCGGCGGAACGAGCGCCCCGCCGAACTCTTCCAACAGGATCGCTGCGATCTCGGCCCCGGCGCGAAGATGCGCATACGTCTCTCCTTCGTGCTCGATGCACGGCGGGGCCAGGCGTGTTCTCAGGCATGGATCTTCCTCAGTTCTCGACGACCGCCGCCACTGCTTGCTGCAGGTACGCAGACAACGCTTCTTCGAGTTCGCCGCTGCGACGTTGCACTTGCGTCTCCGGAACGTTGGCCGGCAATGAGATGCGCACCTGCGAGCCGTCGAACTCCAGCACTTTCGCTTCTCGGAACACACCTTTGGCGACGGGGCGCAGCCGGCTGATGATCGCGTCCGACCATGCCAGTCCCAGCGATTCAGCAGTCGCTGGTTCGGCTCTGCCCGGGGGAGCCGACCGGTCTGAGTTGTCGCCAACCGCGCGCTTCTCTTCTGTCGCCGATGCTTGATCTTCGGCTGGTTTCTTGGCCGCCGGTTCCTGTTCCGGCCCAGTGATGTCATCTGTCCTGTATTCGGACCCACCGATCAGCGCAAGAAGGGCGGCCTCGAGATCCAAGCGCCGGTCGGCGGACCGCGGCATCTTCCCAAGTACGTCGCCTAACGACCTGATAATGCAAACAAGCCGATGAGTGGTGAACGCCGATTCGCTGTTGCCTGCCGCCGCAGCGGCACGTGCCGCCTCGCGCACCCGATCCCGAGCGATCTGGAATGCCCTCCCGGCCAGCGTCCGCGCATCGACACCGGCATTGATGGCGTCGGCAATGACGTCCAACACCCCTGAGGCTTCACCAGCCATTATGGCATCGACGAGATTGCCGCTTCCAGTCGGATCAGCGGGGACCGACTCAGTCACGACAACGGTGTCGAGCGCCGACAGCGTGTCGCGCACTGATCCGCGGCCTTCGCGCACGACATGGGCGACGATCCGATTGTCGACTGCGATGCCCGCAGCGTCCGCGACAGATCGGATGTGCTGCTCCATCAGGCCTGGTGCCACGAGAGCCAAGTCGAAACGCTGCGTCCGGCTTCGGATCGTCGGCAGAAGGCGCTCCGGGTCTGTGGTCGCGAGAATGAAAACGACATGCGGCGGCGGTTCTTCGAGCGTCTTGAGCAGTGCGTTCGAGGCCGCGTTCGTGAGCATGTGCACCTCGTCAAGCAGGTACACCTTGCGTCTGCCAGCACTCACCAAAGCGGCGTTGTCGACCAAGTGCCGGACCTGTTCCACGGAATTGTTCGACGCCGCATCTAGCTCGATCAAATCGAGTGACTTGCCGGCCGTGATCACCATGCATGAATGACACCCGCAGCAGGGCTCGCCGTCCTCAGTGAGGTTCTCGCAGTTGAGCGCTTTCGCGAGAATGCGTGCCGTCGTGGTCTTGCCGGTGCCACGCGGCCCGCACAGCAGATATGCCTGCCCGACCCGGTCTGTGCGTATTGCTCCTTGCATCGCACGGACCAAGTGATCCTGCCCGATGAGTTCGCGGAATCTTTGAGGGCGGAACCTGCGGAATAGCGACTCGTGCGGCATCGCAACGGAACCTAATCAGCGCGCGCCGGTATCGATTGCTGCTCACCAGGAAGCCGACGACCGATCTCTCCGCGAGACGGCAGCGAACATCGCCCACTTCGCAGCAGAGGACCGCTTCGGGAAGAGGAGCCTCGCCGAACGGGATCAGGCCAACGATCCTTGGTGCACCGGGATCGAATGTTGCGCCACGCAGATCGTGAGGCTTCGACAGCAGTTCCGGCTTGACGCATGGCGTCGGGGTGAGTGTCGCTGCATCCGGTGAGTCGGTTGTAGCGTGCGGTTACGTCGCTTGTGAGCCAGTTGATCGTGTCGTAGGCGCTCTGCGCGGCGGGCATGTTGCCTCCGGCGAGGTCATTGCCTAACTGCTGGCAGGCGACGGCAAGCGAACCGCCGTACTGTGCAGGGTCTTTGATGCCGGATCGGCAATTGGCTGTGTCCGTGTCCGCCGACCGTCTGACCGTGGTGGCGGTGTCCGCCGATCATGTGACTGCGGTAGCGGGTCTTGCGGGCCCGGCGGGGGTCTGGTGTGGCGGCAGCTAGCCAGACGCAACCTACGACAGAGCATTGACGGCCGCCACCTTGGCCTGTGGGACGATCTGGCCCGACCTGACGACATCCTGGAGCACGCACTCGGCAAAGAAGTCACGGAGCCATGGCGACAAGTGCCTGACGGCTCTCGCCCGAGAGACGACAGCGATCTCCCGTGTTCCTGCATTGAGCGTCGCGAGGCCGACCCCCAATTCCCGGAACTCACCAACGCTCCGTCGTGCCGGCTCTGCCCGCGCCGAATCCAAGACGACCCAGCTGTAGTCCACACTTCTCTGCATTCGAAACGCCTGATGAAGGGCTCGTCGCCAGTTCCGAAGTTTCAGTTCGACTGATGTTAGGACGCGAACTGCCGGAACCCACACGCCCGTGCTGCGGACCAGGCCGTCACTTCGAGATTCGAGTAGGTCGAGCCCAACGAGCGTCGGCAAGACCGACACTTCGAGCCGATCAACCGCGATGCCGGTGCGCCGTGCAACCGTCTCCAGTCTCAACGGTCGACGGGAATGAACTGCTCGGAGAACGCGAACATGAGGTTCCCGGAGCGGTAGAGCCGGCCTCATCGAACCCGCATCCGCTCCACCGACCCACAGAGTCGCTGCGACGAGGTCCGGGACCTTGAGTGCTCCACGCTGCTCGCGGGTGACGGCGTGGACCTCTCCTCTTCCATGAAGGCGGTGGATCACAGCCGCCATGGGTTCCGTCATCTCCGCTTCCGACGCAAACGGCCGGGCGCTCATGTTCTTGGCCTGGTCCCCAACGAACGCCTCATCGGCCCAGCGAACCGGTCGGTCTGTGACTGTGCCCATGCTTCGCGGATGCGATGGGCTGGCCCGGTTCGTTCTGTCCCATAACCACCAACATGCTAGGAAGCATGACATCAAACCCACCCTGAACTAGGGTTTGGCCCCATCCGATATAAGCCCCCTCCCAAGCCCTCCACCCTGAGCTGTTTGCACCCCCCAGGTGCGGTGCCGGAAACGGCCAAGGAGTCGGCGGCGGAGTGGATGCAACATAATCTGCCGCGCCTCTACGGCAAACAACCTTGATGAACGGCGCGCCTGCTACGGCTTGTCGAATACGAATATCACTTCGCCGGTGCCGAGCGGGTTGTTGTTCGCCCCTGCACGCATTCCCTGTGTGCCCACAGCCGCGGCCGCCACGAACTGCAGCCCGAGGCTGCGCAATGTCTCCATGTGCCACCCGGAGATCGGCTGCAGACGTTTCTTCTTGAGCGAGTCACGGAAGTTCAGCAGGAAACGGCCGCCTCTGGCGAGGACCCGCACCGCTTCGCTCCATGCGGCGAGGTGCAGCTCGCGGTACTCCTCGACCCATCTGACCGCTCCAGTGTTGCCCGGCGTCAGGTCCCTGCCGAGCCGGTCTGGGTACGAGTAGCGAGCGCCCTTGCCTGCCTCGTTGGGGTGGAAATTGCGTTGGCCCATCCCGTTGCCGTACGTGGGGCTGGTGGCGATGACCGTGAATCTCTCGTCTTCGAACTGCAGAGCGCGAGCATCTCCCAGCCATGTCCGAGGGTGATGCATCGCCCACTCGGGTTCGTATTCCACGGCGTGCACGCACCAGGGGCCGAGGCTTTCGAGTTCGAAGATGCGGCCAGTGCCAGCGAACGGGTCAAGTACGCACCCGTGGTGGGCGCCGAGGACTTGGGCCATCGTCTCGATGATTCCCTCAGAGAACTTCGCCGGATGCTTTGCCTTGGTGAGGTGACTCAGGTCCTCAGGGCGCAGCGCCTTGCAGTCACCGAACGCATCGTTGCCGGAGATGGCAGGAGTGCCAGCCGGCTGAGGCGCGGCCTCAACGAACAGCGTCTCTTGGCTCACGTCTCACCACGCGCCTTCGATGATCTGAGACATCGTGGGAGCCTTGCGCGTGTGACTGCTCGTCCATCGCTCACGTTTGCCGCGCCATAGGTCGGACGCCGCGGATTTGCATGCATCGCGGCGGCAGCCGTGATAGGTGAAACCAGAAGTCGTACCGCACCACGGGCCACGCATCCCACAGCCTTTGAAACTCATCGACGCTCTCCCGCTAGCAGTGCCAGCGAGAGTAGAAATCTGACAACCTGGCGTCGCCGAGGGCAGCGCATCAAAGGTCAGAGAGTTGTTTCCTGAGTGGAGCCGAAGTGTCGACCCGCAGGCTCCTGCTCGGACCTCGGACAATGACTTTGCCGGTGCGGTGGTCCGTGTCGAAACGCTCACCGCGCTCAAACATGGTGAATGACCCGAAACCGGGCCACGCCACTCGATCACCGGCTGCTGCCTGTTCAGCGACGAAATCGGTGAACGCATCCAGCACCCGCTCTGCTGTGGCGGCGGTTACGCCTGCGTGGCTCGCTACGGCCGTGACGATCTCCTGCTTGCCGACATGGTTCCGATCAGCCGTCGTAGCCATGTCGCTTCAGCCAGTCAGATCCGTGGCCGAGGCGAGCCGCCATAGCCGCCATTTCGCGTTTCTGTCTATTGATACGGCTGTTCTTCACCATCACTTCATGGAAAGTCCACGCGAAGCCGACAATGAAGACCAGCTTGAGGGCGTAGGCCGCGACAGGCGCCAATGACGGAATGGCTATTACCGCAGATGCCGTGATTATCAACAGCACGAACGGGACAGGATTCACGCCTTTGATGCTCATCGGCGTGCCTCGAACTTTCGTTGCGCAGCGGCGTCGGCTACCTCTCGGTCACCGTGGACGTCGTCGCGAGCATCCCATCCGGCCACGACAGCCCGAGCGAAAGCGACCGCTTCGTCCTTCGTTTCGAACTTGGTCGGCTTGTACAAGCGGTGCCCGAGATGGTTTTCTTCGAACACCATCCAGTGATTGCATGGCTCGGTTTCGCCGAGGTCGCTCAGCGTAAGCGACCCAGGAACCCAGATCTCGACCCACACGTACTCGCTGCCATCGACACGGTCTGGGTATGTGAACGAAGGCTTTGTGCCTTCGATCCAGTGCATGTCGCTGCACGAGTACGCGGTGACGGTCCCGTCTTGCTTGGCCTGCCGAACCTTGAAACCTTCGATGTCGCTGGGCGGCATCTTGCTCTCGTCGTAAAGCTCGACGGTGACGCGCTTGCCGCCGCGCCAGCCGCCGAACATCTCGATCAGCTCCTCGAGGAGCAACTCAGCGCCGACATCATCGCCCAACACCGGGTCGTCGAAATCGCGCAGATAAGCGTCATGCACGCCGGGCAAGGTCAGCCTCAACGCTCACGATGGTTTCCGCTTATCGAAGCCATGCTCTCGATGAGAGCAGTGGTGGACTGCAACCACATTCCCGTCTCTGTAGCGGCAGGGCCTGCGTTCGGCTCTGCCATCACCAAGACGACCACACGAGGCGGGCCGGCACCGCCGTCAGAAAGCGTCAGCAAAGGGCGCAGCGGCCCATCGTGCGCTATCGACACCCCAGCCTGCTCGAGCACTTCGCGCTGCTGCGGCTCAGCATGCACCAGCGGCCCATGCGTCTCTGTACTTGGCGCTTTGTCCATGCTGCGAAGGTAGACGCTCGACGCCTGGACAGGTATTTGCTCCTACGCGCATCTGGCGAAGAGGGGTTGATCGCCAGGCGCTCTGCCCATCATCCTCGTGGTGTCTCCGGCATATGTGTCGGACTGGAGGATTCGCGCAATGAGGATCGGGTTCGCCGCTATGTGCGTATCAGTATTCGGGCTCAAGAGGAGTATCGACCATGTTCGTTATCGCTGGGGAAACAGATCGAAGAAGAAGCGAGGGAACTACTGACCAGATTTCGCCGCGCAAGCCCCGTCGTTCAGGGCGGGGTTAGCGGCTTGGTGTTTGTTGGTTCTGGATGTAGGTCTTGATGATTTCGAGTGGGGCGCCGCCGCAGGATGCCCCGAAGTAGCTGGGGGACCAGAGGTGGTTGCGATGATGCGCTCGCTGCCGCTCAGCCGCACTCTGAGCATTCCGCTGCTCGAGGTGGCATATCGGTTCGCGTCTGTGGAACTCAGCGACAAGGACCGGTCAGAGCGTCTCATGATCGCTTTGCGAGAGCACACAAGCGACGCCGAAGCCGGAGGCCGGACACGGAGCCTGCTGTCGCGCATCTGGCTGCGCCCACCGGAGCCGGCTGCGGAGATGGTCCGATGGGCCATCGAACATCCCGAGCAGTTCCCCGACCGTCGCCTCATGCATCTAGGCGCGCTGATCGCCACCGTGCCGTTCGTCGGGAGCGCACTCGTCCCGCTCGGACGCTCTTTCGCCCTTGATCAGCCAATGGCTGATGCTGATCTGAGGCAGCGAATGGTCGAGCGCTGGGGCGACACGCCCGCCGTCAGAGATGGGGCCCGCAAGACGATGTCCAGTCTGCGGAACATGGGTGTGATCGCCGGCGGCGGCCGGCATCCCATCGGTCCATGCCAACGGCTCACATCGAGTCCGATCAGCGCAGCTTGGCTTGCTCATGTGTTGCTGATCAGCCGTGATGCTGAATCGATCGATGTCCGTGATCTTGCCGGCGCGCCGGAACTGTTCTGGGCTGAGCAAATCGAGCCGGACATCGACTACCCGCACCTGGAGATCCACACGGAGTCGATCAATCGCCGTGTCATGGCTCGCCTGTAGCGCCTTTCCGTAAGCCGTGAACAGGCACCGCATCCTTCATGGCGCCTTCGGCCGCCCCAGTGGTATTCTCACTAGAGGCAGAGCCAGAGGTGTCTTGTGAAGGTGTGGATCGATCAGGACCTGTGCACCGGCGATGCCTTGTGCGCGGAGATCGCCCCTGACGTGTTCGTGATGCTCGACGATGGGCTGGCCTACGTGAGAGAAGGCGACAAGGTCTTCGACGATCCCGGTGGCGTGCACGGCTTGGCCGAGTTCTCAGAAGAGTTGCTTGACGCTGTGATCGAGTCAGCAGAGGAATGCCCAGGGGAATGCATCTTCATTGAGATCTAGCCATGGCATCAGATGCTGGGGGAAGCATCGAAGTCAGAGCCATCACGACCGTCAACGAAGGCTGGTGGAGCGAGTTCGCGTCACGTCGCTGCGGACCGTTCTGGCCCCTCGCGGCCTCAACGACCATCCTTAGAGCGGTTGGCCACTCACTGCTTCGCCCATTGCAGTGGCGGCTGGCTGCGGCCCGTCTCGCTCCGCAGATGCCCATCGCGATTACTCGACGTTTGCGAACTGGGCTTCGAACGTCGCCTCGAACTGCCGGACATCGCTGATGGCTTGGTCGACGGACTGCAGCGCATCGGCGACGAACGGGTCGTGCGACGCGATGTTGTCACGGCCGTACTTGTCGATCAGATTCTCGGCTTCTTCGATGCTCTGGTCAACCATGGCGAGGCCATCGCGCGCGGTATGCACTCGGTTCGTGAGGGTCGCGCGGAAATGACGCTCGTCTCCCTCGTCGGGGTGATCGCTGAGTGGTTCTTGGCGGGCGAGCTCCAGCAGGGACGACCAACTGGTGGTGACCTTGCTGAATCGTGGGCCGATACTTTCGACTCGGCTTTGGAACGCCCAAAGCATGTTTCTGATGTCGATGTCTTCTCGACCGCCCCCGAGATAGTGCAACATATTCACGTACTGCTCTATGTCGGACTTGGCCCGGTACGCGGACTGGTGGGCTTGTGCGATCTGTTGTGTCGGCGCGTTGCGCCAATCGGTCAGATGCCTTGGAGCACTTCGCGAGTGATCTTCTCCGGTGGGGACTGATTCGGAAGGCAACCATGTTGCGTCGTGTCACCGGATTGCCCAGATATCGATGACCCCGCTTGTTGCCGCTGCGGCAACGCTGCAGCTGTGCGCGCGTCCCTCATCGCTCACCTGTTCAGTCCTCCGCCTTGATGGCTGATCTGCGTGTGTGAGCGAAGCGACGGTATGACCTTCGCGGGTGTGTGATCTGACTTCGGTCATGACCTTGAGAATGCCACGTCCATGTTCTGCGGTCATGGCCTGGGCCACATCGGCGGCGGCGGATAGCAATCAGTGCTCAACATGTGGATCCAACGGTCCCACGGCATCTGCTCAGGCAGCCCACGCCACTGATGATCGCCGCCGTGCTTGTCCGCGCGAAGGCAGCGTTCTGTTGATGCACCATTCTTGCGCCGCGCCGCGTCGCATCGTCCGATGCGCGTTGGGCCTACCGATACCATCTGCCCAGCTTGGCTCGGCTTGCCGCAGTCGCTGCATTGTTGTCCGGCGAGTCTCGGCGGCATCAGATCCGTGAATGTCGCCACGCCTTCATTTTCCTAGATCGAACCTGGCGCGCCCGCAAACGCTGCTGGACATGGCGTTATCTCAGACGAACGGCGCACGATGTGCCCTGTCTTGATGAGTCGGAAGGTCGCCGCTGCTGGCCTGGGATGATTCGAAAATAATCTCCGACGAATGCCGTAACGCGACTTTGTGGTGAGAAGGTTCGACAATCATCTCGGACTAGCCATGCCGGCTCTGCTCGTCTGGTTCCAGCAGCATGTCGGCTATGGCGCGGAACATGAGAAAACGATTCCGGCTCTCTTCTGCGCTTTGCGTGTCGGTCCTTCCTCCCCGGCAAGGCACCATCGGCACCAGTGAGACGCCAGTTCGGGCACCGATCCGTGGCCTTGGCATCGGTAGTGCCCGCAGGCGCCGCATGGCATTGAGCATCGGTTGGGCAACCAGAGTGAGCGTTCGGAGAGTCCGCACTGAGGCATGTCGGAGGGACGGCTGGCGTTTGCTCGCAATTGATGGGCTCCTCGTTCGAAGAGGAATGTTTCGTCTCCGGCTGAGGCGGTCTGCAGACGCAAATTGTTAGGCACGACAATCTCTTCGACCATCTCGCCAGGTGTGTGTTCAGCGCTTACGCCAGTTTCCGCTGCCGGGCCGCTCGATGCCGTTGCGATCGGCGTAACGCACGATCCGTTGGCTGATCGCGGAGCTTGCCATGCCGAGCGCATCTGCGAGAGCCGCGTACGTCGCACCATCCGTCACTGCTCGCAAGGAGGGCTGCTTCGAAGTTGTCACGAGCTGTGTGCTGCCATTGCCGAGTCTCATCCATCTGCGCTCGCAGATGCCTCAGATGCTTTGCGTGTCCGGAGGGAAGCTCATCGATGCTCGATACGACTTCGACGGTCGCGTCCGCACCGAGCTCGCGCATCGATGCTGCGAAGTCGAGCGCCTGCAAATGGGCGTGCCACACGCGGACTGATTCCTCGGCGTGATCGATGCACAGCGGCAATGGCTCGCTGGATGTCGTGAGGCGGAGAAAGGTTGGTTTACCGCAGGTGAGGCATTTCTCCTGCGGGTCGCTGAACGCGCCCAAGTCGATGCTCAGCACAACGTGGGCGGGCGGGCGAAGACCATCTGCGGAGACTTCCACTTGCATGTCTGCGAAGTCGGACTGCACCTGCTTGATCCATTCGAGCGCATCTGCTTGGGCCTGAGTCACGGCAAGGCCTCGGATCGGGCAGCATAGATGATGTTAGGGGCCGGGCGGATGCCACGAAGTGATCTAGCGCGCCCGCGCAGTAGAAGTCGGGCGCACTTCGAAGGTCCATTTCGACGCGTCGGAGCTCGTTCTCACTTCGACCAGCGCTTGGCCTTCAGCACATGCTCCGTCGGTACCTCGTTTGCCGACAGGTTCCGGTCCGAATTTCCACCACCAGTCAGATCTCCCGAACACCCACCAGCCTCGATGCTTGCGTTCTGCACGTTCGGCGTAATACAAGAGAAGATCATCTGGATCGTCGACGCTATGTTCAAAGCACTCTCGGCCGCTTTCGTCAACGATGCTCACTTGGAGATATTCGCTCGGGACGTTGTGCATGTCGACCCAGAAATCGACCCAGCCGGATCTCAGCGTGATCGTGAAGGACTCTTCCCCAGAACCTTTGTATTTCTGAAGATCAGTTGTCGATGAGCAGGACAAGCTCGCGGAGGCCGCCAGCGCAAGAGCGCAGAAGACGATTGCCATGCAACGGATGTTTCGCAGCATTGCCGCACCTCCTTTGTGTAGTGGAGCGGCCAAGTGAACTTAACTGATCACACCTGGCGTGCTTTGAAGCAGGTGTCAGTCCCTAGTGAGGCGCACTGGTCAGACGTGCCGGGTCAACCAGATGAGTTCTTGATCAGGTTGATCTGGTACAGCGGAACGTCGACAGCAGATGCGACTTCTTCCGGTGCGAGCCCGCCTTCGCTGATGGCTCGGCGCACAACGGAGCGCCACGCTCTTGTCTCTTCAGCTGCGAGATGCCCGAAATCGCTCCTTTCGTCAGCTGCCATCAACGCGGATCGCGTCCGTGCCTGCTGAGAGCGGAGCCGCTCTTCCCATGTTTCGGCGGCACTGGTCGGTGTGCTCATGTGCCCGTTGTCCTGCCTGCTCGCTGTGCTGCGCCGATGATTGGGCTGCTTGGCGGGCTGCGTCAACATTCGCCGCGGCCGAGCCGCTTTGAGACTCGCGCGAATGAGGTTCCACCCACTTGCCGTTGCGGAAATGACCTCTCACCTGATGACGTGCCATGACAGGAGAATGCCGCTGTGAAGAGGCGACGGGGAAGCCCGCTGCTGTGAGATGCAGCAGCGGCCTAATGCCGAGGCTGTCTCTCACATGCATCGCCATGTGCCTGACGCGTTCTGCTTCGCCGCCGTGCCAGCCGATCTCATTGAGGCGGTCGCGCCCGTCGGTCAACTTGAAACCATGCTTGACGCGCTGCAGCATGCCAGCGTTCCCGAGATCCACGAGATCTGATTGCATTTGCTTGATCCATGCGTTTGCGGCAGCCGAGCAGTGCACACGGCTGAGATCGTCACCGTCGTTGATCTTCCACCAGAGACAGGCGATGCCATCGAGCAGCAGCAGCTCGACAGGATGATCGTCGCGCTGGATCGCCTGCATGATGGCCAGCAGTACGTCTCGTTGGCTCAGTCGTGCCGACTGTGCGCCATTGATCTCGGATG
The DNA here is from genome assembly GCA_963663635.2 of Acidimicrobiales bacterium. Taxonomy (GTDB): domain Bacteria; phylum Actinomycetota; class Acidimicrobiia; order Acidimicrobiales; family Poriferisodalaceae; genus Poriferisodalis. The sequence goes on from CAXXMY010000006.1 coordinate 46,798, forward strand.
CCATGCGCTCAGAGCAAGCATGGCATCATGTGCTGTCCTGTCGATGCCAGGCGCAGTATGGCAAGATTGCGGTTATGGATACCGATGCGCCGCGTAGGCCACCGCTGGAACGGGGCATTGAGCCTGTAATTCGCACCCACGAGGGCGAACTGTCGCTCTGCGTCGAAGATGACGGAGACAACTGTGCCTTCGTGACTCTTCATGCCACGGTTGCAGGGGCGCAGATACAGCTGATGACTGATCGAGGTGGCATCAGCGATGCGACCGAGTTGCATCTCGACGGGTGCCAAGCATTGATGGTTCGTGATTTCTTCGACAACCACTTCTCAATCGAAGGCACCGAACCGTGGTTGCCGGAAGTCACCGACGAAACAGCCAAGGCAGTCCGTGACCTTGCTGCCCGTTACGAAATTGAATCCCTGAATGCCAACGAAGTCGCGTGGATCATCAGAGCTGCCGCATACCTCTCATGGTGCAAACCGGGAGACCACTTCGGTGCCGCAGAGCAGATGATCCAGGCCGAGCGAGGCATCAGAATTACGAAGTTCAGGCAACTGGCGAACCTCATCGTCGGCTGGTTCGTGGGAGAACGAGTGCGATAAGGACGCGCGTCTGGCTGAGCGCTTCAGATGCCGCACAGGCCTTCGCATTCGTTTCCGAACATGCTCGGTTGCCGCTCGCCGGCTTCGCGTGCGATGTCGAGCGCTTCGATCAGCGGCACACGGCGAACATGCAGGTAGGGGTGTTGGCCAGTGCACCCTGTTTGTGTTGGCCAGTTGCATCTGATTTGGGCCGTTTTGGGGGTGTTGGCCAGTGCATCCTGTTTGTGTTGGCCAGTTGCATCTGATTCGGGCCGTTTTGGCCCGTTTTCCGGCTCTTCGCGTTTTAGCGTGGAGTGAGTGTGTCGAGCAGGCTCCAGTCGGGCTTTCCGGCGTAGAGCAGGACGCGGATGCGGTAGTGCTCGAAGTTGGTGATCCCGAACGACACGCGCTTGATGAGCTTCGCCAGATTGTTGGCGGCCTCGGTCGGTCCGTTGGACACGTGTGATCGGTGCCAGTTGGTGATCTGGGTCCGCCAGCGGCGCAGAGTGCGGCCGAGGCGGTTCAGCTCGGGGCTGAACGCTTCGTCTTGGAGATCGCGGGCGAGCTCGTCGAGCGCTTCGACGGCGAGCTTGCGGCTGGGGACCCGGTAGACGAGCCGCAGGGTCTCCTTCGCGTGCCACGCGTCGCGGACCTCGCCTCGTGGGTCCCCGGCGGCGAGCAGGCCGCGCAGCTTCGCATGGCCGGTGTCGGTGACGCGCTCGGCTGCGGTGAGCAGCAGCCGCCGTATCCGGTACAGCGGGTCGCCTTTGGTGCCGCGCCCGCCGGTGGTCTCGTTCTGCACGCGGCGGCGCACATCGTCGACGGTCGTGTTTGCGAGCTTGACCACATGGAACGGGTCCGCGACCTGTTTGGCGTGCGGCAGTGCCGTGCTGAACGCCTTGCGATACGGGCCCGACAGGTCCATGACCGCCCAGCGCACTCGCTTGCGCCATCGCACCGTGCGGGCACGGATCCACCTGGTCGCCCCCGCAGCGCTGCGACCAGGCACGATGTCGGCCAGCACGCCCCTTCGGGCGTCCACAACAGTGGTTCCCCAGTGCTTTCGGCGGTATCGGCCGCGTCGGAACATCAAGATCTCGTCCAGGCCCAACGCGGTGACCCCGTCGATGCGTTCTGTGTCCGCTTCGAGCAATGCCCGGCCCCACCGATGCACCGCTCTCATCACGGTGTGCCAGCCGATGCCCAGCTCGGCGGCGATCTCGCTGACGGCTCGCCCAGCACCCGTTCGGCGGGTCGCGTGCCGCGCAGCCCGAGCAGTCACCCGCGCCATGGGCGGAGCGATCCGCGGCTCTTGGTCGGTGAACGTGCACACCGCGCACGATCCGTCGGGGCAGCGCCAGCGGCGCTTGTCCCCGCACCAGCCGCGCCGACCGGCCGAACGCCGGCAGGTCCGCCAGGCTCACCGAGCTCTCGCCGTGAGCCCACACCGGTCCCCCGCAGCCTCCACAGCACGGACGACCCGTCAGAGCCACCTCGATCTCCAGCGGGCCGCCCCGGCGGCCGCGGACCCCCAACACCGCCACACCAGGACCCAGACCGACGATCAACAGCAACGCACGCGTAAGGTCAACAGCCACAGGGATCCTCCCGAATCGGGGCATCGAACACCACCGATTCTGGGGGATCCCCCCCCCTATCCGGCCGGGACCCTCACCCAACTACTCCACGCGCAAAGACGAAGCGCCAGATATGCGCGCCGCGCGTTCCAGAATCGGCTCACACGCGTTCCGATTCTGGCATTCGCGCGTTCCGCGGTCGTTCAGTGCAGCCCTGTGACCAGCGGCTTTACCCAATCGCACCAACCCCACCCTGGCAGATGCGTGTGGCTGCTCTCGTTCCCATACGTCAGAGAATGCCGCTCCACGCCGGCCGCTTCGGCAGATAAGCCGACAATATCGAGTTTTGCGAGTGAGACGGCAAGTGCTGTGACCTTGCAATTCCACTCAACGGGAGTTAGCTTCCATCTCGTGGAAATAGAGCTGATTCCAAATCTGTTGCCCATCCTGCGTTCGCGCCAGCAAGGCGAGGTGCTGGTGTGCCTGATGTACGACTCGGATCGAGAAATCAGTCTCAGCGAACTTGCGCACCGCACTCGGGCACCTCTCAGCTCCGTGCATCGCGAAATCGAACGAGCGGAAATCGCTGGCATCATTTCCAGCCGCCGCGTGGGAAGCACCAGACTCGTGAGGGCTAACACGGACAGTCCTTACCACGACAGCCTGTCCGACCTCTTAGTCAAAGCATTCGGGCCACCGCTGGTCCTCGCGGATGCGCTGGAATACGTCGGCGGGATCAACGCAGCATACGTATACGGCTCTTGGGCGGCCCGCTTGCATGGCACCCGAGGCAATCGGCCCGTCCAGGACATCGACGTGCTGGTGCTCGGCGAACCTGACCGAAACGATCTGTACGCATCGCTCAGCGGCGTCGATGAACGCTTAGGGCGCCCGGTCAATGTTGTCATCCGAGACGCCGACTGGATTCGCGAAGGCTCAGGCGGCTTTCATGCGACCGTCACTGAACGCCCTCTTGTCGCTGTCGACATCAGGAATTCGTCTGATACCGACCAAGACTTACCGCCGTTGTGAAAGATTGGACGCCGGCCACAGCCTCGCCGGCAAGGTTGATCGCCCATTGGACATCCATATCTGTGACTTCCGGCGACTCGAAATCCGGGTACTGCGAACTGTTCCGCATTTGACGGAATTGCTCAAACGTAGGTTTTGAAAATGCCGGGATCTCATCGCTGAATTGACCAGAAATGGCATCCTCGACCGTCCGGTGCGCACCATCACCTCCCGTAGCCCGAAGACATTGACGCGCCAACATCGAATCTGCTGCCATGCGATACGCGTCGTACGAGAGAGCAAATGCTGATCCATTGTCCGATGCGACAAGACTGCGCGCGGATTCGAGGCGTTTCGAAGCATCACGGACCAAGCGATCAGCAGCTTGAATTCGCCCGCTCCCTGAGACTGATTCCAGCCGTCCCTTGTCGATCAGGTAATCGATAGTTGATCGGCCTGGTTGCCATACAACACCAGCGGAGACTTCGTTTGGGCCTTCCGGCGCTTCGGGTGAGGATGGAGCGGATCTCGTTTCGTTCTGGGCATCACGGACAGCTGCGGCGACATCTGCTGTTGGCGGATCTTGTTTGTGACCGCCGCTGGTGGCAACAGTCGTCGGTCGTACCGGTCGTCCTTTTCGGAAATGACCTTTACGCTGATGCTTGGGCACATCGCAAGAATATGCGCTTCTCAACCGCTACGTGTGGACGTTGAGTACCGGGTTGTTGGACAGCAGAGCGGTGTGACCGTGTTGTCCGTCTTCGGCGAGGCCGATCGCTTCGGTCCGAGTGTCGTCACCGCGCACGAGGATGCGTTCACGGTTGGCTTGGTGCCAGTGTCCGTGCAGCACGTATTCGGGCTGAGTGCGGTCGACCGCTTCGGCGAGCACCTGCGTCCTTCGTTCGCTTCGTGTTCTATGTGCACGGGGATGCCTGTTATCTGAGATCTGAGCCCTCGGATTTGTGATGGGGCGTCGTGCGTGAACAGCACATCGAGACGACCGTCGAACTCGGCGTCGGCATTGACGATGAGCCGCTCGAGATCGTCTCTGGTGGTGGACTCCTCAGGCCATCGGTAGTGACGCAACTCGCGGAGGTGCTTGTCGATGGACACCGCGCCGCCGAGGGCCCCGAACGTCCGGCCGCCCCACTGCCAGACACTCCCCCGCCACGCCCACCAGACTGAGCCGCCCAAGTGCAGCGGACGGCGTGCCAGCTTCGCGTCTCGGGCAGCAGGAGTCAGCGCGTATCGGCTCAGCGATGGCCATATTTCATGGTTGCCGTCGACGACGACGATCGGCAGCGGCGATTCGTGGGCGGTGCGCATATAGTCCGCTTGAATGGCGCTGAACCGGCTCCAGTGGCTATCAGCGAGCCAGAAATCGCCTACCTGCACAATCGCTTGGGCGTCGGAATCAACCGCTAAGGCGATCACGTCTTGCAGATACGCCTTGTTGCCATGGATGTCGCCGACAACCAATACATCGGAGCCTTCGTCTTTTGTTGGGATTCGGGCTGCTGGGCTCGGCGGGGTTCATGTTAGGAGGAGGCCGCGGGCTTCGAAGTTGGCGTAGTTGGTGAAGCCGTGGGCTCGGCGTCGCAGGACCTGGAGCAGGTTGTTGGTGCGGTCGATGCGGCCGTTGCTGGGCCGTCCCGTTTGGTGCCAGTCGAGGATCTGCTGGCATGCCAGGCGAGGAACGTGTCGACGATGCTCGGTGAACTCGGGGATGTCGCCGGTGCCGTAGATGTCGGCGAACCGGTCGAGCGCCTGCGAGGGCGCCCTTGCGGTCGGTCGGCGAGATAGAGGCTGGTGCAGCTCGCCGAGCGCGTCCCATGCTGCTTTGAGCCGCGGGTGGGCGGCGAACAGCGACGTCGAGGCGGGACTGCTCGGCCGCGTCGAGCTTGTCGGGTCCGACGCATGAGCAAGAACCTGGATCGGAACACTTCGCGGATCGAATGCCGGTTTGGAGCCTTCGGGGCGACGCTGCACGTCGCGGCGCACAGCGATCAGGCCGGCTTGGAACCATCTGATGACGTGGAACCGGTCCAGCACATGGCGGGCGTGGCCGAGCCGCGCCTCTATGGCTGCCTTGTACGCCTTGCCGAGCCGTCGGACACCACGACCTTCACGCCGCTTTGCACCATCTATGCCCTTGGGCAGCCAGAAAGCGCGCTCAGAGCCTGGGTGTCGCGGTGGGGCACCATGGCGAGCACCTCGCCGGTGTCGCCGTTGACGAGCACCGTCACATACCGGTGCCGCTTGCGGATCGAGGTCTCGTCCACCAACAGCACCCGACACCTTTGGCGCCGACGATGGTCGGCGACCAGACCCGCCCAGGCCACCACCAAAGCGTTGACCAGCTTCCAGCCCACCTTGTGACGCTTCGCCGCCGCGTTGACCGTCATCTGCACGCGCGTCTTTGCCACCAGCCGACGGGCCAGACGCGCCGTGACACGGCCCTCGAACGCCGGGTGGTCCTCCACTGAACCGCCGGCCGCCGCAGACGGCTCGCAGACCATGCCGCCGCTGCTCGAACACCAGCGTCACCGGCCGGCCCGACACCTCCAAGTCGCGGATCTCCCGTTGTCCCGGCGATCGCCGAGCCTTCCCGCTCGGGGTCCCGCAATCAGGACAACACGGGCGGCGCACCGTCGAGCGCCACCCGCACCACCAGCTCGCTCAGGCGCGTCGACCACCACCCCCAGCACTTCGATCACGCGGCAGCCACAGCCGCACCGACATAACATCACAAGCCATCGAGGCCCTCCTGGATCGGCGTCTCTCAAACACCGATCCCAGCAGGGCCTCGACCCCTACAAGCGGACCCTCAACCCCTCACATCCCACGTTTACGCGAAGGCTCAAGATGTGACTACTGAGAGTCGGGCACCCTGCAAGAAGGGCGGCGGATCGCTCGCTGTTTGGGCAACGCCGACAATTTCCCGCGCCTCGGCCCGAGTCAGGCCAGCGTCAGCGAGCGCCTTCACGAGCCGGCTCACCAAGCTGGGTGTCTCTGGAGCCAGTTCGTCGCTGAGCGGTTCCTTAGTTCGCCAGCCTCGTTTGCTTAGTGCTTTGTAGAGCGAGGTCCGTTTGGCCGGTGAGAGCGTTCCCAATCGATGAGCGCGCTCGATGAGTGCTTGCATGGAGACGCCCCATTGGCGCTTGAGCAGGTGAAGTCGGCCGAGGTCGACGTTGCGCAAGTCCGGACGGATGACCGCGGCTGGCATCAAGAACTCCGCGGCGAAGTCGTTCGCTTCAGCCTCCGGATCACCGCCCAGTTCTCCGCTGTGTAGGCAGATGTGTCCAAGTTCGTGCGCCAGTGTGAGTCGCAGCCGGTCCGTTGGAGCTCGTTCGTTGACAAGTATGACGGGATAGTCGCGTGACCACTGCGACAACCCGTCCACGCGACTACCGCCTGACATCGCACCAAAGTCCTCGGCCACAATCAGGCAGCCTGCGGACTCGAGCCAACCGCTCAGGCCGCGTACTGGACCGGACGGCATACGCCATTGCATGCGCACCATTCGGGCTGCCTCGTCCGGTGAGTACTCCATTGGGTCAAAACGGGGAAGCCCGAGTCGGGGCACCATCTCGACGGCATCCGTGATGGCTTCCAGATGTTGTCGGTACACGTTCAGCTTGGCTTCCAGCCGACGCCAGACGGTCGGCTTCGCAGTCGCTCGACGTCGCATGTGCACGTCGATCATGAACGCGCCTTCGGCTCGCTCAGATCTCTGCAGGAATGCGGCGGTGACGCCGAGGGCATCAGCGAGACCGGGGACCGCGGCCGCATCGGGCATCCGCAATTCGTTCTCGTACCGTGACAACGCTGCTTGAGTGATCCCGGTGGCGTGGGCCAACTCCTCTTGTGTCAGGCCATTCGCCCGCCGGAGCGTGACGATTGCCTCGCCCAAGCTCACTTCTCTTCAGACCTCGGATCTTCGAGTCGAAGTCGCTCGAGCCGTGCTCGGACCTGGGTGTATTCGTGGTCATCACGAGGCGGCATCGGTGTGACGGCGGCAGCGTCCCCAGCCTCGGGCAGCTCGTGGACCCACAGCACGTTGTCCTGTCCGTCCCGCATGGACACCACAGCGGGCCCGATTTCAGCGCTCTCGTCCATCCATACGTAGCCGCTGATGAGATTGATCTGCTCGAACCCGTCGAGAACGAGCTGCTCGGGCGCTTGCCGCATGAAATTCAGCGCAGCTTGAGTGGGGTACGTCGCGATCTGAGCAGGCGGCTTGTGACGCTTCATCCGGATCCGGTATCGGTCGCCACAAACAATTTCTCGGGTCGTACCGTGCTCGATGAGGAAGATGGAGTCGGCGTCATCCAACAGAGCGCACACGTGGTACCAGAGCCGGTCGTGGATCCAGTTGGCCAGCCCTCGCCCGCTTGCCTGGGCCACGAACTCTGGCAACGCCGATTGGTAACGCTGGAAATCCGCGCGGGCGTTTGCGACACTCGAGGCGAGGGCTTCAAGCAGCTTGTCACCGAGTTCGTCTAAGACCCTTGCTTTGTCGCGGATTCCGGTCATTCAGCTTTTCCCAACGCTTCGGCACTACGCGGCGATTTCATACCATAAAATATACCACCTGCCGAAGGCCTCCAGCGTCACGCCTCTGCTCAATGGGCCTCTCGCCGCACGTTGGTGTCAAAGGCGGCTGTGCGAAATTGCATATTCCCAGGTCAGCGAGTTTCTCACAGGTCTCCACAGAACGCGTTTGGCCTGTCTACAGAACGCGTTTCGAACACAACCGCAGGTCAGGACGGCGCGGAGGGTGAGATTCGGACGGGTTTCGCCCTTTGTGGAACGCGGCCCGTACGGCACGTGAGCACTCGGGAGAAGCCGCTGTCAGCCGTGTCGTGAGCCCGGATCTGCATCCGGATGCTCGGGCGCGGCCGGATGCTCGAATCCGGCCACCGGCAATGCGCTTCGGGGTTCCCGAGACCTGACCGAGAATGCGGCGGCGAGACGGGTCGGCGAGGCATGCGGAGTCGCTCAGCTTGGGAGGCGGCGGATGCTCGTCGTGCCTTTCTGTCGTCGTGTCCGCCGCTGCCATCGTGATGTCGGCTGCAGTGCTTGGAACTCGGCTCGGATCGCTGCGATAGTGGCCTCGTACCCTTCGGGGTCTGCTTCCCATGCGGCTTGTTCTTCGTCGTCGTCTTCGCTGTAGATGTCGATGCGGATCGCCATCGGCACGCTGTTCGCGGCGAGCATCCGTTCGAATGCGCCTGCTTGGGGTTTGGTATGGCCGGTTGCGATCTGTTGAGCCTCACTGGCCGGGATGCAGGCGCGGTGAGCGAACTGGGAGTGGCTGATGCTCAGGCCGTGCAGTGCGTTGTGCAGCAGGACCGCTGCCCATCCGCCGCCGTCTTGTCGGCCTGGTCCTGCGCCGAACAGGCGGGCTGTTGCGCCTGGCTGGGGTGGTGTGCGGCGGATCCATACCTGCCCGTACATCTCGGTGTCCAGCTCACGGTGCCGTTTGATCGTGTCGGCTATGCGTTGGGGGTCGTGCGCGATGGACGGCCACGGGTGCCCGGGCAGTCCCATGTTGATCCGCGTCTCGAGGCCGATGGCGTTCAGAGCGAGCTCGAGCTCGTCGAGCGTCGGATCGACGGCGCCGTCGATGACGCCTTCTGTCCACGTCGGGTCACGGCCGCTGGCTCGTGCTGCTTCTTGGGCGGTGATCTGCTCGATCCACAGCGCGTCGGCCATGATGCGAGCGGCCTGGGCGCCGATCGGCTCGACCGGGGGCGAGAGCACACCGCTGCGAGTCGGCGGCCTGCGTTGGCGGCTGTTGGCTCTTCGGCGGGCCAGCGCTCGCAGCGACGCCGAGATCATGTGCGCTCCACGCCGCACGCGGCGGGACGGAGCCTGCATCGCGTCGGCAGCGCAAACCATTCCGACGGCAGCCTGGCCGGCATCCATGATCGGGGAGGCGCACTGGCAGTGGTCATGACGTCTGCTGAATCGTTTTGGGTCGGGCAGCGGCGTGGACCCGCTGCGGGTTTGTCTCGATCACCTCAGCGGCGATCTCGCCGGACAGACCGGCGTTCGGGTCGGCGATCCAGCCCCGCTTGGCCCAGTCGGTCATGCGGGATTGTGTCAGGGCGGCGATCACGGGCTGCCATTCGGGTCGGGCATGGCATGCGTCGTCGAGCAGCATCGCCGGGACATGGATCCGGCCGCTGATCCGCACCGTGAACAGCTCATTGCGGTCGCAGGCACGCTGGATGCGTCGACGCGCAGTGGTGGGGTGGCAGCGGTGTGCGGCGGCGATCTTGTTGACCGTGACAGTGCCCTGGTCGATGAGTGCCCGTCTGGCGCGGCAGACCCGATACGCGTTGATCAGCAGGACCTCGGGATCAGGTCGCCGGTGATAATCCGCTGTTTCTCCCGACGCGGCTGATGGATCCGGTGCGCCCTCGGAGCGCCGCGCATCGACATTGAGGTTCGTGTGGGCTTGGGACGGGTCGATCATTCCCCACATCGAGAGCCATTCGAGAAGCTCGGCGTCGCCGGCTTGGGCCCCATCGCGGGTCAGCAGCGTCCGAACATCTCCCTTGAGTTCTCTTGCCATCACGGGCATCTCATCGTCGGGCGGCGCACACGGCCAAGCATCGCTCTGAAGCGTCCTGCCGTACGGCGACGCGACATTCGCGAGGGCGGTCGGGGGTCGATCTGGTGGAGCCAGTCGGGGGGCAGTCCGTGCTGTTGTGCGATGTCGGCTCCGATGGTGGCGAGCAATTCGTCGCCTCGGTCCGCTGCGGCTGCGAAGTCGACGGGGTCCTCGTCGGGGTCGAACACGTACGCCCCCACGATGCCGCTGGAGACGTACAGGCGCAGGTTGATCTGCTCTGCGACGAGACGCTCGTCGAGGGCATCGAGCGCTGCTCGGGTGCGCGGGTCGAGGGGTCCGGTCATGGCTGCAGGCTCGCGCGGGGCTGTGACATCGCCCCGCGGGGCGCGGTCGGTGCTCAGTTCGTGTAGGACGCGTGCAGTTCGGGTTCGGCGGTGAGCCACGCGATGTGGTTTCGGCGTCCGTCGTTGGCGAGCCCGACCGATTCGGTTGTCGGGCTGATCTGTTCGCGGTGGGAGCGGTGCCAGTGGCCGTGGATCACCAGGCGAGGCTGTGTGTGGTCGACGGCTTGGGCGAGCAGCAGGCGCATCTGCGCGATCGCGTGCTGGGTTTCGAATGGGATGTTTCGCATGCCTCCTTTGATGTGGCGCACTTGTGCGGGGGCGTCGTGGGTGAACAGAACGTCGAGGGCTCCGCCGTGGTCGATGTCGACATTGGCTGTGAATCGGTCCAGTTCGTGCGCGGTGGCGGCTTCTTCGGGCCAGCGCCAGCCGCGCACCGACCGGTCGCGGCGGTCCGGGGACACCGCTCCGCCCAGCGCCGCGCATCGCATACCTGCCCAGGTCCAGGTGCTGCCTCGCCATGCCCACCACAGCGACCCGCCCAGATGCAGCGGCCGGCGCGTCGCGATCCCCTCTTGTGCAGCAGGTGTTCGGGCGTAGCGGCTGAGCGCGGGCCAGTCCTCGTGGTTGCCGTCGAGGGCCACCACCGGCAACGGCGAGTCGTGGGCTTCCCACATGAACTCGGCCTGCTTGGTGCGGTGATGGGCTCCGTGTGCATCGGAGAGCCAGAAGTCGCCGACCTGCACGATCGCTCCGACACCGAGATCGACAGCCAGATCGATCGCGGCGCTCAGATGTGCCTTGGTGCCGTGGATGTCGCCCACGACGAGCACGTCCCGGACGCGCTCAGCGGTCAGCTGCGCGACGTCGTCCCAGCTGTGCTGGGTCGTGAACTCGTAGTCCTCCCATTCGATCATGAGGCGTCCCCTCGGCAGCGCCAGCTCACTTTGAGCCCGGGTGCTGTCGCACGAGACCGCAGCGTTGCGGCCACTTCGGCAACGTAGACGGGGCGTGCGACACGAACGGCACGATTTTCGGGGAGTGCACTGGCGCTGGCGGTGCATCGCGCGTGTCGCGCCTTGCTGGGGCGGCTGTGTGTGACACCCCTGCGCGAGCGTCGCGCCCATGGCGAAGAGGGACAAGCGCGTAACCGTGGTGGTGTGGCCCGACGGCGATCTGTGCCGTCGGGTGGTCCTCGACGGCGTCGAGGTCACCTTGGAGCGCCGCGACGGTGTGTGGTGTGTGTCCGGCGAGGAGCGGCTCGCGTCGGAGGCGAGGCTGCTGGACGTTCTCGGTCAGCCGAACGAGGCGCTGGGGCGTGCGCGCGGTGTCGTGGCGGCGCTGAACGCGGATCTGGTGCGTCCTGATCAGGTGTCCGGCTTGGCGCGGCGGCTGGCGTCGGGGTGGGCCCGCGAACCGCACAGCTATGGGCGTCTCGGGGTCGACGAGCGCGACGCGTTGGCGGTCGCGTGCGCGCATCTCGACGTCGTCGAGGGGGCGTGGGACTTCGTGTGCTGGGTGCTCGCGAAACGTCTCGAATGGTCGCTGCGCCGCGTCGCGTGGGTGCCTCCGGGCCGCCACGCGTGGCGCGGGGCGGCCTGGTGGGAGTTCGACACGGCACTGGACCGGCGTCTGGGCGCAGAGTTCTTCGCAGCGATGGCAGCTCACCCCGATCAGCGATTCGGGGACCTCGCGGCAGCGACCGATCCCGGCGCGGACCCCGGCCGGCTCGCCGATCTGGTCCGCTGCGGCGACGAGAACCTGCGCGACCTGCTGGCGGTGAACCCCTCCACCCCGGTCGGCACGCTCGAGGCGCTGAGCTGTCACGCCGTGCACGACTACGCGGATGTGTGCGTGCGGCTGCGGGTGCTGCAGAACCCCTCCACGCCCCCCGATGTCATCGCCCAAGCCGCGGTTGCCCGCACCGGGACCCGGTTCGGGCAGCGCTGGTGGCGGGGAACCACAGCCGATGCGCTGCAGCGCAGCTGGGCGATGTTGCATCCCCGCTGCCCGTCGAGCCTGCTGCGCGACCTGACCTCGCACAGCGACCCGCGGGTGCGCGCCACGGTCGCGGGGTCGCCGCGCGCACCGGTACGCGTCCTCGAAGCGCTCGCTCCCAGCCTCGACGCCGTTGTGCGCGCAGCAGTCGCCTCGAACCCCAACACGCCCCGCACGCTGCTGGAGCGTGCCGCCGCGGACCCGCACCGGTCGGTGCGCGCCGCAGCCGCCGCGAACCCCAACACGCCCCAGGCGCTGCTCGAACGCCTCGCTGCCGACCCGGTCGTGTCGGTGCGGCGCGCCGCGGCCGCGAACCCCGCCGCCCCGCCAGCAGTGCTGCGCTCGTTGTGCGACGACGCCGACATCGGCGTCGCGGTCGTCGCAGCGCGCAATCCCAGCACCGAACGCGACTCCATGGACCCGGTAGTCGCTCGGCTCGCGCACGACAGCCGGTGGTGGGCCCGCGCCGCCGCCGCCGAATTGGCCGACACCCCCACAGAACTGCTGGGCCGCCTCGCAGCCGACACCGACCGCGAGGTGCGCCGAACCGTCGCCACGATCACGCGCACACCCCCCGACGCACTCGAGCGGATCGCAGCACGGGCCCGCTCCGAGAGCGACCACGACATGCTGCTGACCCTGCTCGGCAACCGCAGCGTGGAAGGCGAGCTGCGCGACCGCGTCGCCGAGGAATGCATCGAGCTCGCCGGCCCTCCCCCGCAGCAGTACATGACCCCCACGGACCGGCGCAGATGGGCAACCCGATGACCCCCCACAGCGCAACGGACACGGCTGTGGCGCGAACACATGTCACACCCCCCTGGAAGCGTTCGCGGCTTCCCCAGCCAACCCGAGAAACAAGGAGACAACGATGAGCGACACGACTCAGCGGCTCACTCTCGAAGCGATGCAGGTGCTGCTCGCGGCACGTGTGCCGGTGCTGTTGTGGGGCGACCCCGGCACCGGCAAGACCACCACCATCGAAAAGTTCGCCGAGGCCTCCGGGTGGGGCGTCGAGACCGTGGTGGCGTCGCTGTATGACCCCACCGACATCGGCGGGCTGCCCGTGTGCACACCGGCCGGCGTCGTACTCGAACCCCCGGCTTGGGCGCGCCGCGTCGCGGGCCGTGACAGCGACACGCTGGTGTTCTTCGACGAGATCAACACCGCGACGCCGGCCACACAGAACGCGCTCATGCGAGTCGTGCTCTCAGGCCGCGTCGGCGACCTCGACCTCGGCGCCAAGGCACGGTTCGCGGCAGCAGCGAACCCGCCCGAGCAGAACTCAGGAGCGTGGGAGCTGTCAGCGCCGCTGGCGAACCGGTTCGCGCACCTGCGCTGGCCGCTCAGCGTCGACGAATGGGCCGCCGCCTACCTCGGGGGCTGGCCCGCACCCGAGCCGCTCAAGACCCCAGACCCCGACCCGGGCCGGGTGTCGTTCCATCGGGCGATGCAGACCGCGTTCGTGCGGCGCCGCGCCGGTGTGCTGTGCGCGCCGCCCGACACGGCCGGCCTCGCCGCCGACAGCGCCGCACAGGGATGGCCGTCGCCGCGCACATGGGAACGCACCGCAGCGTGCCTCGCGGCCTCAGACGCCGCCGGAGCCCACCCCGACGTGTGTGCGCTGATCGCCGAAGCGCTGCTGGGCACAGCGGCCGCCGCGGAATACTTGGCGTTCCTCGCCGAGCTGGACCTGCCCGACCCCGAAGCGCTGCTCGCGGACCCGACGTCGCTGGTGCTGCCCGAACGGCCCGACCAGCAGCTCGCGTGCCTGCACGCCGTCGCCGCTGCCGTCGCCGAGCACAACACCCCCGCCCGATGGGCCAAAGGCTTCGAAGTGTGCATCACCGCAGCACGACAGCACGCACCCGACATCGCCATGACCGCAGCACGCACCTTCGCAGCCATCCGGCCCCCACGCGCACGCCTGCCCCAAGGCCACGACGTCCTCAACGACGTGTTCCTCGAACAGCTCGACCCCGACCTCGACCCCCACGAACCAGAACCAGGCCAATGACCGCGCACCCCGCCAGCCACGACAACGACGACGGCGAGCGCTCCGACGCCGAAGCGGCCGCCCAGCAGGCCGCCCAGCAGCGCATGCGAGCGGCCCGCTACTGGATCGCGGTCCACTGCCCCTACTACATGACCGCGCTGTTCCGCTGCCCGCTGCACACCACCGACCACACCGACACCGTCGCCGTCGACCGCCACTGGCGCATCTGGGCCAACCCGGCCCACATCAACGCTCTGACTGTCGCCCAGACCGCCGTCGAGCTCATGCACGCCCTCAACCACGCCCTGCGCGGCCACCACCGACGCGCCCGCCACGCCGTCGCCGACCCGTTCCTGGCGCTGGCATGGAACGCCGCCGCTGACTGCGAGATCAACGACGACCTCCTCGACGGCCTCCCCCACCGCACAGCCCAACTGCCCGACCACTGGCTCAAGCCATGGAATCTGCACCTCCCCGAATCCCAAACAGCCGAGACCTACTACCGCGGGATCCTGGGCGAGGACCACATCGACCCCGAAACCGGAGCAGTCGCATGGATCGAGCACGCCAACGACGACAACAACCGCCACAGCAACGACTGCGGATCAGCCGCCACCGGCATCACCGCGGACTGGGAACCCCCAGCAGACACCAACACCCCCAGCGACACCGAAGCACGCATGCTGCGCCGACGCGTCGCACAAGCAGCCCTCGACCACGAACAACAACACCCCGACAGCGTCCCCGAAGGGCTCCTGCGATGGGCCCACGAACAAACCAGCCCCCAAATCGACTGGCGCCGCACGCTCACCGCAGCGCTGCGCCGCGCCGCCCACCACCGCACCGGAGACAACGACTACACCTGGACCCGACCCCCCAGACGCCCCAACCCCCAAACCCCCCACGGCGAAATCCTCCGCCCCGCCACCAGCCGCCCCATACCCGACCTCGCCATCATCGTCGACACCGTGTTGTGCGTCTGACTTTGCCGCGGAGGGTCCACCGAGGAATGAACCAAGTCTGATCGTGTTCTCGCTGACGTGTGAAGGAGCATCAGATGACTGTCAGCGAGGGTCGGCGTCGACCGAAGAAGCTGTCCGCGGAGACGAAGTGGGAGATCTACTTGCAGGTCACGGGCGGAGAGATCACCCAGGCCGACGCCGCCCGGAAGTGGGGGGTCGATGTGTCGACGGTCATCTCCATCCGCCGGACGGTGAAGGACGCGGCGCTGGCTGCGCTGGCCCGCAAGCCGGGTCGGGCGGCCACCGAACGGAACTGGGAGCTCGAAGCGGCCCGGGCAGAGATCGGTCAGCTCACCGAGGCGATCAAGGTCCAAGCGATCGAGTTGGCCATTGTCCGGGGAAAATCCGGCTGGGACTGAACGGACCGGTCCCGGCGAGAGTCCCCGCCGAGGTAAAAGAGCTGGTCCTCAACACCGTCGACGACGCCGTTGCCGCCGGGTTCTGGCACACATGGGCCACCGGTGTGTGGCAGGTCTGCGACGACCGGGTGCACCGCTGGCGGGCCCGCCGGCGCGAGCTGGGCACGCTCGAGGATCTCGCCCCGGGCGGCGCGCCGGTGCATGCGGTGCTGGCCGACGAAGTCGCGGAGGTCCTCGCTGTCGCTGAAGAGTGGGGACCGGTCGACCGGTCGCACCGCAAGCTCGCCCACCGCGGTTCCTATGCGGGCCGGGTGTGGGTGGCCCCCTCGACGTTTCGGCGCGTTCTGGCTGCCCACGGGCTTGTGCTGCCCGAACAGCCGCCGACACCACGGCGGCCCAAGACGCCGTGGCCGCACTGGCTGGTCTGGGAACCGAACAGGATCTGGATCTGGGACGTCACCCACTTCGGGCGGGCCCGGCGCTGCGTGTTCGCCATCGTCGACATGGTCTCGCGCTACTGGATCACCACCCTGGTCTCGACCGAGGAGACCTCCACCCAAGTGCGTGTCGTGTTCGATCAGGCGTTGCTAGCCCAAGATCTCGACGAGCTGCTCACCGACGACCGCCTCGATCTCGACATCGACGACCCCGACCGGCCGATCCTGCTCGCCGTGTCCGACAACGGCCCGGCCATGACCAGCCACGACACCCGCGCCTACATGGCGATGATGGCCATCGCCCAGCACCACGGCCGACCCCGCACACCCACCGACCAAGCCTGGATCGAGAGTTTCTTCAGCCACATCAAGCACGAATGGCCCCACCTCGACGACATCACCGACCCGGCGCTGCTCGACACAGAGCTGGCACGCATCCGGATCGACTACAACGAAGTCCGGCTGCACGAAGCGATCGGCTACGTCACCCCCGACGACGAACACCACCAACGAGGAGAACCGATCCGCGAGGCCCGCCGGCAAGGCCTCCAACGAGCCCGCACACGACGGCTCGACCACAACCGCCGGACCACCACCAACAACCCCGAGAACACAGCATGACTTGGTTCATTTCTCAGCCGATCTCCGCGGAAGACTCAGACACACCTCAGTGGCAGTACCGAGGTGTTGCTGACTCAGGTCGGTCTCGAAGCAGCGTTAGGCGTTCTGCAGGGCTCGCCAGACGTTCTGCGGGCTGCAGGGCATGTCGATGTGGTCGATGCCCAGGTGGGCGACCGCATCGCACACGGCGTTGTGCACCGCAGGCGTCGAGCCGATCGTGCCGGACTCGCCGATGCCTTTCGCTCCCAGCGGGTTGCGGGGGCTGGCGGTCTCGGTGTTGGACACCTCGAAGCTCGGCAGCTCCCGCCGCAGATGGCACCAAATAATCCATCATGCTGGCGTTGAGCGGGTTGGCGTCGTCGTCGTATTGGACGTGCTCGTACAGCGCCTGCGCGACGCCCTGGGCGATGCCGCCGTGCTGCTGGCCGTTGACGATCAGCGGATTCATGATGGTGCCGCAATCGTCGACGGCGATATGGCGGAGCAGCTCGACCTCGCCTGTGTCGCTGTCGATCTCGACGACGGCCACATGGGAGCCGAACGGGAACGTCGAGTCGGTCCCGTCGAAGTTCTCCTCGGCCATGAGGCCCGCTTCGAGGCCCGACGGCCGGGCAGCGTCGTCGTTGGCCAGCTTGGCGATGTCGGCCCAGCTCACCGAGCTGGTCGGCACTCCCGCAACTGCCAGGCCGCCCTCGGCGACCACGATGTCGTCGGCGGAGGCCTCCAACAGGTGAGCAGCGAGCTGCTTGCCCCTCTCGAGCACGGCCTGGCTCGACAGGTACACCGCCGAGCCGGCCGTCTGCAGCGACCGCGAACCCAACGTGCCGGCGCCCGACGGCACTTCGGCAGTGTCGGCGTCGATGTGGGTCACATCGTCCATGGAAATGCCGAGCACGCCTTCGACGATCTGGCTGAATGCCGTGTCATGGCCTTGCCCGTGGCTGGAAGTTCCCACACGGATCGTGGCCGAACCGTCTTCGTGTACCTCAGTGCTGCCGTACTCCACGTGCAGACCCACCGGCGCGGTGATCTCGACATACGACGAGAGGCCGATGCCCAGCAGCTTCGAGTCGCCCGCATCGCGGCGGGCCTTCTGCTCGGCGCGGAGATCCGTGTAGCCGGATGCCTCGAGCACGGCGTCCAGCGACCGCTCGTACTCGCCTGAGTCGTAGGTCACTCCGGTCTGCAACGCCGCGGGGAAGGCGTCGGGCTGGATGTAGTTCTTGCGACGGATCTCCGCGGCGTCCATGCCGATTCGCTTTGGCCGCCTTGTCGAGGATGCGCTCGACCATCTGGGTGGCCTCGGGCCGTCCCGCGCCCCGGTACGCGCCAATCGGCGTGGTGTTGGTGATGACCGTGTGCGCCTTGAAGTGGATCGTGGGAATGTCGTACACGGCTTGGGAGAGCATGCCGGTGAGCAGCGGCAGGATCGCCCCGATGACGGGGTACGCACCAGCGTCGGCGACGACGTTTGCCCGCAGGCCGACGATGCTGCCGTCGTTGCGCACGCCCATCTCGGTGTTCATCACCATGGCGCGGCCTTGGACCATCGAGAGCATGTTCTCGGTGCGGGTCTCGGTCCAGCGGACCGGACGGCCGAGGGCCTGGGCTGCCTTTCCGGCAATGATGTATTCGACATAGCAGGCCGCCTTCGGTCCGAAGCCGCCGCCGACCCACGGGGCGATGACCCGCAGCTGATCGGCTTCGAGGCCGAGTGCGGGAGCGAGCGCATCTCGCATCGAGTGTGCCGCCTGCGTGGACAGGTACAGGGTCATCGCTCCACCGTCATCGGGAATAGCGACACAGCCATTCGGCTCCATCGGGACGCCGGCGAGCCGTTGGGTGACGATGCGCTCAGACACCACTGCGTCGGCACCCTCAAACGGATCGTTCGCGTCCTGCACTTCGTCCTCGGGGGCGATGTGCGCGAAGCACACATTGGATTCCTGGCTCTCCCACACGACCGGCGAGTCAGACGACAGAGCGGCCTCGATGTCCGAGACGATGGGCAGTGAGCTGTACTCGACGCTGACCATCTCCGCGGCATCGGATCCTTGGCTCTGCGTCTCGGCCACCACCGCCGCCACGAGGTCACCGACGTAGCGGACCCGGCTCGCCGCCAGCGGGGGGGCGATTGAACGCAGGGTCAATCATCGGGAAACCTTGGAAGGCGTCCATAGGAAGGCTGTCTGCTGTGTAGACGGCCAGAACGCCGGGCATGGGTTCGGCTTCGGAGGTGTCGATCGAGGTGATCTCGGCGTGCGCTTCTGAAGAACGCACGAAAATCACCTGGGCGGCGTCGATGTCCAAGTCGTCCACGTAGTGGTTGGATCCGGTCAGCAGGCCAGGATCTTCCTTGCGCTGGACGGGATTTCCCAGAATCGAACCAGATGCGGCCATCGCTTGCCCCCTTGTGGTGGGCGCCTACGGTGCCGGGCGCCCCTTCTGTTTTTCGATTGCGCGCCCGGCCGCATTCGGCGTCCCGGCGTCAGCCGCGACAGTAGCCCAACAGCGCTGACGGCCTGTGCGCCGCAGTGGGGCCGCGACGGTGCCGTTGCAAGCCTGCGCGTCAGGCGCTAGCGGCACCGCCGGCGTCGAGCGATGCGACCCAGCTTGCGACCGTCTGCGCGGCAAGTTTGGGGTTCTCGCACATCCACCAGTGGCCCACATCGGCCAGCTCGACCACCTGCGCTCCAGCCCGTTCGGCGCAGCGCCGGTGCTTTCGATCCCCGCCGGTGAAGTGGTCGCCGGTTGCGAGAATGCACAGTCCTGGCCGGGCTGCAGCAGCTTCGAGACCCTCACCCAGACGGGCCATCGCCGGCTGGGCGGCGTCGCGGTACAGCGCCAGAATGCTGGCCCCCATGTGGGCGTTGATATGCGGCACGAGGGCGGTGGCGACCTCGGTGCCCATGCCCATGCCGGCATAGAACGGAATGCGCTGATCGTCGGGGCGGCTGATCATGCGCTCGATCGATGCCTCCCCGTCGGGTGATTGCCACACCTGAGCGGCGTCATGCCATTCGTAGTCACGGTCGAACAGACCGATCATGTCGATGCACCACGAGCGGATCAGGTCGGGCCGCTCCATCGCAATGCGCATGACGTGTCCGCCGCCCCAGTCGTGCCCCAGCAAATCGACGGGGCCGCCGTCAGGGCGGGCACTGAGCAACTCAAGCTCGTCGACGAGCCAGTCGCGGTACTCCGCCATCGTCGCCCCGAAGCCATCGGGTACTGGTGCGCCGAAGCCCGGCGGCGACAGCGCAACCACCTCGATGCCGTCGCCCTCGATGCCATTGTCGCGCTCGGTCAGCGCGGCGCACATCGGATCCCAGATGGCGGGTGTCTCAGGGTTGCCGTGGACAAGTACGAGGGTCACGGGGCCAGTTTGGCGCAGCGCCGCTCGGGGGTGTCGAGCCTTCTCAGGCGTCGGCGAGTGCGGGGCGCGGGTCGGCCCGCAGATTCGCCGTGGCGTCGACGTCGATCGATCGACCGCCCTCGGCTATGACAACGCCGTAGTCGCAGCGCGCACGCTCGACACTGACCACGTCGTCCATGACGTCTCGCAGCACGGCGTCGGGCTCCCGTTCGAACGGATCGCCCCAGCCGCCACCGCCGGGCGTATCGGCGATCATGCGAGCCGGGCCCAGACGCTGGACGCCGTACTTGGGCGGCACGAATGTCGGGCCGTCGACCTCATTGTTGACGGGCACGATCCATTCCAGGCCGACGCCGCCGGTGCCGCCGCCGCGCACACCGTGGCCCGAAGGCGTGTCGAGTCCTTCGGCTCGGTACGACCAGGTGGCGGGTTCGAGGATGTCGGCCTCGTAGCGCACGCCGGTGCCGCCGCGCCGTTGGCCCGCTCCGGCGTTGTCGCAGCGCTGCTCGTGGCGGATGTAGCGCACCGGATACATCTGCTCGTGGAACTCCAGATTCGGCAGGTCGAGCCCGCCGAGGGTGATGAGGTGACCCATCTGCGGGAAGCCGTCCCGCTCGGCAGTGGCGCCCGGCGTGGCCATCGCGTGCCACTGGTACATCACCCAGGTGGTGCCGTCGTCGCGGCGCCCCGTAACGTGGCCGTGCATCGTCTTGGACCACGCTGCGCATGCCCGATCAGGATCCGCCTGCGCGAGCGCCTGCCACACGGCAATCACGATCTCATGTGCGACGAACACCGTGTTCATCGTCATCGGGGCAGGCGGCAGGGCGTTCACGATGCTGCCCTCGGGAGCGATGATCCGCAGGGACCGGTACGTGCCCTCGTTGCGGGGGATCGACGTGTCGAAGAATGACGACACGGCCAGGTACACCGACGAATAGGTGTTTGCCACCGAGCTGTTCTTGAAGCCCTTGATCTGGGGGTCGGTGCCGGTGAAGTCCAGCGTCATCTCGTCGCCATCGACGGTGAGCTGCACGCGCACCGCAATGTCCGCGGGGCCGAAGCAGTCGTTGTCGGTGCGGTCCTCGCCGTAGTAGGTGCCGTCGGGCAGTTCGGTGATGGCCGCACGCATGCGCCGCTCACCGTGAGTGAGCACACCGTCGAGATACGCCAGGTACGGACCTGTGCCCAGTTCGACAACGAGGCCGAGCACCCTTTCCGCGCCGATCCGAGTCGAACCCAGCATGGCCAGCAGGTCGCCGTCGAGCAGCTCTGGCGTCCGGCAGTTGATGAGCAGCAGCTCCCAGAGGTCGTCTCGGACCTTGCCGGCTTCGATCAGCTTCATGACCGGCAGCCGGATGCCTTCTTGCCAGATCTCGGTCGCCTCAGGGTTATAGGTGCCGGCGAGGCCCCCGCCGATGTCGGACTGGTGGGCGCGGTTGCAGCAGAACCCCACGAGCATCGGCTCGCCGGCGTCGCTGTCGCCAGCGTCGTTGCCATCAGTGCTGCGTGCCTGCTCGCCCTCACGGGCGACGAAGACCGGCCTGGCTATGACCCAGTCGGGCAGGTGGTTGCCGCCGGCCACGTAGGGATCCGACAGCAGGAATACGTCCTCGGGGTTGATGCGGCCCTCCCAACGCTTGAGCAGGGCGCGGACGGCGAAACCGCCTCCACCGGTGTGGATCGGGATGCCGTCGGCGTTGGCGACGAGCGTCCCGTCCGGCGTCGTGACGTAGCAGGAGAAATCGTGACTCTGGCTGAAGATGGTGCTGCGAGCCGTGCGCGTCATCACCCAGCCCATGTGCTTGCTGATCTGGTCGAGTCGGTTCTGCATGACCGCCAGCACGATGGGATCCAGTTCCGCCGCCGCCGCTCCGTTGGCTTGGCTGCGGCTTCGGCCCGACTGCACGCTGCGAGACACCGACGCGTCACCCGGCGCGGACTCGCTCGCATCTTCGTCGGCGGGGGCGAGATCGATGAACAGATCTCCGTTGGCGTCCACCCACAACCGGTCCCCGGGACGAGCGACGACCGTCGTGGTGAGTTCCTCGACGAGCGCCGGACCGTCGATCGTGTGACCGCGCCGCAGCAGGTCGCCGTCGAACACGGGCGTGTCGCACCAGCCGAACGGCCCATGCCACACCGAACGCGTCTCGATGGGCTGAGGCTCGCCGGTCGCTGCGGAGGTTTCGGTTGTTGCGACGTCGCCGGTGGAGGCGCGTGCGACGAGGCGGAGCGAGGCCACCATGATCGTGCCGTCGGACTGGACGTGCCCGTACAGGCGCTGATACTCGGCCTCGAACGCTGAGCGAACTGCGGCAGCGTCGACCGTGGACCCGCTCCCGGTGGGCCCGGGCTCGCCGTGAGCGGGAACTCGAATCGACCAGAGCTGGCCGGGGTGGTGCAGTTCCAGTTCGCAGTCGAGCGTCACGTCGTCCGCCGCGAAGCCCTCGCCGCTCATCACATCGAGCGCTTGCGCGCGCAGGGCCTCGAAACCTGCGTCGATCTCGGCGAGGTCCAGCTCGTCCAGCGAGCCCATCAAGAAACGGGTGAAGTCCTGGCGCACGTCGGAGTGCAGCATCCCGATCGCGCAGAGTGCACCCGCATCGCGGGGCACGTAGACGCGGTCGCAGCCAAGGCCTGCGGCGACCGAGGCGCCGTGCATTGGTCCGGCGCCTCCCGCAGCCACCATCGTGAACCGTCGCGGCGAGTGTCCCCGTTCGATCGAGATGTGCTCGGTTGCGCTGAGCAGGTGCTGTTCGACGACCTCGACGACGCCTGCCGCTGCCTCAGTGATCGTCATGCCGAGCGGTTCGGCCACGTGAACGCGGATTGCTTCGCGGGCTGCGTCAATGTCGAGATCCAAGGTGCCGCCGGCGGACTTGCCGGGACGCAGGCGGCCGAGGACCAACTGGGCATCGGTGACGGTCGGCAGTGTGCCGCCGTGTCCGTAGCAGGCTGGACCGGGATCAGCGCCGGCGCCCTGCGGTCCCACGTACAGCAGGCCGGCCTCGTCGACTCCCGCGATGGTCCCACCACCTGCGCCGATCGTGTGGATGTCGATGGCCGGGGTGGAGACGTGATAGCCCGCGATCATGATGTCGTCGCGGGTGTCCACCTCGCAGCCCGACATGAGCAGCACATCGCACGAGGTTCCCCCGATCTCCATCGAGATGAGGTTTCCGGGCAGAGCGGAACTGTGCGCATCTTTGCCGCCTGGAACGGCATTCTTGCCATCAGAAAGCGTCGAAGCGTGTGTGTCGCTGGTCAGGGCGGCATCCACGGCATCGCGGTACAGGTTCAGCGCGCCGACCGCGGCTGCGGGGCCGCTCAGCAGCAGGTTCACGGGCCGCTCGGATACCTGATCGACAGACGCAGCACCACCGTTCGACTGCACGAGCAGGATCGCGTGACGCAATCCAGCTGCCGCGAGCTCATCGTTCAGCGAACGCAGGTAGGACACGATCTTCGGTGACAGCGAGGCGTTCACGACGGCGGTGGAGGTGCGCTCGTACTCGCCCATCAGCGGCGAGACAGCAGCCGAGGTCGTCACCCACGTGCCATCCCACTGCTCACGCACGGCTTCGGCAGCGGCTTGCTCGTGTGAGTCGTTCACGAAAGAGTTCATGAACGCAATGGCGATCGCCTCGACGTTGTGGCTTGCGAATTGCTCGAGCACCGAGTCGAGATCGTTCAGGTCCACGGGCTGGTGCTCAGTGCCGTCGGAGTCGATGCGTCCAGGAACCGTGGCGCGCAGATACCGGGGCACCAGCACCGGCGCGTACGGGGCACGGTGGTTCCACTGGTCCTCGCGCATCCCGCGGCGGATCTCCAGCGTGTCGCGGAATCCCTCGGTCCCGATCAGCCCGACGACGGCGCCCGTGCCCTCGAGCATGGTGTTGGTGGCGACGGTCGAGCCGTGGACGAACAGCGAGCAGCCGGTGAGCACATCGCCCAGCGGCATGCCGAGATCCACGGCGACGCGGGCAAGTGCCGCGTGCACTCCCCGGCTGGGATCTGCAGGCACTGAGGGCACCTTCGCCACCCACGTTGCGCCTCGCGCATCGGCTAGGAC
Organism: Acidimicrobiales bacterium; assembly: GCA_963663635.2. Classification (GTDB taxonomy): domain Bacteria; phylum Actinomycetota; class Acidimicrobiia; order Acidimicrobiales; family Poriferisodalaceae; genus Poriferisodalis. Next base: position 70,775 of record CAXXMY010000006.1, read on the forward strand.
CACGTCGGTGAAGGTGCCTCCGACATCCACGCCGATTCGCCATGGCGCGGTGGGTCGCCCCGGTGGGCGGGCAGTACCGCCAGTAGAGCTGTCGCTTGCAGGAGTCGTGGTGGACTTGCTCACACGCCCAGTCTCGCACCCTTGGCCTCGACTCGGCTCACGAAACCCGCAGTCGCACTCGCGGCACAGCACGCGCTGCCCGTCGGGCGTCTGCACACGCATCAAATGTGATGAGTCAGTCGTTGTATTCGGTGACAGGGTGACAAGTGGATGTCACGCAATGGGCAAGTGAATTGAGTCGAGGGATTGACCTGTGATCCGCCTATGGCCATACCGCTGCGCGTTCAGGCTTGGAGCGTCGATGACGTATTTTCGCGTTAGGTATTTTAGAATCTCGGCGAGTGTCCGGCCTTCGGACTGAACCACGACTTCGCCGTCCTCATCTATCTCAAATGCCCGCAACAAGGTCGTGACCAGAGAACTGCGCATTACCGAGAGACGCCCGATACTGGCAGCCGTGCCAATGAACGGTGTGTCCGGTAGGAGCACTTTCAGGTTCTGGAACGCTTGTAGAGCCAGACCATTATCGAGATCTCGTTCTTTACATACCTCTGCCAAGAATTCTGAGCCAGTGTCCTCGTCCATGATGAGCGTTGGCAACGGTCATCATGACCGTTCACTTGCAACCACCGATGGAGTTCGCCCGGTGACGCGCACGGCCAGAGCGGATATTTTCGAACGCCGTGCGGTCGTGTGAGGAACCATACGTCAGGCGCCTATCTGACCTTGCGTGGCCGCAAGACGCGACGCCTTCGGGAGACCGGTGCCAGACTTGGCCAATGTTCGAACACGCTTTGCGCCCATGACCGTCCGGGCAACCGCAGCCGGGCCATGGTCGACGGATCATTCCGCCGCGCTGTACGAGCGGGCGCAGCAGTCGATCACCGACGGCACCTCGCGGGCAACGCTGCTTCGGAAGGGCCATCCCATCTACGTCGATCACGGCGAGGGCGCATGGGTCACCGACGTCGACGGCAACCGCTATCTCGACTGCAACAACAACTTCGCATCGATCATCGTGGGGCACGCCGACCCCACGATTGCGGCTGCGGTCGGGGCCCGGATGGCCCGGGGCACAGCATTCTCGCTGCCCAACGACGCTGAGATCGAGCTCGCGGAGCTGCTGTGCAGCCGCGTGGAGAGCTTCGACCTGATTCGCTTCTGCAATTCGGGGACCGAGGCCGTCATGGGTGCGCTCAAGGCCGCCCGCGCCTGCACAGGACGGCCGAATGTCATCAAGGTGGAAGGCGCCTATCACGGCACCTACGACCACGCCGAGGCCAGCCAGTCGCCTGATCCCACCAACTGGGGCGACGCTGCGGCGCCCGCCACCGTGCGTTACGCCGCCGGCACGCCAGCGTCGGTCGAAGACGAAGTCGGCATCATCTCGTTCAACGACGCCGAGGGTGCCCGCGAAGCAATCCGACGCGGCGGTGATCGGTTGGCGGCAGTGCTGCTCGATGTCATGCCGAACCGGGTGGGGATGCCCGCCATCGAACCCGAGTTCATTCGGGCGATTCGCGAGACCACGCGCGATGTGGGAGCGCTGTTCGTGCTCGATGAGGTGATCTCGTTCCGGCTCGGATACGGCGGGGCACAGACGAAGCTCGGCATCGACCCCGACATCACCTCGTTGGCCAAGATCATCGGCGGGGGATTCCCCGTGGGAGCTATCGCGGGCCGCGAAGGCCCCATGTCGACGTTCACTCGCGTGTCGGGCGATCGCGCCAAAGTTCCATCGAGCGGCACCTTTGCTGCCAATCCCATCACGATGACCGCCGGACACGCCGCGATGGCCCAGCTCGACCGGGAGGCGTTCGCTCGGCTGGACGCGATCGGCGAGGCAATTCGGTCAGGTCTGCGGTCGCTGTTCGAGACTGCTGGCCTGAAGTGGCAAGTGACCGGGGCGGGCAGTCTCTTCCGGGTCCATCCGCACACCCGCACCATTCGCAACTACCGCGATTCGCACCTGTCGAGCGACGAGGCGGCCGAAGTCACCCAGTTCGGCCTGCGCATGCAAGCCCACGGCGTCTACTTCATTGCCGAGAGCCTGGGCTGTTTGAACCTGGCCACGAGCGACGGCGACATCGAACATTTCCTCGTGGCCGCAGAAGCATCTCTGCCGAGCCCATAATTCTCCGTACATGCCGACCGACCACATGACCGAGGACGCAGACGTTGGGGTCTTCGCCGGGTACGACCCCGACCCCACTGAGTCGATGTCGCTTCACGCCGACGCCTATGTCGATGCTTGCTGGCACGACGTCGAGCAGCGGGAGGTCTTCGCCCGCAGCTGGCAGTGGGTAAGCCATGTTGAGTCGCTGCGGGTCGTCGGCGACTACCTCGCGCTGGACGTCGCAGGGATGCCGATCGCCGTCGTGCGCGGCCACGACGACGTACTGCGGGCCTTCTACAACGTCTGCCAACACAGGGCTCACGGGCTGCTGTCGGGAGCGGGCCGCACCGGCAGCATCGTGTGCCCCTATCACGGCTGGACCTACGACCTGTCGGGCAGCCTTCACCGAGCTCGCCACACCTCCGACGTGCCCGGCTTTGACCCGTCCTCGATCTGCCTGTCCGAGGTGCAGGTGGAGGAGTTCGGCGGGTTCGTATATGTCAATCTCAATCCCGCAGCCGATCCTCTGGCTACCCAGGCCGAGGGCCTCTGCAACGAGATCGCTCGCTGGGCACCCGACGTGGAAGACCTCACCCACGTCCGCCGCTACCACTACGACATCGCTTCCAACTGGAAGAACGTGGTCGACAACTTCCTGGAGTGCTACCACTGCCACATCGCCCACCCCGACTTCGTGACGCTGGTGGAAATGGACACCTACCAGGTCACCACGCACGGCATCTACTCGAGCCACATGGCGCGTGCCGGCTACTCGGAAAACGCGGCGTACAACGTTGGCGGCTCCAGCGTGAAGGACCTTGCCGTGTGGTGGCTGTGGCCCAACACCTGCCTGATGCGCTACCCGGGCCGAGGCAACTTCAGCGTCCTGCACATCGTCCCGGCGGGGCCCGGGCGCACGCTCGAAACCATCGACTTTTACTTCGAGACGGCCGAGTTGACCGATGCGGACATCGAGTCGATGCGCTACATCGACGAGGTGCTGCAGCCCGAAGATGTCGGGCTGGTCGAAAGTGTTCAGCGAGGCATGCGCACGCCGGCGTTCACTCAGGGCCGACTCGTGTGCGACCCAGGCGGCTCGGGCCTGTCCGAGCACGGGTTGCACCACTTCCACGGCTTGGTGCTTGACGCCTATCGCCGCGCTCGCGCCGCCGAGCGCGCATTGGATGGCTGATCGTTGACATGGGCGAAGCGGGACGTTATCGTGAGCAGCGGAAACCCCGGAACCGTCCCTGCTTCGGCAAACGGCCGGGGTTTGGCCTTTCATGGCAGGAAGTTGCATTGGAGAGCCTCGCAGCCAACCGCCGACGCAGCCGCCGATTGCTCCTAGTCTCGGCGCGATGACAGGCGCGAACAGCACAGATCCGAACCTCATGCCAGCGACCGAGCTGGCGTCACTGATTCGGCAAGGGAAGGTGTCGGCGGCCGAGGCGCTCGAGGGTGCGCTGGAGCGGTACGAACGTTTCAACCCTGCGGTGAACGCGGTGATCGTGACCCGCATTGACGAGGCGCGCCGACGTGCAGCCGAGGCCGATGCAGCGCTTGGGGCGGGGGAGTGCTGGGGACCGCTGCATGGCGTGCCGATGACCATCAAGGAAGCCTTCGACTGGGCGGGCACACCGTCGACCTGGGGCAATCCGGCGTGGGTTGACAATGTGGCTGACGAGGACGCGGTCACCGTGGCGCGGCTGCAGCAGGCGGGAGCGGTCATCTGGGGCAAGACCAACGTGCCGCTCATGCTGGGCGATTGGCAGAGCTTCAACGACGTCTATGGCTGTACCAACAATCCTTGGGATCTGAGCCGGGTGCCGGGCGGGTCCTCGGGCGGATCGGCCGTGGCGCTCGCCACGGGCATGGCTTCGTTGGAGCTGGGTTCCGACATCGGGGCGTCCATCCGCAACCCGGCTCACTACTGCGGGGTCTTCGGGCACAAGCCGACCTTCGACCTGGTGCCGTGGGAAGGCCATGCCACTCCGGGATGCGAGGTCGGCTTGGACATCGCCGTGTGCGGACCGCTCGCTCGCAGCGCCGCCGACCTCGACGTCGCGCTCGACGTGCTCGCGGGACCCACAGGTTTTCCTGCGGCCGGCTACGGGCTCACGCTGCCGGTCGAGCATCGCGACAGCCTCGGCGCGTTCCGCGTGGGCGTGATGCTCGACACTCCGGTCATTCGCAACTCCACGGCGATGATCGACACGCTCCAGCGCGCTGTGGACGCGCTCGCGGCAGCCGGCGCCGACGTCTCCGAAGCCGCACCCGACATCGACCAGCACGAGTTTCACGAGAACTACCTGATGCTGCTGCGGGCGGCCACGGGCGCACTGGCCGACGATGAGATGTGGGAGGACGCCCAGTCGCGTACACACCGCTTCGCCGAGGGTGCGCGCGACTACCAAGCTCGCCTCGAGCACGCGATGACGATGAGCCACCGCGAGTGGTTCGGTCACCACAACCAGCGCGAGGGCTACCGACAGGCCTGGGCCTCGTTCTTCAGCGACTACGACCTGCTGCTGTGCCCCATCGCAGCCTCGGCCGCGTTCGTGCATGACCACACCGGCACCCGGCCCACTCGGACCATCGACATTGACGGCCATCAGGAGCTTGGCGTGGACCAGCTCTTCTGGGCTGGCTGGAGCTGCAGCGTGTACCTGCCGGGAACCGTGGCCCCCGCAGGGCTGACCGCCGATGGGCTGAATCTGCCTGTCGGCATCCAGATCGTGGCGCCGCACCTGCGTGACCGGCGCAGCATCCGCTACGCCGCCCTCATCGAGCGAACCCTCGGTGGTTTCGTCTCCCCACCCGGCTATGAGTAGTGCATCTTCGACTTGTGGGTCGGCCCATGCGTAGCGATATCTGGTAATCAACATGGCCGTGAAAGACACCGTGGTGGCCTTGGAAGAATTGCTCGACCTTCTGGACCTGCAGCAGAGCGATGCCGAATCGGATGCCTTCCGCGGCAAGGGTTCCGGTTTCGACGATTTCGGCCTGTATGGCGGGCATGTGCTCGGGCAGGCGGTTGTGGCGGCGCAGCGCACGGTTGACGAAGGACGTCTGATGAACTCGGTTCATGCCGTGTTCCTGCGGGGCGGCGACGGCATGTCGGACGTGGACTACACGGTCGACCGCGTGCGCGACGGCCGGGCGTTCTGCACGCGACGTGCGCAGGCGCACCAATTCGATCGGCTGATCTTCGAGCTGATGGCGACCTTCCATGTTCCTGAAGCGGGCCCCGTCGAGATCGAGTGTCCGATGCCATCCGATGTGGCGCCACCGGAGTCGCTGCCGACCTTTCAGGAGTGCATCGCCGAGGTGGGTCCGATCTTCGGAGAGCAGTGGTCGTATATGACCCGGCCGGTGGAGTACCGCCTTGCCTATGCCCCGTGGGCGCCCACGGGGCCGTCGCCACGAGGCGGCATCGACTACTGGTTCAGGGCTCCACGCCGGTTGCCGGACGATCCCGCCATCCACGAAGCGGTCATCGCGTACATGAGCGACGACTGCCTCGCCGACAACGTGATCGTGCCCTACGGCGTCACCTGGCTGGACGACGGCGTGCAGGTGGTCAGCCTGGATCACGCAATGTGGTTCCACGCGCCAGCTCGAGCCGACGAGTGGATCTACTGCGAGCAGCGGCCGCTCTCAGCAGGCGGGAACCGCGGCACCGCCGAGGCCCGCTTCTGGCAGGACGGCCGCCTCGTTGCCACTGCTGTTCAGGAGGCCCTGGCCCGCCTCTGACGACGTCTGCGGGACCGATCGACAGCAAGTACCGGCAGGTGTCAGCGCCTCTGGCGTTCAGGCGACAATGCCTTCGTCGCGCAGTGCAGCGATGTCGTCGGGGGAACAGCCAAGCTCAGCGAGCACCTCGTCGGTGTGCTCGCCCTTGCCCGGCGCCAAGCGTTCCAGCTGCGTGGGTGTCTTGCTGAACCGCGCCGGGAAGCGGGTGGTGCGGATTCGTCCCGCCGTCGGGTGCTCGTGTTCGACGATGGTGCCGTTGTGGCGCACCTGCGGATCGTCGAAGACCTCGCTGCGGTGTAGCACTGGCGCGCACGGCACATCGGCCGCTTCGAGGGCTTCGAGTGCCTCCGCTGTCGTGAGTGCGACCAGCAGCTTCGCGAACTCATCGCGTTGAGCATCGGAGTTCTGCAGCCGTGCGGTGCGGGTGGCGAAGCGGGGGTCGTCAGCCAGATGCGGGGCGCCGAGCGCGGCGCAGGCCCGGGCGTACTGGCCCATGTTGACCCAGTTGGCGGCAACCCAGCCGTCGGCGGTCTGCCACGGGCTGTACCACTCGCTGTAGGTCGGCGTGGGCTGGGCCGCGGGCACTGATTCGTTCCAGAACACCTCGAGCCACATCCATGACAGCATCGAGTCGAGCAGGTTCACCTCGATGTGCTGGCCGCCGGCGCCGTTCGCACGAGCAAGCAGCGCACCGAGCACTGCGTTGGCGCCCGTCATGGCAGCGGTCTTGTCGGCCACGACGGCCTTCACGAAGTCGCCGTTCTGCGCCTCGGCCATGCCCGTCAGCGACTGGATGATGGGGTCATAGACCGGGCGGTGCGCGTACGGACCGTCGGGACCGAAGCCCGACACCGACAGGTACACCAGTTCGGGATTGATGTGGCTCAGATCGTCCCATCCGATGCCCAGGCGCTCGGCAACGCCGGGCCGAAAGTTCTGCACGAACACATCGGCGCGCTCGACTAGGTGCAGCAGGATGTCGCGGCCCCGTGGATCGCGAATGTCGAGGTCCATACCGCGCTTGTTGCGGTGCATCTGCACCCAGCAGCCCGATTGGTCGCCGATGACCGCTCCGGTCAGCCGCATCACGTCGGGAGTGCCGACCTTTTCGATGAGCACCACTTCGGCGCCCATCTCGGCGAGGTGCGACGACACCCACGCGCCCGCGACAGCGCTGGAGACGTCCACCACCGTGATGCCTTCGAGCGGTCCCGTGCCCATTGGTGTCTCCCTCAGTGCTTCCGGGGTGTTCCCGGACCGTGATGCCGCATGAACGACGTGGTCGCGGCGTTCCAGCCTGCCGGATCCTGCGCGTTCACCGCATGCGAAGCCGGCAAATCAGCGATCTCGACACCCGGGATCAGCCGCACCGTCGGCAGCAAGCGCTGGAAGCGACCTTCCTCGGTGCCGTTGGTGAGCAGCGTTGGCACAGCGACATCTCGCAGGCGCTCGCCGAGAGGAAGCTCGGCATTGGTGATGCGAAACGAAGCGGCAAGACCCGTCGCGTCGTGCTCGGAGAACTCGCCGGCCAGCTTGGCTCGAACCCCAAGCGAGATGCGCGCCGAGCGACCCGGATTGATCCAGGTGTCTCGCAGCACCTCGATGCCGCCGGACTCGACCTCGACCGCTCGTTCCTCGACGACGGTGGCGGTTCGCTCGGCCCAGACCGCTGGTTCGCTGAACGCCGACGATGAGTTGGTGAGCACTGCGCCGATGATCCGCTCGGGATGCGCCAGCGCGTAGTGCAGCACGAGCGCGGCACCCATCGACTGGCCGATCACCCAGATCCCGCTGGCGCCGAGATCGCGGCGTATCCGCTCGAACTCGGCCACGTAGCCGCCGGGCCGGTACCGATCGGTGTCGGCGGGACTCGGCGAGCGGCCGTGGCCCCACAACTCGATCACCACGGGTTGGCAGACCTCCGCGAGCGCAGCGATGTTGTCGTCCCAGTACGAACGGCTGCCCAGCGCTCCGTGCACAATCAGCGCGGGCGGCCCGTTGCCGTCGTGAACGACCGTGTGGAGCTGTTCGATGCCGGTGCTCATGGCGCGTCGGGTACCACCGGTGTCGGCGGGACGATGTGAGTTTTCGGCGATCGAGTCGGCTTCGGCTGGCGGTTAGAAGCCGTCCGGGCGGGTGAATCCGCCGAGCGCCTCGGCGAGGAAGCGGCCGACTGCCAGCGTGGTGCGGTCTTCGAGGAACGGTCCCGCGATCTGCACACCCACCGGCAGATCGCCGCCGGCGTCACCGGGGCCTGCGGGCACCATCCCCACCGGCACCACGGTTGCGGGCAGCCACGAGACGCCCGTGAGCCCCATCCACTTGATGATGTCGAAGTAGGGGCGGCTCTCGCCGTTGACGGTGATGGTCCGCTTGGTCGCCGGTCGGCTGTGGTCGTGGCGAACCGCCGCGGTTGGCGTCACCGGCAGCAGAACGACATCCCAGTCAGAGAAGAATTCCTCCCAGCGCCTGCGTTGCTGCAGGCGACGCTCGTGCCAGCTCAGCCACTCGCGGTGGCGCAGCGACGCGTACCAGATGCCGAGATCGCCATCGAGGGAGTCGTCGGAGGCGGCGAACTCTTCGATCTCGGCGAGCGTCCAGGTACCGGCTTCGGCGGCGGACAGCAAGTGCAGGAACGTGTCGACTGCCTTGTCGAAGGTGAACGCGGGCCGTGCTTCGGTGTCCACCGTGGCGCCGGCTGACTCCAGAGCGCTTGCCGCACTGAGAACGAGTTCGCGGTACTGCGCATCGATGGGGCAGGACTCCTCGTCGAGCCACACCGCCACCCGGAAGTCCGAAATGTCGCTATGGCGGGCTGGGGGCAGGTCGAGCGAGTAGGCCTTGGAGTTCCACGCATCAGGTCCCGCGAGCAGGTCGAGTGCCATCTCGAGGTCGTCCACGTCGCGGGCCATTGGGCCTGCGACCGCGATGTCGGCCTGGCTGAGTGTGCCCGGCATGCCTGGGATCTGCCCGAGCGCCGAGACGGCGCCGTAGCTGGGCTTGTGGCCGCACACTCCGGACCAGTGCGACGGGATCCGGATGGATCCGCCGATGTCGGAGCCGAGCTCGAGTGGCGTGTAGCCGGCTGCGAGCGCTGCGCCCGAGCCTCCCGACGAACCACCCGGCGTGTGCTCGATGTTGTAGGGGTTGCCCGTCGTGCCGTACACCTTGTTATAGGACTGCGCGTCGCCTGCAAAGATCGGCAGGTTGGTCTTGCCGAACACGATGGCGCCGGCGGCCTTGTACCGGGCGACGGGATCGGCGTCGCGCTGGGGCACGAAGTCAGCTAGCTCGGGCGCACCCGAGGTCGTGATGAGGCCTTCGGTCTGGAACGAGTCCTTGATGGTGATGGGCACGCCGTGCAGCGGTCCTAGTTCGTCGCCGCGGGCGACCGCTGCGTCTGCTGCGTCGGCGGCTGCTCGGGCACGATCAGCATCCAGCGCTACGACGGCGTTGACCGGGCCGTCCAGCCGATCCACTCGAGCCAGCGCTGCATCAAGCAGTTCCCGGGCCGAAACCTCCTTCGCGGCGATGGCTGCGGCCGTTCGGCGCGTGGTTTCGTACGCGAAATCTGTGTCATGCGCTGGCATGTCCGGGGCCCTCCTGCTGTGGCGTTGACGTGATCTAAACCGTGGTCGCGCAACCTAGTTCGCCGCTGCGCGGAAAACCGCTTGCGGGGTGAGCTCGGGGGCACGACGTTGTGTCGATGAGAAGCCTTATGGTCTTTCGCTCAGTGTCGGTGTTCTTCGCTATTGGGCTCTTGGGGTCCGCGCAGCCGGTGGCGGCCTGGGGTCCTCCGATCCTGACCGCTGGCAGTACGGGTAGCGCCATGGCGGAACTGCCCGCCGCCAGTTCGGGTGTTGCGAGGTGGCAACAACCCGCCACCGGCGACCCAGCGCTCGCTGGCCTGAATATCGCCGTCGCGAGCCGCGATCCCGCCCACCGGCCCGACGAGGTCGGCGTGGCCGCCAACCGAGCACTGCTGTCGCTGCCTCGTCCGTTGCCATACTTCGCGCCCCCCGCGGAGCGGGTGCGGACGCTGGTCGGCATCGACACCTGGTTCTGGGTGCCCGCATTCCAGTGGAGGCCGATTGTTCGGTTCGTGGCCGCAGGAGGAGTCGTCGTGACGCTTGTTGCCACGCCGCTCGCCCTGCAACTGCTGCCCGGCGATGGCTCGTCACCGGTGTCGTGTCCCGGACCGGGCTCGCCCTGGCTGGTGTCGGGGAGCCGGTCACTGTGCAGCTACGTCTTCCAGCGGGCGTCGACGGCGACGAAGCGTGGGCGTTACCACGCCAAGGTGCAGGCGGTGTGGACGATCCGATGGACGTCCAATACGGGACTCAGCGGAGTCGTAGGACCGGTCGTGGTTCCCACCGCCGTCTCGCTCTTGGTCGCCGAGGCGCAGGCGGTGCTGCGTCGGTGAGCTGATGGCCCCCGGCCCAGCCAGCGGGCGACCAGCGGTGCGGCCAGCGCTGTGACAGGGGCCAACTAGGTTCGGCGCGCACACCCGACGAACACCCGCGAACAGGGGAAAAGAGGCTTTGATGCTGGACTGCCGAGTATTGGACCTGTCGGATCACCGTGGCCAGCTGGCGGGCGCCATGCTGGCCGACCTGGGCGCGGACGTGATTCTGGTGGAGCCGCCTGGTGGCTCTCGAGCCCGCAGCGTGGGACCGTTCGTCGAGGGCCGCGACGGCGATCCCGAGGCATCTCTGTGGTTCTGGTCGTACAACCGAGGCAAGCGCAGCGTGGTACTGGATCTCGACGATCCCGCGGGCCAAGCGCGCCTGCGAGAACTCGCTGCGAGCGCTGATGTGCTCATCGAATCCGATGCGCCCGGCGCCATGTCGGCGAGAGGTCTCGGACCTGTCGACCTCGCTGTTGTCAATCCGGCGCTCGTGTACACGTCAATCACGCCGTTCGGCCAGAACGGTCCCAAGGCGGACTGGGTTGCGACCGATCTGATCGTCTCCGCGGCGGGGATGCTCTCCAACGTCGTCGGCGACGAGGACCGCCCGCCCCTGCGCATTCCTCTCGATCAGAGCTTCTTGCACGCCTCGGCCGAGACGGCGGTGGCGTCACTGATCGCCCTACGTGAACGCAAGCGCACAGGCCAAGGCCAGTACATCGACACGAGCGCACAGCAGGCAGTCACGCAGGCCACGCAGTCCGCCACGGTGTGCCACCTGTACAACTCGCCGGAGTTGCTGCGAATGAGCGGCGGAGCACGGCTGGGGCCGTTCCGAGTCCGGCTCCGTTCGCCAGCCGTCGACGGCTTCGTCTCGGCGACGATCCTGTTCGGCGAGTCCATCGGACCGTTCGGGGCGCGGCTGTTCGAGTGGATGCACACACAAGGCGGCTGCGCTGACAGCGATCTCGAGATCGACTGGATCCATTTCGTCGACGGCGTGATGACCGGACGCATCCCGATCACCGAGTACGACCGGATTCAGCAGGTGGCGGCCGATTTCACGGCCACGCGCACCAAGGCCGAACTCCTCGAAGTGGCACTTGAGCATCGGCTGCTCATCGTGCCGATCGCCACGGTCGCCGATGTGGTCGAATCCCCGCAATACGCCGAGCGCGGATTCTGGCGAGAGATTTCCACCGGCGGCATCGACTCGGTGCGTTATCCGGGTCCGTTCGCTCAGCTCAGTGCGACGCCGCTCGACCTCTCGACGCCGCCGCCGTCGGTGGGCCAGCACACCGCCGAGGTGCTCGCAGAGGCGGACGCTGCACCAGCGTCGGTCGCCCCCGTGTACGAAGAGCTTGTGGCGGCCGCTGCAGCAAGCCATCGCGATCCGGCGCTGCCGCTTGCGGACGTCAAGATTCTCGACTTCATGTGGGTGATGGCCGGACCCGGCTCGACACGGGTGTTGGCCGACTGGGGCGCAACGGTGGTGCGGGTCGAGTCCTCCCACAAGGTGGAGGCGGCACGCACGATTCAGCCGTTCCTCAACAACGAGGCGGGTGCCGACAACGGCGGTCTGTACCAGAACATGAACGCCGGCAAGCTCGGCATCACCATCGACATTTCCAAACCCGAGAGCCGAGACCTCATCTTGGACCTCGTGCGCTGGGCCGACGTCGTGTGCGAATCGTTCTCGCCTCGCGCCTTGCGGAATCTGCGCCTGTCCTACGACGACCTGCGCGAGGTGAAGCCCGACATCATCATGGCGTCGACCTGCCTGTTCGGACAGAGCGGCCCGCTCTCATCGCTGGCTGGCTTCGGCACCATGGGCGCGTCCATGTCGGGCTTCTACGAGATGACCGGCTGGCCCGATCGCGACCCGGCGGGCGTATTCGGGGCCTACACCGATTACGTGTCTCCGAAGTTCCTGAGCGCAGTCCTGCTCGCAGCGCTGCACCACCGAGACCGAACCGGCGAGGGCCAGTACATCGACTTGTCCCAGGCCGAGGCGTCCATGACGTTTCTGGCACCGGCAGTCCTCGACTACGGCGTCAACGCACGCCTGCCTGCCAAACTCGGCAATGACCACCCGACGATGTCACCACATGGGGTGTTCGCAGCAGCTGGTGAAGATCGCTGGATCGCCGTGGCCTGCGAGAGCGACGAGCAGTGGCAGGCGCTGTGTGGTGTCGTGCGCGCCGACGCACTTGCCGGTCTCGGTGTCGGCGAACGCCGTGATCGGGCCGACGAGATCGCCGGTCTCATTACTGCGTGGACCTCGGAGCGCGACGCCGTTGAAGCCCACACCGAGCTACAGGCGGCCGGCGTCCCCGCGCATGCCGTGGCGGACTCAGAGATGATGACTGCTGACGCCCAGCTCGCTCACCGGCGCCATTTCCGCGAGGTGGGGCACGGCTCGAACGGCACCATGTGGGTCGAAGGCACCCGATTCGCGATGTCACGGAGCAGCGACGGCATCAGCCACGGCGGCCCCACCTACGGCGAGCACACCTTCGAAGTCCTCGAACAACTGCTGGGCTACGACGAGGACCGGATTACCGAGCTGGCCGTCGCAGGTGTGCTGGAGTAGGCAGTTTCGCACCGGCGCACGCCGTTGGGAGAGGCCCAGAAGAGCTGCTGGTCAGCTCGGCGCTTCGCCCACCGTCTCGCCGGTGACGTTCGCGTAGTTGCGGTTCAGGAACCAGCGCTGGTAGTCGCCGTAGGTGATCGGTCCCCAGCGGGCGGGAGCCTCGTCGCTGACGGTCGTGGGCACTGGCGCGACGACGGCGTCGTCGCGGGCGCCGTAAAAGAACGGCGCCGCGTAACGCTCGCTGTCAGTGGGATTGCGGGCTCGATGCGCGGTGGACAGGTACACGCCGTTCGTCCAGCGCTTCAGCATGTCGCCGCTGTTGACCAAGTACGACTCGGCGAGCTGCGGCGGCGTGATCCAGTCGTGCCCGGACGGGCGGATCTCGAGGCCGGGCACTTCGTTGGCGGGCAGGAACGTGAACACCGAGCTGTCAGTGTGCGGGGCAAGTCCCCACTCATTGTCGGAGTAATCTATCGGCGGGTAGTGCGACATGCGCAGCGTCACGCTCGGCTTGTCGAAGTCGGGCACGAACCAGTCGTGCGCCAAGTCGAGCGAATGCGCCAGCACGGGCAGCAGCCGAGCGCCGAGGGCGATGACCTGGTCGATGTAGGCCTCGCAATTCACCGCGAATCCCTCAAGCGGCGGGTACTGGTTGCCCTGGTGGTACCCGTAGCGGTGGCAGAAGAAGGCCTCGTTCTGGTTGGGCTTGCGCACCGGTCCGGCGATGTCGGAGGCGTACGAAGTGCCGCCGCCCATGCCCAAGTAGCCGCCGACCAGCTTCGCCATCGGAATCGAGTCCTTGGTCGGCTGCGGCAATGAGTGGAGTTGGCTTGCCGACTCGAAGATCCCGTCGACCATCTGCCACGGCACGCCGTGATTGACGATGAAGAAGAACCCCACGTCGGTCAGCGCACGTCGCAAGTCGCTGGCAAGCGCAGCGAGTGCTGTGGGGTCCGGGGCCTCGGAGTTGAGCGGGGACAGGTCCAGGACGGGGATCACATCGGTCGCTGGCGGTTGCTCGACGATGAGTGCCATCTCGTCCCCTTCGAATGTTGGCGTCGACTGCCGCTACGAGCGTACGCGGCACGGCGCACCGGGGCGTGGGCCGTGACTGGCGCCCCGGGCTGGCGCAGCACGTTGGCGCACCCGACTGGCGCACCGGACTGGCGCAGCGGACTGGCGCAGCGCGTTGGTACGGTTCTGGCCGCATCGCACGGGCACGATCGCATCGCACTAGCGCAACGCACTGGGGCATCGGCTCAGAACGGGGGAACCAATGAAGGCATGGCGACTGAAGGAGCTGGGGTACCCCTGGGACGTGCTCAAGCTCGAGGAGCACCCTTCGCCTGCGCCCGGGCCGGGACAGGCGCGCATCAACGTGGAGGCCATCGACCTCAATTTCGCGGACATCCTGCATTGCCAGGGCACGTATCAGGAGCGGTGGGATCCGCCGTTCACTCCGGGCATGGGCGCCTGCGGCACCGTCGCCGAGGTTGGTCCCGACTGCGACCTTGCCATCGGCGACCGGGTGATCGGCTCGGGCACAGGCAGTTGGGGCGGCTACGCCAGCGAAGCGCTCATCAGGGGCGCGACTGCTCGGCGAATACCTGACGACGTCTCGGTGCCGGCGGCGTGTGCGGCCAACGTGATCTACGGAACGGCGTGGTTCTCGCTGTACCGGCGTGGCCAGATGCAAGCCGGTGAGACGGTGCTGGTGCTGGCAGCCGCAGGCGGGGTCGGCTCCGCAGCTGTGCAGTTGGCCAAGGCCGCGGGATGCACGGTCATCGCTGCTGCGGGCGGCCCCGTCAAGGTGGAGGCGTGCCGCCAGCTCGGCGCTGATGTCGTCATCGATTACGACGGCGACGACCTGTACAAGTCGGTGATGGATGCAACTGGCGGCCGCGGCTGCGACATCATCTATGACCCCGTCGGCGGCAAGTACTTCGATGTCGCACGGCGCCTCGTGGCATGGGAAGGCCGGCTGCTGGTTGTGGGTTTCGCCAGCGGCACCATCCCCCAGGCACCTGCCAACCATCTGCTGGTCAAGAACTACTCCGTGGTCGGCGTTCACATGGGCGGCTACCGGGGCCGCATGGATGCGGTGCTCGAGGAGTGCTACGCCGAACTGTGGCCGCAGGTCGCCGATGGCAGTCTCGATCCGCTCGTCAGCCAAGAGCTGCCGCTCGAAGGCCTGCTCGACGGTCTGCTCGCCCTGCACAACCGCCAGACCACGGGTCGGGTGCTGCTGCGGCCTGAGCTGTAGACCGCCGCCTCGTCCAGTCGTGGGCCGCTGCGTCGTCTGTGATCGCTCAGTCGTGGGCCGCAGTGTCGTTTGTGCCCGCTCAGTCGTGGGCCGCTGTGTCGTTTGTGCCTGCTCAGTCGCGGGCCACGGTGTAGCCGACTGATTCGCGGTCCCAGGTATCGGCGGTGGCGCCGGCATCTCGGATCACTTGCTTGCGGATCTTGCCTGAAGCTGTCTTGTCGAGTTCGGCGACGAACTGCAGGTAGCGCGGCACGCTGTGTCGGGGCATACGCGGAACGCACCAGTCGAGAAACTCGACCGGGTCGGGAGCGGGGCCGTCTACGGCCACCACGGCCAGCACCTCATCCTCGCCGCCGGCGCCTTCCACCCGGAGTCCGACGACAGCGCTCTCGATGACGCCCTCGTAGCCGTTGATGACGGTCTCCACCTCATAGCTCGAAATGTTCTCGCCGCGGCGCCGGATGCGGTCGTTGAGTCGGTCGACGAAGTGCAGCCGACCGGCATCGTCGAATTTGCCGGCATCACCGGTGTGGAACCAGAGATTTCGCCACGCCGACACGGTTTTGTCGGGCATCTGGTGGTAGCCCACGTTGAAGCAGTACGGCACGCGGGGTCGCACGAGGATCTCGCCGGTCTCGCCGATCGGCAGCGGCAGATCCGTGTCGGGATCGGCGACCACTACCTCGAAGTACTCGTCAAGCGGCGGGCCGGCGCAGCCAGACATCACCGGGTCTGCGGGGCCGGTGAGGGCAACCATGTTGACCTCGGTCATCCCGTAGCCCTGCACGATTCGCACACCGAAGCGCTCCTCGAACTCGGCAGCCCATTCCTCGGCGACGGGGAGGGCGATGACGGCGCGAAGTTGGTGATCCCGGTCGCGATCGGTGCGGGGGCTGCGCCAGATGAACTCCGGCATGACGCCGAGGGCGTTCGTGAGCGTGATGCCGTTGTCAATGATGATGTCCAGCCACTGGGCCACGCTGAACCGTTTGGTGATGTACATGGAGGCGCCGCCGTGCAGCGATGCGTAGACCTGCATGAACAGCCCGTTCGCGTGGAACAGCGGCATGCAGCAATAGAAGCGGTCCTCGGGCGTGATCTCCAGCGCCTGTGACGTCGTCAGGCCGAACAGGTAGCAGTGCGCCTGGGGCATGAGCACACCTTTGGCCGGACCGGTGGTGCCCGACGTGTACATGATCGTGCAGACGTCGCTGGGCTTGGCTTCCAGCACTGCGTCGGCGCGAGCAGGAGTGTTCAGCAGGTCGCTGATGCTGGCGGTGGGTGTACCGGCAAGCGCTCCGCCGGGCGCGGCGATGACGTCCGTGCCGTCGTCGACAAGCAGCGTGGTCTCGACACGGACCGCCGGGGTGTCGACCATGTCGAAGCGGCCCAGCAGACCGCGGTCCGTTGCGACGATGCGTGGCTCGGAGTTGCGCACCTGGTGCTCGAGGAATGCCCCGCGCAGTTCGGTGTTGATCGGGACGAAAATGGCACGCCGCTTGTGGGTCGCAATCATCAGCAGCATGAACTCGGGGCTATTGGTGAGCAGAGCCAGCAGCCGGTCGCCGGGCTCGAGACCGAGGTCGGCCAGAGCTGTCGCCAGTCGGTCGGTCAGTTCATCGAATTCGGCGAAGCTGATGCTCCGACCGTCCTCGAACGACAGGAATTCACTCGACCCGTGTGCCGCCGTGACGTCGTGCACCAGCGCCGGCAGCGTCCAGCGATCGAAGTCGGTGTCGCGCGCTCTGGACTCCATCGGCGGAATCGTAGACTTCGCCGGAGCGCTACGACCTTTCAGGTAACCCAATCCTTGGGAGACTCAGCCTGCCGGGCGCCCCAGCGGAGGTGACTTCGTGCTGATCGGATTGCCGAGTGAGCTCAAGGCGGGCGAGCGACGTGTCGGGTTGACGCCGCACGCTGTTCGAGAGCTTGTGCTTCACGATCACCGTGTGCTTGTCGAATCCGGCGCCGGCGTCGGCATCGGAGTTTCCGACTCCGATTACCAAGCTGTGGGTGCCGCCATCGCCGAGCGTGCGACGGACGTGTGGAAAACAGCCGAGCTCATCGTCAAGGTGAAGGAGCCCCAACCGACCGAGCGTCAGATGCTCAGCGTGGGTCAGATTCTCTTTGCCTACTTGCACCTGGCGCCCGATCCCCAACAGACCGCCGATCTCGTGTCTTCCGGCGCAGCCTGCGTGGCGTACGAAACCGTCACCGATTCCCGGGGCGGGTTGCCGCTTCTGGCACCGATGTCACGAGTGGCTGGCCGGCTGGCGGTGCAAGCAGGTGCCTGGGCGCTCGAGACAACACACGGTGGGGCCGGCATCCTCATCGGCGGCGTGCCCGGCGTTCCGCCGGCACGGGTTGTCATCATCGGCGGGGGAGTCGTCGGTGAGAACGCTGCCGAGATCGCCATCGGCATGGGCGCCGACGTGCGAGTGCTGGACTTGAATCCGGAGGTGCTCGACCACCTTGAGCAGCGCTTCGGGGCCTCGGTCGTGACGGTTACCTCCACCCGAGGCACTGTCGAGTCCGACGTGCTCGGCGCCGATCTCGTTATCGGCGCGGTGCTGGTCACCGGCGATCGCGCCCCCAAACTCGTCACGGCCGAGATGATCCGCGAGATGCGCGACGGTTCAGTGATTGTCGATGTGGCCATCGATCAGGGGGGATGCTTCGAAACGTCGCGTCCCACCACCCACGCTGAGCCCATCTTCGTCCACGACGGCGTCGTGCACTACTGCGTGACGAACATGCCCGGCGCCGTGCCGCTCACCGCCACACGGGCCCTCAGCGACGCCACGCTGCCCCGCGTCATCGCCATCGCCGAACACGGTCTCGACGCCCTGCGCGACGACCCGCACCTGCGCGCCGGCCTCAACGTCCACCGCGGCCAGATCACCGAACCCCACGTCGCCGCCGCCATGGGCGTGCCCTACATCGACCCCTTGACAGCGCTCGGCGTCTGAAGAGTCGCTTTCAGCCCCAATTCGATACCACTGTTTCTTGCGCTGGTACGAGCGCAGCGAATTGCCGGCTGTCGCAGCCGACGAGCCGGCAGGGTGGTAGCAAGCCGAGGTCACGAACGCGGCCGGACGTTCTTGGAAAGAATGGTTGCTATGGCGGATGAAACGAGGGAATTCGTGCTCGGATCGATCGCACCGAAGCTCGCTGCGGAAGAGAACAGCAGGATCCGGCTAGCCATCGGCTACTCGGATGGTGGTACCGAGTGCGATGAGTGCCGACACGGTCGGGATCGAGATCCAGCGTCGTTGCGCGTCTGCTGGGTGACGTCTGACGACACAGACGCCGAATACGTAGATGTGTGCGACTGCCACTTTGGGCTCTACATGGAGTTGGCAATCGGGGATGCCTTTCCGCTCATGGACTAGTGCCTGGGCGCGGTTGACTACGTGGTTGCGGCCGGTATTGATCCGTCTTCGTGCGGATCGAGCTCGACCCGTTGGCGTAGCTTGCGCTCGTGGCCTCGCTGAGCGACTACATCGATTTGATGCCTCCAGCAGCCCGGGCGCAGTGGGGGAGCATTTTGCGACGGCAGCCGCGGGCTCGCCAAGAACGGTTCACTCCTGTCGAGACGGTGTTGTGCTACGGCCTGTTTCACTCGGATGATCCGGTCATCAATCCACATCGTTACGGCGGCGGCACCATGCACACCGCGCCCCAACTGGTGCACGATCTCGCTGCTCTATTCGTGCGACCCCCAGGCTCAATCACCAGCAAGATGATGAACCTGGACGGATCTCGGGTCAACGGAGCGAAGGACGAAGTTCAGTTCTTCATGGAAATGGGTGCCGACTTCGCCCGATTCCTCGACTTGTACACCACAGCACTGCAGGCGGCGCGACACATGGGCATTGGTGCTCGACGACTTCCCGATTTCTTGCGGCTGGAGCAAGTGACTGACTACTCATTGCTTGGCGTTGATTACTTGGCGGACTCACGACTTGACGAAACGATCGAGCGGGAGGCTGCGCAGCTACGCGCTGCCAAGCTGCGGCACAACCAGGAACTGACGTCTGCCGAAACGACTCGGATCGTCCAGCACCGCGCGCGAGTCGGCCACAAGGCATTTGCGACTGAAGTGTTGCGACGATTCGACTACAGCTGCGGCGATTCTGCGGCATGGCCCCCAGATCGATTCGCGGCAATCGTCTCATCGTTGCGTCACACATCAAACCGTGGGCCGATTCGAGCAATCGCGAGCGACGCGACCCGCGCAACGGCGCAGCTGCGTGCCCAACGCACGATGCCGCCTTCGACAAAGGACTCATCACTGTGAACGGAGGGCTGCGAGTGCATCGTTCCCAGCGGCTGCGCGCAAGCGTCAAGGTTGACGCAGGAGTCGATCACAATTTCGGCGAAACCCTGCGGGACGCCCTGCTGTTGCCGCCCGGAGTCGAGCAACCTGGGCGCGCGTACCTCCGATGGCACCGCGAGCACGTATATCAGGACCCGATGCACTGATCGCCCATGCGGGGAACTCGATGGGTGCTCAGGCCCAGAGGGCGCAGATCGGGATTGCATCGATTCGGTCTGATAGCCGGTATTTCCGGCTGCCGGTATGGAGCACAGCGCCCGCCACGAATTGAGTTCCGAGTTCATTTCGCATCCATTTGAGGTGTCGGGCATCGTCGGCGGTCGGCGCGTTCGTGGCCTTGATCTCGATTCCAACGACGCCGCGGGCGCCAAAGTCGGCGACTAGGTCGACCTCGTGGCGTCCCTGCGCGACACGCAGGTGGCACAACTGGGGGCCGCGTGTCATGAGCGCAGTTTCCGCACGCAGTTGGTTGATCACGAAGGTCTCCAATAGCTTCCCGATGAACTCGCCGCTCGACATCACCGTGGCGACGTCGATTCCAATGGCGGCCGCCCACAGCCCCGTGTCCGCCACGATGCGCTTACGCCCCTTGACGAGGCGTGAGAGCCGGTTGCTGTGCCACGGTGGCAGCTCCGCGATGACGCCGAGGTCCGTGAGCAGCCGTGTGTAGGACTCGCCGGTGCGGTGATTGATGCCTGCGGCTTCGTTGATCGATGCATCTGATGCGAGACCCGACGTGTTGAGCGCGTACGCCCCGAAGAAGCTGCCGAGACGGTCGCTGTCGGCTGTGATCCCCAGCGACGCCGGGTCGCGGTTCACCATCTGGTGCAGGTAGCTGTCCAGCCATGCGTCTCGCCGGGCGGGCTCCGTTTCCAGAACGGCTTCCGGAAAGCCGCCCATGAGCGCTGTCTCCACGTAGTCCCGCAGATCAGGTGGGTTTGGCAGAAGCGGTGTGTCGCTTCCCGTGCGCAAACGTTCGAGGAATTCAGGTCCGATGCTCCCGATGCGCTCTCGGACGGTCATCGGATGCATCGCCACCGTGAGAAGACGACCGGTGCCGGGCCACAAGGCAGGGTCTCGGACAGATCTGACCGAACCGCTGAGTATGAACCTGCCGGGAGTGCGGTCGGCGTCCACGGCCCTCTTGACGGCACCCAGCACCTCCGGAACCGCCTGCCACTCGTCGAGCAGGATCGGCGGTTCAAGGGAACGCAACGCTGCGTCGGGATCTGCGTGAAATGCAGCTGCCTCGTCCGCATTGTCCAGTCGAATCACGGTCGCGGCGTGCCTGCGGGCAGTCGTCGTCTTGCCCGTCGCTCGCGCCCCGGTTACGAAGAGGGCAGCGGGCGACTCGGCCAAGAACTCGATCCTCGCGTCGGCCATCCGCGTGATGTACCCGTTCACATAGTGCAGACTACCACTTCTGCACATCTGACACTACAACGTTCGCACGTATCTGACTACATGTTTCACACATCGTTGGCCGCGGCATTCGCGCAGTGATGAGACACTGCCGCTCGGAGTGGTAACTCACTCCTGAAGGCGGCGGGCGCGTTCGCGGATGAGTTGTTCGATCTGGCCGGCTGCTTCTTCGGGCGCTTCGTGTTCCCAGACGCGCACCGGTGTCCAGCCGGCCGCCTCTAGGCGGGCGTCGGTGTCGGCGTCCCGGGCTCGGTTACGGGCGATCTTGGTCTCCCAGTACTCGGCATTGCGCCGGGGTTTGGTGCCGTGCTCGGGGCACCCGTGCCAGAAGCAGCCGTCCACGAAGATGGCCACCTGGAGGCGTGAGAACACGATGTCGGCCTCCCGGCGCACCTCCGGTAATGGCCGCCGATGCACGAAGTAGCGCAAGCCTCGCCGGTGCAGCGCTGACCTGATCAGCCGTTCCGGTCCCGTGTCACGGGACCGTTGCTGAGACATGCGCTCCGACGCGGGCCCAGGTAACGCCTTTGGTTCCATTGGGTCGGTTCTACCAGTCGCCCGACGGCGACTCGGATGACGGACGTGGCGCGATGCGGTCATCCATCTAGCGTTCCCGCCGCAGTCTGGGCGGCAAGCTTGCGTGAGGACGGAGTATCGCCATGCGACAACCTCGACAGTTCATGCCGAAGCGCTGGGCGACGAGGGCGCTGGCATTGCTCGTTGCCGTGCTCCTGCTGGCGGCCGGATGCGATGGCAGCGATTCCGATGACGATGGTTTCGACGGAACCGTCCGACTGGGCGCCGCGCTCAGCGAGACGGGCAGGTTCGCCATGGAGGGCAGCGACTCGCGTCAGGGCTATGACACCTGGGTTCGATGGGTCAACGCGGAGTACGGAGGCATCCGCATCGGCAACGCTCGTTACAGGGCGGAGATCATCTACTACGACGACGAATCCGACGCTGACATCGCCGCCGAACTCGTACAACAGCTCATCGACGACGACAAGGTCGACTTCCTGCTCGGCCCGTATTCCAGCAGCCTGACCAGCACAGCCAGCGCAGTGACCGAGGCCAACGACGTCATCATGTTGGAAGGCAACGGCACCTCGGACACGCTCTTCGACCGGGGCTTCCGCAACCTGTTCCTCGTCGCCACGGCAGCGACTGACTACACGCAATCGGGCATCGAGGCACTCGCCGCTCAGGGTGCCCGTACCGCCGTCATCGCCCACGAGGACACGCCGTTCGCGACCTCCGTCGCCGCTGGCGCCCACTTCGGAACCGCAGCCGACTATGCGGACTACTACGAGAGCCTCTGGGGCGAACGGCCCGTCTATCAGGCAGCCAGCTCGACTGCGGCCGCCCTTGCGCTCCACCTCGCCATTGAGGCGGCGGACAGCCTCGACGCTGACGATGTGCGACAGGCTCTGCGAGAACTTGACGTCGAGACGTTCTACGGGCCGATCCGTTTCGACGATCGTGGCGTCAATGTCGCAAAGCCGATGGGCACCGTGCAGGTGCAGGACGGCCAGATCGTCGTCGTTGCACCTGCTGCCGCAGCGACGGGGGGCTCGTCTATCCGGCGCGCTAACGGAACGAGACGGTGTTCGACACCCTGCTCGTCGTCAGCTAGCCGCGCCCCATCGTGAAGAACTCGTCGTTGGGTCGCATCGACGTCAGGTGAGCCATCCGGTTCGACAAGGCGAACAGTGCCGTGATCGCGCCGATATCCCAGATGTCGTCGTCGCTGAAGCCGTGCGCCCGCAATTCTTCGTGATCGGCCGTCGACGCGGACGCCGGCTCACGGCACATCTTCAGCGCAAAGTCGATCATCGCCCGCTGCCGGTCGGTGAGGTCGGCCTTGGCCGGATCCACGGCGAGCTGATCGGCCAGGAACGGGTCCTTGGCACGGATGCGCAGGATCGCGCCGTGCGCCACGACGCAGTACATGCAGTCGTTGGCGCCGCTGGTCGCCACCACGATCATCTCCCGCTCTGCCTTGGTGAGCCCGCTCGGGCCCTCCATCAGCGCGTCGTGGTACGCCATGAAGGCCCGCATCTCTTCGGGACGATGCGCCAGCGCGAGGAACACGTTGGGCACGAAGCCGGTCTTGGATTGGATCAACTCGATGCGCTCGCGCAAGTCGTCGGGAATGTCGGCGATTTCGGGCACGGGGAATGTCGAGATGGCTCGCTCGGTCATGCTCGCAGCCTAAACACGGAGGGCTGCGGTACACCGAAGCTGTATCGGCTTGCGCTGCGGCAGGCGCCAGCTGTGTCGGCTCGCGCTTCAGCTTGCGTCGGCGGCGTCTCCTAGATTCGGGGAGCCGACGAGAGAACTGCCAACCGATGCACATGCCACGACCGACCACGCCACGCCTCGAACCGATCCCCAAGGTGGCAGAACGGGCCCGCGAGGCCATGGAGACTTCGTTCTCCAACGCTGTCAACGTCATTGCGACCATCGCGCACAGCCGCTCGATCTCCAAGGCGTTCGGCGAATTCGCGCAGACCATCCTGTTCAAGGGCGACCTTTCCCGGCGCGACGTGGAGATTGCCGTGCTGCGCATGGGCTGGAACTGCCAGTCCGTCTACGAGTTCGGTCAGCACACGCTGATGGCCCGGGCCGAGGTCATGACCGACGAGGAGATCTACCTCACCACCCGGCCGATTGCCGAGGGCAACTGGTCGGCTGCCGAGGCGGCCGTCTTGCAGGTGGTGGACGACTTGTACGCCGACGACTGTGTCTCCGATGCCACCTGGGCCGTCGCCGCAGCACACTTCAACGAAGCCGAGCTGGTGCACCTCATCGCCGCGGCGGGTTGCTACCGGATGGTGAGCGGGCTGCTCAACAGCGCCGGCGTGCAGCGAGACGAAGGTGTTCCCGACTGGCCCACCGCTCCGGCGACCGCGTAGCGCGGTGGCGGGCGTCGGGAAGTCCTGATGCGACGTCTCGCGGCGGCAGCGGCCGCCTTTCTTGTCCTGAGCATCAGCACCGCGGTGGTCTTGCCTGCTGCAGCGGCGGCCACGGATGGCGCTCTCGCTGACGTCACGCTCACTCGTTATGGCGGAGCTGACCGCTATGCCACGTCGTTGCTTGTCGCCGAGGCATTCGCCGCCGATGCCGGCGGCACGCTTCAGGCGGTTGTCATCGTCTCAGGGGTCAGCTGGCACGAGGCCGTCGTTGCAGCCTCGGTCGCCGGACGGCTCGATGCGCCGGTGCTCATGACGCCGCCGAGCGAGCTTCGAGCAGATGCGCTCGAATTCCTGCAGCGAGTAGGAGCAACCGAAGCGCTGCTCGTGAGTACAGGGGCGAGCGAGGAGTCCCGAACAATCTCACCGGCCGTTGCCTCAGCGCTCGAATCGGCAGGACTCAATGTCGAGTGGGTCGGCGGCGAAGATCAGTACGGGACAGGCGTCGCCGTGGCGCGCCGCACCGGAACCGCTGGCACGCTCGGCGAGTTCGGATCGACGGCAATCGTAGCGAGCGGCGAGGTGTTCGCTGATGCGCTCGTTGCCGGCCCGCTGGCTGCGCGAGGCAAGCACCCGGTGTTGTTGAGCCAGCAGGCACGTCTCGACGATGGCGTTGAGACGTATTTGGGTGAGTCGGGCATCCGACATGTCGTGCTGATGGGCGGGACTGCCGCGCTATCACGGTCAGTGGAGAACTCGATCCGTGGACTGGGCATCGCTGTCAGCCGCATGGCAGGCGCGACTCGATACGACACAGCGATCAAGACGGCGAACTTCATGGCCGAGCACGCCGGCGGCACTTGCTTCAGCGGCGCTGAGGTTGGCGTGGCCCGGGCGCGAGTGCCCTTCGACTCGTTCAGCGCGGCGCCGCTGCTGGCCCGACGGTGCGCACCGCTCGTGCTGGCTGATCCAGGCGCCATACCGTCCGAGACGGCAGCGTTCCTCGACACGGCTCGCCAAGCTGACGGGGTCAACGAGCTGCGGCTGACGGTTTTCGGCGGCGACGCAGCCGTCTCCCAAACGGCGATCGAGTCGTACCTCGCTGCCGGAACGATCGAGGAAGAAACCGAAGAGCCGGCAGTGCTCCCTGCGGGAACCTGTGGCGGCTCGAGTAGCGGCAATGACGTACGGATCGCCGGTCCGACCTCAAGCACCGGTGCGCCGGCGTGGTCGCCGCAATGCGACTACCTCGCGTTCCGGGAACAGGCCGCTCTGTGGAAGGTGCGCCCTGACGGCAGTGGGAAGCGCCGAGTGCTCGGATCGCCAGGCGGAGGCGCCTCCATCGGTGATCCGGCATGGTCGCCCGACGGATCAAAGATCGCGTACTCGCAGCCGAACTACTCGACAGATCCGTGGATCTCGCACATCTACGTGGTGAACGTCAATGGGAGCGGCAACACCCGGCTGACCGCGGGCGAAGTCTTCGACGAATCTCCGTCGTGGTCGCCCGACGGAAGCCGGATCGTCTTCAGTCGTGAAATCGGGATGGAGATGTTGGAATCCGGCGGGATACTCGGCGGCTCACGGTCGATCGTGACCATGGACTCGAGCGACGGTGGGAACCAGGCAACTCTCGCGAGTGGCCTGTTCTACTCAACGCGGTGGTCGCCCGATGGCACGCGTATCGCTTATGTGAAGTCCGACCAACTCGGCGTCGTGGACATCGACGGAGCCAACGCCCGCAACCTGACGGGCGGAGTGCACAACGCGGGGTTGGCATGGTCGCCCGATGGCTCCCGAATCGCGTATGTCAGCGGTGATCACCGCGAGTCCGACATTCGCATCGTTGAGGTGGACGGGATTCGCTCGTTCCAGCTGACGAACGCGCCGGGGCCCGAAGTGGAGCCGGCCTGGTCGCCAGACGGTGAGCGCATTGCGTACGGGACGTTCCAGTACGAGGGCAACCGACTCGTCGACATGGAAATCCGTGTCACGGGTGTCACCGGTGCCAGTGCCACGCCGGTTGGCGTATCGCAGACGTGCATGCCTCCGGGCCCGACATCGCTCACGACTGCTGGGTTCCCGCTGCCCGCGTGGGCGCCCCCAGCAGTCGGAGCGTTGCGCATTGCCGTGCTCTTTGCCGACTTCCCCGATTTCCCGGCGAACCACAGAACTGAGGAAGAGGCCGAAGAGGGCTTGCCGTTCATGACGCGCTATCTCGAAGCGGTCAGCCACGGCCAGCTCGACATCTCGACCACGGTGCGTCACGGCTGGGTGCGATTGGCCCATCCACGTAGCGACTACGTCACCGAAGTGCCCGCAAATGAGCACGGCGAAGCGGCTGACGTCGAGACGCGGGACCTATTCGGCGAAGTCGTCGCCGCCGCAGACGGCGGATTTGACTTTGCAGGCTCTGACGTCGTGCTCATCGTGTTTCCGAGCAGCCACTTCGGCGGCGGATTGGCGGGAGGCAGCCAAACCGCCGACGGCGCCGAGATGCAGCTAGCGGTTGCAAACTTTTTTCGAACGGACCTCGAGACAGGGCCGCGCCCTTGGGGATCGACCGGGGCTCACGAGATCGGCCACACGCTCGGCCTGACCGATATCTACCCCTACGGCAACGAACGTCTGCGTTCTGAGCTTCCGGGTGGCAGGGTCTGGGCACGCACTGTCTTCGGCCGCATGAACCTCGTGTCGTATTTCGAGGCCTCGGCCACTGATCCCCGGTTGGAAGAAGTCCGTCGCAATGCCGATGGCACGTCGTCTCGGTCGTATGGATCGCCACTGATCTTTGAAGAAATGCTGGCTTGGAGTCGGTGGCAGTTGGGCTGGCTTGATGACGACGAGGTGCTCTGCGTCACTGAGTCATCCGTGACCGTGGAGCTTGACCCGGTCGCCGCACCTCGTGGCGGCACGGTCATGGCCGTCGTTCCTTTGACCACGAACAACGTGCTGGTAGTCGAGAGTCGCCGCCGCCTCGGGTTCGACGCCGTCCAGCCCTACACCGATGCCGCCGGCTCGCGCGTCACCCCACCCGGCCTTCCCGTCGAAGGCGTGCTTGTGTACACCGTCGACGCCTCATTGGGAGCTGGGGAACTACCGCTCAAGGTCGCAGGTGATAGCGGCAACGGCACCATCACCGAATTCCCGCTGCTGGCAAACGGCGACTCCGTCAGCGTCCGGGGGTACACCGTGTCCGTCACCGGAGATTCGGGGCGCACGCACACCGTCAACATCGCCAAGACAAGCTGAACGAACAGGCGCTACGTGAGGGCACGCTGCTGGCTCACTGTCTGCGTCCTGTTGGCCCGTCCGACAACCCCAACAGTGCACCAGCCGGGGTGATCCGGCCGCCGGTGGTACGCCCCCTGGGACTTGAACCCAGAACCTGCGGATTAAGAGTCCGTTGCTCTGCCAAATTGAGCTAGAGGCGCATGTCGTGCGGGCGGATGCCTGCGGGCGGATCGAGGGGAATCGAACCCCCGGCCTCCAGTGCCACAAACTGGCGCTCTAACCTACTGAGCTACGACCCGCAAGAGTGGTCAAGGATGCCACGGGCGACTTGGTGTTGCTACCCGGTTTCGGCGCGGTGGCCCTTCATCTGCCAGCAGGGTGGCGGACGGCCTACCGTAGACGGGTGATGACGCAGAACGTTCCGCTCCGCCTGCCGCCTGTCGACTACATCGGTCGCATTACAGCGCAGTACGCCGGGCTGGGCTATGGCGAATATCGCTGGCTGCACAGCGAGACGCCGCCGCCTTGGACCCCGCTCGAGAAGCCCATCTCGCAGTGCCGGGTGGGACTGATCGCCACGGGAGGTGTGTACGCCGCTGGACAGACGGCGTTCCACTATCGCGACGACACGACATATCGAGCCATCCCGACCGACGTCGACGTGTCCACGCTGCGAGCCACCCACTTCGCTTACGACGTCACCGACGCCCGCTCGGACATCAACTGCGTGTTCCCGATCGACGGGCTGCGAACGATGCGAGACAGTGGCGAGATCGGTGAGCTGGGGCCGAATGCCTACACGCTCATGGGCGGCATCTACAGCACTCGGCGGGTGCGCGAAGAACTCATTCCCGAGCTCGCCAAGCGCTGCGTCGCCGATGAGTTGGACGCAGTGCTGCTGGTGCCGGTCTGACCGGTCTGTCATCAGACCGTGGGTCTGATCGCACGAGCCATCGAGGCTGAGGGAATTCCGACATTGTCGATGTCGAGCGCCCGAGACATCACCCGGGCCGCGTGGCCGCCGCGTTCGGTCTATCTCGACTACCCGCTGGGGCACACGTCCGGTCGGGCGCACGATCCGGAGCTGAATCGTGCGATCCTGCGCGAGACCTTCACGGCATTCGGGAACCTCCGGGTGCCGGGTTCCATGGCTCATCTGCGGTACCGGTGGTCGGATTCGGACCGCTGGAAGGAAAAGATGTTCGCTCCGCCGGGCACCCGCTTCGCAAGAACAGCGGACAGGTTGTCCGAACGCGTCGTGCCGATCGACGACGAGCTGACCGCCGGCAAGGCCGGTGCCGACAAGAACGGTGCCGACAACAGCCCTGCGTACGACGACGACCGCGTCGCCCGGCACCCGACGCCGCAGTACCAGACCGACGAGGACGCGGCTGCGGCTCGCGACAGCCACGACGGCGAGGAATGCCTCGTGTGCGCGGGGATCGACTACTGAGCCGGTCGTCGAGTCGAGCACCGCGCCGTCGACGGGATCTCCAGCTTCCGGGTCGCCAGATCGTGGGTCGCCCGTGAGCGAGCAAACTGAGCGCCGAGCTTCGACGGGGTCCACGTCGCCCGGCACCGGCGGCGATTACGACCCCGAAGCGATCGTTGTGCGTGACGCGGCAACGGTGATGATCCTCGCAGGCGACGACGACCCCCACGTGCTCATGCTGAAACGCAATTCGCGGTCGATATTCGTGGGCGACATGTGGGTGTACCCCGGCGGGGCGGTCGACCCGCACGACGCGACGGCGCTCGCGGATGCCACGGTGTCAGGGCTCACCGACACCGAAGCGTCGTACCAGATCGGCATCGACCACGGCGGCATCGCCTTCTGGGTCGCCGCGCTGCGAGAGACCTTCGAAGAAGCCGGCATCTTGCTGGCCCACCACGACCATCCTGCTGATGCGGACGACCCGCGGGATCTCCCCTCAGGCATCATCGATCTGTCACCACCCGATGTCGCAGCTCGGTTCGCGGGCTATCGCGACGAGGTCAACGCCGGAAGCCGCGACTTCGTCGAGACGGTACGAAGCGAAGACCTGCTGCTCGACGGCAACGACGTCCACTTCGTCGGACGCTGGGTGACGCCCATGGGCCCGCCGCGTCGGTACGACACCAGATTCTTCTTGACGGCCATGCCCGATGGGCAGGTGCCGCTGGCTGACTACGACGAAGCCGTCGACCACCAGTGGGTCCGTCCCGCGGATGCGATCAGGCGCAATGAGACGGGCGACATGGTGATGATGACCCCGACCATCGGCATGCTGCATCGCCTCGCCCGCTTCGACACCATCGCCGATGCCGTGGCGGCTGCGGCTCGGGGCACACCCTCCGACGACGAGCATGTCCGCATTCGATTCGACAACGAGGGTCCGCATCGGATCGCCTTCCCCGGAGACCTCGACTACGAAGGGGCGGACGGCAGAACGGAGACGGGGATCCTTCGCTGGCCGTCCCAGTAGCACTCGGGCCGTCGGAGCCGCGCGAAGTCGGTGGAGCTGCCCGATATCAGTGGCAGCATGGGGCCTTGCAGCCCCCGTGGCGCAACTGGACAGCGCAGCGGGCTTCTATCCCGACGGTTGCAGGTTCGAGTCCTGCCGGGGGCGCTGCGAGACTGGCGCAGCAGCAATGCGCTGTGGCATCGGCGCGCTTTGTCCGCGCTGCGACGACGTGGCAGCCAAACAGTGCGCAGCCACGGCGTCACAGAAGTCGGATGGGTGTGGGGCCCGTCCGAAGGTAGGTTCCGTTCGTGGCTCATTCCGCAGACATCGATGGCGCCGGCGATGACGTCGCGGCTGCCCCGGAGAATTCGACAGCCGACCGACGACGAAATGGCGTGACCGAGGGCACCGGCAAGGTGACGGACGCTCCCGTCGACATGGCGCGTATCGAGCATGCCGTGCGAGAGATCTTGGTGGCGATCGGGGAGGATCCTGACCGCGACGGGCTCCTCAAGACGCCCAAGCGCGTCGCTCGCATGTACGCCGAAGTGTTCGCCGGCCTGCGGGAAGACCCCGAACACCATCTCCAGGTGCAATTCGAGACCGGCCATGACGAGATGGTCATGGTGCGCGACATCCCGTTCTATTCGATGTGCGAGCACCACCTGCTGCCCTTCGTCGGGCTGGCGCACGTTGCCTACATCCCCGGCGAGAGGGGTACCATCACGGGGTTGTCGAAGCTGGCTCGCCTCGTCGAGGCCTACGCCCGCAGGCCGCAGGTTCAAGAGCGCCTCACCACCCAAGTAGCGGACAAGCTCGTCGAAGTACTCGAGCCCCGCGGAGCGCTCGTCGTTGTGGAAGCCGAGCATCAGTGCATGTCGATGCGCGGCGTCCAAAAACCCGGCTCGCTGACGATTACCTCGGCAGTCCGTGGACAATTCCGCATGACGGCCACCCGCGCGGAGGCGATGCAGCTCATCGGCCTCGGTCGCTGAGCAGTCCACAGGCGAATCCAGTCGAGGCGCCCGCATCGCTGCCGATGAGATGAGCACGACCGCAGCCGAATTCGCCGGCCCACCGCCGCTGGGACGCAGCGTGATGGTTCGCCCTGGTCAAGCCGAACCGGCCCCGTGGCAGGGCTGCGAACGGCTCCGCGTGCAGCCTGATGCGTTCACGTTGGAGGTCGGGCGTGCCCTGCGCGACGCCTGGATGACACGGACGCCTGTGGTGGTGGAACTCGACGGCGAGATCCCGGACCCCG
Source organism: Acidimicrobiales bacterium (assembly GCA_963663635.2). Classification (GTDB taxonomy): domain Bacteria; phylum Actinomycetota; class Acidimicrobiia; order Acidimicrobiales; family Poriferisodalaceae; genus Poriferisodalis. The sequence goes on from CAXXMY010000006.1 coordinate 101,580, forward strand.
CGACCGCATGGGAGGCCCGGTGGTGGGAGCTGGGCGTGGGCATGACGCTGCGGGCCGAGGTCCTGGCGCATTTGCTGACGGCGAACGTTGTGGATGCGCGTGACCCGGCCCGACCCCGTTTTGCGCCGGTTGCCGACGCACTCCGCTTGGGCGCCCGGGCGCGTCCGAGCGAAGGCGACGGCGACGGCGATGTGATGACGAAGAGCGGTCCAGCGTGGTGTGACGGGGGACCGCTGGCAGCGTTCGACCTGCCGGTCGGCGTCATCCCGGCCGCGAATCTTGCAGCAGGCAGCCTGGGCGCAATGAGGCTCGGCACTCCGCAGGCGGACCTGGCCGACGATCAGCGCGCTGCGGTAGGCCATCTCGGCGGTCCAGCGTGCATCGTTGCCCCCGCAGGCTCGGGCAAGACCCGGGTGCTGACCGAACGAGCGCGCTATCTCGTCCGAGATCTCGGCGTGGCACCGGGCGCGTTGTGCCTGGTGGCATTCAATGTCCGCGCACGTGCACAGATGCAGGAGCGGACTGCGGATCTCGACGGTCTCGAAATCCGCACGCTGAACAGCCTCGCGCTGGCGATCTGCAATGGCAGCGGGCCGTTTGCGCGGCCCGCTCGCCATGGCCGGGTCGAGGTCATCGACGAGATGGGAGTCCGGCAGCGTCTCGATGGCCTTGTCAAGCGCACTCGGCGGGCTATGACTGACCAGCTCGCGCCATGGCTGGAAGCACTCAGCGCCTCCCGTCTGGGCCTGCACAATCCCGCCGACGTCGAGCAAGCGTTCCAGCCCGATGTGCCCGAATTCACGCGCATCGCACCGCACTACGTGGACGGTCTTGCTGCCGACGGCCTCGTCGATTTCGACCAGCAGATCATCCGTGCCATCGAGATCCTGTTGGCTGATCCGCGCGCACGCGCCGCCGCACGCCGGGTGTGCGGCGTGCTGCTGGCGGACGAGTTTCAGGACCTCACACCGGCGCACCTGTTGTTGATCCGCCTGCTCGCCGGTCCGCGCGCCGACGTGTTCGGCGTGGGCGACGACGATCAGACCATCTACGGCTACTCCGGAGCGTCGCCGCGCTGGCTCATCGACTATGAGACGTACTTTCCCGGTGCACAACGGCATCCGCTGCACGTCAACTACCGCTGCCCTGCCGAAGTCGTCGGTGCCGCTGTCAATCTGCTGTCGCACAATCGGGAGCGCATCGACAAGCAGATCGTTGCCGCAACGGCCAGCGTCAGTGCCGACGCATCGAACGCTCTGGTGATCGCCGCTGGCACGGATGCGGCGACAAAGCTCAAGGACACGATCACGGCTCTGATCGACGGCGGCGTCCGGCCGGCCGACATCGCCGTGCTGTCGCGGGTCAATAGCACGTTGTTGGTGCCGCAGATCTTGCTTGCCGAGCTGGGCATTGCCGCCGATGCGCCGCTCGGGCGCGGCTTTCTCGAACGCACGGGGGTGTCGGCCGCGCTGGCCTGGCTGTCGCTAGCGGTTGCGCCGAGGCGGTCGCTGCCACCCCAAGCGCTGTCGGATGCGGCGCGCCGTCCGCCGCGTGGGATCTCCCCGCGGGTCATTGAGTGGATCGGCGAGCAGCGCAGCGTGCCACAGGTGCGGGCGTTGGCAGGTCGCATCAGCGACGAGCGTTCTGCACGCAAGGTGGACGAATTCGCTGACGACGTTGAGATGTTGCTGAAGCGTGCCGATGATGAGCATCTGAGCACGCGGCAGATCCTGGAGTTCGTCCGCGACCAGCTTGGCCTCGGAGGGAGCCTCGATACGCGCCTTGATGCGTCCCGTCGATCGGTGGACCGCTCGGCACACGGCGACGACCTGCGCGCGCTCATCTCGCTAGCGCATCTGCACCCCGACCCGGCGGGCTTCAGCAGCTGGTTGGCGGAACGGCTTGCGGGATCTGGCACCGGCGACCCAACGGGTTTCGGCGTTGACGACTACGGCGCTCAAGGGCGCTCCGGCAACTGGGGGTCAGCACGGCGCGCAGGCGTTCGGCTGGCAACGGTGCACAAGGTCAAAGGGCTCGAGTGGCCTCATGTCATCGTGTACGAGGCCTCGGCGGGCTTGATGCCACACCGCCTCGCCCACGATGTCGAGGAAGAACGACGCGTCTTCCATGTGGCACTCACACGGTGCTCGGAGTCGGTGACGCTCGTTTGCGACGACCCGCCGTCGTCGTTCGTGGCCGAGCTGAGCAAGCTCGCTGCGCCCGCACCGCCTGAGCGACCCGTGCCGGGTGATCCGGCGTCTGCGCTGGCTGGCATCGGCGCCCGTCCGGCCGCCGCGGCACAGTCCGGCGCCAAGCGGCCAAAGCCCGAACCGCCCACAGACCCCCAAGGGACTGAGCTGTTCGAGGTGTTGCGCGCCTGGCGACGCGAGCGCAGCAAAGCCGACGGCGTGCCTGCCTATGTGGTGTTCTCTGATGCGGTGCTGATCGAACTCGCTGTGCGCAGGCCCACATCCGAGGCCGGAATGCTGGCAGTGTCGGGCATCGGCCCTGCCAAGCTCGCGGCGTACGGAGCCGACGTTGCAGCGTTGATTGCCGACGCCTGAACCAATACGGGGGCATCGCAGCGCAGCTGCTTTGGCGCGCCGTGAGTGCCGATGGCAGCTCTAGACAGCGAGCGGGCTCTGCCCTGCGAGATGGCGCTCGGCCATGACCATGAGCACAGTCCAGTAATCGCTGCCGGGAACGAGATCGTCCAGCCTGACCTCACTGGTCACGACCTGCGCGTCGGCATGGCCAGCGGCCGCGACGCCTCGCACGGAGATCACCTGCTTCGTGTGGGCCAGCAGCGCCAGCAGTTCCCCAATTGGGACATCGAAGAGCGCATCGACTTCGTCTTGGGCCAGCAGGTAGTCGGCGAGCGGGCGGTCGTCTCGCAGCAGGTAGACGCTGATCAGTTCGCGGTTCAGCGTTCCCTCGCCGCTGTCGTCCACGATCCGCCGCACGCCAAGGGGCACGAGTTCGGAGGCATCGGGAGTCACGCCGAGCTCCTCGGTCAGCTCGCGCACGCCATCGAGCGGTGTTTCTCCGGCTGCGAGGTGGCCTGCAGCACTGATATCGAACAGCCCCGGAAAGGCGGCCTTCGTCGACGAGCGCAGTTGCAGCACTGCGGTCGGCACGCCGTCGCGCACGGTGACGATCTGGCAATGGAAGACGCGGTGCCAGTCGCCGCGCTGGTGCACGTCCGAGCGCGGTGCGACGCCCAAGTGACGTCCCATCTCGTCGATGACGTCGAGGTGCTCGACGCCAAGAGCGCTGTCGGTCATCGTGTCCTTTGCGCTCGACTTGCCAGTGACGACATGGTGTCACCTGCAGCTGTCGACTACAGCAGCGTTGCGTACTTGTCGAGAATCGGCAGCACCGTGTCGGCGGGTGCCGGCGGCAGAGCCAGCACCACGCGGGTGAGACCCACCTCGGCGAGGCTCTCGAGGATTTCCGGCTTGGGGGGCGTGCCGAATTGACCGAATTCGATCGCATCGGGATCCCGGCCGGCCTCAATGGCGGCCTCACGCACCTGCTGAACCGGTCCCGACAGGTCGTGACGGCCAGAGATCGGCATCCAGCCGTCGCAGAACTCCACGATGTCCGCGATGGTGCGCGGACCAGCGGCGCCGCCCAGGATCACCTTCGGGCCGCCCTCCTGCACTGGCTTGGGCCACTGCCACGTCGAGTCGAAGTTCACCCAATCGCCATGAAACTCGGCTTCCTCTTCGGTCCACAGCTTGCGCACGGCCAGCATCATTTCGCGGGTCACGGCGCGCCGGTCGGTGTACTTCACCCCATGGTGGGCGAGCTCTTCTTTGTTCCAGCCGTAGCCGATGCCCAGGATGAAGCGGCCGTTTGAGATCGAATCCACCGAAGCGGCTTCCTTCGCAAGCCAGATCGGGTCCCGCTGAGCGACCAGCGTGATGCCGGTGCCGAGCATGATGTTCTCGGTGACTGCGGCTGCGGCGCCGAGCGCCACGAACTGATCGTGTGTCCGCCAGTACTCCTCGGGCAGCGGCGGGGCACCCGCGTTGCCGCCCCAAGGCGTCTCGCGGCTGGTGGGGATGTGGCTGTGCTCGGGGAACCACAGCGATTCGAAGCCTCGTTCTTCTGTGGCCTTGGCCAACTCGACTGGCCCGATAGCCTTGTCGGTCGGGAACATCATCACGCCGATTTTCACGGTGGTCCTCCTCGTGGATGGCGATGGTGGCCGGTTGCGGCCGCCGCTGAGAGTAACGGCCAGGAGTCGCAGGTGCCCGGTTGCAGCGGGCCAGTACGACGCCCGATGGCGTCGCGGCGTGGCCTAGCGTGGTGCCGACGTTCAGCGCGAAGACAGCCGGACCGCCCCGTGACGCGGTCCGACGACCTGGAGGCAGAGTGAAGATCACCATCGATGTCGAGAAGTGCATCGGCAGCGGTTCGTGCGAAATGATCGCACCGGAAATCTTCGAGGTGGGCAACGACGGCCTCGTGCAACTGCTGAATGACAGCCCAAGCGCGGAGCACCACAGCGCGGCGCGCACCGCGGCCGCCAGCTGCCCCACGCAGGTCATCTCGGTGGACGACTGAGCCGGGACACCGAGCGGCGCTGGGACACAATTCGGCGCCGTTGGCCCAAGAATCGACACTGGCCGATCGGATTGGCACCGGTACGATCGATTCGGTAGGCCTCTCTTACCAGGCCTCTAGTTCAAATTCGGGAAGTGGCGCAGCTTGGTAGCGCACCTGCTTTGGGAGCAGGGGGTCGTGGGTTCAAATCCCGCCTTCCCGACCAGTCGTTAGGGTGCGTTATGGCCTCTCACGGCACGCTCGTGCGGGCTGTGCTGTGGCGACGGCTCGGGGCGCGAGCGCTTGATTCGTTCTATGCGGGAGTGAGTGCGTACCTGCCGGTTGCATTACTGGTGCTGGTCGTGGCGGTCACCGGTTTCGATCCTTTCGCTTCGGGCGATACGTTCGGATCGTTGTGGCTGCTTGTTTGCGCTATGGGCGTCATCGCAGCGGTTCTCTTCGAGACTTGGATGTTGTCGAGTCTCGGACGGACGCCTGGAAAGGGCGCACTGAAGATCAGAGTTGTGAGTGCGGACAATGGCGCACCGACCGGGCAGCAGGCGCTGGTGCGCTCAGCGCTTCCAGTGGTTGCAGCGGCGATCGGTGCCTTGATCGGTGTAGCTGTGTCCATGATCTTGCCTGGAACGCGCATGGGCGGGAGCGGTGTGCTCGTCGTTGCGGGCGTTGGCATAGCGAGTTGGCTGCTGATTCACCTGTCGCCCATTTGGGACCGAGAGCGCCGCGGGTGGCACGATAAGGCCGCTGGAACGAGCGTGGTGCAGGATGTTCCACACGCATGGCGGCGCACTGACGACGCGGCGAATCAGCGTTGGCGGCAATTGAATCGCCCCGAGCCTCTACCGCACCCTCCGAGCCGACCTCTCCACCCTCACAACCCGCACTTGACATCTATAGGAACGTCCCAGGGCGATTCATCCCCCCGTTTGCCGGTCACCTCGATTAGGAGGTAGCCCTGTCAACTCCGCCCACGCGCTGCGCTTGTGGTCTCAAGGCTCTGTAGGCGGAAGGTGCCCCCCTCTATACGCGCCCAACCGAATCAACGACGGACCACTAAAGTTGGCCAAGAAACTCGACAGGGGACACGTGGGCACCACGAATTTGCTGGCGGTGCGGCGCCTTGGCATTATCGTGCTGGCTTTGCTCATCGCCTTCGCTGGCGTGCTGGTATTTCCAGCGAGCCCCGCAGGTGCGGGCCGAGGGCGACGGGTCGAGTGTGTCAGTCACCCGGTACGGCGGCGCTGATCGCTATGCCACGTCGTTGCTGATCGCGAGAGCATTCGCGGCTGAGGTCGGCGATTCGCTTGAGTGGGTGGTGCTGGTGTCGGGCGAGCGGTGGACCGACGCCGTCGTAGCGGCCCCACTTGCGGGGGCGCTCGCCGCACCCGTGCTGATGACCCCACCAGGCGAGCTGCGTGATGACGCGCGGGAGTTCTTGGAGCGGGTCGGCGTCTCGAGCAATGGTGGTGGGACCAGACTTGGAGCGGGTCGGCGTCTCGAGGGCAATGGTGGTGGGACCAGACACAAGTGGTGGTGGACATGGACCGGGCCGCGGCGTCGAAGCGGCCGTGATTGACGCGCTCGATCTCGCAGGCATCGTCACCCAGCGGGTGGCCGGTGCCGACCGCTACAGCACAAGTCGCGCGGCCGCTGCGCAGTACGCGCCGGGAAACATGGGGGGGCCTGGGCCGCACGGCCATCGTGGCCAGCGGGGAGGTGTTCGCCGACGCGTTGGTCGCGGGGCCGTTTGCCGCTCGCGGCAGCCATCCCGTGCTGCTGACGCCGCCAGGTGAGCTGCACACCAATGTGGCTGACTACCTGGAATCGGCGGGCATTGAGCATGTGGTGTTGATGGGCGGCACGTCTGCGCTCGCCGAAGCAGTCGAGACGGCTATCGCCGATCTCGGTGTGTCAGTGACCCGCCTGGCGGGTGCCACTCGATACGACACCGCAGTCAAAGCCGCCGAGCTGGTCACCGGCCGTTACAGCGACGCCGAGGGCACGCCGTGTTTCACTGGGAGCACAATCGGGCTGTCCCGGGCACGCGTGCCGTTCGACGCTTTCAGCGCCGCGCCGTTGCTCGCCCGCTTGTGCGCCCCGCTGGTGCTCGCCGATCCGGCCCAAGTTCCGGCCGACACCGCCGCCTATGTCGACGCAGCCCGTGGCGAGCACGACACCGTCGGCTTGCGTGTGTTCGGCGGCAACGCCGCCGTGTCTCAAGACGCCATCGAGGCCTACCTCGGCGGCAAAGAAGCCGGCGCAGACGAAGCAGAAGAAGACGAGACCGATGCCAACGTCGACGCCGAACCCGGCGTCCTGCCCGCTGAATCCTGCGGCGGCTCCGTCGACGATGGGCCGGTGCAGCTCGTGCCCTCGACGAATGCCTGGGATCCCGCGTGGTCTCCTGACTGCAGCCAGCTCGTCTACACCCAAGACGGCGCCTTGTGGACTGTGAACAACGACGGCACTGGCCGCAAGCTGCTCGTCCCCTCCGACGGCAGTCGTCGCTATGGCGCAGTCTGGTCCCCCCTTGGAGACCGGATCGCGTACGTCAACGGCTACAACGACGACGGTGACTGGATCTCCCACATCTGGACTGTCAGTGCTGACGGCCGCCACAACAACCAGCGCACCTCGGGTGAGCTCATCGATAATTGGCCCACCTGGTCGCCCGACGGCAAGAGGATCGCATTCCAGCGCGTAACAGGCCGCGGCTTCGACGAGTACGGCCGCCGGCTCGACAGTGACCGCTACATCGTCGTCATGACGTCGTATGGCAACAATCCCAGGGCACTCAGCCCGGGAGGGTCGTGGGAGGAGAGTCCGGCGTTGTCGCCCGACGGTAGCAAGCTCGCCTACGTATCCAACAGCGACCTCATGCTGTCCAACGTCGGCGGCAGCAACGCCCGACGTGTGATCGCCGATGTGTCCTGGGAGGGTGGCCTGTCGTGGTCGCCGGACGGGGAACGCATCGCCTTTGTGCGCGGATACGGGAACCAGACAGCGGTCGTTTCGGCCGGTGTCGACGGCTATGACGAGAAAGTGCTCTTCGACGAGGGCCTCCGCATCCGCGCCCCGCGATGGTCGCCCGATGGGCAACGCATTGCATTTCACACTGTCGAAGATGACGGCGGGCGTCGGGTCTATGTGATCGGCGCGGGCGGTGAGGCTGCAGCGTCGGCTCCTGACTGCCGGCCCCGTGGCCTCCGCACCACAACGGCGGGTTTCCCGCTGCCGTCGTGGACGGCGCCGTCGAAAGGAACTTTGCGGCTGGCCGTCCTGTTCATGGACTTTCCCGACGCCGAAGCTGACTACACCACCCACGAGGAAGCCGAACTTGGCCTGCCGTACGTCGAGGAATTCCTGGAGTCAGCGAGCTACGGGCAGCTCGACGTGGTGTTCGTGCCGCATCATGAATGGCTGCGCGCTGAAGAACCGTATGATGCCTACCTCGAACCGACCGTGGCTTCCGGACTCTCGAGCCGAGCCAGCGCTCACGCAGTAACCCTCGCGAACGATGCACTGGACTTCACTCGCATTGATCTGGCGCTCGTTGTGTTCCCGAGTGCTCACTTCAGCGGCGGCCTTTCCAGTGGATCCGTAGAGGCAGACGGCGTGAGCGTGATCACGACTCGTGCCAACACATTCAAAGACGCACCGGGTCCGCTCAGATGGTGGGGCGGCGTGGCCGCTCACGAGATCGTCCACGGACTGGGGCTGCTTGACCTCTATCCGTACGGCATCGCGCACCAGCGGGAAGAAGCGCCGGCGGGGCGTAGATGGATTCATACGAGCTGGGGTCTGATGAGACTGCAGGCAGCGTTTCTCGCCGCCGATGACGACCATCGCCTGACGGTCCGCTGGGAATTCACGAGTGGCAAGGTCGCTGACGTGCTCTTCTCGAGCTGGACTCCACGCGAAATGCTGGCGTGGAGTCGCTGGCAGCTCGGATGGCTCAGCGAGGCACAGGTGGAGTGCATCAACGATGCGGAAGCCACGGTCACGCTGGAACCGATTGCGGAACCCGATGGCGGGGTCGCGATGGCTGCGGTGCCGTTGAACTCACGCGAGGTCATTGTGATCGAGAGTCGTCGCAAGCTTGGTAGGGACGCCGATTTCGACGCGAGTGACGGAGGGGATCCTGACATCGTCTCGGGGCCGAGTCCGCAGCTTGTCCATGAGGGTGTCCTCGTGTACACGGTCGATGCGCGGCTGGGCTCTGGTGCTCTGCCGCTCAAGATCGCCGGAGACCCCGGCAACGGCCAGATTGACGACTACCCGCTGCTTGAGGCAGGCGATTCGGTGACGTTGCGCGGCTACACCATCACGGTCACCGCCGACGACGGCGAGACCCACACCGTGTCAATCACTCGGTCGACCACTGAGCCCTGATCCACCGGTGGGTTGTAAGGCTGGGGTTGAGTGCGTTCGCCAGAAGGGCCTCCTGACGTGGTATTTCACCTTGGCGGCGGAGCCTCAGCGGGCCGTCGGAAATCCTAGGTCGACGCCGCGATCGGCTGGGTAGGGCCAGTGATCGGTGACCGCCTTGAGCCTTGTGTAGAAGCGGATGCCTTCGGGTCCGTGCATGTGGTGGTCGCCGAAGAGCGAGTCCTTCCAGCCGCCGAACGAGTGGTACGCCATCGGCACGGGAATGGCGACGTCGACACCGATCATCCCCACGGGGGCTTCGCGCCGGAACCTCCGTGCCGCTCCGCCGTCACGGGTGAACAGCGCCACGCCGTTGCCGTAATGGTTGTTCTCGATCAGCTCCATCGCCTCTTCGAACGATTCCACGCGCACCAGGCACAGCACCGGTCCGAAGATCTCGTCCTCGTACACCTTCATCTCGGTGGTGACCTCGTCGAGCAGGGTGGGCCCGACCCAGTAGCCGTTCGGGTGGCCGTCCACCACGAGGCCACGGCCGTCACGCAGCAGAATTGCGCCTTCGGATTCGCCCAGGTCCGATGTAGCTGAGCACTCGATCGCGGTGCTCTGCGGTGACCAGCGGACCCATGTCGACGGCCTCAGCGCCGAGTCCGGGGCCGATGCGCAGCGCGTCGATCCGCTCGCAGATGGCTTCTGCCAGCTCGTCGGCGATCGCCCCGACCGCCACGCCGACCGAGGGATCCTTCTCAGAGGGCTTCAGCACGAACGCGTTGCCACAGGCGATCGCCACCGGGAACATCCACATGGGCACCATCGCGGGGAAGTTGAACGGCGTGATGCCTGCCACCACGCCGACCGGCTGGCGGACGGTGTAGGCGTCATGCTCGGTGCTGATGTCATCGGTGCGCTCGCCCTTGAGCAGTTGGCCGGCGCCGCAGGCGCTCGACGACCTGAGCGAACCACTGCACCCATGCGCTGCGCTGTGGCGTCGAGGCTCTGCAGACAGACAGGTACCCACCGGGATCGCTCGTGTTCTCGGACGTTGTTCAGCGCCAGTGCTGTGCTTGTGGCCTTGCTTCGCCGAGGTGTGTTGTGAGACGTGTGAAGTCGTCGAGGTCGGAGGTGATGATGGTGTCATTGAGGTGGATCGCGCATGCGAGCAGGTGAGCATCGACGACATCGGAAGCCCCGGAGTGGCGCAGCAGCGTTCCAACCAGCGAGATGTGCGCTGCGGTGAACGGGCGCACGTCCAGCGCGGGCAGGAAACGAGACAGGCGAGCCTGCCGCGAACCGTCCCGCCACACTTGTGCGACCACTGGGGCGGTGGTGCGGAGCGGCTCACCTTCCAGTCGTGCGGCCTCGATGAAGTCCTTGGCGTCAGGCTCGTCGCGATCAATGGCGATCAGCACGCCTGCGTCGAGGATCACCGTCGTGTGAAGAAACGCTCGCGCATCGCAGCCACTCCGTCAGGATCGGGTGTCCCCGATTCGGCTGACCATTCGTCCATGAAGCTCTCCAAGGCGCGGCGGCGATGATGCTCTTGGGCGAGCAACTGAATGCCCTGCTTGATCGCTCCTGACCGGCCGCCGAACTCAGACGCGAACTCGTCGAGCAGCGCTCGTTCCTCGTCGTTGAGGCGCACCGTGGTCGTCTCGGTCACCACAGCAACATATCACATATGTGCTACAACCTGACACCGGTTCTAGCGGCGATGCGCACATCGTGAAAGCGCCGTGCACACATCGAGCCGTTGTGGAAAGTGCTGTGCGCTTGATGCGCTAGCGGGTGGTCAGCGGGCCGTCGAAAACCCCAGGTCGACGCCGCGATCGGCAGGGTGTGGCCAGTGCTCGGTGACCGCCTTGAGCCTTGTGTAGAAGCGGATGCCTTCGGGGCCGTACATGTGGTGGTCGCCGAAGAGCGAATCCTTTCAGCCACCGAACGAGTGGTAGGCCATCGGCACCGGAATGGCCACGTTGACACCGACCATCCCGACTGGGGCTTCCCGCCGGAACCGCCGTGCCGTCGCGCCTTCGCACAGCGCCTTCGGACTCGCTCGCACGCAAGCGCAGGGGCGGCGAGACAGGCTGACAACTGTGGAACACGAATAACGTGTATAACAATTACTGTGCTCCACAGGAGGTTTGCGGACATGCGAAACATCACGGTGACAATTGACGACGACACGCACCGGTTGGCGCGCATTCGCGCTGCTGAGCTGGACACCTCGGTGTCTGCGCTGGTTCGCGGCTACCTCAGGCGTCTCGCAAGTGGCGATGGTGGCGTGCTCGATGACGACGAGGACTCGCCTGAGACGGCACAGCAGCGGCGCAGCAGGCATCTTGACGACGTGCTGAGCGTCATAGCTGCATCTGCTGGCGGCTTCCGGACGGCCGACAACCTGTCGCGCGAAGAACTGTACGAGCGCAGTGCGTCTCGTTGACACAAACGTCCTGCTCTATGCGGCGAGTCCCGCGCCCGACGATGCCGCTAAGCACGCACTCGCCGTGGCGCTTCTCAAGCAGCCCGACTTGGCGCTCTCGGTGCAGGTGCTGGCCGAGTTCTTCGTTCAGGCCACTCGTCGCAGCCGCCCCCATGCCCTCAGTGCCGAGCTGGCGCTGCGCTTTCTCAGTGTCTTCGATGACTTCCCGGTCCAGCCGATTACGGCCGAGGTCTTCCGTGCTGGTGTATCGCTCAGCCAGCGCTTCGGTCTGTACTACTGGGATGGCGCGATCCTTGCTGCTGCGCAGGCATTGGGCTGCGATGCCGTCTACTCCGAGGACATGAGCGCACAGCAGGACTACAACGGTTTGCGGGTCATCAACCCATTCGTCGACCAGTGACCGCCCTGAGCCCTGTTGCATCAGCGCGTCGGTCGCGTCGGACGGACGACGGGATCACCAACCCGCGCGGTCAAGCAGCTCCTTGAGCCGGCGCTTCGCCCGGTGCTCAGTCCGGACGCGTTGCAGCAGCGAATCGAACAATTCCGGCTCGCCCGCATCGGCTGCCAGACGCTGAATTCGAGACATCAGATCGACGGCGGACTTGTATTGGTTGGCCTTCTTGCGGTCGATGATCGCCAGCGCCGCCGAGGCATAGACCGTGATCGAGTCACGAGGTGAGCGTTGCTCTCGTTCCCTCGCGAGCGTCATCCACATCTGGCTGCTCGTGCCCAGCTGCACAGCCGTGTCCCATGCTTGCTGAGCGTGACCTTCGAAGAGCAGGATCTCCGTCAAGATGGCTGCTGCTGCGGGCGAGGCGGAAGCGTTGTCAGACATGACGTCTGCGGGCACCGAACCGTCGGCCGGCGCCCCGTAGGCCAGCAACGTGTTGTCACCGTTTGGATCGAGCTGTCTGAGCAGGTGTTTACGGCCTCGGCTCAGCCAGTCGACACCGGTGTCCTCCTGCTTCAGGCGGCGGTAGTTGATCAGCGACGGACTCGCCTCAAACGTGTTCCAATACAGATCGACGGCGGCTTCGGTCTCTCCCCGCTCGCGAAGCTTGCGAGCCAGAAAATCGCGGGTATTGCCCGCATGCCATGAGCCGTGCCTCATGCTTGTCAGACCCCGACGGGCCCACTCGACAGCTTCGTCGTCACGGCCGGCCCGTTCGAACGCAGCGGCGATCTCGACCATGTCGGTGTGGTGAATTCGCTCGCGCCGGTGCGCCTCGATGAGTGCGTCGGGGTCGTCCATGGCAAGCGCCCAACCGATCATCGCTTCACGCAGGCGGGAAACGTCCGACGACCAGCTGTTGTCTTTGGGGTCGATCTGCCGCCATCGGGGCTCGATTGCATGGCGGAACGCGGTCAGCCCTGAGGGGCCGAGCACGTCCGCATATGTCACTGCCGACCGGTGGAATCCGTCCAGTTCTGACGTTATCTCGAGCTCCGCGAGGCGCTTAGCCAGCTTGACCGGGTCTGATGTGCTCTGCTCGCACGCCTGAAGATGCAGATCGGCCAGTCGGTCGGATATGGCCGTCAGCCACCCGTCAGAGTCGTCCACAAGACCCATGGCCATGTCCGCCCGCCTGTGCGCATATTCAGCGAGCTGCGCTGCTGCGGGGCCATGACCTGCATCGCACAGCTCCACCATCGCGTCGATCATGTCGTTGACAATTTCTGCCCATTCGTGAACTTCGTGATAGCTCACATGACGACCGGCGGCGAAAACGCCCTTGATCCGCTGACGCCATTCATCCAAATCCGGTCCTATGCCTTGCTCGGACCTCGCTTCGAGCAGCAGGCGTTCGCGTAAGCGCCAATCGTCGGCAGCCTTTTGCAGAACGATCTCCGCCAGCCGTTCGACATCGAGCCGGTGCACGAACCCCTCGAGCAGGGGGACATCAGGGTCGGCGCTTCGGCTGCGCTGCGACGGCCGCGTTGGCCCGCTCGCGCCTTCGGAACGCTCGCCGGTGCGCAGCAGCGACAACGCCACGGCGACGCAATGCTTGCAGAACGAGCCGTCTTCGGCCGCAGGGCACGAGCACGACCAGTTCAGCGTGTCGGCGTCGAGCCACAACTCGACGTCGTACGGCATTGTTCCGCGCACCGTCGCGCGCACCCCTTTGTCGCTCGCTGCCGCCGATTCCACCCGACGGTCATTCAGGTATCCGACCCCTCGCTGAAAGGAGCGCAGACCGGCGAGTTCCCCGATCATGTGTTCGTCGAGCACTTCGTCCAGCTCGTCTGAACGACTCGATTCGCTCAGTTCCCCGATATCGGTCACGACCTGATTTCCTAGTCGATGGCACTGAAGTCACGATGTTCGTGCAATGTCGCGCTTGCGTGGTGTGGTACCAGCACACCGATGGCTACTACTGCGGCACCAGCATCCACTTGTTGCCACGGGTACGGGGCTCGGCGTGTGTGGGTGCCACGATGCCATCGGCTCGGAGGCGACGTAGCCAGTTCAGCACCGTCTGTTTCGAGGTGTCAAGCGCCGCTGCCAGATCGACGCTGCTGCGCGGGCCAGCCTCAAGCAGACGGATCATCTGTTCTGGTGTGCCCCTGTACAGCTGGTGCGACCGAGTCTGCTGGCTCACATTCGGTCCTGACATGGGTGGCCATGGATTGTGGCCGAAGGTGCCTGGAATGCGGTCGGCGCCGCCGATTGCCGAGACACCGAGGCGGAAGTACTGATCGCGAACAGTGACTACCAGCTCGCGCACTTGGTCATCCAGTTCAGGCGGTCCCATTCCCGTCCGGTCGAGAGCCTGAACCGCCGCGCGCAATCCCGAGCCCCGGTTTTCGCATACGGGCCTGCCGGTTCCCGGAATGACGACATCTTCGAGCAATCGTGCGAGCAGCGCATTGCGGGTGCTGCTGATGCTCGCGTCAATGAGCTGCGCTACGTCGGTGTGCCCTGCGTGGATGCCGTGCAACCCGCCGGGGCTGGCAACCTCGAATCGATCGGGGTACAGAGAGATGCGCACCTGAGTGCCGTGCGCGGTCGGGTGGTAGTCGCGGTGCATGAGTGCATTTGCCACGATTTCGCGGATGGCCTCCGCTGGGTAGTCCCAGATATCTTGCCGGCCGGCGCCTTCAACGACTGATCGCCGTCGCATGTTGCGTTGCATCGCCGAGACGGCTTGAGCCACGATGGCTGGTATCGGCCCGTCGAGCGGCTGGTTGTCGATAAAGCGCGTTCCATCGGCCAGAGGCGACCCGTCAGCTGTCGGCAACACGACGAATGAAGCAGCCAGTTGGGGCACGAACTGCTGCGGGTAGCGGCCGAGCGCCAGCAAGCCCGCGAGAGTGGCTGGTGAGTCGGGCCGCGGTTCGATCAGCACGCCGAGCATGTGCAGCACTTCGTGATCAGCGGCTTCGGTGAAGACCGCACCGCGCCGCTGGCGGAGCCGTCTCAGCAGGTCGCTCACCATCGCAGCGTCCAGATGCTCCAAACGGGCACCGTCGACCGGCGCGGCATCATCGTTCGGCTGTCCGCGACCCGAGACCAGTACATGCATCTCGTAATCCGTCAGGCGCCGGTTGCCATCGTAAACTCGGGTGTACGAACCTTGGTTCATGCCCTCGCCCCGGACATAGCAGGGTCGGTGTTGGTGTCCCAGCGGCGGGACACGAGCCGCAACTACCGGGCTGCTGTCGACATCGCAGATGCCGATATTCGGCCGAATCTTGGGTTCGAGGTCGTCTGAGCACGCTGAAGCAAGGTCGGCTGCGAGCTTGGAAGCCTCGATGGGCACTGGCACGAAGTCGGTATCGCTCAGCCCAAGGATGAGCAGGCCCCCTCGGCCATTGGAAAACGCTGAGATGGACTTCAGCACGCTCTTGGGGAAGCCACCCGCCGCGGACTTGACTTCGATCGTTTCGTGATCGGTAGCGGCAGTCCGCAGAAGCGGCACGGCGGCGTTCAGTTGCGCCTGAAGCTCTGCCGATGCAGAAATATGCTCGGCACTCTCGGCGTTCACGGCCCCCATTCTAGCAGCGATGCGCACATTGTGAAAACTTTGTGCACAAATCGAGCCGTTGTGGAAAGTGCTGTGCGCTTGGTGCGCTAGCGGGTGGTCAGCGGGCGGTCGGGAAGCCCAGGTCGACGCCTCGGTCGGCGGGGTCGGGCCAGTGCTCGGTGACGGCCTTGAGGCGCGTGTAGAAGCGGATGCCTTCGGGGCCGTGCATGTGGTGGTCGCCGAACAGCGAGTCCTTCCAGCCACCGAACGAGTGGTAGGCCATCGGTACCGGAATGGCGACGTTGACACCGATCATCCCGACGGGGGCTTCGCGCCGGAACCGGCGTGCCGCACCGCCGTCACGGGTGAACAGCGCCACGCCGTTGCCGTATTGGTTGTTCTCGATCAATTCCATCGCTTCTTCGAAAGACTCCACGCGCACCAGACACAGCACCGGTCCGAAGATCTCGTCCTCGTACACCTTCATCTCGGTGGTGACCTCGTCGAGCAGGGTGGGTCCGACCCAGTAGCCGTTCGGGTGGCCGTCCACGACGAGGCCACGGCCGTCACGCAGCAGAACAGCGCCTTCGGATTCGCCCAGGTCGATGTAGCTGAGCACCCGATCACGGTGCTCTGCGGTGACCAGCGGACCCATGTCGACGGCCTCAGCGCCGAGTCCGGGGCCGATGCGCAGCGCATCGATCCGCTCGCAGATGGCTTCTGCCAATTCGTCGGCGATTGCCCCCACCGCCACGACCACCGAGATGGCCATGCAGCGCTCGCCGGCAGAGCCGTAGCCAGCCGACACGGCAGCGTCAGCGGCCTGGCCGATGACAGCATCGGGCAACACGATCATGTGGTTCTTGGCACCGCCGAGCGCCTGCACTCTCTTGCCGGACATCGACGCGGTGCGGTGCACGTGCCGGGCGATCGGTGTCGAGCCCACGAAGCTCACCGCATCGACCCCAGGGTGCTCGCACAACCCGTTCACCGCATCGGCGTCGCCGTGCAGCACGTTGAACACGCCGTCGGGGAGCCCGGCTTCGGCGAACAGCTCGCCGATGCGCACGCCCACCGAGGGATCCTTCTCAGAGGGCTTCAGCACGAACGCGTTGCCGCAGGCGATCGCCACCGGGAACATCCACATCGGCACCATCGCGGGGAAGTTGAACGGCGTGATGCCCGCCACCACACCGACCGGCTGGCGCACGGTGTAGGCGTCATGCTCGGTGCTGATGTCATCGGTGCGCTCGCCCTTGAGCAGCTGGCCGGCGCCGCAGGCGAACTCCACGACCTCGATCCCTCGCCGAACCTCGCCGAGGGCGTCGGCTCGCACCTTGCCGTGCTCGGCCGAGACCATCTCGGCCAACTCGAGGCGGTACTCCTCGAGCAGCTCGCGGAACGCAAACATGATCGCCGAACGCGACGAGATCGAAGCCTCGCGCCAGATGTCCGACGCTGAGCGCGCCGCGCCCACGGCGGCGTCCACGTCGCCCGCTGATGCCATTGGCACCTCTGCGATGACGTTTCCCGTGACCGGGTCGGTCACCTCGAACATCGTCTTCGGTGAGCCCTGCGTACGTTGCCCGCCGATCCAGTGGTCGATCTGCCTCATCGAAGATCCTCCTTGCAGGCCGGCTTTGCCGCACCGCTGCTGGAAATCGCCACGGTGCTCCGGCCCCCGAGCCATTGAGTATTCCTCCCTCAGTCTGCCTCGCGATGCCGTCGATAAAGTCCGCTGCCATGAGCGAAGTAGAACCAATTCCCGCCGACCGGCCTTTTGTCGTGCCCTACATGACGATCGGTGCCCGTACTGACGGATCGCCCGGTGGTACACGGCCGCCTTCGGTGCCCGCGAGGCCCACCGGCAGGCCACACCCGATGGCAGCAAGCTGATTCACGCCGAGTTGGTGCTGGGCGACGGCCTGATCTTCTTGGCCGACGACTTTCCAGAGTTCTCCGGTTCGGAATCAGCCCCAGCCGCACTTGGCGGCTCCTCGGTCACGTTGCACCGCTACGTCGTCGACTGCGACGTCACCATCGAGGCGGCCGTGGCGCAAGGTGCTGAGTTGACCATGCCACCGGCGGACATGTTCTGGGGCGACCGCTTCGGCGGCATCCGCGATCCGTTCGGTCACAACTGGTCGATCGCCACCCATATGCGAGACGCGACTCCCGAGGAAATGGAAGCCGCGGCCGCCGAGATGTTCGCGGGCGGTCCGCCGGAAGGCTGATCTGGCATCTGACACGTGAGCTGGGCGCGCGACCGCCGTCGCGCTGCCAGACTGCGGACTCGCACGGGGAGACGGGCGGCACCAGCCGCCCGCGAATCAGCTCGGAGGAGCGATCCATGGCGGTCACTGAACTCGCGGGACGAATTGCCGTGGTCACGGGCGGCGGCAACGGCATGGGCCGCGAGCTGGTGTGCCAGCTCGCAGCGGCAGGCGCACACGTAGCGGCGTGCGATCTCAATGATGAGACGCTGGAGCAGGCCGCCGAGCTGGCTACCTCGCGGGCCGCAAGCGGCGCGCGAATCACCACGCACCGGTGCGATGTCACCGACGCAGATGCCGTCGCAGCGTTTGCCGCGGAGGTAATGGAGCAACACGACACCGACTACGTCAACCTGCTGTTCAACAACGCCGGCATCGGCCACGGCGGCAGCTTCGTCATCGATGATCAACGAGCTGCGTGGGACAAGACCTTTGAGGTGTGCTGGAACGGGGTACTGAACTGCGCTCGCGCCTTCATGAACCTGCTCGTCCGCTCAGATGCGGCAGCGATGGTGAACACCAGCAGCATCATGGCCGTCTGGCCGACGCTCGGTCCAGGCTTGACGGACACGTCGTACTGCGCGGCGAAGTTCGCCGTCAAGGGCTTCACCGAGGCGCTCATGGTGGATCTCGCGCTGCACGCGCCCCACGTCAGCGCCCACGTAGTGATGCCTGGCCACATCGGCACGTTGATCGATCTGAACAGCGTCTTCGCTCACGGTCTCGATGCGCCGGTGTTACGCAAGACCGTGGCGGCCCGGGGGGTGGCGCTCGATCAGTCCAGCGACACCGAGGTTGAGGCATTGGTCCTCGACCTCTACACGCGCTTCCGAGACGATGCCCCGACGACAGCTGCCGAGGCGGCCCAGATCATCTTGGCGGGAGTCCTCGCGAGCGATTGGCGCATCGTGGTCGGTGATGACGCGCACGCGATCGACAATGCAGTGCGCGCCGATCCTGAGTCGGCTTTCGAACCGGAGTTCTTCGAGCGGCTGCGCAACGCGGACCACCTGCAGCCGTTCGGCCGCTAGCCGCGCACCGGCGCCGAGATGTTCGCGGGCGGCCCGCCGGAAGGCTGATCGGACGCCTGGCACGCTGTGTGGGCGCGAGATCGACGCCGCGCTGCCAGACTGCGGCCTCGCAGGGGGAGTCGGGCGGCGTCGGCCGCCCCGAATCAGCACAGGGGGAGCGGTCCATGGCGGTCACTGAACTCGCGGGACGCATTGCCGTCGTCACCGGTGGCGGCACCGGCATGGGACGTGAGCTGGTATGCCAGCTCGCAGCAGCAGGCGCGCATGTCGCGGCGTGCGACCTCAATACCGAGACGCTGCAGCAGGCCGCTGACCTGGCAGGGTCGCAGGCAGCGAGCGGCGTGCGAATCACCACGCATCAGTGCGATGTCACCGACGCAGACGCCGTGGCGGCGTTTGCCGCCGAGGTGACCGCTGCACACGACACCGACCACATCAACCTGCTGTTCAACAACGCCGGCATCGGCGGCGGCGGCAGCTTCGTGATCGATGACCAGCGGGAAGCGTGGGACAAGACCTTTGAGGTGTGCTGGAACGGGGTACTGAACTGCGCGCGTGCCTTCATGGACCTGCTCGTCCGCTCGGACGCAGGAGCGATGATCAACACCAGCAGCATCAATGGTTTCTGGGCGACCGTCGGACCGGGATTTCCCCATACCTCCTACTGCGCTGCCAAGTTCGCAGTGAAGGGTTTCACCGAGGCGCTCATGGTGGATCTCGCCGTGCATGCTCCGCACGTCAGTGCCCACGTCGTCATGCCCGGTCACATCGGCACCTCGATCGCGCTCAACAGCACCGAGGCTCACGGCATGGACGTGCCCCTGCTGCGCAAGACGATGGCCGCCCGGGGCGTCCCGCTGGATGCGTTCAGCGATGACCAGATCGAGGCGCTGGTCGTCGACCGCAATACGCGATTCCGTGACGATGCCCCGACGACGGCTGCTCAGGCCGCCGAGATCATCCTGTCGGGAGTGCTGGCCGGCCAGTGGCGCATTCTGGTCGGTGACGACGCGCATGTGATCGACGAGAACGTACGTGCCGACCCCGAGTCGGCATACACGCCGGAATTCTTCGAGGCACTCCGCAAAGCGGGCCACCTGCAGGCGTTCGGCCGCTAGCTGGGCGCTGGCAGCGAATTCGGGTCGCTGGACTGGCGCTCGGCATGGAGCTGATCATCGGTTCCCGAACGAAGACGACGCCCTATTGGGACCGGGCAGTGGCCGCGGGCATCACTAAGGCGATGGTCTTCAACCACACCGTGCTCCCGATCGGCACCGATGATCCTGGTGCCGAGTACCGCGCCCTGACCGAGACGGCAGCCATTTGGGACGTCGGCTGCGAGCGACAGGTTCAGATCTCGGGACCGGATGCACACCGACTGGTCACCTATCTGTGCGCCCGCGACCTGCACCACCGCCAAGACCGGGCGCACCATCGCGATCTCGAGGTCGGTGCGGCCCGTTATGCGCCGATGTGCGACCACGAGGGTCGACTCATCAACGACCCTGTGGCTCTTCGAATCGACGAAACGACGTTCTGGTTCTCGATCGCGGACAGCGATGTGCTGCTGTGGACGCGGGCCATCGCGGGCGAGGGCGGTTTCGACGTCGAGGTGGTCGAGCCTGATGTCTGGCCGCTCGCCATACAAGGCCCCCGCGCCACCGACATCGTCGCGGCAGCGCTCGGAGACTGGGTACGCGATATCCGCTTCTTCCGCTTCGTCCGCCATGAACACCATCGCATCCCCATGATGGTGTGCCGCTCGGGATGGTCGGGCCAAGGCGGCTTCGAGCTCTTCTTGATGGATGGTGCCAAGGGAAAGCAGCTTTGGGACCTGCTGTGGGAAGCAGGCAGACCGTTTGGGCTCGCAGTGGACGCGCCGAACAACTCAGAGCGCATCGAGAATTTCCTGCTGTCCTTCGGTGGCGACACCGACCCCGAGACAGATCCGGACGAGGCCGGGATCGGCCGCTTCGTCAGTCTGGATGACGATGGCGACCCTCAAGCGGGTCACGACTTCATCGGCAAAGCCGCGCTGGCGGCTCGGCGGGCATCGGGCTCCCAGCGCCGCCTCGTCGGGCTCGTGGTCGACGGTGAGCCTCCGATGCCGCTGCGGTCGCCACGCACCGTCCAGAATCCCGATGGGCATCCAGTCGGCACCTTGCGAGCGCTCACGCGCTCCCCACGCTTCGAGGCCAACATCGGACTCGCTCTGCTGGATCCGCCCTGGTTCGCGCCAGGCACCGAATTGCGGGTCGGACTCGACGGCATCGAACGCAGGGTCACGACAACGCCGCTGCCCTTCAATCTCGACAAGTAGCTCCACATACCAGTCCGGCGCGCGCCGCTACCCTCGGCGCTCCTAGCGGACGTAGTTCAACGGCCAGAACCTCAGCCTTCCAAGCTGATGATGCGGGTTCGATTCCCGTCGTCCGCTCGTCCGAACCTCAGCCTTCCAAGCTGATGATGCTGGCAGCACGTGGTGTGCTGCGGGGATTCAGTGATTCCCGTCGTCCGCTCGCCTATGCGGCGCGGATTGGGCCGTCTTCGAGGACGGCGCGGCTGGCGATCACCTCGTCGATGATGCCGTACTCCTTGGCGGACTCGGCATCCATGATGAAGTCGCGGTCGGTGTCGTTGTGGATTCGCTCGAGGGCCTGCCCGGTGTGGTGGGCGATGATTCGCTCGAGGCGCTCCCGCATGCGCTCGATCTCCCGAGCGGCGAGTTCGATGTCGGTGGCCTGACCAATTGCCTGCCCGTAGGGCTGATGCAGCAGCACACGTGCATTGGGCAGCGCCATCCGCTTGCCCGGTGTGCCAGCGGCCAGCAATACCGCAGCTGCGGAGGCTGCCTGACCCAGACAGATCGTCGTGATGTCATTGCGGATGTATTGGCTCGTGTCGTAGATCGCGAACAGCGAGCTGATGTCTCCGCCCGGGGAATTGATGTAGATGTTGATGTCCTTTTCGGGGTTCTCCGACTCAAGGTGGATCAACTGAGCGCACACCAGGTTGGCGATGATGTCATCGATGGGCGTGCCCAAGAAGATGATGTTCTCCTTCAGCAGCCGCGAATACAAGTCGTAGGCCCGCTCGCCCCGATTGGTCTGCTCCACAACGGTGGGCACGAGGTAGTTGCTGGCGCGGTGCCGTCCTGCATCGACGCTGGATTGTCCCGCAGTGGCGGGGAACTCGGTATTCACGATTCGTCCTCTGTCGCTGAGCTTCTTGCGTCCTGATCGTTCTCTGTGTCCTGGTCGCCTGAATCTGGTTCTTCTCTACCATCGGCCGTTGCTTCGTCGCGCTCCGCGCCGCTGTCGGGGTCGTCTGCATCCGGCTCGGCGTCGAGCCCGGGCATCACGAGCGCTGAGCGTTCGATGATCGTCCCGTCGGGATCTACGAGCGTCGCTGCATCAATCGCCCACTGCAGAGCCTTGCCCTTGCGGATGGCGAAGCGAAGCTGCGCCATCCCGTCAGCGTCCTCCATCGTGGCCCGCAGCTGCGAAGCACTGCGGCTGTCGTTCGCCACCATTCGCTCCAGCTCGGCGTCGATTTCGGTCTCGTCGGCCTCGATGTTCTCGGCTTCGGCGACAGCGCGCAGTGCGAGGTCCAGCCGGACGCCCCGATCGGCGTCATCGCGCAACTCGGCAATGAACTCGCCTGGCTCCTGGCCGGTCGCCTCCAACCAGCTTTCGATTGTCATCTTGCGCTGCTGAAGCCCGCTGCCCAGCTCGGTCATGCGGTCGGCGATTGCTCCGCTGATCATGGCATCGGGCACCGGTCCTTCGACCAGCGCTGCCAGCTGCTTTTGGGCCTCGTCGCGCAGCACCATGTTCGCCTGCATGACGCGCCCGAAGCTGAGCTGCCGCACCGTTGCGACGCGCAGCTCGTCCACAGTGTCGTGCTCTGTGTTCTCGTCGACCCAGCCGTCTGTCAATTCGGGCAGCACGAGCTCTGAGACCGCATTGACCCTGATCTCGAAGTCGATCTGCACTTCGGGCTGTACCGGATGCGGCGCGCTGAACGAGAGCTCATCGCCCGCCTGGGCGCCGAGCAGCTCGTCGTCGACGGCTTCGACGATGCCGCCGCTGCCGAGCTCGTAGAGGTAGTCCTGCGCGGAGAGTCCCGGCAGGGCTTCGCCGTCGACGGAGCCCTCGATGTCGATGCTCACGCGGTCGCCCGTCGCCGCGGGTCGGTCCACGGCCGAGATGTCGGCGAATTGGCGGCGAGTCTCGTCGATCCGAGCGGTGACATCGGCGTCTGGGGGCTCGGGCGACGGGATCTCGATCTGCAGCGCCTCGTAACCCGTGACAGCGACGGTCGGTCGGATCTCCACGGTTGCGGTGAAGGCCACCGTTCCCTCGTTGCCGTCATGTGTCAGTTCGAGATCGGGCTGGTTGACGACATCCACGCCGTAGTCGCGGACCGCTTGTGCGTAGTAGCGCGGAACAGCATCCTCGAGCGCCTGGGCGCGTCCAACGTCTGTGCCGAAGTGCGACTCGAGCACCCGGCGTGGTGCCCGGCCTGGCCGAAAACCCGGAATGCGAACTTCGCCCGCCAGTTTGCGAAACGCAGCGTCGATATCGGCATCAAAGGTTTCGGCATCCACTTCGACGGTCAGCTCGACCCGGGGCCCGATGACGCGTTCGATCGCGCCGTCAGAATCGGTGACATCGGTGTCGTCGCCGCTGTCGCCGCCGTCGGTGATGTCGTCGCCGTTGGCGTCCGGGGGACCGCTCGTATCGCCGACTGTTTCGGACGCCGACACTTCTTCAACATCGTCGAGGTGGGGAAGTTCTTCAGAAATCGGCGCGGGACCGATGAAATCCGCTAGATCCAGCGGCGTCAACGTCGTCTTCACGAAGCGCAGAGCCTACCGGCGCGTTCTTCTGGCTCCCCGCTGACGGATCACATAACCGGACCGCGCTCCGCGGAGTGCTCTGTGCCATTCTTGGCGAGACGCGTGAGCGCGCGGTCGGGCTGGTGGTGTGCGACCCTGTAGGCCCATCGCGAAGATGTGACCAGCGACAGCAGAAGGGAGGCGCAACATGGCGAAGTTCGGCGAAGGCGGCGAACTGCTCAAGTGCTCCTTCTGCGGCAAGTCCCAGAAACAGGTGCGCAAGCTGATTGCGGGCCCCGGCGTGTACATCTGCGACGAGTGCATCGACCTGTGCAACGAGATCATCGACGATGAAGTCGAGACCTCCACAGCAACGCCGTTCGAGGCTGTCCCCAAGCCGCGGGAGATCTTTGCGTTCCTCGATGACTACATCATCGATCAGGACCGTACCAAGACGATCCTGTCGGTCGCCGTCTACAACCACTACAAGCGGATGCGGCTCGAACCCGCCGCACCCGGCGCAGAAGACGATGTCGAGATCGCCAAGTCGAACATTTTGCTGATCGGCCCGACGGGCTGTGGCAAGACGATGATGGCGCAGACGCTGGCACGCCTGCTCAATGTGCCGTTCGCCATCGCGGACGCAACAGCGCTGACCGAAGCGGGTTACGTGGGAGAGGATGTCGAGAACATCCTCCTCAAGCTCTTGCAGTCAGCCGATTTCGATGTCAAGCGGGCCGAGACTGGAATCGTCTACATCGATGAGATCGACAAGATTGCCCGCAAGGCAGAGAACGCGTCGATCACTCGCGACGTCTCCGGCGAGGGCGTCCAGCAGGCGCTGTTGAAGATATTGGAAGGCACGGTTGCGTCGGTGCCGCCACAGGGCGGGCGCAAGCATCCGCACCAGGAATTCCTGCAGATCGACACCAGCAACGTGCTGTTCATCTGCGGCGGGGCATTCGACGGACTCGAGCGAATCATCGCTGACCGGGTCAGCGAGCGAGGCGTGGGCTTCGGCGCGACCTTGCGAAGTGCGGCGAGCAAGCCGCCGCTTGACGTTCTGGCCGAGGTGCTGCCTGAGGATCTGCGCCATTTCGGGCTCATCCCCGAGTTCATCGGCCGGCTGCCGGTCGTCGGCGTGGTCGACCCACTGGATACCCACGCATTGCGACGCATTCTCACCGAGCCCAAGAACGCCTTGGTGCGCCAATACCGTCGAATGTTCGAGCTGGACGATGTCGAACTGGAGTTCACCGACGACGCACTCGATTCCATCGTCGACCAGGCCATGCTCCGCAATACCGGTGCACGGGGGCTTCGTGCGATCCTCGAGGAAGTCCTGCTGGGGCTGATGTACGACCTGCCGAGCCGCGACGACGTGGCCCGGTGCATCGTGGACCGCGGTGTCGTGCTGGACAAGGTGAACCCCACCTTGGTTCCGCGCACCGCATCGTCCCCGTCGCGCCGCGCCTCCTGAGCGCCGCGGTGTCATTGCCGCTCGCTGACTACGAAGCAGCCCTCGACTGGCTGGACTCCCACATCGATCTCGAGCGTTTGCTCGGCTCGCCCAGCGTGGACGTGCCCACGCTGGATCGCATGTGGACGCTCATGGGCGTGCTGGGCGACCCCCAGGACAACGTCCCGGCCATTCACATCACGGGCACGAACGGCAAGGGGAGCACGGCTCGCCTCGCCGTGGCGCTGCTCGGCGCCTGCGGCCTCACAGCAGGCAGCTACACGTCGCCCCACATCGAGCGTGTCAACGATCGGATCATGTTGGCGAACGTGCCGTTGCGGGACGAAGACTTCACGGCGGCAATCAGCGAGATAGCGGTGTTCGAGCCGTTGGTGGTCGAGCGACTCGGCGAGCGACCCAACTACTTCGAGGTCATGGCGGCTGCCGCATACAACTGGTTCGCCTCCGCGGCGCACGTCAATGTGATCGAGGTCGGCATGGGCGGGCGCTGGGACGCCACGAACGTCGTGGACGCCGCGGTGGCAGTGATCACCAACGTCGGGGAAGATCACCTCGAGATCATCGGTCCGACGCTTGCCGACGTCGCCGCGGAGAAGGCGGCAATCATCTCCGCCGGAGCAGTGGCGATCTGTGGCGAAACCGCTCCTGCGCTGGCCGACATCGTCGTCGAGGCCGCCGAGGAGGCGGGCGCGGAGCTGTGGCGCCGCGGCGACGAGTGGGACGTGGTCGACCGTCGTGTCGCCGTCGATGGGCAGGTCGTCAGCACTCGAACGCCGTTCGGCGAACATCGCGACGTCTTCGTTCCGTTGCACGGAGCACACCAGGCCACCAACGTGGCGACCGCGATTGCTGCCGTCGAGGCCTTCTTTGGCCGACTCCTCGATGATGAGCTGGTGACGGCTGCCCTCGGCGACGTGTCGCTTCCGGCCCGCTTTGAGATCATCAGCACTCGGCCGACGGTCGTCATTGACGGAGCACACAACCCGGCTGGCGCTGCCGCGTTGCGCGACACGCTCTCCGAGGCACTCTCGGTGGGGAGCGGAGGCGGCTTGGCGCCAGATGTGCAGTCGCGTGCAGTCGGCGAGGCCGTGCTCGTGGTCGGGGCCAATCGGCCCCATGATCCGGCAGCGTTCTGTGAGGCCCTGGACTTGGGGCCGTTCAGCGCGGTGGTGACGGCGGCTGTGCCGTGGCCTCGCGCGATACCGGCATCGGAGGTGGCTGACGCTGTGGAGGCGGCAATTGCGGCTGCTGGCCCCGGCGCTTCGTCACCCGACATCATCCCGGCAGCCGATGTGTCAGCGGCGGTGGAAGTAGCGCAGGATCGGGCGGGTTCTGAGGGAATCGTTGTCGTGACAGGCTCGCTCTACATCGCGGCTGAGGCGCGACGACTTCTGGCGGCGCGGTAGCACTAACCTCGAACCGCGCGGTCTGCGCACCACGCCTCGGTTGTCCCGACAACCATCCCGCCGCTTCGGCGGCAACGCCGCGCCGACGCAATGGCGAGCCGCCGAGGGGCCCAGCTACCGACGAATTCCGCCTAAAGCCGAACAATTACCCACTCCAACCGCCCGGTCCTTTGGCCTGGCGCAACCGCAGCCACGACGATCCGGGAGACAGCAATGCGGCAGACGCTCGTGATTTGCAAACCCGACGCCGTAGAGCGCGGTCTCGTCGGCGAGATCATTGGCCGCTTCGAGCGCAAGGGTCTGACGATCGCCGCGATGCAGCTTCGGACGATCGATCGTGCGATCGCGTCAGACCACTATGCGGAGCATGCCGGCAAGCCGTTCTACGAGCCCTTGCTTGAGTTCATAACGAGGTCGCCATCGGTGGTCATGGTCATCGAAGGGCCCCAGGGCGCCGGTGATGACACCTACGCAATCGTGCGGACACTGGTGGGCGCTACGAATCCGGCGCAGGCCTCACCGGGAACGATCCGAGGCGACTTCGGGCTGTCGCCCACCGAGAACCTGGTGCACGGCTCCGATGGCGAAGCCTCGGCCCAGCGCGAGATCGCCCTGTTCTTCGACAGTGCAGCGTGCGCGGGTTCTGATCAGGGGCCGCAATGATGGTCCGCATGATGATGGACGGGGTCAGCGGCTGATGCCGGCCGTGACGGCTTCCCGGCGCCGCCGACGCGGCAGCATCTTCGGCGGCAGGGACATTGCTGTCGATCTCGGCACGGCGAACACGATCGTGTTCGTGCGCGGTCGGGGCATCGTGCTCAACGAGCCGTCCGTCGTCGCGGTCGATGCAGTAACGGGCAATTCGCTTGCCGTCGGCCGCGAGGCCAAGCGCATGATCGGGAGGACGCCGGGAAATATCTCCGCGATCAGTC
The DNA here is from genome assembly GCA_963663635.2 of Acidimicrobiales bacterium. Lineage (GTDB taxonomy): Bacteria > Actinomycetota > Acidimicrobiia > Acidimicrobiales > Poriferisodalaceae > Poriferisodalis. The sequence goes on from CAXXMY010000006.1 coordinate 128,902, forward strand.
CTCTCAAGGACGGCGTGATCGCAGACTTCGACATCTGCGAGAAAATGCTCCGCCACTTCATTACCCAGGTCACGCAGACTCGCTGGCCCAAGCCGCGCATGGTGATCTGCGTGCCATCGGGGATTACGGGCGTCGAGCAGCGTGCCGTCCAGGAAGCGGCGGAATACGCGGGTGCCCGCCGTGCCTACATCATCGAAGAGCCGATGGCCGCGGCGATCGGCGCCGGACTGCCGGTTCAGTCGGCGCGCGGCAGCATGATCGTGGACATCGGCGGCGGTACCACCGAAGTCGCGGTGATCTCGCTGGGCGGGATCGTCACCTCGCGTTCGGCCCGCGTCGGCGGCAACATGATCGACGCTTCAATCGTGGCGCACATCAAAAAGGAGCACGGCCTCATCGTGGGGGAGCGCACCGCCGAGGAACTCAAGCTGGCCTTGGGCTCTGCGTGGCCGTTGCACGAGGAGATCTTCGCCGAAGTTCGGGGCCGCGACATGGTGAGCGGACTTCCCGAATCGGTCAGCGTGGACAGCGTGGAGATACGGGAGGCGATTGTAGCGCCGGTCAGCGCGATCGTGGACTCCGTGAAGGCCACCCTCGATGACACGGCGCCAGAGTTGGCGGCTGACGTGATGGACTTTGGCATCACGCTCGCGGGCGGCGGCGCGTTGCTGCGCGGCTTGACCGAACGGCTGCGGTCCGAAACCGGCGTCGAAGTGCATGTCGCGAAAGACCCACTGTTTGCAGTGGTTCGCGGCTCGGGCCAGACGCTCGAGGAGTTCGACGTCCTGCACGGAGTGCTGTTCTCCTCCAGCGAGGGGCGCTGACGCCCCGCACCGTGGCCCGCCGCGCCGGAATTCGGAGACGCACGTGGCTCCGGTTGGCGTTACTCGTGGTGACGGCGATCGCCCTGTTGACCCTTGACGCCCGTGGCTCGGGTGGCGCCCTGGAAACCGCCCGGGGAGCCGCGCTGGACTTGCTCGGGCCAGTGCGCAGCGTTGGCGACTGGGTCATCACGCCGGTACGCAATGCGTGGCGTGGAGTCGTCGGCTTCAGTGACCTCGAGGCCGAGAACGCTCAATTGCGCAGCGAGCTCGCCACAGCTGAGGCATCGGTGCTGCGGGTCGGGGAACTCGAGCGGGACCGTCAGGATCTGCTCGCGCTGCTCGGGGCGCGCGACAACGCCCAGTCGATCCCGCGGGTGACTGCTCGCGTCATCAATGCGCCGGTGTCAAATTTCGAACGCACCATCGAGCTGGCGAAGGGCCGTCGGGATGGGATCCGCGAGGGCATGCCCGTCGAGAGCGGCCACGGAATAGTGGGACGGGTGGTTCAGGCCAGCATCACGTGGTCGCGGGTGGAATTGTTGACCGATCCGAGTTTCGATGCGGGCGTGCGCATGGTGCGCTCCGGCGACGATGGGCTGGCATCGGGCCGAGGCCCCGGACGCGATCTTGAAGTCAGCTACATCGAGCTCGAAACCGTGGTCATTCCGGGAGAAACCGTCGTGACGAGCGGCTTCGAAGGCAGCACGTTCCCTGCTGGACTGCTGGTCGGGACGGTTACCGACGTCGAACCCGACGTAGTGCGCGGAGCCCAGCGCGTCACCTTGCACCCGGCGGCAGACCTCACGCGACTGCGATGGGTCCAGGTGCTGCTGTACGAGCCGGCTGTGGCTGAGCCCGTCGTCGTCGATCGCACGCCGCCGACAACGGCGCCGGCGGTCTCGGCGCCGACCAGTCCTGCGGCGACAGATCCCGAGCCACAGGAGTCGACGGGTTCGCAAGCCCCGCCGCCCCAATCATGAGGCTGTCGGGCATGAGGCTGTCGGGCATGAGGCTGTCGGGCATGAGGCTGTCGGGCATGAGGCGGCTCGGCGTGAGGGAGCCGGGCGGATGATGGCGGGTGCGGGGCCGGTCTCGCGTTCAGCGCTCGTCATCGCTCTCACAGTGATGGTGCACGTCGCTTTCGGAGCCCACATCACACCGGCCGGTGTCATCATCGACCCCCTCGTACTGATCGCGGTCGCCGGCGGGACCGTCGGCGGTCGCAGTGCAGGAGCCTCGCTCGGCGGAGGATGTGGACTGGCCGCTGACCTGATCGTGCACACGCCGTTCGGCATGTCGATGTTGGTCCTGATACTGGTGGGATACGCGTCCGGCGCTGTCGCAGATCAGATGCCTTCGGCGGGGCGGCTGGCGCGGGCCGCGATCGCAGCGGTGCTTGCAGCCGGAGCGATCGGACTCTTCGGGTGTGCCGGCTGGCTGATGGATCTGGTGTACGTGACCGAAGCGCCGTTGGTGCGCATTGCGATCGTGACGAGTATCGCGGCGTTGGCAGCAAATCCGTTGCTCGAGCGGATCGTGCGCTGGGCGCTCGTCGTGCGACCCTCGATTTCCGTCGAGCGAATTCCCCGGCGGGGGTCTCGCAATGGATGAACAGGTCCGCCGTCGGATGGCCTTCTTGGGCATTGTCATGGTCGGGCTGTTCGGTGCGCTGTTCACGCGCCTGTGGTACCTCCAGGTCCTCGAGACCGATCAATACGCCGTGGCCGCCGAGTCGAATCAGGTGCGGATCATCATCACGCCACCGACGCGCGGACGCATCCTCGACCGGCACGGCGTGGTGCTCGCGGACAACGTGCGCACCGGCGTCGTCACGTTCGACCAGTCGAGCTACACCGACGCGGACGCCGAGACCCTGCTCATCGAATTGGCTGACCTGCTGGACGTAGAGGTGGCGCAGCTCCGAAGGGGCCTTGCTGACCAACGGAGCCATCCCCTCGCGCCCAAGATCGTGGCCACCGGTCTTGACGAGCAAGGCCTGCTGCGCGTTGCCGAACGCTCGATAGCCGGTGTCGAGGCCAAGTGGGACTGGGTGCGCGTCTATCCCCAAAACGAGGTCGGTGCGCACATCGTGGGATACGTCGGCGCGATGTCCGAGCGACAGCACCGCGAGCTGATCGACGACGGTTACCTGCCGTACGAGCGCGTCGGCCGAGCCGGCATCGAGGGTCTCTTCGAGACCGAATTGCACGGTGAGCCCGGCCGCACCAAACTCGAAGTCGACCGCCGGAACCGAGTGCAGCAGATCCTTGCCGATGTGCCGCCGCGTCCCGGCCACGACATCGTCCTGTCGATCGACGTTGAATTGCAGGCCGCGGTTGAGTCATATCTGCGGCAAGGGCTGATTGCGTCTCGAAAAACGGTCAGCGGGGATTCCGGCTTCTTTTTCCCGGCACTGACCGGCGCTGCGGTGGTGTTGGACGTTCGCAATGGCGATGTCCTGGCGATGGCGTCGCATCCGACGTTCGACCCCACATGGATGGTCGAGGGCCTGAGCATCGCCGAGTACCAATCCGTTTTCGAGAATCCCTACGCCCCCGGGGCGTTGAACAACCGCGCTGTGCAGGGCACGTACTCGCCCGGCTCGGTCTTCAAGCCCGTGACTGCCTTGGCCGGACTCGAAGCCGGGTTGATCGCGCCGCGCGCGGCGTATCACGACATCGGCTATTACAGCATTCCCGAATCGCGAGGATGCACCGGCCGGTGCACGTTCTTCAACTCAGACCGAGCGGCGCTGGGCACCGTTGACCTTTCGGCGGCCCTCACCCGATCCAGCGATGCGTACTTCTACAAAGTCGCAGACGACCTGTATTGGGTCGACGGTCCCGAACAGTGGGCGATCCAGGACATGGCTCGCGAGCTCGGATTCGGTTCGCCCACCGGGGTGCAGTTGCCGTTCGAGAAGTCAGGCCGTGTGCCCGATGGGGACGTCAAGAAGTTCCTCTTCGAGGCGAACCCCGACGCGTACAACCCGTACAACGAACCGGTCCGCTGGTTTCCAGGCGACAACATCAACACCGGCATCGGGCAGGGTTTCGTCGCCGTCACGCCGCTGCAGCTCGCGAATGCCTACGCGACGATCGCCAATGGAGGCACGCGCTTCTCCCCGAACATCGTGGAGACGGTGGTTTCGCGCGACTCCGACACCTTCGGTGAGGCGGTGCTGACGTTCGAGCCGCGCGTGCTCGACGTCGTCGACTTTCCCGATGGGACAGCGGTTGTGCGCGAAGGTCTGAGCAATGTCACGAGCCTTCGGCTGCGCGGTACCGCAGGCAAGGCGTTTGACGGTTACGACCACGAGGGTTATCGCGTGTCGGGCAAAACCGGCACGGCCCAGGCGCAGGGCCTCAACGCGGTGTTGCGCCGCAAGAAGGAAGACTCAGCGGTATTCGTGGCCTGGGCTCCGACGCACGACCCGAGGTACGCAGTTGCCGTGGTGATGGAGGAGGCAGGCTTCGGGGGCGAGGCCGCGGCCCCGGTGGCGCGCCGCATCCTGGAGGCGGTGCGCGCCTACGAGCAGCGTTGGCCCGAGCCGCAAATCGCGTTCGTGCCTCCGCAACCGGAATGCCCTGAGGTGCCTGAGGCGCTGCGCGGGGATCCGGCGTTCATGGGATATGTGCCGCAGGGATGTCCGTGGGGCGTCCAGATCCCCAGGGCCAATACCCCGGGCGATGCCGATGGCGACGGCATCCCCGACGTTGATCAACTCGACGACCGGTTCGACAATGCGCTTGGTGCCGCAACCTTGCCCAGGCGCCGTGAGGGGGTGAGCTGATGCTGCTGGGCCGATTGCTCGCCAAGACTCCGACACGACGTGAGCTGCGCTCTCCAGCGTGGTTCGCCGACTACACGCTGGCCGCTGCGGCAATCACCGTGGCATGCATGGGCGTCGCCATGAACTATGCAGCGACGTGGCGCAGCCTGAGCTTTGAAGGCGCGGATCCGCTGACGGTGGCGCGACGCCAAGCGATCTTCGTGCTCATCGGCATCGCCGTGATGGTGGCAGCGGCGGTCGTGGACTATCGAGTCCTGCGGCACTGCGCCACACCCGCGTATCTGGCGGTGCTTTTGGCACTCGCAGCGCTGCTGCGTTGGGGCCCCGAGATCCGCAACGCACGCTCATGGTTCGAATTGCCGTTCGTCGGGTTCCAGGTGCAGCCTTCCGAATTCGCAAAGCTCGCGGTGATCGTGTCGCTCGCGGCGTTCGTGGCGCATCACGAGGGATATCTCCGCTTCGACACGCTGTTCAATGCCGGCCTGTTGCTGGCCGTGCCGATGTTCCTGATTTACAGCCAGCCTGATCTCGGCACGATGCTGGTGTTCGTAGCAATCGCCATGGGAATGCTGCTTGTGGCGGGCGCGCAATTGCGCCACATTGTCATCGTCTCGTTGGCAGGAATCCTGGCGCTGGTGCTTGTCTTCAGCATCGACGCGCTGCAGGGTCCGAGGCTGTTGAGCGAGACCCAACGCGGTCGCCTCACAGCGTTCTTGGACCAGGACTACGAACCTCAGAAGGCTTCCTACAACCTCAGGCAGAGCCAGATCGCAATCGGCGCGGGCGGTGTGTGGGGCCAGGGCTGGAAGCAGGGCACGCAGACCAACTTGGACCTGGTGCCCGAGCAGCACAACGACTTCATCTTCACGGCGCTGGGAGAAGAATTCGGTCTCGTCGGCGCAACGCTGCTGCTGGCGCTCTACGCGTACATCGTGGTGCGAATATGGCTCATTGCACGAGCGGCCAGCGACCCCTTCGGACGATTACTCGGGGTCGGAGTTCTGTCGATGCTGCTGTTTCAGGTATTCCAGAACATCGGCATGACTATCGGCATCATGCCGATTACCGGTATCCCGCTGCCGCTCATGAGCCATGGCGGTTCAGGCACCCTGACAACATTCGCCGCAATCGGCATCGTCATCAGCATCGGCTCGCGTCGCTACGCCCTCTAGGGCACATCGGGCCCGCTGTGGACGCCAAGAGGGGTCATCGGCCCCATATGCGAGGCCGACCGGTAGCGTTGGACGGGCAATGACAACCCTGTGGCCACGGCTTGAGCCCCTGCTGCCACGTGTCTCCAAGCCGGCTCGATATATCGGCTGCGAGGACGGCATGCAGCGACCATCCGGTGGTCCGCACCTCACTTCGTGGCTGCTGACGTATCCGGACACGTACGAGATCGGCCTGCCCAATCTTGGCTTGCAGATTCTGTACGAGTTGCTCAATGAGCGGTCTGACTCATGGGCCGAGCGTTCATATGCGCCGTGGATCGACCTCGAAGCCGAGCTCCGGGCCGCCGGACTTCCGCTGTTCTCGGTCGACACGCATCGACCAGCGGGCGAGTTCGACATCATCGCCTTCAATCTCTCTGCCGAGTTGGTGTACACCAACGTCCTCAATTGCATCGACCTCGCAGGTGTCGAGGTACGCGCAGCGAAGCGCTCTGATGCTGATCCGCTGATCGGGGCAGGCGGTCACTGCGCCTTCAATCCCGAACCGCTGGCCGACTTCGTCGACTTCTTCGTGATCGGGGACGGCGAGGAAGTCGTGGGCGAGATCACCGAGATCGTCGGAAGCTGGAAGCGATCGGGCAAGCAGTCCGGGACGCGAGCGGGTCTATTGCGAGATCTGTCGAAGATCGAAGGCGTCTATGTGCCTGCGATGTACGACGTCGCTTATGACGGCCCGGCCCTGGTGGGTGTGACGCCCAAGCATGCCGACGTGCCTCCGCTCGTCGGCAAGCGCACGGTTGCAGACCTTGCCGAGTGGCCGTACCCAAAGCGTCAGCTCGTACCGGTTACTGAGGTCGTGCACGACCGCTTGTCGGTTGAGGTGTTCCGGGGCTGCACGAGAGGCTGCCGCTTCTGTCAGGCGGGCATGATCACGCGACCAGTCCGGGAACGGCCCAAAGCGCAAGTCAGCGGGATGATCAGCCGCGGTCTCGAGCGCAGTGGATACGACGAGGTGAGCCTGATGTCGCTTTCCACGGCGGACTACAGCGGTATCGAGAACCTGGTGCGTGACACGATCGCACTCGGCGGCGGCGCCCTCGACGGCTGCGGTGACACGCTCTCGGGTGCGGGACGTGTGAGCGTTTCGCTGCCGAGTCTGCGAGTGGACGCATTCACGGTCGACGTCGCGGCGCAGGTCTCCAAGGCGCGCCGCACCGGACTGACGTTCGCGCCGGAAGCCGGGTCGTGGCGGTTGCGGCAGATCATCAACAAGCTGATCACCGAGGAGGATCTGTACGCAGCTGTTCGATCTGCGTACAGCCAGGGCTGGCACCGGATGAAGCTGTACTTCCTCACGGGGCTGCCCTCGGAGATGGACCCTGACACTCAAGCCATCGCTGAGCTGGCCGCCGCGTGTGCACGAATTGGTCAGGAATACACCAAGCGGGCTTCGGTGACGGTGTCGTTGGGGGGCTTCGTGCCGAAGCCCCACACCCCATTCCAATGGTTCGGGCAGAACTCGGCGGAAGAACTGGCCCGCAAGGTGCGGCTGGTGCGTTCAGCTCTCGGCCGGAACCGCCGGGTACAGCTCAAGTGGCATGACCCGGCAGCCTCCACTGCGGAGGGGATTGCCAGCCGGGGCGATCGGCGTGTGGGCCGCGCTATCGAGTACGTGTGGCGCAAGGGCGGGACGTTTCAGGAATGGAGCGAGCGTTTCAGCCTGGACATGTGGGCAGAGGCGATGGCCGCGTGCGGTCTCGACTTGGACTGGTACGTGCATCGCCATCGAAATGCCGACGAAGTGCTGCCGTGGGATCACATCGGTGCGGGTTTGCACCGAGACTTCCTGTGGCAGGACTGGCAGGACTCTCTGGCCGGTTACGGCGTGGAGGACTGCCGCTGGACCCCGTGTTATGACTGCGGGGCCTGCACCGAATATGGGATCGAGCACATGGTTGCGTCCTCTGTCGCCCCGAACGGCGGCAGTCAGGGGACGGGACAAGACCTCGCGACCGGCCATGTGGTGCCGGTCGAGCTGCGGCCTCGCATGATGGCGGGCGCAGCTGGATCAGCGGGAGGCGGCGCATGAGCTGCCTCTTTCGCATGACGACGCCGGGTCAGTGTGCCGCTCCCACCCTGCTGGGTGGGAGATGCCGTTGAAGCTGCGCGTCCGTTTCGAAAAGATCGGCAAGATCCGCTTCATCGGCCACCGCGATGTGGCGCGGGTGACCGAACGCGCTGTGCGTAAGGTTGGCCTCCCCGTGACATACAGCGAGGGATTCTCGCCGCGTATGCGCCTCAGTTTCGGCTTGGCGTTGCCGACCGGTTACGAGTCCGACAGCGAGTATGTGGACCTGCCGCTCGTGCCAGGTGCGCTGAGCGGCATGGCCGCCGACAGCCCCGAGATCGCATGCGGATCGGCGCTGCACGGTCCGTGTGCTGTCGAATCGGCCGCCGCAGGAGCGAGCTACTGCAGCGTTGCCGAGGCGCTGAGCGCCGCATTGCCGGATGGCATGCGCGTGTCGGCAGTTCTGCTGCAGGAACGCGGCGGACCATCGCTGCAGTCAGCGGTGCACACGTGCGGGTGGCGATTCGAGATACCGGGCCTGAGCACCGCGAACGCTGCCGATGCAACGAAAGCGTTGCTCGAAGCGGATCACGTTGTGGCCACACGCGTCCACAAGGGCCAAACATTGACCGACGACGTGCGGGGCAGCATCGGGGCGCTCTCCGTCGTGGACGAAACATCCCGAGGAGCGGTGCTGGCGGCAGAGCTGTCGGCCACGCCGCGAGTCGTGCGACCAAGTGAGCTGGTGGCGGCGCTGGCCGCTGGCCACGAAATGGGCATTGCCCGCAGAACACATCAATGGACCTGCACTGCAGGCGTGCGCGCCGAACCGGCGACTCCCGCCCAGTGCTCCCTCAATCGACGAGAGGAACTCGTCAGTGAATGACATGACAACAAGCGCGAATGCGCCGACCACAGACCGCAATGCGGTCGCTAAGAACACAGACCGCGATGCGGTCGCTAAGAACACAGACCGCGATGCGGTCGCTAAGAACACAGACCGCGATGCGGTCGCTAAGAACACAGACCGCGATGCGGTCGCAGCTGATTCTGAATCTGGCGAAGGCCAATCGAGCACAGTTCGCAAGCGTCGCCTGGTCGCACCGGCCGGTCGCGCTGCGACGACTGAGGCCCCTGCGCCCGCTGAGCAACCCTCCGAATCCGACGCCGGGGACACCGGCGAGGCAACCGAAGTTCACCAGGCGCAGGAGGCTTCCCTGCCTCCTGCGCCCCTGCCTCCGCGAGCCCGCAAGCCTCAGATCGGCGACACCCGTCCCCCCCGCGCAGCCGGATCCCCCGCGCCGGAAGCCGACGCACCGGGTGGCGGTCGTCGTCGCCGCCGACGCGGTGGCAGGGGGCGCGGCCGTGGCGGTCGATCCGACTCGGCGAGCACGGCTGCTCGCACTGGCGATCGCAACGGCTCGCAAGGTCGACCGGCATCGGGTCGAGACCGAAATGCACCCGTCGAGGCCATCCTTGCCGATCACCAGCCCGTGCAACTCGATGACGAGCAGCTGTCAGAGCGGCGGGGGAAGTACCGCAATGGAAAGCCCATCGGCCGATACCGGATGTGCGTTCATGTCGCGGACGCGGCGACGCACATAGCGGTGCTCGAAGGCCGCTCGCTGATCGAGTACCACGTCAGCCGGCCCTCCGACGACGTGTCGGAGATCTACGGAAACCTCTATCTCGGGCGTGTGCGCCGAGTGCTGCCTGGCATGGAGGCTGCCTTCGTGGATATCGGCACCCCCAAGCAGGCGGTGCTGTACCGAGGCGACCTGACGATCGCCACCGAGACTGCCGGCGTTGCCGATGGCGAGGAGGAAGCGCCGAGCGGCAATGATCGAAAGCGCGCTGGAGGCCGGCGAGGTCGTCGTACGAACGGACCAGCGATCGGTGAACTGCTGCGCAACGGCCAGTCGATCATGTGCCAGGTCATCAAGAATCCGATCGGCCACAAGGGTGCGCGCCTCACAACTGAGGTATCGCTGCCGGGACGATTCGTCGTGCTCATCCCCAATAGCAGCGCTGTGGGCATCTCGCGCAGACTCCCCAGCCGCGAGCGTCGGCGTTTGCGGAGCCTGCTCTCCAAGGAGATGCCCGAGGGATTCGGTGTGATCTTGCGGACTGCCGCAGAAAACGTGACGCCCACCGAGATCCGGCGCGACATCGAACGCTTGACTCGCCAATGGGCACAGATCAGCGAGCTCGCGGCACGCACGGATGCTCCAGCGCTGCTCTTCCGCGAACCGGAACTCGCCGTCAGGATCATCCGCGAGCAATTCACGTCTGACTTCCGCGAGGTCGTGATCGACGATCCGGCGCTGTTCGAGCAAGTCAAGGGCTACATGGAGGCGATCGCGGCACCGCTGGCGGACCGCATCCGCCTCTACGACCCGGTCACCGAACGGCTTCCGCTGTTCGAGCGTGTCCATGTTGCCGAGCAGGTGCGCAAGGCCACCGATCGCAAGGTCTGGCTGCCATCGGGCGGTTCGCTCATCATCGAGCACACCGAGGCGCTCACCGTGGTCGATGTGAATACGGGCCGAAACGTCGGCAAGTCCAGCCTCAATCAGACCCTGTATCAGAACAATCTTGAAGCAGCGACCGAACTAGCGAAGCAGCTTCGTCTGCGCGACATCGGCGGGATCATCGTCGTGGACTTCGTCGACATGGACGACAAGCGGCAGCGCGATCAGCTGATGGAGACGCTGAACGAAGCCCTCGCGCGCGACAAGACCCGTACGGCGACGGAGCCGATCTCAGACATGGGCATTGTGCAGATGACGCGAATGCGAACAGGCGAGGGTCTGATCGAGTCGGTGTCTGACCGCTGCGAGGCCTGTGACGGGCGTGGCGTGCAACTGCACAAGTCATTGTTCGCGTAGGGCCGCAGACCAGTATCCTCAGTCTCGTATGTATGCAGTCATCGCCACCGGTGGCAAGCAGCGTCGCGTCGAGGCCGGTCAGCGGCTTCAGGTCGAGTTGCTCGAGGCCCCTCAAGGCTCAGAAGTCACTTTCACGCCTGTCCTGTTGGTCGATGACGGCACGGTGCTGGCAACGCCGGCAGAGCTGGCCTCAGCGTCAGTGCGCGGCCGCGTCGTGGGCGAGACCAAGGGTCCCAAGATCGACGGTTTCACGTACAAGAACGCCACGAACAATCGCCGCCGGTGGGGTCACCGGCAGCGCTACAGCACCGTCGAGATCACGGCGATCGCGAAGGACTGAACGATGTCCAAGACGAAGGGCGGGGGTTCGACCCGCAACGGCCGCGACTCCGTCGCCAAGCGCCTTGGCGTGAAGGTGTACTCGGGTCAGACCATCGACGCCGGCGGCATCATCGTTCGCCAGCGCGGCACCAAGTTCCATCCGGGTCGAAACGTCGGACGGGGCAAAGACGACACGCTGTATGCGACGGCTCCCGGTGTCGTGCGTTTCGGCTTCCGCCGTGGTCGGCGGCTCGTTGACGTCATCGACACTTAGGCGAGCGTTGCCGCCGCGGGGTCCGCGCATGAGCGGGCGTCCGGCGCCTTGAGGCCCGGCGGGGCCGCGACATTCGAGCAGCGGCATCGCCGCGGGTTGACGGGTCACGATCGATGAGCAGCTTTGTCGACGAGTGTCAGCTGCATGCCAAGGGCGGTGACGGCGGGGCAGGCTGCGTGTCGTTCCGGCGCGAGGCGCATGTGCCGCGCGGCGGGCCTGATGGAGGCGACGGCGGTCGCGGCGGCGACGTCTGGCTGGTCGCCGACCGCAACGTCGCTTCGCTGCTCGCATTTCGCGATTTCCCATTCCGACGGGCGACTGACGGTGCACACGGACAGGGCCGCAAGCGACACGGCCGAAACGGCGTTGACGAAATAGTTCATGTCCCAGAGGGCACCGTGGTACGTGACCGCGATCGTGCCCTGCTCGCCGACTTGGTGAACGCCGGGGACCGCTGGCTCGCGGCGCATGGCGGCCGCGGAGGGCACGGCAATACGCGGTTCGCATCGAATCGTCTTCGAGCACCGCATTTCGCCGAGCAGTCCGAGCCCGGTGAGGAACGTTGGCTGTCCCTCGAACTCAAGCTGATGGCCGATGTCGCACTTGTCGGCTTTCCGAACGCGGGCAAGAGCACGTTCATCAGTGCTGTCTCGGCAGCCCGGCCGAAGATCGCGTCGTACCCCTTCACCACGCTCACCCCCCATCTGGGCGTCGTGCGCCTTGACGACGGCGGCGGCGGTGCGTCCGCTCCTGGGCCCGGATCGGGCAGTTTCGAAATGGTGATCGCCGACGTGCCTGGCCTCATCGAAGGTGCGGCAGAGGGGAAGGGCCTCGGGCACCAATTCTTGCGTCACGTCGAGAGAGCGCGAGTGCTGCTGGTGATGGCTGATCTGGCTGAGGTCACCAACCGTGATCCTCATGAACAGGTGGACGTCCTGGTTTCCGAGCTGGAGAGATACGACCCCACGCTGGCGCGCCGTCGCAAGCTGGTCGTGGGCACCAAGGCGGATGTCGCTCATCTGGACTGGAATGGCCTGTGCCTCAGCGCTGTGACAGGGGAAGGAGTTGCGCCAGTGCTCCGGGAGCTGCGGCTGCTTGTCGACGAGGCTCGCGCGACCGATGCTGCGCCAGGCCAATACGTCGTTCACCGGCCCGAGCCGACAGGAGTGACGGTGCTGCGCCTTTCAGACGGCATCTTTGAGATCGAGGGCAGGCAGGCACTGCGCGCTGTGGCCCTGTCGGACCTCACCGACCCTGACGCGCTTGCATGGGCGCAGCGACGACTCGAGAATCTGGGCGTCTCACGTGCGCTAGCGCGACGCGGAGCCATCGAAGGCGATCTCGTGCGCATTGGAGACTTCGAGTTCACCTACGAACCGGACTGAGAGGCCCCCCAGATGGGCAGCGAATCGTAGGCTCGAACGCGACATCGACTGCGAGGCCGTGGCCCGATCGGCCCACCAGCGTTGCGAACAGGAGCGGGAGACAATTGGCTCCACCACACAGGCCGCTGCCTCTCCGCGGGGCCACTGAGCAGGGCAGGATTGGGCGATGACGAACGAGCGGGAGGCGGCGTATTCGCCCGCATCTTCGGCGTCGCCGCAGCGGCTCGTCGTCAAGATCGGCACTTCTTCAATCACGACAACTGACGGGTACGTCGATCTCGGCGCGGTCACCAAACTGGCAGCGGAGATCGCAGAAGTGCGTGCCGTGGGCCACGAAGTCATCGCTGTGACCTCAGGGGCGATCACCGCAGGGGTTCAGCGACTCGGCGTCGAACGGCCCACCGAGCCTGAACTGCTCCAAGCGATGTCCGCGGTCGGGCAAATCGACCTCATGGCTTCGTACCGCGAATTGTTCGGCGCAGCAGGCATGGTCGTGGGCCAAGTGCTGCTCGCCCCGCACGACTTCCGCGATCGTGACCAGTACCTGCATGCCCGAGCGACCTTCAGCCACCTGCTGAAACTGGGCGTCGTGCCGGTCGTGAACGAGAACGATGCTGTTGCTGACGATGCCATCCGCTACGGCGACAACGACCGCATCGCCGCGCTTGTTGCGAATCTCGTCCGCGCCGACTTGCTCATCCTGCTCACGGACATGCCGGGCGTACTGACGGCGGATCCCAACCGTGATCCTGATGCGTCGCTCATCTCCGAGATTTTGGAGGTGGGCCCGTCGCTTCAGGCGGCGGCAGGATCGGCGGGCGTAGTGGGAAGCGGAGGCATGGCGTCCAAGCTGGCTGCAGCGAAGATGGCCTCTTGGAGCGGCATCCGAACCGTGATCGCATCGGCTCGCAGACCCCATGTCGTCATTGACGCATCGGCTGCGCGAGACGGCGTAGGCACGACCGTTGCCGCACGCGATACGCGGGTGTCTGCCCGCAAGCTGTGGATCGGGTTCGCCGTTGCCGCTCGGGGATCCGTCACGGTGGACGACGGTGCCCGCAATGCCCTTGCCACCGGCGGGAAGTCACTTCTCACTGCCGGTGTGGTGCACGTCGACGGGAAGTTCGCGGCCGGCGATGCCATTGACATCTCCGATCCTGAGGGCGACACGTTCGCCAAGGGCCTCGTCGCGCTCGACGCCGAAGTGCTGCGGGCGGCAGCGGGGCGACGCAGTGGCGAACTCCCCGAGGGCGTTCTCCCGCTTGTCGTTCACCGAGACGACCTCGTGGTTCTGGGCTGAGAGCCGACCACGCGAGGCCACGGTGCCCAGTCGTGTTCAGCAAGCCGACGGCTAGTCTGCTTGGGTGCCCGCCACAGCCTTTGACGCGCCCGCGTCCGTTCACGCTGCAGACATCGAAATGTCTGTACTGGGCGAGCGGGCGAAGCGGGCAGCGACGATCCTGGCTGGCACATCGGGTGCCGAGCGCAATGAAGCGCTGCTGGCAGCGGCCGAATTGCTCGAGGCCGCAGCGGATGAAGTTCTCGCCGCCAACGACGTCGACGTCGCCGCGGCCCAGGCCGCCGGAACATCGGCGACGCTCGTCGATCGTCTGCGTCTGGATCCCGGACGCATCGCCGCAATGGCAGCGGGTCTTCGCAACGTTGAAGCGCTTGCGGATCCCGTCGGGCAGGTTGTCGACGGCTGGACCAGGCCGAACGGGCTGGAGATCGAGCGAGTCCGGGTGCCGCTCGGCGTCGTGGCGATCATCTACGAGAGCCGGCCCAACGTCACCTCTGACGCCTTTGGGCTCTGCTTGAAGTCCGGCAACGTGGCGTTCCTGCGGGGATCGTCGGCCGCTCTCGCGTCGAACCAGGCCATCGCTACGGCCCTGCGCCAAGGCGTCGCGAAGGTCGGACTTCCCGCGGACGCGCTCGTGCTGGTCGAAGACACCAGACACGAAGCTGCTGCGGAGTTCATGCGGCTACGCGAGTACATCGATTGCCTGATCCCCCGGGGCGGTCCGGCCCTGATCGCATCCGTGCTCGCGAATGCGACGGTGCCCTACGTGATCGACGGCGACGGCAATTGCCACATCTACGTCGACACAGACGCCGATCTGGACATGGCGGTGGACATCGTGGCGAATGCGAAGCTGAGCCGGCCGTCCGTGTGCAACGCAGCGGAATCCCTGCTGGTGCACTGTGACGTCGCGGCAGAGTTTCTGCCCCGAGTCGTACGCGAGCTTGGCGAGGTCGAGTTCGTCGGCGATGCGCAGTCGCAGTCGCTCGCCCCCCAGATCGCTCCTGCGACGCTCGAAGACTTCTCGACCGAATTCCTCGCGCTCAAGATGAGCGTGGCTGTCGTGGATGATCTCGACGCGGCGATCGAGCACATCGACCGGCACGGTTCTGGCCATAGCGAGGCGATCGTGACCCGCAGCCTGGCCGCCGCGCGGGAGTTCACGCGTCGTGTGGATGCCGCAGCGGTCCTCGTCAACGCGTCGACGCGCTTCGTCGATGGAGAAGAATTCGGTTTCGGCGCAGAGATCGGCATCAGCACCCAAAAGCTGCACGCCCGAGGCCCCATGGGCCTTGAACAGCTCACGACCACCAAATTTGTGGTGACCGGCGAGGGCCACACCCGCGGCTGACGGCGCGGTCATCGGCTCGAAGCCGCCACACTGATCGTTCTAGTGAAGGAGACACCCACCATGTGCGACACAATGTTCGGAGACCTTTCGGGTGTCCGTGAAGGCTTGGCCAAGGTTGGGTACCTGGCCGACGACGGCATTGCCAGTGTTGTGTACCTTGCTGAGCGGCTCGGCAAGCCCGTGCTGGTAGAAGGACCCGCGGGCACGGGCAAGACAGAGCTCGCCAAGTCGGTCGCCGCGATGACTGGGGCTCGTCTCATTCGCCTGCAGTGCTACGAGGGTCTCGACGAGGCCAAGGCGCTGTACGAGTGGAACTACAAGAAGCAGCTTCTGCGGATCCAGGCAGATCGGGGTGTCGACGCCGAGCACGATGACTGGGTGGAGCTGCAGGACGACATCTTCCAGGATGAATTTTTGCTGACGCGCCCGCTGCTCGAGGCCATCAGTGCGAAGGACAAGGTCGTCCTTCTCATCGACGAGGTGGACCAGGTCGAGGTCGAGACCGAGGCCCTGCTGTTGGAGATTCTGTCGGAATACCAGGTGTCGATTCCAGAGCTCGGCACCATCATGGCAACCCAGATTCCCCTCGTGTTCCTCACTTCGAACAACACGCGCGAACTGTCCGAAGCGCTGAAGCGCCGTTGCCTGTTCTTGCACATCGACTATCCCGACCTCGAACGCGAGAAGCAGATTGTGGTCACCAAGGTCGAGGGCATCACCGAGAACCTGGCCGAACAGATCGCCCGAGTGGTGCGCTCCATCCGCCAGCTTGACCTCAAGAAGGCGCCGTCGGTCTCCGAGACCCTCGACTGGGCCCGGACGCTGGTGCTGCTCGGCATCGAGAACATCGATGTGGAGCAGGCCAAAGCGACGCTGCACATCTTGCTCAAGTACCAGTCGGACATCGAAAAGACCGCCAAGGAACTGACGGTCGAGGCGTAGGGCGATGCTGGATCTGCTCAGTGGCTTCGTCGGAGAGCTGCGCAACGCCGGACTGCCTGTGTCGCTGACCGAGAATCTCGACGCGATGGAGGCGGTCAAGCACATCCCGATCGAGGACCGCGACGCATTCAAGTACGCCTTGGCCGCCACCATGGTCAAGAACGAGCAGCATTGGCGCGCGTTCGAGACGGTCTTCGAGGTCTATTTCTCGCTGCGCGGGCCCGAGTACAACGTCGGCGAAGAGAACGGCGACGGCGAGTTCGACCCGGACAACCTCGAAGAGTGGATGTCCCAGCAGATGCAGGGCATGGGCGGCCGCGGCGGCGGACAGAACATGTCTCCCGAAGAGATCGCCGAGATGCTCTTCCGGGCGCTGCTCAATGCGGACGAGGCGATGATGGCCGCGATGGCCCGGGCGGCGGTGACGCAGTTCGCGGGCATGGAACCGGGTCGGCCGGTGGGCGGCACGTACTACCTGTATCGAACGCTGCGGAATCTGGATCTCGACGGGATGCTCGAGCGTCTCATGGACGAATCGTCCCAGCGGTACGAAGGCGACATGACGCAATTGGCGCAGCGGCTCGAACGCGAGGAGTTCGAGAACCGCATCGAGCAGCTCAAGCGCGAGATCGAAGCCGAGATCCGGCGCCGCCTCGTAGCTGACCGCGGGGTCGAGGCCATGGCCAAGACGCTGCGCAAGCCGCTGCCCGAGGACGTCGACTTCATGCACGCCAGCCGTGAGGAGATGGCCAACATCCGCAAAGCCATCGGGCCGCTGACGCGCAAGCTGGCGGCTCGCCTGGCGCGCAAGCGCAAGCACAAGCGCCGTGGCCCGCTCGATTTCCGTGCGACGATGCGCCAATCGCTCAGCTACGGCGGTGTCCCCGCGGATCCGCGGTTCCGCCATCCGCGCCCTAACAAGCCCGAGCTCATCGTCGTCGCCGACATCTCAGGTTCGGTCGCGGCCTTCGCCCGCTTCACGCTGCATCTGGTCTACGCGTTGCAGAACCAGTTCTCCAAGGTGCGCTCGTTCGTCTTCATCGACGGCATCGACGAAGTCACCCACATGTTCCGGAACGAAGAGGACATCACCAACGCAGTGCACCGTGTGAACACCGAGGCGGACGTGGTATGGGTCGACGGCCACTCCGACTACGGCCACGCGTTCGGGGTGTTCTGGGAGAGCTTCGGCAAGGATGTCAACGCCAAGTCGACGATGATGTTCTTGGGTGACGCCCGCAACAACTACCACTCCACCAATGCATGGGTGCTCAAGGAGTGCCAGAAGCGCGCCCGCTCAGTGTTCTGGCTGAATCCCGAACCCAAGTCCTACTGGGACACCGGCGACTCGGTCATCACCGAATACTCCACCTACACCGACGGCGTCTTCGAATGCCGCAACCTGCGCCAGCTCGAAGGCTTCGTCGACAACCTCGCCTGATCCGCGCTGTTATGCAGCGCCGAGCAACTCGGCCGCCATGAAGGCGAGGTCGAGCGACTGGCGTGCGTTGAGACGCGGATCGCACATCGTCTCGTAGCGGTCGCCCAGCTGGTGTGCAGCGAGGTCGTCGCCGCCGCCGATGCACTCGGTCACCGCGTCGCCGGTGATCTCAAGGTGAACGCCGCCGGGCCATGTGCCCACCTCGGCGTGCACTGCAAAGTACTCCCGCATCTCGGCGAGGATCGCGTCGAAATGGCGGGTCTTCGTGCCATCGTCGGTCGCATAGGTGTTGCCGTGCATCGGGTCGCATTGCCACACGACAGGATGCGCAGAACCGTTCACGGCCCGCAGAATCGGGCCGAACGAAGACGACACGTTGCCAGCTCCCATACGGCTGATGAGCGTCAGGCGACCTGGCACACGCCCGGGATTGAGTGCCTCGCACAGGTCGAGTGCGTCCTGCGGAGTGGCGGCCGGACCGAGCTTGGTACCGATGGGGTTGTGAACCCCACGGAGGAACTCGACATGAGCGCCATCGAGTTCTCGCGTGCGCTCGCCGATCCACAGCATGTGCGCTGAGCAGTCGTACCAGTCCCCGGTGATGCTGTCGGTGCGAGTGAGGGCCTCTTCGTAGCCCAGCAGCAGGGCTTCGTGGCTGGTGTAGAGCTCGACCTGGCGCATCGCGCTGTCGTCGGTGTCGAGTCCGCAGGCGTTCATGAATCGCAGTGCTGCGTTGATTCCGTTTGCGAGGGTGTCGTAGCGCCGACCGACAGGGCTCGACGCTACGAACTCCTGGTTCCAGTTATGCACCTGACGCAGGTCGGCGTACCCGCCGCGGGTAAAGGCCCGCAGCAGGTTCAGTGTCGCCGCTGAAGTGTTGTACGCCTGCAAGAGGCGAGCAGGATCGGGTGTGCGGGACTGTTCGTCGAACGCGATGTCGTTGACAATGTGACCCCGGAAGACCGGCAGTGTCACACCGTCGCGGGTCTCGGTTGCCGAGCTGCGGGGCTTGGCGAACTGACCCGCGATGCGCCCGATCTTCACGATCGGCAGACCGGCTGAGTACTGCATGACCACGGCCATTTGCAGGATGACCTTGAGCCGATCCCGGATCTGGTCCGCAGTCGACAGCTCGAAAGACTCGGCACAATCGCCGGCCTGCAACACGAAGGCCTCGCCGGAGCAGACGCGACCGAGGTGTTCGGTCAGTCGCCGTGCCTCACCAGCAAACACCAGCGGCGGGCGTTGCCTTAACTGGGCCAGCGACTCTGCCAGCGCATGCGCGTCGGGCCATTGCGGCTGCTGACCGGCCGGCCGCGTTGCCCACGAGTCTCGCTGCCACCCAGGCGCGTGCTGGGACAGTTCGTTGGAATCGGTGGAGCCTGTAACCGGCGGGTTCGCTTCAGACAGCGTCTGCGTCGGCATCGATGTCTACGAACTCGCCGTCCGCGGCCAAGCTCTGCAGCTCGTCGACGGCGCGCTTGACCAGACGGCGTGCCGCCTCGGCAGTCACACCCAGCTCTTCGCCGATCTCGCGGTAGCTGCGCTGCTCGCCGTCGACGATTCCGTTGCGACGCGCCACTGCGTAGCGGGCGCGCTTGTCCAGCCGGCCCAGCATCGACATGACCATCCCGCGACGGTCAGCCTCGATGGCGAAGTGCTCCGGCCCCGGGGCGTCATCTCCGATGAGGTCGATGAGAGCGCTGTCGCCGTCATCGCCGACGGTCTTGTCGAGCGATGTCGGCGTGCTGATCCGCTGCAGCCAAGCGTTTTCGTCGTCGAGTGAGTCGCTGTCGCCGCCATTGTGACGAAGTGCGGCGCGCAACGTCGCGGAACGGTCCGAAGGCAGACGGATGAGGCTTCCCTTCTGATCCAGCGCGCGTCCGATGGACTGGCGGATCCAGAAGGTTGCATAGGTGGAGAACTTGAAGCCGCGCCGCCAGTCGAACTTCTCGACTGCGTGCTCAAGGCCCAGGTTGCCCTCCTGGATCAGGTCCAAGAGCTCGAGAGTCGGCGGCAGCGGATAGCGCCGGGCGATCGAGACGACCAGGCGAAGATTCGCCCGGATGAAGCGGTCACGCGCAGCGGCGGCGGTTTGCACCGCCTTGCGCAGCTCGCGTCGCTCGGCCACGGTCTGCACCTCGTCGCTGTCAAGGCGTTCGCGGGCATCGCGGCCTGCCTCGATCTGCTGGGAGAGCATGCGCTCGTCCCCAGCCGTCAGCAGCGCTACCGCACCGATTTCGTTCAGGTATTGGCCAACAGAATCCATCACACACGCTCCAACCGGCAGCGGGCAGCCGGCTTAGTTGCTTGCCTTCGCATGCCACCCGGTGGGGGACACCGGGTATGTCGTGCCCTCGTCAGGCCAAATCAGCCCGGACTCAGGCGCTCTTGCTCTGGTGCCATCGGCCTGACGGCACCGCGCTTGTTTGCTCGCCCGCCAGCGTTGTCGAGCTACGAGAAAATCCCGAAGCCCGGCATCGCACCGCAATCAGTGAGTGCACCGACGGTCCGTTTATTCGGGACCATGCAGACCACTGCTGTGGGCGGACATTCAAACGTAGCACACCGCGCAGGACGCGCGCAAGTCCAAGCACGGTTGTGCACTTGCGAACGGAAACTCAACTGATGTGGAGCGCAACTCTACACTGCGACGGTGTCACCGCGACAAGGGATCTTCGGGGGCACCTTCGATCCGCCTCACCTGGGACATGTCGCAGCAGCGGTGAGCGCGAGAGACGAACTCGGCATCGCAAAGCTCCATGTGGTGGTCGCGAATGACCCTTGGCAGAAGTCGGCTCGTCGAAGCGTGACGCCGGCTCGTCACCGATTCGAGATGACGCGCCTCGCATTCGAGGCGGTCGGCGGCATCGAGGTCTCTGATATCGAGCTCCGGCGAGGAGGACCTTCGTTCACTATCGAGACGGCGATAGCGCTTGAGCGGCCGGGCACTGAGACGGTGCTGGTTGTGGGACCTGAAGCCGCCGCAGGCCTGCGGACGTGGAATCGCGCCGACGAACTTTCACGCCGCGTGACGATCGGAGTACTCCAATCACCGGGCCACGAGACTCTCCGTCTTGACGGCTGGCAGATGATTCCGATCGAGATGGCACCAGTGGACGCGTCCGCTACCCGCATTCGAGATCTTCTCGCCGCTGCAGCCCGAGAACACACGAGCGGGTCTCACGAGGCAGCCACCAATGCCATGCGCGAGGCTGCTCGGATGCTGCCTGAGGCGGTGATGAGCTACATCGCTGGCCGCGGGCTCTATTCTGCGTGATCGTGGCATCGGCTTCGCAGGCATCTCCCGTCGAGACGCCCGTCGCCATGGGGGAGCCGAGCAGCGCCGAAGACGGCGGCCTGCCCGATGTCGTGCTGGCAGCGGTGCAAGGCGCCTCGGAAATGTCGGCGGAGCGCATCGTCGTGCTGGATGTGGGCGACGTGCTTGCTATCACCGACTGGTTCATCATCGCCAGCGCGCCGAATTCGCGGCGGGTGCGGCGCATCGCCGAGTTGATCACTGAGCACGTGAAGGCTGCCGGCGGTAACGGGCCGCTCCGTACCGAGGGCCTCGATGATCCTCAATGGGTCCTGCTCGACTTCGGATTGTTCGTCGCACACGTCTTCTTGGAGCAGACCCGCGCGTACTACGACCTCGAACGCCTGTGGTCCGACGTACCGCGCTACGAATTCGACTGAGTTCGTCGACGCCAAACTGACCGAGGTCACCGAACGAGGGTCGCAGAATTCGCTCGTGCGAGAGCGATCCACGTGCGGCCGGGGGTCAGCCCGACAACGGTTCCGTTTGAGGAGCGGAACACCGTGACATCGCGTTCGGACAGGCGCTCCCATGATCCTTCGACGACGAGCCCGTTTGTGAAGATCCACGCTTCGCCGCTGCCGGTCAGCTTGGGTTCCGGGGTGGCCCGGTTCGCAGGGCTCTGGCCATACCTGACGAATTGGACGATCAGATTTTCCGGCGCGACTCGCACGCCATCGAAATCGGTGTGATCTCTGCCGTTCTGCGTGCGGGCCCATCCGCTCAGCGCGGGATCCCACCGGTACGACGCTTCGATCTGGCCGAAGTCAATGTCGACGCCGAGGACCGACTGGCCCCCGACGACAGGCTGCCCCGCGTCGCGGAATCGGACGTAGTTCGGGGGCATCCCGCCGTCGTCGGCTCCTGCGGCGTAGATGCGAGCAGTGTCGGTGACGAGATTGTGCGGCGCATGTTTGGCGGACGACCGCTCGAACACTCCCTTGGCGAGCGTGCCGCCGTCGGTGATGTTGACAGCGTCGACGCTGCGCAGCGCTCGTGATGTGTACGCGTTGGCGCCCGAGTTCACGAAGATCGGCCGGTTGAGGTTCGACAGGAGTGCAAAATCGCCCGTGCGTGCGGATCGGACGGGACCGACCACGTCGGCGTTCTGAGAGTGGAAGATCACGGCGAACCTGGTGAGGCGGGCTTCGACGATTTCCTCGTAGACCACGTCGGCGCGGTTGATGCCCCACTGAGGCAGGGCTCGCGGGTGGTTGTCGATTTTGACGACGACTGCCGGGCGGGTCAGCTCAGCGGGGACAGCGAGACCGGTGAACGGTGCCGTGAACGCGGGCGCAGCGGCGTCGGGAGAGGTGGTCGGCGCGACGGACACAGCGGGAGCGGTCGCAGCCGTCGTCGCCGGCGCGTCGGAGACCTCGATGACGGCCGAATCTGCAGCTTCCGAAGTCGTCGTGGGTTCCACAAGCGTGGTGGGCGTCACCTTCACGCTGGAACACGCGGCGATGGTGAACAGGAGCACAGTGCACACAAGCGAAGTGCACACAAACGAAGTGCACACAAACGAAGTGCACACAGCGGCGAGGCGACGCTGCGGTCCAGCGGTCATGCGACAGCCTGCGAACGGCTCACGGGTACGGTCCAAAGACCTGCTCCTTCAGATGTGCAGTTGGGCCGCCGGGGCCATCCGGGCGATTGTTCAGAGTACCGGCTGCCTTCGACGCCAAGGTGTCACCGCGGCGGCGTCCGAGAACGGCCAGGCAAGGCGTCGCGTCGAACAACGATTGGTGCCTCAAGGATGCCTAGGATGTGCGCGCTCGGCGCCGTTTCGACGACAGCGACGACAACTCGGAGGACCGCCGAGGTGATGCACTCCGCCGTTGATGGACCGCAGGCTGCTGCCGGAACGCGCTCGACCGCAGGGCGCGTCGCGTTCGACTCGATCCAGTGACGACGCTCGCAACCGGCGGCGCGGGGTACGTCGGCAGTCACACGGTGGCAGCGCTGGCGGCTGCGGGCCACGACGTCGTAATTCTTGATGATTTCTCGAACGCACGTCGCGGCGTGGTCGATGCGCTGCGCTCATTGACCACCCAACAAATAGAAATCGTCGAGGGAGACGCCTGCGATCGAGCGACGGTCGATGCCGTGTTCGACGAGTATCGCATCGAGTCGGTCGTTCACTTCGCGGCGCACAAGAGCGTGCCGGAATCGGCGGCGGAGCCGCTGCGCTACTTCAGGAACAACCTCATGTCGACGCTCACGCTCGCCGCGGCGGCAGTGGAGCGGCAGGTGCGGCGTTTCGTGTTCAGCTCCTCTGCGGTCGTGTACGGCACTCCCGTGGCGCTGCCGGTCACAGAGGAGTCGCCGACCGAGCCCGAGAGCCCCTATGGCGCGACCAAGCTCATGTGCGAACGGGTGCTTGCCGACGCCGCGTCTGCGTCAGGCATGCAGGTTGTCATGCTGCGCTACTTCAATCCCGTCGGAGCGCATCCAACCGGAACAATCGGGGAGGACCCGCCCGGTGAAGCGACAAACCTCATTTCTGCCGTGATGAGCGTCGCGATGGGAACGACGGACAAGCTCGAGATTTTCGGCTGCGACTACCCGACACGCGACGGCACCGCCATCCGCGACTACATCCACGTCATGGATCTCGCCGATGGCCACCTCGCGGCGCTCGCAGCCGATCTCGGTGAGCGATCCAGTCGGATCTTCAATCTCGGAACTGGAGTCCCCACGACGGTGCTCGAAGTTGTCGCAGCGGCGTCAGAGGCAGCACAGCGCGCGATCCCCTTCGACATCGTTGCTCGCCGCCCCGGCGACCTCGGAGCGTCCTGGGCGGACTGCAGCCGAGCCGCTCGGGAGCTGGGATGGCACGCGCGCCGCGGACTGAACGAGATGCTCGACGACCACTGGCGATTCGTCAGCGGGCGCACTGGTCGGCTGCATTAACAGGCCGAGCGGTTGCCTGACGCGTCGTCCCAGCACGGTCACTCGATGATTTGGCTTGCGGAGATGAGGGTGTACTCCTTCCCGGAAGCCAGTGGCTTCTCCAGCGCGCTGTCGGGAACGAACTCGGGGATCCGATCGTTGCGCACGAGGATCACGTCGGACGCACGCACGTCGTCCAGGCTGCTGTCGTCGAGCATCCACACTGGCCGGTCGAGGTAGTACGAGATCCAACGCGGTGTCCAGATGCCCGAAGTGAACCAAACAAGGTCTGCCTCGGCCACTTCGGGCGTCTCGCGTGCTTGCTCGAGCACCGCGCCCGCGTCCGCAGGTCGTGTCAGATAGAAGTCCCGTGTCGATCCGGTGACGACAAAGAACAGCGTTGTTGCTGCAACGACGCCCACGAGCAGGCCAAGTGGCAACCTGAGCCTCGCCGCGCGTCCGCTCAGGCCGCGCCGCACGGCATCGGCAAGTGCCGCGATTCCGATGGTCACCGGCGCCATCCAGGGGAAATTCCACAGGCGGTGGATCCAGGCGCCTTGCTGCAATGCGAACGTCAGCGATGCAGCGACGGCGAGAGTGATGAGCAACGGCCCCCGGGAGCGTCGGTCGATGACTCCGACGACCAGAGCGGGGAACACCAGCAGCCTGAGCCACCAAGAGGTGAGCAGCTCGTGGCTGGCGTTCGTCCACTGGCGCGCCAGAAATTCGCCGAAGGTGAATTGACGCTGCTCGGCCGCTGTCGAGACGTCATTGCCGGTGCGGAAGGCGACTCGCTCGCTGAGCTCTGAGAGGTCGGTCGCATTGAGCAGCCACGCCGCGGTCAACAGCCCGCCGATCACGGCGCCGGTCACCACGGCGGTCAGCGCGGGCGACCATGCCCTCTTGAGCGTGTGCTGCAGTCCGCGCGGCCCCGATGGCGAGGCCGTCCGGCCGGATCGCCCGCGTTGAACGCCGCCGATGAACAGCCAGATCAGCAGGAGACCGACGGCAGCGATGGCGATCCAGGAGTGCATTGCCGTGAGCGCGGCGAGAGCTGCCGCTCCCCACAGTGCCCAGCGTGGAGGATGCTCGACTTGACGCAGCCAGGCCACGGCTGCGGTCAATGCCAGCAGCAGTGAGAAACTGATGCCGACGCGCGCATACACATAGAAGAACCCGGTGCTCACGAAGGCGGCGAGGGCGACCAGGGTAGGGCCCCACCGGAAGCCGACTGCTCGAAGCAACGCTGCCATGAACGCCACAGTTGCGGCGCCGATGAGAAAGTCGGTGATGCGGATTGCGGTCAGGTTGTCGCCGAGCAATCCCACAGATCCGATGGTGATGAACAGCTTCAGCGGGGGATGATGCGCGTACGTGACCGCGGCAAGCGGTGGCTCGGAGCGTGGCGGCACGCCGTACTCGGCCCGGATGAACGGTTCGGTTCCGGCTCCGAGACGGGACTCGAGCGGGCCGAGTTCCCAGAAGTTGCGCGCTTGGATGCCTGCCCGCCCGAAGATCCGGCCATCGTCGCTGTTGCCGAGCGGCAGATCCAAGTCCGGAGCCCACAGGACCAGCACGCCGATGCAGATCAACACCACGACAGTCCAGCCCGAGCACAGGCGAGCCAAAGGGCCTCGAGGGAGCATGACGGATCTTTCGGTTTGCAGTCGCCGCACCCACCGCACGAAGAGACGCAGCGTAGTATTGGCCCGATGGCGTCCCGCAGCGGCACCGACTGCCGGACGCCACGGCTCCCAGCGCTCAGTTACGTGTTCCCTCCAACCACTCGCAACTCGTGACGTCGGCTGCGCAGAAGGAGTGGGATCCGTCGAGCCCTCGAGGGTTCCGGTTCCTTTACATCATCGATGCGGCGACGTTGTTCGGCTTGATGGTGGCAATCACGGTTGTGCGCTTTGGTTTTGACTGGCCGACATACCCGTGGACTCACTA
This sequence comes from Acidimicrobiales bacterium, assembly GCA_963663635.2. Lineage (GTDB taxonomy): Bacteria > Actinomycetota > Acidimicrobiia > Acidimicrobiales > Poriferisodalaceae > Poriferisodalis. The sequence continues at coordinate 154,822 of CAXXMY010000006.1, forward strand.
CGTGATCGGTTTCGCCATCGCCACCGTCTTGCACATGACCGTCTACTACTTCGGCGGGCTGTATGAGTATGAGCAGCGCGTCGGGCATCGGCCGTGGCTGCCGCGCGTCATGCTGCTCACGTTCATGGCGGTTGGCGGCGATGCCACCGTCACGCTGTTGACAGGTCGGTACCTGATGCCCAGGGCGAACCTCGTGGTGCTCGCGGTGACCGCGAGCATGCTGATCTCGTTCAATCGCTGGGGGGCGCGGCGCGCGCGACTCCTGCGCACCGGCAAGCCCAGGATGCTGCTGGTCGGCACGCCCTCCGACATCAGCTCAGCCCGAGAGCACCTCGCAGATGCCGAGCCCGATGCAGTCGTCGCTGGCTCCGCGAACGACCCTGCGTCAATCCTCGACGAAGCAGACCAAGTGGGCGCGACCGAGTTGCTGTTGCTCTCGGGCCAACCCCTTGATGCCATCTACCCAGAGCCGCTCGGTGAACTCGAGTTGCGCCGCATCAGCGTCTTCCGCCGCATCACACCGGCCGACACGCTGCTGGGACTGCAGCGCAGCCGTCAGATCGGCGGCATGCCGTTCGTGGCCCTGCGAGCGCATGCCCTTCCTGTTTGCCGTCTGCGATTCAAGCGGCTGCTCGATCTCGCGTACCTGCTGCTGCTCGCACCGTTCACCCTGCCTCTGGGTGCAGCCGTGGCCGCGTACGTGAGGTTCGTCGGAGGTCGCGACGTGCTGTATCGCCAGGAGCGCGTGGGCCGTGGGGGAGCGCCGTTCGTGCTGCTGAAGTTCCGCACGATGACCCGCGACGCCGAGCGGAACGGACCAGTGCTCGCTGTGTCGAACGACCCACGGGTGATCCGGGGCATGGGTTGGCTGCGCCGCACGCGGCTGGACGAACTGCCGCAGCTCTGGAATGTGCTGACTGGCACCATGTCGCTGGTAGGGCCCAGGCCCGAACGGCCTCAATTCGTCGCGCGGCTGGAACAGGAATTTGCCGGATACGGCCGCCGCCACGACGTGCCGCCCGGGATTACGGGGCTGGCTCAGACCCAAGGTCATTACCAGACCGACCCCGGTTACAAGCTCGGGCACGATCTCCAGTACGTCGTCAACTGGTCGCCGGTCCTCGACTGGGAGATCATGGCAAAGAGCCTGATCGTCATGGCCCGCCGCTCAGCCCGTTGAACGACCCGGAGGAGCACCGGTGCCGCGAATGTCGGCGGTGAGCAGCGGCCGGTCGCGCGCAGCCGCGTTTGCGGTCATGCACCTGTCGCGGGGAGTGAGCTTTGTCCTCGGCGCCCATCGCGGGCATCGATCCGCGATAGAGGGCCCCTCCAATCGAGGATCTGTTGATCCGCAGTGACCAGCGTGTGTCCTCCAATCAGCGCCGTGGCCACGATGATTCGGTCAGCCGGATCGCGGTGGAATCCTTCGGTGCCGAGTTGCACGGCCCGCACCGCTTCCTCTCCGTGGAGGGGGAGCTCGATAAGACCCTCGGCGATGCGCTCGCGGCGCCACACGTCCGGCGGGACGGGCAGCGTGAGCTGACGCCTGTCGGTGAGCAGGGCGATCTCCCAGAACGTCACGACCGAGACGGTGACGGCTTCGGTCGCCCAGGCATTCTCAATGAGCCTGCGCGTCGTGCTGGAGAGTCGACGATCGTCGTTGAGTGCCCACAAGAACGCGTTGGTGTCGAGCAGCAGCATCAGCTCTCGGCGACCATGCCGAGGGGGTCGTCGAGATTCGCCTCCCAGGCATCGATCTCGGCGACCGTGGACCCCGCGAAGGTCTCATCGTCGTCATAGGCGATCGACCCCTTGCACGCCCCGATGATCGACGCTCTGCGCCCGACCGGCCCCACAGGCACAAGCTTCGCAACCGGATGACCGTGCTTGGTGATGGTGACGTGCTCTCCCGAGTCGCGAACGTCGTCCAGGATCTTCAGGCACCTGGCCTTGAAGTCCGTGGCGGCGATGGTTCGCAGGGGACTGCCGGTGCCCGGGTCCCGGCCCTGAGAAGCCGAGAGCGCTGGATCTGATGCCACAACTCTGCTCCTTGTCCCGTCAGATTGCGTTCGGACGTATGCTACTAAAATAACTAGTCAGAATCTAGTCATTTTATCTGGACACTTTGATTGCATCAATCTCCCAGTCGATCGCGTCCATCACGGCCTGGACCTCACCTAGCCAGGTCCTGACCTCGGACAGGACCGGCTGCAACTCGTATGCGTGGTCATGGCAGAACATCGACAGCGCATGCCATGTGTACGTGGCCCGGGCCGCAGTTCATCTCAGGGTCGATGCATGCGGGTAAGCAAATCAGCTGTGAACGTTTAGTGGCGTTCTCGACACCGGGAGCCACGGCGCGCCACAGCTCCACGAGGGCGTCTTCGAGCGCTTGGCGCGACAGAAAAGTACATGCGCGAGGCCAGATACCTGCGGCCTCGTTGGCCTTCCCATCCATCATCGATCGTGCGGATTCCAGAAGAGCTAGCGGTGATACGGTCATTCCAGAGTCTTCAGGCTGGCACTCAGCGTTCGCGTACCGTTGATGAGGTTCGCGAGGTCGACATTCTCGCTAGCGCCGGTATGGGTCATCTGGTTGCACGCCGTGACGGTATCCACCGCTTCTGGGCCGAATCGCAGTTCAATCTCATCCAGGACACGGTAGGTGTGCCGGTGATCCCCGCAAAGGGTTAGGGCGAGCTTCTGCTTGAACGTCTCCGCCTTCGTCCAAGCCACCTCACACTCCTCGAATGACTTGCCGCTGTCAAGCATGTGACGCCATGCAGCATCGCGGCCTGACGCTTCCAAGGCTTGCCGGCACAAGCCAGGAACGACGCGACGAGCCACGTCCGTAGGTACTTCCTCGTCACGCATTAGGGCCTTCGCGTCATCGACAGCGTTGGAGGCCGGGTCGCTATCTGGCGTTAGCTCAACACGTGATTTGTCCCGTCTGGTTACCCGAATGACATCGGCTGGGACATTTCACCGCCTAGCAGCAGCTGGTAGTCGATCATCGTGCGTAAAGACGACAACTTGGCGCTTCTTGGCGAGTTGATCGAGGATCATGGCAAGTTGGTCGACTCGCATGGGGTCCATGGATTGGACCGGATCGTCGATCAGCACGAAGCCGAAAGGGGTCTCGTCAAAGGACACGCGGGGCACGAAGAGGCTCAGAGCGAGTGACATCAGCTCACCTTGAGACATGACGCCGAGAGCTTCACTCTGATCACCGTCGACGGTGACAGTCATCTTGACCGGGCCCTCTCACCGCTGCGAGCTTTACCTCTTCAAGTGTGACGTTGGACGGCAAGCTCTACCGGTGGTTGCGACTGAGTTGAGTGTAGATGTCGTGTGCTGATGTCCAGTGGTGGAGTCGGCGGGGCATGTGGTTGAGGTTGTCCTCGATGACCGAGAGCCGCAGTTGTCCGATGTCGAGGCTGGTGCCTTTGGGGAGCCATCGGCGCAGCAGCGCGTTGGTCTGCTCGTTGGTGGGTCGCTGCCACGGCGAGCGCGGCTCGCAGAAGAACACCTCGATGCCGAGCGCGGCCTCGACGTCGGCCCAGCGGGCCATCTCGCGGCCTTGGTCCCAGGTGAGGCTGCGCACGAGCGCTGCGGGCTGGCGGCCCAGCGCCGCGGTGACCGCGGCGGCGACCTGGGGCGCGCCGTAGCCGTCGGGCAGCGCTGCGGTGACCGCGTAGCGGCTGGTGCGCTCCACGAGCGTGACCGCAGCGGTGAGGTTCGCTTTGCCGACGATGAGGTCGCCTTCCCAGTGGCCGGGCTCTATACGGTCCTCGGCTGCGGCCGGCCGGTCGGCCAACCGCCGGTATTCCCCCAGCGGGCTGGGCTTTTCGGCCTGCGCGACGCTGCGCGGCCGACGGCGCCGGCAGCGCCGCGGCAGCTTCGCCCAGGTGCCCGCCGCCAGGCCGCTGCGCGGGTCGTTCGCGTAGCACGCCCGATAGATCGTCTCCGCGCACACGCTCATACCCGCCTCGCGCAGGTCCGCCGCGGTCGCGTGCGGGGACCACCTCAGCTTCAGACGCTCATCGACCGCGGCGGCCAGCACCCGATCGACCGCCAGCTTGGGCGTTCGCTCTCGTCGCGCCCTCGCGCACGCCCACGCGTGCGCCGCGCGGGCGTCATAGGCCCCCCGCCCGCCGCAGCGGGCCAGCTCGCGATGCACCGTGGACCGGTCACGGCCCAGCCGCTGCGCTGCGTCCGCGACGCTGCGGCCCGCCCCGAGCGACGACTCGATGAACACCCGCTCATCCAAACTCAGCCTCGCTGCCATACTGGACACCTCCATCGGTCGGCTGCATGTGTTCCCAACGGTCATCATGACCGTTCACTTGCAACCACCGATGGAGTTCGCCGACCCTTCCGCAATCTTGTTCCAGATCGACTTGACCTCACCCCCGATCGCTTCAAAACGCTCGTCTCTAATCGCCGCTTCGCAGTCCTTTAGCCATTGTTCGGCCTTCTTGATGTTGGGAAGCGACTCGATCGCTGTCTGAGCCTCTTCCAACAGTGGGAGTAATTCCAACAGCCTGTCGGCAATGGGTCGCCATGCGCTCTCCAGCTGCTGACGAAGTTGTTGCGCATGTTCGCGGACACGGCTGGTTGCCTGTTCCACGGTTCCATAGCCAGAGACCAAGTGATCTGCGAGTTCTTCATCCCGATTCGGAGAAGCACCCCATGTGGTCCATGCGACATTGAGTTCGGAGAAGTCGACTTCGGGAACATGCAGGGCCGCATCAGCGAGTATCTCCGGAGGCGACGTCACGAGTGCGTGGACCCTGAGTCGTGCTGCTTCAAGTGCTGCCTTGGCCGTCCGGATGGTCGCCGCAGCAGAGCGGAGGCGTTCTATCTCGCGCCTGGCTTCTTGAACCCAATCGCCATGTAGCGCTGCATCTTGCCCACAGATGGGGCAATCACTATCTCCCTGAAGCTCATGGAGCCTAATCGCCGACTGGAGCAACATGGCTAGGACATCCGCTTGATCTGCGTTGCTGCTCCCGAGCGCTTCGAGCTTCTGCGCAGCCTCCTGGAGAGTGTCGGAGTCATCAACTACTCGTGCCTCGTCGGGCGGCTCGAGCTGTGCCAGTCCCCGGAGCAGTTGCTCGCTCCCCGCTGAGGATTGCACAGTGCCTTCAACAACATCTTTGACTGCCGCGACGTCCCAAGTGTCAGTGAGGGCCACTCCTACAAGCCGCGCACGCTCATCTTTCGATCCTCCAAGCATCGGGAGGATGTCGCTGACAGCCCCAATGCCATCCCTGCGCGCTCCCTCGGCTGACTTCCTCGACTCACCCAGCTGGCGAAGCGGTTCCTGGAGGGACTGCAAACCGAGCATTGGTGCAAGAGCCTTTTAACGATCGGATGGCCCTCCTTCGACGATCTTTGCCAATTCAGCGTAGGAGAGAATCGGTCGAAATGCCTCAAGAGCACCGCCCCAGCCCAGGGTCGTCACTTCTCGTGGTGGACCATCACCGGCTGTGACCGAGCGCGTAGCCGAGCCGAGACCTTCACTACCCCAAGCTGCGCTGACCCTGTGGGAATCAGAACGGCCGTCGAACCGTAACCTCACTTCCGCTCGAGGGTCGATGGGAAGATGGAGGTTTCTCCATCCAGCCTTCCATTCGACGGACCGACCCGACCAACGCAACGAATCTCCCGTCAGTGCAAACTCAGCGCCCTCAACGATCGACGATTTGCCCGATCCATTGCGTCCGGTCACGAGAGTGAGACCCGGTCGCGGGTTCAGCGAGAGTTCACAGGCAGGTCCAATTCCTCGGAAACCCTGAACACGAATGCTCTCGATATAGCAACGAGGGAGTTTCCGTTGTTCGCCCGCCGCGCTGCTCGTCAATTTGGTTTGGGATTTCGCGCCCGTTTCGGTTTGCTCGGCGAATAGAGCTTCGTGGACGAATTGTTGCGCGGCGTCACTGATGTCGGCGGCACCGAGTCGTTTGAGCACTTCGTTGCGTAGTGGGTCATACATCACACAGCTCGTTCTCAACAGACCTTGGGTTCCTCGGCCCCGGGGCGAGCATATGGTTCCGTTCCTGTGGACGTAGCGGACGGCAGGCTTTCCCGATTCTCAGGAGGGGCGGAGGACTCTCCGGATTGGCCCGAGCCTCTGGACAGCTGGGTGAACTCGGTAGCAATCTGGCGACACTCACTACGCTCACTCCTATGGCTGAGGTCGTGATTCGAAACGGGACTGTTGTCGACGGCAGTGGTGGGCCGGCACGCTTTGCAGATGTCGCTGTCACAGACGGGTGCATTGCTGAGGTCGGGCGGGTCAGCGGCACCGGATGCCGCGAGATCGATGCAGCGGGCCTTCTGGTCCTCCCGGGCTGGGTCGACGTTCACACCCACTACGACGGACAGGCCACCTGGGATCCCGACATGACCCCGTCGTCATGGCACGGCGTTACCACCGCGGTGTTCGGCAATTGCGGCGTGGGGTTCGCCCCGGTGCAGCCAGGCACCGAGGACTACCTGATCAATCTGATGGAAGGTGTCGAGGACATTCCTGGCACCGTGCTGGCAGAGGGCATGGACTTCAGCTGGACCAGCTATCCGGAGTATCTCGACGCGCTTGAGCGCACGCCACGGGTCATGGACATCGGCAGCCAACTGCCGCACGGGGCGCTGCGCTTCTTCGTCATGGGCGACCGCGGCGCCGACCACGCTGAGGTGCCCAGCCCCGACGAGTTGGAACGCATCGAGTCACTGGTGACAGAGGCGCTCAACGCGGGAGCGCTTGGGTTCACCACCAGCCGCACGTCGAAGCACAAAGCGGCGGATGGTCGATTGACGCCGTCGTTGTCAGCCGGAGATCCGGAGCTTGCAGCCGTGGCCCGTGGAATGCGCGCTGCCGGCGCTGGAGTGCTGCAGGTGAACTCCGATTTCGGTCCTGGCGAATTCGCGCACCTGCGTGCGGCAGCGGAGCTCGCCGGGCGGCCGCTGTCGGTACTGCTTCTGCAAGTGGATCGCGCGCCCGAATTGTGGCGGGAGACGCTGGCGGACATTCGGGATGCGAACGCGGCGGGGATCGCGGCCAACGGGCAGGTCGGCTGCCGGCCCATCAGCGTGCTGCTTGGGCTCGACGTGTCGGTCAATCCGTTCGGCAACCATCCTGCATACCAAGAGATCGCGCACCTGCCGACGCCTGAGCGCGCCCGGAGGCTGCGCAACGACGAGGCCTTGCGATCAGCGCTTGTCAACGACCGGCCGGCCGACGGGTTCAGCACGTGGATGGACTATGCGCTGACCCGCGCCTGCGAGCTCGGCGAGGTGCCGGACTACGAGCCCCACCCGCGTGACACGGTTGCCGCTCGCGCCGCCGAACTCGGCGTCAGCCCCTGGCAGCTGGCACTCGATTTGCTGTCGGAAGGCGATGGCGCGGCGCTGCTGCTCTACCCGTTCGAGAACTACACCGACGGCAGTCTCGACGTGATAAGGGAAATGCTGGCCGACCCGCACACAATCTGCGGGATCGGCGATGCGGGTGCCCATGTCGGCACGATCTGCGACGCGTCGTATCCGACGTACCTGCTGACGCACTGGGCGCGAGACCGCACGCGTGGTGACGGGCTCCCGCTGGAGTTCCTCGTTCACAAGCAGACGCGTGGCAATGCGATGGCGTACGGCTTGGCAGATCGGGGCCTGCTTGCTCCGGGCTACCGCGCAGACGTCAACGTCGTCGACTTCGATGCCCTCAGCGTGGATCGACCGAAGCTCGTCTACGACCTGCCGACTGGCGGCAAGCGACTGGTGCAACGCTCAAGTGGCTACCGGCACACTCTGGTGGCCGGTGTCGAGGTGTCTGCGGACGGCGAGTTCACCGGCGAGCGTCCCGGCCGCTTGGTTCGGGGGGCGCAGCCGGATCCCGTGAGCGGCTGAGTGACCCGGATCGTGCTGGGGGATGCACCGCATTCGACGGACGTACCCGTGACGTCCGGAATCGAATCCGTCGAATCGTCACAGCCCTCGGCACTGCCCCTGCCGCTCGCCGACATCATCGTGCTCGACCTCACCATTGCGCGTGCAGGCCCAACTGCGGTGCGCCAGCTCGCCGACTGGGGAGCGGACGTGATACGGGTGGACGCACCTGACGATGGGTTTGAGGAGGGCCGCCAGGCGTCGCCTGACTACCTCAACATCCATCGCAACAAGCGCTCGTTGGTCATCGACTTGAAGCACCCGCAAGGCCGAGAGGTCCTCCATTCGCTGGTCCGCAGAGCGGATGTGCTGGTCGAAAACCTGCGGCCGACCGTCAAGTACCGTCTCGGTTTCGACTGGGACACGCTGCGCGCTGTCAACCCTGCGCTCGTGATGGCGTCGATCTCCGGTTTCGGTCAGGACGGCCCCTACGCCACCCGCGGCGGCGTTGACCAGATCGCTCAGGGGCTCGGCGGCATGATGGCAGTCACCGGCCTGCCCGGACAGGGACCGGTGCGAGCGGGAGTTGCGATCAGCGACGTGACTGCGGGCCTGCAACTCGCCATCGGGATCCTCGTGGCGCTTCACGAGAGATCTCGCACGGGGCAGGGCCGGTGGGTTCACACGTCGCTGCTGGAGTCGATGATCGGGATGCTCGATTTCCAGGCAGCACGCTGGACAGTTGCCGGCGAGGACCCGCCGCAGGCCGGCAACGACCATCCGACGATGGTGCCGATGGGCACGTACGCGGCGGCCGACGGCTACATCAACATCGCTGCGCCGGGCGGCCGCCTGTTGAGCGCCTTCTGTGCGGAGCTTGGCCTGCCCGGTCTGACTGACGACGAGCGCTTCTCGTCCTCAAAGAGGCGTTCGGCCAACCGAGCGGCAATGAACGAGATCATCGGCGAACGGCTCGCGATGGCGTCGTGTGAGGAGTGGGTGGAGCGGCTCAACGCCGTCGGCATTCCGTGCGGACCCGTCAACACAGTCGCCGAGGCGTTCGCCGACGCGCAGGTGCAGCACCTGGGCTTGGCCGCGCCGGTGCACCACCCAACCGCAGGCGACATTCGCATCATCCGTAATGCCACCCAGATCGACGGCGTGCCGAACGACATTCGCCGCCCGAGCCCCACAAAAGGCGAGCACACAGACGAGATCCTCGCCCAATTCGAACTTGACGCGGACGACATCGCCGCACTGCGCGAAAGTGGAGCAGTTCGCTAGCTCGCCCGAGTGCAGCGCGCACGGGCGGCGGCCCCGAAGGACCACCGCCCGCAAGCGTTCAAGATTGCGTTGTCGAGGTCTGGCTCAGATCTGCAGATCTGAGATTTCAGATCGACGCTGCGGCTTCGAAGCCGGTGTCAAGGTCGGCGATGATGTCGTCGATCGTCTCGATGCCCACGGACAGCCGGACAAGGTTCGGCTCGACGCCCGTGTCGGACTGCTCGGCTGGGGTCAGCTGGCTGTGCGTCGTGCTGGCCGGGTGGATCGCCAGGCTGCGCACATCGCCGATGTTGGCGACATGGCTGTGCAGCTGCAAGCTCTCGACGAACTTCTGACCGGCCTTCACGCCGCCTTCGATGCCGAACCCCAGGACCGATCCCGCACCCTTGGGCAGGTACTTGCGTGCCCGCTCGTTGTACGGGTTTGACTCCAGGCCTGCGTAGAGCACCCATTCGACCCGCGGATGAGCTTCGAGGTAGTTCGCAACCTGTACAGCGTTCGATACGTGACGCTCCATGCGAAGCGACAGCGTCTCGATGCCTTGCAGGAACAGGAAGGCATTCATCGGCGAGACCGCAGCGCCGATGTCGCGCAGCAGTTGCACCCGGGCCTTCAAAATGTATGCGCCAGCACCCAGGGCGGGCCAGTAGGCCAGTCCGTGGTAGCTCGGATCGGGATCAGTGAACATCGCATGGCGACCGGAGGCGCCGAAGTCGAACGTTCCTCCGTCGACGATCAAGCCGCCGATGGAGGTGCCGTGACCACCGATGAACTTGGTGGCCGAGTGCACGACGATGTCCGCGCCGTGTGCCAGGGGCTGGCACAGGTACGGTGAAGGAACCGTGTTGTCCACGATGAGCGGCACGCCGACGTCATGGGCGACTGCCGACACACCTTCGAAGTCCAAGATGTCGTTCTTGGGGTTGCCGATGGTCTCGCCGTAGAAGGCCCGCGTGTTGTCCCGCGTCAGTGAGCGCCACTCGTTGAGGTTGTCGGGGTCGTCCACGAAGGTGACCTCGATGCCCATCTTCGGCAGCGTGTAGTGGAACAGGTTGTACGTGCCTCCGTACAGCGACGGGCTGGCCACGATGTGGTCGCCGGATTCAGCCAGGTTCAGAATCGCCAGCGTCTCCGCAGCTTGCCCTGACGACACCGCCAGCGCTCCAGGCAGTCCGACCGCGGTGCGCACGCCTCCTTCGAGAGCGCTGATGCGCTCCTCAAGCACGTGCTGGGTCGGATTCATGATCCGCGTGTAGATGTTCCCGATCTCCGCCAGACGGAACAGTTTCTGAGCATGCTCGGAGCTGTCGAACGTGAATGACGTTGTCTGGTAGATGGGGACGGCGCGGGCGTTGGTGGCGCTGTCAGGCGTTTGGCCCGCATGGATCATTCGTGTTTCGAAGCCGCTCTCCGCGAGTGGGTCCGTTTGTGCATCGCTCATGGCGATCTCCATTTCTGTCGCCCAATGAGGCGGGCTATGCCTTCTTCGGCTGTATTGGCGAGTGGCGGGAACTGTACCGGCGAAATCCGACCAAATAGGTCGGATTTTCTGTGACAGAAGAATGTCGATATATCGGGCGGTCGATTCGGCATCGAAACGCCGGGCCGCCGCTGTTTAGAAGCCGGTTTGCTTGTCGACCACGCCTTCGAGCGGGCGCCCCTCGCGCAGCGCCGCCAGATTGCGGCAGAAGCGTTCGAGATTCCGGCGAGCCCGGTGCTGACTGGCCCCTGCGGTGTGCGGTGTCATGACGCAGTTCTCGAATCCCCACAGCGGGCTGTCTGCGGGCAACGGCTCGACGGGTGCGACGTCGAGCGCTGCGCCGCCGATCGTGCCGTTCGCCAACGCACGCTCCAGCGAGGGTCCGTCGATGATCTCGCCTCGCGTCACGTTCAACAGGATCGCTCCGTCGGGCATCGAGGCGAACATCTCGTCGTTGAACATCCCCTGGGTCGCATCGGTAAGCGGCAGTCCCACGGCCAGCACGTCGCTCGTGGCGACGATGTCGGCCAGCGCGTCGGGCCCCCCGACCGTGGCCACGCCGTCGCTGGGCTGCACGGGGTACAGGTCCATTGCCTGCACCTTCATGCCGAACGCGACGGCCCGGCGGGCGAGGTGACGGCCTGTGCCGCCGAACCCCAGAATTCCCATCGTCAGGCCTTCGAGCTCCAGTTCGCTGTAGCGCATCCGCTCGCGGTGCTCGTTGTCCCATCCCTCGGGACCGAGCTTGACAGCGGTCGCGATGCGGCGAACCAGTGCCAGCAAAAGCCCGAAAGCGTGGTCGGCGAGGTGACTGCCAACGAGACCCTTCTCGCCGGTCAGCACAACGTCGCTGTCGAGGAACGCCGGGTACATGAACATGTCGACGCCCGAAGCCGTTGCATGGATCCACCGAAGCCTCAGCGCGGCGTCGAACAGCCACTGGGGCACGATGCCGAGGATCACGTCTGCCTCCGCAGCCAGCGGCACGCCGTCGCGTGGTCGGTCCACGATGTTCACCGTCGCGCCCGGCCCTGCCGCGTCGCGGATCGTGGCCTCCTGGGCGGGGCTCACGTCGGGCAGCGTGAGCGTCTTGGTGACGAGCACGTTCAGCGGCTTGGCGGGAATGTCCAAGATGGTCGGACCCGGTGTGGTTTGGTTCATGAGATCACTGCCTCCACGGCTCCGATGCTGCTGTAGTTGGTGGTCCATCGTTGCCCTCGTTCGACACGGAAGCGGGAGTATGCGCCCGTGATGACGCATTGCCCGGGTTCGAGGGACAGGCCATGTCGGTGCAGGGTGGCCGCCAAGCGCGCGATTGACAGGTACGGATTGTCGACCTCATCGGCGGCGGTGCAGCTGAACTGTTCTTCGCCGTCGCAGGACACCGTGACGGTGCAGCGGTCGAGCGCCTCTGGGGCAGGAGGAGCGATGCCCTCGCCGCGCACCACGGCCCAGTTGGTCAGGCTGTCGGCCACCAGCATCGCCAGATTCCCGCCGACGGCGACTCGCACCTCGTTGACCTCGTAGCCGGCGCACACCACCGAGATGCGCTCGGGCACAGACGCTGGATCGACATCGTCGCCTGCGATGCGCTCGCCGATCACGAAGCACATCTCAGGCTCGATGCTGACCTTGGAGATCTCGGCCGACGGGATCTGCGCCGGCGAGGTCAGCACCCGGTTGACGTGCCCGAACGGCCGGTCGTCAATGCCGACCGCGGTGCGTGCCCGATCCGAGGTAAGGCCCACCTTCCAGCCGACATGGACTGCGCCCGCAGCGACGGCTCGACGCTGCACCTCGCATTGGACCGCAAGGCCGTCTTCGAAGTCGAGGCCGGCGAACGCCTCGGCGGGTGCATCTCCGCCATTGGCATAGAAATTCGACAGTGCATCCGCTGCAGTGAGTTGTGCGGCGTTGAGATCGGTTGTGCGAGGTGGATTCACAGCGGCGCACCTTATGCTCGCCCGACTGAGGTTGCAGGCTCCGGCCGGGCTGAACAATCGCAGAGTGCGGTGGGAAGTGGCTCCGGTCTCAGACCTCTCACCGGCTCAGCCCGCGTTGCCCTCCGTCGTGACCGTCTCCACAGTGTTCGCTGCGGCCATAAAGCGTGCGTTGCCGCTGGGCAAGTCAAGTATTGACCTGCGCAAGGAGCCCCAGCAGGTGATGGTGGTGTCAGTGCGCAGCCCGCACGAATAGCCCCAGCCGGCAACGACGTCGGTGTACGCACCGTGAGGCACATCAGTTTGGCCGCCGTGATTTGCGCCCCAGCAGGTGATGGTGGCGTCGGTGCGCAGCCCGCACGAGTGATACCAGCCGGCAGCGACGGCGGTGTACTGGCCGTTGGGCGCACGAGACTGGCCCCAGCCGTTGTGGCCCCAACACTTGATGGATGTGTCGCCGCGAAGAGCGCACGAGTGTTGACTGCCAGCGGAGATGGCAATGAATTGGCCGAAGAGCCCAACCCCGAGGCGCCGGCCCCAACAAGAGATGGTGGCGTCAACGAGGAGCCCGCACGAATAGATCCATCCGGCGGTGACCGCCATGAACTCATCGTCGGGCGCCTCGGTCTCACCCTCATAGTCTTGGCCCCAGCAGGTGATGGTGGCGTCGGTGCGCAATCCGCACGAGTGACCGTCGCCGGCGGCGACGGCGGTGTATCGGCCGGCAGGCGTGGGGATCTCCCCACTGTGTTCGTATTCGTAGCTCTCGCTCCAGCAGACGATGGTGGCGTCCGCGCGAAGCGCACACCAATGATCGTCGCCGGCGGTGATGGTTGTGTATCGGCCGTCCGGTGTCTCTAGCAGCCCGCCGCCGTGATGGTTCCAGCAGACGATCGAGTCTTGGGTGCTCAGCCCGCACGCATAGTCCCAGCCGGCGGCGACGGCGCTGAACTCGCCGTCGGGCACCGCAGCCTGGCCGTAGCGGTTGTTGCCCCAGCAGGTGATGGTGGCGTCTGTGCGCAGTCCGCATGAGAGACCCGCGCTGGCGGCAACGGCGGTGTATTGGCCGCCGGGCACGTCAGTTTGGCCATCGTGGTTTGCGCCCCAGCAGGTGATGGTGGCGTCTGTGCGCAGTCCGCACGAGTGAGACCCGCCGGCGGCGACGGCGGTGTATTGGCCGTCAGGCACGTCAGTTTGGCCGTCGTAGCTTGCGCCCCAGCAGGTAATGGTGGCGTCAGCGTGTAGTCCGCACGAATGGCTATAGCCGGTGGTGATAGCAGTGAAATCTGGACGGTGAGTGTCGGCTTCCGCGTCGGATGTATCGCGGTCGGCCGCATCGATGTCGGCTGTTTGGTGGACCGCAATCGTGGCCGGGAGGGTCTGTGTCGTGGGGGCAGCAGAGGGTCTGTTCGTGGCCTGCTGCGGCTCAGCCTCTACTGGCTGGTTGCTGCATGCGGCAGTCAGCAGCAAGATCGCCGCGACTACGGGCCACACTGGTCCTTTCAAGGTCGGCTGTCGGGGGCGCCGAGAGACGGTTCTAGTTGGCGGTGGACCAGTAGGCGGTGGAAAGGCGTCGATCAGATGCATTGCCGGAATCCTCTGAGCCGAGGGCCCGCACTCAAGGCATGACGCAGCACAGAAGTGAGGAACCTTGGGTTGCACCGCCCGAAGCGCAGCGTAGTTCCGCGGTTCTGATGCGTTGCTGCTCGTGAGGACAGCGAGCAAGGAAGGGGAGAACGGGTTCCGCTGTCCAGTTTCGGCACCCACCTATTCATGCTTGGGATCGTCCTTTGCAGCTCACCGGACCCGCCGTAGGGTGGGCTCATGAGGTTGCAGCTGGCGCTCAATGTGAACGACATCGACCAGGCGGTCGATTTCTATACGCGGCTCTTCGGCGTCGAACCGGCTAAGCGGCGCGACGGCTACGCCAACTTCGCGATCGACGAACCGCCGCTGAAGCTCGTGCTGTTCGAGAATCCGGGCGACGGCGGCACGATCAACCATCTCGGCGTCGAGACCACGTCGGACGACGAGGTGTTTGCGGCACAGCGACGCCTGGCCGCGGCAGGCCTGCAGACGACCGGCGTCGACGAGACCATGTGTTGCTACGCCGACAAGGTCGAAACGTGGGTCACAGATCCCGCAGGCGTCGAATGGGAGTGGTACGTCAAGTCGGGCGACAACGAGGTGCGTGGCAACGTGGTGGTTGCCAGCCCAGTTTCCGCCAGCCCAGTCGCAGCCAACTCTGGCGCTGCCTGCTGCGCTGCCGCCAGCTGAACGCTGCGTCCGCAGCGCGGACTAAGCCTGCGGGCGGCGCTCGCGCAGCAGCACTTCCTGGGCGATTGTGGCGATGTGTCGGCCATCGGGGGAGAACAGGTTGCCGACGGTCATGCCGCGGGCACCCGTGAGGCCGTGACAGTCGAACTGATACAGGTGCCATTCGTCGGCGCGCATTGGGCGGTGGAACCACATCGCGTGATCCAGCGACGCGCTCATGAAGGACTCCTGATAGTGCTCGCGCGAGACCTGCAGCGGATGGAGCGACCGGGCAGCGTTGAACTGGATGGCGTCGGATGTGAATGCCAGACCGCAGGTGTGCAGGCGGGGGTCGTCGTCGATCGGGTCGATAATCCGCACCCAGCCCATTGACTGACCCGCCCCCGGATAGCTCTGGAGCGGCCGCCGTTCCATGATCCACGGCCACCGTTCCTCGTCGATGTTGCGGCAGTCCTCCGGGTCGGGTGCCAGCGGGATGCGCGCTGTCTGCACTTCGGCGTCCGGTTCGGCAACGTGGAACGAACACGAGAGGTTGAGGATGGCGCCGCCGCTCTGTCTAGCGACGACGGCGCGAGTGCAAAACGAACGGCCGTTGCGAAGTCGGTCGACCTCGTAACGCACGGGCTCGTCGAGCGTGCCTCCACGGATGAAGTAGGCGTGGACCGAGTGCGGCACGAACGCCTCGTCCACCGTCTGGAATGTCGCCCACAGGCCTTGAGCGATGACCTGTCCGCCATAGATACGGCCCCACGTGTACTCGGGGCTGACCCCGACGTAGGTGTCAGGTCCGTGTTCCTCGAGGAACATCACCTCGCTGTAGGTGCTGGGGACTCTGCTCATGCACGCGCGTGTCTACACCAGTCGCCGGCGACAGCATTCCCTGGCAAGCGTCACGCTGCGTCTACAGCATTCCCTTTCGGGAATCGCGCCAAGGCACATCACGGTCGAGTCGGGGTTCGCCGGGGAGGCCGAGCACTCGCTCGCCCAGGATGTTGCGTTGGATCTCGTCGGTGCCGCCGCGGATCGACATAGACGGTGCCGTGACGGTCTCGATGTAGCCGTGACCGTCTTCGAGCATGCCGTGAGCGCCTGCGGCTCGGTTGGCGGTGTACGCCCGGGCTTTGTACGAGGCCACTGTCCGCAGCTTGGCCCCGCTGCCCGCCGGCCCGGGACTGCCGCCGGCGCGAGCATCGTCGGCTGCACGCTGGCCGGTCCAGCGCGACGCCATGTCGGCGGCATGAATATGCATCGCCTCGTCGCGCAGAGTCGGAGCACCCAGCGCATCGAGTTGCACTAGGTCAGCGAGCCACGTCGGGAGCCGTGCTCCGCGTCGAGCGCCGTCTCCTCCGCCACGGCTGCCGGCGCCGGCACGCTCGTGCGAGAGCACCGTCATGGCGACCCGCCAACCCTCGCCGATGTCGCCGATGCGCCACTCGTCGGGCACGACCGCGTGATCGACAAACACCTCGCTGAAGTGAGCGTCGTTGTTCATCTGCCGCAGCGACCGCACATCCACCCCGTGCGCGTCCATCGCGACGGCGAACATCGTGAGGCCCTTGTGCTTGGGCTGCGACGGGTCGCTGCGCGCCAAGCAAATCGCCCATTGCGCCCACATGGCTCGGCTCGTCCAGGTCTTCTGGCCGCCTAGGTGCCATTCCTCGCCGTCCGGTTCCGCGCTGAGCGCCACATTCGCGAGATCGGAACCCGCTTCGGGCTCGGAGAACATCTGGCACCAGATCTCGGCGCCCGATGCGATCGGTCGCAGCCAGCGGTCCTGCTGTTCCGCTGTTCCGTGTGCCAGCAGGGCGGGGCCGACCATCCCCAGCCCGATTGCGAAGGGGTAGAGGTCGGGCACCACGTATTCGCGCAGCACCGAACCGATGAGCTGGTTCTCAACTGGCGATGCGTCGCGCCCACCGTGCGCGGCGGGCCACGTCGGCACATGCCAGCCTCCGTTAACGGTCGCCGCCAGGTACGCCTTGCCGTCGTCGAGGTCGTCGCTTCCGGCACCCATCGAGGTCAGGCGAGTGTCGTCGGTCCTTCGCTCGAGGAGCGCGTCGAGGGCTTCGCGCACATCGGCCGCCTCGAGCACGGCGTCGCCCATCAGCTGCGCGTGAAGTTCGGGGTACGGCGCTCGTTCATGGCGCTCACGCCTTCGCGCCAGTCATTCGTGGTGCGCAGGCGGTCCTGCTCGGTCTTCTCGTTGTCGGTCGCCGCCTTGATGGCATCGGGCAGGTGACCACGCATCGTTTGCCGGATCGACTCGACGGCCAACGGTGCAGAGCCGGCGATCTCACACGCCAGGTCATAGGCAGCCGTGCGCAGCTCTTCGAGCGGTACGAGCTTGTCGGCCAGTCCGATCTCGACGGCCTCATCGCCCTTGACGCGGCGGCCAGTGTAGAACAGCTCGAGTGCGCGCTGGGGGCCCACCAGCATCGGCAGTGTCACGGTCAATCCGAAGCCGTGGTGGAAGCCCAGCCGAGCGAAGTTGGCGGTGAAGCGAGCTTCGGCCGCGGCCACCCGGAAGTCCGGGAAGCACGCCACGCCGAGGCCACCGCCGACCGCTGCACCTTGGATCGCCGCCACGACGGGCTTGCGCTTGGAGAACAAGTCGAAGGCTGCGTCATACAGGTGGCGTGGAGTGCCGTCGTCATTGGTTGCCGTGATCTCGCCGCCTCGGCGGCCGTCGGAGCCGAACTGCGCACCGGCGCAGAAGTTCTTCCCCTCCGCGCACAGCAAGCTGGCGCGGCAGTCGTCTTCGGCATCGAGATCGCCGAAAGCCGCGACGAGCCCGTCGATCAGCTCCAGGTCGAAGAAGTTGTTCGGCGGCCGGTGGATTTCCACGACCGCCACGTGATCGTCGCTCAGCTTGACCGAGACGTCGCCGTACTGGCCGAATTCGTCAAATGCGCTGTCATCCATGCGGCGAGCGTAGATGCGCCGTCGCAGCGACGCTCAGTGCGCCCCTCAAATCGGGGTCGCCCACAGCATGCCGGTGGGCGCTAGCACGAGGTGGTCGCGTAGCACGACGTCATCTCCTTGAGTTGGGTGCGGCCTGTCGTGCTCAGCTGTGTTCATGCTGCCGGTAGTGCTGTTTCTGCTCAGCCGAATACCGCCGCGACGTCGCCGCTGGCCGCACATCGGCATCCATGGCTCCCATGCTTGCTCCAGTCCTTGGAGCCTGCCCGGGGACCCAGGGTGAACCAAAGGCTCATCCGCTTCGCAGGAAGTAGATTCTGCTCCACACTCGACGACACGGCTGCAATGCCCGGCAGGAAACGGTACTTGGTTCCCTCCGGCTGGCGTTCCGTTGTCGAGCGCAATCAACAACCAGCGTCTGCTCGGAGGGAAACGCCATGCCTCGATCCATTGCTGCCTCTGGCGTCATGCTCGGGCGACGACGCTGGTAGCGCTTGTGCTCTTGCTAGGTACATGATCTCGGAAGTGCTGCCGTACGGGGAGATTTACGGCGAAGGGCTGCCGGAAGGCTGCGGCAGGAGAGAATGCGAAGACTGGCGGATACAAGCGCGCACGAGCACGCTCTTACTCGAAGACGCCCATGAACCGCCGGATGACACAGACCGGGCGACGGCTTCGCTCGATGCACGCTTTGAGGACATGACGGTCGCAGAGGCGCTGGCCCGCAATCAAGCCGCCGAAATAGCAGCCGCTGAGGAGCGGTTGTACTTGGTGGAGGCTGCCAGAGACGAAGCCTGCGGTTGAACGGCAGCCGTAGCCGTTGTCAAACCCCGGCTGGCCCAACCGGTCCTAGCGGGTGCTTGAGCATGGCGAGATCGAAGAACGCTGCCTTCTGTTCGCCCTCGTGAATCCATACGCGAGTTGCAACTCCGTCGTGAACGGCTCTGACAGTCATTCTTGGTCCGCCAGAGTTCAACTGCACGACATCTCCGGTCTTGAACTCTGTCTCGGTCATCTGCGGAACGCTTGCCGGGATGCAGCGCGAAACTGCGGGGCGTGGAGAGACACGAACCCGCGAAGGCCAGCAGAGACGAAATGGCGATGGTTGCGAACCTGCTTGGCCATCACCTACAGGCATTGCAAGCCGAGCTTGCGCCGGGAGCTACGCGAGCCGACGTAGCCAAGATGCTTCGCGGCCTTGCCGACGACATCGAAGCCGGGAATCTGTCCTAAGCGATTGTCCTACCAAGAATCAGAAATCCCAGTGCCTATACGGGTTTTAGCATCCGTGCTGTTCTTCATCGGCAAGTCGCTCGAGTCCCGGCAGCGAGTCATCGACGTCAATCTCACCGGCGTCATGCTCACGAACCAGGCCGTGGCCCGCAAGATGCGCGACAACGGCGGCGGCACCATAGTCAACCTCTCGTCGATTGTCGGCACCAACGTGCTCAAGGGCAGCTCGGACTACTGCGTGTCGAAGGCCGGCGCGTGGATGCTGACCCGCTGCGTCGCCCTGGAGCTCAGCCGCTACGGCATCCGCGTCAACGCCGTCGGACCCGGCTACACCCAGACCTCCATGAGCGGTGCGGTGCTGGGCAACGAGCGGTGGGTGCAGGCACGAGAACGCGAGACCCCGCTCGGGCGCCTCGGCGAACCCAATGACATCGCCAATGCCTGCCTGTACCTGTGCAGCGACGACGCCAGCTTCGTGACCGACGAGCGTGCCGATCTGGCAGACGACGGCGTCGAGCTTTACCGGGACATCTCCGTACTGGTCGAATTCGTCGAATGCGCCGCCGTGCACGCAGCGAGCGTAGATGCGCCGCTCCCAAACCGCTGCGCTTAGCCGATGCCCGGCTTCGCCCTCAGCGGCGACGAAGGGCGACGATCAGGGCTGATCAGAGGTCGAGAATCTCCAACAGCTCATCGACCATGAGGTCGTGATGAGCAGCGACGCTCTTGAGAATGCTCGAGAGGGTCTTGACCTTGATGGGATCGTGGGCTGGGATCACTTCGTGATGCTCGCCGTTGACCTGTGTCGTGATCCGCACATGAGAGCCGCGTCGACGCGTGACTTGGTAGCCGAGCGTGGTGAGCGCCCGTTGTAGATCGCGCCCGCGCACATCGCGCGGCAGCCTCAAAGTGCCAGAACTTCGTCTCTGACGAAGTGCAGCCGAATCACCCTCGGACGGCTTGGTGCGTCGTCGAAGAAGCACTCAACCGCTTCGCGGATGTTGTCGCGTATTTGCTCGATCGTCTCCGCCTGGGTGTGAATGCCGTAGCCAAGTGCGTTGGCGGAGTATCCGCCATCGACTTCGTCATCACTGACCTCGAAGATAATCTCGGAATTCGTCGGCGACACAGCCACCTCCCTGCCGGCGCCTGTCACCACTTCACTGTAGGGCGGCGGTGCCGCCGGTGATGAGGGGGTAGAGCCCGTCGGCGCCAGCGCCGGTGGCCATCTTGCCGAGCGCCGCCGACCAGTGGGCGTCGGAGCCGTATTCCTTGCGCCAGCTCCACAGCCGGCGGCTGAAGTGGTGTAGGGGGTACTCCTGGGTCATGCCCATGGCGCCGTGCGCCTGGTGGCAGGCCTTCGTGGCCCGTGCAGCGGCTTGATTGGCGATGAGCTTCGCCGCGGCGATCTCGAAATCGGCACAGTCACGGGTGGCTTCGCGGGCAGCGCACTCGGCCGCCATGCGCACCAGCGCTGCATCCTGGGCCGCCCACACCAGGTGCTGCTGGACGGCTTGAAATCGGGCCACGGGTCGGCCGAACTGGACACGGTCGTTGGTGTAGGTCACCGTGAGCTGGCACATCTTCTCGATGGCGCCAGCCATGAGGGCGACTCGCGACAATGCGCCCCGCTGGATGAGCGAATCGGCATTGACGCCGTCACCAGCAGGGGCTGCGCGTCCAGCTGCGCCGTTGAACCGGACGGTGTCGCGTGGCTCTCCAGCCATGTTGACGAATGGGGTGATCTGGCATTGCGAGGCCGGTACAGCCACCACAATCGACTGCCCGTCGTGCTCGCAGACGCAGACGATCTCGTCGGCGATGCGGGCCCAGGGAACTCGCAGTGCCTCGCCCGTGACGGACGCGCTGCCGTCGCCCGCGAGAGCGATCGAACAGCCCGCCGTGGGGCCCTGTGCGCTCGGGGGAACGACCGTCACCAAGCCGTCAGGCCGGTCCATCCCTGCTGAGGCCAGCAGCCAGCCACCGAGAATGCCGTTCTCGGCGGCGGGGATCGGCGCAGAGTGGTAGCCGACCATGCGCAACACCTCGGCGGCTTCGGCCAGCGTGCCCCCCGATCCGCCGGCTGCCTCGTCGATCGCGATCAGATCGAACCCGGTCTCGCAGAATGCGTCCCAAATCTCGGGCGCAGCGCCGTTGTCCTCGGCTGCCTGCACCGCCTCATGTGTGCACAGTTCGTTGAAGAGCCGGTGTGCGGTCTCGGTGACCAGTTCGTCGACGACGACGGGCTCACGTGCAGTCAGCGCGGTCATGCCGGCAGGCTGTGTCGATGAGGCTGCGGTCATGCCGGCAGCCCTTGCAGGCCCTTGGCTGCCACTGAGCGCAGGATCTCGATGGTTCCGCCGCGGATCGTGTTGCCCGGAAATGTCACAACGCACTGGGCTAAGAGCCGTTCGAACAGCGATTCCGATTCGGGGGAGTATTCCTGGTCGATGAGCTGCACGAGCTTCTCGACGACTTCCTGCTCGAAGCGGGTGCCCATCTCCTTCACCAGCGCCGACTCCACCGACGGGGCCTCGCCCTCGTCGATCAGCCGCGCCACCGACAGCGACAGGTTCCGGATGCCCCACCAGCGGGCGGCGAGCTCCCCGAACAGATCAGACACGGTGTCTTCCATCGGCGTGCCCGCAGTCTCACGCAGCAGCTGCTCCACCGTCGAGAACGGAGAGAGCCAGCGGTCGGGGCCACCGCGCTCGTAGGCCATCTCGGTGGTGTTCTGGTGCCAGCCCATTCCGGGATCGCCGACCACGTTGATGTCGGGCACGTACACGTCGTGGAAGGTGACCTCGTTGAAGTGGTGACTCCCGTCAAGGAATGGGATCGGGTTGATCTCAAGGCCCGGCGAGCTCAGGTCGATGAGGAACTGCGACAGACCAGCGTGCTTGTTGCCGTCCTCCATGGGCGAGGTCCGCAGCAAGCAGATGAACCAGTCGTTCATGTGGGCGTTCGACGTCCAGATCTTCGTGCCGTTGACGATCCAGCCGTCATCGGCGCGCTCGGCCCGAGTGGACACCGACGCCAGGTCCGAGCCGCTGTCGGGCTCGCTCATGCCAATGGAGAAGCCCAGCTCGCCCCGGCAGATCGGCGGCAGGAATCGCTCGCGCTGCTCATCGGTTCCGAACTTCAAGATGACGTTGCCGGTCTGGCGGTCGCCCACCCAGTGGTGCCCCACCGGCGCGCCCCACCGCAGCATCTCCTCGACCACGATGAATCGCTGCACGGCAGAGCGGTCCGAGCCGCCCCAGCGTGACGGCAGTGCCATGCCCACCCAGCCACGGGCGGCCATCCTGGCCGAGAATTCGCGGTCGTGGTCCGCAGCCATGCCAAGACCGGGCTCGTGGGTGCCAGGCGGCAGCTCGGCGGCCAGGAACTCGCGTACCTCCGCTTGGAGGTCGAGCTCGGGGCCGGTTAGCTCAGTGGGCGTGAATCTCATCAGCGGCCTTTGCGGGATGGGAGATGATCAGGTGAGCGCGAAGCCTCGGTAGCTGTCGGACGCCGCGTCCTCGCAGATCTCAACGTAGGGCGGGAAGCCGACGAGCGGCATGAACACCCGTGTCTTGCCGGGGATATTCGATCCCAGGTACCACGAGTTGCACGTCGGGTACAGCGTCATATCGGCGACAGCGTTGACGTGGTCGACCCACCGCGCCTCGGCCTCCGGCTGCGCCTCGATGATCTCGATGCCGTGCTCGCGCAAGTGGACGAGGCACTCCGCAATCCAGTCCACGTGCTGTTCGATCGACGCGATCATGTTGGTCAGCACCGAGGGGCTGCCCGGACCCGACACGGTGAACAGGTTCGGGAAGCCGGCCACTCCGAGCCCGAGGTAGGTGCGAGGGCCGGCATCCCAATGGTCAGCCAGCCGGATGCCGCCACGCCCAGTGACGTTCATGCGCAGCAGTGTCCCGGTCATGGCGTCGAAGCCGGTCGCCAGCACGATCACGTCGACGGCGTATTCCTGGCTATCGACGACGACGCCGGCGGGGGAGATGTGCTCGACCGGCGACTCCGACACGTCCACAAGATGCACGTGGGGCAGGTTGTAGGTCTCGAAATAGTTCGTGTCCAGGCACGGTCGCTTGCAGGCGATGGTGTTGTGCGGAGTGAGCTTCGACGCGACGTCTGGATCGTGCACGGCGTCGGCAATCTTGGAGCGCACAAACTCAGCGACGCGCTGGTTCGACTCGGTATCGAGTGCGGTGTCGCCGTAGGCCCCATAGAACGTGAAGCCGCCCACGCCCCAATGGTGCTCAAGCCGTTCGACGAACTCGTCAGGGTCTGCCTCCTTGGCGAGATCCTCCGAGCGGGGCAGGCGGGTGAGGAAGGCCGGTATCTCCTTGCGCGCCTTCGCGCGCAGATCGGAGTAGTTCGCCTTCCATTGGTATTGCTCGTCGGGGTCGAGTGGCTCGTTGCGAGCTGGAATGGAGTAGTTCGGCGTCCGCTGGAACACCGTCAGCTCCTTGCACTCGTGCGCGATCACCGGGATCGCCTGCACTGCGGACGAGCCCGTGCCGATCACCGCAACCGACTTGCCAGCGAAGTCCACGCCCTCATGCGGCCAGCGGCCCGTGTGATACGTGGCGCCCTCGAACGAATCGGCTCCCTCGAATTGGGGCGTGTTCGCCGTCGAAAGGCAGCCGGTCGCCATGACCACGAAACGCGTCCGGTACTCGCCGCGGTCGGTCTGCAGCCTCCAGTGGCGGGCCTCGTCGTCCCAGTCGACGCGCTCGACGGTGGTCTCGAAGCGGATGTCGCGGCGCAGGTCGTAGCGGTCTGCGACATGGTTGGCGTAGCGCAGAATTTCCGGCTGGGACGAGTAGCGCTCGGTCCACTCCCATTCCTGTTCAAGCTCGGGATCAAATGAGTACGAGTACTGCATCGACTCGACGTCGCAGCGAGCTCCGGGGTAGCGGTTCCAGTACCAGGTACCGCCCACATCGTCGGCCCGTTCAAGCACCACGACGTTGAAGCCGAGCCCGCGGAGCTTGTGGAGCATGTACATCCCCGCGAAGCCCGCGCCCACGACGACCACTTCGAATTCGCCGCTCCCGTCGAGGCTGCTCATGGCCGGTCAGACTATCGATGCCGGCTGAGCGCGGCCTGTGGCCCGGCGATGTGCCACGCTCCCGGGGATGAGCGAGCCCTGCGATCTCACTGCGACCCGGGCACGAGAGCTGTTGGCGACCCGAGAACTGTCGGCAGTCGAGCTCCTGGAGTCGTGCCTGGCACGCGTCGATGCCACCAACGGCGCGGTGAATGCGCTCGTCATCCGCGACGACGATGCGGCGCGCGCCAGAGCACAGTCCATCGACGACGCACGCGCTCGTGGCGACGAACTGGGGCCGCTCGCGGGCCTGCCGGTTGCGATCAAGGACATCCAGACCACCGCCGGACTGACCACGACGTATGGAGCGGTGCCCTTTGCGAGCAACGTGCCGGATGTCGACGACGGCATCGTGGGGCGGGTCCGGGCTGCCGATGCCGTCATCATCGGCAAGACCAACACGCCCGAGTTCAGCATCGGCGCCAACACTGTCAACCGGCTGTTCGGTGCCACTGGAAACCCCTTCGATCCGTCACTGACGTGCGGGGGAAGCTCGGGCGGCTCGGCGGTGGCATTGGCGTGTGGGATGGCGCCGCTCGCCACCGGGTCAGATCATGGCGGCAGCCTGCGCATCCCGGCCTCGTACTGCGGTGTCGCCGCTCACCGCTCCACGCCCGGCACGGTCGCCCACGACGAGCGCACGATCGGGCGCACCAATTACAGCGTGCAGGGCCCGATGGCTCGCACAATCGCCGACGTGGCGCTGCTGCTGTCGGTGGTGGCAGGTCGTGACCGCGCTTCGCGCCGCGATCCCATGGCCTTCCCGCTGGAAGCCACGGCCTTCGCCGAGCTCCCGAAGGTCGATGTGGCGTCGCTGCGGGTGGGAGTCAGTGCCGATCTGGGCGGTCTGCTGGTTTCGGACGCAGTCCGAACGGTGTTTGCCGACCGGGTCGAGCGGCTGAGCAAAATTGTCGAGTCGGTGTCGAACGCAGACATCGATCTCAGCGACGCACTCGACGTGGACTGGCAGCTCCGATCGGACATTTTCGCCACCCAATACCACCGCAGCATTCACAAGTTCGATCCGGACGCTGCGGGTCCCGATGGTGGCTTCAACCCGAACATCCGCGCCACTTACGACGAGGCCCTGCGGACCACGGTGCTCGACATCGCCAAGGCACGGCGGCGCCAAGTGGAGCTATATCGCGCCACCGATGCGTTGTTCGACGAGTTCGACGTGTTGATCTGCCCTGGCGTCAGCGTGCCGCCGTTCGACTGGCATCAGCTGTTCCCGGCCGAGATCGACGGTCGCCCTGTGCGCAACTACATGGCGTGGCTGGGGCTGAGTGCCGCGCTCACGGTGGTCGGTCATCCCACCACGGCGTTGCCGTGCGGTCTCGATGGGCAAGGCACACCGTTCGGGCTGCAAATTGTCGGCCCGAGCTACACCGACCGACGGCTCCTGGGAATTGCTGCGGCGCTGGAGGCTGCGTTTTCCGACGATCCAATCACGGCTCGTCCGGAGCCTGACCTGGACTGGCTGGGCACTGTGCAGTCGGCCTGCAGGACCGAGGGGCGTCTCGTTCACGCATCTGCCTCGCGATCGTGACCTGAGCAACATTCAGCCCGGTCGCCTCCGGCTCAACTGGGTCTCAGCACGAGGCGGGCCGGCCGGTGGCGATCACGCGAAGCGTTGCTTCCACGAACAGTTCGCGATCTCCAGTCGGTGCGGTACGCGCGTCCCAGTCGAGCGTGATCTCGGCATCGGGGGCACCCGCCGCCGCGGCTTCTGCGCGAGCCGCATTGCTCGCCTGTGTGGTGGCCCAGGCCCGGGCCTCGTCGAGGCTGTGCCACGTGGGCGGATCATCGCCCCAGTGAGCCCGAAAGCTCCCGCGGCGCGGGGCAGTCACGGTGATTTCTTTCGTGATGCGCACACGCGCTGTGGCCGCACCGACAGCGTTCGCGACCTCGGCGTGCGGCGGCACGATCGCCGTCGTGCCGAGCAGAGCGGCAATTGCGGGTGCGTACGTGACTGCCGGAGCGCCGATGGCCACTACCGGAACTGCAACACCGATATCGATGCGCGCCAGCGGAGCGCTCTGGGTCCGTGGGAGCGAGGCATCGCCGGCGACCGAAACGGCTGGCACATCGTTCGGGTCGAGCAGGCCCCACAGCGGGTTTGCGAAGGGTCTTTCGGCGCCCGTCGGTGACATCAGATCAGCGGTGAGCGCTTCGGTGGCCGATCGGTGGCGGCGACTGAGTGCGACCTGTGCCATCGGCCGGCGCGTCTCTGCCGGGGTGATGCCGTCGGCACCCAGCGCGGCGCCGAGGATGGATTCGGCAGCGCTGCGCAAGAGCGACTGGACAATGTGGGCCGAGAGGTGCTTCCCGTCGACGCCGACCTCGACGCCATAGCGGTCGCGCTGGCGGCTGAACAATTCAGCTCCGAGACGTGCTCCGTGGGGATCTCCGTGTTCGACGTCGTCGAGGAGCCCGAGAACAACGCAGGCATCGGTCGGCGTCATTGCCGCGCGCCGCACGACGCCGCGACGTTCGAGACGCCCGATGGCGCCGCGCCAGCGAGCCGAACGGCGCAGATCGTCGAGAGCGAGCACTCCCGAGGCCTCGCCGATCAACTCCAGGACCTGCGCATCGATTGCGTCGAGCCCTGCCGCAGGGGGTGCGCCGACAATGAGCATCAGCAACTGACCGTGTTCTGAGATGACACGGTCACCATCGAGCTGGCGAGTGAGCATCGGCACCACGGCATCGGGATGCTCGCTGGCGGCGATGCACAGCGGCACAACCCGTCGCGGACCGATAGCGATCTCACCGCGGTCGCCGTCAGGCGGAATCCAGATCTCGCTGTCCCCGCCGAGGCCCACCGTTGTCATCGGCAGCGCCGTCACCATCGTTGCGTGACCCCCGACGATGGCGCCGTCGCGCTCAGGAGAGCTGCCGACGGCTGCGCCCACGACGACGCCGTCGCGGATCGACGCGATGTCGGTGGTGGTACCGCCGATGTCGGCGATGACGCAGCTTGTCTCGAGGCCCGAACCGTCACCGAGCTCCTGGCCGGCGAGGTGGCGAGCACCGATGACGCTGGCGGCGGGACCCGACAGGATCGTTTCGATCGGACGCAGCGAGACGAAGTCCCCCGAGACCAGGGAGCCGTCGCCGCGCACCACCATGAGCGGGGCTCCGAGATCCAGCGCTGACATCGCATCTCTGATCGCGTTGACGAACCGGGATGTGACGGAGATGAGCTGAGCGTTCAACAGCGTCGTCACGGCGCGTCGCGGGCCTCCGAGACGTGGCGACAGCTCGTGGCTGCAAGTGACGGGCTTGCCGGTGCGTTCGCGGATCGCTTCCCGCGCTGCGAGTTCGTGCGCAGCGTTTCGGACGCTGAACTGGGCCGCAACGGCGTAGGCATCGACGTCGTCGTTGACGCGGTCGACGCCAGCCGCCAGCGCGGCGATGTCCAAAGGGGAGATCTCGTCGCCGTGCGCTCCGTGGCCGCCTGCCAGCATCACAATTGGTGCCGTCGCCAAGCTCTTCGTCAGCGCGCTCGCGCCGTTTGCGTCGTCGTTCGTCGACCCGTGATCAGCAGCGCCGGCGGCGTGCAGGCCGGCCCGGGTGAGGTGCTCAGCATCGAAACCGATCGATACCAACGCCGCAGGCCGTCCAGCACCTTCCACGAGAGCGTTCGTCGCAAGCGTGGTGGACACCGACACGAGGCCGATGTCGGCTGCGCTGACGCCGCCGGCCGTTCCGAGCACCTGCGTCATCGCTTCGACGACACAGCCGAACAGGTCGCCGTGCCGTGTGGGCGTTTTCGCGGTGGCAACGACGGCGCCACTGCCGTGGCTGTACACGACGGCGTCGGTGAATGTGCCGCCGGTGTCGATGCCCAAAGAGAACCGGCCTGACGGCGATCCGAGCGGCTCTGTCACTGCCGCCAGTGTGCCAGCGACGACAATCGGCCGGGGCCAATCCGCTCGGCCTCTCGGCCCCGTGCGGTGGACGGCGGCGGCGTGATCGGTGAGACTGCGGGCGACCGGCGTCGTCCAGACGCCGTCGTGCGAACCCCAGGAGGATCCGATGGGCGTCAAGTCAGTGAACGAGATGGTCGCCGAGGCGAAGAGCCGGATCGACAACATCTCGCCGGCGGAAGCGCATCGCCGTGTCACCGAGGATGGCGCTTTGATCGTGGACATCCGCGATGTGCGGGAACTGCAGCGTGACGGGGCGATTCCCGGATCCATGCATACACCGCGGGGCATGCTCGAGTTCTGGGCCTCGCCCGTTTCGCCCTACACGAAGCAGGAATTCCTCGAGGACCGCGAGTTCATCCTGTGCTGCGCCGGCGGGGCGCGCTCTGCGTTGTCAGCGGACACCTTGCAGAACATGGGGATGGAAAAGGTGAGCCATGTCGAGAGCGGATTCGGCGGCTGGCGCGCTGACGGCATGCCGGTGACCGACTACGACAGCTTCCGGGCGAAGGGCTGACCCCGCCCGGGATCCAGTCGGTGACAGATCCAATGGCGGCAAGCAGCGCCGAGCCTGGCGCTGGCGACGCCGGCCCGCCCAAACAGATCGTTGGCTACTGCGAACCGTGGACGCTGCGCGCAGGCGAGAGCGTGGGGCTCATGGCGTCCAGCCACGAACCCGGCCCCGCCGAGATCGACATCGTGAAACTCGTGTGCGGCGACCCCACTCGGTACGGACCGGGCTTCGACGAACGTGCGGTGGACGCCCTCGGGCCGCTCGCGGTCGAGCTCGTGCACCAGTCGCTGCCGACCGGCTCTGCAGCTGTGGCCGACGTCAGCGATCTGTCGGCGGCCCGGCGGTTCGGCGTGCGCACGTGGGTGATGCCCACTCTGCCGAGCCGGCCGGCGTGCATCGCCACGGTCACCGCAAGTTCTGCGAGTGACCCGAAAGCATCAGCGCCGGTCGAGGTGCTTCGGCTGGAAGTTTCCGACGGTCGAGCAGTCGCGTCCACGTCGATGGCGGCAGGAGCGAGCGCGTCTGTCGTCGTCGACGCGCAACCGATGACTCGGAATCGCTGGTACCTCATCGAGGCCGTTGTCGACTTCAACGCCGGGACGCTGGATGCAGCGCTCGTCGCGTTCCGTTCGGACTCGCCCGGTCGTGATGCCGTCGAGGGGCGGCGACTGAGCGACGTGACGTTTGAGGAGCTCGAAGCCGGTGCAGCGAGCGCCGCGCGCTTCGGGCAGCTTGCCCATGGAGTACGGGCGACGGCGGAATTTGTCGATGACGGCGCAGCGACGAGAGTCGCGGCTGCCGGTGAGTTGAAGCTGTGGCTCGGTGCGAGCCCTGACGGCGAACACTTCGACGGGCGGGTCGCGCGCCCGGTACTGCAGGCGGGTGAGGCAACGGTCTCCTGGGACCTGTTCGACAACATGTCCGGCAGCGAGGTGCGGGCCACAGGCGCAGGCGGGGGAGCGCTGGAGCTGAGACAGCTGCCGACTCGCGCCGTGACGGGCCCGGCGTGGGACGGCTCGGCCCACCGTTGGACCGAGGATCCTTCGCACTTCGATGCGGTGCACTTCCACCACGACGATCTGTACGACGCCGGCTGGGAAACAACGGCGCAGGTAACGCTCCCGGAAGACTTGCAGAGCGGCATCTACGCATTCAGGGTCCGCGGGGCAGCCGGTGAGGATCGCGTCCCGTTCTTCGTGCGGCCTGCCGAAGGCGCGCCGACAGCCGATGTCGCGCTGCTGATGCCCACGGCCACCTACATGGCCTACGCCAACCACCGGATGCTGTTCGAGGGAGCGGATTTCATTCCCACGAAGACGCACCTGCGGCCCGAGCATGCCTACGTTCGTGACCATCCCGAGCTGGGACGCAGTCACTACGAGAAGCATCCCGACAGCAGCGGCGTCATGTTCAGCTCGCGACACCGGCCGGTGCTGAACCTTCGTCCCGGCGCCGACGGTTGGAATTTCACCCCGGACACCGACATCAACGCATTCCTCGAACATCTCGAGATCGGGCACGACATCGTGACGGACGAGGACCTGCACGCAGAGGGCCTGGGCGCAATCTCGCCGTACCGCGTCCTGGTGACCGGCACGCATCCAGAGTACTGGTCTACCGCGATGCTGGACGCGCTTGCGGACTGGCAGCGAGGGGGCGGCCGGCTCATGTACTTGGGCGGGAACGGCTTCTACTGGAGAGTGGCCTTCAGCGACGCTTGGCCGGGCGCTATCGAATTGCGACGAGCCGAAGACGGTGTACGGAATTGGCAGACCGGACCCGGCGAGAGCTATCACGCATGGGGCGGCGAATACGGTGGCCTCTGGCGACGGCAGGGCCGAGCGCCGAACGAGATCTGCGGCATCGGATTTGCAGCGCAGGGCTTCGAACGTGCGACGTACTTCGTGCGCGACCTCGATGTCGGCGAGTCGCGTGCGGCATGGATTCTTGAAGGCGTCCCGGACGAGCGCATCGGTACGTCTGGCTTGGGCGGGGGAGCCGCCGGCCAAGAAGTCGACCGCTACGACGTACGTCTGGGCTCGCCCGCCCACGCCGTGGTTGTGGCATCGGCGACCGACTTCGGGCCCGACATGCTGCGTACGAAGGAAGAGTTCGAGGGCTCCGTCTGGTTCCCGACTCCTGATCCGATGGTGCGAGCCGACATTGTTTTCTACGAGACGCCTGCGGGTGGGGCGGTGTTCAGCGTCGGGTCGATCTCGTGGTTCGGCGCGCTGGCCCGCGACGGATTCGACAATGACATCGCACGCATCACCGCCAACGTGGTGCGACGGTTCGCCGACTCAGAGCCGTTCGAGCCGCCGCCGCTGGGCTAGTCGACCGCAGCGTGGCCGAGCTGTCGCGCGAAGCGCTCAGTCAGCCTCGCGCACTCGATCGAGCAGTTCGCTGACGCGGTTGCTGGCCGGCGCGTAGTCCGGGTCGACCTCGGGCCCGGGTACAAATTCAGGGATGTCCACGCGGGGCGGCCCGGAGGGAACTCCGGTGCGAGCGGGCGCTGCCGCGGCGGCGGGTGCGGCAGCCAGTTCGGCTGCGGTTGCGGGAGCCGGTTCGGGGTCGGTTATTGCGGCAGCGTCGCTCGCAGGCGCAGGGACACCGGTCTCTTTGCGCGCTGCTGCGGCGCGGGCCATGAGTGCTGCAAGCCGAGGATCGCCGCCGCCGGAATCCTCGGGAGCGGCGGTTGCCGGCGTGGCTTCGGCGGGCGCTGGGCTCGGCTCGGCCGTTGCAGTCTCGGTGTCACCGCTCGCGGCAGGAAGCCCGCGCGCCTCGGCGGCCGCAGCGCGGGCTTCTGCGGCGCGTGCGGTCTCCTGGGCTGCCTCAATCGCTTCGCGTGCGCGTCGGGCGAGGAACTGGGGCCATTCATTTTCGGGTACGAGCTTGCTGTGAGCGACTGACATGGCCTCGACGTCGTTGTCGAAGCGCACGCGGTAGCGCTTGATTGCGAAGCCGAGGCCTCGCCCGCACTTGCCTGGTGTTCCTTCGGGGACGCCGGGGATGTCCTCAGTGAGGATCACTCGGGTGCCCCGCCTGTATTCACTCACGATTCTGAACCGCTCACGATCGCGCTCATCGTTGCGGCAGGGTATCGGCGTGCGATGCGCGCGTGGCGGGTCGCAGGTCCGTGGATCGTCGCAGTGTGCGCCACGCGATGTCGGGTCGTATTGTCGCCACGTTCGAGAACTGTCGTCGTCCGAGCGCCGTGCGCGCCGGCAGTGCCAAGCGCGGCGGGGCGAGGGAGCGCGAGGAGCAGACGTGAGCATCCGAACGCCAGGCAGCCCAGAGAGCATCCGAACGCCAGGCAGCCCAGAGAGCATCCGAACGCCAGGTTCGTCCGGGAGCGAGCGGACAGCGTTGGTGGTCGGCGGTACGGGCCCGACTGGGCCACATGTCGTGCTGGGTTTGCTGGAGCGCGGTTACCGCGTCACGATCTTGCATACCGGTCGCCACGAGGCAGCCGAGATCACCGACCTCGTCGAGCACATCCATACAGACCCCTTCGACGCTGATCAATTCGCCGGCGCACTGGGAGCCGCGGAGTACGACCTGGCCGTGGTCATGTACGGGCGATTGCGGGAGATCGCCAAAGTGCTGGCGGGGCGCGTCAGCAAGTTCGTCAGCGTCGGCGGATTCCCCGTGTACTCGGGCTGGGGCGATGCCGATGCGCTCTGGCCCGCTGGGATGCGCGCTCCCACCCGTGAGCATGATCGGCTGGTCTCCGATGAACCTCCTGAGTTCCGTGTGAATCGCAAGGTGCGACAGATCGGTGTCACCGAGCAGGTCGTGTTCGCGCAGCATCCCACCGCCTCGCATCTGCGGTACCCCTGGATCTACGGGCCTGGACAAATCAGCCCGCGCGAGTGGAAGATCGTGCGGCGCGTGCTCGACGGGCGAAAGCGCATCGTGCTGCCCGACGGCGGCACGACCCTGCAGGGTCAAGCGCACTCGCGCAATGCCGCAGCGATGTTGCTGGCCACCGTCGACGGCGGAGCGCGTTCCGCTGGTGGGGCGTACAACGTTGCCGACGAATGGACGCCCACGCTCATCCAGTGGATGGAGATTCTCGCCGCCGCGCTGGGTCACACCTTTGAGATCGTGTCGATCCCGTGGGAATACGCGGCCGTCGGTCATCATCTGACGTTGCGCAGCACCCCGCACCATCGGATGATCGGGTGCGACAAGGCGATGTATCAGCTCGGCTATCGCGACGTCATCGACCCCGTCGAGGGTCTCGCTGAAACTGCGCGCTGGCTGTCCGACGAGGCCAACCACCCCGCGCCGGGCAGTGCCATGGAGCGTTCGATCGGCGATCGATTCGACTACGAAGCCGAAGATCGACTCATCGAGGCATGGCAGTCGGCAATGACCGGTGCCGACATAGCGACCGTCGCCGCGGCCGCCGACCCAGGGTTCATCGACCGCTATAGCGCCGCTTTCGACGATCGCCCCGGCGCTCGCACGGGTTGGACTTCGGTCAGCCGTTGAGGCTGGCGCGGTTGGGGCGGCAGCCGTTGAGGCTGACGCGGTTACGGCGGGAGTCGCTGAGGTTGACGCTGCTCTCTTTCAATCGCTGCTGTCGGGCGCGATCTCCACTTCGGTCGCCTTGACCGATACCCACAAGCTGGCGCCCGGACGGATGCGCAACTCGTGGGCCGCGCCGGGAGTGATGTCCGCCGTGACTCGCAACGGTGGCCCCAGCAGCACTCGAGTGATGTCACCGAGCGGTTCGACCGCCTCTGCCGTCGTGCGCCAGACGTTGCGCGGGCTCCCGCTCGGTCGCTCTCGGTGCAGAGCGATGGCTCGGGGATGAATCGTGACGAGCACGGCACCGGCGACGGTCGTGTCCGCCGCATGCAGCATCTGGGTCGGACGTCGGCTCTGCGGCGGCGCTGTCGTCTCGCTGGCATCCAATGCGATCGTGATCTCGCCGTCGCTCACGCTGCCCCGCAGCAGGTTGATGCCAGAGAGGTCTGCTGCATACGCCGTTGCGGGGGAGCGTCTCAGTTCGTCGGGCGTCCCTGACTGCGTCAGTTGACCCCCTTCGAGGATGTGCACCCGGTCAGCCAGCACGAACGCATCCGTGGGGTCGTGAGTGATGAGCAGTCGCGGCACGGCCAACGCTCCCGCTCGCGGTGCCGACGATGTGTCGCCTCCGCCGCTGCGTCCACTGCTGAGATGCGCCGCAAGATTCCGACGCAGGCGATTGCGGGCCGTGACATCGAGCGAACCAAGTGGTTCATCTGCCAGCAGCAAGTCCGGCTCGCATGCGAGCGCTCGCGCGAGCGCCACGCGCTGTCGCTGCCCGCCAGAGAGCGCCTTGGGACGCCGGTAACCCAAGTCGCCGAGATCGATCGCGTCGAGCCAGACTTGTGCTCGCTCGCGAGCCTCAGCCCGGCGCACGCCCTGCGCCGTCAGACCGAAGGCCACGTTGTCGAGTGCACTGAGGTGTCCGAACAGGATCTGGTCCTGGAAGACGACGCCGATGCGTCGTTGCTCCGGTGGGACGAAGATGCCCGACGCAGGCTCGTCCAAGACCCTTCCGGCGAGCCGCACGCATCCGTCGTGCAGCGGCAGCAATCCGGCGAGTGCAGCGACGATGGTCGATTTGCCGGCACCGTTCGGCCCCAGCAGCGCCGCTGTTTCGCCGGGTTCGACTGCAAGGGAGACATCGAGTTCGAAGTCGCCGCGCCGCACACGAATCGCGGCGTCGAGCCCCCCAACCGGTGAGTCACCCGTTTCGGGGCCGCCCCCCAGCTCCCTCATCGGCTCGGCCACCAGCGGTCTCGCAGTCCGATGAGCAAGCCCAGCGACAGCGCCACCAGCACCAGACTGATGGCGATCGCGGCATCTCGGTCGCCCTCGAGCGCGACGAACACGGCGAGCGGCAGCGTTTGGGTCCGGCCACCCAGATTTCCGGCGAAGGTCACCGTGGCACCGAACTCGCCGAGAGCCCGAGCCCATGCGACGACCACGGCAACGCCGAGCGCAGGCCCGATCATCGGCAAGGTCACGCGTGCCAGCACCCGCAGGCGTGATGCGCCCAGTGTCGCGGCGGCGGCCTCGTAGCGCTGGTCGAGATTCCGCAGCGCCCCTTCGACGGTGAGGATCACGAACGGCGTTGCGACAAATGCGTTGGCCAGGATGACGCCCCAAATCGAGAACGGAAGCAGCAGTCCTGTTGCGTCGTGGAGCGGGCCGCCGACCACGCCGCGGCGGCCGAGGGCGAACAGCAGCGCTGCGCCGCCCACGACGGGCGGCAGCACCATCGGCAGCGTCACGAGTGCACGAATCACTGAACGACCCCGGAAATCGACCCGAGCGAGCACCCACGCCAGCGGCACGCCGACGACAGCCGCCACCGCCGCGGCGGCGATCGACGACACCACTGACAGCACTGCGGCGTCCACGACGAATCGGCTGGACAGATGCGTCCACAATCCGGTCCACGGCGCACGTGCCACCAGCCCGATGAGCGGCAAGGCGAACAGAATCACGCCGATGCCTGCGAGCACAGCCACCGGCCATGGGGGCACCACTCGGGAGTTCCGGTGCGGTGCGCGGTTGTGCATCTCGCTCGCGGCCATCGAGTTCATCGTGCCGCGCCGGGTGGCGACTCGAAACCGTGGCGTTGGAAGATGTCGAGGGCGGCTTTCGAGCGCAGGAACTCCACGAACGCCGTCGCCGCCCGCGGGTTCGGAGCCGTTGCGAGCACCGCAGCCGGGTAAACCGCCTCGGGCGCCGTTCCCGCAGGCCAGCCGAGACTGGCAATGCGGTCGGAATCAACCAGCACGTCGCTGACGTACACGATCCCCGCGTCCAATTCGCCCGCGGCCAGTTTGGTAACCAGAGCACGGACGTTGGGTTCTTCGGTGTCCACGGATGCCTCGATGCCTGCTGCGGCCAGTCCAGCTCGGGCGAGGGCACCGCACGGGACTTCGGTGGCGCACATGCCGACGAGCAGCTCGGGACGCGCTAGGTCGCTGAGGTCGGTGACGGAGGCGGGATTGTTCGCTGGCACCGCCAGCACCAGGGAGTTGCGCGCCACGTTCGTCGCCTCGCCGGCGAGGCCGATGACTGATTGGACGCGTTCGAGATGCGCCGAGTCGGCAGGCACGAAGACATCCGCTGGCGCGCCCGCCAGTATCTGCTCGCGGAGCGTCGAGCTGCCCCCTCCCGAGATCAGCACGTCCACGCCTGGGTGGGCCTGTTCGAAACCGCCAGCCAGTTCGTCCTTCAGGGGCAGCAGCGATGCCGCAACCATGACGTGCAGCGTGCCCGTGAGCGGGCCGCCGTTCGAGTCGTCCACTTGAGCGCCGTCCAGGTTTCCGCACGCTGCAACAAGCGGACCTGCTGCGACACACACGGCCGTCACGACGATGCCGAGGCGGGTCGCAGGCCCGAACGTACGCGTCCTGAATCGACCCATATCGGGCCAGTGTGCCCGTCTTTGGACCGCTTCGACTGAGCGCGCGTAGGGTTTGGGCATGGCCACGACGCTGGATTGGTACGGGTGCGCGACGTTCAGGTTGCGCACCGGCGGCCTCACGGTCTTTCTTGACGCGTACATCGACCGTGCGGCGAACGCCGCCGGTCCGGGCCTCATGGCCGACGACGTCACTGAGGCCGACTGGATCCTGGTCGGCCATTCGCATTTCGATCACCTCTACGGGGCCGAGCGCATCGTGGCCAATACGGGCGCCACGATGGTGGGCAGCTACGAGTCGGTGCGGGTGATGGAGCAGGCGGGCGTTCCCCTCGACCGGATGATCTGCGTCGCTGGTGGCGAAACGGTTGACCTCGGGTCTGGCGTGAAGGTGTCGGTGTTCCCCAGTCAGCACTCCTGTGTCTGGTCGCACACCCAGATGGACCAGCCCGATCACGTGTGCATCGGCGATCTCGGCGTGACGTGGCAGGAGCAGCAGGAACGCTTCGGCGAACTGATGTCGTACCTGGCCAACGAGGTCGACCCTGCCACGAGCGAGCACATTGGGGCGTCATCGCTCGGGCACAGCGATCGCGGCGACGGCGGCGCACTGGTGTATTTGATCGAAGGGCCTGACGGCTTGGTGCTGTTCCAGGACACCTCAGGGCACTGGTCCGGTGTGATGGGAGACATGCGGCCCGATGTGGCGATCCTCGCGGCCGCCGGACGGGGCAACATCGACGGCGAGCCGATCCAGGGGTCGCTAGCCCAGTTCATCGGCCGCCAAGCCGACTTGCTGCGACCGCGTACGGTCATTCTCGGCCACCACGACAACTGGCTTCCCGGTTTCTCGGTACCGACCGACACGTCCAGCATCGCCGCCGAACTGGCACGCGTCGCACCGCGGACCCAACTCATCGAGCCCGGCTACATGGAGGCGACCGAGATCCTGCCGTAGCGGAGTTCGGCGCCATCACCTCGAGGTCGCTGAAATACAGCGCATTCGATGGTGGCAACCCTCCTATGGTGGAGCCATGGCCGGTTGTCTCCTGGCAGCGACGCAGATCGTGGCGGATGCCTGGGCGGTACTCGTGGCGGCGGCTGCCATGGTCGCCGGCATGCTTGGCGCGGGGCTGACAATCACATTCCATCTGGGAAACCGCATCGACAGCCAGTCAGACCGCATCGACAGGCTGTCCGAGGAAGTCGCCTTGGTGCGTGAACGTGTCGCCCGGTTCGAGGGCCGCTCCGTCTACTAGATGATTAGTTCCAAGGGTTTAGTGGTCGTAGGCGGTGAGTGAGCGGCTGGGGCGTGTTCGGTGGTAGGTCTCGTTGTGCCAGATGGCGGCGGTGAGGGCGAGGAGCCGGGCGCCGATGCGCGCGGCGACGCCGGCTTTGGTGCGGCCTTTGTGGCGTTCGAGGCTGAGCTGGCCTTTGAGGGTCTGGATGATCGATTCGATGATCTGGCGCAGGGGCCGCAGGAATCTGGCGCCGGGACGTGGGGCCTCGGATCGGGTGGCGGGGCGCAGCACGGTGATGCCGACGTCGTTGAGGTCGGCTTCGAACGCTGCAGAGCGGTAGCCCTTGTCGGCGATGAGGGTCTGGCCCGGCCGGGCGAGGTCGGCCGCGTCGATCATGTCTGCGCAGACGTCGCGTTCGTCGGCTTTCGCGCCGGCGAGAGCGAACGCGATCGGCAGCCCCGCCGGGGTGGCCACAAGATGCAGCCGCAAGCCCCAGAACCAGCGGGAATGCGACGCGCAATAGCCGTATTGGGCCCATCCCGCGAGGCCGGAGCGCTTTTGGGTCTCGCGGCTGCGGCCGCACTCGACCGGCGTGGAGTCCACCAGCCACACGTCGTCGTGCCACGACTCGCACTCGCGTGCGAGGCATCCCATGACACCTGCGATCATCGCGGCGCTGCGCCGCAGCCGCTTGTTGTAGCCGTCGCGGTTGGGCAGATACGGGAACCACGGCCGAAGATGCGCATGGGCGTAGCGCACGAACTGCGACTCGTTGTCATAGCCCAGCAGCGCCGAGATCACCGCCAAGGTGACCAGCTCCGCGTCCGACAGCTTCGGAGCGAACCCCACCGCAGGCCGCTGCGGCGCCCACCCAGGGTTCTGCGCCAACAGGTCATCAATCCTCACATACAGTGCGGTCGCGAGGGTGACCCGAGTCCGGGCCCATGCTGAGAACCTCCAAGATCGAAGCGTGAATACACACCCCGAGCTTGGACACCCTCACCCCACAACCGGTGGACCCCACCCCTTGGAACTAATCATCTAGGTGACACGCATGTCGGTTCGCGGGAGGCTGTGTACGCGTGATGCGGGTGGGCGGCCGATCTGGGCGTTCGCGCAGCGCGAAGCGCCTGACCTCGGACTCACACGCGAGAGGTGGTACCCAAGAGCCCTGAGACCGCATCCTCGATCTCAGGCCCGAGATCGCTGGCTGCGATGCTCGCACGCACCCGTGCGCGCATGCGGCCGTGCGCCTTCATCACGGGGATGTCAAGGTCCGCGACGAACTGTTCAGCACGTGCTCCGAGAGTTGCGAGCTGACGATGCGAGTCATCTTGATCGTCATATTCCGGGATCGGCAGCTTCCAAAGGTGGGGTCCGATATGACGCCCTCCGCCCTTCCCAGACACCATGTACGGCTCAACGGCACTGGTGACCGCAACGCTATTCAAGACGGCACAGAGGTACCTGCCCTCATTCTCCGAGCTCACCGCCGCCCAATTGAGCTGATGCTCGACCAACGCGTCATCGTTGAGGACTCGGCACGCTGTCACATGCATCCCCGAAACCGCATATACAACTCGTAACGGTGTGAGGGGATATTGGGACGTGAGCTTGCGGTAGTGATCCAAGGAGTCTTGCAAGTCGATGGATACTCCACCGTGTTCGGCCCACAGTGTCCGCGCTGTCTGCCACCAACGCGCAAAGCCATCGTACGTATCGATCTCCTCGTCCGTCATCATTCTGGAGCCGTTGAACGGAAGCAGCACCTCAACAGACGGCCGTTGAAGAAACGGAAGAACTGACTCGCCCAGCAACATGGGGAAAATGAATCCTCTTTCGACGACACCATGCAGTTCGGGCAGCGTCTTCCAAGCATGCTTGGCATAGATTCCTCGGTCCGAGCGCACGGCTCGTCGGCCCGCTCCCACACCCAGAGGCGGTTCTTGGTCTGATCTGATCGTCGTCAACAAGCGTGGGTAAACGTTGGCTCCGTTCCGAAACCTATTCTTGTACGGAGAAGTCCACTGGGTGGCCTCAACGGACTGATTGCCCTGAAGAGACCGCGAGAGAGTACTTCGTATGCTATCCCACGGGAGACTCGGGTTCCGGAGCCGACCTGACCAGCGTTCAACCTGTGTAGGCATCGACAGATGTGTTTCCGATCGCTTGCCGAACGCGACGCATGCTGTTCGAGGGAAGAAAGTGTGGCTAATCGGCGAAAGGTCCCAAGGCGTCTCCCACTGCACACGAACATTGTCCCCTTTCCCTAGTGGAAAATTGCCAGAGCGAAGACCGTTTGACTGCGCTCGTTTCAGGACGCCTGCAGGCATCACAAATGCAAAAGACCCTCCGGGAGCCAGGTACTGCTCGACAGCTCTGACAACGAACAAGTCAGCCAAGTCCTGATGTGTTGCAACATGCTTCCCGGACCAAAGGCCGCGTGTCGTTGACATCTCACGGAATATCGCCTTCATCGACTCCGTCATGTGCCGGTACACCAGCCACGGTGGATTCCCAATCAAGACATCACAGCGATTGTCGGGGAGCGCCAACCACGCCGGGCGAGCAAGGTTTCGAACGTAGTAGCCCCAGATGTGGTCGCGACGATCATCGTGCAAGCGGCACATAGCTTCAAAGGTTGGCAAGCTCTACCGGTGGTTGCAAGTGAGTTGAGTGTAGATGTCGTGTGCTGATGTCCAGTGGTGGAGTCGGCGGGGCATGTGGTTGAGGTTGTCCTCGATGACCGAGAGCCGCAGTTGTGCGATGTCGAGGCTGGTGCCTTTGGGGAGCCATCGGCGCAGCAGTGCGTTGGTGTGCTCGTTGGTGGGTCGCTGCCACGGCGAGCGCGGCTCGCAGAAGAACACCTCGATGCCGAGCGCGGCTTCGATGTCGGCCCAGCGGGCCATCTCGCGGCCTTGGTCCCAGGTGAGGCTGCGCACGAGCGCTGCGGGCTGGCGGCCCAGCGCCGCGGTGGCCGCGGCGGCGGCCTGGGGCGCGCCGTAGCCGTCGGGCAGCGCTGCGGTGACCGTGTAGCGGCTGGTGCGCTCGGCGAGGGTGACCGCGGCGGTGAGGTTCGCTTTGCCGACGATGAGGTCGCGTTCGCAGTGGCCGGGCTCCATGCGGTCCTCGACGTCGTCGGGCCGGTCGGCTGTCGGCCGGTATTCCCCCAGCGGGCTGGGCTTTTGGGCCTGCGCGACGCTGCGCGGCCGACGGCGCCGGGCGCGCCGCGGCAGCTTCGCCCAGGTGCCCGCCGCCAGGCCGCTGCGCGCGTCGTTCGCGTAGCACGCCCGATAGATCGTCTCCGCGCACACGCTCATGCCCGCCTCGCGCAGGTCCGCCGCCGCAACACTCAGCGTGCGGGGACCACCTCAGCTTCAAGCGCTCATCGACCGCGGCGGCCAGCACCCGATCGGCCGCCAGCTTGGGCGTTCGCTCTCGTCGCGCCCTCGCGCATGGCGACGCGTGCGCCCAGCGGGCGTCATAGCCCGCCCGCCCGGCGCAGCGGGCCAGCTCGCGATGCACCGTGGACCGATCACGGCCCAGCCGCCGCGCTCAAAGACCGCCTGCGTGAACACGGCCCCGCACCGGACCGATCACGGCCCAGCCGCTGCGCGCGTCCGCGACGCTGCGGCCCGCCCCGAGCGACGACTCGATGAACACCCGCTCATCCAAACTCAGCCTCGCTGCCATACCGGACACCTCCATCGGTCGGCTGCATGTGTTCGCAACGGTCATCATGACCGTTCACTTGCAACCACCGATGGAGTTCGCCCACCGTCTTGAGGTCGACAGCGGCGTGTTGGCTGACCCGCTCGACTGTAACGGTGCAGGTCCTATACCCACTTGCAATCTGAACTCGCAAGAATCCCGCGCTCCGCGGCCATCTTGGACTAGCGAACGCGCAACGGCTGCCAGTGACGGTAGGTGGCGCATCGCCAGAGCCACTCGACGGGCCCGAATCGGAATCGTGCCAGCCACGTTGGGGACCACCACAGCTGGAGCATCCACACGACCGCCACGAACAGGGCAATGCCGTTGCGGGTGAGCGAGACGTCACCGAGCAGCCATCGCAGAACCAACATGCCCAGGGCGGTTTGCGTCAGGTAATTCGTGAGTGCCATCTGGCCTGCGGCTCGGATGCGCCGACGCGTCGGCGAGTTGCTTCCGCGATTCCACAGCACGATCAAACTCAAGTAACCCAGACAGATGGGCACGGTGGCAACGGTGTTCGGGATGGTTCCTGCGATGGCCCAGTCGATGTCGAAGTCGGTTCCCGCCACCAGCGCGAGCCCTGCACCCGACAGCGGCAGCCCGATGCCCAGGCCCCATGCCGCCATGCGGCGGTAGAACGATGGCGTCCGGTGGCCGCTCATGACGCCGGTGCAGTACAGCGCCACGCCGATGAGCATGGCACCCAAGGCTCGCCCGAAATAGTCCGCGAGAAACCATGTCTCTACGACGTCGTAGTAGTCGCCGTAGTGCCAGAAGTCGATGAGGACGCTGGAATAGCTGCGCAGCGACGACTGCACGCCCCAGGAGATGACCGCCACTGCTGCGTAGCACGCGCCGCCCAACGCGAAGAGCACCTTGGGCGGCAGTCGCCGCAGCGCGAGCACGACGGGAGCGCACAGGGCGTACATCGTGAGCACGTCGCCGTCCCACACGAGCAGATGCACCATGCCGATGACGAACAGCAGTGCGTTGCGCCACAGGCTCAGCAGCACGCTGCGGCGACCCTTCGCAGCGGCGCGCTCAGAGAACAGCACGATGCCTGCGCCGAACAACATGGAGAACAGGCCCATGAACTTCTGATCGGCGAAGATCTCTCCAGCACCGCCGACGAGCCAGTCCAGCAGCGTCTGCGATCCGGCTGCGTCGAGATTGGTGTACGCCGCTGCGGGCAGGCCGAACGAAACGGCGTTCATGGTCAAGATGCCGAGCACCGCCACGCCGCGTACCGCATCAAGGGTGCTGTTTCGCTCTGTCCCGACCGGGGCGAAGGTCCCCGAATCTGCGTTCAGGCCCTGCGTCTCGTCGTTCATCGCTGGCTCTTGATCGGCATGTGCCGCGAGAGCATCCGATGGAATTGGAGTCGGGCGAACATTCGTGCCACGCAGGCCCGCTGTGGGTTCAGTCGAAGGTGATGACGGTGCGCGCGGCGGTGCCGGCTTTCATCCAGCCGTAGCCCTCGTTGATCTGCTCGATGTCGATACGGGCTGAGATCATCTCGTCGAGCATGAGGCGGCCATCAAGGTAGAGCTCGACCATCATCGGGATGTCGGTGCGGAACTGGTTCGAGCCCATCATCGAACCCTGCAGCTTCTTCTCCGACAAGAAGTCGATGCCGCGCAGCTCCACCTTCGTCTTCGACGGCACCATGCCGATGACTGTCGCTGTGCCGCCGATGTCGAGCATGCCGAACGCCTGCTCCACGGTCGCAGACAGGCCGATGGCCTCGAAGCTGTACTCGACTCCGCCGCCCGTCATGTCCTTCACTGCCGTCACGACGTCGTCGACTTCTGACGCGTTGACGGTGTCGGTGGCGCCCATCTGGCGTGCGGTCTCGAGCTTCTCATCGGTCATGTCGACGGCGATGATCCGGCCAGCGCCCGCAACCCGGGCGCCTTGCACCGCCGACAGCCCGATGCCGCCGCAGCCGATCACGCACACCACGCTGCCGACGCCGACGCCTGCTGTGTTGACGGCCGCACCGAAGCCGGTGGTCACACCGCAGCCGATGAGGCAGGCGCGATCGAGCGGCATGTCGGGCCGCACCTTCACGACGGCGTTCTGGTGCACCAGCATCTGCTCGGCGAAGCCGCCCAAGCGGGCCATCTGCCCGACCTCGGTGCCGTCGCCTCGTGTGAGTCGAGCCTCCGCACCCTTGGCACGGGACGTGGCCCTGAAGTTCGTGCAGCGATGCGGGTTGCCCGACAGGCACCTGTGGCACTGACCGCAGAAGATCGACAGGCAGGCGATGACGTGGTCACCCGGCTTGACGTAGCTGACGTCGTCGCCGACGGCTTCGACCACGCCGGCGGATTCGTGTCCCATCACCATGGGGAGCGGGGTGCGGAACAGGCCCTCCATGAAGTGCAGGTCGCTGTGGCACAGCCCTGCGCCCTTCGTCTGGATGAGGACCTCGTGCGGCCCGGGGTTGTCGATCCGCAGATCCTCGATAACCAGGTCTCCGGGCTGCTCGCAGAGAACTGCTGCTTTCATGTCACGCCCCTCGCGTCGTTGGGCCAAATTGTTTGGCTCAGCTGACACTATGCGCGCGTCGCCATTGCTGTGCCGTACGAAGCTGCTCGCGAAATTCTCACGATTCGAACTGTGTCGTCCGATTGAATGGACAGTTCATGCTGGTTTCGCTCACTTCGACGACGCCTGATGCGACCGATCTGGGCTACTTGCTTCACAAGCACCCGGATCGAGTCCGGTCAGTCGATGTTGGGTTCGGGCGCGCCCATGTGTTCTATCCAGAGGCAACGGCGCAGCGCTGCACGGCGACGTTGTTCGTGGAGGTCGACCCTGTTGCTCTAACGAGGGGACAGCACGGACGCCAGTCCCGCGGACTAGAGCCGTACGTCAATGATCGACCGTATGCGGCGTCGTCGTTGCTGAGCGTTGCCCTCGGTCGTCTCTATCGCACGGCGTTGAGCGGAACCTGTGATGCACGACCTGAGCTGGTCGAACGGCCACTCGACCTCGAGGTCGATCTGCCGGTTCTGCCGGTGCGCGGTGGGGAGCCGATACTGCGACGTCTGTTTGAGCCCTTGGGCTACGAGGTGGCATTCGAACCCATCGCGTCGGATGAGAAGTTCCCGGCCTGGGGCGACAGTCGTTACTGCTCGGTCCGGTTGAGAGGCCAGCATCCGGTGCGGCGAACCCTTGAGCATCTCTTCGTGATGCTGCCAGTGCTCGATGACCGCAAGCACTACTGGATCGGCCCCGACGAGATTGACAAACTGCTGCGGCGCGGCGGCGATTGGCTTGGCTCACATCCTGAGGCTGCCTTGATCTCGCGCCGGTACCTGCGCTTCGGTGGGCTCGCTCGCGAAGCGTTGGCGCTGCTAGCGGAGGCCGGTGAGGACCCAGATGTGGCCGACCAGCAGCAGGAATCGGCCGAATTGGCGGCGGAGCGCATCATCAGTTTGGGCGAGCAGCGGATTGATTCGGTGCTGGACGCTGTTCGCGCCGTCGGTGGAGGCCGGATCGTGGACCTCGGTTGCGGCGAGGGTCGACTGCTGCAGCGACTTGTCACCGAGCCAGCAGTCACTGAAGTACTCGGCGTCGACGTCTCTGTCGGTGCGCTTGAGCGGGCCGAGCGACGTCTCCGCCTTGACGAGATGTCCGAGCGTCGCCGGGAGAGGATTTCGCTCATACAGGGAGCGTTGACCTACATCGACGAACGGCTGCGAGGCTTTGACGTCGCCACCGTGGTGGAGGTGATCGAGCACATCGACAGCGAGCGCCTCGGAGTATTCGCCGAAGTGGTCTTCGGTGACGCCGCCCCGGCGGCGGTGGTGCTGACGACGCCGAATCGGGAGTACAACGCGAACTTCGAGCGCCTCGGCCCAAGCGGTTTCCGGCACGGCGATCATCGCTTCGAATGGACTCGCGACGAGTTTGCGGAGTGGGCCCGCAGCA
This sequence comes from Acidimicrobiales bacterium, assembly GCA_963663635.2. Lineage (GTDB taxonomy): Bacteria > Actinomycetota > Acidimicrobiia > Acidimicrobiales > Poriferisodalaceae > Poriferisodalis. Next base: position 199,739 of record CAXXMY010000006.1, read on the forward strand.
TCTCCGAGCGCTTCGGTTACGGCTTCGAGATCAGTGCCATCGGCCCAGCCGATCCCGTTTTCGGGCCACCGACGCAGATGGCGGTGTTCCGCCGATGAGCTTGCACTCATGAGGCCTGCGCTCACCAGCATCGAGCTGCCCGAACTCGGACTCGTCGTGCTCTGCGGCGCTTCAGGCTCGGGCAAGTCGACCTTTGCACGCCAGCATTTCGCTGACACCGAGATCGTGTCGAGCGACCGTTGCCGCGCCCTCGTCGGCGATGACGAAACCGACCAGACGGTCACGGCGGCCGCCTTCGATCTCCTCCACACGATCATTGACAAACGGCTCCAACTTGGCCGCCTCACCGTCGTCGATGCCACGAACGTCAAACCAGAGGACCGACGGTCCCTGCTCGAAGTCGCTCGTCGATGGGACGTCTTGGCGACGGCCATCGTGTTTGATCTCCCGCTCGCCCTCTGTCTGGAACGCAACAGCTCACGGCCAGACCGGCGGACACCGGAGCACGCCATCAAGCGCCAGCACGCCTCGCTTCGCCGGACGGCCAAACGGCTGCGCAAGGAACGTTTCGCCAAGGTCTACACCCTCGGTTCGGCGCACGAGCTCGACGCCGTCGATGTGGTGCGCACCAAGCTCTGGAATGATCGTCGGCAAGACGCCGGCCCATTCGACATCATCGGCGACGTCCACGGCTGCCATGTCGAGCTGCTGGCGTTGCTCGACCAGCTTGGATACGACACCTCGGTAGACCCGATCGCTCACCCCAACGGCCGGCGGGTCATCTTTGTGGGCGATCTCGTCGATCGGGGCCCCGGCGTGGCAGAGGTGCTCGATGTCGCGATGTCCATGGTCGATGCCGGCAACGCGCTGTGCATTCTCGGGAACCACGAGGACAAGCTGAGGCGCGCTCTCGCCGGGCGCGACGTCAAGGTGACTCACGGGCTTGCCGAATCACTCGAACAGCTTGAGCGGCGTAGCCCTGCGTTCATCGAGCGAGCCACCGCATTCATCGACGGCCTCCTCAGTCACTACGTACTCGATGGGGGTCGCCTCGTCGTCGCCCACGCGGGCCTGCCCGAGCGGTACCAGGGGCGCTCGTCGGGCCGCGTTCGAAGCATTGCGTTGTATGGGGACACCGACGGTGAGACCGATGAGTACGGCCTGCCGGTGCGGTACCAGTGGGCGCAGGACTACCGCGGCAAGGCCGCTGTGGTGTACGGACACACACCGGTGCCGGTGCCCGATTGGGTCAACAACACCATCTGCGTGGACACGGGTGCGGTATTCGGCGGCGAGCTGACGGCATTGCGCTGGCCCGAACGCCAGCTCGTCTCGGTGCGGGCAGATCGCGAGTACTACGAGCCGATCAGGCCCATCGAGGCTGAAGGCGATCAGCGGTCGCCGGTCCGCCTGCACATCAGCGATGTACTCGGCAAGCACTACATCGACACGACGTTGGCGGGTCGCGTCTCCATCGATGCCGACCGATCCAGCGCAGCCGTCGAGGTCATGAGTCGCTTCGCAGCCGATCCCCGGTGGCTCGTGCACCTCCCGCCGACGATGGCACCTTCCGCCACCAGCAAACGCCCCGACTATCTGGAGCACCCCGACGAGGCCTTCTCGTACTTCCGCGACGCCGGTGTCGACGAAGTCGTCTGCGAAGAAAAGCACATGGGCTCCCGGGCTGTGCTGGTCCTTGCCCGTGACGCCGACGCAGCCTTGGCGCGATTCGGAATCGCCAATGACGATGCGGGTGTCATCGTGACTCGCACGGGCAGGCCGTTCTTTCGCGAGCCCGGGCTGGCTGGGACATTGCTCGACCGCGTTCGCGCCGCTATCGGTGCCTCGGGACTCTGGGAACGCCTCAGCACCGATTGGCTCATCGTCGACGCGGAGCTGCTTCCTTGGTCCGCTAAATCAGCTGAGTTGCTCCAGGACCTGTACGCCGCAACCGGTTCGGCGGGAACCGTTGCGCTCGACGCTGCACAACGACAGATCGCAGACGCGATGGGACGTGGGATCGATCTGGAATCTCTCGCGACACGTACGATCAAGCGTGCTGAGCACCTCTCGGCGTTCGTCGATGCGTACCGGCGCTACTGCTGGGACACCGACGGCATCGACGGAATGGAAATCGCCCCCTTCCAACTCCTCGCTGCAGAAGGAGAGGTGCTCGCCCGCAGGCCCCATAGTTGGCATCTCAAACAGATCGACGCACTCATCGAGCACGACCCTGCGGTGCTCCGCCGAACAGACCGCCGGTTCGTTCACCTGAGCGACGACGGGTCCGCCAGCGAGGCGACCGACTGGTGGCTTTCGTTGACCGAGGACGGGGGCGAGGGCATGGTGGTCAAGCCGGCCGCGTCGATCGTGCGCTCCGAGGGCGGCCTTGTCCTTCCCGGCGTCAAGTGTCGGGGCCGCGAGTACCTCCGAATCATCTACGGGCCCGAATACCTTGATCCGACGCATCTCGAGCGGTTGCGTCAGCGATCGCTCGGTCGCAAGTCCGCCCTTGCGCGACGAGAATTCGCGCTCGGCGTTGAGGCTCTTGACCGGTTCGTCGCAGGCGACCACCTGCCCCGTGTACACGAGTGCGTGTTCGGCGTGCTGGCACTGGAGAGCGAGCCCGTCGATCCACGGCTTTAGAGCGCTGCGCCCGACAGGCGGAGCAAGCGTCGAGGCGGCTGTGCTGGCCGTTGTCGAGCACGAGTTCCGATGATGCGGTGGCGGGTCTGCGGTAGCGTCATTCGCAGCGGGGCCGGCGCGATTGCGACGGCGGCTGGCTGCGCCTCCGAGGGGGAGTCATGGCGAACAAGCACGGATACTTGCCGAAGGTGACCGAGCTGGATGACAAGCAGCAACGACGCTTGGACACCTGGTACGCGAAGGCCTACACCGACGACAACCTGTTTCGGACCCTTGCCGCGGACGAGATGACAATCGACCTGTTTCTCGGCTGGGTCGGGGCCGTGTATGGCGGCAACCCCGACGAGGATCCTGGTGCGCTGGACCGGCACATGATTGAGCTGTGCCGCATCCGGATGGCCAACCGCAACGAGTGCTTCCATTGAAGCCTCGTTCGCAGCGCATCGTTGGTGCGCACTGGACTCACGGACGAAGTCGTCGCACAGCTGACCGACTACGAGGCCTCGGACCTGCCCGAGTCGTGGAAGGCCGCACTGGCGCTGTGCGACCGGGTGTCGGGCTTCGATCATTCGGGGATGATCGCGCCCGAGCTGTACGAACGGCTGACTGATCACTTCAGCGAGCAGCAGATTCTGCGCCTGGGCGCGCTGCTTGCTTCTGCGAGCGGCTGGCACAGGATGATCGAGGCATTCGGCATCCGTCCCGACCACTACAGCGAGGGCCAATCCAGCCCTTGGGCCGCCGCAGCCGGCTGACCGGCAGATCACAGCACAGCTCCCGCGCAGACGCGACGTTGCTCAGCCGCACTGCCGCAGGGCCTGCGCGGGCCCGACGTTCAGCACAACCGGGTCGTCGGCCGCCTAGCTTTTGGAATCTGTGACGAACGGAGCCTCGACCAGTGACGCGGCGCCGCAGGACCCGCACCTGGGCGAAATCACTGACTTCTTGGATCTGCGCCCCACCGATGACGAATTGCGCTGGCTGATGCCGGTGACGTTCGATGTGGCCGGTGCGACCGGAACCTTGCATGGCGGTTGCGGCTTGGCGGCTGCGGTCGCAGCACTCGAGACGGTGACGAGCCGTCCCATGGCAGCGGCGTCTGCTCAATATTTGGCTCGCCTGTCCGAGGGAAGCTGCGCGGCAATCACTCTGGACATTGGGGCAAGCGGCAACCGCATGACGCAAGCCTCGGCGGAGATCACTGACCACGCTGATGTTCGCCTGGCAGGACAGCAGCCGGGGGACCGCCACGTCCGGTACTGGTCACGGCTCTCGGGCACGCTGGCATCGACCGGGCCGGGGCTGACTGCTCTGGCTGACCTGCTGCCGAGCGGCATGCGAGTGAGCCTCGACGCAGGCTTTCGGGGTTCGAGCCTCGACAACACCGTGCGCATTGCCGGAGAGGCTGACAGCGAGTGGGTCTTGCTGGATATCGAGTCCGACGCTGTGCACAACGCGGTGGGTCAGGGCATCGTTCGCATCTTCGCCGAGTCGGGCGAACTGCTCGCGACGGGAAACCAGTCGTTCGCGATCACCCGCATCACCGGGCCGCTGGGCTCGCTCGCGGAGTAGACGGCATGGCAGCAAGCGCTGGTATCCGGATGTGGATCGCGGGAGCGAGACCGCGCACGTGGCCGGCCTCGCTCGTGCCGGTGTTCGTGGGGACTGCCGCTTCGGACGCCGCTGTCGGCGATGGCGTCGTGTGGTGGCGTGCTGGGTGCGCACTCGTGGTGTCGCTGTTCATTCAGGTCGCCGTCAACTACGCGAACGATTACAGCGACGGCGTGCGCGGCACCGATGCGGACCGGGTCGGGCCGGCGAGGCTGGTGGCATCGGGCGCGGCGTCGCCGGCGGCCGTGCGGGCCGCAGCGTTTGCGTCGTTCGGCGTCGCGGCTGTGGTCGGGATCGTCGTTGCGGCAGCCGTGTCGTGGTGGCTGGTCGCCGCCGGCGGGGCATCGATGCTCGCTGCCTGGTACTACACCGGCGGCCGCCGGCCCTACGGCTACCGGGGACTCGGCGAGCTGTTCGTGTTCGTGTTCTTTGGTCTGGTGGCCACGGCTGGATCCGCGTTCGTGCAGGACGCACAGCTCACGACCCTGGGCATTGCAGCCTCGGTGCCGGTCGGGCTGGGTTCGGTGGCCTTGCTGATCTCGAACAACCTTCGAGACCTGCCGCGCGACGAGCGCGCCGGCAAACGCACGTTGGCAGTGCGGATGGGGGATGGGCCGACGCGAGTGCTGTATGCCGCCGTAGTCGCCATCGCCATTTTCTCGCCGCTGTACCTGTCGCTCTTGCGGCCCTGGGCATTCATCGGACTGCTCGCAGCTGTGGCTGCGGTGCCGCCGGTTCGTACGGTGCTGCGCGGCGCCAGTGGTCAGGCGCTGTTGCCTGTATTGGCCGGAACCGGCCGGCTGCAACTCGTCCTAGGGGCTTTGCTCACCGTCGGCTTTTTGCTCGGGGCGTGAGCGTTCGACCGATCGGGGAGGAATGAGTGTGGCAAACGATGCTGACTCGGTGACATCCGAGGCGGTGCTGGAGCACCTTGCGGCGCTGGGCGTCGCGTACGAGATCGTGCAGTGCGAACCCGATTTCGCCGACACGGCGCAGTTCTGCGAGCGGTACGGATACTCGATGGACGCTTCGGCGAACGCGATCTGTGTCGTCGGGAAGTCGGCCAAGCGGCCGATGGCGTGCTGCTTGGTGCTGGCCTCGATGCGTCTCGACGTGAACGGTGTCGTGCGGCGGCGACTCGGCACCCGGAAAGCATCGTTTGCCGATGCAGCCGAGACTATCGAGCGCACCGGCATGATGATTGGCGGTGTGACGCCCTTCGGGCTGCCCGACGATCTGCCGGTGTGGATCGACAGCCATGTGATGGCCTGCGAGCAGGTGATCGTGGGCGGCGGATCGCGTGACTGCAAGATCCTGTGCCCGCCGTCCTCTCTCGTGGCCATCGCGAGCGCGGAAGTCGTTGAAGACCTCGCCAAGTCCCCGCCGCCGTCCTGAGCGGCGCAAACTGGTGCGGTGTCCGGCTCAGCGGGCGCGGGTGGCGGTGATGAGCTGCGAGATGCCACCGCTCAGCAATTCCCGTTCCACATCGCGAAAGCCGGCGTCGGCAATCTGAGCGAGCAGCACCGGCGTCGGCGGCAAGTACGCGACCGACTTCGGCAGGTAGCGATATGCGTCCCGGCTGGAGAGCAGGCTGCCAACAGCAGGTACGACTTTGCCGAAATACACGCTGTGTCCGGCGCGCAGCAGCGGGTTGGCAGGCTCTGCGACCTCAAGCAGCGCAATGCGCCCTCCGGGACGCAGGATTCGACCCAGCTCCGTGAACACTGCGGGAAGATCCGCGAAGTTACGCAGAGCGAAGCCGCACGCCGCTCCGTCAAACGCCCGGTCGCGCACGCCCAACTGCAGCGCGTCGGAGCGCATCAGCGGCGCCTCGGTGGTGGCGGCGGCCAGCATTCCGGCACTGAAGTCGACGCCGACAGCTCGAAGGCGACGATTCTGCAGTTCGTTGCAGAGGTCGCCGGTCCCGCAGGCCAGATCGATCACGAGTTCTCCGGGTTGCAGGCCAAGCGCCGACACGGTGCGGCGCCGCCAACGGGTGTCGAGCCGAAACGTCAACAGTCGGTTCAGCAGGTCATAGCGCGGCGCAATCTCGTCGAACATCGCTTCGACGGCTTGTGCCTTGTGCTCGGGCTCCGGCAGCCCGGCCGCAGGCGGGCTCACTGGAACCAGACACGCCGATAGTTGCGGCTGAGGGGATGGAAGATGAGCACCAGCAGCAAGACGTCGAACATCAGGCGCATCACGATTCCGAGACCAACTGAGTAACTGGCCGTCCACCACAGTGTTGCGAGCGCCGAGTAGCTGGCCGCAGCTGTGCACAGCCCATGTCCCCAGCGACGTTCGTTGGCCGTTCCCAGACCTCCCGCCATGAAGGCGCCGCCCAGCAACAGTGTCACGCCGAACGGCACCAGAGCATCACCGAGATTCGCTGCGGTGCGGTCGCTGGCAAACAGCCCAACGATGGGCTCGAACACATCGAGCGTGAGCTGCCAGTCGATTCGAGATCCGAACAGCAGGAATCCGGCAGAGAAGTAGCACAGCAGGACCGAGCTGTAGAGCGTCTGGGGCTGGCTGCGATTCAGCCAGCGCATCTGATTCACCGTGCAAGTGTGGCACCCCAGATCGCCGATCCCCGGTTGCCCTACGCGCGGCGCGGCGCAGACCCTGCTTGCGGCGCACAGCGCAGGCCCAGCGACGCGCCTGCACCTCAGCGTTAGCCTCGCTTCGGTGAGTGCCGATCCCGTGATGTCGATCGGTGCCGATCAGCACGGTGCCGTCGTCGAAGCAGACGCGTCGCAATGGGCGCCCGGAGCTCTGAGCGAGGCGCTGCAGCAACAACTCCGACAGCTCGCCGGTCCGGTGTCGGTATGGATCGACCATCCAGACCACGGCGAGGCTGCGGCAAGCGAATCGGTGCCAGGCCAGACCGGCCTCGGACGCGAGCTTGCCGCTGTTGAGCTTGCATTCGAACGAGACCTCTACCGGATGGAGCGGTCGCTGCCCATGGATCAGGCGAGCGGCATCGAGACTCGATCGTTCGTGGTGGGCCAAGACGAAGCTGCCTGGGTCGAAGTCAACAATCGCGCCTTTTCATGGCACCGGGAGCAGGGCGGATGGACGCTCGCTCAAGTCGCCGAACGACAGGCCGAGCCCTGGTTCGACGCCGACGGCTTTCGCGTCTACGACATCGACGGCGAGATCGCTGCGTACTGCTGGACCAAGGTGCACACCGATGAGGACCCGCCGGTCGGCGAGGTGTATGTGATCGCCGTGGACCCCAAGTACCACGGCCGAGGACTCGGTCGAGCGCTCACTCTGGCCGGATATGAGCACCTGACCGATGTCGGGCTGACGCGCGGGATGCTCTACGTCGACGCTGACAACACGCCCGCCGTCACGCTGTACCGAGACCTCGGACTCGACGTGGCGGTGATCCGGCGCCTGTTCATCGGTGTCGGCTCGACTTCTTCTAGAACCACAGGCCGGCAGTGACGCCTCGGGTGGCGCGGCGCCTCTCGACGAGCCGTCGATGCCAGGCGCGCCCTTGATGGCCTCCCATCGCTTCGCCGACGATCCGTGCCTGGGGGATCTCAGCCGGGCTGAGCTGGGGGAACTGCTCGATGGCGAGCCGTCCTATCGCGTGGATCAGGTGTGGGAGGGCCTGTACCGGCAGCGTCGGCCATTGGACGAGATCACCAACGTTCCCAAGGCCTTGCGGAGCGCCATCGCAGATCTGTTGCCGCCGGCGCTCGGGCTGGTGCGAACGCAGCAGGCGGATCGCGGATCGACCGTCAAGCAACTGTGGTCGCTGCGCGACAGCAAGCTGGTGGAGTCGGTGCTGATGCGTTACCGCAACCGCACGACACTGTGCATCAGCAGCCAAGCGGGTTGTGCCATGGGTTGCTGCTTCTGCGCGTCCGGCCAGGTCGGATTCGACCGAAATCTCAGCGTGGGTGAAATTGTCGAGCAGGTGCTGGCAACGCTTCAGCACCCCTCGGCTGGTGAAAGGGGCGCTGTCGGCGGTGCGCTGAACATCGTGTTCATGGGCATGGGCGAGCCGCTGGCGAACTACGACGCAGTGTGGTCCGCTGTCGAGCGCTTCCACGGCGACATGGGCATCGGTGCGCGCCACATCACCATTTCCACGGTCGGTGTCGTACCGGGCATCGCTCGAATGGCAGCGGCCGACTTGCCGGTGAACTTGGCTGTCTCGCTGCACGCGGCGAACGACCGCTTGCGAGACCGCATCGCGCCCATCAACCGCACCTATCCGCTGCGTGATCTCGCGCGGTGCCTTGCGGAGTACCGCCGCGCGAAACGACGACGCATCAGCCTGGAGTGGGCCATGATCGGCGGTGTCAACGACAGCGACCGCGATGCGGCTGAGCTGGCTGCATACGCGCGCCCATTGGCCGCTCACGTCAACCTGATCCCGCTGAATCCGACACCGGGCTATGACCACGAGCCATCGACGCCGTCACGGATCTCTGAGTTCGCCGCCAAGTTGGAGGCTGGGGGCGTGAACGTCACCGTCCGCGCCAACCGCGGCACCTCGATCGATGCGGCATGCGGTCAGCTCCGCGCAGACAAACAAGTTGCGATCGGCCCCACGCGGCGCCGCGGATCACGGCGCGCGCAGTCTCGCTGAGCGCTAGACACGGGCCATGGCCAAGCCGAGATCGCCAACCGGCCGCGCCCAGCGGACCCATGAGCGGCTCAAGGACGAGTACGAAGCGGTCTGCGAACTGGTGCATCGCAACCCCTTCGAGCTGCTGGTCGCCACGATCCTTTCGGCGCAGTGCACCGATGTCCGTGTCAACGCCACGGTGCCGGCGTTGTTCGCTCGGTTCCCCGATGCCGAGGCGTTGGCTTCTGGGGATCTCGCCGAGATCGAGGAAATCGTGCATCCCACGGGTTTCTTCCGCAGCAAGGCACGAAACTTGCAGGGGATGGCCCGTCAGCTCCTCGCGGATTACGGCGGCGAAGTGCCCAAGCGGCTTGAAGACTTGGTGAAGCTTCCGGGCGTGGGCCGCAAGACGGCGAACGTCATTCGTTCCGTGGCCTTCGATCTGCCGGGCCTGCCGGTGGACACTCATGTCGGACGGTTGGTGCGGCGGCTGGGCATCACCGAAGAAGAGGACCCAGTCAAGGTGGAGATGGCCCTGAACCCGATGATCCCGCAGTACGAGCGGGGCGACTTCAGCTTGCGTCTGATCTTGCACGGCCGTCGGGTCTGCGCATCACGCAAGCCGGCCTGTGATGACTGCGTGCTGAACGATTTCTGCCCGAGCGCCTTCGCTGCCTGACCCGACGATGGGCCGTATGGGCATGTCTGTGCCGAAGATGCACCACCGAGGAGGGTTGCACTCATGACCGAACCCGACACGACCGGCACGACGATCCGACGTTCGTCGCACTTCGTTCCGGGCGCAAATGAGCGCATGCTGACCAAGTCGCTGGCCACGGCCGCCGACAGCCTGGTGCTCGATCTTGAGGACGCGGTGACTCCCGACAACAAGGACAGCGCCCGCGTCACCGTGGCGGGGTGGCTGGCCGATGTGGACTTCGGTGCCAAAGAACGAGTGGTTCGGATCAATCCGCTGGACAGTCCGTGGTGCGCCGCCGACGTCGAGGCCACGATGGTCGCCCCGCCCGACGCCTACCTGGTGCCCAAGGTCAACAACGCCGCAGAGGTGGCCCAGCTCGACGGCATGATCGCCCGCTGGGAGCTTGAGCACGGCCACCGCCCTGGCGGCGTGGTGCTGCTGGTGCTGGGCACCGAGACTCCGCAAGGACTGCTCAACATCGGCGACCTGGCCCGTCATGACCGCGTGGACGCATTGACCTGGGGGGCTGAAGACCTGTCGGCTGCGATGGGCTCGAAGGCCAACCGAGACGCGTCGGGGGCCTTCCTGCCTGTGTTCGAGTACGCACGGGTGATGTGCCTGGTGGGTGCGACGGCGTGGGGCAAGCAGCCGCTCGACACGGTGTACGTGAACTTCCGCGACAGCGAGGGCCTTGCTGTGGAGTGCGCCGAGTCAGCTGCGATGGGCTACACCGGCAAAATCACGATCCATCCCGACCAGATCGACATCGTGAACGCGGCGTTTACCCCCGGCGCCGACGAGTTCGCCGACGCGAAAGAGCTGCTCGAGGCGTTCGTCGCAGCCGAAGTCGCCGGCCTCATGGCGTTCGCACACAAGGGCCAGATGGTGGACGTGCCCCACCTCACCCGCGCCCGCAAGATCGTCGCCACCGCTGAGGCCCTCAACGATCGCAGCTAGAGCCACGATCTACGGGACGCCAGCGCGGAAACGTTCTTCGTCAGAAGTCGATTGAACGGCCGCCCGAGTTCGATTCGCCGAGGCCGTATGTCGCACGCGCCTCCCTCTCCCTCAGCCCCAGAATCTCACCGATATGGCGCCATGTGGCACCGTCTGCTCGTGCGTCGCTGACGGCTTTGGTGAGTTCGCGTTCGCATTGTGCCCGGGCGCGGGCGGCTCGCAGCAGCAAGTATTCGGCCTTTGGCATCTCGTTGCCGTCCGATGGGTCGAACGATTGGAACCAACGCCCAAGCTCTTCAGATTGCTCGTGGATTTCCTCGACGGGACGCCGCACGCTGCTCATCTCAGGAACTGCTCTCGTGCCGGCATGGCGTGAATGATCACGTCGTGCTCTTCGCCCTCTTCAACACCGATCTCAAGGAGACGGCCGCTCCGGTCGCCGCCGACGAGCAGGACGCGGTGACCCTGGAAGATCGCCCGGCTCGGGTTGCGGTAGGCGTGCATGATGTCCTCTTCGGAGATCCCATGCTTGAACGCGATCGTCGCGATAGACGGGATCACCAGTCAATTGTATGGCTGGCCCGTTGGGAGCTTTGGCGGAATATCGGCTGCGTGCCCCCACGACCCGCGCTCAGCGCAGAGCGTCGGTGGCCTGAGCGAGTCGCCGGCGGGCCATGCGCAGTGAGCGCTCCACCTCGTAGAGCTCGACGCCGACGTCCTCGCGCGTCGTGCCCATCAGGTCGTCGGCTGCCCGCGAAATACGGTTGCTGAGTTCGCCGACGGCAGTCTCGATTGACGACAGTTCGGCCGCACTGATCACCCGCGGCACGCTAGCCACCATCTGCTCGGTACGGCATTAGATACGGAAAATCACGGTATACATAGCATATTTCGGCTATATTTGATGTCGTGCTGTACGAACGGCTGACTCGACTCCCTGAGCGGAGCTTCTTTCTGCTCGGCTTGCGAGGGGTGGGCAAGAGCACGTGGGTGCGTTCGGCGCTGCCATCGGCGGTGCGCTTCGACCTGCTGGACGAGGCCCTGTTCACCGACCTGCTTGCTGACGCTGCGCTTTTTGGCCGCATGGTCTCAGCGGTTGAGACGGGCGATTGGGTCGTCGTCGACCAGGTCCAGCGGATTCCGAGTCTGCTCAACGAGGTTCATCGCCAGATCGCCGATCGGGATCTTCGCTTCGCCCTTCTGGGCTCAAGTGCACGCAAGCTCAAGTCTGCCGGTACCAACCTTCTTGCGGGTCGAGCCTTGCGCATGGCGATGCATCCGCTCACCGCCGCAGAGTTGGGCAGCGACTTCGACCTCGACGAGGCCTTGCGTCACGGAACTATCCCGCTGGTGTGGGCAGCCCGCGATCGCGGCGAAGTGCTTGCGAGCTATACCCAGCTGTATCTGAGAGAAGAAATCCGCGCCGAGGCCGCCGTTCGCAACCTGGCCGGATTCGTGAGATTCCTTCCAGTCGCTGCGCTGATGCACGCCCAGCAGTTGAACCTCGCAGCCATCGCACGTGATGCCGGTGTCGCACGTTCGACCGTCGAGGGCTACCTCGAGATTCTCGAGGACACCCTGCTCGCCGCACCGCTTCCTGCTCTCGAGGCCAAGCTGAGGGTCCGCGAGCGACGACGGCCGAAGCTGTACTGGGCGGACCCGGGCTTGGTGCGAGCCGTCAAGCGCCAGTTCGGCCCGGTCGCTGCGGAGGAGCGCGGCGCCCTGTTCGAGGGCTGGGTGCTCGGCCAGCTGCGCGCCCACAACGAGCGCCACAGGCTCTATGACGAGATCGCGTACTGGGCAGCGACCGAGTCAAGCATCGAGGTCGACTTCGTCTTGCGCCGCGACGACAGGTACGCGGCAATCGAGGTCAAAGCAGCCGAGCGATACAACACCTCGTTCGTCAAGGGACTGCGAGCCGTAGTTGATCTGCCGGGCTTGGCTCGTCGCATCGTGATCTATCGAGGACGTCGAACCTTCCGCACCGAGGACGGCATAGACGTCTGGCCGATTGAGACCTTCCACGGCGCACTGCGCGACGGGGAACTGTGGAGCTGAAGGGCACCAACCGACGCTGTTCCTGAATCGTTGATTTGGCTGTCGCTCATCGAGGTGACCGGTCAACGGGGGAGGCGCCGGGCTTCAATTGCCTTCGTAGAGGCGATCGAGGTCGACGAGCTCCACGTCGGGGCGGGTGCGGCCCGCAGCGGCGAGTTCGGGGGTGAATCCTCGGGCGGAGAACAGGAGGCGCTTGGCCGTCGGGGACTGGGTGACCCCGGAGCGACCGGCCAGCAGGTCGCCAAGATGGTCGAGGCGCTCCAAGGCGTCGAGGTCGAGCTGATGGGCCTTTGCCTCCCCGATCAGCTGGATGGTTTTGGTCCTGCGTGCCCGTGGCCCGCGCCGGAGTGCGACCACGTCCAACTCGAAGGACTGATGTCTTCGGCGGTCGTTCACTTGCACTGAGGCTGATGGGCCCGCAGGTTCGCCGAGGGTCGACTCTGAGGCGTAGCGGTCTGTCCACAGGCGGCATATCGACTCGAAGTGGGGGCCGACGATCCCCGAGCGGTAGGTGGCTTCGGCGTCTGCCCACACCTCGAGTGCATGGCGGTCTTCCAGCCGGGCTCGGTGGCGTCGGTTGATGAGGTGGTGGAATCGCACGATCAGGTCGGCCACCCGGTAGAGCGGCCGCCGATCGGCCAGGAGATCCTCATGGCGCACCACGAAGCCGGCGGTGGTCATCACCCTCAGATGATGGCTGATGTCATTGGACGTCCTCGCGAGCGCTTCGGCAATCTTGGTCGGTGCGGTCCGTCCGTCGGCAACTGCCCCGAGCAAGGAGTAATAGGTGGCCTCGTCGGTGACCCGGGGGTCTTCTCGCAACAAGTAGTCGTCTTCTCGGAACAAGACATGAGACGGGTTCAGCACCGTCGCGGCCAGCCATGCGGGCAGGTCGTCGGGGCGGTCTGGGATCCCGGCGTCAGCGGTGAGGTCCTTGTAGCCGGCGGCCCCGCCCACCACCGTGTCAATGGCGAAGGCCGTGGCCAGATCGTGGATATTCCAAATGGCCGCGAGCCTGCCGGTAGTCAAATGGGGCCAGCGCCATGTCCAGCGTCGCGCGGCCTCGCAGAGGCGAGGTACCGCTCAAGACTTGGGTCATCACCGACATGGCCGAACCGCACAGAACGACGCCCACCGGTGCTGTCCACCTCTCAGCGAGGCCCCCGGCTGCGGCTTCATCCATCACCGCCTGAACTGCGAAGTCCAGATCGGGATTGTTCTGCTGGAGGTAGGGATACTCATCGATCACCAAGACCTGCGGTTGTGTCCCGCGTGCGCCCAGCACGCCCACGGCCTGCTCCATGGCATCGATCCAGTCCCGGAACGGCTGCGGCGGCGCCCACTGAAGCTGTCGGCTGAGGCTGTTGGCGAACCGGTCCAGAGCGGGTCTGCGCTCCTCGCGCAGCGCCAAGTGATACACCCCGCCCATCGCCTCCACCAAGCGGCGCAGCAAAAAGCTCTTGCCGAAGCGGCGCCGGCCGTACACGATGCCCATTCGAAGGCCCGGCCGTGGCGACGAAGCGAAACGTGACAGGTCTGCCCACTCGGCCTCTCGGTCATAGAGGCTGCTCGGCCTCACCGGCGTGTCCATCCGCTGTCCTAGCATTCGCACAAACTGGTTTTCTACAACTTCATTTATCATAAATGCAGTTATCACAATGTGCAGCAACGGAAGGCCTCCGGGAACGGCTCGTAGGCCATACCGCCTGACGCAGGAGTCACTGCGCCCCAGCAACCGATCGTCGCGTGGGCGGCGGGTTTGACGATGCGAGCTCCGGCCGCCTCCGCTGCCCGCAGCACGGAGTCCACCTCGGCGGCCTCAGCTGGCAAGTCCGGGGAACGGGCCGGCGACGTCGACGTGTCCCAGGCAAGGCACGGCAAGCTCTACCGGTGGTTGCAAGTGAGTTGAGTGTAGATGTCGTGTGCTGATGCCCAGTGGTGGAGTCGGCGGGGCATGTGGTTGAGGTTGTCCTCGATGACCGAGAGGCGCAGTTGTCCGATGTCGAGGCTGGTGCCTTTGGGAAGCCATCGGCGCAGCAGAGCGTTGGTGTGCTCGTTGGTGGGTCGCTGCCACGGCGAGCGCGGCTCGCAGAAGAACACCTCGATGCCGAGCGCGGCTTCGACGTCGGCCCAGCGGGCCATCTCGCGGCCTTGGTCCCAGGTGAGGCTGCGCACGAGCCGGGCGGGCTGGCGGCCCAGCGCCGCGGTGACCGCCGCGGCGACGGCCGGCGCGCCGTAGCCGTCGGGCAGCGCTGCGGTGACCGTGTAGCGGCTGGTGCGCTCCACGATCGTGACCGCGGCGGTGAGGTTCGCTTTGCCGACGATGAGGTCGCCTTCCCAGTGGCCTGGCTGCGAGCGGTCCTCGACGTCGGCGGGCCGGTCGGCTATCGGCCGGTATTCCCCCAGCGGGCTGGGCTTTTGGGCCTGCGCGACGCAGCGCGGCCGACGGCGCCGGGCACGCCGCGGCAGCTTCGCCCAGGTGCCCGCCGCCAGGCCGCTGCGCGCGTCGTTCGCGTAGCACGCCCGATAGATCGTCTCCGCGCACACCCTCATGCCCGCCTCGCGCAGGTCCGCCGCCGCGGCGTGCGGTGACCAGCGCAGCCTCAAGCGCTCATCGACCGCCGCGGCCAGCACCGGATCGCGCGCCAGCTTGGGCGTCCGCGCCCGTCTCGCCCTCGCGCACGCCGACGCGTGCGCCGCGCGGGCGTCATAGTCCGCACGCTCGCCGCAGCGGGCCTGCTCGCGATGCACCGTCGACGGATCACGGCCCAGCCGCCGCGCTGCGTCCGCGACACTGCGGCCCGCCCCGAGCGACGACTCGATGAACACCCGCTCATCCAAACTCAGCCTCGCTGCCATACTGGACACCTCCATCGGTCGGCTGCATGTGTTGGCAACGGTCATCATGACCGTTCACTTGCAACACTCATAATGGTTGGGCCCTGTCGGCAGGAGAGGGTCTGACCCGAGTTGCAACCGGCCCCTCGTGGTGCCCTGCGGTGGATCTGTCGGCTTTCTCTGGTCGGCGGGGCGCGCACCGACCGGCCCGACGGATGTGACCCGATAGGAGCCTTGTAAGCCACACCGTGAGTGTTCTGTCCGCCGTCGCGGCCGGTGGCGCCCCCGACAGTGAGATGACCACAAGGAGGCATCACCATCATGACACAGGACCACCCCGCCGTATTCGGCGGGGTCGACACCCACAAGCACACCCATGTCGCCGCCGTCCTCGACGGCGCCGGACGGGTCTTGGGCAGCGCCGCGTTCGACGCGGACACCGCCGGCTACACGGCGCTGCTGGGATGGCTCGGCGGCCACGGCAGCGTCGAGCGCGTCGGCGTGGAGGGAACCGGCTCCTACGGCGCGGGCCTCGCCCGGCACCTCACGGCTGCCGGCGTCGACGTCGTCGATGTGAACCGCCCGAACCGCCAGATGCGCCGCCGCCGCGGCAAGACCGACACCGTCGACGCGGAGGCAGCGGCACGGGCCGCGCTCAACGGCAGTGCCGCAGTGGTGCCCAAGAGCGCCGACGGATGCGTCGAGGCGATCAGGACCCTGCGTGTGGCGCGCCGCTCCGCGGTCAAGGCCCGCACCGTCGTCGCCAACCAGATCGACGCTGTCGTCGTGACCGCCCCCGAGCCCGTCAAAGACCGCCTGCGGGCACTGAACACGGCCCGCACCGTCGAGGCCTGCGCCCGGATGCGGCCCGACACACACGGTGATCTCGTCCGCGCTGCGGCCAAGCGGGCGCTGCGCTCCCTGGCCCGCCGCCACCAGGCTCTCACCGCGGAGATCAAGCACCTTGACGCCGAGCTGCGCCGCCTGTGCGAACGAGCCAACCCGGCGCTGCTGGGCGCTTGCGGCGTCGGCGCGGAGACCGCGGCCGCGCTGCTCGTCGCCGCCGGCGACAACCCCGAGCGGCTGCGCAGCGAGGCGTCCTTCGCCGCCCTGTGCGGCACCAGCCCCATCGAGGCGTCCTCAGGCCGAACGGTGCGCCACCGGCTCAACCGCGGCGGCAACCGCCAGGCCAACAACGCACTGTGGCGCATCGCGATGGTCCGCCTGCGCGTCGACGAGCGCAGCATCGCCTACGCCGCCCGCCTCACCGCCGAGGGCAAGACCCGACGCGAGATACTCCGCTGCCTCAAACGCCACATCGCACGCGAGGTCTACAAGCTGATCATCGACCCGCCCGACGTCGCCCACGGAGCGGACCTGCGCCGCCACCGCACCCAACGAGGGCTCACCATCCACCAGACAGCCCGAGCCCTCGGAGCCGCACCCAACCGGATATCCGAACTCGAAAGAGGCATCATCCACAACCGCGACCTCGCCGAACGCTACCAGCGACACCTCGCACAGACCGGGAGTTGACAAACATAGGAGCATCCACCGATGGAGTTCGCCCACCCACAACGCACGGGGCCAGTTTTGTAGCAAGTCAGACGTCGACGGACCGCACCCCGCGCACATCTTCACTGTTTGGTGGGTGAGCGGTCGGGGTCGTTCAGCGAGGTGGTGATGGGTCGTGAGCATGTGTGCGCGCTCACTGCTGGGGGTGCTCTGGAGTGCTGGGGTCACAATGAGGACGGTTTGGCGCAGTCGCGGCCGGGTCCGTTCGCGCAGCTCGCGGCGTCGCGGTTCGCGTATTGCGCATTCGATCTCGCCGGGCGGGTGAGCTGCTGGGGATACAGGCTCGCTGGGGACGATGTCGGCGAGTGGGACACCCCAGGTGGGGTGTTCACCCAGGTGTCGGTGACCGAGGGGCTGGCGTGCGGTGTGCGCGAAGACACCAAGGTTCAGTGCTGGGGAGACATCTTTGAGTACCACGAGGATGTTCGGCGAGCGCGAGCGCGCGGAGAGGTGTCGGGGACCGATCCGGTTTGGGCTCGTGGCCGCCATTGGGCGTGGGATCTGCCGCCTGTTGGCGACGGCTATGCGTCGGTATATCTGGAATGGCGTGCGGGCTGCGGGCTGCGGGTGGACGGGTCGGTGTGGTGCCTCACTGCCGACGAAGACGAGCAAGTGGAACTGGCGGCGGCCGGGAGGTACCTAGATGATTCGTTCCAAGGGGTGGGGTCCACCAGTTGTGGGGTGAGGGTGCCCAAGCTCGGGGTGTGAATCAACACCTCGATCTTGGAGGACCGCGGTATGAACCCGGACTTGGACACCCTCGTGACCGCACTGTATGTGAGGGTCGATGACCTGTTGGCAGAGAACCCTTATTGGGCGCCGCGGCGGCCTGTGGTGGGGTTCGCCCCGAAGCTGTCGGACGCGGAGCTGGTCACCCTGGCGGTGATCTCTGCGCTGCTGGGCTATGACAACGAGTCGCAGTTCATGCGCTTCGCCCACGCGCATCTGCGTCCGTGGTTCCCCTATCTGCCGAACCGCGACGGCTACAACAAGCGGCTGCGGCGCAGCGGCGAGATGATCGCTCGTGTCATGGGATGGCTCGCTCGCGAGTGCGAGTCGTGGCACGACGACGTGTGGCTGGTGGACTCCACCCCGGTGGAGGGCGGCCGAAGCCGCGAGACCCAAAAGCGCTCTGACCTCGCGGGATGTGCCCAATACGGCTATTGCGCGTCGCATTCCCGCTGGTTCTGGGGTCTGCGGCTGCACCTTGTCGCCACACCCTCAGGTCTGCCGATCGCGTTCGCTCTCGCCGGCGCGAAAGCCGACGAGAGCGACGTCTGCGCCGACATGATCGACGAGGCCCGCATCGCCCGGCCGGGCCAGACCCTCATCGCCGACAAGGGCTACCG
The DNA here is from genome assembly GCA_963663635.2 of Acidimicrobiales bacterium. Taxonomy (GTDB): domain Bacteria; phylum Actinomycetota; class Acidimicrobiia; order Acidimicrobiales; family Poriferisodalaceae; genus Poriferisodalis. The sequence goes on from CAXXMY010000006.1 coordinate 218,061, forward strand.
CTCCAAAGCATTCGAGGCCGACCTCAACGACGCCGGCATCACCCTGCTGCGCCCCGCCACCAAGACCGAAGCCACACGGCCCGGCGCAAGGTTCCTGCGGCCCCTGCGCCAGATCATCGAATCGATCAACCAGACCCTCAAAGGCCCACTCACCCTCGAACGCCACAAAGGCCGCACCAAAGCCGGCGTCGCCGTACGCATCGCCACCCGCCTCTGTTCTGTGTCTGAGTTCGACGCGGAGATGGTGTCGCGAATTGAACCAACTCGGGCAGTCTCTGGGGCGACCTTGAGAGGAGTTGTCAGTGAGCGAGAACGGAGCTCGTCGGAGGCCGCGTGTGCTGTCGCCGGAGGCGAAGTGGGAGATCTTCTTGGAGGTGACCTCGCGGGAGATTACCCAGGCCGAGGCGGCCCGCAGGCACAGTGTCGATGTGTCCGCGGTCATTGGTATCCGCCGCACGGTGAAGGACGCCGCGTTGGCGGCTTTGGCGGCCCGGCCGGGCCGGCGGGCCACCGAGCGCAACTGGGAGCTGGGGCAGGCCCAAAGAGAGGTCGGCCAGTTGACCGAGGCCGTGAAGTCCCAGGCGGTCGAGCTGGCGCTGCTGCGGGGAAAAGCCGGCTGGGCCTGAACGGTGCTGTGCCCGCGAGGGTCCCCGCGCAGACCAAGGAGCTGATCCTCGATCTGGTCGACGACGCGGTGCGCGCCGGTGCTGCCCACCGCTGGGCGTGCTCGCTGCTGGGCGTGTCCGATGACCGGGCGCACCGCTGGCGGCGACGGCTGCGCGACGCCGCCAGCCTCGAGGACCGCCCGCCCGGCGGTGTGGCGCTGCACGCGCTCAGACCCTCAGAGATCGCCGAGATCCTCGCTGTCGTCGAGCAGTGGGGGCCTGTGGACCGCAGCCACCGCAAGCTGGCGCACCGGGGCTCCTATGAGGGCCGGGTGTGGGTGTCTGCGTCCACGCTGCGCCGTGTTCTGGCTGCTCAGGGGCTGATTCTGCCCGAACCGCCGGAGCGGGACCCGGCGCCGCGGGTGCTGTGGCCTGATTGGCTTGTGTGGGAGCCCAACAAGATCTGGTGCTGGGACGTCACCCATTTCGCGCGCGCCCGCCGGGCGGCGTTCGCGATCGTCGACGTCGTGAGCCGCCGCTGGACAGACACGCTCGTGTCGGTCGAGGAGACCTCCACCCAGGTCCGGGTCCTCTTTGACCAGGCGCTCGCCGCCGAGGGCCTCACAGAGCTCATCACCCCCGAAAGAGTCGAACTCTTCGAACAGGACCCGACTGAGCCGATCCTGCTCGCCTGCTCACACAACGGCCCCCAGATGACATCGACAGCCACCCGCGACCTCTTCGCGGGGCTCGCCGTCGCCCAGCGCCTCGCACGGCCCCGCACCCCCACCGACCAGGCCTGGATCGAGTCCCTCTTCGGGCACGTCAACGCCGAGAACCCCCACCTCGAACAGATCCGCGACCCGGCCGCGCTCCAAACCGAGCTGCGACGCGCCCGCAGCGACTACAACAGCGTCCGCCTCCACGCCGGCATCGGCTACGTCACCCCCGACGACGAGCACACCGGCCGAGGCGAACAGATCCGCCAAGCGCGCCTCGACGGACTGCGGCGAGCCCGCGAACAGCGCCTCGACTACCATCGCCACAACAACAACCCCGAGGAACCGGCATGAGTCGGTTCATTTCTCAGCCAACCTCCGCGGTTTTCTCAGACACAGGTCACTTCTGGGCCGGTAGTGGTGGCAGTGGAAGCCGACGGTCGTGAGGTTGAGAATGGCGGCTCGGTGTCGTTGGCTGCGGGTTCTGTGGTGACGGTCACGGTGACGTCGTTGTTCGGGTACGGCCCGTCGCGTACTTACACGATCAGTACGGGTGCGGGGTTGGCTCGTTTGTCGTCGTTGAGCGTTCGTGGTTCTGGTGCGGGGTGCCCGGGGGGCGGGTGCGTTTCGTATCGGTTGGATCCGGTGTTCGCCTCGGAGTCGTTCGCTTATCGGACGTCGGTTCCTTCCGTTGTGGGGTCTGTGTCGGTGGATTATGCGGCGACGGTGGGTTGGGTGCCTTTGCCGGTTCCTGCGGATGCGGATAGCGCGGCGGGCCATCAGGTGACTCTGTCCACGTCGACGGGGTTCGGCTCGGTGTCTGGGGGCGGTTCGCATTCATGCGGGTTGAAGCTTGGGGTCGGTAGGGCTGTTGGGCCTGTTGTGTGTTGGGGCTCGGATGCGTCGGGTCAGTTGGTTGTGCCGGCTGGTTCGTTCTCGGCGGTGTCGGCGGGTGAGGATCATTCGTGTGCGTTGGCTTCTGATGGGTCGGTTGAGTGCTGGGGTGATGGTGGGGATGGTCGGACGGGTGCCCCGTCTGGGTCGGGCCATACGGCGGTGGCGGCGGGCGGTGCGCATTCGTGTGCGGTCACGTCTGTTGGCGGCGTTGCCTGTTGGGGTGACAACGCCGATGGGCAGACGGGTGCGCCCGCCGGCACTGGGTTTAGTGCGGTGTCGGTGGGGGGTTCTCATTCGTGTGCGATCGGTTCTGGCGGCGTGCTGTCGTGCTGGGGAAGTGATGTTGATGGTCGTTCGTCGCCGCCGAGGGGCTCGTTCACGGCGCTGTCTTTGGGCGCCGATCATGAGTGCGCGGTTGAGTCGGACGACACGGTGGTGTGCTGGGGCTCGGATGCGTTCGGGCAGTCGTCGGTGCCGTCGGGTTTGGGTGCTGCTGATGAGGTGGCTGCGGGGACGTATCACACGTGCGCGCTGTTGGTTGACGATTCGGTCGTGTGCTGGGGGTTCGGCCAGTTCGGTGCGACTGATGCCCCCGTCGGGCTCGTTTGACGGTATTGGTGCGGGTGCGTTCCACACGTGCGGTGTCGAGACAGGTGGAAGCGTGGTGTGCTGGGGTTCGAATGCGGTGGGCCAGGCGTCGCCGGGTTCGTTGGGTTCTGTGGCTGCGGTGTCGGTGGGGGCTGGCTGGCAGCATTCGTGCGCCCTGTTGGCCGACGACACGGTGTCGTGTTGGGGGTCCGATACCAGTGGGCAGAGCGATGCCCCGGCGTCAGAGTCGTTCTCGGATGTGTCTGCGGGCGGGTTCCATTCGTGCGCGGTGAGCACGGCTGGTGCGGTGTCGTGCTGGGGCAACAGCTTCTTTGGCCAGACCGCTGCGCAGTCGGGTTCGTTCAGCGATGTGTCCGCGGGGCGTTTCCATTCGTGTGGGGTGGTGTCGGCGTCGGGCACTGCGGCTGACGGTGATGTGCGCTGCTGGGGGGCGTCATCGCATGGCCAGTCCGCTGACCAGCCCGGCGGTTTCGTGGCGGTGTCGGCTGGGGCGTTCCACAATTGCGCGTTGGAGGCTGCTGTGAGCGGGCAGACCGGCGGGTCGGTGCTGTGCTGGGGTGAGAACTCTGAGGGTCAGGCGTCTGCGCCTGGGGGGTTGTTCATGGCGGTGTCGGCGGGCCGTTTTCATTCGTGTGCGGTGCGTGCGGGCGACAGCGGTGTTTCGTGTTGGGGGCATGATCATTTCGGTCAGGCTGATCCTCCGTCGGGTTCGTTCGGTGCGATCTCGGCGGGGTGGCATCACACGTGCGGTGTGGCCTCTGACGGCACGGTGGCGTGTTGGGGTGCGCGGCCCGCTCAGCTGGAACCGGCGGGGCCGGGGAGGCTGGATCTGTTCGTCAATCCGTATGACTCCTCGCAGGCGCCGGTCGCGTACTCGTTGGTGATAGATCGGCCGCGGCCCTCGTTGGCCGGCAGCGGCGGGCGCACGGCGCTTCGGGGCGCCGGGGGTGCTGTGGGCAGTTCTGGGTCTGGTTCGGCTGTTCGTCCCGGGGAGCCGCCGCAGTTGGGTCCTTTTGGGGGGCCTGCGGGCTCGTCGGGGACCGCCGGCACAGCAAGCGGCGATGGCGTTCGCGGCGCGTCGGAGGAGGGCGCGGCCGGCGCGTCGACGGTGAGGGCCTCGAATGTGTGCGCGACGGGTGACGCGAATGCGCGCATCCCTGATGGTGTGCTGCGCGCGGCGGTGGAGGACGCGTTGGGCCTCGAGCCTGGGGCGCCGATCCAGGTCGGGTTGCTGGCCGCGTTGACGTCGCTGGAGCTGCCGCGCGCTCCCGACGACGGGGGTGCTGCGGTGGTGAGTCTGTCGGGGATCGAGCCGGCTGTGGGTTTGGTGAGGTTGGATGTGTCGGGTCACGGGATTGTTGATGTGTCCCCGCTGGGGTGTCTGGGGGCGTTGGAGACGCTGGTGTTGGACGGCAATCCGCTGTCTGGTGTGTCGGGGCTGTCTGGGCTGTCGTTGCTCACGTCGTTGTCGCTGGACGGCACTGGTGTGGCTGCTTTGGCTGATGTGGCTGTGTTGACGGGTTTGGAGGTGCTGTCGTTGGCGGGCAACGGCGTCAGCGACATTGCGTCGCTGTCGGCGTTGACGTCGCTTTCGGGGCTGCATGTGGGACGCAACGAGATCAGTTCGCTCGCGCCGTTGTCGGGGTTGTCGTTGTTGGAGGTTCTGGATCTGGGGGGCAACGATGTTTCGGTGTTGTCGCCGTTGGCGGGTTTGACCGGGCTTGAGGTGTTGGTGCTGTCGGGCAACGACATCTCTGATGTGTCGTCGCTGTCGGGGCTGAGTTCGTTGGAGGTGTTGTGGCTGGACCGCAACGAGGTGTCCGATGTGAGCTCGTTGTCGGGCTTGTCGGGCCTGGAGCGGCTGTTTCTGCATTCGAACGGGATTGTGGATGTGTCGCCGTTGGCGTCGTTGACGGGTCTGAGTGTGCTGTATGCGGATTTCAACGGGATTGTGGATGTGTCGTCGTTGTCGGCGTTGGGGTCGCTGGAGACCTTGGGTCTGGGCGGCAACGCGATTGTTGATGTGTCGGGTTTGTCGGGGCTGGGGTCGTTGGAGCATCTGTATCTTCATGACAACGGGGTTGTCGATGTCGGTCCGCTCGGCGCGGTGATTGTTGATGCGGCGTCGTTGTGGTTGTCGGGCAATGACATCTCGTTGCCGGGCGGCGTGTTGGCGTCGCGGGGTTTGGGGTATCTCGATGTGCGTTATAACGAGCTGGTCGATGTGGGGGGCCCGTTCGCGGTGCCGGGGGTGGTGCATTCGTTGCCGCAGCGTGACACGCCTGCGGTGATTCCTGATGCGGTGCTGGCCGCGGCGGTGCGTGCCGAGCTCGGTGTGGCTGCTGGCGCGCCGGTCGTGGTGGGGCGGCTCGCCACGCTGGCAGAGCTCGGCTATCGGGGCAGCGACGAGGGGGGCCGCATCGCGAGCCTTGCTGGGCTGGAGGGGGCCCGTTCGCTGCGCAGCCTGGATCTGGTTGACAATCGTGTCACCGATATCGTTCCTGTCAGCGGTCTGGGCTCGCTGGAGGTCCTGCTGCTGGGCCGCAACGGGTTCACCGACTTGGCGCAGCTTGCCGGGATGGACTCGCTGCGGCGGCTGAGCATCACCCAGAACGGCATCACCAGCCTCGCGGCGCTGCCGGCTTTGGTCGGGCTCTCTCAGCTGTTGGCCAGTTTCGACAGCTACGGGGACTTGGCCCCGATAGCGGCGCTCACCGGTCTCGAGGACCTCGCCGTGGTGGCTGTGGGCGCGACCGATCTCACGCCCACAGCGGGCCTGACGGGGTTGAGGCGCCTCCAGATCGGCGGCAACACCCTGGCCGGCATCGACGCTCTGTCAGGGCTCACCAGTCTTGAGTTGCTGCGCATGTCCGACGTCGGCGTCAGCGACCTGACCCCGCTTGCGGGGCTCACCGGTCTGGTCACCCTCACCGCTGCTGACAACGCGATCACCAGCGTCGAGCCGCTGCGCAACCTCACCAGGCTCCGAGACGTCCAGCTCAGCCGCAACAGCCTCGCCGGCATCGAGCCCCTCAGCGGCCTCGCCGGCCTGGGATGGCTCCACCTCGACGACAACCAGATCACCGACCTCGGAGCGCTGCGAGACAAAACAGCGCTGTGGCTGCTCAACATCGACGACAACCAGATCACCGACATCACACCGCTTGGCACCCTCACGGCGCTGCGCACCTTGGACCTCGCCGACAACCGAATCACCGACTTCGCAGCCCTTGACGCACTCACCGGGCTCACCGTCAACGGACGAGACAGCCAACGCAACAGCCAATAGACGCCGACGAGGCGGCAGACGATCATGGCAACGAAGGCCATCACGGCGACCCCGGCGCTTGCCGTGATGGCCTGTGAGCGGCAGCGTTGTGCCTGGCATGGCCAGCGCCGTGCGCGCGGACAACTCGTGTGCCCGATTGCCGATGCTGGAGTTGGGTGGCAATGTGTGAATCGCCCCGGGGGTTTGGTAGAGGCTCTGAGGGTCCTTGGTCTCGGCGGACTTGTTCGACGGTCTCGGCATCTGTCTCTCCTTGCACGGGCATCAACCACCAACGGCAGCATGAATCCAACAATCCGCCTCCACCGACTCCGAGGCACCTGCGAGCCTCTATCGATCGCGGGGCGGTCCGCTCGATGAGCGTGGTGACGCGCGACGCCGATGGCTTCAGCCGATTTGGCGGACTGGACGTCTTTGACGCTTGGACCCAAAGCCGGCCCGGCCGGTAAGTGACGGCTCGTGCGATATCATTTATGGTGTCATGTGGGCGGTGGAGGCCGAGGATGAGGTCGAGCTGTGGCTGGACTCGCTGCGACCGAGGGACTTCGCAGTCGCTACGGCGCATGTCAGGCGGCTGGCGGAGCGAGGCAACCAGTTGCGTCCGCCTGCGACGAAGTCGCTGGGGGACGGACTCTTCGAGCTTCGGTTCGATCTGCGAAGCGTCGCGTGGCGCATCACATTCCGATTCGCGCCTCGCGACACAATCGTGCTGCTTACTGCATTCCGAAAGCAGCGACGGCGTGAACAGCCCGAGATCCGCAGAGCACGGGAGACGATGCGACGCAGCATTGCTTCAGATGAGAGGGAGCCGACATGAGCCGCTTGACCATTGACCAGATCACCGAACGCCGCCTCAACGACATGAGCCCCGATGAGCTGGCTGCATACGAGGAAGGCCGGCAGGCCGTCGAGCTCGCCTTCCGGATCGGCTCTTCCATTCGAGAGCTTCGTGAGGTTGCAGGACTGAGTCAGCGGGCACTGGCGCGTCGGATGGGAACGAGCCAGGCGCAGGTATCCCGTGTCGAGGCAGGCATGGTGGCCGCAACGCTGTCCACACTGCAACGCGCCGCTCAAGCCCTTGATGTCGTGCTCACTGTCGACTTCGTCGAGCGGCCGGGCGTGCGCACGCCCGCTTGACGGACCGGCCCATAGCTTCGCCACCCAGACACGAACGCAGACCACCCCAGCCGGGGCTGGAAAACCAAACCACTGAGTCTCCAATCAACCCAGAGCGGTTCAGTTCGACATGGCTGGCCTCAACGCGTGAGCCGCACTGCGCCACAGGGTGCGCTTGGGTGTTCGTCACAGACGCGAATTCACAGCAGTGGCTCGTGGGGTCGCAGGTACCCTCGGAGCGGTGCTGAAGCGGCTGGACCTGCGGGGTCGGAGCGATCAAATAGCCGAACTGCTGCCGCGCCCCGAGACGGATGCTGTGGTGTCTTCCACAGCCGTTCGAGAGCTGATCGATCATGTCCGAACCGGCGGCGATGCGGCTGTCCGCGAGCTCACTCACCGCTTCGACGGCGTCGATGTGCCCGACGCGCTGGTACCGGAGAGCGATCTCCGAGCTGCGTGGGAGTCGCTGTCTCCTGCCTTGCGTTCCGCCATGGAGACCGCTCACCAGCGCATCCTCGAGTTTCATCGTTCAGAAGCTGCCGTGGGCCATACCTATGAACGCGACGGTGTCACCGTTCGCTCGATCAGTCAGCCGGTGGACCGTGCTGGCGTGTACGTGCCGGGCGGATTGGCCGCCTACCCGTCCACGGTGCTCATGACCGTGCTGGTCGCTCAGGCGGCCGGCGTGGACGACATCGTGCTCTGCTCCCCCCCGGGTCCCGACGGCAACCTGTCGCCATCGGTGATGGCTGCGGCGCACCTCTGCGGTGTCAGTGAGGTCCACCGGGTCGGCGGTGTTCAGGCGGTTGCGGCTCTGGCCTATGGCACCGAGACCATCCGTCCCGCTGATGTCGTGGCTGGACCTGGCAACGCCTGGGTCGCGACCGCGAAGCAGCTCGTGGCGGGAGACGTCGGCGTTGCGTCGGCATTCGCGGGACCGTCAGAGATTGTCGTGATAGCTGACACAACCTGTCCGCCCGTTGCAGTAGCCACTGACGTGGTGCTTCAGGCTGAGCACGGTCCCGGTGGTCGAGCCTGGCTCGTGACGTGGGATGCCGCTTGCGCCGACGCTGTCTGCGAGGCGATCACCCAGATCGTCGAGCTGTCGCCGCGGCGTGACGAAACGCTGGCCACCCTGGAGGCCGATGGATTCGTGTGCCTCGTTGACGGCCCGTCGGAGGCCGCCGAGGTGGCCAACATTGTTGCCCCCGAGCACCTCCAACTCATGTGCGGCGGCGCCCACGAACTGCTGGCCGGCATCCGACACGCTGGGGCGGTGTTTGTCGGGCCGTGGGCACCCGCCTCAATCGGCGACTACGTAGCGGGGCCGTCGCACGTGCTGCCTACTGCTGGCACGGCCCGCTTTGCAGGGGCGCTCACCACCGACGATTTTTCCAAGCGCATGCACGTAGTGGAGGTCACCGAGGCCGGATTCGACCGGCTCGCGCCCGCAGTGGCAGCGCTGGCAGAGGCCGAGGGACTGTGGGCACACGCTGCTTCCGTCTCGCGCCGCAAGGAGTGGATCGCGTCCGGGGTGCGGCCGTGAAACCGGCAGTGCGGGACGATCTGCGCCTGCTGGAGGGCTATCACTCGCCGCAGATCGACGTGGACGTGCGTCTCAACACCAACGAGGCCCCGTATCCGCCACCGGCCGAATTCACCGAGGCCCTCGCAGCCGAGCTCCGCAGCGTCGAGTGGCACCGCTACCCGGACCGGACCGCCAGAGCGCTGCGCGCCGACTTGGCCCAGCTGCACGGCACCGACCCCGAACGCATCTTCGTGGCGAACGGTTCCAACGAAGTGCTTCAGACTGTGTGCCTGACCTACGGCGGGGCCGGTCGCAGCGTCGCCACGTTTGAGCCCACCTATGCGATGTACGGCCAGATCGCACGCAGTACCCAGAGCGCAGTGGCAGAAGGCGAGCGGCACGCAGACGGCACCGTCAGCATCTACGAGCTAGAGCGGATCATCGAGCGGCACCAGCCCTCGATTGTGTTTCTGTGCTCACCCAACAACCCCACTGGCACTCCCGAGCGACTTGAGGTGCTCGAACGGGCGCTGGAGATTGCACCTGGCGTTGTCGTCGTCGACGAGGCCTACGGCCAATTCGCGGACTGGAGTGCCATCGACCTGTGCAATGACGCCGGAGGGCCCGACAACCTCGTCGTCACTCGTACGTACTCCAAGACGTGGGCGATGGCCGGCGCGCGGCTGGGCTATGGGGTGATCCCGGCGGGCATGGCTGCCGAGTTCGAGAAGGTTGTGCTGCCGTACCACGTCGACACGAACAAGCAGATTGCTGGCCGCGTTGCGTTGCGCTTTGCGGACCAGATGGAACATCGAGTGGCGGCGATCATTTCTGAACGCGAGCGAATCTCCGCCGAATTGGCCCGGATGCGGTTCGACATCTGGCCCTCGCAGTCCAATTTCATCCTGTTCCGCACCAGTCCCACCGGGCACGGTGGCGACGATGTCTGGCAAGCGCTGGTCGACCGCTCGGTGCTGGTGCGCAACTGCTCCGGCTGGCCTCGGCTTGCGGACTGTTTGCGTATCACCGTCGGAACGTCCGAAGAGAACAATCGCTTTCTCGAGGCGCTGACAGAGGTCGTGGCATGAAACGGACGCAGCGGCCGGCCGAGGTGCGAATCATCGGCGGAGGCCGCAGGCTGATGCGAACGATGTCGATCGACGCAGAGGTGTCCCGATGACTGCAGAGGCAACGTCGACCCGCCGGACCGCCAGCGTGCAACGGCACACCGCGGAGACGCAGATCGACCTGTCGGTTGACATCGACGGCAGCGGCCGCAACGACATATCGACCGGCCTGCCGTTCTTCGACCACATGCTGGCCCAGCTCTCCAAACACGCGCGCTTTGACGTGGACGTGCGCACAGTGGGCGATCTCGAGATCGACGCCCACCACACCGTCGAGGACACCGGCATCGCCTTCGGTGAGGCCCTACGGAAGGCGTGGGGCGACAAGGCCGGCGTACGGCGTTTCGCATCCATCACGGTGCCGCTCGACGAGTCTGCGGTGGAAGTGATTCTGGACCTCTCGGGGCGCCCCTACCTGCACTACGCCGTGGATCCTCCAGGCGAGAAGATCCTCGGTGATCCGCCGTTCGATCCCCAGCTGTGCGAGGAGTTTTGGCGCGGCCTAGTGATGGCGGCGGGCATCACGTTGCACATCGTGATGCTCCGAGGGCGCAACACGCACCACATCATCGAGGCCAGCTTCAAGGGTGTCGCGCGAGCGTTCTACGACGCCGTGCGCATTGCCGACGACGTATTGCCGTCGACCAAGGGCGTCTTGTGAGGGGCTTTCGGTGAGCGGTGCCGCTGCCGTGCGGCCGCTCGTGGCCGTCCTCGACTACGGCATCGGCAACCTGCGATCAGCGCAAAAGGGGCTCGAACGGGTGGGCGCAGATGCGCGTCTCACCGCGGACGCAGGCCTCATCCGTGAAGCAGATGGCGTCGTCCTGCCTGGAGTCGGTCACTTCGGCACCTGTATGCGACAGCTGCGAGCGACCTGCCTGGAAGCGCCGGCCCTCGACGCCGTCGAGAGCGGCCGCCCGTTCCTGGGCATCTGCGTCGGCATGCAGATGCTGTTCGAGGACTCAGCTGAAGCTCCCGGAGTCACGGGGCTCGCCGTGTTGCCGGGCTCGGTGCGCCTCCTGCCTGAGGGCGTCGTGCGGCCCCAGATGCAGTGGAATCGCCTCGATGTTCTTCGGCCTGATTGCCCGTTGCTGGCAGGGCTCACCGACGGAGCATGGATGTACTTCGTTCACAGCTATGCGGCCGACACCTCCGACGAGCTGGTGGCCGCGACGTGCGACTACCCGACGCCGATCACCGCTGCGGTCGAGCGAGGCCGGCTGTGGGCCACCCAGTTTCATCCTGAGAAGTCGGGCGACGCAGGCAAGCGGCTTGCCCAGAACTTCGTAGATGCCGTGGCCGCCTCGAGCTGCAATCGGTGAGCTGCATTAGGTGAGGGTGGCGACGTGAGCTTCGAATTGTTCCCCGCGATCGATCTGCGTGGGGGCCGCTGTGTGCGCCTGCTGCAGGGCGACTACGACCGCGAGGTGCGCTATGACGCCAACCCGGTCGAGGTAGCGCACGAGTTCGCCGAGGCGGGCGCGCGTTGGATTCACATGGTCGACCTCGACGCCGCCCGCTCGGGCGTTCCCGACCCCAGCAACAGGAATGTGATCCGATCGGTGGTGGCCGCGGTGGGCGATGCCGGCGTCCGCGTGCAGTGCGGCGGAGGCGTGCGCAGCCGTGACAGCGCCGAGGCGCTGTACGACGCGGGGGTCGCCCGATGCGTGGTGGGCACTGCGGCGATCGAACGCCCAAGCCTGGTGGGGGACTTGACGTCAGCTGGGCATCGCGTCGCTGTCGGTCTCGATGTGCGAGGTACCGAAGTTGCCACGCGCGGCTGGGAGCACCGAAGCGGGGTAAGCCTGGTCGAGGCGCTGTCGCGGCTGGCCGGCAGCGGAGCCGAGGCGGTCGTCGTGACCCAAATCGCTCGTGATGGCATGGGCGGCGGAAGCGACCTGCCCGGCCTGGCAGACGTGCTGGACTCGCCTCAACGTCCGCCCGTCATGTCAGTGATAGCCAGTGGCGGGGTCGGCTGCCTGGCCGACATCGCCGACCTGCGAGACCTGTGTTCTCCGCACGGTCACACACTGGCAGGGGCCATTGTGGGCAAGGCGCTCCACGACGGCGTCTTTTCGCCTGCCGCCGCCCTGGTCGTGGCGCGCGGCAGTGCAGTGCTCACCGAGCCGGTCACTGAGACCAGCCAGCCATGAAGGCTGTCTCATGAAGCCAGTCTCATGAAGACTGTCCGAGTCATCCCGTGCCTGGATGTCGACAACGGCCGCGTTGTCAAGGGTGTCAACTTTGTCGGGTTGCGCGATGCGGGCGACCCTGTCGAGCTGGCGGCGATGTATGACCGTCAGGGCGCCGATGAAGTCGTGTTCTTGGACATCACGGCCTCGGCACACGACCGGGACACGATCATCGATCTTGCGCGTCACACAGCCGAGGAGCTCTTCATCCCTTTCACTATCGGCGGCGGCATCCGCACGACGGACGACGCCCGGGCGTTGCTCCGCGCCGGCGCGGACAAGGTGTCGGTGAACTCGGCCGCGGTTGCTCGCCCTGAACTTGTGCGCGAGATCGCCAACGAGTTCGGCAGCCAGTGCGCGGTGGTCGCGGTCGACGCGAAGTCCAATCCCGCCGAGCCCGGACGGCCGCGAACGTGGAACGTCTACGTCAAGGGCGGCCGCGAAGACACCGGTATCGATGCCCTCGAATGGGTGCGCCGCGTCGTTGAGCTTGGCGCAGGCGAGATCCTGCTGACGTCGATGGATGCCGATGGCACCAGAGAAGGCTTCGACATTGAGCTCACCAGAGCGGTCTCCGACGCCGTCAACGTGCCGGTCATTGCAAGTGGCGGCGTTGGCACGCTGGAGCACTTGGTGGCCGGAGCAGTCGAGGGACGTGCCGACGCGGTGCTGGCGGCGTCGATCTTTCACTTCGGAGAGCACACCGTCGCCGAAGCCAAACGGGCGATGTTGGCTGCCGGCGTCGCGGTCCGCCCGCCGCAGGACTGAGACCAGCTCCGGCATCGGTCAGCGGGAGCCGAGATAGCTTCGGCGCCATGAGCTATCCCGGCACGTACTCGGCAACCGATCCCGGCCGTCCCGCCGTGATCATGGCCCGCGATGGTCAGGTGCGAACCTTCGGTGAACTCGAGGACCGCAGCGCCCAGTTTGCACAGCTCATGTGGGCCGCGGGCTTGCGCCCCGGCGACCGCGTGGCGGTCTTCGCCGACAACAACATCGGCTACTTCGACGCCTTCTGGGGAACGGTGCGAAGCGGCTTGTACTTCACCACGGTGAACCGGTACCTGACGGCTGACGAGGCGGCCTACATAGTCAACGACTGCGGGGCGCGGGTGCTGGTGGCCTCGCTGGCGGTGGCAGAGGCTGCCGCCGAGATGCTGCCGCTTATCGGCGATTGCGACATCCGGCTGATGTTCGACGCCGCCAGTGCGGGATTCGATTCGTTCGACGATGCGATTGCGGCCTATCCGGCCGAGCCGCTCGCCGAGCAGCCCCGCGGGTCCACCATGCTCTACAGCTCGGGCACAACTGGCCGCCCGAAGGGGATCAAGCGCCCGCTGGACGGCACGTCGATCACCGAGCCCGATCTCATCGGTGCGGGCCTCGTCGGCGGCATCTTCGGAATCGGCGAAGGGAGCGTGTATCTCTCCCCGGCGCCGCTGTATCACTCCGCGCCGCTGTCGTTCACCACTGGCACCCAGACGATGGGCGGCACCGCAGTGATCATGGACCGGTTCGACCCCGCCGATGCGCTGGCGTACATCGAGCAGTACAGCGTCACTCACAGCCAGTGGGTGCCGACGATGTTCAGCCGGATGCTCAAGCTGCCCGACGAGGCACGGCACCGACACGATCTGTCCAGCCATCAGGTCGCTGTGCATGCCGCGGCGCCCTGCCCCGTCGAGGTGAAGCGGCAGATGATCGACTGGTGGGGACCAATCCTTCACGAGTACTACGCCGGCACCGAGCTCAACGGCTTCTGCTACGTCAACTCAAACGACTGGCTTGCCCATCCCGGCACGGTCGGCAAGCCGCTCATCGGCGTCATCCACATCTGCGACGACAATGGCAATGAGCTGCCCGTTGGCGAGTCGGGCGCCATCTACTTCGAGCGCGATGTCCTCGCGTTCGAGTACCACAACGATCCCGACACGACGGCCTCGTCGCGCCACGCGGACCATCAGCTGTGGTCGACGCTGGGCGATATTGGCCGTGTCGATGACGAGGGCTACCTGTACCTGACCGACCGCAAGGCATTCATGATCATCTCGGGCGGCGTGAACATCTATCCCCAGGAGATCGAGGACTGCATGGTCCTGCACCCGAAAGTGGCCGATGTGGCGGTCTTCGGCGTGCCCAACGAGGACTTCGGCGAAGAGGTGAAGGCGGTCGTGCAGCCGGTCGAAGGCGTGATGGGCGACGACGCTCTCGCCGCCGAACTGCTGGGCTACGCGCGCCAGAGCATCGCTGCGTACAAGATGCCGCGCTCGGTCGACTTCCGGGATGAGCTGCCGAGGCTCCCCACGGGCAAGCTCTACAAGCGAATCCTGCGCGACGAGTACTGGGGCGACAAAGAGTCGCGCATCGTTTGACCGCTACAGGTCGGACACAAACTCGTCGATCATCTCAGCGACGGTGCGGGCGTGGCCCATCAAGAAGTGATCGCCGCCCCCAATGACCCGCATCTTTGCGTTGGTCCACGTCGAGAAGATTTCGCTGGCCTCGGCGGGGGAGCGGAACTGGTCGTGCTCGGGCACCAGGAGCAGCTTGGGACGGGCGTCCGCGGGAGCGGCCATGGTGGCCTCGTCGACGATGCGGATGGGCGCCGCTATGCCGACCCAGGCGGCAAGGTTGTCGTGGTCGGCTGCGAGAGATACGTCGCCGCCGAAGGACCATCCTGCCGAGACAACGGGCGGAGTGCCTTCGGAGGCCGGTTCGGCGGCAAGAGCCGTCGCTTCGGCGAATGCTGCGGCCGCGTCGAGCTGCTCGGCCAGTCCGTTGTCGTGCGTGCCGCCGGAGCTGCCAACGCCCCGGAAGTTGTAGCGAAGCGCTGCAATTCCGGTGCCGGGCATGGCCCGAAACAGGTGGTCGATGAGCGGGTTCCACATGTCGCCGCCATAGAGCGGATGCGGATGCGACAGCACAGCGACGGCCGCGACGCCCGTTTGGGGCCACGAGACTTCGGCTTCCAGAACGGTGCCGTCGGAGGCGGTGAGACCGATCTGGCGGGTGGTTGGAGTCGCCGCATTCATCGGCGTGAACGGTACCGTGCCAGTGGTGACTGCCCCCGAGACTGCTGACCCCACGGCTGCGGCCGTCAAGACCAAAAAGGCGCCTGTGCGCACGAAGAAGGCGCCCGCCAAACGAGCGACTTCAGCGAGCAGCCGCAACGGCGTGACACACCCGGGCGATGACGAACGCCGCCCGATCAAGATGCTCCATGACCGGCTGCTGGTTCGGTTGCCGAATGACGGCTCGGAGCGACGCAGCAGCGGCGGCATCCTCATTCCCGCGACTGCGCAGCAGCAAAAGCGTCTTGTGTGGGCCGAAGTGGTTGGTGCTGGACCGAACGTGCGCAGTGCTCAAGAGGGCGACAGGGTCCTGTTCAGCCCCGAAGACCGTCACGAGGTCGAGGTGCACGGGGACGATTTCCTCATCTTGCGCGAGCGCGATGTCCATGCCATCGCCGCACCACGGATCGAGCCAGGCAGCACTGGCCTGTACCTGTAAGTCATGCCCGCTCCCGAGCACGCTGACGTAGCCCCCGGGATCGACTTGGTGTCGGCGGCCGAGTTCCGCACGGCGGGTGGGATCTCGGTCACCCTCACCGCGACCACCGTTGACGGCGACGCCGAGGTCGAAGATCTCGTCGACCGGCTGGATCAGGCTCGTGGCGTCCTGCTGTCGTCCAGCTACGAGTACCCAGGCCGCTACACGCGGTGGGACATGGGTTTCACCGACCCGCCGCTGGCCGTCATCAGCCGCGGCCAAGATGTACGGATTTCTGCTCTCAACGAGCGCGGGAAGGTGCTGCTGGAGCCAGTTCACGATGCACTCGCGCAACTCGGAACCGCAGCAGGCATCGTTTCGTTGCGTCACGGCCCCGACGAGGTGTCCTGCACCATCGAGCGAGCCGAGCGACGCTTCGAGGAGGAGGAACGAAGCCGCCAGCCGTCGACATTCACGGTCGTCCGGGCGCTGGTGGACCTCTTCGCATGTGACGATCCCCACCTGGGCCTCTATGGCGCTTTCGGATACGACCTGGCGTTCCAGTTCGAGCCGATCGAGCTGACGCTGCCGCGTCCGGAGCACCAACGCGACCTGGTTCTCTACTTGCCCGACGACCTGCTCATCGTCGACCACCAGGGCGGCATCGCGCAGCGGCTTCACTACGACTTCGAATACGCGGGGCGCAGCACCCGCGACATCGCCGGCGGGGGAGATCGCCTTCCGTACGAGCCGGATTTCGACCTCGAGGCACGGCGGGATCACGAGCCAGGCGGCTACGCGGCGGGGGTCCGCGCTGCTCGCGAGTACTTCGCCAGGGGCGATCTGTTCGAGGTGGTCACCAGCCAGGTGTTCTCCGAACGCAGCATCGAGCCGCCCTCGGAGCTGTTCCTTCGCCTCAAAGAGCAGAACCCCTCTCCGTACGGGTTCCTGATAAATTTGGGGCGCTCGCTGCAAGACGGTGAATGGCTTGTGGGCGCATCGCCTGAGATGTATGTGCGAGTCGAGGGCGACCGCGTTGAGACCTGTCCGATTTCGGGGACCATCGCCCGGGGACAGGACCCCATCGACGACGCCTCGCAAATCCTTGCGCTGCTCAATTCGTCCAAGGACGAGTCCGAGCTGACCATGTGCACCGATGTGGATCGCAACGACAAGAGCCGCATCTGCGTGCCCGGCTCGGTGAAGGTGATCGGCCGTCGCCAGATCGAGATGTACTCGCGCCTGATCCACACCGTCGACCACGTGGAAGGGCGCCTGCGACCGGGCTTCGATGCGTTGGATGCGTTCCTCTCGCACACTTGGGCGGTGACGGTGACGGGTGCACCGAAGACGGCCGCCATGATGTTCTTAGAACGCCACGAGCGCACCCCGCGGGCCTGGTACGGCGGCGCCGTCGGCAAGGTGGGCTTCGATGGCAGCCTGAACACGGGGCTCACCCTGCGCACCATCCGAATCGCCGACGGGCATGCAGAGGTACGCGTCGGAGCGACGCTGCTGTGGGAGTCCGATCCCGACGACGAAGAGTCCGAGACCGAGCTGAAGGCGTCGGCATTCCTGGACGCGATCCGGCGTCCCCGGACACCGCCAGTCGCGCCGATGGCACCCGCGCCGCCGAGCCAGCGGCGAGTACTCCTGGTGGATCACCTGGATTCGTTCGTGCACACGTTGGCGAACTACTTGCGCCAAACAGGTGCGAGCGTGGTGACGCGGCGGGCGGGCTTCCCGCTCGGCGAGGTCGCGGATTTCGACTTGGTGGTGCTGTCTCCAGGACCGGGCCGGCCAGACGACTTCGACATCGGACCGGTGGTGGGCGCCACTCTGGATGCTGGCCTGCCGCTGTTCGGCGTGTGCCTGGGGCTGCAGGGAATCGTCGAGTACTTCGGCGGCGAACTGGGCCAGCTCGCCACGCCGAAACACGGCAAGCACTCGGCGATCCGCGTTCTCGGCGGGTGCCTTCTCGACGGCCTGCCCGCAGAATTCCGCGCAGGCCGGTACCACTCGCTGTTCGCTCGACGCGCCGAAGTACCCGACGCGCTGGAGGTCACAGCGGTGAGCCTCGATGACGACATCGTGATGGCGGTGGAGCATCGGGAACTGCCCATCGCAGCGGTTCAGTTCCACCCCGAGTCGATCATGTCGCTCGATGACGGTGTGGGTCTCGCATTGATCCACAACGCCGTGGACCGTTTGGTGCCGGGCTGGAGGAGCGGATGAACCCCGAGCCCGTGTTCGACCGTCTTGTCGTGGCGAGCGTTCCGCGTGATGTCGTGGTGGTGTCCGGAACTGAGGCAGGGGCGTATCTCCACGGTCAGATCTCCGCCGATGTGGCAGCGATGGCGCCGGGCGACTGCACGCTGTCGTTCCTGCTGGAACCTCGCGGGCGAGTCGAAGCGCTCTTCGGCATCTGCCGCACTGGCCCTGACACCTACGTCGCCGACACCGAGCCTGGCTTCGGCGAAGCCATGGCGGTTTCTCTGGAGCGATTCAAGCTGCGCACCCGCGCCGACTTCGAGTTGCAACAGTGGCGCATGCATGCAGTGCGGGGTCCTCGCTCGACGAGTGCATCAGCAGCAGGCGCAACGGCCACCCCACCCGCCGACGCGCCCGAGCACGTGATGCGCCCGACGAACTGGCCACTGGCCAGCGGGTACGACGTGCTGGCGCGCCCCGGCAGCGTCGTCGGCTCGTTCGGGGATGGTGCCGAACGCATTTCGGCTGACGAATTCGAAGCACTGCGCACGGCCTTCGGCCTGCCGGCCATGGGCTCGGAAATCCGGCCGGGCGACATTCCCAACGAGACCGGACTCGTTGAACGTGCGGCGTCGTTCACCAAGGGCTGCTACCGCGGCCAGGAACTCGTCGAGCGGATCGATTCACGATCGGGCGGACGCCGGATTCTGCGTCGCGTCAGGTCTGAGTTTCCGCTTGAGGCTGACGAACAGCTCTTCGATGCGCAGGGAAATTCGGTCGCGACGCTGCGGAGCGCTGCCAGCCTGGGAGACACCGTGGTGGGCTATGCGCTCGCACGACGAGATGCAGCGGACGAGTTGCACACCGTCAGCGGAAAACCGGTGCTGCTGGCAGCTATATAGACCCGGTTTGTGGACGTCCCAGACGGGTACCCTCGCATCGCAACGACACGACGGCTTCACTCAGACAGCGTCACCAACCCAGGGAGCACCGAGATGGCGAAGACCGCACTGCTGGCCAAGCTGACGGCGAAGGAAGGCAAGCGCGACGAGCTGCTCGCAGTCATCAGCGACATCGGCATGGGCAACGCCGCCGGTGAGCCCGGTACCGAGGTGTATGCCGCACACAAAGATCAGAACGACGTCGACGTCGTGTGGTTCTACGAGCTGTACAGCGACCAAGCTGCACTCGAGGCCCATGGCGGTTCGGAGCAGATGAAGGTGTTCGGACGGGCGATGAAGGATCTCATGGCTGGTCGGCCCGAGCTGACCTTCCTCGATCCTGCTGTCGCCAAGGGCCTCGAGTTCTGACGCCTGCGTCTCGCATCGGGGCGACGAGAGTCAGAGCGAGGAAGGGCAGGCGTTGTGTTCGTGAAGGTGTGCGGCGTCACGAACGAAGAGGATGCGCTCGTTGCAGTGGGGATGGGTGCCGACGCGATCGGGTTCAACTTCGTGCCCGGCTCGCCCCGTCAGATCTCGCCCCGCCTGGCTCGAGACATCGTGCGTCGCCTCCCTGGCGGAGTCGTCACAGTCGGCGTGTTCCGCAACGAGATGCCCGAGCGGGTCGTACAGGTGATGGACGGGGCGGGCCTGCGGATGGCGCAGTTGCACGGCAACGAAACGGCTGCAGACAGTCGCTGGGTGGCAGATCGCGTACCGGCGCTCATCAAGGTATTCGTTGCCGGTGACCCGAACGTCGAACGTACCCGGGACTACGGAGCTTCTGTTCTGCTCTTGGACGGTCCCGACCCCGGCAGCGGGCGCATCTTCGATTGGCGTCAACTGGAGGGCCGGGACCGCGGCGTTCGCCTGCTGCTCGCAGGTGGTCTTCGATCGAGCAACGTGGCTCAAGCCATCGAGATCGTGCGCCCGTGGGGCGTCGACGTGGCATCAGGTGTCGAGTCCGAGCCGGGCCGCAAAGACGTTCTGGCGATGCGGGAGTTCATCTCGGTGGCCAAGGAGGCCGGAGCGTTGTACGAGGACGCCCCAGACGAGATCCTGCCACCCGATGCACCGTACGACTGGCGGGACGATTGACATGGATCGAGGCCACAGACCCAACGACATGAGGGTGGCGACATGGCGGCAGTGATGGGCGAGCCGACCCCGGATGGCCGCTTCGGCGACTTCGGAGGCCGCTTTGTGCCCGAAACGTTGGTTGCAGCGTGCGAAGAGCTTGAGGCGGCCTTCCGGGAGGCGTGGGTCGACCCGGTGTTCATTGCCGAGTTCGAGACCACGCTGCGCGACTTCGGGGGGCGGCCCTCACCGCTGACCGAGTGCCGGAACTTGTCGAGCCAGCTTGGCGTCCGCTTGCTGGCGAAACGCGAAGATCTGAATCACACTGGCTCGCACAAGATCAACAACGTCATCGGACAGGCCCTGCTCGCGCAGCGCATGGGAAAGACGCGGCTCGTTGCCGAGACGGGCGCGGGCCAGCACGGGGTGGCGACGGCGACCGCCGCCGCGTTGCTCGGGATGGAATGCAAGGTGTACATGGGCGCGGTCGACGTCGGGCGCCAGGCGCTCAACGTGTTCCGGATGCAGCTGCTGGGCTCAGAGGTAGAGGCGGTCAACTCGGGCAGCAGAACCCTCAAGGACGCAGTCAACGAGGCGCTTCGGGACTGGGTCGCAACCGTCGAGCACACGCACTATTGCCTCGGCTCGGTAATGGGACCTCATCCGTATCCGTGGATGGTGCGCACGTTCCACCACATCATCGGCGATGAGGCCGCTGCCCAGTGCCAGGAGCTGACCGGCGCCGACCCAGACGTCGTGGTGGCCTGTGTCGGCGGTGGCAGCAACGCCGCCGGCATCTTCTCGGGCTTCGCAGACGGCAACGCCCGATTGGTGGGAGTCGAACCCGCTGGTGGCGCCGCTGTCGGTCGGGGAGTGCCGGGCGTCGTGCACGGCATGGTGAGCTACCTGATGCAGGACGAGGTCGGCCAAGTGCTCGAGGCCGAGTCGATCTCGGCCGGCTTGGACTACCCGGGTGTCGGGCCCGAGCACGCGTACCTTGCGTCGATCGGACGGGCCGAATACCCCAGCGTGACCGACGACGAGGTCGTCTCGGCGTTCACACTGATGAGCCGTGCCGAGGGGATCATCCCGGCACTGGAATGCGCTCACGCACTGGCGTGGATTGTGCGAGAGGCGCCCAACATGGCTGGCCAGACCGTTCTCATGAACCTGTCGGGCCGTGGCGACAAAGACGTCGACCAGATGATGGATGTGCTGCACCCCGGCGATGCATCCGGGACTGAACCTCAAGAGCGCCGGTGAGCGCCCAGGCAGCCGTCCACCCGGAGCCGGGGGCAATGGAGTCACACCTGCGGGCGCGGCGTGACGCCGGCGCGAAACTGCTCATTCCGTATGTCACGGGCGGGTACCCCGGCTGGATGCGTGCCATCGAAGCGGCTGTCGCCGCCGGCGCCGACGCCATCGAGATCGGCATCCCGTTCTCGGACCCAGTCATGGACGGCCCGGTGATCCAGCGAGCGTCCACGGCAGCCCTAAAGGCCGGCGTCACACCGGCGTCGGTGCTCGACGAGGCGAGAGATCTCGACACTGGTGTGCCGCACGCGGTGATGACCTACTACAACCTGTGCCACCACCAAGGCCATGAACGTTTTGCGGCATCACTGGTTGAAGCGAGTGTGAGCGCTGCGATCCTCGCCGATCTCCCTTTCGTCGAAGCCGGCTCTTGGCTGGAAGCCGCCGCCGCCGCCGGCATCGAGGCGATCCTGTTGGCGGCGCCGACCACCCCATCGCACCGTCTCGCAGAGCTGTGCGCGGCGTCTCGCGGTTTCGTCTATGCCGTCGGCCTGCTGGGTGTCACCGGCGAACGGGCGGCGCTGGCCCGCACAGCCACCGAGATCGCCGGACGCTGCCAAGCAGTGACCGACCGCCCCGTGCTGACGGGTGTCGGCATCGGATCGCCCGAGCAGGCCGTCGAGGCCTGCGAGGTGTCCGACGGCGTGATCATCGGGTCCGCGGTGGTACGCACCCTCATGGCCGACGGCCCCGAGGCGGTCGGCGAACTGGTGGCGACCTACCGATCGGCGCTGGATCGCGGTTGAACCTTCCTCACGGATGAACAGTTCACCGATGAGCACGGCGCCGGACCAGAATTGCGAGCTCTGCGAGGCAGCGCGTTTCACGCACTGGTACTCCGAGGACGACCTGTGCTGGGTTGCCGACTGCGAGGTCTGCTCGACGCCGATGGTCGTGTGGAAGCAGCACGGCACCGAACCGCCCGAGGCCGAGCTGGAAGCAATGCTGGTCCGGCTGATCGAGGCGGGTGAACAAAGATTCGGGCCCGGAGGTGGGAATATCGATCAGGTGATGCGCCAGATTCCCGATCACTTCCATGCGCACTACCGCGACCGCGGCTGGATGACGCGGCGCTGGCAGGAGCCTCCGAGCCGCTACACGGGCGTTGGCACGCCGCGAGCGACGACGTGACGGCAGCTCGACGCTCTCGATCGTTACTTGCAGCGATCGTGCTCGTGCTGTCTGCGAGCGTTGTCGCAAGCTGCGGCGGCAGCGACGCAAGCGAGGCCGACCTTGATGGACTGGTGCAGGCGCTGGCGGTCGCCGACCCGGTGCTCGGCGGCGAGGTGTTTTCCGATAGCTGCTCGGTCTGCCATGGCAGCGACGGCGGCGGTGGTGTTGGGGCAGCGCTGGGCGGTGTCAGCGAGCGCTTGAGCGAGCGGCAGCATCTCGCGGTGGTGTGGAGCGGTCGAGGCTCGATGCCCCCATTCGGCGGGATCCTCACTGACGCAGAGATCGCGGCGGTCGTCGCCTACCAGCGAAGCACCTTCGCCCAAGACGGCTGAGCCCCGGCGGGCACGGTGGACGACGCTAGGTTCGCCGCGGTGAGCTCGACGAGTCCCTTTCCCCGCCCCGACGAATTGCTGCCGCACCGTGCGCCGTTCTTGCTGGTGGACGAGATTGTCGAGCTGGTGCCCGGTGAGCGTTGTGTCGGGCTCTGGCGTCTCGACGATCAGGAGTTCTTCGTCGGGCATTTTCCGGGCCGGCCGACGTTGCCTGGAGTGCTCATGGTCGAGGCACTCGCGCAAACTGCGGGTTTGGCTGTGGCTGCCGCCGCATCGCTCACCGGCAAGCTCGCACTCCTTGGCGGCATCGACAAGGCCCGCTTTCGTCGCCAGGTCACGCGCGGCGACACGCTGCGCCTCGAAGTCACGCTCGACCGCCTGACGGCCCGCGCCGGACGCGCATCGGGCACGGCCAGCGTAGATGGCCAAACCGCCTGCGAAGCCTCGATGATGTTCTTGATTGCCGACGCCTGAGAGGGCGAGCGAAACCGCAGCGAACAGCGGCCCCATAGCGACATCGACAGCGAGGCCGTGGCCCGTGCGGTTCTCCAGCGCAGCGAACAAGAGCGGAACGCAGGTGGCGTTGCCGCGCAGGCCGTGGCTGATCCGCGCATCCAACGAGCGTCCGCCTTCGACGATGGCTACCGCAGGTGGGCGGGGCGGGGATCGGCGAGACGGCCCAGCGGGGACTGTGCTCGCAGGCCGCCGTCCACCACAATGGCCTCGCCGGTCACGAACGACGATTCTTCGCTGGCCAGCCATACAGCGACGCTGGCAATCTCGTCGGGATGACCCAGCCTGCGCAACGCATGTGCGTTGATGTTGCGCTCGAGGATGTCCGGGTCGCTCATCATCCGCTGAACCGGTGGCGTCTCGATGGTGCCGGGGCAGATGGCGTTGACACGCACCCCTGCAGGGGCGTGATCGGTCGACAGTGCGCGGGTCAGGTTGATGACGGCCGCTTTCGATGCGGCGTAGACCACCGAGCCGCCGTCGCCGTGAAGCCCGCTGACTGACGCGGTGTTGATGATCGAGCCGCCGCCGCGAGATTCCATCACCGGGACGGCGTACTTGGCTCCCAGGTACACCGAGCGCACGTTGACGTTCATGACGAGATCCCAGTCCTTGGGCTCGAGCTCTACCGCCGTGCCGGGCCGCAGGGTCCCGGCGTTGTTGAACAGCACGTCGAGTCCGCCCCAGCGCTCGACCGCCGCGGCGACCATCGCCTCGACATCGTCGGGTTGGGAGACGTCGGCTCGGAAGCCATGCACCTCGCCACCGGCGACGGTGATGTCCTCCACCACCCCCTCGACGCGCTCGCGCCGGATGTCGACGGCCAGCACGGACGCGCCCTCTGCTGCGAAGCGGCGGGCGCTGGCGGCACCGATGCCCGAAGCAGCACCGGTCACGATGGCGATCTTGTTCTCGAGCAGCATGGGCCTCCTCGGTGGTTGCACTTGGGGCGCTTCGACAATACGGCGCATAGCCTGACTACGTTGTGGCGGTCGATTCGGGTCGTGTCGCCTGGTGTGTCTTCGACGCGGTCATTGGTTGTGAGCACAACTGAATCGCGAGGCACCTGCCCCCGTCGGATTGGCGCGAATGCCAGCCGGTAGTCTCGGGGACGATGGATTCAACAGGAGACCTTGTTCGCCCCGTTGAAGTCAGAGCGTGTGACTCGCACCGCATATGGCTCAGGTATTCCGACGGGGTCGAAGGCGAGGTTGATCTTTCCGATCTGGCAGGAAAGGGAGTCTTCGAGGTATGGCAGGACCGGACGGTTTTTGGTGCCGTCTGGATCGATGAAGGCCGGGCAATTTGCTGGGGAGACGACATCGACCTCTGCGCCGATGCGCTGTACCTGCGTCTGACAGGCATGACGCCAGAGGACTACTTGCCGAGCCTGCTTTCTCTTCGGGCGAGTGCCTGAGCTCTGCCGCTTCTACGGCATCGTTATTCGCATGCACTATGGCGATCATGCGCCGCCCCACTTCCATGCGCACTACGGCGACCAAGAGGCGCTTGTAAGCGTCGACAGCCTGGTGGTCCTGCGTGGACGTCTGGCGCCGCGCGCAATGGGCCTCGTCGTGGAGTGGGCATCACAGCACCAGGCAGACCTGCGGGACGCTTGGGATCGAGCAGAACGCCATCAAGAACTCGGCGGCATCCCACCATTACCGTGAGCACCTGCGCCAACAGCTCATCTTGACACCGTCAAGCCTCGGTTCATCCCGTGGACGAAACAGACCGAGTAATTTTGGCACGACTACGTTGTGGCGGTCGAACCGAATCGAACCGATTCGCGCCGAAGCAGGGGGCTCCGATGGCGAGCGCAGCATTCCAGAGAATCCGCGAGATCATCGCGTCGCAACGCATGCCGGCCGACATCGAGGCCATGCGCGCAGGCATCGAGACCACCGCCCGGCCGCTGCCGGCGGGGGTCGGCGGCGAGATGGTCGATGCCAACGGGGTCGCGTGCGAGATGCAGATACCCGATGGCGGCAACACCGACGCGATCGTGCTGTACGTGCACGGTGGCGGGTACGTCGCCGGGTCGATCGGCTCGCACCGAAACCTGACCGGTCACTTGGCCCTGAAGCTGGGTTGTCCGGTGCTTTCCGTCGACTATCGCCTCGCACCCGAGTATCCGCATCCCGCTCCGGTCGAGGACTCGGTCGCTGCGTATCGCTGGTTGCTCGACCAAGGCCATTCAGCCGATCGGATCGCCATCGCAGGCGACTCCGCTGGCGGGGGACTGACGGTGGCGACGCTCATGAAGCTGCGCGACCTGGGTCTGCCGATGCCGGCTGCCGGTGTGCCCATCTCACCGTGGGTCGACATGGCTGGCACGGGGGAGAGCATGGTCACGCGTTCCGACCGCGACCCGATGGTCAGCGGTCCTGACATCCGGCGGCTTGCAGGCGTCTTCCTCGGCCCCGACGGCGATCTCGCCGATCCGCTGGCATCGCCGCTCGAAGGCGACCTGTCGGGCTTGCCGCCGCTGTTGATCCACGTCGGCGACGACGAGGTCCTGTTGTCGGACAGCGAACGGCTTGCACACAAGGCCCGCACCTCTGGCGTCGATGTCACCCTTGAGGTCTGGCCCGAGATGATCCACGTCTGGCACTCGATGGCGGGCCTGTTCCCCGAGGCCGACGACGGCATCGCTCGCGTCGCGGAATACCTCAGCGAGCGTCTGAGCGCCTGATTCATTCCCCCAAAGACCGCCGCGCTCAGGTGGTGATGATCGGCAGACCCTCAAGCTCGGCCGCTTCTGCGAGTCGGCGATCCAGGCTCACAAACGGCAAGCTGGCGTCGAGCTGCTGCTGGACGTGCAGGGCCGCACCCAGCTGAGCGGCGTCAGCTGCTCGGAGTGAGTTCCGTGCCAGCACCAAATTCGCGAGCGATCTCACCGCCGGCATCTCGGACACCTCGTTCCACGTCGTACTGAATGTGTCCAGGCGACGCAGGATGTCGCGTCGCTGCTGGCGTGACAGATCGCCGTCACGGGTCCGCCGTTCGACCGCACTCACGATCTCGACGCGCGACCACGCCCACGTCAAGATCACGCTGTCTTCTTCGAGCCACGAATGGGCGAGGGCCGTGTTCGGCTCGGAAACGATGAGCGGCACGAGCGCCGAGGCGTCCCAGTACCTCACGCAGGTATCGAGACAGGTTCGCCTTCAGCTCCGTAACAGAAACAGAATTCATATGACCAGAATAGTCATTTTAAAGTGACTGATGAGTCCGAATTGTGGCGCTGCTGGCTCCTCTGTGCCCAGTGCCCAATCATCGGGGCTCCAGGTCAGAGAGTGGGCCGGGCCGGGTTCGAAGGCATCTGAAAGGGTGTCGGACATGCTTCCCTCGCCCAAACTCCTGGCGAACTCACTTGGGGCCGTGGTCCACGGTCGTTCGCAGCGAGGTCTTCGAACGGGCGACATCGTCGAGGAACCAGTCGACCAGGTCAAAGCAGTTGCGCCGGTTCGCAGCCGCGTTGCGCGTCACGTCGGCCACGATGCCGTCGCGGGTCACGCCGCACGACGCCAAGTAGCTGTCGCTTGCCTCGCGCATCCAGTCGCTGGCGAGCTCGACGTTGATCTCGGGATGGAACTGGGTTCCTACGCTTCGCCCGATCCGGAACAACTGCGGACACGTTTTGGTGCTGGCGAGCAGGTCGGCACCCGGTGGCAGCGTGAAGCGATCGTGGTGCCACTCCATCCAGGGCCCGGCCGAAATCGGCAGCTCTGTGCCATTGGCCGGTGTGATCCGGTACCAGCCGATTTCGGTCTCGGGTGATCGCTCGACAGAGCCGCCGAGGGCTGCTGCGAGTGCCTGGCCCCCGAAGCAGATTCCCAGCACCGGCGTGCCGTCGTCATGCGAATGCCGTATGAGGTCGAGTTCGTCGCCGACCCACGCGCTGATGGCATCCTCGTACACCGACCAGTACGAGCCCATGACTACCAGCAGGTCGAAGCCGTCTTGCGGCGGCCGTTCGAAGCGGTCGGGCTGCGACGTCTCGGGCACCATGACGTGGGAGTGGCATTCCACACCGCGCTCGACGAGCCGATCACCGACGTATCCGGGTTTCGTGCCGGCCTCGTGCGAGACGATGAGCGCCCTCATGCGGCCAATCCATGTGGGTCCAATTCGGCAACCGACACCGGCAGGTGCTTGATGCCAGAGATGAAGTTGGACCGCAGCCACTCGATCGGACCGTCCTGTTCGATCCTGACAACCCGTCGTAACAGTTCCTCGAAGATGACTTTGATCTCCATGCGCGCCAGCCACGCCCCCAGGCACAGGTGCGGGCCGTTGCGACCGAAGGCCATGTGCTCGTTGTCTTGACGCGCTAAATCAAAGCGGAACGGGCGGGCGAAGCGATCCTCGTCGTGATCTGCGCTGACGTAGTAGAGGACCACCTTGTCGCCCGCCCGCACCTTGGTGCCACGGATCTCGGTGTCCACGGTTGCGGTGCGTCGGAAGTGCGTGGTGACCGAGCTGGCCCGCAGCACCTCCTCTGCGGCGGATTCGGTCAGTGACTCGTCGCCGGCCAACACAGCGGCTCGCCAGATGTCATAGACGTGAGGGTGTGCCATGAGCACCCACAGCCCGTGCGTCATCGTGTAGCGAGTCGTGTCGTTGCCTGCGGCGATGAGCAGCGTGAAGAAGTTCTTGAACTCCAGGTCGGTCAGCGGCGTGCCGTCGGTGGTGGGGGTCAGCAGCTGGCTGATCACGTCCCCTGTCGGGCATTCGCGTCGCTTCGCGGCCTGTTCAGCGGCGTATTCGAAGATCTCAACCGTGGCAGGACTGCGGAACGGCATGAATCGGAATTCGTCAGTGTCGACGAGTCCGACTGGGTAATCGGTGAAATCCGGGTCGGTGTTGCCGAGCAGCGCATCGCCCCACTCGACGAGCTGGTGGCCATCGGAGTCGCTGGTTCCCAGCATGCGGCCCAGCATTCGCATGGGCAGTTCCTGGGCCACTTCGGTCACGAAGTCGAAGCGGCCCTTCGGCAGTGCCCGGTCCAGCACCTCGCATGCGATTCCCCGGATTGCGGCTTGGTAGGTATTGACGACTCGTGGCGTGAATCCCCGGCTCACCAGGCGGCGATACCTGGTGTGGGAAGGAGGGTCCAGCTCCATCATCGTGCAGCGCGCTTCGAGCTCGTCGAGTGCCATGTCCTCGAGCCGGATGCCCTGTGACGACGTGAAGGTTTCTACGTCCCGGCTGATGCGGAACGCGTCGTCGTATTTGGTGACCGCCCAATAGCCCCGCCCGTCGACCTCGTCGATCCACGCCACCGGCTCTTCGCTCCGCATTCGTGCAAACGTGGCGTGCGGGACGCCTTCGGTCCAAACGTCGTGGTCGGAGATGTTGGCGTTGTCGGGCCCTAGGTCGTCAAGGTATGGCTCGGCCCAGGTCCTCATCAGTTCAGGTTGGCACAGGAGGCTCGCACAGGGGCGGTCGCACCGTCCACTGCTACGTCAACTGCAACGTCGACCGATGCCACGCCGTGGACGAAGTTCGACGGGATCCGCACCAGGTTGGAGGCGCCGGCGGGTCGGATTCCTCGGTCCAGCATGGCTTCGAGCAGCACCGTCAGCTCCATGCGCGCCAAGTACGCACCCAGGCAGAAGTGCGGCCCGCCACCTCCGAAGGCGATCTGCGCATTGTCGACCCTGCCGATGTCGAACTCGTTGGGCCGTTCGAACGCGGCTTCGTCGCGATTGGCCGACGGGTACCACATGACGACCTTGTCGCCGGCAGAGATCGCGGTGCCCGCAAGCTCGGTATCGACTGCTGCAGTACGGCGCATATGCAGGATTGGCGAAGCCCAGCGGATGACTTCCTCGACAGCATTCGGCACCAGGCTGCGGTCTGCTGCCAACCGATCCCACTGGTCCGGGTGGTCGGCGAACGCGATCGTCCCGTGGGTGATCGCTGTGCGCGTCGTCTCGTTGCCGCCGAACACCAGCACTTGAAAGAAGTTCCGGAACTCGGCAGCCGTGAGCCGGTCACCTCCCACTTCGGCATGCACCAAATGGCTCACCAAGTCGTCTGTCGGCTGGTCCAGGCGTTGGTTGCCGAGCTTGGCCCCGTACTCGTACAGGCCCCACGCAGCGGGGCTGCCGAAGGGAAGCAGGCCCAACGGCGTCGTGTTGCCATATGCGTCTGGCGGAAGCGATTGGGACTCGGTGGTGCCTTCCACGAGGTGATTCGACAGCTCGACCATGTAGTCGGCGTCTTGGGGTGGCACCCCCAATATGGCGATGATCACGCGGATCGGCAGCGGTGCCGCTACGAGATCGACCCAATCGCCGCCGCCCCGCTCGATCACGACATCGAGCAACTCGTCTGCGATCTCGCGTGTGCGTTGTTCGTATTGACGCATCTGGCGCGGGGTGAATGCCTTGCTCACGACCCTGCGCAGCCGCGTGTGCGCTGGCGGGTCGTGCTCGAGAATCGAGCGACGGGCTTCGAGCGCGTCGGCTTCGAGGTCCCACAGGTTCACGTGGCCGATCGCCGACGAGAAACGTTCGGGATGGCGGGACACCTCGCAAACGTCGGCGTGCCGAGTCACTGCCCAGAAACCGCCGTCCCCGTACGGGTTCCAGTGCAGGCCCGGCCGTCGGCGAAGCGTCGCGAAGTCGTCCCACGGGATGCCGGTCCCGAAGCGGTTCGCGTCCGCGATGTCGATGCCCCCCACAGCGTCTCTCGCCGAGTCTCCACCCACGGGAATGCTGGGCGCCGGCTCGTCCGCCCAAGGCTCATCGGGCACTGGACCATCTGCCACGATGTCCGATCCGACTGATGGGGTTTCACACGACACAGGCGAATGGTAAGTCTGTGCCCGCCCACAGGCAGAACATCCTCCCGCCCTGCACCCGAACATGACCGAGGAATCAGCCCATGACCACCCTTGCCGAAACCGAGACCGTCCTGCGCGGATCCGCAGTGCACACCGTGGAGGTAGCAATCGTCGATACCTACGGTCACCTGCGCGGCAAGAGATTTCCCGTGGACCACTTCCTGCGCTCTGTTGCCGAGGGCGGTTGCCATCTGGCGGACGCCATCTACATCTTCGACCTGCACAACGATCTCGTCGACAGCCCCTACATCAACATGGGCAAGGGATTCCTCGACACGCACCTGGTGCCCGAGTTGGGCACATTGCGGCTGTTCGGTCACCGTCGGGGCTATGCGCTTGTCTTCGCGGCCAGCCTTGACCCCTCTCACTGTCCGCACCCGATCGCGCCGCGCACCGTGCTGCAGCGTCAGATCGGGCGCTGCGAGGCGCTCGGCTACAGCCCTGTCGTCGCCACTGAGATGGAGTTCTACCTGTGCGAGGACGACTGGTCGCACGTGCAGAGTCACATCCAGTACTCGTCCCTGACTGATCGCGGAGATCTCGAGGAAGTGCTGTGGGACATGCGCACTGCAATGGTTGATGCCGGCATTCCCGTTGAGTCGTCCAACTCCGAGTACGGGCCGGGACAGATCGAGATCAATGTGGCCCACGCCGACGCCATGACCACTGCGGACAACACGGCGCTGTACAAGAGCATCGTCAAGGAAATCGCAGCTGCGGCTGGGCTGAAGGCCACGTTCATGCCCAAGCCGTGGACCGAGCCATCGGGCAGCGGAATGCATGTGCACACGAGCCTGTCCGCGGGAGAAGAGAACGTGTTTGCGTCGTCGCAGGAGGGGCCCAATGTCACGATGGCGCATTGGATGGGCGGCCAGCTGGACAACGCTGCGGCATTGTCGCTGCTGGGCAGCCCGGTGCCGAACGGCTACAAGCGAGTGCGCCCGTACACATTCGCCCCCACCCACGTCCACTGGGGCCTCGACAACCGCTCGGCGATGTGCCGCTGCACGGTGGGCGCAAGCAATGCGAACCGGGTCGAGTACCGGGCACCAGGTGCAGACGCCAACCCGTACCTGATGATCGCCGGCCTGCTCGCCGCAGGAGCCGACGGGCTGGAGCGGAGCACCGATCCGGGAACCATGGCCGACGGCGACAAATACGACGACCCCGGCGACGCGCTCCCGCTGCCCGCGAACGCTGCGGACGGCATTGCGGCGTATGACCGCAGCACGCTTGCGGCCGCGCTGGGGGAGGAGTTCTCGACGAACTTCGTGCTGATGGCCAAGGCCGAGCTGGAGAAGTTCGTCGACGCAGGGTGCGACCCGGTGGGCGACGACGTCTCTGACTGGGAGCGCGAGCGCTACCTCGAATTCACCTGATCAGCGCCGCCTGCCCGACGCCGTCCAGTAAGCGACTGCCGATTCAGTGGAACGGCAGGTACTCGTTGATCTCCCACTCGCTGACGCTCTGCGACGGCTCGCCCACCGCCGCGACGTAGCGCTCCCACTCGGCCTCCTTGATGGCGAGGAAGTTGTCCACGAGGTCGCTGCTCACCGCGTTGGCAAGGGCCGTGTCGGCGCGCAGATCGGCCAGCGCATCCGCGAGGTTGAGTGCCGAGGTGACCTCAGTGTTCCAAGACTCCATGCCGTCGTTGGTCTCGGGCTCGGGGCACTCGAGACCGTCGACCACGCCGAGGCGCGCTGCCTGCAACACCGCAGCAGTCGCGGTGTGGATATTGCAGCTGCCGTCCGCGAGGCGGGACTCGATGCGAGTACGCTCGCCTCGCTCTGGCGGCACGCGGGTACCGACCACCCGGTGGTCGTAGCCCCAATTGGCCCGCCGACCGCTGAACGTGAATGGCCGCAGACGCCGGTACGCGTTCACCGTCGGTGCGCACAGCGGCGTGAGCCCCTGATGATGAGCGCACAAGCCGGCCAGGCACGAACGCGCCAATGCCGACAAGCCGTCGTGGGTGCTGGTATCGATGAGCGCGTTCGCCCCATCGGCGTCCACCAGCGAGAAGTTGACGTGGACGCCGTTGCCCTCGAACTGATCGAACGGCTTGCCCAAGAACGTGAGCCGCAAGCCGTGCTTCATGGCGCACTCGCGGGCCAGCACCTTGAACAGGAATGCCTCGTCGGCGGCGCGCAGCGCATCGCCGTAACGCAGCGTCAGCTCGAACTGTCCCGAGTCGAATTCGGCGTTCACGGATTCGAGCACAATGTCGCTGCCGGCTGCGAGATCGACGATCCCGTCGATCAGTCCGACCGGGTCGACAAAGCGGCCGGTGCCGTAGACATACGACTCAGGCGTGTCCCAGCGCTGCCAGCCATGTTCGTCGCTCTTCTCCAGCACGTACGCCTCGAGCTCGATGCCGACCATGGGGCGGTAGCCCAGTGCCTCCCAGTCCGCGATCGCCTTGCGCAGGGCGTACCTGGCCGAGTAGCGGAACGGTTCGCCCGTCTGGGAGAGGTCGCACACCGCCACCTGGGTGCGGTCGTCGTCCCAGCCCGGTCGCAGGTCGGCGGGGTCGAAGGCGGCGTGCATGTCCGGAAAACCGTCGAGCACCCCTGATCCAGGAGCGGCCACAAACGAGCGGTCATAGGCGAGGCTGAACACGGCTGCAGCGTGTCCCGTGCCTTCGTGTGCGAACACCGCCGGCACGTATTTTCCCCTGGCAAGGCCGAGATGATCAGGCCACAGCATGCGAACACGTTCATTGGCCATGATGATTTCCGAATCGCTGTTGCCGGGAACGATCAGCAGAACCTATCGGAGCGGTTCTCAGCCGAGGAGTAGCATTGGTCGGACCCACGGGAAGGGCTCACCATGAAACGACGCATCTTGGCCTTGCTGGCCGTAGTAGCCCTGCTCGGCGCTGCATGCGGCAGCGACGACGTCGCGCAGGAGAGCGAGCCGACGTCGGCGGCAACCGAAGCTCCCGCTGCCACCGAGGCTCCGGCGCCCGCCACCACGATGACCAGCATCGATATCGACCACATCTTGAGCGCCGATCTCGCGAATTGCGAAGAAGCGCCGACTGGCGATCCGATCCGGGTGGGCATGGCGATGGACTTCAGCGATGTGGTCGGCTTCGTCGACATCCCGGGCTCCAAGGTGGTGCCGTACATCGCGGAGCTCGCCAACTGCCGCGGCGGATTCAACGGCCGGCCAGTGGAAGTACGGGTTGCTGAAGTCGGCAATGACGCTGCGCTCGCGACCGATGACCTGCTCGATTGGGGAGCGCACTTCCTCATCGGCCCGCCGTTCGCCGACTTCGCGCTGCCAATCCTGCAGACAACCGGCGGCAATGTTCCGCTGTTCGTGGCTGCGTCAACAGAACCGACATTGGCAGATGCCTCGATCAACTCGTACTTGGTCACATTCGACGACCACCAGATGTCCGGAGCGGCGGCCCAGTGGGCGCTTGATGAGGGGATCACCCGGGCGATCGTGTTCACCGAGGGCGAGGGCATCCCCTATACCGGTGTGAATCCCGATGCATTCATCGCTGCCTTCGAAGCGGGCGGCGGCGAGGTGGTCAGCATTCAGACCTACGTGTGGGCCGGCGACACCGACTTCTCCCCGCAGGTGAACGAGATCGCTCAGATCTCACAGAACAACGAGGTCGTCTTCTCGGCCGCTTTGGGGTTCCAGGTGACGGCGCTGCGTGGCCAACTCGAAGGCCAAGATCTTGACGGTCTGACCTACATCGGCACCGACGCCTTGGACGCCACCGGCATTCAGTTTGAGGCCAACAACGAGGGTATCGCCCATACGCCGCACACCAGCATCACCGCGGGTGACCAGATCGATTCGATGCTGGCCGCATACGAAGCAGCCAAGGGCGAGACGCTTGAGAGCCGTGGCTTCATGGCGCTGTACGTCGACTCGATGTTCGTTGGCATCCAGGGAATGCTCGACTGCGACTGCAACGACACCGCCGAGATCGGCGAGGCCGTCAAGCAGCTTGCTGGATTCCAGGGATTGTCGGGCGAGATCACCTACAGGGGCACGAACGGCATCCCGCCAAAGGCGGTGCCGATCAATCGAATCGTGAACGGCGAGGACGTACTCGTCGCCACGATCGAATAGATCCGCTTCGGCGCCGCAGGAGCGGGCACAACGCCGGACACGACGGCCTCGCTGTCTCCATGCTTGAAGTCGAAGGCCTCACCGCTCGATACGGCTCAATTGCCGCATTGCGTGGCGCGTCCCTGAGCGTCGGGTCCGGTGAGGTTGTCGGCCTCATCGGGCCCAACGGCGCGGGCAAGACCACGCTGCTGTCGGCCATCGCCGGCTTGATTTCTCCAGCCGAAGGCCGCGTCACGTTCGAGGGCCAGGACATCACTGGCCACCCGCCGGAGAAGTTGCTGCGTTCGGGAGTCGCGCTCGTGCCTGAGCACCGTCGCATCTTCGCTGACCTCTCCGTGGGCGAGAACCTGAAGATCGGTGGAGTGACAGTGTCCTCGGCGAAGCGTGCAGAACTGCTCGATGAAATGGCAGGGCGCTTTCCGGTGCTGAGGGAGAAATGGGATATCTCGGCCGGGTATCTGTCGGGGGGCGAGGCACAGCAACTGGCCATTGGACGAGCGCTGATGTCGGCTCCTCGATTGCTGATGATGGACGAACCTTCGCTGGGCCTCGCTCCCGTGCTGGTCGATCTGGTGTTCGACTTGATCGGCACGCTGCGCGACCAGGGCCGCACGTTGCTCGTTGTGGAGCAGAACGCAGCACGAATGCTGGCTGTGTCCGACCATGCGTATGTGCTGCGCAGCGGCGAAGTGGTGGCCTCCGGCACGGGCACGGAGCTGAGCCAGCGAGACGACTTGTTCGACACATTCGTCGGGCACGAATCGCCTGGCGCTGGCGCAAACGAGTCACATGGGGCAGCACAGGATGACTGAACTGGCGCAGAACCTCATCGACGGCCTTGGCCGGGGCAGCATTTACGCACTGCTGGCGCTGGGTGTCGCCGTGGTGTTCGGCGTCATGCACCTGCTGAATTTCGCCCACGGTGAACTCATCACCGTCGGGGGCTACGTGGCGCTCTGGACCCTCGGCGGCAACTGGTCGTGGTACCTGGTGGCTCCGCTCATTGTCGTGAGCGCGATTCTGACCTCGTTGGTGATCGAGCGGGTCGCTTTCTCGCGGGTGCGAGGAAGCTCGGACTTCACGCTGCTGCTCACCTCCTTCGGCGTGCATTTCGTGGTCTCGGCGATGTTCTTGCTGTACGTGTCGGCGTCGGTCAAGCCGTTCGCGAGGCCCACGTGGGTGACGAACACCTACTCGGTCGGGTCGCTCAATATCGAGGTGTTCGACACCGTCGTCATCGTCGTGACCGTGCTGACGCTGATCGGCACGACCCTGCTGCTGCAGCGAACCATGTTCGGGCTGTCGCTGCGCGCCGCCGCAGCCGACTTCGACACCGCCCGGCTGATGGGCGTGCGGTCCGACACCGTGATTCGGGGCGCGTTCGCCCTGTCGGGATTGCTCGCTGGCATCGCTGGGGTCTTTTGGCTGATGCGGGCCGGCAGCATCAACCCCACCGCAGGCATCAATCCGATGCTGAAGGGCGTGCTGGCGGCGCTCATCGGCGGTCTCGGCAGTCTCCGAGGGGCGGTGATCGGCGGACTGGCGCTGGGCTTGGCGGAAGTGCTGCTGCGGTCGCGCCTGCCTGACAGCGTCGCCAGCCTCACCGAAGGCGTGGTGTTCCTGCTGATCGCCCTGCTGTTCATCTTCAGGCCGCAGGGCCTCATCACCGTGGCACACGCCGAACGGGTCTGATGTTTCCTCGATTCGGACGCGATGTCGGCTTCCCAATTCTGGGATCCGCCGTGCTCTTCACCGTCTTCCTGGCGGGCGCGCTCTTCTACCAGAGCACGCAAGGTAGAGCCGCCGAACGCCTGGTGACGGTCATGCTGATCGACGCCATCATCGTGATCGGCATCCAGATCTACGTCGGCAACACAGGCGTGCTGTCATTCGGCCACATCGGCTTCGGCGCGATTGCCGGCTACGCCTTTGCGGTTCTGGCCATCAGCCCCGCGGAAAAGCTCAAGCGCATCCCCGATGCGCCATTCGGGTTGGACGAAGTTCTTCTGAATCCGGGGCTGGCGATTGCCGTGGCCATCGGGGTGACGTTGGTGGTAGCGCTGGTGGTGGGCATCGGATTGGCGCGCTCGGGTGCCGAATCGGGTGCTGTAGCAGCAACGGTGATCACCTTGGCCTTGCTGTTCGTCGCCCATGAGGTGGCCCGCAACTGGCCTGATCTCACTGGCGGCGACCGAGCGGGTCTCTCCTTCAAGGTCGGGGCTGCACTTGACAGCAGGCTGCCGATCTATGCCTGCCTGCTGGCGGCGTTGATCGTCGCCCGGCTCTATGCGCAGAGCCGCAGCGGCAAGCTCGCGGTTGCGGCCCGCGAGGACAACTTGGCGGCACGCGCCATGGGCGTGAACCCGCTCGTGCAGCAGACAGCGGCGCTCCTCATTTCCGTCGTGGTCGTCAGCGCCGGGTCAGCGCTGAGGGTGTTTGAGAACGGCTCGATTCTTCCTGATGATTTCTTCTTCAGGTACACGCTGCTCACGCTGACCATGCTCATTGTCGGTGGCCGCAACAGCGTCACCGGAGCGCTCGTCGGAGTTGCGGTGATGACGGTCGGGCGCGAACTGGCCCGACGTCTGGGACAAGACGGCTTTGAGATGTTCGGGCTCGGCCTCGACGATGGACCGCTGGATTGGATATTCCGCGAGAACCTTCAGACGGTCTTCTTGGGCTTGGCGATGCTCGGCTTCATGATCTTCCGCTCGGACGGTCTCTTAGGCGACTGGGAACTGGATGCTTGGCTGTGGCGTCGTTGGCAGCGTCGTCGGCCCGAAGAGCCGATGCCCGAACCTCTGGCCGAGATTGCGCCGGTGGGCCTGCATGTCGAGGTGGACCGTCGAGGCCCCGCGCTCGAAGTTCATGATCTCGCTGTGGACTTCGGAGGCTTCCGGGCACTTGACGGTGCCGGCCTCACCGTCGCACCTGATGAGGTCGTGGGATTGATCGGTCCCAACGGTGCCGGCAAGACGACGCTGGTGAACGTGATCACCGGAATTGTCGAGCCCACAGCGGGACGGTTCACGGTGGGCGAGCGGGACTTGTCCGCCGAGCCGAGCCACGAGATTGCCCGTGCCGGTCTCGTGCGAACCTTCCAAAATCTGCGGCTGTTCGGCGCGCTGACCGTGCGCCAGAACGTGGAATTGGCGAGCCGCGTCGCGGCCCGGCATCGGCCGGGGTCGCATCCGCCGGTCGAGACGCTCATTGCCGAAGCTGGCCTGTGGCAGGTACGGGATCGCCGGGCCCGCGAACTCGACTACGGCAGTGCCCGGCGCCTGGAACTGGCGCGGGCGGCAGCAATGGCACCGGACTTCCTGCTCCTCGATGAACCCACGAGCGGCATGAGCGACACCGAGTCAACCGAGATGATCCGGCGGGTGCGGCATATGGCTGCGGCGGTCGATGCCGGTGTCTTGGTGATCGATCACGATCTGAACTTCATTACCGGCATCAGCGACCGGATCTACGTGCTCGATCAGGGCCGAGTGATCAGCGTGGGCACGCCTGACGAGGTTCAGGCCGACCCGGCGGTGCGCGCCGTGTATTTGGGCACCGAGAGATCCGGGTGAGTACGCTCGAATGACGCTGGTTGTGTGCAACCAAGATCGTGACGGCATGGGAGTGACATGAGCACGGCAACGCTGGAGAGAACGCAAGAGCCGCAGCGAATCTGGGACGAGGGCGATCCCGAGATGCCGGCTGAGTTTTCTGAGTTGCTCGTGCGGATGCTGAGCTATCACGTCGAGAACAGCACCAATCCGCACTACACCGACCTGCTCACCAAGCTGTGGGATCGCTGCCTCCGGTTCGCGCCGGACGAGGCAACCAAGGGACTCCTGGTCAAGCTGATGCAACAAGAGGTAGAGCACGGGATCATCAACGCCCAGATCCTCGCCGGGCTGGGTGTCGACAAAGTTGACCGACCGATCGAGCAGTACGCGTTCCGGCTGCCGATGGACACGTTCTGCGACCTGTCGTACTTCCATGCGCTGATCGACCGCGTCGGTGTGTACATCGGCGAGACCTGGGACGGTGTGCCCTACAAGCCGCTGGCAGACATCGCCACGCGGGTGCACAAAGAAGAGCTGTTCCACTGCACGCTCGGACTGCGCAATCTGCGTCTCAACTGTCAGACGCCTGAGGGCCTCGACGAGGCCAACCAGAGAATCCACGTCTGGTGGCCCGCGGCGCTCGACATGTTTGGCCGATCGGACTCCGATTTTGGCGACGCCTACGTGAGGTGGGGCCTGCGGAAGAAGAACAACGCCGATCTCCGCCGGCAGTACATCGTTGACACGGTGCCACTGCTCGAAGAGCTGGGGATCGAGGTGCCGCCGAATCGGCTGAACCGCCGGTTTCTCTAGCCAGCCATGGATCCTGCGAGCGTGGGCGGGCTGGCAGTCAAGGTTTCGAGGCCGGCGCCCGAGGTGGCTTTCATCGAGACCTCCTCGTCGATGCACTGGGAGTGCTTCTGGGTCGCCGAAGGCGAACACACGCTCGTCGTGGGAGCGTTCGACAGCGGTGACAAGTCGTCGCCAGAGCCCCGCGTCCATGTCATCAACAAGCCGTACGGATGGCACATGCGGCCAGCTTCCGATCCGCCATCTGCGGGCGACGATCAGGACCTGTTGGTGAAGGTATGGCAATTGTTGGGTTCGTACTGAGCGTGCGGAACGAGGAAGCGGTATGAATCTCGAGACGCTGGGCCAAGTTCTGGTGGAAACCGAGGTGGTGGTCGAACGCGAGTCGGTCGCACTGCTGGTGGATGCGCTCGGAACGCCCACTGCGGGCGAGGTGGCGCTGCGCCTGCCGTTTTTTGGCCCGACCGTCGGTGGCGCTGATTCCGTGGTGGGACCCATCGGGCTCAGCCTCGAGCGGGGCCTCGCTGGCGGCCAGTCATTTGAATGGCATCGTTCGTTCCGACTGGGCGAGCGAGTGTCCGTGGTGGTGTCAGTCGAGGACATCATCGACAAGGGAGCGCTGCATCTCGCCACGGTGCTATCGGAGTACCGCGGCGCCGACGGGGAGCTGATACAGCGCCAACGGACCGTGTTCGTCGAACGTAAGCCGGCTGCCGCCTCGGCGAGCGTTGTCTTGGCAGATGGCGAGGGTTCGGCAGGGGAGACGACAACGTGAGCGAATTCGAATTCGCCCCCACCACCGCTTCGAGGGTTACCCGGGAGGCGATGCGCAGCTTCGTCGTCGGCGTGCGTGACGAAAACCCGGTGCACACCGATCCCGAGTTTGCGGCCAGGGCTGGTCTGCCTGACGTGGTGGTTCAGGCTTCGCACACGACCGCCATCGCGCTCGATGCGCTGGTCGCACAGTTCGGCGCCGATGCGATTCTGAATCTCGACGTTCGGCTGCGCGGACCGGTTTTTCCTGGCGATGACCTGACGGTGTCGCCAGTGCGTTTCGGGGAGCACGATCAAGGCGTGGAGGTACGCAACCAGCGCGGTGAAGTCGTCGCTACGGGCATTGTCGTACTGCGCGACGGCCCCGACGAATAGGGAGATCAGATGAGCTACGAGCACCTACTGCTGGAAGACCGCGACGACGTCCGGATCCTGACGCTGAACCGGCCGCAGAAGTTCAACTCCTGGAACGCCGCCATGCGAGCCGAAATGCGCGATGCGGTCGAACAGACAGCGATGGCGACCGGCATCCGAGCGCTGATCATCACCGGCGCCGGCCGAGCGTTTTCAGCAGGCGAGGACGTGTCCGAAATGGGCGATCTGACCGAGATGGGCACTCGCGGCTTCCGGGCGGTTGCCCGCGGCATCCATTCAGTGTTCGACTTGATCGAAGCGCTTGAGGTCCCCGTGATCGCCGCGGTGAACGGTGTGGCCGCCGGTGGCGGGTTTGAGCTGGCCCTGTCGTGCGACTTCCGGGTCATCGCGGCCAACGCCCGTTTCGTCATGCCCGAGGCCAAGGTGGGGCTCATCCCAGGTTCAGGCGGCTGTTCTCGGCTGGTGCACTACGTCGGGCTCGGCCGCGCGAAGGAGCTGGTGATGCTGTCACGCAACGTCGGCGCCGACGATGCCAAGGCAATGGGGCTCGCCACCGAAATCGCCCCCGAAGGCGAAGCCTTGGCAGGGGCTTTGAAATTGGCCGAAGAACTCTCCGCCTTCGCCCCGCTCGCACTCGGCATGGCCAAGACCGTGCTCAACACCTGCACCGATGTCGATCACGAGACCGGCCGACGTCTCGAACGGCTAGGACAGAGCGTCCTCAAGACCACAGCCGACCACGCCGAGGGCGCCGCAGCGTTCCTCGAGCGCCGCGCCCCCGACTGGCAAGGCCGCTAGCAAAGTGCTGGAAGAATCAGTTTCAAACGCATTGTCAACCCTCTGACCTGCGGTTGTACCCAAGCGGCAGGCGTATTCGACGCCCCGCGAGCGGCTTGGCGGCTATTCGCGTTGGCTGCCGTATGTGAGAGCGAAGTTGGTTGATCCGGTTCGCTGGAGGCGGCCTGCGCTGTCGTGGAGTTCGTGGTGGCAGCGATAGCACAGCAGGGCGAGATTTTCGATGTCGGTGCGGCCGCGCGCGGGGGCTTGCCAACCGATGATGTGGTGGCCTTCGCACCAGGAAGGCGCGGCGCGGCACAGCACGCAGCCTCGGTCGCGTGCGACCAGTGCGCGCCATTGGGCATCGGTAATGGTGCGGACTTTGCGGCCGTGCCACAGCGGCTGGCCGTTCCCGTCGAAGATCATGCCGAAGATGTCTGTTCCGCAGGCGAGGCGTTCGAGCACGCGGGCGGGGATGGGGCCGGTGCCGGGAATCTCGCAGTCGGCCCATTCCTCGCCGAGCACGGCGCGGGTGTCCGCGACGATGATCAGCTGGTTGCGTCGCCGCAGTCCAGCGATGTCTGGCGGTTTGGCGCTGCCGGTGGACTGGCCGGATCGACCCCGGACGCAGAAGTGCCGGATCGGCGAGGTTGGGACGATCGCGCATGCGCGATGGCCGCAGCGTCGGTCTTGCTGTCAACAGGCAACGGGACGGCTGCCTGCAAGCCGGCGAGGTCGATGCCAGCAGGCAGCGGCACGGCTGCCTGCAAGCCGGCGAGGTCGATGCCAGCAGGCAGCGGCACGGCTGCCTGCAAGCCGGCGAGATCGATGCCCACAGGCAGTGCGGCGAGGTGCTCGGATGCAAGCGGCGGCAGCGGCTCGGGCCGCGGAGTTCCCCAATGCTCGGCACAGAACACTTCGTCACGCTGGTCGACCTCGTCGTACCATCGCTGGGCTGCGCGGCGCTCGTCGGTGCCGACCAGCGCAGCAAGCGCATCGGCCCGGCATTGGGTGTAGGTACGCGGCTCAGGCGCGTCGGGACGCGTGTCTGCTCGGTCGGCCTCGGCGAAACGCTTCGCCACGTCGTCGACGATCGCCTTGAACGCAGCACCGGTCGCAGGGTCCATCAAAGCGGTCGCCTTGATCAGGCCCTCAGCGGTCTGGCTGATGCTCAGGCTGCGCAACGCCCGCTGACGACGGTATTCCTCTGTCGGGGTCAGCCCGGCGCGCAGCTCGCGCACCCAGTCATTGGCAGCACGGCGCGTGCCCTCCACGTTCGCCGCTGAGGCGATGTCCAACAGCCGCGACGCGTCGTTCACCGCACCTGCGCCAGCCAGACCCGCGGCGTTCGCCAGTACATCAGCGTGCTCAGCAGTGATGCGTCCCTTGTCGAGCGCCGACGAGACATTGGGCATCTGCGCCAGCACCGCGGCACGACCAGCAACACGCTTGGCCGCAGCCCCAGAACAACCCGACAGTCGCCGCAGCACCGCAGCCGACCCGTCCCCGAAATCGTCCAGACGGTCGATCTCGGCTGCGAACCGCGCCTCGCACGCATCCAACGCCGCACGTACGCCCACCACCTCACGTAGACAAGTCTCCAAGTCGTCACGCGACAGCCCCAAAGCTCCCGCCGAACGGATCGCCTCAGCAGCCTCGCCTAACAATTCCGCCGGACCCAAGTGCACGCCTGAGGCGTCCAGATCGGCCGGCGTCTCGAACGGCATGACGCCAGGCCATCGCGCACCTCCATCATCGAGGTGTTGCATCGACCACTTGAATCCACCCTGACTTCCTCAGTCAAGGAGTGAGCAGTGGAGCCGGAGTCCCGATCTGGGCCCCGAACAACGTTCAAGCACCGATCGAACGGCGACATCGTTGTCACCGAATCGGTCGGTTCGGGCCTTCGCAAGTTCGTAGGCATTGCGGTCGGCATCGGCGCAGTTCTCAGCGCGACATTCGTTTCGTCGTGGACAACGTCCATCTTCAACCTCGACATCCCCCAATTCGTGCCGGCCGCCGCGTGGTTTGCGCTGTTTTCACTGGCGGTCCCATACTTCGTGCCGGCGTATGCCGTCTTGCGTGTCAGTGCCGACTCGGTCACAGTTCGGCTCGGTCAGCGTCCCAAACAGGTCATCCCGATGGTGTCGATCCAATTCGCGGAATTGGTGCTGCGATCACCCGGATTTGATCTGGCTGTGCCAGACCCAGCCTCGGAGCACGACCGTGTGTATGGCCAGAGTTCTGGATATGCCGTGCGAATCCACTACATCGACGAGGATCTCAGTGTGCGG
Source organism: Acidimicrobiales bacterium (assembly GCA_963663635.2). GTDB lineage: Bacteria > Actinomycetota > Acidimicrobiia > Acidimicrobiales > Poriferisodalaceae > Poriferisodalis. Next base: position 260,725 of record CAXXMY010000006.1, read on the forward strand.
GGCCTCACCTTCGTGACCTCCGAGGCAAGGAGAGTCTTGGACGCTCTGAAACAGTGCGGCGCGCGCGTCGGTCGGAAGTAGAGGAGGCGGGTCCCGTGGCGACGTTTGACGATGTGCGGCGGCTGGGGATGAACCTGCCGGAGGCCGTCGAGTCGACCTCGTATGGCACGCCGGCACTGAAGGTCCGTAAGAAGCTGGTGTGCCGAATGTGGGGCGAACGCGAGCACAACCGCGACGACGTGCACGACACCGAAGTGCTGGTGCTGTTCTGCGGGCTGGACATGAAGCCCGTGCTCCTCGAGCACCATCCAGATGTGCTGTTCACGGTCTCGCACTACGACGGGTACGGCGCAGTGCTCGTGCGGATGGCCGACGTCGATCTCGACGATCTCGCCGATTGGATCGAGGAGAGCTACCGACACCGCGCCCCCCCGACCCTCAGACGCAAACTCGAAGCCGACTAGCGCAGCTCGCAGCGTGCCCGGCGTTGCGCTCATGGCCTGCGAGGCTGAGATGGCGAAGTTCGGCGTTGCTGGGCCGATGGCGTCGTCAAGGTGACCGATCTGCTTGCCGCGCACCACACTGGTGGCCATGGACAACGCGATGACGCTGGAGGCCAGCGCGAATCAGCCGCCGCCGCTTGATCCGTACGACCTCGTCGCGACCGATCCGGTGCTCGGAGCCGCAATGGAACGCGAGGGTGCCCAGCGCTCCGCGATGGCCTCATTCGGCAAGGCGGTGGGCAGCGAAGAGGTGTTCGAGTGGGGCAGGCTGGCCAACCGGCACTCGCCAGAGCTGGCCACCCACGATCGCTTCGGCAACCGCATTGACGAGGTGCACTACCACCCGGCGTACCACTCGTTGCTGGACATGTCGGTTTCCGCCGGCATCCATTGCATGCGCCATGAGTCCCAGCCGGGCGACGGCGGTGCGGTCACCCGCAACGCACTGATGTATCTGATGAGCCAAGTCGAGGTCGGCCACGGCTGCCCAACCTCGATGACGTCGGCAGCGCTCGGCGCACTTGCGCATCAGCCCGAGCTCGACGCCACATGGCGGCCGCGCCTGGTAACGCGCAGCTACGACCCCCGCCTCGTCGAACCGTCAACCAAGACGGGCTGCCTCATCGGCATGGGCATGACCGAGCGGCAAGGTGGCTCTGACGTGCGGGCGAACACCACGGTCGCCGAGCCCGTCGCCGCGACCACCGCCGGTTTGGAGGGCGCCCACGTGCTGATGGGCCACAAATGGTTCACGTCGGCTCCGATGTGCGATGCCTTCTTGGTGCTGGCCCAATCGCCCAAGGGGCTGTCGTGCTTTCTGGTGCCCCGCGTGCTGCCCGATGGACAGCGCAACGGGCTGCGGTTCATGCGTCTCAAGGACAAGCTCGGCAACCGGTCCAACGCATCGGGCGAGCTGGAGTTCGAGGATGCGCTGGCGCAGATGGTGGGCCCCGAGGGGCGTGGCGTGCCCACGATCATCGACATGGTGAATGCCACCCGGGTTGACGTCGCCATCTGGGCTGTGTCGCTGATGCGCCAGTCGGTGGCCCAAGCGGGCTGGCACGTGGCACATCACAGCGCGTTCGGGGCGAAGCTGATCGACAAGCCACTGATGGTGAACGTGCTCGCGGACATGGAGCTCGATTTCGAGGCGGCCACGCTGATGATGGCGCAGATGTCCGGTGCTTTCGATCGTGCATCGACGGATCCCGACGAGGCTGCCTTCTCGCGGCTGGCGACCGCCGTGGGCAAGTACTGGCTCACGAAGCGCTCGAGCCCTGTTGTGCGTGAAGCGTTGGAGTGCGTGGGCGGCAACGGCTACGTGGAAGAGTCGATCCTGCCCCGCCTGTATCGCGAGGCGCCTCTCAACGCGATCTGGGAGGGCGCCGGCAACGTGATAGCGCTCGATGTGCTGCGGGCGATGGCCCGCTCACCCCACAGCGCCGAGGCCTTCGCAGACAGGCTGGACCGCGCCAGCGGCGCCGACCCCACGCTCGACCGTCATCTCACCGGCCTTCGCACTGCCATGCTCGGCGACGATGTCGGTGGCCCCGGCACCAAGCTCGAAGCCGGTGCACGCCGTCTCGTCGAGCAGATGGCGCAATGCTGGGCAGCGTCGCTGCTGGTGCAGCACGGCGATCCAGCGCTGGCTGACGCGTACGTGCAGTCCCGCCTCGCCGGCGACTGGGGCAGTGAGCTCGGCACCCTCAATCCCACGGCCGCCCTGCCCCACATAGCCGCCCGAACTGTGCCATCGGCCTGAGGCCCGTTTCGACGCTGGAGTCAGGCAATCCTGTGCCGCGGCGACGTGTGAGGACGTGCGGCCGCCGGCGCACGCAGCACGCGCACACCGCTTGGGCTACTCCGGCCCCCAGCGGGCGTCTCGCGCTGTGGGGGAGTCCTCGCCGCTCAGCGCCTTGGCTTGTGCGGCTTGGACCGCTGCCTCGATGACCATGCGCCCTCGATCGGGCAGCGCTCGGCCGCCGAGCACACCTTCGACGATGGCGAGCACTTCAGAGGCCGACGCTGCGCCGACCAGCTCGATGAGACGTACGAGATCGTCGAAGTCGGTGCGCCGACCCGCCATCGCTTTCATGGCCAGCAGATGCTCAGGGGATGCGGCAAGCACATGCAGTGCCGGATGGTCGAACACGACCCTCGCTGTTGTGTCGAGGGTCGTCGGCGCGTAGCTGACTGCTTGGCCGTTGAGCCATGTCGTGGGCCAGCCTCGCTCCCGGGCGACCTCCCGAACCACTTCGATCAGCGGTCCGCATCCGTCCATGATCACGCTGTCGATGTCGTGGCTGACGCGTTCGGCGTCGTAAGCCAGGGCCATGGCCGCACCGCCGACGACGTAGATCCTCGCCACAGCGCCGCGCCGATGCAGGCGTTCGGCCACCTCGGCCAGAGCCTCGAGGAAGGCGCTGCGGTCCATCACTGTTCGTGGGGGAGGTGGCATCTCAGACGACAAGCAGCTCGCGAGCGGGCAGGAAGACGCGGCGGGCCTCGAACGCCGCAGGGGAGTGGACGATGGCCTCGACGCGAAAGAAATCGAGATCGGGACCGGGAAACCAGAACTCGTCAAGAAATCGGGCTTCGTCGAACACCCATTCAGGAGCGGCGATGCCCTCATGCATACAGCGATGCTCCACATAGGCGGCCAAGAATGCGTCCCAGCGTCGATCAATCGGCCCCGGCTCGTCAGCCACGAGATCCTGCCGGGCGGCTGGCGATGTGTCCTCCCACACCAGCCCGAATTCATGGAGCACGACGCGCAATCGCATCCCGTCGTCACACCCACGAAGCCGCACGACGAAATCCCTCAGCAGCCGACCCACCGGCACCTCGTCGTTGGTAAGCGCCACCGTCTCGACGGTACCGCCCCGCATCTGCTTGGGCGCGCCGCTGGGCTTCCGCTATAGCAGAGGAACGGGAGGTCATCCTGATACCCGCTGCTAGCGGCTGCTTTGCGCCGCTTCCCCTTGGCCTGCGGGCATGATCATGCCCACGAGCGCCAAGGTGAGCCCCATCCACTCGCAGCTCTACACCATCATGCTGGTCCTATAGCCAATCACGCCGTAGCCCGGGATCGCGCGCGCGTGGCTCTGTCCCTCGCTCGGGTTCTCGCTTCGGTCCCACCTAGCGTTTATCGACACTGGCCCTCCCAGATCTCGTCGGCCCTGCCGTGAGAATGCCAACTCGTCCGCGAGACACGTCATCGAATCGGTGGCAGGACTCGAACCGCCTTCTCTCAGCCACTATGACAGCAACCTAGGTTTGTGGCCTCGCTGGGCACCCGAGGGCCGCTGCATGTCCTGCAGGCTCGATCAGCGTGAGTTGCCGGGGCGGGCACTGATATCCGCAGGTCAGTCTCATTCTTCGAGGGCGATTCCCCTTCGGCTCCACAGAATGTCGATTGCTAGTGCTGTGTCCGCAAACGTTCGTCGGGTTGGTGTCCGCGTGGCGGGGTGTGGTTTGTGGTTTGGTCGGGGGTATGAGTGAGCGTGTTCGGGTCCGTCGGTTGACCCATGAACAAGGCCAGGCGTTGCAGCGGATCGTGCGTCGCGGCGCCGGCAAGTCGCCGGGGTCTCATGTGCGATGGCGGCGTGGGGTGGTGATCCATGCGTCGGCGGGCGGGAACTTGGTGCCGGTGATCGCGCAGCTGGCGGCGACGTCGCCTGATCGGGTGCGCGAGATGATCCACAGGTTCAACGAGTCGCCGATGGCGTCGTCGGGTCCCTCAGTGGGCGGGTGGCCGTGGTCGCCGGATCACGACTGACGATGATGCGTTCATCGTCGAGACGGCCCGCATCCGCCCAAAGCAAGCTGGCTCAGCCGTTCACGCGGTGGAGCGTCCGCAAGCTCGCGGCGTATCTGGCCGACAACCCGACCCGGGTGATCCAGGTCGGCCGGCAGCGGCTGCACGAGATCCTCACCGAGTCAGGCATCACGTTCGGGCGCACCAGGACCTGGGCCGAGTCCAACGACGCGGACCGTGACGCGAAGCTGGACCGCGTCGAGCATGTGGCGGACAAGCACCCGGACCGGGTGTTCGCGTTCGACGAGTTCGGGCCGCTGGCCATTCGCCCGACCGGCGGGGCGTGCTGGGCGCCGCGGTCGCGTCCCCAGCGGCTGCGCGCGAACTACAACAAGCTCCACGGGGTGCGCCAGTTCCACGGCTGCTACAGCGTCGGCGACGACGAGCTGTGGGGCGTCGTGCGGCATCGCAAGTCCGCAGCCAACACCAAGGCGGCGCTCAAGACCATCCGCGCCCGCCGCCCCGACGGCGAGCCGGTCTATGTGATCTTGGACAACCTGTCCGCCCACAACCGCACCGACATTCGCAAATGGGCCAAGCGCAACAAACGTCGAGCTGTGCTTCACCCCCACCTACAGCTCATGGGCGAACCCCATCGAGGCGCACTTCGGGCCGCTGCGCGAGTTCGCGCCCGACAACTCCGACCACCCCAACCACACCGTGCTCACCCGCGCTCTGCACGCCCACCTGCGCTGGCGCAACGCCAACAAACGCTCACCCGAACTGCTCGCAGCCCAACGACGCGAACGAGCCAGAACCCGAGCCGAAAAACAACACCGCTGGGGCAGACCCACCAAAGCAGCCGCATGACCAAAGCGCGCAAACGTTTGCGGACACAGCACTAGCCGACCGTGGCGAGGTCTGCTGAACGTTGCGGCAGGTGCTGGCCACCGCTCATTTCTGTTTGCCGTTCGGCTCTCTCGACGCCGACGACCTGCCACGCACTTGCCGCGCCACGACACGGAAGCAGCGGGCGCGCAGCGTGACCCTCGGGAGGCTCGGGCGAGGGTTCGCAGCGGCGCCGGTGCCGTCGTCGTGAGGCTGCCCGCAGCGGCGAGGGGGTCTCGACGCGTCGCACGACCGCGTGACGGCACCGCCCGAATCTGAGCCGGGGACGGGTACCGACGGGGCAGGATCATGTCACCAGATTCGCCTCGAGCCTCCGATTCCGGGGCGATTCGCCGAAGCGTGAGACCACCGCCGAGCAGCCGACCGGTGCCCGCGTCGTTGCGCCATTTTTCCCGTTTCAGAGCCCAAAACGGCGGAAACACAGGCCATTTCGGGTCGATCACGGAAGCGCAAGACCCCCATCTGTACCCGGTGCCCCGTCAGACTCGGGCGGTGCCATACAGGGGCGCTGTTCGGCGTGCTCGGCAGCGTCGATGAGTGAACGGCGAGACTCCCCCTACGACCCCCGCAGCGGCTGGGATTGTCCGGGCAGGGATCCCCTCGGCGTGCGCGCCGCCGAAGTTCGCTGACGTGCCCTAGCGCCGTCCGTACCGGTTCACCTGCCGAGCGCCTGTCACGGCGCAGCGGAGAGTCCCCAGCACACCCACTCGCCGCGTCCGAGGGGGTTCCGTGACCCCTTTCGCCGGTGCCCGCCCGGGCAACGTGCGAGGCGCAGCAACCCCAGACGGCAACGGGCCGCGCCACCCGCCGACTACGGGAAGTTCCAGCCCCAGCAGGTCACCGTGCCGTCAGTGCCCAACCCGCACGAATGCCACCTGCCGACGGACACCGTTGTGTATCCCGTTTGTTTGCCGGTCGTCGTGGCGGTGCGCGGCTTCGGCGCGGGGCAGCGAAGCGGGGTTGCTCGCTGCGCGTCCGATGATGTCGAGCGTGGACCACCGGTCGGCTCCCCCGGCGCGTCGCCATTCGGTCCCGGCGAGCAGCTTCGCTGTCGGTACCGCGGTCTCGCCGCCGACGGCGTAGCCGTTGGCCTTACCTCCGAGCAGTGCTGCCGACGCGTCGGCAGCGGCCCGTTGTGATCCCCGGCGTCGACGATGCAGCCGGTTTCGAGCACCCCGGCAAGCAGGTACGCCGCGTACAGGTCCGGTTCCGACGACGCGTCAACAAGCACCGCGGTGTCTTCGCCGTCGCCGCATCGTGGCGGCGGCGCTTCGGGAGCGCTCTGGGCTGCGGCGGGCACTGCGAGCAGCCCCGTGATGAGCAACAGCGTGGCCAGCGAGACGAAGGCCCGTCGGTGCATGGTGCTTCCCTCCCAGCGGAAGCCAAGGTGTGTTTGCCATCAGCACCACGCCAACCGAAGAAGGGAACCATGTACTTGGTTCCCGTCGACGCGGCTGGCGCGTCCAGTGAGGGCCGCCGTGCTGATGGCCCGCAGAACCCTCAGCCAGTCGTGGCGGCGCGCTGTGGTGCTCGCAATGGCACGGCCCAACCTGCCAAGAGGAGCAGATGCCGATAGGGAGTCAACCATGTGCAGAGCTGGCGATCAATCCTCGACGAGGCGAGCAGGGAAGCCGCCCTTCGAGATCGGGCCCCAGCTGTCGATGTGCAGTCGCATCAGCACCTTGTCCTGGTGAGACATAGCGGCTCGGTACTCGTCCCAATCGGAATGCTCGCCGCTGATGACTCGGAAGTACTCCACGAGTCCCTCCATCGCCTCGGGCAGGTCCAATACCTCGCCGCGACATTCCAGCTGGACCCACTCGCCGTTCCATGCATCCGACATGACCACCATCCATGCCTGGGAGTTGCGGTGAAGGTTCAGCGCTTTGGCGCGGTCGGGGTAGCTGCCCACGACCACAGCCGCAGCCCCGTTGCGCTCGTCGAGGCCCATCGTGACCAGCGATGCCTGTGGCCGGCCGTCACGACGCAGCGTCAGCAGCACGCCATGGTGCCGCTCTCTCACGAAAGCCAAGAGCTCGTCACGTTCCACCATTCGATCAGTCGCGATCGACACCATGCGCCGCCTCCTCAGTCGTTGCCGGACGCCGCGCGCAGTCTCGCCGGATGAAGCGACGCTCGCACCGTTGGTCTGGACGCGGAAGAATCACCGGTCAAGAAGCGACCGTCGACGGGCGTGCATCCGTCGCGACGAAAGGCAGGCCGTCACATGTTGGCGCACTACCGAGTCCTCGACCTGTGTGAGGGAATCAGCCAGTTCGCGGGCTACTTGCTTGCAAGCCTGGGCGCGGAAGTCATCGCTGTCGAGCCTCCCCAGGGAGTGCGCAGCCGTCACCTCGGGCCGTTCATCGACGACGAACCGGACCCGGAACGCTCGCTGGGCCACTGGGCCTACAACCAAGGCAAGCGCAGCGTCACTGCAGATCTGAGCTCAGCTCAGGGCCGGCAGCGCCTGCTCGACCTCGTGACCAGCGCCGACGCCCTCATCGAGGATGCACCGGTTGGGCACATGGCTTCGGTCGGTCTCGCCTACGAGGACCTCGCCGCTGGCAACCCCGCAATCGTCCACGCTTCGGTAACGCCCTACGGCTCGACCGGCCCGCGCAGCACCTGGGCTGGCTCAGATCTCACAGCGGTCGCCGGCAGCGGCTTCCTGCATGCCAGCGGCGACGCAGACCGCCCTCCGGTGCGTGTCTCGGGAGTGCCGCAGAGCTTTCTGCAGGCTGCGGGCGATGCAGCAGCCGCAACCCTCATCGCGTTGCGCGAAGCCAAACGCAGCGGACGAGGCCAGCACGTCGACGTCTCAGCCATGGAGTCGATGACCCACGGTCAGCCGCAGAATCTGTCGCCGCGGGTCAATGCCAATCCGATCAACCGCATCGCCGGCGGTCTCAGCATCGGCGGCGTCGACATCCCGATGCTCTTCCCGTGTGCCGACGGAAACACCATCTGCGTCTCGCTGATGGGGGCCGCATTCGAGCCGTTCTCCCGCCGGCTTGTCGAATGGGAAGCAGAAGAAGGCTTCGCCGATGAGGAGATCCAGAGCATCGACTGGGGAACGCTCGGGGTCGAAGTGCTGAGCGGGCAGCGATCACCAGAAATCGTCCGCAAGGCCTTCGCCACCCACGCCAGGTTTCTGGCCACCAAGACCAAGCAAGAGTTGTGGGAGGCCGCGTTCAGCCGGAACATCCTGCTCACTCCATCGGCCCGCGTGAGTGACCTGCTGACCAACGAGCATTTCGCCGATCGTGACTTCTGGCGAGTCAGCGAACTCCCCGACGGGCGCACGGCGCGCTTCTGCGGTCCGTTGGTGCACTACAGCGACGATGCACCCGAACGTGGCCAGAAGATTCCGACGCTCGGCGCCGACAACGGCACCGTCGACACCGCCCGCCGGCCGCACGCCTCGACGGTCGCCGACGCCGAGACGGGGCGAAATCCCGAGTCATCGCAACTACCGCTCGCGGGGCTCAAGGTGGTGGAGTTCTCGTGGGTCATCGCCACACCCTCGGCGGTGCGGATCCTCGCCGACTACGGCGCCACGGTGGTGAAGGTCGAGACCGAGCGCCGACCCGACACGATGCGCACGGTGAATCCGTTTGTGGACGAGGAAACCCACCCAGACAACAGCGTCGGCTATGGCGTGTACAACGCGGGCAAGCGCAGCCTGAGCCTGGATCTGAGCAAGCCCCAGTCTCGCGGGGTCGTCACCGACCTCATCCGCTGGGCCGACATCGCTACGGAGTCGTGGGCGCCGGGATCCGCTGCACGCATGGGCTACGGCTACCACGAGCTGTCTGCCATTAACCCCCAGTTGATCATGCTGTCGAGTTCGCTCCTCGGCCAGACCGGACCGCACTCGGGTCTGGCGGGGTACGGCTTCATGGCAGCGGCCATAGCTGGCTTCTACGAGATCACCGGCTGGCCCGACCGAGGTCCTGCGGGCCCCTACGGTCCGTACACCGACTTCCTGGCTCCCCGTGTGATCGTCGCATCCCTGATGGCTGCCCTGGAGCGCCGCGATCGCACTGGCAGCGGGTGCTACCTCGACCTGTCCCAGACGGAGGCGGCGCTGCATTACCTGTCGCCAGCGATTCTGGATGCCTCGATCAACGGCCGGGATCCGCAGCGGTGTGGCAACGAGGACCCGCACTTGAGCCCGCACGGCGTCTACCCGAGCACGGGCGACGATCAGTGGGTGGCGATTGCTTGTACCGATGACAGATGGCCCGCGATGACGCAAGCAGTGGGACTGGTCAGCGATGGGGCAGTGGGCTGGGACCAGGCTGTCCGGCGGGAGCGCGCTTCGGAGATCGACGAGGCCATCTCGGCATGGACATCGGGTCGCAGCAATGTCGAGGCGGCCGAGACGCTGCAATTGAGCGGCATTGACGCCTACCCGGTCAACAATGCGCAGGGTTGCTGCGACGACCCGCAGCTCAACGCTCGTGAGCACCACATCAATGTCCCCCAAGGATATCGCGGGACGATGTGGACGCAGAACTGCCGGACCCGCATGTCACGCACTCCGGGGGTCGTGTGGCGCGGCGGCCCCTGCCTCGGAGAGGACAACTACGAAGTGCTCAGCGAGTATCTCGGCTACGACGCCGATCAGATTGCCGATCTCGCAGCAGCTGAAGTGCTCGGTTGAGCAGGTCACCCATCGCTGGACTCGGACTCAGCGCCTGATTCAGACTCAGACTCGGTTTCGGGCTCGGTATCGGTTTCGGACCCAGTCTCAGCTTCGGCTTCAGTCTCGGGTTCAGTCTCAGCTTCCGGTTCCGCGTCGTTCTGCGGTGCCGGGGGAGTGGTTATCGGAGGTGGCTGGTGGCGCGCGCAGTCGCCCGAGACGATGTCGGTGAGCCGATTGACACGGGCGCCTTCGGCAGCCGGCACTGGCGCACCGTTGGTATCGAGCAGATGGGGGTGGAATGACCAACCCACGATTTCGGCGCCATCGAAGTCAATCTGCAGCACGCCCGTCTCGCCGGTGATGCCCGACCGGTGGTGCCAGATGAAGTTGCCGAGCGAGTAGGCGACGAGCTTCCCATCGTCGAACAGGACCGGTTGCAGCACATGAGGATGTTGGCCAATGACCGCGTTGGCCCCGTTGTGCAGCAGTTCGAACGCAAAGTCGCGCTGGCGTCCATCGGGGCAGGTCATGCGCTCGATGCCCCAGTGCACGACCGCTATCACGACATCGGCTTCCCGGGCAGCCGCCCTGACGTTCGCGAGCACGCGCTCGCGCTGGTAGGCCGACGCGATGCCCGGCCGCGACGCGCCGGCCGGAAAGCCGAGCGGCACCACCATCGAGGCTCCGACGAAGGCGACGCGAACGCCCGGCCGCACCTCGATGGTGCGGTGCCGGTAGGCATCGGAGCTGGTGGCTCCCGCGCCGAGCGCAATCACACCCTCGGCTTCGAGCAGGTCGATCGTGTCGATCAGGGCATCGGGCCCGAAGTCCTTAGCGTGGTTGTTGGCGAGATTGGCGACGTCGACTCCGGCTGACGCAATGCGTGCTGCGGCGCCCGGTGGTGCCCGGAACACGTACTGCTTGTCCGCGGCAGGCTCACCTCGGTCGCTGATCGCCATCTCCACGTTGACCAGTGCGATGTCCGCCTCCTCGAGCAGCGGGACGATGCCCGCGAATGGATCGATGCCAACGGCCTCGCTGCGGTCCATCAGCACGTCCCCGCCCGCCAGCAGGGTCCATCTCAGGTCTGGTTCGGTGGTTGGCGGGACGTCGGCGGTTGTCGGGGTTGCACCCGCGTCGGCAACGCGGACCGATGGCGCCGGTGCCGAGGTGGGGGACGAGGTGGAATCCGGCTGTTCGAGGCTTGCGCCCGCGCGCGCTGCGATAGTCGCCAGAGGGCTCGCGCCGCCGGCAGTGGCAGTCGTCGGAGGCGCCACTCGGACCGTGCTGGCGCTGCATGCTGCAAGCAGCACGGCTGCGCTCATCCCAAGCGCCCGAGCGAGCCCCGATGCGCTCACTCGGCGCCGTCCGCGGTGGGCGATGGTGTTCAGCAGCTGCTCAGCCGGCGTTGAATACCCAACGCAGCCCGTGCGCGATCAGCGCGTAGGGCACGGTGAAGTGGGTCTCCTCGGGCCAGATCATCGTCTTGAGCTTGAGGTTCGGGTAGTCGCGGCCTGCCAGCAATTCGCCCAGCCGTTCGGTGTGCTCGGCGGTCCGTGCCTGCTCGAAGATGGCGGTCGCACCTGGGTCGAAGGCGGGGCTGAGTACATCCTCCGCGCCGCCCGCAGCCAAGTACACGACCGCATCGAGGTCATCGTTGGCGTCGGCATATGTCGCTTCGTAGTCGAACACCAGCGGATGGTCCCAGCAGATCCACGGGCTGCCGATGACGTACCGGTTGAAGAACCCGCCGTGGTTGAACAGCGTGTAGCAGCCGAAGAGACCGCCCATCGAATCGCCCACGTAGGTGCGGTCGTCGCTCATGTTGAAGTTCTCGGTGAGCCAGGGTCACAGTTCCTCGGACATGAATCGAGCGAACAGAGGAGCGCCGCCGCCGACGACTTCGCCCTCGACCAGCGGGGATGCGTTCAGCTGTCCGAGCTGCCACTCGTCCGATGTCGGCGAGAAGTCGTACATGCGCCGCCCGGTCACGTACACGATGTCGCCGCCGACCGGGTAGCCGATCCCCACGGTGAGCACTGGGGGAATCTCCCCGCCCATCAACAGCATCGTGGCCATGTCGGCGGCGAAGCCGATACCGAAGTTTGCATCGGTCTGGTACACGACCGGCAGTGGCTCTGGCCAGTCGATCGGCGGGCCTTGCGTGGTGATCTCGAAGTCGAAATCCATGAGATCGGAATGGACGATGTGAGTCTGGGTGAGCGAAAGCCGCTGTGGTCCTGCCATGAGGCGCCCTTTCGGGTCCGGTTGGGTGGGCCCGAGTCTCGCGCGGCGTTCGGCCGGGCGGCGTCTCGCGCAGCGGCCAGATGAGGTCGCGCGGGTGTCACGCGGTCCGAAGCGTCGAAGTAGCGTCGCACACGCTGGGCCGATCAGCGCTGGCCGCGCCACGTCTGGCTGTGAACAAGGAGATGCGCATGGCACTCGCAGACACAGTTCAGGGGATCCTCGACCGCGGCGTCGCCGACGGTGATGTCGTCGGAGCGGTGGCGAAGATCATCGCACCAGATGGCGAGATCTGCTCTGGTGCCGCAGGCACACACGGCGCCGTCAGCGATGTCGCGATGAACAACGACACGGTCTGCTGGATCGCCTCGATGACCAAGGCGCTCACTGGCACCGCAGCGATGCAGCTCGTCGAGCAGGGCAAGCTCTCGCTCGACGGCCCGGCGGCGGAAACACTGCCGTTGCTGGACGAGCTCGAGGTGCTCACGGGGTTTGACGACAATGGCGCACCCGTCACCCGGGCCCGCAATGGCGACATCACGCTGCGACAGCTGCTGACCCACACCGCCGGCATGGGCTACGACATCTGGAGCCCAGAGCTGGGGCGGTACCAAGAAGCCACTGGCACGCCCGGCATCACCGAGTGCCAGAAGTCGACCCTGCGCATTCCGCTGCTGTTCGATCCAGGCGAACGCTGGATGTACGGAACCGGAATCGACTACGCCGGCCAGATGGTCGAGGCGGTGTCGGGAATGTCGCTGGGGGAGTACTTCGCGGCGAACGTCACCGGGCCGCTCGGCATGTCCGACACTGCGTTCCGCATCAGCGATGACATGCGGTCGCGCCTGTCGGCCATGCACGCACGCACCGAGGATGGCTCGCTGGTTGAGATGCCATTCGAGCTCCCCCAGGATCCTGAAATGGAGATGGGCGGAGGCGGGCTGTACTCCACGGTCCACGACTACTGCCAGTTCCTGGCGATGATGCTGAACGGCGGCAGCCTCGACGGCCGCCAGATCGTCTCGGCTGACACGCATCAGCAGATGGTGACCAATGCCATGGGCGACCTGCGCGTCACCATGCTGCACACCGCGATCCCGCCCTACTCCAACGATGCCGAGTTCTTCCCTGGAATCGAGAAGTCCTGGGGTCTCACGTTTCAGATCAACGAGGAGCCTGCGCCGACTGGTCGCCCTGCCGGCGGTCTCATGTGGGCCGGGCTGGCCAACTCGTTCTTCTGGATCGACCTGGCGAACCAGGTGGCCGGCTGCTACATCAGCCAGGTAGTGCCATTCGCCGATGCGCGCTCATACCAGCTGTACGAGGACATCGAGACGGCCGTCTACGAGAGCCTGTAGGGGTTTTCGCTGCGGTTCCGCTCGCCCTCTAGGCGGGCGGCGGTCCTAGCACGAGGCAGCCGTTGTGACCGCCGAAGCCGAATGAGTTGCTGAGCGAGGGGCCTGGCTCCCAGTCGGCGGCCTGGCCGGTCACCAGCCGGAACTCGGGCAGGTCCGGGTCTGGGGTTGTCCATCCTGCGGTGGGCGGGATCTTGCGATGCCTCATCGACAACAGGACCGCCACGGCCTCGAACGCCCCAGCGGCGCCCAGCGCGTGGCCGGTCACGCCCTTGGTGGATGTCACCAGCGGTCCGTCGGCGCCGAAGAGCTTGTTCAGTGCCTCGGCCTCCGCGGCATCGTTCAGCGGCGTCGATGTGCCGTGCGCATTGACGTGCACAATGTCGCGAGGCGTGAGTCCTGCGTCGTCGATGGCCAGTTGCATGCAGCGCAGAGCACCTGCGCCACCGGGCGCAGGTGCCGTGATGTGGTGGGCATCGGCGTTCGAGCCGACGCCCAGAACTTCGCCGTGAATCGTGGCTCCGCGTGCGACCGCAGAGTCCCATTCCTCGAGCACGAGCGTGGCCGCACCCTCGGTGATCATGAAGCCGTCGCGATTTCGGTCGAACGGCATCGAGACGCCGCTGGTGGACAGCGCTGTCATGTTGGCGAATCCCGCCGTGCCCACCGGTGTCATCACCGACTCGCATCCGCCCGCCACTGCCACGTCGATGACGTCTGCCCGGATCAGTCGCGTGGCGTAGCCCACGGCGTGGGTCGCGGCGGCGCAGGCAGTCGTCAGCACCTCGCAGGGTCCGGCCAGTCCGTAACGCATCGAGATCGCTGCGCCCGCAGCGTTGGGCATCATCATCGGGACCATGAACGGCGAGACACGCCGTGCTCCCTTGCGGTCCAGCACAAGGACCTGGTCCTCGAACGTCTGCAAGCCGCCCACGCCAGTGCCGAAGATGACGCCTTGCCGGTCGGGATTGTGCGTCAGCTCGCCGGCGTCCGCCATCGCCTGAGCAGTCGACGCCAACGCCAACTGCTGGGATCGGTCGGCGCGCCGCGCATATTTGGGATTGCTGTAGTACGGGGCGGGGTCGAAGTCGGTGATACGGCGCTCGCCGTGCGGTGGCTCGGAATTCAGCCCGATCCAAAACTCGTCGACGCTGGCCCCGGCACACGAAATGACGCCAAGGCCGACGATGGCAACTCTGCGGCTGTCGGTCACGACGGCCCTTTCACAGCTTTGATTCGACCAGCTTGACCGCGTGGCCGACTGTGGTGACGCCTTCGAGTTCCTCTTCGTCCACGTTGATGTCGAACTCCTCTTCGAGAGCCATCACCAGTTCGACGAGATCGAGGCTGTCGGCATCAAGGTCGTCAGCGAAGCTGGCCTCGAGCATGACCTGCCCCGCGTCGACGGCGAGCACCTCGACGGCGCAATCGATGAATCGATCCAACGTGTCGCTCATGCTGTTCCCCTCGTGTGTGGGTAGATCTCCCAAGCGGCTGTGCGCGTGCGAAGTGTAGGTGGCCGATGGGCGCAGTTCCGTACGCATTCATGAGTTCGTCGCACGGTTTAGTGGCCCATCCCGAGGCCACCATCCACCGGCAGCAGCGCTCCGGTGATGTACGCCCCCCGCTCGGAAGCCAGGAATGCCACGGCGGCGGCGATTTCGGCAGGCTCGGCTACTCGGCCGAGCGGCACGGCATCGGTGATGGCGGACCGCTGATCGTCAGTCAGAGCTCCGAACATTTCGGTTGCGACAGGACCAGGTGCCACGACGTTCGACGTGATGTTGCGCGAGCCCAGTTCGCGTGCGAGAGATCGGGCCATGCCAACCAGACCCGCTTTTGACGCTGCGTAGTTGACCTGACCAGCAGACCCCAGCATCCCCACCACTGAGGACACAAAGATCAGTCGGCCCCAGCGCGCTCGCAGCATCGGCCGGGCGGCGCGCTTGGCCATCCGGTATGCGCCGGTCAGGTTGATGTCCACCACCGCAGCAAAATCCTCGTCGGCCATTCTCAGCACGAGATGGTCGCGCGTGATCCCAGCGTTCGCGACCAGTACTTCGACGGGGCCCAGCTCGGACTCGATGCGGTCGTAGGCGGCATCGACAGCCTCACTGTCGGCCTGGTCGCACGCGATCCACAGCAGCCGGTCGTCGTCCGGCGGATCAGATCGGCTCGTCACTGCGACGCGGTGACCCTGCTCTGCGAAGAGCTGCGCCGTCGCGAGGCCGATGCCGCGGCTTCCGCCGGTGACGAGCACCGTACGCGCAGGGTCTGAACTCACCGAGCCTGAGCTCATTGATGGCGACTCATCGCTGAAGGGAAAACGATCTGGCTCGCGAGCCTCGTTCAAGCATCGTGGTGTGGCTCAGTGGTCAGGCTCAGTGGCGAGGCCCAATGGTCAGGCATGGCGCCCAGGCTCGCCCGACCAGCGGATCACGGCCGAGGCTGATGTCATTCCGGCGCCGAACCCGACGAGCAGAACGTTGTCTCCCTCTTGGACCCGTCCGTTGCGCACTGCGTCGTCCAGCGCGAGCGGGATCGATGCTGACGAGGTGTTGCCGGTGCGGTGAATGACCATGGAGGTCTTCTCGAACGGGATGCCCAGCCGCTTGCACGACGTTTCGACGATGCGGATATTCGCTTGATGGGGGACCACGAGATCGATGTCATCTGGGGTGAGGTTGGCTTGCTTCATCGACTGGCGAGCCGATTCCTCCATCACCAGCACGGCCCTCTTGAACACCTGCTGGCCGGCCATTTGGATGGTTTCGCCGTGCTCGCAGTACAGGTGCTCTTCCATCGCGCCGTCGCTCGACACATGCCAGCCCAAGAGGTCTGACCCCTTCTCGCTGCGCTCGATGACGGCGGCGCCGGCGCCGTTGGCGAACAGGATGCAGGTCGCGCGGTCCGTCCAGTCGATGATCCGCTCGAGGACTTCGGCTCCGATCACCAGCACCCGCTCGTGGCCCATGGCGATGAAGCCGTGGCCGGCGACGAGCGAGTACACGAAGCCGGAGCACGCGGCGTTGACGTCCATGGCGCCGCAATCCAGCCCCATCAGTTCCTGCACGGTTGACGAAGTTGCTGGAACGGCTCGATCAGGCGTCGTGGTGGCCAGCACCAGCATGTCGATGCCCGACGGGTCGAGCCCTGCGTCGTTGAGGGCCGCCGCACCCGCCTCGGCTGCCAACCCCGCGGTGGTACCGCCAAGGTGTCGTGACTTGATGCCGGTCCGCTCGGTGATCCACTCATCCGAAGTGTCGACCATCTTCGCCAGCTCGTCGTTGGTGAGGATTCGGTCGGGCAGCGCAGCGCCCATGCCCACAATTCGGGCGCCCGATGCGTTGTGTGTCGCCATGGTCATGTCAAGCCTCGGTTCGATCTGTCGTCTCCGCCCGGCGTGTCGGTTGTGCCGGCGCGGCTGCCCGGTTTCGGTTGCGGCCGGTTTCGGTTGCGGCCGGTTTCGGTTGCGGTACGTCTCTGCTAGGTCGCGTCCCCGGTGCGGAGCCACGCGATCGGCTGCCGTGCGGTGACGCGTTCGCCCTCGACGGCCATGATCCCCATGACGGTACCCGCGAATGCCGACCGCACTTCCTCACCGGCGACATGGCCGATGACGTCACCGACCTTGATCGGATGGCCGTCGCCCATGTCGCTGTCGAGCGCGAAGATCCCAGCGCAGGGGCTGACGATGAGCCGCTCGGTCACGTAGAGGTTCTCTCCGCCGAGTACGGCAGGCACAGACGGTGCAGAGTCGGCGAGCGCTTCCATAAACGCGTCGATCTCCGAGGGTGCGCCGACCGACAGCGCGGTCGCGGACTTGTTGGTCCGCTTCGTCATCCCCGTGAGCACCTTGCCGGGTCCCAATTCGACAAATGTTGTGACGCCGACGTCAGCTAACGAGTGCAGGCTCGCTCGCCACAGAACGGGGCTTGTGAGCTGCTGTGCGAGGAGCGAGCGCCACTCACTGTCGTCCGAGCGAGGGTGAGCGTCGACGTTGGCGACGACCGGCACGCTCGGCGCGCGGATCTCCACCTCGGCCAGAGCCTTGCGCAGCCGATCCCGGGCTGGCTGCATGAACGGCGTGTGGAAAGCACCGCCGACTTGCAGCTGCATGAGGCGCTTGGCACCTGCCGCTTTCGCTGCTGCCCCACCTGCGGCCACGGCATCGGGTGCGCCAGCGATCACGACCTGCCCCGGGGCGTTGTAATTCGCGACCCAGACATCGCCATCGGTGTTTTCGCACGCTTCGGCGACGAGGTTGTCGTCGAGGCCGAGTACCGCCGCCATGGTTCCGTCGTGCTCGTCGGCTGCGACCTGCATCGCTTCGCCTCGCTCCGCGACGAGCCTCACAGCGTCGTCGTATGCGAGTGCGCCCGTAGCGGTGAGTGCGCTGTACTCGCCCAGCGAGTGCCCCGCTGCGACCGAGAACGTCGCGCCGGTGCGCTCGACCGCGTCGAGCACGACCATCGACAGGACGAACGTCGACAGCTGCGAGTTGCGGGTGTGGCGCAGTTCGTCAGCATCCGCATTGAGCAGCAGGGCTGTCACGTCTCGGCCGCAGACATCCGATGCCTCGATGACGAGCTCCCACGACTCATGCGAGGTCCATGGCTCTCCCATGCCGGGCTGCTGCGAGCCCTGCCCTGGAAACGTGAATGCCAGCACTCGTCCTCCTCAAGAGCGCCGGTGCGTGAGCAATCAGCTCGTACCCCCACAGCGGCGCGGTGAACGCGCAGTAAAGGGTAGGTGGCCGCGCGGTGCATCGGCGACTGATGAGCCGGACGGGCATCCAGCGCAGCGAACAAGAGCGGAAGACCAGTGGTCTGGCAGCCGACCGCCTCCCTGCCACGCTGCCAGTTTCACCGTGACTACGCTGTAGCGGCTCAGAGCCCGGGTGGTGAAACGGCAGACACGGGGGACTCAAAATCCTCTGCCCTCGCGGGCGTGCGGGTTCAACTCCCGCCCCGGGCACGCGAGCGAAAAACCAGCGGGCACATCTCGCGCAGATCTCTAGGGTGCGCTGCGAGACGGTGCCGATTCACCCAAGCGGCGTCTGCCAAATCCGGCGCCGTCCTCACTGATGCGCGCACTCGAAGCCTAGGCGACCCGGATTGGCCCTTTCGGCAGGTATTCCGGCGAGGCCCCACAGCCCGACCGGTAGGCTGATCGGTCCGCAGCAGCCGAGCGGGATCCGTCCGCCGGTGCGACCCTGTTCCGCGAGGGGAGCGTGTGTGTCCAAGCGAGTCGTGATCGCAGAGGACGAGGCAATCATTCGGCTCGACTTGCGGGAAATGCTCGAAGACGAGGGCTACGTCGTCGTGGCCGAGACCGGACGGGGCGACGAAGCGGTGGATCTCGTGCGTCGTCACGAGCCGGACGTGTGCATTTTCGACATCCAGATGCCCGGCCGCGACGGTCTCGATGCAGCCAGGGAGGTCGCCGCCCATCGCACCTCGGCAGTCTTGATACTCACCGCGTTCAGCAAACGGCATCTCATCGCCGAAGCGCGTGATGCCGGCGTGCTGTCGTACTTGGTGAAACCCTTCCAGCGCGAAGAACTGGTGTCGGCCATCGAGGTGGCATGGGGCCGCTTCACGGAGATGCGCGAACTGGAGGACACCGTTGAGAGCCTCGAAGAGAAATTGGAGACCCGCAAAGTGGTCGAGCGGGCGAAGGGCACCCTGATGGACGAGTTTCAGCTCACCGAGCAAGACGCGTTCGAGTTCATCCGCAGCACCGCGATGGCCAATCGTGCGAAGATGCGAGACATCGCCCAGCAGGTCGTCGACGGTCAGCTGACGCCCTGAGGTCCCCGCGGGGAGGCCCTATGACGAGGCTCCTGCTGCTTGACGGGAACTCCCTGACCTACCGGGCGTTCTTCGCCGTACCCGAGGAAATGGCAACGCGTTCAGGCCAGCGCACCGGTGCGGTGTATGGATTCACCTCGATGCTCATCAACTTGGTGCGGGATCATCGTCCGGACGCGATTGCCGTGTGCTTCGACCGTCCCGAGCCGACCTTTCGCCACACGGCGGCGCCGCACTACAAGGCTCATCGCGACGAGACCCCCCCAACCCTGATCGAGCAGTTGGGCATTGTGCGTGAAGTGCTCGAATCACTCAGCATCCCGGCCGTCGACTGCGCGGGATTCGAGGCCGACGACCTGCTCGCGACGCTGGCGCACGAGGCGGATCTTCGAGGTGACGACGTTCTGATTGTCAGCGGCGACAGGGACGTGTACCAACTCGTGCGCGACCCGCGGGTCCAGGTTCTGTACAACCGCCGGGGAGTCACCGACTATTCGCTCTACGACGAGGCCGGCATCTCCGAGCGGACCGGCGTCACGCCCGAGCTGTACGTGCAGTACGCCGCGCTGCGGGGGGATCCCTCCGACAACCTGCCCGGGGTGCCCGGAGTCGGGGAGAAGACGGCGGCAAAGCTGCTGAACTTGTACGGAAGCGTGGACGCCTTGCTCGAAGCTGCGTCCGAGCAGACGCCGAAACTGGCCGAGAATCTCGCCGCACACGCCGATGTCGTTCGCGACAACGTCGAATTGATGGCGCTGCGAACCGATGCACCGATCGACGTGCCTGCAGATGAGCTCCTGTGGGACGGTTTCGATGCCGAGCTCGTCGATCGCACCTTCGAATTCCTCGAGTTCGGCAGCTTGCGCGCCCGACTGCAAGATGCTCTCGCCGAAACGGCGCTGGGCGGATTGCTCACTGCCGGTCCGGCCGAGCGCGACTCGGCTCGATTGCCAAATGTGCGGTTGCTGGCGACTGGCTCACACGACCACGTCGCGGATCAGCTGGCCGAACTCGCGCAGCGCTCCGAGCCCATCGCTGTGGGATGGGCGCTCAGTTACGACGGCACGCTGGGTGTGCTGGCGATCGCTGTCGACGCTGCCGCCGGAGAGGTGCTCGCTCTGGGCCAGGACCAGCTCGCGCGTGAAGAGATCGCATCCGCGCTGGCAGCATTGCTCGGGTCTGGTGTGCATGTCCATCAGGCCAAGCCGTTGATGCGAGCCTTGGCGCAACTACCCCGAATCGGTCCCGAGGGCGCGGGCCTGCCGGGGCTGGGCGTTGATACCGCCATCGCTGCCTACCTCATTGACCCCTCCGAGGGCCGCGACGAGCTCCGGGCACTGCTGGCTCGTCACTGCGGGGTCCAGTTCGACGACAGCGAGAGCGAGTCCCAGGGCCAGCTGGGATTCGACGATCCCGATGCCGAGCTCACCGATCGCAGAGCGGCAGCGGGTCGAGATGCTCTCGCCGTCGCATTGCTCGCCCCTGTACTTGAGGGACAGCTCGATGCGATGGGAATGTCCGATCTCTACCGTGATATCGAGCGCCCGCTCATTTCGGTCTTGGCGCGCATGGAGGCCGTCGGCATCGGGGTCGACCGAACCGAGCTCGAGGCGTTGCGGGATCATCTCATCGCCGAAGTAGCGGCGCTCGAAGCTGACGTACGGCTGCTCGCGGGACGCGACGATCTCAACGTCAACTCACCGAAACAGCTGGCAGAGGTGCTGTTCACCGATCTCGGCCTGACGCCTCAGCGCAAGACGAAAACGGGCTACTCAACCAACGCATCTGCACTCGAGTCGCTACGCGGTGAGCACAAGATCGTGGATCGTCTGCTGGCCTTCAGGGAAGTTGAAAAGCTTCGCTCGACGTACGGCGTCAGTCTGCTCGAGTACGTGTCCGCCGATGGACGCATTCACGCCACCTTCAATCAGACCGTCGCACGCACTGGCCGCCTCAGCTCTGAGGAACCCAACCTTCACAACATTCCCGTGCGCACCGAGCAGGGTCGGTTGTTCCGGCGAGCCTTCGTGCCCGCGGACGGGTTCGAGTTGCTGGTCGCGGACTACAACCAGATTGAGCTGCGCGTCATCGCGCATCTCTCGGGGGACCCCGGCCTCGTCGCTGCATTCGCTGCAGGCCGCGACATCCACAGCGCCACCGCCGCCTCATTGTTCGGCGTTGCGCCCTCCGATGTCACTGCCCAGCAGCGATCCACCGCCAAGATGGTGAGCTACGGGTTGGCATACGGCATGGAGTCGTACGGCCTCGGGCAGCGTCTCGGCGTGCCAACGGATGAAGCGGCGTCAATCCTGGCTGCGTATTTCGAGGCCTTCCCCAACGTTCGCTCGTTCATGGACGGCGTCGTGGCCCAGAGCCGCGAGCGGGGATACACCGAGACCGCCTTCGGCCGACGCCGGCCGTTGCCCGAGCTGTCGGCTCGCAATTTCCGAGTGCGCCAGGCCGCCGAGCGGCAGGCGATGAACGCTCCGATTCAGGGTCTCGCGGCGGACATCTTCAAAGTGGCGCTGGTTCGTCTGTCTACTGCTCTGCGAGCGCACGGATCGGCCAGCCGACTCGTGCTTCAGGTCCACGATGAGGTCATCGTCGAGGTTCATCCCGATGAAGCTGACCACGTGACCGAACTCACCGTCGAGACAATGCGACATGCCGCAGACCTCGCTGTTCCGCTTGAAGTCCACGTCGCGACGGGCGCCACGTGGGCAGATGCCAAGGCGTGAGCCCCCGGTAGCCTTGCGCTGCGCTTTGAGCGGCGTGCTCTGCTGCCTGCGCTCCCATCCCCGACGTGAGCAACCCTGACACCGTGACCGACGCAATCGCCCCCGCCACCGAAACCTTAGATCCAGAACCCGCAGCACCGCCAGAGGCCGCTGCGGAAGGGGCTCCTCCCGAAGCCTCGGACGCCAACGGCGCAGCAGACGGCACCGGCGCAGCAGACGGCAACGGTGCGTCCGACAGCGGCTTCGGGATCTTCACGGACGCCGGCGAGTATGTGCCGCGTATCGTGGCGGTCGACGACTTGGGCGATATCTCGTTTGAAGACGCCGTCGCGGGGACGATCGTCGAATTCGACGACGGCGACATCGTGGCCGGCACCGTTGTGCGGGTCGATCGCGATGAGGTGCTGCTGGACATCGGCTTCAAGTCCGAGGGCGTCATCCCGTCTCGCGAGCTGTCCATCCGCCACGATGTCGATCCGTCCGAGGTCGTTGAGATTGGCGATCAGATCGAAGCGCTCGTTCTGCAGAAGGAAGACCCTGACGGCCGGCTGGTCTTGTCGAAGAAACGGGCACAGTACGAGCGGGCGTGGGGCCGCATCGAAGAGATTCGCGAATCCGACGGAATCGTCAAGGGTCCGGTTATCGAAGTCGTCAAGGGCGGGCTCATCGTCGACATTGGTTTGCGCGGCTTCCTGCCGGCTTCGCTCGTCGAGCTCCGGCGGGTGCGGGATCTCGCCCCATACGTCGGGCGGGAGCTCGAGGCGAAGATCATCGAACTCGACAAGAACCGCAACAACGTCGTGCTCAGCCGGCGTGCCTGGCTCGAGGAGAGCCTCAAGGAAGAGCGTGAGGGATTCTTGCGAGACCTCAAGCGCGGTGAGCGGCGCACTGGCCGGGTCTCGTCGGTCGTGAGTTTCGGCGCATTCGTCGATCTGGGCGGCATGGACGGACTCATCCACGTCTCCGAGCTCTCCTGGAAGCACGTCGACCACCCCAGCTCTGTTGTCAGCATCGGCGATGAGGTTCAGGTGGAGGTTCTCGAGATCGACCGTGAGCGCGAACGCATCTCGCTGTCGCTAAAGGCCACTCAGCAGGACCCGTGGGAAGCGTTCGCCACCAGCCATCGCGTGGAAGAGCTGGTCTACGGACGAGTCACGAAGCTTGTGCCATTTGGTTCGTTCGTGCAGGTCGGGGACGGCATCGAAGGCTTGGTGCACATCTCGGAGATGTCTGCGCACCACGTCGAGCTGCCCGAGCAGGTCGTCACACCCGGTGAGGAGTTGTGGGTGAAGATCATCGATCTCGACCTCCAGCGCCGACGCATCAGCCTGTCCATCAAGCAGGCAGCCGAGGGAGGCGTGGTCGCCGAGGAGTACCGCGAGGCGTTCGGCGATCATGCATACGACGAAGAGGGCAACTTCATCGGAGAGTTCAGCTACGAGACACCTGCCGAAGGCGAGGAGTCGGAGGCCGAGCGTGCCTGGCGCGAGTACTACGAAGAGCACGGTGAAGAGGCGTATCGCCAAGCGCTGGCTCACTATGAGAACCAGGATCCCGATGACGCACCCGCAGCGGATGCCGCTGAAGGTGACGACTAGCCCGTCGGCCTTCCGCTGAGCTCTGCTGAGAGGCCGAGCGGATAGGTAGCGGATCGTAGGCGCGAGCGCGATGTTGACCCTGAGGCCGTGGCCCGAGCGGCCCGTGAGCGCAGCGAACAAGAGCGGGAGACAAATGGCTTCACCACACAGGCCATCACCTGCTCGCGTGGCCTGCTAATGATTGCGGTCGGTCTGACCGGCGGTATCGGCAGCGGCAAGAGCACCGTCGCGACGGGGTTCGTCGACCGTGGAGCTGCGCTCATCGACGCGGATGCCATTGTGCGAGAACAGCGGGATCCCGCCGGCGAGGTCTTTGCGGAGATGGTCGCTCGCTTCGGTGACGACATCGTTGCAGCCGACGGCACGTTGGACCGCGCCGCAGTCGCGTCGATCGTGTTCACCGATGCCGACGCGCTCGCGGACCTGAACGCGATCACCCATCCGCCGGTCGGGCGCGAGATCCGGCGGCGGCTCGACGCGGTGGCTGGCACTGAGCGACTTGTCGTCCTCGACATACCGCTGCTGGCCGAGGGCCTGTCGAAAGGGCGGCCGGCTCGCTATCCGATGAGCGGAATCATCGTCGTCGACACGCCGACGGAACTGGCGGTCGAGCGCCTCGTGACGTCGCGAGGGTTCACCGCAGCTGACGCGCGGGCCCGGATCGCCGTGCAATTGTCCCGCTCCGAGCGGCGTGCAGTCGCTGACTGGGTCATCGACAATTCAGGCGGACTCGCCGAGCTCGAAGCGGCCGTGGACGCTGCGTTCGAATGGGCAAGCGCGCTGCCGAGCAGCGAACCAACGACTCACGGCTGACCTAGCGGCGCATCGGCCCCGCGCAGCCGTGCTCAGAATGCGATCGGCGTCCCGCAGTGCGGGCACATCGGCTCGGGTGAGCGCGCGTCGAATTGTGATGGCTTGACCAGCAAGAAGCAGCCCTCGCAGAGGATCTCGTCCTCCTGTTTTGACGTCGAGCGGGAGCCGGACACGATGCCGATGTCGTCGTCCTCCTCGTCTTCATCGTCATCCTCGGACGCAAGCCGCTCCTTGAGGATCTCTCCAAGGTCGGCCTCGAGTTCCTCGTCCTCGTCGTCGTCGTCGTCCTCGTCGTCGGCGGGCTGAACGCCAGCGGGGACTTCACGAGGCGCGGGCAGATCTTCCTCGTCGTCGTCGGAATCGTCGAACGGAAGATCGCCAAGAACTACCTCGTCGATTTCGAGGACTTCGATCCCGCCGATGCCAAGCTCTTCGGCCTCGAGCTCCTCTTCAGGTGGTTCGAGGTCAATGTCGTCAATCGTCTCTTTGGCGAGCGCGTCTTCGTCGAGCGAGTCGACGGTGGCTTCGGCGTCGTTGTCGTCGCGGCTCATGGGCTGTCGTGGCCTGGTCGTTGGCTCAATGTCCTGAGGGGTTGGTCGGTTGTGGGCTCTGGCTTGGGTCCAGCGCCAGCGCCTCGAAGGTGCGGTCGATGCAATCGGCAGGAGCAGCTGCTCGTTGTCGGGCGTCAGCGCGGCAGGATAACCACACCGACCGGCCGCAGGCGCGCATGTTCCAATGTCGAGGCACAACGCGCACGAGGTTGGCGCCAGAGCTCGCCCTTCGACACCGCAGAACGCCGCAGCGGGCTCTGCGAATCCGAGCGTCGTCGGACCGTTCGGCCCCGACCGTTCGACCCTGTGACCGGGCCCGCCCGTCGGCATAGCCTCAAGCGCATGTCGTCAGCCTCCACTGCGACGCGGCGATCCCGTCCCTGGCTGCCGAGTCCGACGGCCGCACATCCATTGCGTGTGGTCGCGGGCTTCGAGCCGGCCGGCGATCAACCTCGGGCAATAGCGGAACTGTCCGAAGGTATTGATCGTGGCGACCGATTCCAGACCCTGCTGGGCATTACCGGCTCCGGAAAGAGCGCGACGATCGCGTGGACGATCGAACGCACTCAGCGGCCGACGCTGGTGCTCGCGCCCAACAAGTCTTTGGCGGCGCAGCTCGCGAACGAGTTCCGAGAGTTCTTTCCCGACAACCGCGTGGAATACTTCGTCTCCTATTACGACTATTACCAACCCGAGGCCTACATGCCCGCCTCGGACACCTACATCGAAAAGGACTCCTCTGTCAACGATGAGATCGATCGGCTGCGGCACTCCGCAACGGCAGCGCTGCTGACCCGGCGCGATGTCATCGTGGTGGCATCGGTTTCTGCGATCTACGGGTTGGGCGCACCCGAGGAGTACCTGCGCCAGATGCTCTACCTGCGGGTGGGCGAGGTTGTCGACCAGCGAACGATCCTGCGGCGCCTCGTCGACATGCAGTACGAGCGCAATGACATGAGCCTCGTGCGCGGCAAGTTTCGCGTCCGCGGCGACACGCTCGAGATCCACCCGGCATACGAGGAATTCCTCGTGCGAGTCGAGCTCTTCGGCGACGAAATCGACCGCATCAGCCGGATCGATCCCGTCACGGGCGAACGCCTCGGCGAGCTCACCGAAATCACGGTGTTCCCAGCCTCGCACTACGTGACTGGCGCCGACAAGCTGCAGCGCGCGATCGGCGGCATCGAGACTGAGTTGGCGGAGCAGCTGAAGATCTTCGAGAACAACAATCAGTTGCTCGAGGCGCAGCGACTGCGGATGCGCACTGAGTACGACCTCGAAATGCTCGCCGAGCTCGGCTATTGCAACGGCGTCGAGAACTATTCGATGCACCTCGACGGCCGCACGTACGAGGAGCCGCCCTACACCCTGCTTGACTTCTTCCCCGATGACTTCTTGCTGGTCATCGACGAGAGCCATGTGGCGGTGCCGCAGCTGCACGGTCAGTTTGCGGGGGATCGGGCGCGCAAGGACACGCTCGTCGAGCACGGGTTTCGACTGCCGTCTGCGCGGGACAATCGCCCCCTGCGCTTCGAGGAAGTCATGGAACGGCTCAACCAGGTCGTCTTCCTCTCAGCGACACCGGGCGGCTACGAGCTGCGCACGAGCCAGCAGGTCGTCGAGCAGATCGTTCGCCCGACCGGGCTTGTCGATCCCGAGATTGTGATCCGCCCGACCAAGGGTCAAATCGACGATCTGATGGCGGAGATCGAGCGCGTGACCGAGCGAGGGCAGCGCATCCTCGTCACAACGCTGACCAAGAAGATGTCCGAGGACCTCACGGACTACCTGCTCGAGCTGGGAGTGCGGGTGCGCTACCTGCATTCTGAGATCGACACGATCGAGCGCATCGAGATCCTTCGAGACCTGCGGTTGGGACACTTCGATGTGCTGGTGGGAATCAATCTGCTGCGCGAGGGCTTGGACCTGCCCGAGGTCAGCCTTGTGGCGATACTTGACGCGGACAAGGAGGGCTTTCTGCGCAGCCAGACATCGCTCATCCAGACGATCGGACGAGCGGCGCGCAACGTGGACGGTCAGGTGGTCATGTACGCCGATGCGGTGACCGATTCGATGCGGCGGGCGGTGTCAGAGACCAATCGACGGCGCGGTGTGCAACAGGCGTACAACGCCGAGCACGGCATCGATCCGCAGACCATCCGCAAGGCCGTCACGGACATCCTCGAAGTTCTGCGCGGACCGGCTGCGGGAGCGCCGGTGCCCGAGAACCTTGTCGGGGCGCGCGTCACCTCCGAGCGGATGCGCGCCGCGTACGGGGATCTCCCAGCTGACGACCTCACGCGGCTTGTTGCATCGCTGGAAGAGGAGATGGCGGAGGCCGCCGGGGACCTGCGATTCGAGTACGCAGCCCGTCTGCGCGACGAACTGCGGGAACTGCGCCGGGACCTGCGCGACGCGAGCGGCTAGAGAACGACGACTGAGCGCAGGACTTCGCCCCGTTCCATCTTCTCGAACGCCTCCTCGACACCGTCGATGCCGATGGTCTCGCTGACGAACTTGTCCAGTGGCAGACGGTCCTGCAAGAACAGGTCGATGAGCATCGGGAAGTCCCGGCTCGGCAGGCAGTCGCCATACCACGAGCTCTTCAGCTGGCCCCCTCGGCCGAAAACCTCGATCATCGGCAATTCGATCTTCATGGTGGGATTCGGCACGCCGACCAGCACGACGGTCCCGGCGAGGTCCCGGGCGTAAAACGCCTGCTCGTAGGTCTGCGGCAATCCGACAGCCTCAATGGCCACGTCGACACCGTTGCCGTCGGTGAGCCCGCGGATCGCTTCGACGACCTCGTTATTGCTGAGTCCCGAGGAGTTGATCGTGTGGGTTGCGCCGAACTCGGACGCCCACTCGAGCTTGCGATCGTCGAGGTCGATACCGATGATCGTGTGAGCTCCGGCGAGCCGTGCTCCGCAGATAGCGGCATCGCCCACGCCGCCGCAGCCGAACACCGCCACGCTGTCGCCGCGGCCCACCCCGCCGGTGTTCATGGCGGCGCCGAGACCCGCCATAACGCCGCAACCGATGAGACCGGCGACCTCAGGCGGCGCAGCTGGGTCGACCTTTGTGGCTTGTCCTGCAGCCACCAACGTCTTCTCTGCGAATGCACCGATGCCAAGCGCCGGGGACAGTTCGACGCCGTCGAGCGTCATCTTCTGGGCTGCGTTGTGCGTGGCGAAGCAGTACCAGGGACGCCCCCGCTCGCACGAACGGCAGTTGCCGCATACGGCGCGCCAATTCAGGACCACGAAGTCGCCGACGGCCACATTGGTCACGCCGTCCCCGATCTCGGCCACGATGCCCGCCGCTTCGTGACCCAGCAGGAACGGGAACTCGTCGTTGATGGCGCCTTCGCGGTAGTGCAGATCGGTATGACAGACCCCGCATGCCGCGACATCGACGAGGACTTCGCCGGGCCCGGGATCAGGGACCATGATCGTCTCGACTGTCACTGGCTCGCCTTGCGCGCGTGCCACGACGCCTCGTACTTCGTATGGCATGACCGCCCCCTCGTTGGTGTCGGGTCCCCGTTCGTGGGAATCGGGGACCTGTACTGATTCTGCCTCCTGACGGTCCGCCATGGGACCGAGCAGCACGTGGTTCCGGCACGGTCTGCGCGCGCCTCGGTGCGGCCTTAGCCTGAATCCACCGATTGGTTGGTGTGTGGGGGTGGTCGCGTCCGCGAAAAAGGCCTCCTGATCTGCGACGATTGTGGTGTCGATATACACAGTCGTCTCAAAAACAGGAGGCACTTTTTGTGTCTGCATCTTCGCGCAGTCCGGACCGGTTCGCAACGACGGTTGATCATGAGGGCTTGGTGGCCAACGCGGGCCTGATCCTGGCGGGCACGCTGATGGACCGTCTGGGTCTGTTGGGGCTGATCGAGCGGTGGGTGCGCACCGGTTCCGCGAACCCGGGCCCCAAGATCTGCACCGTGGTCGCCGCGATGCTCGTAGGCGGCACCCACATCGATCACGTCGAGATGCTGCGCGCCGGACGCACCGGGAGGGTGCTGGGATTCCGCCCGATGGCGCCCTCGACGGTGGGGTCGTTCCGGCGGACGTTCACGTTCGGTCACGTCCGCCAGCTCGAAGCGGTGCTGTCGCGCACGCTGGCGCGTGCCTGGGCGCTGGGCGCCGGCCCCGGCAAGGCGCCGCTCGTGGTCGATGTGGACTCCACGATCTGCGAGGTCCACGGCAAACAAAAACAAGGAGCCGCGTACGGCTACACCAAAAAGCTCGGCTATCACCCGCTGCTCGCCGCACGCGCCGACACCCGCGAGGTGCTCGCCGCACGCATGCGCAAAGGCTCCGCGGGGTCCTCGCGAGGCGTGGAGCGCTTCGCCGACGAGCTCGTCGCCAGCCTGCGACGGGCCGGGGCTGCCGGGCCGGTCACGGTGCGCGCCGACTCGGGGTTCTGGTCATGGAAGCTGATCGACCGTCTCGACGCCCACGACGTCAAATGGTCGATCACCGTCGCCCTCATACCCGCTGTTCGCGCAGCGATCCAAGCGATCCGCGACGACGCGTGGGCCGACATCGCTTACACCAAAGACGGCCGCGCCCAGGTCGCCGAGACCCAATACACCACCGGCCGCGGCAAACAGAAACGCACCGTCCGTCTCGTGGTGCGCCGTACCCGCCTCGCCGAGGGCGCCCAACAACAGATGTGGCCCGACTGGCGGCACCACGCATTCAACGCCAACACCGAACTCGACACCGCCGCCGCGGACGAGTTCCACCGCGGCCACGCCGTTGTCGAGCTCGCCATCCGCGACCTCAAAGAAGGCACGGGACTCGAGCACGTCCCCTCAGGGCACTACGGCGCGAACTGCGCACCGCTCGCATGCGCAGTGCTCGCCCACAACATCGGCCACTGGACCAACACGCTCACCGGCGCGCCAGCGGCCACGAACCGCTCCCGCCGCACCCGACTCGTCGCCCTCGCCGCCGTAGCAGTCAACCGCTCCGGCACACCCACCCTGCGATACCCCGCCCGCTGGCCCTGGGCAACACAATTCCGAGCCACACTCAGCGCTCTCAGGGCTCTGCCCGGACCCTCAGGCTGACCCGAACCGCCCGGAACCGGCGCCCCCACACAAACCCAGCGTCGACAACCCCAAACCACACCCGCACCCCTAGCCCAACACGCCCAAACACACCAAACCACACCCCAACAACCCGACGCGACCCCAACCCGACACCGACCCGCAAATCCCGCGCTCACCAACAACCAATCGGTGGATTCAGGCTTAGAGGCCGAGCGGAACCGCAGCGAATCGCAAGCTCGAGCGCGACCTCAGCAGCGAGGCCGTGGCCCGAGCGGCCCACCAGCGTTGCGAACAAGAGCGGGAGACAATCGGCTTTGCCACACCGTCCGCCCCCTGCCAGCGGGCCACTGAGTTGTGCCGATCGCCGCACCGGTACACGTGCAGTGAAGCCGTTTTGCGAACTTGTGTTTGTGCTCCGGGCCACGGGTAGCATCGCCCAGAATGACTCGGGGACCGCATGGGTGAACGGCTGATCGTCCGCGGAGCGCGGGAGCACAATCTGCGCAACGTGGACGTCGAATTGCCGCGGAATCGCATGATCGTGTTCACGGGGCTGTCCGGCAGTGGAAAGTCCTCGCTCGCATTCGACACCATCTATGCCGAAGGCCAGCGCCGGTACGTCGAGTCCTTGTCGGCCTACGCCCGGCAGTTTCTCGGCCAGATGGACAAGCCTGACGTGGACTTCCTCGAGGGTCTGTCCCCGGCGATCTCCATCGACCAGAAGAGCGCCAGCCGCAACCCACGTTCCACCGTCGGCACGATCACCGAGGTGTACGACTATCTGCGATTGCTGTACGCCCGCGTCGGGGTTCAGCACGATCCGCAGACGGGCGACGTTGTCGAGCGCCAGACGGCGCAGCAGATCGTCGATCGGATCATGCAACTGCCGCCGGGCACTCGTTTCGAGGTGCTGTCGCCGGTCGTGCGGGGCCGCAAGGGCGACTATCACACGCAGCTCGGCGATTTTGCTCGGCAGGGCTACGCCCGCGTCCGGGTCGACGGCGACGTGCTCGACCTCGGCGATGTCTCCGAGATCGAGCGTCTCGACCGGTACGTCAACCACGACATCGAGGTCATCGTCGACCGCTTGGTCATGCGTTCCGATATAGAGCAGCGTTTGACCGAATCGGTCGAGGCCGCGCTGGGTTTGGCTGACGGGCACGTGTGGGTCCATCTCGTCGGTGCACCCGGTTCGAGGAGCGACGATTCCGAGGCGCCCTCGGAAATGCTGACGTTCAGCCAGCACCTGTATTCCCCGGCGACGGGACGCTCCTTCGAGGAATTGGCGCCCCGCAACTTCTCGTTCAACTCCCCGTACGGCGCGTGCGACACCTGCGACGGGCTCGGCACCCGATTCGAAGTCGATCCTGAGTTGATCGTGCCCAACACCGAGCTGTCGGTGGCAGCCGGAGCCCTTGCGCCATGGGCCGGAGCCACCGGAAAGTGGTTCATCCGCCTGCTCGAAGCTGTCGGTGCAGAGCACGACATCCCACTTGACGTCCCGTGGTTGCAACTCGACGTGGACCAGCGTGAATTGCTTCTGCAGGGGGCTCCGGCCGGCAAGCAGCTCACCGTGCGTTACCGAAACCGTTACGGGCGGTCGCGCAGCTACACCACTCGCTACGAAGGCGTCATTCCCTTCTTGCGTCGGCGTCACGCCGATACCGAGAGCGACTGGTCGCGAAATCGCATCGAGGGCTACATGCGCGAGGTTCCCTGCGGCACCTGCCGGGGCGCGCGCCTCAATGAGGTATCGCTCGCGGTGCGCGTCGCAGGCCGGAACGTTTTCGAGCTGTGCTCTGCTTCGATCGGCGAGGCAGCCAAGATCATCGACGGTCTCGAGCTCACCGAACGGCAGCGCATCATCGCCGCTCCGATCGTCAAGGAAATTGACGCCCGGCTGAACTTCCTGCTCGATGTGGGTCTGGACTACCTCACACTGAACCGCTCAGCCGCGACCTTGGCGGGCGGCGAGGCCCAGCGGATCCGGCTCGCCAGCCAGATCGGCAGCGGCCTCGAGGGCGTGCTGTACGTGCTGGATGAACCCTCCATCGGATTGCACCAGCGTGACAACCGCCGGCTGATCGACACCTTGCTCCACCTGCGCGATCTGGGGAACACCGTCCTCGTTGTCGAGCACGACCTCGAGACGATCTCGGTGGCCGACTGGGTAGTGGACATCGGTCCGGGCGCAGGCGAACACGGCGGCGAGATTGTGTACAGCGGACCGGTGGACGGCCTTGCGGGCGCACCGGGCTCGGTGACGGGGGAGTACCTCAGCGGCGAGCGGGAGATCCCGCTGCCGTTGCAGCGACGTCTTCCCGGCGACGACCGGCTGACGGTGCGTGGGGCTCGCGAGCACAATCTGCGCAAGATCGACGTCGAATTCCCGCTCGGCTGTTTCGTCTGCGTCACGGGAGTGTCAGGCTCCGGCAAGAGCACGCTGGTCAACGACATCATGTACAAGGCGCTGATGCAGCGCATCTACTCCTCCAAGCAGGTGCCCGGCCTGCACACCACCATCGAGGGCGCCGAGGCGCTGGACAAGGTTATCGACATCGACCAGTCGCCGATCGGGCGGACGCCGAGGTCGAATCCGGCCACGTACACCGGCGTCTTCGGTCACATCCGCAAGTTGTACGCCGCCACGAACGAAGCGAAGGTGCGCGGCTACCTGCCGGGACGTTTCAGCTTCAATGTCAAGGGCGGACGGTGCGAGGCCTGCTCCGGTGACGGGACGATCAAGATCGAAATGCACTTTCTCCCCGATGTCTACGTGCCCTGCGACGTGTGCAAAGGGGCCCGATACAACCGCGAGACGCTCGAGGTCCGGTTCAAGGGCATGACCATCGCCGACGTGCTGCACATGCCCTGTGAGGAAGCACTGGAGTTCTTCGCGGCGCAGCCGTCGATCAGCCGTCACATGAGGACGCTCACTGACGTCGGGTTGGGCTATATCCGGTTGGGACAGCCCGCTACGACGTTGTCCGGCGGCGAGGCGCAGCGAGTCAAGTTGGCGAGCGAGCTGTCGAAGCGCTCCACCGGGCACACCATCTACATCCTCGACGAGCCCACCACGGGGCTCCATTTCGAGGACATACGTCGACTCCTCGGCGTCCTCGACCGTCTCGTGGAGGGCGGCAACACGGTGGTCGTCATCGAGCACAATCTCGATGTCATCAAGACCGCCGACTGGATCATCGACATGGGCCCTGAAGGCGGTACTGGCGGCGGGACCATCGTGGCGGCTGGGACGCCGGAAGAAATCGTTGCGACTCCCGAGTCCCATACCGGTCGATACCTCGCCCCGCTGTTGCTCTGAACGTCACGCCATGCCTCCCGAACGCGACGGGCGGCGGCGCTACGGTGCTGCGACCGGCGCACGTGCCTGATGTGTCGGCGAGCGAATCATCGCGAGGGGAGCGAACACATGAGGCTGCCAGAGATAACGCCGGACGAGCTGACCGACGAACAGCGCACCGTCTACGACGCATTGCGCAGCGGTCCTCGCAGCAGTGCGACGTCCAACTTGGCTGGGCGCGAACTACCGGGACCCTATGGCGTCTGGGTACGCGCGCCGGCTATCGGTGCACCGACGCAGGAGCTGGGCGCTGCCGTTCGGTTCAGGTCTGGACTTGCGGAGAACGTGAAGGAAGCCGCAATCTGCACCGTGGGGGCCCACTACAAGGCCAAGTTCGAGTTCGCCGCGCACGAGCGCCTGGCCCTTGCTGCCGGCATCGACCAGCGCCACCTCGACGCCTTGCGCGAGGGCCGACCTGCGGAGCTCGGAGGCCCTGAGGCAATCGGGCATAACGTTGCCGCAGAGTTGGTCGAGTCGCATCGCGTGAGTGACGAGACCTACGCGGCGGCGTTGGCGGAGTTCGGCACCGAAGGCGTCATCGAGCTGGTCACCACGGTGGGCTACTACTGCCTGATCTCGCTGACGCTGAATGCCTTCGAGGTGCCCTTGCCGGCGGAGTGGGACGATCCCTTCGAGGACACGTCCTGACGGTCGACGAGCGCCCAGTCCCGATGGACCCAGTCCCGATCGAACCAGTTCGCATCGGCCCAGTCCCGATCGGCCCGGTCGAACTCGACGAGGGCGAATTCAGCCCGCATCCGCCGGAGCTGCCTCGCCCGTGCGCGCGGGAGGCGTGAGCGGAAGCTCAACGGTGAACTCGGTGAATTCGCCGGGCTCGCTGTCCACCGAGATCGATCCGCCGTGCCCGCGCACGATGTCGTTCGACATAGCCAGGCCCAGTCCGGTGCCCTCGTTGGTGGGCTTCGTGGTGAAGAACGGCTCGAAGATGCGTTGGGCCACATCAGGCGGGATGCCCGTGCCGTTGTCGCGCACTGAGATCACTGCCGACTCGTCGGTTCGGCGGGTGCTCAACCAGATCGTTGGGAAGTAGGGCGTGTCGTCGCCCTCGCCCATCGTGACCAACTTTCCCGGTTCGCAACCGAGCTCCCGCCATCGCTGGTTGGCGGCGTAGCCCGCGTTGGTGACCAGATTGAGGAAGACACGGCCCATGTCCTGCGGTATGACTTCCAACTCGCCCACATCGGGGTCGAAGTCACGCTCGATGGTCACGTTGAAGTCGGAATCCTGTGCACGGGCGCTGTGGTAGGACAGCATGGCGTGCTCGTCGAGCAGGGCGTTGATCTCCACAGGGCGGGACTCACCGCCGCCCCGACCCATCATCAGCATGCTCTCGACAATGCGATTGGCTCGATCGCCATGTGAGCGGATGCGTGTCAGGTTTGCCTTCAAGTCACTGCTGATCTCGGCCACGTAGTCGTCTTGATCGTCAGGCGGTTCCGGGTCGGCAATTGCCTCAAGCAATTGGTCGAGCAACTCGTCGGACGATTCGGCGAAGTTCTTGACGAAGTTCAGCGGATTCCGGATCTCGTGGGCGACACCCGCGGTCACCTCGCCGAGGGCTGCGAGCTTCTCGTTTGCCACGATCTGGTCCTGAGCGCGGTCGAGGTCCGCGAGCGTCTGGGACAGCTGCTCGTTGCGCTCGCTCAACTCGCTGGCCAGCTTCTCGACCAGGTTGAGCCGTTGCACCTCCAGCGCGTCTCGCCGGAATACCTCGAGCGCGTCTGCCATCTCGGCCACTTCGTCTCGGCCCCTCGTGTCGACCGGTGTCTCGAGGTCACCGCCGGCCAGGGCCCGCATGCGATTCGACAAGTGGCCGACGCGCCGCAGGATCCGCTTGCCGACGACCAGCCAGCTGATGAGCAGTGCCCCGAGAATGCCGACGACGCTGATGACGATCAGCAACAGGCGTCCTGTGCTGACGGCCTGTGCCGAGGCGTCAGTGGCCGAATCGACATCGGTTTGCACGGCGCCGACCAGCGACTCGATCTCACCAACCAGATCGACGCCAAGTTCCTGATTCTGTGCCAGGAGTTGGCGCTGGGACTCTTCAATCTGCAGGCGCCGCGCCATGACGTCGAAGACGCTGCCGCCGTCGAGACCGAGAGCGAACAAACGTTCAACCACAGGTCGCAATTCGGGGCCCGCCGCATCGTCGAGCGTGGCGACGCTGATCTCAATGCGATCCCTCGCCGATTCGAAGCTCTCTCGCAACGGCTCGATCAACGCTGACTGGGACGCGCTGAATGCGCTGGCCAACAGTTCTGCCGAACGTGCCACGTCGCCGCCCAATGCGGACCAGTGGCGGTACAGCCGCACTTCGGTGTCGGACCGGTGGACAGTTTCAGGCACGGGTGGCGACTGAAGATCACGCTGGCCTGCGACGAGGTAGAAGAGCTGGTCGTCGAGCGCCGGCACAATCTGGCGCTCGAGGTCTCGCACGGCAGCGTCGGCCTCGACCCTGAGCTCATCCGCCTCCTGCCCGAGCGCGAAATATTCGGGCATCTCGGTCTCGATGGCAGCGATGTTCGAGCTGAGCTGGGCGGCGAATCCGCGCATCTCGCCAAGCCACATCGAGCCCGTGCCTCGCTGCCACAGCAAGTCCAGCTGCGTCTCGAACTCGGTCCGCGCAGCTGCAATCTCTGCCACTACGGTCAAGAAACCCGTCGGGGTAGAGGACGCGAGCCGTAGTCCACCCGCGACGAGGCGGTTGCTGGATTCGGCGACGCCGAACGCTGCGCTCAGCTCCGGAATGGCGCCCTCGGTGACTTCTTCCTCTGCTTCGCCGACACGGGTGAACGAGATCCAAGCAACGACACTGGCCGCCAGCATCAGCAACAGCGGGGCGGCGATGCCCGCGTACATCTGGGTCGAGATCCGGTGATGAATTGCAGGCTTGCGGTGTTCGCGCACCCCGTTTGTGCCCCCGGATCCGTCGCCATATGTGCCGGGATACGTCGTGCCATCAGCAGATCCGTCGACCGATCCGTCGGTCTCTGCGGCCGCGTCGGGTTCATCGTTGACGGGGGTGCCAGGCGGTACCGCTTCGGTGGTCGCTGCGTCGGTCATGGATCTGTGCTCGTCAGCGTGTTGAGGGAGCGGTAGGCGCCGTCGGGGCCGATCTGAGTGACGAAGACGGCGTCGGAGCCCTGGTTGTCATCGGTGGTGCTCTCGCCGTCGCCGAAGTTCACAAAGAAGCCGTCGATGTCGATCTCATCGGCCCCCAAGATGGCGTTCAGGAAGCACTCGCGCGTCACCGAGTTGCCGCATTGCTCCAGACCTTCGATCGCAAGCCGTCCTGCGATGTAACCCTCCAGTGACACGAATCCGGGGACCGGATCGGACTCGACGAGATCTAAGGCGGCGTGGTAGGCAGCCACGACTGGTGCAGATTCATCGAAGGGGAATGGCACGACTTGGGTGACGAGCACGCCCTCGCCATCGGCGCCGAGCTGGTTTGCGAGTGCGTTGGCACCAACGAACGAGAGCGTGATGAACACGGGGTCGAATCCGGTGTTGCGCGCCCACGAGATCAATGTGCCCACGGGTCCGTATGCGCCGACCATGATCACGGCCTCAGGGTCGCCTGCGGTCAAATCCAACAGAGCGGACTTGATGGCCGTGGTGTTTCGGGGATAGAAGCCGATCGCAACCGGCTCCATGTTGCGTCGCTCCAACGCAGCGAGTGCGCCGAAATAGCCGGCCCGACCGAACGAGTCGTCCTGGAAGAGCACGGCGATGCGTTCGATGCCCAGGTCGACCGTCAGCCGCTCGACCATCTCTTCGGTCTCCTGGGCGTAAGACGCACGGAGGTTGATGATGTTGGTCCAGTCGTCGTTCCGCAGGAATCCGGCCCCAGTGAACGGCGCCACGTACGGCACGTCGGCCGCGGCGGCCACGGGGGTGGCTGAACGGGACGTCGGCGTCCCCACGGCGCCGATCAGCGCGAATACTTCCCTGCTCTCGATGAGTTCGCGAGTGTTGGCAATGGCCGCCTCGGGTTCGTATGAGTCATCGAGCGACACCAATTCGAGCTGTCGCCCGTTCACACCTCCGGCACGGTTGGCTTCCTCGAAGGCCGCAAGGATCCCGAATTGCATGCCTTCGCCGAGTTCCTTGGCAGGGCCGCTCAGGGCTGCCGATTGACCGAAGACGATGCGATCGTCGAAGACGCCGGTCTCTGCGCTCACCTGCTCGGGAACAGTCGGCCGAGCCGGAGCCGCGGGCGTTCCGTCTGCGCTGGCGGGTTCCGAAGATCTGTCGTTTGCCGATTCGCTGCAGGCGGCCAGCAAGGTGGCCATCGCCATCATGAGTGCCGTGATGACAGCACGACCGCGATACCAGGGGCGCGGCGGCGCGCCGTCAGGCACTAGCCCGTGCAACCAACGTGAGGTGATTCTTGCCGTCGGTGTGCGAGTACTCGAGGTTCTCGGCCATGGTCCGCACGAGATGGAGGCCCAAACCGCCGATGGAGCGCTCCTGAAGCGGCAACTCGGTATCGGGCGGCGGCTTGTCAGTCAGCGGGTCGAACGCGGCGCCGTCGTCGCTGATGGAGATCGTGACGGAGCTTTCGCCGCTCTCGAGGGTGATCTCGATGTCGCTGAGGCCACTCGTGCGTCCGTGGGTCAGCGTATTGAGGATCAACTCCTCAAGTATCAGGTTCGAACGCAGCACCAGATCGGGTGCCCAGTCGTCCAACTCGGCCATCTCCTCGACGAACGCAGCGATCCGAGGCAGCGCCTCGGCAGCCGCAGCACCGGGCACGGGAGTGATGTTCAACGAACGTCGCATGGCTAATGCTCCGTGGTGCAGGTTTCCCAGCGCCCAGAGGCGCTTGAGAGCATGTCGGCAGGGACCTCGGCGGTGCAGAACGGGCGCCTCATGATGCTGTGCTCCGGTGCAGCGCCAGACACGTGATGTCGTCAGATGCGGGAGCATCGCCGGCAAAATCGGCGACAGCGTCGAATATCACTGCCATGACTTCGTCGGCGTCGCGAGGCGGCCGTCCATTGAAGAGCTCGAGAATCCGTTTGACCCCGAATTCCTCTTGGTCGACATTCATCGCCTCGCTCACACCGTCGGTGTACAGCACGAGGGTCTCGCCGGGCTCGAGCACCAGGGTCTTTTCCGAAAAGCTGAGCCCGGGGACGATGCCGAGTGCGATGCCTCCCGTGCCGGGCAGCTGAGTGGCGCTGCCGTCGCAATGGACCACCACTGGCGGATCGTGACCGGCGCTGGCGTAGGTGCAATGTCCCGTGTGGGGGTCGTACACCGCGGCAATGACGGTGACGAACATGGCGGTCGGGTTGTCGGCCTGCAGGACGCGGTTTGCTTCAGCCAGAGCCGCTCCCGGCGAGCCGCTGCCGATAGCGGCTCCCTTCAGCGCAGTGCGGCTCGACATCATGAACAGGGCGGCGGGGATGCCCTTGTCGGAGACATCAGCAACCGTCAGGAACATCCGGTCCTGCGGCAAGGAGACGAAGTCGAAGAAGTCGCCGCCGACATTGCGCGCCGGCACCATGTTGGCGCAGGTTTGGTACTTGGCGGAGGAAGGAAAGTCGCCGGGCAGGATCGATTGCTGGACGTTGGAGGCGATGTCCAGCTCGTTCTGCAGCGTGACGAGCTTGTCGCGCGAGGCCGTGGCCTCGCGCCATTGCTGAAGGTGCTCGACGGTTCGCTCGATGGTGATCTGCAGGTCGTCGAAGTCAACGGGCTTGGTGACGAAGTCGAAGGCGCCGCGGTTCATCGCTGTGCGAATGTTCCCCATGTCCCCGTAGGCCGAGATGATGACAGCGCGGAGGTCCTGATCGATCGAAGCAAGTTGTGACAGCAGGGTCAAGCCATCCATCTGCGGCATGTTGATGTCCGACAGCAACAAGTCGATCGAGTCGTCCGCCCGCAGTTTCTCCAGAGCCTCGAGACCATTGCCCGCAAAAACGAATTCGTACTTGCCGCTGCGGATTTGCCGCCTCATCCGTTGGAGGACAAGCGGCTCAAGGTCGGGCTCGTCGTCGACGACGAGGATTCGCCAGGGTGGAGACATGGGCGCTACGACGCCATCTGAGCCTTCGCCTCGTCGAGCGTGCCGAAAACCGTGATGATCTGATTGAAACCGCTGATCCGGAACACTTCGTCGACGGAGGCCGCGAGAGAACAGACGGCAAAGGGCGTCGAGCTTCCACTGAGGTGCTGGGCAAGGAGGAGCAGCACGCGCAGGCCGGCGCTGCTGATGTAGTCGATGCCGCCCATGTCGAGGATGACGCGGCTGTCGTCGTCGGCCAAAGCTGCGAGCAGCGCTTTGTGGAAATCAGCAGAATTCGATCCGTCGACCCTGCCCGAGGGACTGATCACGTTCGTGCCTGCGTCCCGCTCGTTTGCGAGTTCCATATCTTGCAGCCTCCTGCGCAGCTACGTGGTGCGGAATCACCGCATCGTTCCGACCTCGGCGGGCATGCAGGAGCAGGCAAACCGCGATCAGACCTTCCGTCGGCGCAACTTACTACACGCCCCCGCCGTGTCCACCTTCCCTGGGCACGTAATCGGCGGGCCGCACGACCAGCGACCCGTTGCGCCAGCGGTGTGCATTTTGAGAGATTGAGCGCACTTAGAGGCCGCGCGGATAGGTGGAGCGGTTTTCGGCGTGTGCCGGGTGCCGTAACCAGCAGGCTGACAAAGCTGCTGGTCGGAGGATTGAGCCATCATGCGTCATCAAGCGCGTTTCCGCAGGTCAGCGCCTATCCGCTAACGCTCTTAGCCTGCAGGCGTGGGCCTACGACCTGATCCGGGTTCGGTGCCAGATGCGCCGGGGAGCTATCAGTTTCTCGATGCCGACGGGCGGGTCATCTACGTCGGCAAGGCCAAGAGTCTTCGCTCGCGCCTGAACAGCTACTTCGGGGATCCTGCGGGACTTCACCATCGCACAGCCCAAATGGTGGCCACGGCCAGATCGGTGGAGTGGATCGAGGTATCCACCGAGGTCGAGGCGCTCATGCTCGAATACAGCCTCATCCAGCGGCATCAGCCGAGATTCAACGTGCGACTCCGTGACGACAAGTCGTACCCATTCCTTGCGGTGACGCTGCTCGACGAGTGGCCTCGGGCGATGGTGATGCGCGGCCGCCGCAAACGCGGGAATCGATACTTCGGCCCGTACGGGCACGCGTATGCCATCCGAGAGACGCTGGACCTGTTGCTGCGGACGTTTCCGATCCGCACATGCAGCGACAGCAAGCTCGCTACACATCAGCGGCTCGGCCGGCCGTGCCTGCTGTACCACATCGAGCAATGCGCCGGACCGTGCGTCGGCGAGATCGGGCGGGACGACTACGACCGGCTGGTCCGCGAGCTGGTTCGCTTTCTCGAGGGCGACACCGAAGCGGTCGTGAACGATCTTGAGCAGCGAATGGCCGACGCCTCGGTCGAGCTCGAATTCGAGCTGGCCGCACGGCTGCGGGACCGGTTGGCAAGCGTCCGGCGCGCAATCGAGAAGCAACAGATTGCTGGTACCCGCAATGAGGACTTCGATGTCATCGGCATCGGAGACGACGAGCTCGAAGCGGCCGTTCAGCTGTTCTTCGTCCGCAAGGGCCGCGTGATGGGCCAGCGAGGCTTTGTCGTGGACAAAGTGGAGGGGCTGGACGGTCCAGAGCTCGTGGCCCGAGTGCTCGAGCAGCTGTACCACGACGAGAACCCGCTGGGGTGGCCGAAGGCCGTGATGGTGCCGGCGCTTCCGCCGGGCGTTGGCCTCTACGAGGACTGGCTGGGAAGCCAGCGGGGCTCGCGGGTGACCTTGCGCGTGCCGCAGCGTGGCGACAAGCGCGCGTTGATGGCGACTGCACAGCACAACGCCCGTGAGTCGCTGGTACGGCATCGCCTCAAGCGCGGCACCGATCACAACAGTCGCGCCCGTGCGCTGAACGAGCTGGCCGAACACTTGGAACTGGACCAGCCGCCGCTTCGCATCGAGTGCTACGACATGAGCCACCTGCAGGGCACGCACTACGTGGGTTCGATGGTGGTGCTCGAGGACGGACTGCCGCGTCGCAGCGAGTACCGCCACTTCCGCGTGCGCAATGTCGCAGGCAATGACGACTATGCCGCAATGGACGAGGTGCTGCGGCGACGACTGCGGAACTACCTAGCCGAGCGGGAGCTCCCGCCCTCGGAGCAAGGCCGCTTTGCCTACCCGCCTCAGCTGCTCGTGGTCGACGGCGGCAAGGGACAGCTCGGCGTTGCCGCCAAAGTGCTCGACGAGCTTGGCCTGAGCGAGCAGATACCGGTCGCTGCGCTCGCAAAGCAGTTCGAAGAAGTCTTCGTTCCTGGCCGGTCAGATCCAGTTCGCATTCCGCGGCAGTCCGAGGCGCTGTATCTCCTGCAACGGGTTCGCGACGAGAGTCACCGATTCGCCGTCTCGTATCACCGCCGGCTTCGAGGCAAGGCAATGAAGACCGGTGTGCTCGACGGGATCGGTGGTTTGGGGGAGAAACGGCGATCCCGACTGGTGCGCGAATTGGGATCCGTCGGCGCCGTCAAGGAAGCGACGTTGGACGAGCTGCGAGCGCTGAGCTGGCTTCCCGAGGCCGTCGCGCACGCGGTCTACAACGCCACGCATCCGGGCGGGGCCTCCGCCGGCTCCTGAGCGCAGCTTCGGAACGTACGCTCGCACTTGTGGCTGGAGGGCCGGAGTTCGTCATCGTGGCCGGCCTTTCTGGCGCGGGCCGCTCCACTGCAGCGAACGCGCTGGAGGATGTGGGCTGGTTCGTCATCGACAACCTGCCGCCGAACTTGATCCCCGAGGTGGCAGAGCTTGTGGCCCGGCCCGGCGCTCGGCTCCGCCGGGTCGCGCTGGTGGCAGGTACGCGCGAGTACCGTGAGGACTTGGTCGCGGCAATTGATCGGCTCCGTGAGAGCAACGCGTCGGTGCGAGTGATGTTCCTGGACGCTCCGACCGATGTGCTGGTCCGGCGATACGACGACACCCGCCGACGGCATCCGCTGCACACCGGTGACGCCGAGCTTCCCCGTAGCGGCGTTATCGAGCAAACGGCGGATGCCGAGCCCGTCGCGGAATCGGTGATCGACGCCATCGAATTGGAACGGCGTCTGCTTTCCGACGTCCGCGAGACGGCTGACGTCGTCATCGACACAGCAGATCTCAACGTCCATGATCTCAGCGACCGGGTTCGCGAGGAGTTCCGGACCGCTGCCGACGATCCGCAGATGCGAACTGCGGTGATGTCGTTCGGTTACAAGCACGGTGTACCGCGTGATGCCGACCTCGTCTTCGACTGCCGGTTCCTGCCAAACCCGCACTGGATCCCTGACCTGCGTCCGTTCACCGGGCTGGACCACCATGTCCGAGAGTGGGTGCTCGGCCAGCCCGCGTCCTCCACATTCCTCGACCGGCTCATGCCGTTGCTTGAGAGCCTGCTGCCGGCCTACCGGGCAGAGGGAAAGTCGTACCTGACGATCGCCATGGGCTGCACCGGCGGTCGGCATCGCAGCGTGGCCGTCGCCGAGGAGGTTTCGCGGCAGCTCGCTGAACGAGGCCACGAACTCCACTGCCGTCACCGCGATATCGATCGCTAAGCGGGATCGTGTGGTCTCAGAGAGCTCGCGCTGGCGTCCGTGAACACCGAGGTGATCGACTTCCGAAGCACGGGACGCCCCGATGCAACACGGCTTTCTACTGCGCGTCGGCTAGACAACCGCTAGCGGTGTATCGGGCCGGGGCGCGGGGCGCTCGGCGGGCCTGGTGAACGAAGGGAACAGCTGCAGATGAGCGTGCGCGTGGGCGTCAACGGCTTCGGCCGGATCGGACGCAACTTCTACCGGGCGGCCGACCGCCCCGACTGCGACATCGAGATCGTTGCGGTGAACGATCTCGGCAACACCGCCACCATGGCCCACCTGCTGAAGTACGACTCGGTGCTCGGCAACCTGCCGAACGACATCGCCGCCACCGACGGCGGCATCTCGATCGACGGCAAGGTGCTGCCGGTGCTTTCCGAGCGCAATCCCGCCGACCTGCCGTGGGCTGACTACGGGGTGGACGTGGTGGTGGAATCCACCGGCATCTTCACTTCTCGCGACAAGGCGGCGATGCACCTCGACGCCGGCGCCCCGCTCGTGATCGTCTCGGCTCCCGCTTCGGGCGCCGATGCCACGTTCGTGGTGGGCGTGAATGACGCCGACTTCGACCCCGAAGCCCACAAGGTGGTCTCCAACGCCAGCTGCACCACGAACTGCTTCGTGCCGATGGTGCAGGTGCTGGATCAGGCCTTCGGCGTGCAAAAGGGGCTCATGACCACGATCCACGCCTACACCGGCGACCAGTCGCTGGTGGACGGCCCTCACTCGGACCTTCGCCGGGCCCGCGCGTCAGCGGTGAACATCATCCCGACCTCGACCGGCGCGGCCCGTGCCACCGGGCTGGTGCTGCAGTCCATGGCGGGCAGACTCGACGGCACGTCGCTGCGCGTGCCGATTCCTGACGGCTCGATCACCGACTTCACGGCTGTGCTGGACGCCAGCCCCAGTGTCGACGAGGTGAATGCTGCCTTCGCAGCGGCCGCAGCAAGTGGTCCTCTGGCAAACGTCCTCGAATACTCCGAGGATCCGCTGGTGAGCAGCGACATCGTGGGCAACCCTGCGAGCTGCGTGTTCGACTCGGGCCTCACGATGGCGATGGAGAACATGGTGAAGGTCCTGGGCTGGTACGACAACGAGTGGGGCTATTCGAACCGGCTTGTGGACCTGGTCGGCATCACCTGCAGCCGATGAGCGGCGCCTCCGCGCTGCCGACGCTCGAAGATCTCGAGGCACGGCTGGACGGGCTCGATGGTCGTCGCATCCTGGTTCGCTGCGACTTCAACGTCCCGCTTCGCGAGGCCGAAGACGGACAGTTTGAGATCGCTGACGATCTGCGCATCCGTGCAGCGGGGGACACGCTGCGATGGCTGACCGATCGCGGTGCCGCGGTCACGGCGTGCTCGCACCTCGGCCGTCCGGATGGAAAGCCTGACGAGCGCTCTTCCTTGGCTCCCGTTGCGGTTCGGCTCGCGACGGTTGCACCAGGCGTTGCGTTGGTCGAGAACTTGCGCTTCCATCCCGGCGAGACCGCCAACGACCCGGGATTCGTCGGTGCGCTCGTCAGCGGCGCACTTGGAGCTCAATTCGGGGAGCAGCGCGACGGAACCGCATTCGAGGGCTTCGTCAACGACGCCTTCGGTGCCAGCCATCGGGCCCAGGGCTCCATCGTGGGGCCGCCGCAACGCATCCCGAGCGCCGCGGGACGCTTGCTGCAACGAGAAGCCGAGGTGCTCAGCGGCATGCGGACCGGAGCTCGCAAGCCGTTCGTGGCGGTGTTGGGCGGGGCAAAAATCAGTGACAAGCTCGGCGTTGTTGAGGCGCTGCTGGAGGTCGTCGACCGCCTAGTAGTCGGCGGGGGCATGTGCTTCACCTTCCTGGCGGCCCTCGGGCACCGGATCGGCGATTCGCTCTGCGAACCGGACCGGATCGAGGACTGCCGGCGGCTGCTCGA
Source organism: Acidimicrobiales bacterium (assembly GCA_963663635.2). GTDB lineage: Bacteria > Actinomycetota > Acidimicrobiia > Acidimicrobiales > Poriferisodalaceae > Poriferisodalis. Next base: position 305,643 of record CAXXMY010000006.1, read on the forward strand.
CAGCGGCGCAGACATCGTCCTGCCAAGCGACACTACGGTGCTCGATGCAGGCGGCACGGTGCGACAGATGGGTCGCAACATCCCTGACGGCTGCCGCGGCCTCGACATCGGTCCCGGGTCGGCAGCCGAGTTCGACGATGTGATCGCAGAAGCGCGTACCGTGTTCTGGAACGGCCCGATGGGATTGTTCGAGGACGAGCGATTCGCAGCCGGCACCCGAGCAGTCGCACAGTCCATGGCCGACGCCCGCGCCTTCACCGTGGTGGGCGGCGGTGACAGTGCCGCAGCAGTGGCACAGTTCGGGCTCGCGCCGTACATGGATCACATCTCGACCGGGGGAGGCGCCGGACTCGAACTCATCGAGCACGGCGATCTGCCTGGCCTCGCGGCGCTGCGAGACTCGCCGCAGCAGTGAGCCAGTCGGGGAGAGGGACGATGAGCCGAACGCCACTGATCTCAGGCAACTGGAAGATGCACCTCAACCACTTCGAGGCGATTCAGTTGTGCCAGAAGCTGAGCTATGAGCTGGCACGGCATCGCTACGACCAAGTTGAGGTGAGCCTGCACCCACCGTTCGTCCACCTGCGTTCGTGCCAAACCGTTATCGACGCCGACCGGCTCGAGTTCAAGCTCGGCGCACAGGACTGCCATCCCAAAGACAGCGGCGTCTTCACCGGCGAGGTGTCGCCCACGATGCTTGCGAAGCTCGACGTGAGCTATGTGATCGTCGGCCACAGCGAGCGACGGGCCCTCTTCGGCGAGACCGACGAATTCGTGGCCGCGAAAGCCGCAGCCGTGGCCAAGCACGGCATGACCCCAATCGTCTGCGTCGGCGAGACCCTGGATGACCGCGAAGAGGGCAGGGCGGCAGACGTCGTCACTGCACAACTACACGGCAGCCTCGCCAAGCTGACCAAGGCACAGTTCGAAACCCTGGTGGTGGCCTACGAGCCCGTCTGGGCGATCGGCACCGGCCGCAACGCCTCCCCCCAAGACGCCCAGGACATGTGCGCCACCGTGCGCACTGTCGTGAACGACATCCGCGCCGGTGCAGGCGACCAGGTCCGCATCCAGTACGGCGGCTCCGTCAAGCCCGTCAACGCCCGCCTGCTCCTCCGCCAGCCCGACATCGACGGTGCCCTCGTCGGCGGCGCGTCCCTCGATGCCGTCCAGTTCGCCCGCATCGTCCAAGCCGCCGCCTAGCAAAGCGCCAAACGGCGAACCACCGCCCGCGCGAGCAAACACCTCCCAAGTTGCAAGTTGCTCCCGGAGTGGGTACTATTTCTAGCAGTCCCGATTCGGACAGAACCGAAGCGGAACTTCCCCCTCACCTTTCGATACTTGGAGCAACGCCAATGCCCGTCCTCGATTCCATCCGCGAGATGCAGGACCGCACGCTGGAGCAGATGAAGACTGCCCAGGAGCAGTTCGTCTCAATGAACGAGCGTGTCGCCGAGGCGTGGCTGAGCGCCATGCCGGCCATCTCTTCGCCGTTCGCGGAGTACCTGCCCAAGCCGACCGACATGATCGACGTCTACTACAACTTCCTGGGCCAGCTTCACGAGGCCAACAAGGACTGCGCCGCTCGCATCGCTTCCGCTTGGGAGCGGGCCAGCGAGGACGCCACGGCCTGATGGCCGCCGACGGCCCGGATGCTGCAGCAGCGGCGCAGGGCGGTCGGTCCGCGTCCGACAGCGACGCCACAACCGGCGGGGACGGCGGGTCGGCACACCGGATTCCCGGTTTCGACCAACTGGGCTCGTTCATTCGTGCCCAGCGCGAGTTCATGGAGCTCAGCCAGCGACAGCTCGCCAAGATGGCCCAGCTCTCGAACCCGTACCTGAGCCAGATCGAACGAGGTCTGCACGAGCCATCCGTCCGGGTGCTCAAGGCTTTGGCCGAGGCACTGAACGTGCGCGCTGCCACGCTGCTGTCGTACGCGGGACTCATGGATCGCGAAGACATCCCCACGGTCGTCGAGGCGGTGCAAGCCGATCCGAACCTCACCGATGAGCAGAAGGCCGCCCTGCTGGGCGTCTATCGCAGCTTCGGCACCGGCAACGACTGACGCCCGATGAGCGACACGACCCGCGAGTCGAGCGCGCGCGTCTTTCCGCATACGACCTGCCCACTGCCCGTAGCGCTGCCAGCCGAAGAGCAGCCAGCCGAAGAGCAGCCGGGCGTTGAAGCGTGGCCGTCGCTCCCGGCGTCGGGGGCCTCGCCGCCACAGCGTATTGACGCCGGCGATGACATGTGGAGTGTGGCCTGGCGCATGGGCGCGGCCGATGTCGCTCTCAACTCCGCCCGCTGGTGGGCCTCGGTGCGCTGGGGTCTGGGCACTGCCGCAGCGGTTCATGCCGCCGCGCTGCGCTTCGGTGGTCGCACGGCGATTGTCGACGACGCCGGCTCGTTGGACTACCGGTCGCTGGATGGGGCAGCGAACAGCGTGGCGGCCGAGTTGAGATCCGTCGCGACCAGATCCGATGGGAATCTCGGAGCGATCGGCATCCTTTGCCGCAACCATCGGTGGTTCGTGACGGCTCTGGTCGCCGCAGAGCGAGCAGGGTGCGACGCGGTGCTGCTGTCGACGGCGCTGCCAGCCTCGAATCTCGCCGAAGTCTGCGAGCGCGATGGCATCGCCGTGATCGTGGCGGACCGGGAATTCTCCGACGTCGTATCGCAAGCCGATTCAGAGGCGACGGTGATCACCGCCGATTCCAGCGGCCCTGGCTCATTGGCTCACATTGCTGCCAAAGGTCTGAGCTGCGCGCCGCCGAAGCGCCGGCCGAGGCTGGTGCTGCTGACCTCAGGCACCACCGGAGCGCCGAAGAGCGCGCTGCGGGCCCGCAAGACAACCCGTGTCGGTGGGGTGGGCATGCTGCGCCGTGTTCCGTACCGGCTCGGCGATCGCTATTTCATTACGTCGCCGGCATTCCACGCCTGGGGGCTCAGCCAGCTCATTGTGGCGCTTGCGACAGCCAGCACTGTCGAGATGCGCCGACGCTTCGATGCGTCTGACCTGGTGCAGCTGCTGCAAGAGCGCCAATTCGATGCGCTCGTCGTGGTGCCGCTGATGCTTCGCCGTATCTTGGACGTGACCGCCGCCGACGATGCCGTACTGCCCCCGCGCATGGTGCTCACGAGCGGCAATGTGCTCTCAGGAGATCTGGCCGGTCAGTGGATGGATCGCTTTGGTGACAATCTCTACAACATCTATGGGTCGACGGAAGCAGCCATCGGCACCATTGCCGACCCGGTCGATCTGAGGGCTGCTCCCGGCACGGTGGGACGATCGCCCGACGGCGTCACCCTCATCATCCTCGACGACGAGGGAATGCCCGCCCCCAAGGGCTGTTCCGGCTGGATTCACCTCGCGAGCACTGCCCAGTTCGACGGCTACACCGATGGGACCGACCGCGAACGCACCGGCACGTTGATGGCCACCGGGGATATCGGCCAGCTCGATGCGGCCGGCCGGCTGCACATATCTGGTCGCGCCAACGACATGATCGTGACCGGCGGCGAGAACGTGTTTCCCTCCAGCGTGGAAGAGGTGCTCGACCGTCATTCCGCAGTCGAGGTCTTGGCCGTCGTCGGCGTCGACGACCCCGAATTCGGCCAGCGCGTCGCAGCGTTCGTGGTGGTCCGGCGAGGCCAAAGTGTCGATCCAGAAGATCTGAAGGGCTGGGTCGCCGCAGAGCTGCCCAGCTTCATGGTGCCGCGGGACATCCGGTTTGTAGATGCGCTGCCCATGACCACCACCGGCAAGGTGGTGCGTCACCGCCTCGCTGTGCTGGGCCGCCGCGACCGCTACTAGGTGGCTGGTGCCAAATGGGGTTGGTGGCGTGTGCGGTGTTGGTGGTGTGGGACGGTTCGGGTTGTTGTGGGTTGTGAGGGTGTGGCCGGTGCGGGGCTGGAAAACCAAATCCCTTGGGTCTGCGACAAGCCCAGAGCGGTTCAGGTGGCTGGCTGGTGGCGGGTTCGGGCGGTGTTGGGGTCAGGCGAGGGCCCATCGGGTGGGTTGGGAGTGCAGGCCGAGCGTTGCGAGGCGCGCCAGGTTGACAGCAGCGGCCAGCAAGTTGAAGTCGGCGTCGACTTTGGGGCGGCCTCGCACGCGGGCTCTGCGGCCTGCGTGCCATCGGCGTTTGAGGTGGGCGAGCCTGCGCTCGACTTTGGGCCGGGTGGCGTGGTAGTCGGCTTTCCATGCGGGGGCGCTTTGGCGGTGTCGGGCGTCGGCGAGGACGGCTTCGTGTGTGCCGACGCGGATGGTTCTGCCGTTTTGGGCTGCTGTGCAAAGGCTGCGCTGTTCGCAGTGGGCGCAGGCCCCGGCGAAGCGGGCGGTGCCGTCGCCGTTGGGTGCGCGGCGGATCTGCACGCTGATCCCTGCGGGGCATGTGACGGTGTCGGCGCTGAGGTCGACGCTGAAGCGGTCCTTGGGGTAGAGCCCGCCGCGTCCGGCGGGCGGCTGGGTGCGGCATCTGGAGTTGATGCGCTCGTCGCGCAGCAGCTGCTGGAACTCGCCGCTGCCATAGGCGCTGTCGCCGTACACCGTCGGGCGGCCCTCGAACACGTCCACGACCCCGCCGGCACCGGCGCCGGTGCCTGCGCCGCCGGTGCCTGCGCCGTCGGTGCCTGCGCCGTCTGTGTTGTCGGTGTCTGTGCCGTCGGTGTCTGTGTTGAGGATGTCTTTGATGAGTGCTGCGGCGGTGGAGGCGTCGGCGGCGGTGACGGCGGTGTCGGTGATGATCTCGGAGTCGGGGTCCACAGCGATGTGGCCCTTGTAGCCGTCGAAGCCTCCCGCGGTGCTCTTGCGGCCGTGGCGGGCGTCGGGATCGACCGTGGATATGACACGGTCCGCTGCGACACGACGCGCGATGCGCATCCGCCCGTCGGGGCCCTCCTCGAGGTCCTGGCCCACGACCGCGGCCAGCAGCTCAGCGGCCTCGGCCGCGTCAGCGCTCAACGCCCGGCCCTGCATCGCCGCGAGCACCGCCGAGGCGTCCGCGGCGAGCCCTGCCACCAGCGCCTCGCGCGCAGCCCGGTCCTCCCAGTCGCAATCAGGCTTCGCTCCCGACGCGTAGGCGTCGCCGCGGCAAAGCACCGCTCGCAGCTGCTGCTCAAAGCCCCCCGCGGCCGCCGCGGCCAACGCCTGACGCACCGCGCCGGCCAGCATCGTGACAGTGTCCTGAGTGGCCACAGCGTCATACACCGGCGCGGAGTCAAGCACCCGCCGCAGCGACAGCGCCCCCGCCTCGCGGGCCGCGTCGAGCGTCACATCGAAGATCCGCCTCGGGTTTCTGCGAAGCCGCCAGACGCGCCCGCATGCCCACCAGCACCGTATGACAAAAACCCCCGGAATCGAACCCCAAGCCCCCGCACGCGTACTTCCAGCGCACATCGAACTCGAACGCCGTCACCGCCTCACGATCAGACAGCCCGAACCAGCGCTGGAGCACCATCACCGACGCCACCACCCGCGGCGCCACACTGCGACGCCCACGCGAAGAAAACAGATCAGCGAACAACGAATCCGCGAACAACCGATCCCCCTCACGGAACAACAACGCGAAAATCGACCCCTCCGCCACCCTGTCACCCACAAAACCAGTGCCCCGGAACAAATCAGCCTGACACTCAGAAACCCCCGACCGTCACGACGACAACCTCCCCGCCGCCTCAAACCACACACCCGTAATTTTACCCCAAACCAGCACCCCCCACCCACAAAAAACACCAGCCACCTAGGCCGCTGAAGCGGCCCCGGGCGATGGGGCCGAAGTAGTCTCCCGGCCATGGTCGCTGGGTCGGCTGCGGCTCAAAGCGCTGCTTTGCCGACGCTGTTTGGTTTCTGGACAGCTGCGCTTGCGGGCCGCAATGCGGCAGCTCGTGTCACAACGTCGCCCAAGCACTGATGTTGACCGTAGGCCTCGCCATTGTCGGTGCACTGCTGGGCCTCGTGACGGGGCAGGCTCTGGGTCTGCTGGTTGGCGCCTCCATGGGCTACTTGGTAGGACGCGACGCGCAGTTGCGGTCCTCGCTCTCCAGCACCGAAAGCGCTCTGCGGCGGGTGCTTCGCGACCTCGAAGAGGTACGACAATCAGGGAGTTCAACCTCGGATGCCGAGTCCGGTGCGCAGGACGAATCGGCCGAAGTACAGGAGCCCGAGCCACCGGAATCGCGGCCCGCTGCCGCCGAGCCCTCCGCACCAGAAGCAACCGCTGACGTTGCCGGGGCGCTGGGGATCGAGGAACCGCCCGCTGGCCCCGAGTCGTCATCGATCCCACAGCCGCCGCCAGAGACAGAGCACCCATCGGCCCCCGAGCCGCCGCCACCCGCAGAGCAGCCGTTGCCCCCGGAGCAGCCGCCACCCGCAGAGCAACCGTTGGCCCCGGAGCAGCCGCCACCCGCAGAGCAACCGTTGCCTGCCGAGCCGACTGCTCCTTGGACTCCACCCGAACGGCCTCGTCCGGCGCCTCGTCCGATTCCACATCGCGCGCCTCGGCCAGTTGCCGCATCCCGATCCATCTACGGGTCATCGGGAGCGCGGCGACCCCCGCGAAAGGTTGCGCCGCAGGATCGTCGGCGCGCCGGATCGCAGGCGGAGTTCCCTCCGACGCCCTTAGAGCGTTAGCGGATTGGGCGGTTGTGGGGTTGCCAGCGGTTGCGGTGGTCGATGAGTTTGATGGCGATGATGAGGGTGACGGCGAGGGCGAGCTGGGCGAGGCGGTGCTCGGGTTTTCGGTCGGTGTTTCGTCGCAGCTGGCCGTAGTTGGACAGCCATGAGTTGGTTCGCTCGACGCGCCAGCGCAGCCCCAGCGGCGCTGGGGCCGGTTCGGCGGGGCCGTCGTGGCCGGGTTTGCGTTTGGGGGGCCGCACCAGGTCGGTGATGCCCGCAGCGGCGGCTGACCGGTCGACGCGGGCGCCCCAGTATCCGCGGTCGAGGTGCAAGGTCTCGGTGTCGTGATGGAGGCCTTGTCGTTCGATCTCGGCAATGGTGGGGTCGAACAGCATGATGTCGTTGCGGTTCGCGCCGGCGGCAGCCCACGCGACCGGGATCCCCGCCCCGTCTGTCGCGATTGACCGCTTCCAGCCTGATTTGCGCCGGTCAACGGGGCTTTTGCCGGTTCCTTCGCCGCCGCAGGGAGCTTTGTGGGTGGACCCGTCGACGCACACGTCATCGAGATCGAGTCCCACGATCCGGTCATAGGCGGCGATCGCTTCGGCCGCGATCAGCTCGAACACCCCAGCAGCGACCCACTCGTCGCGGCGGGACCGCAGCGTCGTGTCCGACACCTGCCATCCCAGCAGCGCCTCCGCTGACTGCCATGAGCAGCCCGTCGCCAGCCGCACCAGGATCCCCCAAAAGCACAGCCGGTCCGGTATCCGGGGCCGATGCCCCCTGCCAGGGTCACGAACCGGCCGCGCCGGCAGCATCGGCTCCACCGCCGCCC
>CAXXMY010000007.1:0-93352 GCA_963663635.2 Acidimicrobiales bacterium
ACTCGACACCTCCATCGGTCGGTTGCATGTGTTCGCAACGGTCATCATGACCGTTCACTTGCAACCACCGATGGAGTTCGCCGTGCCTTGCCTGGGACGCGTCGATGTCGCCGGCCCGCTTCTCGGACTTGCCAGCTGCGGCCGGTCCGGAACGAGCGACGTGACCTCATAGGAACCTGTGCCAACAGATGCCTCATCACTGTTATGTCCGTCCCGTCCCGGCACAGCCGCTCCGAGATGGCCGACTTCAGCATGCCAGACCAGCAACAGGCGGTGATCGGCGGGATTGACTGCCACACCGACTTCGGTGTCGCCGCGGCGCTCGACCCGCTCGGCCGAGTACTGGGCACAGAATCGTTCCCTGCGACCCGCGCCGGCTACCGCTTGACCCACACATGGCTCGCGTCGTTCGGCCCGATCACCACGGTCGGTGTCGAGTCCACCGGATCGTTCGGTGCGGCTCTGACCCGGTCGCTGATCGATCAGGGCTGCCGGGTGATCGAGGTCAACCAGCCGCACCCGCATCTGCGCTCGCGTCGCGCCAAGAACGACACCATCGACGCCGAGGCCGCTGCGCGCAAGGTGCTCTCGGGCGAAGCGACCGCAGCCGCCACCGACACCACCGGCATCGTCGAGGCGATCCGCCAGCTCAGCGTGACCCGAAACAGCGCCGTCAAGGCCCGCGCCGCCGCTTTGTGCCAGCTCGGCGACCTGCTCGTCACCGCTCCCGCCGCGTTGCGCAACCAGCTCGACACCCGCCGGACCCCCCAGGGCACAGCCGCCGTGTGCGCTCGACTGCGCCCCGACACGGACCGCCTCGCCGATCCCGCCCAGGCCGCCAACCCAGCACTGCGCAGCCTCGGGCGCCGCATCGCCCAACTCGGCGCCGAGGCCGACGAGCTCGGCCGCCGGCTCGAACGGCTCGTCGCCGCCGCAGCACCCACAACCCTGTCACGCCTCGGGTGCGGCACCCACCACACCGCGACCCTGCTCGTCGCCGCGGGCCACAACATCGACCGGCTCAGCACTGAGGCGTCGTTCGCTCACCTGTGCGCAGCCGCGCCGGTCCCCGCATCCAGCGGGCGCACCCAGCGTCACCGACTCAACTTCGCCGGCAACCGCGACGCCAACCGCGCCCTGCACATGATCGTCATCGTCCGGCTCCGCTACTGCGAACGAACCCGCAGCTACACCGACCGCCGCCTCGCCCAAGGCAAAACCAAAAAAGAAGCCATCCGCTGCCTCAAACGCTTCGTCGCCCCACAGCTCTACCGCACCCTCCGAGGCGACCTCGCCACCCTCACAACCCGCACTTGACATCTATAGGAACGTCCCAGAGCGGTTCAGGGGCAGACCCACCAAAGCAGCCGCATAACCAAAGCGCGCAAACGTTTGCGGACACAGCACTAGTTCAGGATGCGAAGCGAGACGCTGCGGGGGCCCCGCACTGGTCCAACCGACCACGTGATGTCCTCTGGATCCACGTCGAGTTCAAATCGGGGGTACCGGTCCAGCCAGGTACGGAGACCCACGTGCAACTCCATGCGAGCCAAGTTCGAACCCATGCAGCGATGCACGCCGACGCCGAAGGCCATATGGCGGTTGTTCTCGCGGTCGAGGATCAACTCGTCCGGTCGATCGAAGTAATCGGGATCGCGATTCGCCGACGGGTACGACAACAGCAGCCGATGGCCCGCGCTCACGGGGCAGCCGCCAACCTCGGCATCGGAGTTGATATAGCGCGCAATCGTGACTGGGCTGTAGAAGCGGAGGAATTCCTCTACGGCCGACGGAATCAAGGCGGGCTCGTCAACCAACCGGTCACGGTCCTCAGGGTGCGTGCCGAGGTGCAGCAGCATGGTGCCCAGCGACGACCACGTGGTGTCGATCCCGCCGAGCATCAGCGTGAACAGCGCTCCGATGCGCTCGCGCTCGCTGAACGGACGGATAGTGCCCTCCGCTTCTTCGGCTTCGGCGTTCAGCACTGTCGAGATCAGGTCATCGGGGGCCTCGTCGCCAGCGTCGCTGCGTGCTCGCAACTGCGACGCGAAGAACTCTTGGGTCTCGCGCGCCGCGACCCGCGCGATGTCGAGGTCACTCAAGCCGTCCTTGAGAATGCCGTCCGTCCAGCGCCGGAATGAGGGGCCGATCTCGGGCGGTACTCCGAAGAGGTGACCCATCACCTCGACAGGCAGCAGCTGCGCATAGTCGAGCGCACCGTCGACGACGTGTTGGCCAGCCACGTCGTCGAGAAGGCGCTCGGCCATCGCTGCCACCGTCGGTTCGAGCGCTTCAGTGGCTTTGGGGCTAAAGGACGGCAGCAGCGCTCGGCGGACCGGCCCGTGCTGCGGCGGATCGAGCGTGATCGGCGGCAGTTGGAGGCCCACATTGTCAGGATGGTTGTCGTTGATGATCGTGATCTGGTTCGAGAACGTCTCAGTGTCGCGGGCGGTGGCGTCAATGTCTCTATGACGGGTGACCAGATACGCCCCGAAGAACCGCTCGGTCTGAGCGACCGGGCACCGCTCGCGCAACTCGGCGAGGATCTCGGGACTGTGCTTGGCCCACTCATCGCTCAAATGGTCGAAATCGGTCGCCCAGTCGGCAACTGGAGGTCGTTCAGCCATGGCGTCTTCGCTCCCGGTCCAGTACAGACCCGCGCATCGCTTGCGGCCCGCATCTGAGCAAGATCGTACGTGCCCACGCTTCGACGATGCCGGGTAGCTGCTCGCAATTCTCGCTCCGCTCGGCCCCTTAGGTGACCGACCCGATGAACGCCTCGAGCGCGGCGATGTGCTCTGCGGGACTCTGGAGGTCCGCGGCGGGGCTGCCTGACCACCCACAGGTCGTGCTCTGACAGTTGACCGCGAAGTGGCTGAAGCCGGCGTCGCGAGCCTCTGCGACCCTCGTCGCGCATGCGTCGAGGCCAATGCCATAGTTGGCCTCGGCCTCGAGCGCGAAGTCCGAGGGATCGCGCCCGCCGTCGTGGAGCAGTTCTCGCAACTGCTCCGACAAGGCGACGGTGCCCGGCCCGCTGTCGCCGAAGGTGAAGCCGTCGCCCAAGCGCGCCGCCCGCCGCAGCGCCGCCGGGGTATACCCACCGAACCAGATCGGAATCCGGCGCTGCGGGCGAGGACGGATTCCGGCTCGATCGATGCGATGAAAGTCACTGGTGTAGTCGATGACGTCGTTGTCCCACAATGATCGGATGACAACGATCTGGTCGTCGAGGACGGCGCCTCGCTGCTCCCAGTCGGCGCCGAGCGACTCGTACTCGACGTAGTTCCAGCCCGAGCCGACGCCAAGACGGAATCGCCCACCCGACAGCAGGTCGACTTGGGCAGCCTGCTTGGCCACCAATGGGGCCTGACGCTGCGGCAGCACGATGATGCCGGTCTCGAATTCGATGCTGCTCGTCACTCCGGCGAGGTAGCCGAACAGCACGAACGGTTCGTGGAAGTCGTCCCGCTCGATGTACGGCCCCCAGAATCTCGGTTCGCGGCCGGCGTGCTCGGCGCCCAGCACGTGGTCGTAGGCGACGATGTGCGAATAGCCGAGCGATTCTGCGGCCTGTGCCCAGTCACGGATGGCCTCCGGGTCGGTGCCGATCTCGCATGTGGGCAGGACTGCTCCGAATCTCATCGGATCACGATGCCATACGGTCTGCGGTTCCGGGAGCAAAAGGCCGCTGGTGGGGACCGGAGGCGATCGGCGTCAGGCACCTCTCGCGGCGAGGTATCCGCAGGACGCGTACCTTGGTGGCATGCCGTTGTCGGTGATCGGGATGATCGGAGTGTCGCCGCCGAAAGACGATTCGACGGTGCACATCATCGAGGGCGGCCTGTCGCGCCAGTACCTCGAAGACTTCAGCCAGGCGCACGATGCCGCTGGCTTCGATCTGGTGCTCGTGGGCTATACGTCAACATCGGCGGACGGCTGGTCGGTGGCAACGCACGCCGCGTCGGTCACTGAGCGGCTCGGCTATCTCGTTGCGCACCGGCCCGGCTTCGTTGCGCCCACTCTGGCCGCCCGCAAAGCGGCAACATTCGACCAGCTGAGCGGCGGCCGTTTCGCGCTGCACATCATCGCCGGGGCCAGCGACCGGGACAATCAGCGCGACGGCGACTACCTGCCCAAGGCCGATCGCTATGCCCGAGCCAACGAGTACCTCGAGGTGATGCGCCTGACCTGGACCTCACCTGAGCCGTTCGACTACGAGGGCGCTTACTACCGCTTCAGCGATGTACGCCCCGATGTGAGGCCGCTGCAGCAGCCGTCGCCTCCGGTGTTTTTCGGCGGATCCTCCGTCGAGGCGCTCGAGATGGGTGCCCGCCGCTGCGACGTGTACGCCGTGTACGCCGAGCCGAGGACTGCGCTGGCGGAACGATTCGACGACTTCCGCGCCAGAGCTGCCGAGCAAGGACGCACACCTCAATTCTCAATCAGCGTGCGGCCCATCCTGGGTGCCAGCGAAGGCGAAGCGTGGGACCGTGCGCACCGCATCCTCGGGGGCATCGAAGCCGCCGGCACGGACAAGCTGACCGTTGCGGGCAGTCACCGAGGCAAGCCCTACGACCGCGGCGGCGAGCGGATGCTGGCACACGCTGCGGCCGCCGACACCCATGACGAGCGCCTGTGGCTCAAGATCGCCGAAGCGACCGGAGCTCCGGGCAACACCTCGTGTCTGGTCGGCACACCCGAACAGGTGGCCGATTCGATCCTGCGCTACTACCGGCTCGGCACACCCGCGGGCGGGGGCCCGAGCGACGTGGCATACGTGCTGATCCGCGGGTTCGACCCGCTCAACGACGCCGTCGACTTCGGCCGCGAGCTGATCCCCAGGATCAAGCAGGGCGTCGCCGAACTCGATGCAGCCAAGGAGCCGTCGGACGTCCCGACGAACGAGAGCAGTGAAGCGGCTCTTGCCGCCGCTGACTGATCCGCCGACTGGAGGAAGCAATGCTGGACCTGGATCTCTCGGGACGCACGGCGCTGGTCACCGGAGCCAGCAAGGGCATCGGCGAGGCCGCCGTGCGGTTGCTGGCCGACCACGGTGCCGCGGTTGCGTTTTGCGCACGCGGCGCTGAGGCCATCGACGCCCTCGCTGCCTACGAGCCACCGTCGGGCTCCGGCTCGGCGCGCGGCTACACCGCTGATATGGCCGACGCTGAGTCCACGCAGAGCTTCCTCGAAGCCGCGGCGGCCGACGTCGGGCCGGCTGACATCGTCGTCAACAACGTCGGCGCCTCGCCGTCGCGCAACTTCCTCTACATGTCCGATGACGACTGGACCGACCTGCACCAGCTCAACCTGATGTCAGCCGTGCGCTGCACCCGGTTCTGTCTCCCCCACATGCGCAAGCAGAAATGGGGCCGCATCATCATGATCGCCACCGGTGCTGCCTTCTCGCCGAATGCGGCGCTCATCGACTACGCCGCCACCAAAGCCGCGATGGTGGCGACAGCGAAAGCGCTCGCGGGCAAATACGGCGCCGACAACGTGCTTACCAACACGGTCATCCCTGGCCTCATCCGCACCGACATGTGGGAACGCGCAGCCGCCGAGATCGCCGAGGCGAGCAACACCGACGCCGAGGCCATCTTTGCCCGCAACTCCACCGGGGTACCTCAAGGCCGCTACGGCACCGCCGAAGAGGTTGCATCGGGCGTGGTCTTCCTCGCCAGCAACGCTGCCAACTACATCAACGGCACCTGCCTCACGGTCGATGGTGGCGTCGGCACGCACGTTTGAGCGAGCCGGGATCTGGGCGACGGACTGTCACGGGACGCGGCCCTGAAACTTCGCGCAGCCGCGGGCTAGCTTCGCTACGCACGGGCGCCCGCTACTTTCTGGGCGCGAATCGAATATCCACGACTGGAGCGAAACCATGGCGCATGCGTACACGAAGAAGGGCCTCGAAACGCAAGAGGCCGTGCAGTCGTTCATGGACGACCACATCTATCCCAATGAGCAGGAGTACCACGAGCAGTACGCCGAGTTGGCTGCCGCGGGAAACGTGCACGCCACGCCAGCGATCATGGACAAACTCAAAGCCGCCGCCCGCGAGCGTGGGCTGTGGAACCTGTTCATCCCCCATCTCGACCCGCAGGCGTCAGGCACCAAGCTGTCCAATCTCGATTATTCGCCCATCTCCGAGCAGCTCGGCAAGGTCACGTTCAGCTCCGAAGCGCTGAATTGCTCCGCGCCCGACACCGGCAACATGGAGATCCTGAACCTTTACGGCTCCGAGCGGGTCAAGCAGCAGTACCTCGCGCCGCTGCTGGAGGGCGAGTTCAGGTCCACCTTCTCGATGACCGAGCCCGAGGTGGCCAGCTCTGACGCTTCCAACATCCGGCTGCGGATCGACCGCGACGGCGACGAGTACGTGCTCAATGGCCGCAAGTGGTTCTCCTCGAACGCACTGCGGCCCGAGTGCCAGGTGCTCATCGTGATGGGCAAGAACGACCCCGATGGTCCGAGACACCGCCAGCAGTCCATGATCGTCGTGCCACGTCACGCGGAGGGGATCAGCGTCGGGCGCGACCCGCTGGTGTTCGGCTTCCACGACCGGGGCGGTCATCCCGAGCTGGTGTACGAGAACGTACGCGTACCCGAGGACCACATCCTGGGCGGCGAGGGCGAAGGCTTCGCCATTAGCCAGGCCCGACTCGGCCCTGGCCGCATCCACCACTGCATGCGCTCGGTTGGCGTGGCCGAGCGCGCGCTGGAGTGCATGTGCCGCCGTGCGCTCGAACGCGAAACCTTCGGCAAACCGGTCGCCCAACAGGGGCTCATCCAGGACTGGATCGCCGACGCCCGCATCGAGATCGATCAAGCCCGCGAGTACGTCCTGCACGTGGCGCACCTGATGGACACGATCGGCAACAAAGCAGCAGCGCAGGAGATCTCCGGCATCAAGGTTGCCGTGCCCAACATGGCCCTCAAGGTGATCGACCGTGCCATCCAGGTGCACGGCGCCGGCGGCGTGACGCAGTTCTTCCCGCTGGCCGAAATGTACGCCCACATGCGCACGCTGCGGATCGCAGACGGCCCCGACGAAGTCCACAAGATGACCATCGCCCGCCGCGAACTCCGCCGCCACGATCCCGACTTCAGGCTGTCCTAAGACATCCTGAGCATCAGACACAACCGATTGTCGTAGGACTTCCGGAACGTCTAACACAGCGGATGAGCGAGTTCATCCGCGACTGCCAACGCAGCCCGACGGTTTCGGCCATCTACAGCGGCCTCCGGGACTCAGCGGCTACAGCACTAGCTTGGCGTGATGCTCGCGGCGAGCGATTTGGAGTTCTTCTACGCCAACGGCTTCGTCACGGTCGACGCGCTCATTGACCCGGGCTTGATCGACCCGCTGAGACAGCGTTTCGAGCGGCTGTTCCGCGGCGAATTCGAAACGGGCACTGCTCCCGACGAAGTCAACTGGCTCGAAGAGCGCGACGATCCGACTCTGACGCGGCAGATTTGCAACGGCTGGAAAGCCGATCGGCTCATCGCGTCGACGGTGCTCAACGCCCATCTGGGCGAAGCTTTGGCCACGCTTGCGGGTTGGCCCGGCGCTCGCATCGTCCAAGACAACGTCCTGTGGAAGCCTCCGGGTGCCCGGTCGCTGGGTTTCCACCGCGATAACGCCTATCTGGCCTGGTACGCGCCGACCGAGATGTTCTCGTGCTGGATAGCGCTCGACGACACCGTGGCCGGCGGTGGCACGTTGGAGATCGCCCGAGGATCACATCGCTGGCCCACCGAAGCCGATCCGTCCGGCGAGTTTCATGCCCCCGACGACTACCGGGCCACAGTCATCGCGGCCGCCGAGGCCGCCGGCACAGAGCTCGATATCGCGGCGGTGGAGGTGCCCGCCGGCGGCGGATCGTTCCATCACGGCTGGGCCTGGCACGGTTCAGGGCCGAATCGTTCCGATCGGCACCGGCGGTCATTGGTACTGCACTGCGCCAGCAGCGAGGCCCGGTTCAACCGGGATGGCTTCGGGCAGGGCAACGGACCCGTCTATTCGCGCTATGCCCGGCTCAGCGACGACGAGATGGACGAGAACCACTTTCCCATCCTGTGGCGTCACGACGGATACCGAACCCCCGGCATCTGACGGGAATCAGCGGTGGGCGGACCCCACCGCCTAGCGTCTCTTGACAGCGACAGGAGGAGCATCGATGGCACTGACAGTGCAGAGCTCACCGGCGACGAACGACTACCGGCAAATCGTGCAGGACGACCGGATCCACGGAAGCCTCTATACCGACCCAATCGTCTTTGCGGACGAGATGGAACGCATCTTCACCAACGGCTGGGTCTTCGTGGGCCACGAGTCCGAAGTGCCCGACGAGGGCAACTGGGTTGCTCGCCGCCTTGGCACCGAACCGGTCCTGATGGTGCGCAACCGCGACGGCGGCATCAGCGTGGTCGCGAACCGCTGCGCCCACCGGGGCACCACCCTGTGCCCCCAGAACGAGGGCACCAATCGCAACTTCCGCTGCCCATACCACGGTTGGACCTACGACCTCGACGGCACGCTGCTGGGCGTGCCAGGACCGAAGGGATTCCACAAGGACACCGCCGATCTGGGCCTCGACCGGCCAGGGCAGGTCGACGACTACCGCGGGTTCGTGTTCGCCAACCGCAGCGGCACAGCAGGAACCTTGGCCGAGCACCTCGGTGCCGGTGGCACCGACCTGATCGACCGTGCGTCGAACATGTCGCCCACCGGTCGGGTTCGCCTGAGCGCCGGCTGGATCGGCCAGCGGATCGACTCGAACTGGAAGATGTGGCCAGAGAGCGACAACGACGGATACCACCTCAATTTCACCCACGCGTCGATGGCGCAGGCGATCCCGGACACCTACTACGACGAGATCGTCATGGGCGGCGAAGGGGCCTCCGATTCAGTGACACGGGCCTACGACGGGGGCCACATCGAGCTGGATTTCCGTCGTGGCTACACGACCGAACTTGCCTGGCTCGGAACCAAGCGTGAGAAGGTCACCGACTACTGCGACGCACTGGAGCGTTCGGTTGGCACCGACAAGGCGCAGACGATCCTGTGGGACGGACCGCCGCACGCCCTGGTGTTTCCCAACCTGTTCCTCGCCGAGATGAACATCGCCCGGATCGAACCGCTTGCGCCGGGCGTCACCGTGCACCATCACACGCCGCTGCTGGTCGAAGGCACTGACGAGAGCGTCAACCGTCGGCTCGTGCTGCAGTCCGAGGCAGCGATGGGCCCTGCATCGTTCTTCCTCACCGACGACGCGGTGATCGCCGAGCGCATGCACCGTGCCTTCGAAGGAGCCGTCGTTGGTGACGACGGGTGGATCGATCTCAGCCGGGGCCTCCTGCGTGAGCACACAGAGGACGGTCAGCGGTGGAGCGACATCACCGACGAGACCACCAATCGCGGCTTCTGGCACCACTACCGCGACGTCATGGCCAATGACATCGTGAACGGTCCCGCCAACGGAGTCTGAGCAGCCGCCATGGACCGTGTCGACGAGGCAACGCGCCGCGACATCGAGGCGTTCGTTTATCGCGAGGCGCGCCTCGCCGATGAATCCCGCTACGGCGAGTGGGAAGCGCTGGTCACCGACGACATGCACTATTGGGTGCCGTTCGGTCCCGGCAACTATGAGCCCGGCACCCGAGTCAGCTACATCAACGACAATCGGGCCCGCCTCGGCACGCGCATCCGCCAGCTGGCAACCGGCATCCACCACGCCCAGGATCCTCCGTCGTCGATGCGCCGGGTCGTGTCGAACATCGAGATCCTCAGCACCGACGGCGACGAGTTCGAGGTCGGCAGCAACTTCGTGCTCTACGAACATGCGGTGCAAGCCACGGGACACCTACGGCTGTGGGCAGGACGGGCAACGCACCGTCTGCGGCACACACCCGATGGCCTGCGCATGGCGGCCAAGAAGGTGGAGCTTGTGAACTCCACCTCGCCGCTGCCGAACCTGGCCTTCATCATCTAGCCGTGCCCTCGGCCCGCTTCTGACGTCATCGGACGGGCGGGAGTAGTCTCGAACGTGATGGTGTTAGCCGCCGAGACGCCGATCGTTGGCACCGGCAGGGACTACACGCACCTGGTGCAGGACTACCGCGTGCACGGAAGCCTGTACACCGACCCGTCCGTCTTCGCCGACGAGATGAAGCACATCTTCACCGACGGCTGGGTATTCGTGGGCCACGAGTCCGAGATTCCCAATGGCGGCGACTGGGTTGCTCGACGGCTCGGCACTGAACGAGTGCTGATGGCTCGCACGCCCGAGGGCGAGATCAGCGTCGTAGCGAACCGATGCGCGCACCGGGGCACGACCCTGTGTCCCCAATCGGAAGGCAACAATCGCAACTTCCGCTGCCCATACCACGCATGGACCTACGCCCTCGACGGGACGCTGCTGGGAGCGCCGTTCCCGCAAGGATTCCGAAACGGGAAGCCCGATGTGCGCCTCGACCAGCCCGGCCAGATCGGCATCTACCGGGGATTCGTGTTCGCAAACCAGAGCGGCACCGCCGGGCCGCTGAGCGAGCACCTCGGTCCCGGAGGCAGCGACCTGCTCGATCGTGCGGCAGATATGTCGCCCACCGGCCGGCTGCAGCTCAACGGCGGCTGGATCGGACAGCGGGTCGATTCCAATTGGAAGATGTGGCCCGAGAGCGACAACGACGGCTACCACATCATCTTCGCCCACGAGTCGCTGGCGTCGTCGCTGCTGGCCGGAAGCCAGTACGAAGACGTCATCCTCGAAGGCGAAGGGCGGACGAAGTCGGTGGCTCGCGACTACGGCGGCGGTCACGTCGAGCTGGACTTTCGCAAGAGCTACACCACCGAGTTGGCGTGGCTCGGAGCACCCCGCGGCAAGGTCAGTGCCTATTGCGACGATCTCGAGGACGCCTACGGCGTTGAGAAGGCGAAGTCGATCATGTGGGACGGGCCGCCGCACGCCTTCGTGTTCCCCAACCTTTTCCTCGGCGAGATGAACATCGCGCGGATCGACCCGCTGGCACCCGGGCTGACGGAGCACCATCACACGCCGCTGTTGGTGGAGACCTCTGACCCCGGCATCAACCGGCGGGTGGTCCTGCAGTCCGAGGCGGCGATGGGGCCAGCGTCGTTCTTCCTTCCAGAGGACGTGGTCATCGCCGAACGGATGCACCGGGCGTTCGATGTCGGCGGTGCCACGGACCTCCATGGGCACACCGAACGCGGCTGGGTCGAGCTTGGCCGCGGTATCGAGCGTGAGCAGAGCGGCGGCGGCCAGCGCTGGAGCGATGTCACTGACGAGACCACCAGTCGCGGTTTCTGGCATCACTACCGCTGCGTCATGTCCGGATCGGCGACGTCGGGACCTGCCGAGGGGAATGGCGCAGCCCCGCCAACGGATCGTCGGGCAACGGTCAAGGCTGATCAGCGACGATGCCGGCCGTCGACGAGGCCACGCGGCGCGAGATCGAGGAATTCCTCTACCACGAGGCTGTGCTCGCGGATGAGTCCCGGTACGAAGACTGGGTGGCGCTGGTCACCGACGACATTCACTACTGGGTGCCGTTCGGGGCCGGTGACTACGAGCCGGGCTCCCGGGTGAGCTTCCTCAATGACAATCGCAACCGGCTGAGAACCCGCATCCAGCAGTTGATGAGCGGACGGCGCTACTCACAGGTACCGAAGTCGCCGATGCGGCGCGTCATCTCGAACATTCAGATCCTCGCCGTCCATCCCGGCGACAACGGCGACGGCGACGGCGACGAGTACGAAGTGGGCAGCAACTTCGTCCTGTACGAACACGCCGTACAGGCAACCAACGACATGCGTATCTGGGTGGGTCGCACCACCCATCGCCTGCGCCGCACCGACGAGGGCCTGCGCATCGCTGCGAAGAAGGTCGAGCTCGTCAACTCCACCTCGGCGTTGCCGAACATGGCGTTCATCATCTGAGCGACGCGATGATGGACCAATCCTGCATCGTCGGTGTCGGCGAGACCGCATTCGTGCGGGGCTCGGGCCGAACAGTGCTCAGCCAGGTGGCCGAGGCCTGCCAGCGTGCGACGGCCGACGCCGGGCTGGTTCCCAGCGACGTCGACGGATTGGTGCTTTCCGGGAACAAGGTGTTCAGCGAGGCCCTGGCAGCCACCATCGGCATGGACAACCTCACGTACTCGGTGTCGCTGCATCACGGGGGCGCCAATCCCGTCGCCGCGCTCCAGAGCGCAGCGATGGCCGTCACCACGGGCGTTGCGTCGGCAGTGCTCGTCCCCTACGGCTGGAACGGCTACTCCGAGACGCGCATCAGCCGAGGCCCCGACGGCGGATCCGAAACCGTCGCTGCATCGAGCGCGGAGCCTGTGACCGGCGACGACACCATGAGCGCGGCGGTTCTGAACGCATACGCGCCGATGGGCGTCTTCGCTCCCGTGCAGTTCTACAGCTGGCTTGCAACACGCCACAGTGAGTTGTACGGGATCACACCCGAGCACACCGCAGAGATCGCGCTTTTGAGCAGATCGAACGCTCAGTCCAACCCCAAGGCATACATGCGTGGGCGGCCGCTGACGCTTGAGGACTACCTCGCGTCGCCGATGATCTCCTCGCCACTGCGGATGTTCGACTGCTGCCTGGAAACCGACGGCGCATGCGCTGTCGTGGTGACCTCCGCCGAACGCGCACGAGACCTGCCGCACACACCCGTGTACATCAGCGGTGTCGCCGAAGGCCATCCGTACCCAGCCGACGAGTTCGAAAGCCGCGCCGACATCGCCGACATCGGGCTTGCCCGCGCTGCGCCTCGGGCCTTTGCCATGGCCGACGTCACGCCGGCCGATCTGGATTTCGCCCAGATCTACGACTGCTTCACCTACGTCGTGCTGCTTCAGCTCGAGGCGCTGGGACTGTGCGGCACTGGCGAGGTGGGCGACTACGTGAGCGGCGGCCGTCTGCGAATCGACGGCGAGCTGCCGATCAACACCCACGGCGGCCTGCACTCCGAGGCGCACGTCGAGAGCCTCAACCACGTCGTCGAAGCCGTGCGCCAGCTGCGCCACGAAGCCGACTTGCAGGTGGACGGCTGCGAAGTCGGGCTCGTGACCGGCTGGGGCAACTTCGCCGAGGGCTCCGCCGCGATCCTGCGCAGGTGAACTCGACGATGAGTGACTCTGCTGGCGCGGCCAAGTCCTCGGCTGAGTCCGATGGCGACAGCGCCAAGCCGCCGCCGCGTGGTGAAGGCCTCTGGGGCGAGTTCTTCGCGTTCTGCCGGCAGGGTGAATTGCGATTCCAGCGCTGTGGGGAATGCGGCAAGTGGAGGCACATGCCGCGCGAGGCGTGCAACGCCTGCGGCTCGACCGCGTGGGCCTGGGAGCCCTCCAGCAGGCACGGCCGCATCTACACCTGGACCGTGACGCACCGGGCCCTGCACCCCGGCTTCGCGGACGATGTTCCCTACGCAGCGGTCATCGCCGAGCTGGACGAGGGCGTGCGCATCACCGCCCAGGCTGACGGGATCGACCTCGCGGACCTGCGGCTCGGCCTGCCGGTGCAGGTCGTGCTGCACCACGACGGCACCTGCCGGATCGCCCCGCGCTGATCTGCAACTCAGGCCGGCGCTAAACCGATGCCAGCTTGTCGTTGCTGACGCCGGTCATCAGCAGCCCGATTCGGTCCGCCGTGGCCTCCGAGCGCGGCAGGTCGCACATGGCACGCCCCTGGAACAGCACGACAATGCGATCCGAGAGCTGTATGGCCTCGTCGAGATCCTCGCTGATGAGCAGGATCGCGGCGCCGGCGGCACGCTTGGCGAGCAAGCGCTCGTGGACGTACTCGGCTGCGCCGATGTCGATGCCGCGTGTGGGCTGCGCGACGATCAGCACCTCGGCGTCCGAGGAGAATTCCCGAGCGATCACGACTTTTTGGATGTTGCCGCCCGAGAGGTGCGAGGTCTGCGTGGCGATCGACGGCGTCTTGACGGCGAATCGCTTCACAAGGTCCCGGCAGCGCTCCGCGATAGCGCGGAACTGCAGGAGTCCGGCGCGCACATAAGGCCGATGCTCGTACTCGACGAGCATCAGGTTTTCCGAGACGGTCAGCTCCCCCACTGCACCGTGTCGCATGCGCTCCTCGGGAACGAACGCCACGCCTCGGCGCCGCACATGCTTCGGCGATGGCGTGTCGACCGGCACACCGCCGACCTCGATCGATCCGGATTCTGCGGGCCGCAGCCCGAAGATCGCCTCGGCCAGCTCTCGCTGCCCGTTTCCTGACACGCCGGCAATCCCGACGATCTCGCCGCCGGCGACCCGAACCGAGAAGTCGTGAAGCGCGACGTTGCCTCTGTCGCCGCGGACGCGCAGCCCGTTCACGACCAGGCGGTCGTCGCCGGTCGGCTGGGGCGGCACCTCGCGTCCCAGCCGCACCTCCCGGCCCACCATCATCGAGGCCAGACCTTCCCGGGACGTCTGGTCTGGTGTCGTGCGACCGACGACGCGGCCGTCCCGCAGCACCGTGATCTCATCAGAGATCTCCATGACCTCGGCCAGCTTGTGGGAGATGAAAATGAGGCCGCGTCCCTCGTCGGTCAGCGACCGCAGCGTGGCGAACAGATCGGTGACCTCGGGCGGTGTGAGGACCGCTGTGGGCTCGTCGAGCACCAGCAGCCGAGCGTCGCGGTACAGCGCCTTGAGGATCTCGGCTCGTTGGCGCTCGCCGACCGCAAGCTGCCAGATGTACGCATCGGGATCGATCAAGAGGCCGTGCTGCTCGGAGACCTCAACAACGCGCCGGCGCACCAGCCCCATGTCGGCGAGGCCGCGCCGCCCACGTAATCCCAGCGCAACGTTCTCGGCGACGGTGAGCGTCGGGACCAGCATGAAGTGCTGGTGGATCATGCCGATGCCGTGGCGAATGGCGTCCGCCGGCGAGGTCACCTCGATTCGGTTGCCCTGAATCGAGACGGTGCCCTCATCGGGTCGGTAGAGCCCGTACAGGATCTTGACGAGCGTGCTCTTTCCCGCGCCGTTCTCGCCGAGCAGCGTGTGCACGTGCCCCGGCTGAACCACAAGATCGACGTCCTCGTTGGCGACAACGCCCGGAAACCGCTTCGTGATGCCGCGCATCTCCAACATCGGCGGCGCCGGGGCCTGGCTCGATGCCGAGGCCCCGGCAGCCGACGTGCCGTCCGGTTGGTTCATTTTCTGTGCCACGGGTTCATCGACGGTCGTGCGTCACAGGTTCGTGCACTTCGCCGAGCTCCCGCAGCCAGAAAGAGCTGCCTACTCGATGCCAGTTGAGATCGAACCGTCGGCGATGCCTTCGGCGACCGCTTCGGCCGCAGCGCGGATCGCGCTGTCGAGGCCGTAGCCGTCGTTGAATTCGATCACGATGCCGCCATTGGCCAGCGTGGCGATCATCACTTCACCACCAAGGGTGCCCGCTTCGATCTTGTCGATCATGTCCGCGAGCAATGCCTCCCAGTGGTACACCTGCGACGCCACGACGATGTCTTCACCAAGCGCCGTCTGGTTGGCCTGTGTGCCGAACCAAGCGACGCCCTTTTCCTTGGCGACGCCGGTGGCGCCAACCACCATTTGCGCAGAGCCCGTCAGCACGTCAGCGCCGTTGGAGATATGAGCCTCGGCCGCTTCTGCGGCAAGTAACACGTCGCTGAACGAGTCGGTGTACACGATGTTGGTCTGGATCGACGGGTCTGTTGCAGCAACGCCAGCGGCGAAGCCGTCGACGTAGAGCTTCGCGTCGCCGACCGGGATCGGGCCGATGACGCCGATCACGCCGGACGCAGTGATCCCCGCCGCGACAGTGCCCGCCACATAGCCGCCCTCATCGGAACGCACCGTGTAGGCGAACACGTTGTCGAGGCCCATGTAGTCCGCAGCAGTGCCCCAGGCGAAGGACGTGTCCGGGAAGTCCGGAGCGATCTCCCCGAGTGGGCCGCCGTATTGGCTGCCATGGGCGATCACCAGGTGGAAGCCCTCTTCTGCATAGCCCCGGATCGCCGCGGCCGCCTCCTCCACGATGAAGGTGCCGTCGGTGACCGCAACCTCGATCTCGCGGGTCGCTCCGACAGCGTTCACCGCGTCGACCATGCTCTGAGTAAACGCAAGGTCGTTACTGGCACTCGGCGCCACAATGGCGATTCGCAGCGGCTCCATTTCCTCGGTCGTCGGCGGCGAAACCGCTTGCTCAGTGGTCGGCGAGGATTCAGCGGCCTCGTCGGTACCGGTGCAGCCTGCAGCCAGCAGGACGAGCGCGAGGAGTGCCGTCAGCATCGTTGGCAAGCGGCGACGTCCTCGAATTTTCCGAGCGCCCTTCGGCGCGGTGCATACAGGCATGTAGTCCTCCCAGACTGTTCCGGCCAGAAGCAGCGCCCCGTGGGCGCTGTCCGCAGCAGACCGCGGCCTCCGACTGCCCCGCGATGCTAGGGCAACCTCGGCACCAGTGATGCCGCCCGCAGTCAACATCGGATTCCGTGCGTGTGTCGAGCGTGTCACGGCGATATCCGGGCGCATTTCTCCCGCTAGGCCTCTACCCGTCGCGTTCGAACGGCACCGTCAAGGCGGCCGGTGCTCCGATGCGGCGGCTCACCAAGACGAGGACCACGATGGTGAGCACTGCGGGAGCCATTGCAGCGATTGTCGAAGTCGCTCCCACGATGATTCCGAGCGTCTTGAGTTGCAGCACTGTGGACGACACGACGCCGAACAGCAGCGCCCCGGCCATCACACCGCTCGACCGCCAGGCCCCGAAATACACCAGCGCCACGGCGATGAAGCCCTGGCCAGATGTGAGGTTCTGCTGGAAGATGCCAACGTCGAGGGCCAGCGCGCCGCCAGCGAGGCCTGCCATCACATTGCCAATGATGATTGCCCAGGTACGCACGACGTTCACGCGTACTCCGAGCGTGTCGGCTGCTTCGGGTGTCTCGCCGACGGCGCGGATGTTCAAGCCGAAGGTCGTCCGGTTCACCACAAACCACACGACGGGGACCAGCGCGAACGCCACGTAGGTCAGCACACTGTGTTCGAACAGCACTTCCCCGACTACCGGCAGATCCGCGAGGCCAGGAATCCGCGCTGAGCCGAGCCCGTCGATGGGGACCGGCGTGCCTACCTGCGTGCGGAACAGCAGATCCGTGAAGCCCAGACCGAACAAGAAGATGCCAATGCCGCTGATGCCTTGCGTGGCATGCATCACCACAGTGATGAATGCGTACACGATGCCCATTGCGGCACCGGCCGCCAGCGCTGCGAGGACGCCGGCCAGCGAACTGCCGGTTCGCAGTGCGGTGATGTACGCGGCATACGCGCCGATGAGCATCACGCCTTCGACGCCGAGGTTCAGCACTCCGGAGCGTTGGCCGATGGTCTCGCCCAAGGCCGCGAACAGGAACGGCGTTGCCAGCCGGATGCCCGACGCGAGTGTGGCGACCAGCACGGTGGCAGTGAAGAAATCGCTCACGCCCTGCCTCCGTAGCTGGCTTCCTCGCCAGCCCAGCGGCGCAGCCGATCGCGCAGCCGAAAGCTGCCGACGACAAACACCACCACGACGCCGTTGAGCGCTACCACCAGCGCCGCCGGCACCTGCAGGGCGCGCTGGAGATCACTGCCTCCAGTGAGCATTCCCCCGAACAGGAACGATGCGGGGACGGTGAACAGTGGATGCAAACCGCCGAAGAGCGCAGCCACGATGCCGTTGAAGCCTGCATTCTGGGTGAACGCCGCAGCGCCTCCCTCGCCGATGAGGCGATGCGATTCGCTGCCGAACACCAGCACCGCCCCGGCGATCCCGCAACAGGCCCCGCTGAACGCCAGCGCTTGCGTGATGCTGCGCTTGACTGCCATGCCGGCATATTGGGAAGCGTCCGGATTGTGCCCCACGGAACGCAAGCGCAGGCCGAGTGCGCTGCGGAAGAGCAGGAAGTAGCCGGCTACCGCCACCAGCATCGCGATCAGCACGCCGACGTGCAGGCGAGTGCCGCCTGGTAGCAGCGGCAGGTCGGCATTCGCGCTGAGACGGCGGGTCTGCTGGATTCTGATGTCCTTCGGTTCGATCAACAGGTCCTGCAACAAGAAGCTCAGCAAGTGCGCCGCGACGATGTTCATCATGATCGTGGAGAGAATCTCGTTGACGCCCGCGTAGGCCTTCAGCGCACCGGGAATCGCCCCCCAGAATCCGCCGCCCACAGCACCCGCGACGAGCACAAGCGGCACAAGGAACACTCTCGGCAGGTCTTCGAAGGCCATCGACGTTGAAGTCGCGGCAATGGCGCCGAGGATGATCTGCCCCTCGCCGCCGATGTTGATGACGTCGGTGCGGAACGCGATGCAGATTCCGACGCCCACCAGTGCGAGCGGCATCGCCCGTACCGCGGTGTCAGCGAGATTGTCGGCGCTGCCGAATGCACCGGTGATGAGCTTTCCGTAGCCGACGAGCGGGTTGGCGCCCACTGCGAGCAGCATCACGGCGCCGACGATCAAGGCGGCCAACGTCGCGATTGCAGGCACAGCGACGCCAGCGAGCGGCCTCAGCAAACGCGCGGTCCGGTTCGAGGCGGCGCCCTCGCCGGAGCCGGCACTTGCGCTTTCGTCGTCATCGCTGACAGTTGTGACCGCCATGCCCCCCGGTTGCCTTCGCAGATTGCTGCCACACGTGACCCCGGCGGTCCGTCCGCCGGATGCCGTTGGGACACAGCACCCACGGCAGAAGCGACAACATCGGAAACGCTACATTTCGCTGGACCATCGAGAGGGACCGATCCGAGGCGAGCGCGAATGGCGACCGAGTCCCATGTCTGATCTCACGCCCGCCGAGTTCAGCGTTGACGGCCATGCGGGGCGCGTCCACGTGCGCCGGTGGGACCCTGACGGCGGGGCGAGCGCCGTGGTGTTCTTCGTTCACGGATACGCCGAGCACGGCGGCCGTTACGCCCACGTCGCCGAAGCGTTCTGCGAGCGTGGCTGGGCGGCGGCTGCCGCGGACCACGTCGGGCACGGCCGCAGCGACGGAGAGCGTGCGCTGATCTTGGATTTCGAAGATGTGGTCAGCGACCTCGCTGCAGCCGTCGATGCAGTGTGCAGGACGTACCCCCGGCTCCCGGTGGTGATACTGGGGCACTCGATGGGCGGACTGATCACAGCACGCTATGCACAGCGCTATCCGGGCCGGTTGGCCGGTGCCGGATTCCTCGGTGCCGTGCTGGGCGATTGGCAATGGGCGCGTGAGGTGCTGGCGCTGCCAGAACTTCCGCCGGCGGATTCAGACCCGTCGGGGATGTCGCGTGACGCCGCTGTGTGTGAGGCCTACACCAACGACCCGCTCGTTTATCACGGTCTGTACAAACGGCCGCTGCTCGAAGCCGAGGTCATCGCACTGGATGTGTTCATGGCGCATCAAGCCGCGATCGACATCCCGCTTGCGATGTTCCACGGGGACGCCGACCCGTTCGTGCCATACGGGCCGACGCGCGACGCCGTGCTCGGCACGAGCTCGATGGACGTGCGCATCAAGGTGTACCCCGGCGCCCGGCACGAACTCGTCAACGAGACCAACCGCAACGAGGTGATCGGCGACATCGCCCACTGGATTGCGGGACTGCTGGCGGACTGAGCGGTCCCCCAACGTCGTGAGCGGTACGAGCTTCAGTCGAACTTGGGCGGGCGCTTCTCGACGAACGCTCGCTGGGCTTCGCGGGCATCGCTGCTGTGGAAGGTCTCGCCTTCCAGGCTGAGCGACAGCGGAAGGATCTGGGCGGACATCTGCCGGATCCAGTTGTTGATCGGCACCTTCGATGCGCTGATGGCCTTCTGGGGGCCCGCGGCCAGCTGCGCAGCCTTCTCGAGCGCAGTGTCCAGAATTGCGTCGTCGTCCACCAGGAAATTGACGAGTCCCATGTCGTAGAGCATCGGTCCGGTGACCCGCTCACCGGTCATCAGGTACCACTTGGCCCGGTTCACACCCATGAGAAGCGGCCAGATGACCTGGCCGCCATCGCCAGCGCCGATGCCCATGTTCACGTGAGTGTCCGCGAACACCGAGCTGTGCCCCGCCACCACGACGTCGCACAGCAGCGCGATGTTGGCGCCGAGACCCATGGCATAGCCCTGCACTGCGGAGATGATCGGCTTGCGCAGCTCCAGGAGGTGGTCGACGATCTGGCGTCCCTCCTCGAAGCTGACGGCGGGCCCGCTGGCGTCGCTGAAGTCGCCGCCGGCACAGAAGGCACGGCCCGAGCCCGCGAGCACGACGACCTTCACGTCGTCATCGGTCTGCGCGTCGCGGGTGAACGTCGCCATTTCGTGGTGCATCTGCCCGTTGACGGCATTGAGTCGCTCGGGACGATTCAGCGTGACAACGGCTATGCCATCGTCACGCTTGTCGATGAGCATTGCTTGGTAGTGGTCCTGATCGAGCGGCATGTGAAGCCTCCGTCATAGCTGCGAGCACTGCGTGAGCGCTCAACGTACTGCGGTCAGGCTGTACCTGATCGTCCTCACCGTACGGCGGTGAGGACCCTGCCGACTGAGGTGTGCGGCCGGCCGACGATGTGCTCGTAGTTACCCGGGTCGGTGGCGCCTTCGGTGACCATGACGAGCACCGTGGCGTTCTCTGGATCCGGCAAGGCCGCCCTGCCTTCGTCATCAGCGAGCAACGCCCGGAGGCCTGCCAGCGACGCGCTGCCCGTCTCGCCGGCGACGATCTGGGCAGCCGCCAAGTTAGCCATGGCCCCGTCGGCAGCGTCGCTGTCTACAGACACGCACCAATCAACGCCGCTGGCCAGCATCGGCCACGCCAGCGGCGATGGCACACCGCAGTTCAGCCCCACCATGATCGAGCGGTGCGGGCCGGGGGTCTCGGTGATCTCCCCGGCCATCGTCGAGGCCTGCACGCAGTTCGCGTCGTCGGGCTCGACCGACACCAGCACCGGACGGTGCTCGCCGCTGCGGTAATGGGTGACGGCCGCGGCCATGAAAGCACCGACACCCACCGGGACCGCCACGAGATCGGGTTGACCGATGTCGTTGGCCGCGAGAGCGTCGTCGACTTCGGAGAAGATGGTCGTGTACCCCTCGGCCACATTGGCCGGGATGGTCTCGTATCCCGGCCACGAGGTATCCGAGACCACGAGACAGCGCTCATCGGCCATCTCGGCGCTCTGCTCGATTGCATCGTCGTACGAGCCATCCACGACGGTCACGGTGGCACTCTCGCCTCGGATGGCCGCGATCCGAGCCTCTGACGTGCCGTCGGGCACCAGGATGTGCGCACCGAAGCCCAGCAGGCGCGCCATGAAGGCAACCGCTCGGCCGTGGTTGCCATCAGTGGCGGCAGCCAGGGTCATCGGCCGCAGGTGAGCCAGGCTGGCCGCCAGCGCGTTGATGTTGGCCCACGGAGGCGGCTCGCCACCCAGGTGCTCGCAGATAGCGCGGTACGACGCCCACGACGCACCCAGGATCTTGAACGACGGCAGCCCCATTCGTTGGGTCTCGGCCTTCACTAGAACTCGTCCAACGCCAAGACTTTCGGCCAGGCGCGGGGCGTCGATGACCAGTGTCGATGCGTACGCCGGAAGGCGTCGGTGGAACGCAAGCACTTCTGTGGGTGCGGCGGGCCAGTTGCGCCCGTCGAAGAGCTGATTGCGCGTCACCAGTGCAGCCATTGTCGGCCTCCTTTAGTCCAGTTCGTCCAGCGCCGTGAAGAGTCGTTGGGCTTGTTCTGCGGCCTTGGCCCGCACCTCGGCGCGGTCGACGCGTGTTGCGATTCCGTCCGAGAGCACCAGTTCGCCTTCGATCGTGACGGCGAGAGCGTGCACGCCGGGGGTGTACGCGAGGTGCCACGGGTCGGCGCTGGGATACGACCATCGCACGGTGTCGTTGCGGGCTTCGGGCATCAACCGCCAGCCGTTCGCGAGCCACTCCCATGGCGCATCAGGCGAAGCGGTCACGTCGTTCTCGCGTGCTCGCATGTAGGCCACACGGAACTCGTCGAGCATGTCCGCGCCGATTCCGTCGGTGCCCAGCGCGATGAGGTTCGTGGCTGCGAACCGCGCGGGATTGGCGTAGCCGACGGCGTTGTTCATGTTCGAGCGAGGGTTGTGCACGATGGTGCCTGCGAGGCCGTGGTCGGTCGGCAGATGGACACCATGGATCAGCAGCCAACGCTCGTCGCTCAGGCCTACCAGTCGCTGCGCAGCGTCGGCGTCGGGCGAGCCTTCAGCAGCGTGGATGTGCACGCCGACGTCGTGGCGGCGGGCTAGATCAGCGGCGGCCGCCAAGGTGTCATCGCTACAGGTGAACGCCGCATGAACGCCGACATACCCCCGGCCGCCCGCAGCGAGGTAGCGCTCGTTCTCTGCCAGGCCACGCCGGGCCCCGTCAACACCGTGGCGGTCCGTTACGCCGTAACAGCAGCTGACCCGCACACCGACTTCGGCGCACGAAGCTGCGATCACGTCGAGCGAGCCTTCGATTGCATTGGGCGACTCGTGATGATCGACGATGGCTGTGCAGCCTGATTCCAGCGCCTCCAGCGCGCCGAGCTTGGCCGACCACTCCAGCATCTCAAGATCGAGCGCTCGATCCAGCCGCCACCACACCAGCTCGAGGATTTCGGCAAAGCCTCCCGGCGTGCGCGGCGGGGCAGGCATGCCTCTCGCCAGCGCGGAGTACAAGTGGTGGTGAGAGCACACCAGTCCCGGCGTCGTCGCGCCGCCCTCATTCACGGCTGCGAGCGTAACCCCAGCCTCAGAGCCGGCTGAGCCGCCCTGGCGTTGTGCACCGTCAGCTGCGGAGCTCGGGCAGCAGCTCTGTGAGCCGGTCGAGTTGGGTGTCGACGTCGGGCGACGCCAGGCGGATACACCGGCATCGGGAACCAGCCGTCGCACTCACGTCCGGCCCGTTCGAGCGACTTCGGTCCGGCTCCGCCCAGCCAGATGCGCGGTCCGCTGGGCGAGGCGCACACCGGCTGCAGGCGCAGCAGCTCATCGACGCCCTCGCCGGACCACAGCTCGCGGGCATTGTCCACGATCTCCATCATCCGGGTGCCGCGTCGGGAGAAGTCCGCGTCGACAAGCTCGAAGTCCGTCTGCACCGCATCTCCGCCCGGCCCGGCGCCGATACCGAGAATGAGTCGACTGTTCGACAACGCGTCGACGGTCGCCGCCTGCTGGGCGAGCTGGACCGGGTTGCGCATCGACGCCAGCAGCACTGCAGTCCCGATGTCGATTCGTTCGGTCGCCACCGCAACTGCTGCGAGCACCGAGAGCGGTTCGGCTCGGGGCTTTGCGAGCAGCGAGTCGCCAATCCACGCAGCGTCGAAGCCGGCTTGTTCGGCTCGCACCGCGAGGTCCACGAGCCGACGAGGGTCACCATCATTGGGCGGATACATCGCGAACTCCCGCGAGGCAAGCAAGAGACCGAACATGACTGAACCAGGTGACGTCATAGCGTGAACTCTGCCACCTACTTGCCACTCGACTGGTTCGTCAGCGTTCCGGGTCAGGTGCTGGGGAACGTTAGTTCCCTCGACGCTGGCCTTTAGCCTGAATCCACCGATTGGCCTTTGGTGAGCGCGGGGTTCGCGGGTCGGTGGCGGGTTGGGGTCGCGCCGGGTTGTTGGGGGTGTGGTTTGGTGTGTTTGGGCGTGTTCGGCTAGGGGTGCGGGTGCGGTTTGGGGTTGTCGACGCTGGGTTTGTGTGGGGGCGCCGGTTCCGGGCGATGTCGGTCAGCCTGAGGGTCCGGGCAGAGCCCTGAGAGCGCTGAGTGTGGCTCGGAATTGTGTTTCCCAGGGCCAGCGGGCGGGGTATCGCAGGGTGGGTGTGCCGGAGCGGTTGACCGCGACGGCGGCGAGGGCGACGAGTCGGGTGCGGCGGGAGCGGTTCGTGGCCGGCGGCGCGCCGGCAAGAGTGTCGGTCCAGTGGCCGATGTTGTGGGCGAGCACTGCGCAGGCGAGCGGTGCGCAGTTCGCGCCGTAGTGCCCTGAGGGGACGTGCTCGAGTCCGGTGCTGTCTTTGAGGTCGCGGATGGCGAGCTCGACGACGGCGTGGGCGCGGTGGAACTCGTCCGCGGCGGCGGTGTCGGTTTCGGTGTTGGCGTTGAATGCGTGGTGTCGCCAGTCGGGCCACAGTCGTTGCTGTGCGCCCTCGGCGAGGCGGGTGCGGCGCACCACGAGGCGAACGGTGCGTTTCGCTTTGCCGCGGCCGGTGGTGTATTCGGTTTCGGCGACTTGGGCGTGGCCGCTGTTGGTGTAGTCGATGTCGGTCCATGCGGTGTCGCCGATTGCTTGGATCGCTGCGCGCACAGCGGATCTGAGGGCCACGGTGATCGACCACTTGACGTCGTGGGCGTCGAGACGGTCGATCAGCTTGCGGGACCAGAATCCCGAGTCGCCGCGCACCGTGGTCGGCCCAGCAGCCCCGGCGCGTCGCAGGTTCGCGACGAGCTCGTCGACGAAGCGCACCACGCCTCGCGACGACCCCGCGGAGCCTTTGCGCATGCGGGCGCCGAGCACCTCGCCGGTGTCGGCGCGTGCAGCGAGCAGCGGGTGATAGCCGAGCGCGTTGGTGCAGGCCGTACGCGGCGCCTTGTTTTTGTTTGCCGTGGACCTCGCAGATCGTGGAGTCCAGATCGACCACCAGCGGCTTGTCGCCGGGGCCCGCGCCCAGTCCCCAGGCGCGAGCAAGCGTGCGCGACAGCACCGCTTCGAGCTGGCGGACGTGACCGAACGTGAACGTCCGCAAGAACGACCCGACCGTCGAGGGCGCCATCGGGCGGAATCCCAGCACCCGACCGGTGCGCCCGGCGCGCAGCATCCCGACATGATCGATGTGAGTGCCGCCCGCGAGCATCGCGGCGACCACCGTGCAGATCTTGGGGCCCGGGTTCGCGGAACCCGTGCGCACCCACCGCTCGATCAGCGCCGACAGACCCAAACGGGCAATCAGCGTTCCCGCCAGGATCAGGCCCGCGTTGGCCACCAGTCCCTCATGATCAACCGTCGTTGCGAACCGGTCCGGACTGCGCGAAGATCCAGACACAAAAAGTGCCTCCTGTTTTTGAGACGAATGCGGCTACCGACATCACAATCGTCGCAGATCAGGAGGCCTTTTTCGCGGACGCGGCAACCCACACACACCCACCACACCGGTGGATTCAGGATTAGTCATACGAATTATGCTCACAGTATGACAACCGCCATGCTGAGCTTCAGGGCCGATGTCGAAGATGCCAAAGAGATACGACGGTGGTCTGAACGCCTCGGTATCGGCCGGTCCGAACTGATGCGCGATGCGCTGCACACATATCTCGCGAGGTTGGCCTCTGAGCGCGAGACGGAGCTGTACGAGGCCGTACCAGTAACTGACGCAGAAATGTCGCTGGCTGCGGCAGCTGACTGGGGGCCGGCAGAAGACTGGTCCGACTGGTCCGATGCAGCGCGGTGAGATCTGGTTTGCGGATGCACCCGACGGCGACCGTCCAGTCTTGGTGCTCACCCGCGATCCTGTTGCCGACCGGATCGATGCCGTCGTCGTCGCGACGTTGACGAGGACCCGCCGAGGCTTGGTTTCGGAATTGGAGCTGTCTGTGGCCCTCGACGGTGTGCCGACCGACTGTGTCGTGAACTTCGACAACATTCACACAATCCGGCGGGAAACGTTCCGACGGCTTGTCACCAAGCTCAGTCCGGCTCGCATCGAGCAGAGCTGCCGCCGCCTGCGGGCCGCCACCGGCTGCTGACGTTGGACCTCATCCGGCGAAGCGGTGAGGCTCGTCGATGTATGGCCCGTCAGCGTCAGGCGCATGCAACATGACGTGAACCGCCAGCTAGACCCAGGCGTCGGCCCGTTCGCGATTCGAAGGGTTGCGCATTGGCAGTTCGTTGTGCCAAACACCTTCGTACTCGCGCAGGGCCGCCGCCACCGCTCCGGCCGTTGGCACCAAACCGATCTCGCCGACGCCTTTGATGCCGTAGGGAGCGCCTGGCTGTGGCGACTCGACGAGGATGACCTCGACATCTGGCATGTCCTTGGGCCTGATGATCGCGAGGCTGCGCAGCGTCGTGTTGAGCGGTCGCCCCTGCGCGTCAGCAGGGAAACCCTCGCTGAGCGCGTAGCCGAGGCCCATGTGGACGCTGCCCTCGATCTGGCCTTCGCACAGCAACGGGTTCACAGCTCGGCCCACGTCGTGCGCTGCGACGACACGCTCCACAATGCCGGTGTCGGGATTGAGGATGACAACCTGAGCGGCATACCCGAACGTGGAGTGAATGACCGGGTTCTCCAGACCTTCTGACAGCGAGTTGGTCCAATCGACCCGGTACTCGCCCTCGTAGTCCACCTCAGGCTGGCAGCCGTCGGCCAGCGCTGCGCGGCAGGCATCAGCCACAGATCCGGCGCCCATGAGCGTGCCCCGGCTGCCAGTGGTCTGGCCGGCACCGAGCTCACGGGTGGAGTCCACGATGACCCTCACCGCTTCGGGGTCGATGCCGAGCTCCTCCACGGCGACCTGCAGCGCGACGGTATGCACGCCCTGGCCCATCTCGGTCCAGCAATGTCGGACTTCGAGGGTGCCGTCAGCGCAGAACCGCACCACGGCCTTGGCGATCTCCTTGAACCCGTTCCCGAGCCCGGAGTTCTTGAGTCCCAGCCCGATCCCGACGGGCTTGCCGGCCGCGCGGGCTGCCTCGTAGGGCTCGCGCACGGCATCCAAGCAGGCCTGAGCGCCCAGACAGCCGTCGTCCATGATCTGGCCCGGGCCCCACACTCCCCCAGGCACCACCACGTTGCGCTGGCGCATCTCGAAGCCGCTGATGCCCACAGCTTCGGCAAGCCGGTCCATCACGCCTTCCATGGCGAACTGCGCCTGATTCGCTCCGAATCCTCGGAATGCGCCGCACACCGGGTTGTTGGTTCGCACCGCGATCGCCTCGACGTCCACGGCCTGCACCAGATACGGACCCGTGGCGTGACCCGCGGATCGTTCCAGCACCTTCATGCCCACCGAGGCATACGGACCCGAGTCGCCGAACATGCGCGCCCGCACTGCGGTGAGCTTGCCGTCGGCATCGCATCCGACCTCATAGGTCATGCGGATGGGGTGCCGCTTCGGATGCATGAGCAGCGATTCCTCACGCGACAGCGTGATGCGCACCGGGCGGCCGGTCAGCCACGCCGCCAGCGCCGCATGGGCCTGGTTCGACATGTCCTCCTTGCCGCCGAACGCCCCGCCGTTGGAGACCAGCTCGGTGGTGACCACCGACGGGTCCAGTGCCAGCACAGCTGCGATGTCGTTGCGGTCGTCCCAGATGCCCTGCCCGCCGGTGTACACGTGAAGCCCTGCCGCCACGCCATTGGCCGGTGTGGGGACGGCGAGCGTCGATTCGGGCTCGAGGAACGCGTGCTCGATGCGCTGTGTCTGGAAGGTCTCGGTGACGGTGTGCGCTGAGACGGCCAGCGCTGCATCGATGTCGCCGCGGGAATACGTCGATCGCGACAGCACGTTCCCGTCTAGCTCCCAAACGGCATCGACATCGCTGTCTTTGACCCGCACGGGATCGGTCATCGGCTCGTGGACGTCGTAGGTCACCTCGATCAGCTCGGCTGCCCGCCGTGCCGCCGGACGGTCGGTGGCTACGACGATCGCAAGCACGTCGCCGAGGTACGACGTCCGGCCGCCGACTGGGATCATCACCGGCCAGTCCTTGTGGATGATGCCCACTCGCAGCACACCGGGAATGTCGGCGGCGGTGAACACTGCTTGCACGCCCGGCACTGCGAGCGCGGCGTTGGTGTCGATGGACACGACGTCAGCACGTGCGTGATCGGCGTACCGAAGGGCGCCGTGGAGCATTCCTGGAGGGAACATGTCGTCGATATATGGGCGGGTGCCGAGCGTCAGCTCGCGGGCCTCGTAGCGAACGCCAGAGCTGCCGACGCCCTTGGGGGGCAGCGCGACCGGCACTTCGCCTGACGCCAGTGACTCGACGGCATCGAGAATCTTCGTGTAGCCGGTGCAACGGCACAGGTGACCGCCGAGGTGACGGCTCGCTTCCTCTCGGGTGAGCGCCGAGCCCTTGCGATCCAGCAGGGCCTTGAGCCGCACCACGATGCCGGGTGTGCAGAACCCGCACTGCAGGGCACCGTGGGCCGCGAAGGCGTTCGCCATGGCGTCCACCTCGGCGTCGTCAAAGCCCTCGATCGTGGTCACTTCGGTGCCCGCAGAACGTTCCAGGCTGGTCTGGCAGGCCACCCGGGCCTTGCCGTCCACCAGCACGGTGCAGCAGCCGCATTGGCCTGACGGGGCGCACCCGTCCTTGGGTGAAATGATGCCCAATTCATCTCGCAGTGCCGCCAGCAGATGCTCATGGTCGCTGGCGACCGTGACCGGCGAGCCGTTCAACACGAACTCGGTCGTCATCGCCTACCTCGTTTCCGGAACCCGGAACGCTGCGTTCGGGTCCCCGGTGGCTATTGTCGCACCGCCGCGCGGTCAATCGCACCACCACAGGCCGCAATTGCCGGCGTCGATGCAACGGTGATCTCTCATCGACCCCTCATCGACCTCTCATCGCCTTTTCAGAATCTTCCGGTAACTGATCACACATGTCTCTTGGTGATCCGATCGCTTCGGTGTTTCGCAGCGGCGTAGTGGCCGCAGCCCTATTGCTCGGGGCCACTGCGTGCGCGGCGTCGGGCGCGAACGAAAGCGGGGGCGGGCAGATAGCAACGCTCGAGGACACCGCCACCCCGGCCTCGGACACTGAGACCTCGCTGAGCGAGTCATCGGGCGTCGAATCACAGACGACAGGCACGCAAGCAGCGCCCCCCGAGGAGATGACCATCGAGGAGGCACAGCTCGAGTTCGCTGCCTGCATGCGCGAGACCTACCCGCAGTGGCCCGATCCGTCGCCAGAGGGCGGATTCGGCGGTCGCGCAGCACTTGAGGAACTGGGCATAGATCCACAGGACGGCGCTTTTGCCGATGTCCTCGACCAGTGTCGATCGGTCCTCCAAGGCGTCGTCGGCGTCACTGCACTGTCGCCAGAGGAACAAGCCGAACGCCAGGACACTGTGCTGGCGGTATTCGCCTGTGTCCGCGAGCAGCCCGGTTTCGAGAACGTGCCCGATCCCAATTTCGAGGCCGGTGCAGGGCGAGGCTTCGGCATGCGTGAGCTGTTCCAATCCGGCGAGATCGATCCACAGGCGTTCGCTTCGGCCATCCAGCAATGCGCGACAGACCAGGGCCTCGAAGGCCAAGCGGGTCCTGGCGGTGGGCTCTTCGGCGGAAGACGAGGCGGCAACGGTGGCTGAGCGGCCCCCGATGAGGTGGTTGGCTGCGGTCTTCGGAGTCGCCGCAGTGCTGAGCGGCTGCGGCTTGTTGGACCGAGGCGCGACCGACGAAACCGGCGACTCCACCGACAGCACCCAGGTGGCCTCGACGCAACTCACGCCGAGCGTCGACACGATCGAGGTCGTGGTCAAGGATCTGGTCGATGTCGTCGAGGTCGATGGCACGCTCGGATACGGCGAGGCGAGCCCAGTTCCCAACCTGCTCACCGGGATCGCGACGTGGCTGCCCGAGCCCGGTGCCCTGATCGGCTTCGGCGCGCCGCTCTACGAAGTCTCGACACAACCGGTCGTGCTGCTCGAAGGCACGACACCGCTGCATCGCACGCTCGAGGCGGGCATCGACGACGGGACGGATGTCTTCAGGTTCGAGTCATGGCTGGTCTCACGGGGCCATGCAGAAGGTTTGGATCTCACGGTGGATGAAGAATTCACCGACGTGACGGCCGAAGCGGTCGAGGCGTGGCAGATGTCCGCCGGGCTGCCGGTGACCGGAACAGTCCAGCTTGGCACCGTGGTCTACCGGCCCGAGCCGGTGCGAATCAGCGCCGTGCACGTCGCGCTCGGCGATCGGATCCAAGGTGGTCCGGTGCTTTCGGTCACTTCGACGAGCCGCCACGTGACGGCTGCGCTCGACACCGCCGACGCCGGGCTGCTGCGCACGGGCGACACCGTCAGCGTGGAGTTGCCCGACGGCTCCGAAGTGACCGGTTCGGTGACGTTTGTGTCCAGCATTGCGCGCACCGAGGGCCAAGGACAGCAACAGTCGTCGTTCCTCGATGTAGAGATCGGGCTTGAAGGCGCGGGCAGCGCGTTCGACGAAAGTCCCGTGACGGTTCGGGTCTCTGAGGTGCTCGCGCACGACGCCACCGTGGTGCCCATCGCAGCCCTCGTGGCACTGGCCAACGGCGGCCACGCAGTGGAGGTAGTGGACGAAGTCGGGACAAGCCGTCTGGTCGGGGTCGCAGTGGGTGCCATACACCGCAACGAGGTCGCCATCGAAGGCGACGTCACGGCGGGCCAAGCCGTCGTTGTGCCCTGATGCGAATCCAGCACGTCGAACGTCCTCGGAACCCTGGGCGCCGCCGGTCAGCTGCGCCCGCGGTGCTCGCGCTGACCGATGTCACCAAGACCTACCCCGGTGTTCAGCCTGTTCACGCGCTCGCTGGGGTCAGTCTCGATGTACGCCGCGGCGAGCTTGTGGCCGTGGCGGGACCTTCGGGTTCGGGCAAGAGCACGATGCTCAACATGATGGGGGCGCTCGACCGTCCGAGTTCCGGAGAGGTGACGATCGAAGGACATGCGCTCGGCGGGTTGTCGGATCGTCGGGTCTCGACGCTGCGCGGACAGCGCATCGGGTTCGTCTTCCAGCAGTTCCACCTCATTGCAGGGCTCGATGCGCTCGACAACGTTGCGACGGGTCTGCTGTATCAAGCAGTGCCGGTCGCACAGCGCCGTCAACGCGCAGAGCGCATGCTCGATCTCGTCGGTCTCGGCGATCGTGCAGCCCATCGCCCTGCCGAACTGTCCGGGGGCGAGCGCCAGCGAGTGGCCATCGCCCGCGCGCTCGTCGGCAACCCTGCGATCCTGCTCGCCGACGAGCCCACCGGGAACCTGGACTCGCGCACGGCGGCCGGGATCGTGTCGTTGCTGCGCGACTTGAATTCCGCTGGCAGCACGATTGTGGTGATCACACATGACCGTGAATTGGCCGCAGCGATGCCCCGCACCGTGTCGCTGTTAGACGGGCGCGTCGATCACGACACCGCCAGGGCGGCCTGATCAATGTCGAGCGCAGCCCCCGGAGCAGACATCGCGGACATCGCCGTCGACGATGCGACAGCCGCGCGTGCTGCGCGCAGCCGCATGCGACTTCGCGATGTGGTCGGCACGGGAACGCTGGGACTGCGTGCACGCCGGGCACGCACCACGCTCAGCTCCATTGGCATAGCCATCGGCATTGCCGCCATGGTGTCGGTGCTTGGCATCGCGGCATCCAACGATGCCCAGTTGCAGGCCGATCTCGACGCACTCGGACCGGATCTGTTGGAGCTCGCTCCCGGCGAGTCGCTCACCGACGGCGAGGTCGAGCTGCCGCCTGCCTCGGCAGCAATGATCGAACGAATCGGGCCGGTGCGCGTCGCCGCCGCGGCCAGCATCGTGGACGCGACAGTGCGGCGCAACGAGTTCATTCCCGCAGGCCAGACCGGCGGGATTGCCGTGGTGGCAGCCGACGGCGACTTGCGCGGAGTGCTCGACATCACGATGGCTCATGGTCGATGGCTTGATGCCGGAACTCGAACGCTTCCCAACGTCGTGCTCGGTGCGGTCGCGGCGCAACGGCTCGGCATCCGCGACGTGGCCGATGCCCCGCAGGCGTAACTGTCCGGCGTGTACTTCACCGTCATCGGCATTGCCGACCCGGCCCCGCTTGCACCCAGCATCGACCGGTCAGCAGTCATCGGCGAGCCGATCGCGGAGCAACTCTTCGACTTCGAGCGATCACCCAGCCGGATCTACGTGCGCACGGGCGCCCATGTGCCTGACGATCCCGAACTGCTCGACAACGTGCGGGAGGTCATGGCCGCAACGGTTCGGCCGCAGGCGCCCGCCGAGATCGACGTCAGCCGTCCCAGCGACCTGATCGCTGCCCGCCAGTACACCGAGGCGGCCTTCACCGGGCTGCTGCTCGGCCTCGGAGCCGTGGCGTTGCTGGTCGGCGGGGTCGGCATCGCAAACGTCAGGCCGATCTCGGTACTCGAGCGCCGCACCGAGATCGGCCTGCGCCGAGCACTCGGTGCTACCCGACGCCACATCGCGCAGCAGTTCCTCGTGGAATCGGCCCTGCTGGCGGTGCTGGGCGGCGCAGGCGGCGTCGCCATCGGCGCAGCGATCACGATCTTCTACGCCCGCAACCAGCAGTGGGTCGTCTCCGTACCTGCCACGGCCCTGGCCGGAGGCATCGCCGCAGCGCTGGCCATCGGCGCGCTGGCAGGCATCTACCCAGCACTCCGAGCCGCCCGCACCGATCCCACCCAAGCAGTGCACCCGACGACCTGACGACGAACACGGAGCGGTCCACATCTCCCCCGAAACTCACAGCACTAGCCACGGCTGCCGGACTTGGCTGCCCTCGAATGACCGACCGAGAGTTCCTCCGGCGGCTGCGGCACTACGCTCGCAAGCAGGGCTTGGAGCTGAGGCACCAGCCCGGCCGCGGCAAAGGCAGCCACTCAATGATCTGGATAGGGATGCGAAGCACAATCCTGCGGGAAGGCGAGCTGCAAGCTGGACTTCTCCGCTCGATGCTGCGAGACCTCGACATTCCCAAAGGAGACTTCTGAGACGTGCGCTATGCCTACCCCTGTGAGATCGTGCGTGACGAGGAAGAAGCTCGTGCCACTGGACGCGAGGCGTATCTCGCGACATTCCCCGGTGTCCACGGCGCACACACTGGCGGTTGGTCGCTGGAGGGGGTGCGCGACCGACTCCAGGATTGCTTGGAGACGGCGCTCGACTTGTACGTGCGGGACGGGCAGGACATACCGGAGCCCCGCGACCCATCGCCAGGACAGATTCTCGCCTCGGTGTCGCCTGCGGCAGCCGCCACGTTTGCCCTCTACACCGCGATGCGCGAGCAAGGAGTCTCGATAGCTGAACTCGCTCGTCAGCTCGGAATCCGTGAGTCCAGAGTGCGGCGCCTCATCGACCGGCAGCGCTCCTCACGGCCTGCGGACATGGAGCGAGCGCTGGCGGCTCTCGGTCGCCACCTTGTCGTCGAGGATCAACCGTCCGACTCGATCTACTCCTCGGTCGACGCTTGAGGGGCTAGCAGACCTCATCGACACCGGTTGGCGCCGCGACAGCGCTGTGCCCGTCTGTGCCTTCGGGTCCACACAGGTGGGTGACCGACAGGGTCTAGGTGCCGCCATCTCGACGGGCAGCCTCCAAGAATTCAACCAACCCCACCCTTGTGCACCATCGAACAAAACAGCGCCGCACTGACAACGAGCTATGGCGGCGGGATCACGCCCTTGCGTTCGACAATTAGCCGGTACGCCTCGGGTCGGCGGTAGCGGCTGAAGTTGAACAGGGTGTCTTTGTACTGCGAGCACCAATCCAGATCACAGCGGGCGATGATGAGCTCGTCGCCGTCGGTGACGGCCTGAGCCACGATCTGGCCTGACGGTGCAATGACTGCCGAATGCGCCAGCGACTCGACGCCTTCTTCGGTGCCGCCCTTGGCGACTCCTACCACCCAGGTGCCGTTCTGGTAGGCGCCCGCCTGCATCACGAGATGATTGTGGAATGCCTGCAGCGGGTCCTGGATCGGGTCGGGCGCGTAGTGCAGCGGTGTGTTGTAGCCGATGAAGATCATCTCGACGCCCTGAAGGCCCATCACGCGGTAGGTCTCGGGCCAGCGCCGGTCGTTGCACAGTGCAATGCCCATCACGCCGCCGAATGCCCGCCACACGCTGAATCCCTCGGCAGATTCGGTGAAATAGCGACGCTCGAGATGCTGGAAGGGGCGCTGGGGCTCGTGCTCTTCGTGTCCCGGAATGTGCACCTTGCGGTACTTGGCGACGAGGGTGCCATCCTGATCAACGAGGATCGCAGTGTTGTAGCGATGCCCGTCGGGCGTCAGCTCGGCATACCCCAGGTGGAAACCGATACCCAGGCGCTTGGCCTCGTCGAACAGCGGCTGGGTCTCCGCCGATGGCATCTCGGTTTCGAAGTACGCCAGCAGCTCTGGTGAGTCGTCGGGAAAGAACCAGCGGGGGAAGAAGGTGGTGAGCGCCAGTTCGGGGAACACGACGACATCGCAGCCACGTTCGGCACCCTGG
The DNA here is from genome assembly GCA_963663635.2 of Acidimicrobiales bacterium. Lineage (GTDB taxonomy): Bacteria > Actinomycetota > Acidimicrobiia > Acidimicrobiales > Poriferisodalaceae > Poriferisodalis. The sequence goes on from CAXXMY010000007.1 coordinate 34,217, forward strand.
TGCAGCAGCGCTATCAGGCGCTTCACCACGCTGGCACGAGTCTCGTAGCGGGCGATCGGTCCGAGCTGTGCCGCGCCGACGGTGAGCGGCCTCATGCCGCAGCCCCAGTGCTCGTGATCGCGTCGTCGATTTCGCCGTTGGCGAGACGCCACACAACGTCAGCCAGCAGATTCGCGCCGGCTTCGATGTCCTCCGGTGCCGTGTACTCAGCCGGGTTGTGACTGACACCGTCGAAACTGGGCACGAAGATCATGCCGGTCGGGCACACACGCGCCAGCATTTGGGCGTCGTGGCCTGCGCCCGAGGGCATGCGGCGGTGCGTCAGGCTCGCTTCGGCGGTGCAACGCTCGACCAGATCGATGACCGCCGGATGAAAGTCGACTGGCTCGAAGCGAGCTGTCCGCCGCATGGCAGCATCAAGATGCTCGCCTTCGGCGATGCGAGCGACGATCTCATCGAGTCGCGCCTCGGCATGCTGCAGCATTCCCTCTGAGGTATTCCGCAGGTCCACTGTCATCACGGCCGAACCGGCAATGACGTTCACCAGGTTCGGCACGAGCGAGATAGACCCCACAGTGCCGACCTGCGAATCGCCAATGTTGTGCGCCATCTCGCGCACCTCGCCGGCAATGCGACACGCCGCCAGGCCCGCATCCCGCCGCAGCGGCATCGGCGTGGTGCCCGCATGATTCGACTGCCCCCTCAGCGTTACCTCTGTCCACGAAATGCCCTGCACACCTTCCACGACGCCGATCTGGATCCCGTGGAATTCCAGCACCGGGCCCTGCTCGATGTGCAGCTCCATATAGGCATACGGCACCGTGCCCGGGACTGGCGCCGAGCCGCGATAGCCGATGCGGTCGAGTTCATCACCGACGGTGATGCCCTCCCGGTCCGTGATCTCCAGCGCTTCTTCGAGAGCCATTCCCCCGACGTAGGCGAGGCTGCCCAGCATGTCGGGAGCGAATCGGCTGCCTTCCTCGTCGGTGAAGTACGCCACTGACAGCGGGCGGGCCGGCGCAGCGCCGCCGGCGAGCACCGACTCGATGACCTCCAAACCAGCCAGCACGCCGAGATTGCCGTCGTAGCGGCCGCCCGTGGCGACGGTGTCGATATGGCTGCCCATCATCACCGAATCGGCGACGCGGCCCGGTTCGGTGCAGGCCACCACGTTGCCGAGCCTGTCGATGGTGACGTCGAGCCCCAGGTCGGCCATCCAGGTGCACACCAGGTCTCGCCCAGCGCGGTCCTCGTCGGTGAGCGCCAAACGGCAGTTGCCCTGCGTGCCCTCGATGGCGCCGATCTGGGCCAGCTCGTCGAGCCGTCTCATCAGCCGTTCGCCGTCGATGCGGGGTGCTCCAGCACGCATGGTTCTATTCTCGCATCGGCGCAGCGTTGTGCTGTTCGGTCGGCAGGATCATCGGTGGGTGAGACGAGCAAAGTGCCGAGAGCACGCAAGGGACTCGAGTTGGCCGTCTGAGGGTCATTATGGTCTGGGCGGCTAGACATGATGAGCGTCTGTTGACGGCGCTGAGGGTGGGGCGTGGCGCTCCGAAAGGGGCGAATGGCGCTCCTCTTGGGCGCGGTGCTCGCAAATGTGTTGAGCGTCGTGCCGAACGCCGCACCGTCCGGCGCTGCCGAGATCGACGTGAGTGAGTCGGTTGTCGCGGGCGTCAACGCCACGTCGCCGTCTGATGTGGGCACCGCGGCGTCACTTGTTGCAGCCGGCATAGGTGACGCGATGGTGTTCGCTGAATCCGCGGCTTCTCTTGGAACAGGCGCAGCAGGAGACTTGACCGCGCAGTAACCCGAGGGTGCTTCCCCCCATTGGCCGGTTATCTCGATTGGGAGGTGGCGATGGCCCTAATGCGGGAACTGCTGCGGGCTGGGCCGGTGTGCCGTCTGGTCGGTCGCGGCGGTCGTTCAGCCGGGAGTTCAGGTCTGACGCGGTGGCGTTGGTGCTTGATGAGGGCCGTTCGGTCGCGTCGGTGGCCCGCAGCTTGGGGATCGGGGAGACGAACCTGGGTGCCCGAGGCGGCCCAGGTGTCCCGTCAGGCGTTCTATGACTGGCGGCGCCGGCATGCGGCGGGGCCGACGGGGCGTGAGCTCGCCGAGGCGGACCTGGTCGCCGAGATCTGTCGTGTGCATGGCGCATCGGGCGCCGCGTTGGGTCCCCTCGGGGACCGCAGAGCTTCGCGCCGGGGGCCAAGTTGTGAACCGCAAGCGGGTGGAACGGCTCATGAGAGCCCACCGCATTGCGGGGATCCGTCCGCGGCGCCCCAAGCGCACCACCATCCCCGCCCGCACCGCGCCGAAGCTGCCGGACCTGCCGTGCCGGGACTTCGCGCCCGGTGCCCCGGATCGTGCGTGGGTCGCGGACATCACCTATGTGCGCACCGGGCAGGGCTGGCTGTACCTGGCGGCCGTGCTCGATCTGGGATCGAGGCGGCTGTTGGGCTACCAGATGAGCGACCGGATCGACACACGGCTCGCCCACGACGCCCTCGACATGGCCGGCGCTGCCCGCATCGTCCCCATCTCACACCTCCGCAATCGAGGTGTTGCGACCACCGGTTGAATCCGGCCAATACCAGGCTGGAAATCTCAAGAAATCGGTCACCGGCTGGCGCCTCGCCCAGTCCGTGGGCACAGTGGGATCCTCAGCGGACAACGCCGCCGCCGAAGCGATCTGCACTCTCAAGCGAGAGCTCGTCAGCCGGCACAGCCACCCCGACCGGCCAACGGGCGATGTGCCGAGATCCAAACACCGCGGCCTGTTACCGCGCCAACCGCACAACGACTTCCGGGACCCTGTTAGCAACCAAACGCGCGCAAGTGCCCAGCCGACCCGGCCCGCGAACCACCTCGCCGTAGCGCGCTCATATATGCCACATTTGAGCTATTGCATCAACCTGTGTCTGCTCGACTGACCTGGGGTCGCTGGCGCCAGGGACGCTGCGCCGCGCCGGCCGCATCGTCGCTTCCGCGGATTGCATCTCGTGGAAGCGCGTCACGAACTCGGCTTCATTACGCGCGCCGCGACACGCTCCGCGTCGCGGCAGTGTCGCAGATCACTGTCGATGCGTCGTCGACCGCGGTGGACACGTACCTGTATGCGCTGTGCGGCAGCGGCTCGACAGCGCAGGTACTCGATTCCGACGCCGCGGTGACGACCGGCGCGTTCACGCTCACCGTCACGACCGCAGCGCACGCGTCCGCGGTGCGCATTGTCGACCTCGACGACAAATCCGTGGCGGGCTCGGGGAACGTGACGGTTGCCGAGCCGTTCACCGTCGAGCCTGTCACCGCCGTGTGCACCGCAGCGTCGCCGGCGGGCCCGGCGACGGTGAGCGCCGGCACCGGCGGGGACCGCACTGTGTCGATGAGCGTCGCTGTCGGCACGACTGCGACGGTCACGGTCACGGTCACGTGCGGAAACGACGGCAGAACCGAAACGACAGCCACCGCCCGGCTCACCGCCACCGCCGCGCAGCGCGTCACCGGGGTCACGGTGACCGCGACATCGGGCGAGTCGTGCACCGCGGCGACAGCGGCGGGCTTCGACAACAGGTACGCGTGCACGATGACGCGCGGCGCCGCGCTGTCGCTGTCGGTGTCCGCGGACGCCAACACCGACGGGCCCCAGATGAGCTGGACCCACGACACCGCCATCACCGTCGAGATCACCGCGGTGAACGGCGGAGCATGCACCGAGTCCGTCCAGACCCCGCCCACAGGCATCGACACGCTGTGGGACTGCAAGATGAGCAGCGTCGGACAGTTCAGCGTGCTGGGCAACGCGGTCTCGAGCGAGCGCTCTATCGCGTCGACGTGGACCGCGGCGCCCGGTGTCGCGCTGGTGTCCCAGACGCCGCTGGGCCTCCAGCAGCCCGACGCGTTGCGCACCGCGTACCGCAAAGCGAACCGTGCAGCGCTGAGCTGCACCGCGAACGGCACCGCGACGCTGGTCGCGACGTTCGGCACCGGCGCCGCTGCCGCGACCCGCACCGCCCGGCTTGCCGTCGAGTGCGTGGCCCCGGTCGAGATCTCCGGCCTGGACGACCGCACCGAGACGGGCACAGGCACCGTGACGGTGGCCGAGCCGTTCACCGTGGAGCCGGTGACCGCGGTGTGCACGGCGGCGTCGCCGACGGGCACCGCGACGGCACGGTTCTCTGCCAGCTATCGGGACGTCTGCGACGACCCGATCGGGGTGCTCGCTGCCGGCACCACGACACGATCGGGCGCCATCACGCAGAACGCGGACTGCACATCGCCTCAGCGCGCGACCAGCGGCCGCCCCTATTGCGCCCGACGGCACACCTTCACCCTCGACGGCCCCGCAGCGGTCATCATCGACGTGGGATCCGCCGCTTCCAATAAGAGCACCCTCGACACCTACCTACTGCTGCTCAACGGACACAGCCCCACCGGCACCGCCGCCGCGCTGGGCCGCAACGACGACATCGGACCCGGCCACCGCACCCACCAGCACAACTCGCGCCTCACAGGCATCAAGCTGGCCCCCGGCAGCTACACCATCGAAGCCACCACCCACAACGCCGCCAGCTACGACCTGGTCATCTCCGCGGTCACCGTCAACGGCATCAGCACCGACACGCACGTCGTCCAAAACCGGGCTACCGCATTCATCTTCCGATACGCACCCCCCAACGCCACCATCACCGTGCCCACAAGCCAACAATCCCCCGGCGTCACCGCCACACTCGACTACATCTCAACAAGTGTCGCGGCGACCTCGTCGTTGAGATCGTTGATCATCTCGTCCCATAGCCGGGGCAGGCCTCGCAGCGAAGCCCAAAACGCCTGGTCACGGCGAGCGTCGAAGTCCTCCAACGGCACACCCTGCTGCTCGACCCAGGTGTAGTAGCCGAGGTTGAAGATACGGTCGCGGCCCCGGTCGGTGAGCACTTCGATGTGAGGTGCGTGCTCGCTGCGAGCGTCGGGTGCCAGGTGGCGCTCAAGGATGCTGCGGGCAGCGCCCGCATCGAAGCCGCCTGCGTGCCGTTCGACGACATGGCGGTCGCGCTCGGAGTAGTACATCTCGAACCCGTCAGTGGCCACGGTCATGACCACGTCGTCGGGCCCCAGGCCTAGCTCGTTGGCGGCGCGGGCCGCCGCGAGCACGTTGCAGATCGACGAGTAGCCGAAGTGCCCCAGATCGTCGAGCACCCACGATGCCGCCCCGAGGTGTTCGCGCAGGGCGTGACGGCCGGCTTCGGTGTTGAACACCAGCCCGAGCCCGTCCGTTGCCCGGTCGCTGACGCCGACGATGACGTCGGTGTTCATGACGTTGTGGATGAGCGGGATGTGCTTGTCGCCGATGCCCTGGATGTTGTGCTCGCCGTAGCCGTTGTAAAGCATCGTCGGGCACTCAAGCGCTTCGACCGCCACGATCTGGGCACTGTGCTGATCCTTTAGACGGTCGCCTGCGCCGAGGGTTCCCGCGGAGCCGCTGGCTGCCACGAAGGCAGCCAGTTTCGGCTCGGAGCCTGCAGGTGCTGCCCGGCGGAGGTGCTCGAACACCGCAAGCAGTGCCGCTCCCGTCACCTCGTAGTGGCCGATGTGATTCGAGAACTCACTGAACTGGTTCAGGATGAAGTTGGTCGGATTCGCTGCGAGCACCGCGCACGCGTCGTAGATCTCTTTGACGTTGCTCTCCGAGCCGGGCGTGCGGATGACGTCGGCAGGGTCGGCGACCCAGTTGGCAAGCCAGTCGAACCGTTCACGGCTCATGTTCTCGGGCAGAACCGCTACACCGCGACACGCCATGATCCGGCTGATTGCCACCCCGCCGCGGGCGTAGTTGCCCGTCGACGGCCACACCGCCCGGTGCGTGACCGGATCGAACTGTCCCGAAGTGACCCTCGGCGCGAGGCAGCAATACGCAGCTAGCACCTTGTGCGCACCGATCATCGGGAACCGGTTGCCGAACAGCACGACGACCTGCGCTGGCGTGCCGGTCAGCTCGCTCGGCAGCACGACATGCTCGGGCACGTCGGTGCGCCCGCCGTTGCCGTCGTTGAACCAATGGACCCGGAACAGGTTCAGCGGGTCCGCAAAGTCTGGGTCGACGTCGGCGAGCGCTATGTCGATGTCAGGGTCGATGAGGGACGGATCAGCAAGCTCGGCAAACGTGGGCAGCCTGATGCCCTGTTCTCGGAACCGTTCGACGACATGGCTGCGTCCCGCCGGGTCAGTGACCTCGGTGGCGAGCTGCGCAGCGAAGCTGGCAGGAAACGAGCCGACGCTGTCGTGCGCGCCGGCTCCGCCTGTGTGATTGGACATCAAGAACTGAGGCTATGTTCCGCGGGCAGCGCCGTGATGCACGCCCCGCCGATGGCAGCAGGGCGCAAGGGAGGCCCCGGATCAATGACACTGGACCGATGACATCGCCACGACACGCCCTGTACCTGCAGGACGCTCACACCATCAGCGAGGCGATGGGCTTCACCCATTACGCCGAGGAGCGCGGATTCGAGGCGGTCTGGCAGGCCGACTCCCGACTGGTGCGCGAGGCGAGCGTGCCGATGGCGGCATTCGCGGCGACTACGTCGCAAATCAAAGTCGGCGCCGGAGTCATCGACATCTGGTCGCGCAACCCGGCTCGTTTGGCCTCGATGTTCTCCACGCTCGACGATCTCGCGCCCGGCCGCATCATCTGCGGGCTCGGTGCGTGGTGGGATCCGCTGGCCGCAAAGGTGGGCATCAGCCGGTCACGGCCGCTTTCTGCCATGCGCGAAGTCACGACGGTGGTGCGGGCCTTGCTCGCCAACGAGAACGTCACGTTCCACGGCTCGCACGTTCACCTCGACGATGTCGAACTCGACTACGTGTACCAAGAGCGCCGGCCCAAGGACGTTCCGATCTACATCGGTGCCACCGGCATGAAGATGATGGAGCTGTGCGGCGAGATTGCCGACGGCGTGGTGCTCAATTACCTGGTATCGCCTGACTACAACTCGCGGGCCATGGACGCGCTCGAACGCGGCGCCACAGCCGCTGGCCGCAGCGTCGACGATCTCGACCGCCCCCAGCTCGTGGTGTGCTCGGTGCACGAAGACCGTTCAACGGCACTCGACATGGCGCGCAACATGGTCACCCAGTACCTGGGCCAGCAGCCCCACATCATGAAGGCTTCGGGCGTGCCGGAATCGCTGCTCGAAGAGGTCGGCAAGGTGCTGACCTGGCCGGCAACAGCGGAACAGGTCGAAGCGGCGTCGCGTCTGGTGCCCGACGACATCGTGCAGATGCTCACCGCGTCAGGCACCCCCGCTGAAGCCCGCGAAGCCGTCGACGGCTACATCGCCAACGGCGCCACGTGCCCGATCCTGTATCCCCTCGGCGACGTCGAGGCGATGATCGACGCCTTCGCTGACTGACGGGCGGCACGCGGAGGCCACCGCCTGCGCGCCAGCGTTCCTCAGTAGCGGAGCCCGGTCGCGGCACGCTCCAAGGCGACTGTGACCGACCAGTGCGTGCGGGCGAGACGCAGGTCGTCGTTGGCGCCGTCGGCGAACAGGCCAGCAGCGCTCATCCAGAACGCAGCGGAGCGCATGGCGTAGAGCAACTGGTAGTAGGCGCAGCGCTCGACGTCGATTTCGATGCCGGTGGCCTGCTGATACCGCTCGAAGAACAGCTCCCTGGGCACCACGTTCGACAGCAGGTCGGTGCCTTCGCGGTTCAGCTCGGTGAGCATGTACGCCACGTCGTACATGGGGTCGCCGATGACCTGCAGCTCCCAATCGAGAATCGCTGACACCCGATCCTCGTGAATCAGGACATTGCCGGTCCGATACGCGCCGTGTACCAGCGTGAGCCGTTCAGTGGACGGTGCATTGTGCTTCAGCCAGCCGATCAAGTCGGCGAGGATCGGATGGCCCGCATGGCCCGAATCGACGATGAGCCGCTGCCACTTGTCGATCTCGCGCAGCGCGAAATCGTTGCCTCCTCCTGGGACGCCCAGAAAATCCAGACCCGCGGACTGCCAGTCAACGTTGTGCACCGCAGCCAAGGCGTCAGTGAAGCTCGAGGGCAGCACGCCACGCTCGGCTGCGGCTGCGTAGTAGTCGCGGCCCGCACGACGCCACGGACTGGGGCACTCACCTGCGACTCGCTCCATCACGATGGCAGGGGCACCAAGCACCGCCGGATCAGGCTCGTACCAGTAGGCCCGAGGCACGGGGACGTCCGTTGCGTCAAGGCAGCGCAGGACCCGGAATTGCTCTGCGAGGTCGGACTGCTGTCGCAACAGTGCATTGCCGGGATCGCGGCGCAGGCAGAATCCCTGACGCTGCTCGCCATCACCGTCCGACCAGACAGCATCGAAGAGCCACGTCTCGTGCGACCAGCCCACGGCGATGCGCTCTGGATTCTGGATGTCGACGGATCCGCTGGTGTCGAGGCGTTCCTGCAGGTACGCGGCGAGAACGTTCGACAGATCGTGGTCCTCGGATGTGGAACCCCGCTCCCCCGCTGCGGTCACTGCGCGATGTCCATGCGACGGTCGATGTCACGGCGCAGCACCTGCCGGATGGCAGCCAGTGCCGCGGCGGCCTGCGGACGCTCGGGACCCCATCGGTACAGGGCATCGATGACGCCCGACGCGGCGGCAATCGACGCTTGCAGGCGCATGCGTGCAACAGCATCTCCTACGTCGGAGGGGACGTCTGTCGAAGCGTCGGCCTGCGCGAACAGGGCATCGAGCTGGTCAGTCAGGCTTGCGACATCGACTGTCTCGGCGACATTGTGAGCGCCGGCGAGCTGAGCCTGCTTCGCGAGCCGTTGGAGGATCACCGAAGCCATGAACGCCTGCGTCCGCGCGTATTCATCGTCGACGGCTGGCGCAATCTGGGTGCGCACCGTGTCGGAGAGACGCAACAGCAGCTCGTGGTCTTCGAGGCTCATCGACCCGACCCGGGAATCGCCCAATCGTCATCGCGTCGGGCCACAGAGAACCGATGCACGGGCCACATGTCCTGGTCCTCGCCCCACCAGGTGCCGATTCCGTTGACGTCCCAGCGCATCAGGCTGTTGATGTCGATGAAGCTGTGCCGGTTGATGACAATCCGGCTGACGGACCGGCCCGCAGCCGTGAACGGCGCCCCTGAGGCATCGACGGCATCGATGCGTACCTCACTCACCCATCCGTCGGGATCGCGCAACACGCTGCGCTCGCCGTCCACGAGGCTCGTCAGCGTGTCGCCGCGCTGCACGAAGCCGCACGTCACACGGTCGGTGCCGTCGCGGGTATTGGTCACGGCGAGGAAACCCAAGCCGTCGTCGCTGGCTCCGGTCACGTAGGCGGCTTGGCGGGGGCGATCCTCGGGGCGCCGACCCCAGGTTCGATCGCGCATGGACCAGCAGTCGATGTCGATGCGCTCGCCGTGGAGCTCGATGGTCCCGGTGACCCGGCCGATCTGGTCGAAATGGGCAGAGCGCCCGAAGGTGGATCCGGTGGCGTCGAGGGGCCGTGGTGGCATGACGCCGTCGAACCGCAGGTCGGCGCTGAAGCGACCCGGGTCGTCGTAGCCCAAGCGATACGCCAGCGTGGGTGTCTCGACACGGACCGAAACGCCGTTCGGAAGCGTGACGTCGCGGAGGTCTGCGTCCGCGGGCAGCTCGAGGGCGCTGAGATTCGAGCTGTAGGGCACCTCCCAGGGCAAGTGTGCGGAGCTGTCCCACACCCACGCGCCGCCGGCGACCGTGCCGATGTTGTGCCGCACCATCGTGTAGAACCAGCCGCCCAAGGCCCGCTCACGGTGGTGGAACGAGTACCAGGCCGTCTCGGTGAACCACCAATCGTCACCGGCCAGATGGCCGTGAAAGCCGTCATCGTCGGCGGTGAAGACCGGTGCTGCGTCTGAGGCCAGGATCACGAGCCGCAGCGTAGGCCCACCGCCCGGATTGACGGCGTGGAAGCGACTCGGTTGAACGGCCTTCTGTGACTCCAGCGTCCACTCGTACAGCAATCGACATTCAATTTCATTATGTTTCATATCGCAGCTGTGCTTAGGTGCGTCCGTGACAAAAAATCAGACACGGGATCGGGCGGCACTCTCGGAGACGTCGCTCCGATGATCGCCGAACCCACGGGTTTGCTCCCAGCGATGAGCGTCGGCACGCTCGTAATGATCGTGTCGACACTGAGCGTTGCATGGAGCGCCGTCGGCCTCATGCGCCTTCGGCACATCCACCGGCGCACGCTCAGAGAGGTCCATGCTGAAGTGGAGAGATTGCGTTGCAAGATGCACGAATTCGAGCGGCAGATGCGCCGCCGCGTCGACAAGATGCAATCCGAGGTCGATGCTCGCCTGGCTTGGTACGAAGCCGGCATTCGAGTTCTCGAACAGGACTTGGGAATGATCTGCGCGGGGCGCCGGCAACGATCCGGGGTCGAGAGCCGCGGATGCATCGCCGACCGTCGCCCCACTCACCGGCGCGAGTCCGCTAACCATTCGTGGCGACCCCGCCGCACCGGTTCGCCGTCGCTGCATCATGGCCGTCAGGGATGCAGGTGAGGCCCGCCAGCGACGGCCGGTTCAGCACGACCCGCAAATAGCTTCACCACGCAGGCCGCTACGGAACAGCGGTCCCGCGCAGGCCGCGCCACGGACCCATACTGAAGTCGTGGCACCGGCACGAGGTTTGGATCACATCGTGCTCAACGTGGCCGATGCTGAACGGTCGATGCGCTGGTACTGCGACCGTCTCGGGCTGGTGCCGGAGCGCTACGCAGAGTGGAAGGCCGGCAAAGCCCCGTTCGTGTCCGTTCGCATCGACGAGGGCACCATCATCGATCTGGTCGAAGCCGACCGCACGGGCGAGAACCTCGCCCATTTCGCCTTATGGTTCGAGGGCGACGTGGAGGCCGCAGTCGGACATCCCGACGTCAAGGTCGTGCGTCGATCTCGGCGGGTGTACGGCGCCAGAGGCTGGGGTTCGGCGATCTATGTCCACGACCCCGACGGCAACGAGGTCGAACTCCGTTCCTACGACTCTTGAGCAAACGTCCAAGACGCCTCTGCGACGCATTTCAATTGATCCAATTGCATTACGCACCGCGATGTGGTGGCGTTGCCGTATGACGGCGGCCCGAGAACACGGCCAGCACGAATTGTCCCGTAGCACACAGCGCTACGGTACGGCCATGGACCGCGAAATCAGCCAACGCGAACTCCGCAACGACAGCGGGAAGATCATGCGCTCTGTCAAGAAGGGCGAGTCGTTCATCGTCACCAGCAACGGCGAGCCGGTGGCGCGCCTCTCACCGCTGCAAGATCGCTATTTCGTCCCGGCCGAAGTCTTGCTCAATGCATTCAAGGGTGCTCCGAAGGTCGACTACCAGCGGTTCCGCGATGATCTCGACGCGCTGGCTGACCCGAGCCCGTGGCGGCATGACTGATCGGCCGCACCATGAGCGCGGGCTGCTCGACACGTCAGTAGTCATCGACCTTGCACATCTGGGCTCAGCAGACCTGCCGCGCGCGCCGTCGATCAGCGCCATCACGCTTGCCGAGCTCTCGGCGGGTCCGCTCACAACCGCGCATCCGATCGAGCGTGCAGCGCGACAAGATGCGCTCCAGCGAACCGAATCGGCGATGCATCCCATCCCGTTCGATGTCGAGGCTGCACGGGCATATGGTCAGATCTCTGCGGCAGTGGCGGCGATCGGCCGCAAGCCCCGCGGCGGACGTGCCGTTGATCTGCTCATTGCCGCCACCGCGATGGCTCACGGGCTGCCGTTGTACACGCGCAATCCCAGCGACTTTGCGGGTCTGGAAGATCTTGTGGAGATTGTCGCCGTCTGAATCGTGGATCCGCGATGCGTCAACTCCCCAGTGCAGTCCGGCGTCTCGTCCCGCCGACGCGTACTGTTGCGACATGGCTGAGCTTGCACGTTTCACGCTGGACAGCGATGAAGAAGAGATCGTCGAGATGGTGCGAATCGACGGCGGTGCCATCATTGAGGACGTCATCGACCTCGATCTCGTGGAGCGTCTCGAGGCCGAGCTGCGCCCCTGGATCGATCGCACGCCGGGCGGCCTCGACAATTTCAGTGGCCACAACACGACCCGTACCGGAGCGCTCGTGGCGCGCTCGAACGCGTGCCGCGAACTGGTTATGCAGGACAAAGTCATCAGCATGGCCAACCGGTTCCTCGGCCCCTACGCCAACAAGATCCAGCTGCACTTGACCCAGGTCATCAACATCAAGCCGGGCCAGGGCACCCAGCCGCTGCATCGAGACCGCCTGGCATGGGGCGGCTACATCCCGGACCAGATCGAGCCGCAGTTCAACACCATGTGGGCGCTCACCGATTTCACCGACGAGAACGGCGGGACACGTATCGTGCCCGGCAGCCCTGGCTGGGACCCCGAACGCCGGGCCACTGACGACGAGAAGACGCAGGCCGCGATGGGTGCCGGGTCGGTGCTGCTGTACTCGGGTTCGGTGATCCACGGCGGTGGCGAGAACCGCAGCGAGGCCGACCGCACCGGCATCAACATCACCTACACGCTGGGCTGGCTGCGCACCGAAGAGAACCAGTTCCTGTCGTGCCCGCCTGAGGTCGCGAAGGACCTCGATCCGGACTTGGCAGATCTGATGGGGTATTCGATGGGCAACTACGCACTCGGCTACTACTCAGACCCGCATGGCATGCCGGGGCCGGTCGATCTGCTCACGCCAGAGATCGTGCTGGGCCGCAAGCCAGGTTCCAAGCATTCAAACTCCGCACTCCTGATCCCCGCGGAGTGAGCTGGCAGCCGTACCCCGCCTCGCCCGCTCCCGCGGATTGCGACGCCGGAGGCGCGTGCAGGTGAGCTCGACATCGAGCCTGTCACTCCAAGCGCGGCGAGATCAGGCGCTGGGCGTCGGCGCGCCGCTCTTCTACACCGAGCCGCTGCACATCGTGCGAGGCGACGGGGTCGAGCTGTTCGATGCCGACGGCCGCCGCTACATCGACATGTACAACAACGTGCCCTGTGTGGGCCATGGCAACGCACGTGTCGCCGAGGCGATGGCTGCCCAGCAGGCCACGCTGAACGTGCACAGCCGGTACCTGCACGAGGGCATTGTCAGCTTCGCAGAACGGCTCGTCGAACTGCATGCGGACGGCATCGAGAGCGCAGTCATCAGCTGCAGCGGCACCGAGGCCGTCGAAGTTGCGCTGCGCATGGCACGCCTGGCGACGGGCCGGCGGGGTGTGATCGCCTCCGATGCCACCTACCACGGCAACACCGAAGCGGTCATTGCACTGACCCTGGCGGCGAGACGCCCGTCAGAGCACCCCGACGTCGCAACGATCCCGTTCCCGCAGCGCTTGCGCCCTATCAAAGAGGGACTCGACGACAGCGAGCTTGCCGATGCGTATCTAGAACAGCTCGCTGCTGCCATCGAGCACTTGGAGGCGTCGGGACAGGGTGTCGCGGCGATCATCTTGTGCTCGATCCTGGCCAATGAGGGCCTGCCGGACATCCCCGGCGATTTCATGGCGAAGGCGGCTCAGATGGTGCGCGACGCCGGCGGGTTGGTCATCGCGGACGAGGTGCAGGCCGGCTATTGCCGCACGGGCCGCTGGTGGGGCTACGAGGTCACGGGATTCGAACCCGACATCGCAGTGATGGGCAAGCCGATGGGCAACGGCCTGCCCCTGTCGGCGACCGTCGCGAGCCGCCAGCTCGTCGAGGGATTCCGAGCGGGCACGCGTCACTTCAACACCTTCGCCGCCAGTCCTCTGCAGGCCGCCGTGGGTCACGCTGTGATCGATGAGATCACCGAGCGGGAGCTGGCCGCGAGCGTAAGCGAGATCGGCGGGAAGCTGAAGGCTGCGCTTGCAGAACGGGCCGACGAGTGCCCCTGGATCGGCGATGTCCGCGGGCACGGCCTGTTCATCGGCGTGGAGATGGTGACGCCTGGTGATGACCTGGCGCCGGACCGTGCTCGCGCGGTGGAGGTCACCGATCGTCTGAAGGACCGCGGCATCCTGGCATCGAACGCCGGCGCTCACGCAAACGTGCTGAAGCTCCGGCCGCCGCTCGTACTGCAGCAGTCGCACGCCGACGAGTTCTTGGCGGCATTCGACGCTGTGCTACAGGATCTCAATGGTTGACGGGGCTGCTGGCCCGTACGAGCCGCCAGCCCGCAAGGCCCTCCGAGCGTTCGGCATTGAGTCGGCACGCCTGCAGCTCGTCGGCATCAGCGAGAACGTCACGTTTCGCGCTGACGACAATGCCTCGGGGCAGGCCTACGTTTTGCGATTGCACCGACCCGGTTACCACACGCTCGACGAACTGAACTCCGAGAGGTTGTGGCTTGAAGCCCTGCGGGGCAGCGGCATCTCGGTGACGACGCCGGTCGCTGCCCCCAACGGCCGTTACTTCGTGGCTGTAGAGATCGAGGGCGGCGAATTGCGGCAGGTCGGCCTGAACCTTTGGGCGCCAGGCGAGATCGTCGGGGAATTGCTGACCGCGCTCGACAGGGATCTCGAAGCCGCAGATCCAGCCGAGATTGCCGAACCCTTCGGACAGCTGGGCGGATTGATGGCTGCGATGCACGAGCAAGCGACGTCGTGGACGCCGCCGGCATCGTTCCGTCGCCACCGCCTTGACCTCGACGGCCTGCTCGGCGACGCGCCCTTCTGGGGTCCGTTCTGGGAGAACCCGGTGCTCGATGCCGGCCAACGCATGCTGCTGATCGACGCACGCGACCACTGTCGAGAACGACTGCGTCGCTACGGCGAGCCGCGACGAACCTTCAGCATGATTCACGCCGACCTCCATCTCGCGAACCTGCTCATCCACCAAGGGCAGCTCGGCGTTATCGACTTCGACGACGCAGGATTTGGCTGGCACCAATACGACATTGCAGTGGCAATGTTCCACTCACGCAGCGCCCCAGACTTCAAGGCCGCCCGGCAGGCCTTCCTGCACAGTTACCGAGCTGCGCGCCCCATCAGCGACGACGACCTTTCGCTCGTTCCGATGTTCGAACTCATCCGAGGCATGGCGATCCTGGGCTGGAGGGCGCAGCGACCTGAGGTCCCGTGGCCCGATGGACAACTGGAGCTGTTCCGGGACGGAGTCGTCTCTGGTTGCGAGCGCTTGTTGAGCAGCAAATCAGCCTCGACCTAGGGTGCGCAGATGCATCAGCTCATCGGGGGCGAGCGGCGCATAGGCCGCAGCATCATTGAGATCGCCGTGGTCGAGCCCGCTACTGGCGAGGTGCTCGCAGAGGTTGATACTGCCTCCCTTGCCGACATCGACGATGCCGTCGCCGGTGCGAACGAGGCCGCGACCGAGCTGGAGCGGCTGAGCTTTTTCGAGCGAGCCGAACTGTTGCACGTTGCGGCGCGCTGCATCGATGCGTCAGCGAGCCCTCACGCCGAACAACTGGCTCGCGAGTGCGGCAAGCCGCTCACAGCAGAGGCTGTGGACGAGCTCGCCGAGTCGGCCGAGATCTTCCGGTTGGCCGCCGAGGAGATCAAGCGGCTCGAGACCCATGTGCTGCCGAGCGTCGACCCGCGCAAGCGAGTGTTCACTCACCGGAAACCAAACGGCGTCTATGCGTTGGTTACGCCGTGGAACTTCCCAATGAACATCCCGGCGGAACTGCTCGCGGCCGCGCTTGCTGCGGGCAATCCGGCGATCATCAAGCCATCGGAGCAAGCACCTCTGTCTGCCCTCGCCCTGGCTGAGGCAGTCGTTGAGGCGGGCTTTCCGCCTGGGGCTGTGTCGGTGGTGATGGGCCGCGGCGAAGTTGGAGAGGCGCTGGTTTCGCATCCCGGCGTACACGGCGTCGGATTCGTGGGCTCGCAGGCGACCGCCGAGGCGATCGTGGCCGCGGCAGGAATGAAGCGCACGATCATCGAAGCGTCCGGCAATGGCCCGCAGATTGTCTTTGACGACGCCGACCTGGCCTCGGCCGCCGAGGCCGCTGTGTTCGGTGCGCACTTCGTGTCGGGCCAGTGCTGCGTGGCTACCGAACGCCTGCTCGTACACCGCTCGGTCCACGACAAGTTGGTCGACTTGGTCGTGGAGCGTGCCGCGGGCGTCACCCTCGGCGATCCGCTCGAGGACACCACGTTGATGGGGCCGCTCAACAACGAGACGGTCGCAGCCCGCATGGATGCCCACATCGCGGAGGCCCGGGCCCAAGGCGCCCGGGTACTGCACGGCGGACATCGCGACACCGGCCGCTCCACGAACATGTACTACGAGTTGACCGTCATCGACGACGTCACGCCCGCCATGGACGTCTTCCGTTACGAAACCTTCGGCCCCGTGGTGCCGATCACGTGCTTCGACACCGACGACGAGGCATTCGCCCTCGCCAACGACTCAGACCTCGGGTTGCAGGCCTCGGTGTTCACTTCGTCGCTTGCTCGCGCCTACCGGGCCATCGACGAGCTGCGCACCGGAACGGTGCTGGTCAACGAAGGCACGGCGTTCTGGGAACAGCACCCACCCTTCGGGGGTGCCTCGCGCACCGGAACCGGCTGGGGTCGCATCGGCGGGAAGTACACGATCCTGGACATGACCGACCTCCGCACCGCAATCATCGACACCGGTCCCTCTGCCTAGAGATCGAGATGGAGCCGGAGGGCGTCGTCGAGCCGTTCCATGAGTTCGAAGGGCAGCACACCCATCCGATCGCCAATTCGACTCGTTGCGACTGAGCGGATCTGTTCTGCCTGAGCTTTGGAATCGACGCGCAGTTCTGCATCGGCGGCTTCGACGAAGACTTGAAACGGCAGAATCCGGTCGGCGTTTGAGGTCAGCGGCACCACAGTGATGACGCCGCGTCCTGTGACTTTCGCCGCGGCGTTCGCAGCGTTGTTGCTCACGATGACAGCAGGCCGGCGCGGAGCGATCTCGGAACCAATGGCGGGGCCGAAGTCGACCATGTGGACCTCACCCCGCTGCATCAGTCGGTCTCAAGTCCATCACCCGCAACGGCGTCCCACACCTCTGCGTCTTCGTCGGACCAGTCCTCGAATGCCGCGACGTAGTCGACAATCAGTTCGGATCCCCGCAACATCCGGATCGCCTGCCGGATCGTCGCCGACCGTGACGGCAACTGATGTGCTTCCGCATACGTATCGAGTGTTGCAAGGTCCTCTTCGGGAATGCTCACACTGATCTTCATACCAGAATCCTACTTGAGTAGGAACATGATTTTCCGGCCATCGACGCCACATCTGCCCGCGAACTAGCGTCGGCGGTTGCTGCGCTTGGGCGGCAGGAGGGACGCTGTGTGGGAGATCACCGAGCCTGATCTCGCGCCGATTGCGTTGGGAGCAGCGGTGCTGGGCACCGGCGGGGGCGGGAACCCCTACCTCGGACGACTGCGGGTGCTACAGGTGCTGCGAAATGGCGGACGGGTACGGGTCATCGAGCCCGACGAGATCGCTGACGATGACCTGCTAGTGGCCGTCGGGGGTATGGGCTCGCCGATGGTCAGCCACGAGAAGCTGGCTGGCGGCGACGAGGAGACCGTGGCTGCCCGAGCGCTCGAACGCCATCTCGGCCGGAAGTTCGACGCGATCGCTCCGTTCGAGATGGGCGGCAGCAACTCGATGGTGCCGATGGTCGTGGCGGCCGCAATGGGCATCCCCATCGTGAACGGTGACGGCATGGGCCGCGCCTTCCCCGAACTACAGATGATCACGTATCTGATTTATGGCGGCAGCCCCTACCCCGCCGCCATCGCCGATGAACGCGGCAGCCAGGTGGTCATTGCCGAAGTGCCCGATGCCAAGTGGCTCGAGCGCATTGCCCGGGCGGCAACGGTCGAGATGGGCGCACACACCGGGCTGGCGTCAGCCGTCATGGACGGCGCGTACTGCCGCCGCTCGATCATCCCGAACACGCTGCGGCTGGCCAGCAACATCGGGCATGCGGTGCATCATGCCCGCGAGGTCAAGGACGATCCCGCCGAGGCGATCCTGAGCGTCGCCGGCGGCATGCGGTATCTGCGCGGCAAGGTCACCGACGTTCATCGGCGCAACGCCGCCGGCTTCGCTCGCGGTCAGATGACCGTGGCGGGCATCGGCGACGACGCGGGACGCACCATTCGCATCGACTTCCAGAACGAGAACCTCGCCATCTACGAAGACGACGAGCCCCAGGTGATGGTGCCCGACCTCATCACGCTGGTCACCACCGACACCGGCGAGCCGATCACGACCGAGCTGCTCCGCTTCGGCGTACGAGCAGATGTGCTGGTGCTGCCAGCGCCCGACTTGCTGCGCACACCCGAGGCGCTCGCCGTCGTAGGACCCCACGCATTCGGCATCGACGCCGACTACATCCCCGCCGTCTAACCGAGCGAACGCCAGACTCAGTCCGAACTGCCCGAGCGGCATCCATTCGAGTCGGCAACGCGATTCACGGACCCAGCGATGTCAACGGCACCACGCAAACACCATCGGACCGCTCGTAGGCGTAGCCCGTAGCAGCGATCACCACGAGCCTTGCGGGCAAGCCGGTGCGGATGTGGTCGAGCTTGTCGCGCAGCCGAAGCAAGGTGTCTGCGCCCTTGTCGACCGCTGCGGGGCCGCCGAGCTTGATCTCGGCCCCTATCCATCGACCGTCTGGGTGTTCGATGATGGCGTCGGTTTCGAGGTGATGGCTGTCGCGGTAGTGCGACAGCGAGCACCGAATTGCCCTCGCGTAGATCTGGAGGTCTCTCAAGGCCATCGACTCGAACAGCCGACCGGCGAAAGGCAGGTCGCGGATCAGTGCATCAACGCCAATGCCGAGCGAAGCTGCCGTAAGCGACGGATCGGCGAGGAAGATCTTGGAAGAGAGCCGCGCCTGCGCTCGCGACGCAATATGAGGTCGCCAGGCCGGCACTTCGTCAATGACGAACAGGCGAGCGAGTGCCGCCAGGTAGCCGGCGACCGTGCGTCGTTCTAGCGGTGGCTCGCCGGGGGCTGCGGTGTCGGCGGCGAGCACTGTGTGCCGGACTTCAGTGGCCACATTTCGGGCGATCGATCGCAACAGCCGGCGGACCCGCACCGGATCACGCTCGACGCCATCGACACGCGCTAGGTCCGTGCGGCTGGTTTCCTCCAAGTAGGCCCCGGCTGCGGATGCCGCAGAGACCGGGTCGGCATCGAGCACCTGGGGCCATCCACCACGGCACGCCAACGCGAGCACATCGTCCAGCGACAAGCCCCGATCGCTGGCGACGCACGGTTCGCCGTCGAGAAGACCTCGCAGAGACACTGCTCCGTCAGACTCTCCGCTCTCGTACAGGCTCATGGTGCGCATCCGTACTCGCATGATGCGTCCGGCTCCCGAGTGACGGTTGATGTCGTCGGGAGGGTCCGCCGAGCCAGTGAGAATGAACTGTCCTCGCAGACCGCGCTCGTCGCAGGCTCGGCGCATCGCATTCCATACCGCAGGCGCAAGCTGCCATTCATCGACCAGTCTCGGCGTCCGTCCATCGAGGACCATCGCAGGCGTCATCCCTGCTGCCAGTGACGCACCCACGCGCTCGTCGAGGTACACGGCGCTGCCCGCGAATCGACGCCCAGTCCAAGTCTTCCCACATGCACGGGGACCTTCGACGACCACAGCGGGCATCGCCCGTAGCGCAGCGCGCATCTCGTCATCGA
Source organism: Acidimicrobiales bacterium (assembly GCA_963663635.2). GTDB lineage: Bacteria > Actinomycetota > Acidimicrobiia > Acidimicrobiales > Poriferisodalaceae > Poriferisodalis. The sequence goes on from CAXXMY010000007.1 coordinate 53,862, forward strand.
CGATCCGCGGCAGATACCCCGCCGGTGCGATGTCGTCAGCGTTCATCCCAGCCTCCGGCATGTGCCGGCGGCAGTATACGCCATCAAAGTGGCAGTTGATATGCCAATTAGATGGCGGCTCTATACGCCGGCGATGAGATGGTTACGTCTTCATTCGGGTGCGGGGCAGCACCTCGCTGGCGGTGAGGTCGATGATCTCCGCCAGACGGTCGGTGGCTATCGGAAACAGCGCCACCGAGTCGGCGCCCCCGGCCCACAACGCCTTGATCTTGGCAGCACACTCGGCTGGTGTTCCTGCGACGGTCAAGTCTGCAACCCACTGGTCGGGCATGCCGTCTCGCACTGCCTTGTAGCCGCCCTTCGCAATCAGGGCCTGCAGCTCGTCGGATATGCCGTACACGTCGGTGAGGGCGTTGGGTCCGTGCTGGCGATAGAACGCCAACGAAGCCCGAGCAGAATCTCGTGCAGCTTGGCCGTCTTCGTCAACGGCGTACAGGGCGAACACCGTGATCGGGTGGGGATCGGTACGGCCCGCGAGCTCACGGCCCTCGTCAATGCATTCCTTCGCCCATTCCACATACCGCAAGCTCGAACAGACCGAGAGCACAGTCCCATCGGCGATCTCGCCGCTCAGGCGCAGCATGTTCGGCCCGGACACGCCAAGCCGCACTGGCATCGGCGGGCCGGTCTCGGGGTACCTCAGCTTGACGTAGTTGAATTCGAACACGTCTCCGTGGCGGTCGAGCGTCTCACCGGCGAGCAGCGACTTGACCGCTGTCACGCATTCCCGCACTGCTGTCAGCGGCGATCGTGGATGCAGGCCCATCTGGCGGACCCACACGGGCACGCCCAGTCCCACGCCGGCCACCAGCCGCTGCGGTGAAGACCGGCTCAGCGTTGCCAGCTCCATCGCCAGCACCGAGGGGTGGCGGGCCACCGCCGACACGACTCCCAGACCCACCGTGATCTCATTCGTGGCACCAAGCACCACCGACGCACCGGAGATGCCACCGGTGAAGAAGTAGTCCTCGGCGAGCCAGATTTCGTCGAATCCGCTCGACTCGGCCTGCGCTGCTGCAGCTGCGATGGCCTCGGGTGCGATCGCGCTGCCCAGGATGAGTCCGATCGACCCATCGGTACTCATATGCCTGCCCCTGTGTGTGATGTGCCGTCGACTGCAGCCAAGTCGCCCACGGCCTTCACCCGGATCCGTATGGCGTTCGACGGCAGGTACGTAAGCGGTATCTCGTCCACGTCGGTGATCTCGACCGTGGCCCCGTCGGCTCCGGCATCGACCGCACGCTGTGCCGTGACGGACCGGGCTTCCGCCATTGCTTCGTCGCGGGTCATCTCTGCCATCGAGTACACCCGCTCGGTCTCCGCGCCTACCTGAGCGATCGCTGCACCGATCGCGCTGGCGACCGAGAAATGGTTCGGCCGGATGGTCTCCGACGCTCCCGCGAGACCATCGCGCACCAGTACTCCCCCGCCGCCCACCACCACAACCGGCACCGGATCGGCCGAAGTCTTCATCTGCTCGACCGTTTCGGCCAGCATCGCCTGTATGCGCTCCACGGCGTCGCTCACGAGCGCTGGGTCAAGCTTCGTTGTCGCTGCTGGATCGCCAATGTCAGCCATGCCAGCAGCGGTCGCCACGTCGGTCGCGGTCAGGTCCTCACCGCCGAACACGAGTGCTCGCTCAGCGAGCTCGTAGCCGACGCTGTCGGGGCCGACCGTCACCTCGTCGGCTTGGCCGTTGCCCGGACGTACCAGACTTCCGCCACCCAGTCCCAGCGACAGCACGTCGGGCATCCGAAAGTTTGTGCGAACCCCCGCCACCGACACCGCCGTCGAGGCTTCCCGCGGAAAACCGTTCACTAGGACGCCAACGTCGGACGTAGTGCCGCCCACATCGATGACAACACCGTCACGCACGCCGCTCAGGAACGCGGCGCCGCGCATCGAATTGGTGGGGCCCGATGCGAACGTGGCCACCGGGTAGCGGCGGGCGAAGTCGGCGCTCATGAGCGTGCCGTCGTTCTGGCTGACGTGGAGCGGACAGCTGAGGCCGAGCTCGATCAGCGCCGCGATGAGGCCCGCGACGGTGCGCTCGGCGAGCGGGCGCAGGCAGGCGTTCACGATCGCTGCGTTCTCTCGTTCGAGCAGACCGAGTCGGCCGATCTCGCTCGAAAGGCTGATGTCCAGCCCGGGCTCGGAGTCCATGAGCACCTCTTGGGCTTCGTGTTCGAGGCTGGCGTCTACCGGCGAGAACACCGACGCCACCGCGACTGAGCCCACGCCGTTCGAGGCGATGTCACGGGCCGCAGCCCGCAGCTCCTCGTGGTCGATAGGACTGATCATCCGGCCGTCGAATTCGTGGCCTCCATGGCACAGGTAGACGTGGTCGCCCAGCACTGCACGCAGCCGATCAGGCCAGTCGATGAAGGGCGGAAGTCCCTTGGTAGCGGGCAACCCAAGGCGCACCACCGCCGTCGGCACCAATCGGCGACCTTCCACTAGCGCATTGGTGAAATGGGTCGTGCCGATCATCACGGCCCCGATCGCGTCGGGCGACAGACCGTGCCCTTCGAGCAGCACCCGCACGGCGGTCACGATGCCTTCGGTGACCTCCGGCGTCGTGGTGGCTTTGGCCCAGCCCATCACCTCGTTGCCGGCCATGGCGACCGCATCAGTGTTGGTGCCGCCCACGTCGACGCCGATACGCAACGCCCCCGGCAGCGCAAGTTCGATCGGACTCATCGCGTTCGCTCCAGGGCGTCGAGCACGGCCTCCGGGGTGATCGGCAACGCGTCGATCGGTGCGCCGATGGCATCGGCCACGGCATTGGCGACGGCGGCCGCTACCGGGACCACCGGCGGTTCGGCTGCGCCCTTCGCGCCGTAAGGGCCTGCAGGGTCAGCGTGCTCCATCACGATCATCTCCACCTTCGGCACATCCGCGGCCAGCGGCAGGCCGTGTTCTTTGAACGTGCGCTGGACGTAGCGGCCGTGATCGAGATCGACGCGCTCGCTCAACGCAAAGCCCAAGCCTTGCGCGACGCCACCTTGGATCTGGCCCGCTATCGCGTCGGGATGGATGGCCCGCCCGACCTCCTGGCACACCACGTAGCGATCCACCGTCACTCGCCCGGTGACCGGGTCGACGCTGACCTCGGCCTGATGCAGGTGGTAGGTGGGCGTCGGCCACCCCTTGATCAACATGCCGGTGGCGCACATGGGATCGTGAGGCGGTGTCGGCGTGACATACGAAGCGCCTGCCGCGATCGGTCCCACGGACCACGTGGCTGCCTGGGCGACCTGACCGAGCGTGAGGCTCGCGGCAGGCACACCGGCAACCGTCACGACACCGTCCGCGATCACCAGATCCTCGGGCGCAGCTTCGAGCATCTTCGACGCCTGATCGAGCACCTGGCGCCGGACATCTGCGGACGCGTCGGCGATAGCGCGGCCGACAACGTGCGTGGTGCGGCTGCCTTGGGATCCAGCGTCGTAGCCGGTGGCGTCGGTGTCGGGCATCGTGACCAGCACCTGATCGGCTGCGAGTCCCAGCGTTTCGGCGGCAATCTGTCGCAACGCAGTCGCGACTGCTCCCGAGCCGTTCTCCGTGGCCGAGGTGATCACCGTGGCGGTGCCGTCCTCATTCAGCTTCACCGTGGCATGGCCAGGCATCGGATTGGTCAGCCACACCGCTGCCGCCATGCCGACGCCGCGCAGCAAGCCGTCACCGGCACTGCGCTGAGCTGATTGAAGCGACACGATCTCGCGCCAGGGCGCCAGCTCGTCGACTCGTTCGAAGGCTCCGCGAAGGATTGACACCTGTTCAAGCGGCTGTCCGTTGCGCATGAGGTCGCCGTCGTGCGCCAGCGACGAGAGCCGGAACTCCCGTCGGTCACGGCCGAGTGCGTCCGCAATCGCGTCCATGTGGCGTTCGTTCGCGAACACCAGCCACGGTCCGTTCACTCCGCGGTAGGCACCGGTGGGTGCCGAGTTCGTGTACACGTTTCGGGTCCGGATTCGGGCAGTGCCCACTCGGTAGATTGAGCCGAACACGAACATCGGTATGGCAGACAGCGCCGGGCCGTTGTTGGCATATGCGCCGCTGTCGGACACGATCTCGACCTCCGTGGCCAGAATCGTGCCGTCTCGCCGCACGGCGGAGCGAACCGATACCAGCGCGTTGGCCCGGCACGGCGCCACGAGACGCTCTTCGAGTGCACTGTGCTGCATGCGAACCGGCCGGCGGTAGCGCTGGGCCAGCAGCGCAGCAAACGCTTCAAGGCTGACATCGAGCTTGGCGCCGAAACCTCCGCCGATGTGATGGCCGACTACCCGCACCGCGGATGGCGTCACGCCCAGTATCTGGGCGACCCGGTCTCGCAGCCGAAACGGGTACTGGTGGGAGACCTCGATGGTGTAGCAACCCGACTCGAAGGTGGCAAGCGCCATCTTGGGCTCCAGATGCGCCTGGTATTGACGGGGCGTGCGATATGTGCCCTCCACGACGAGGTCTGCAACCGCGAATGCCCCATCGGGATCACCGGGGTCGTGGACCACTTCGGCCACGACGTTGCCGTCGCGCCCGATGTCGGCGCCGCCGGCCACGGCGAAGCGATTCCACGCGGGGTGGACCAAGCGCGCACCCGGCGCGAGGGCCCCCTCGGGCGTAGAAATCGGCTCGGTCGGCTCAATGTCGGCAGTCACGGCGCTTGCGCCGGCCTTGGCTGCGGTTCGGTTGTCCGCGACCACGATCGCTATCGGTTCTCCCTCGTAGGCCACGTAGTCGGCGGCGAGCAAGGGGGTGTCTGAAACGATGACCCCAGTGCGCCAATCCGGGACATCCGATGCGGTCAGCACATCCAGCACGCCATCGATCCGGAGCGCCACGCGAGTGTCCAGGGCACGGATCTGGCCAGCCGCCACGGGCGATCGTGCAAGCGCAGCCCACAGCATCCCCGGCCGCACGAGATCGGCGCCGAAGATCGCCTCTCCACGCAGCTTGGCATCGGCGTCGCTGCGGGCAGGGCTGACTCCGAGTGCGCTCACGACGAGACCGCCCGTGCAGCATCGAGCGCCGCCTCGACGATCTGTTGGTAGCCCGTGCAGCGGCAAATGTTGCCCGCCAAGGCCCGGCGAACGTCATCCTCGCTGGGTTGGGGCACGTGGTCGAGCAGCGCAGTGAGCACGATGAGCACACCCGGTGTGCAGTAACCGCACTGCACTGCTGCGTGGTTCACGAATGCCTGCTGCAACGGGGTCAGTTCGCCCGTCCCGGCAAGTCCTTCCACCGTTCGAATAGTGCGTCCGTTCGCCGAACCCGCTGCCAGGATGCACGACGCTGCCGGCCCGCCATCTACGAGCACCGTGCAGGCACCGCACTCGCCTTCTCCACAGGCTTCCTTCGGGCCGGTGAGCCCCAAGCGATCTCGAAGCGTGCCGAGCAATGTCTCGCCTGCACTGACATCGAGCAGGTGCGCTCGGCCGTTCACCGTGAGCCGGATGGCGACGGTTTGGTCGGATGAGCCGGCGGGCATCACTGCCCCGCTCCGACGATCTCGTCGGCACAGCGCTGTGCGAGCCGGTTCAGCAGACCGGGGAGCACGCGACGGCGGTACTGAGCAATCTCGGTGTGCTCCGGCGCAGCCGCCTGCGCCAGTTCTTCGCCGGCCACATCAAAGTCGGCGGGGCCACCGTCGATCTGTGTGCTCAGCATGGCCGCCTCCGCCTCCCGAACCCGACGCGGAGACTGACTGCCACCGCACACCGCGACCCTGGCATCGCTCACGATGCCATTCGGCGTCACCGAGAGCCTCAGCGCCAAGCCCACAACTGCGAGATCCATTGCACTGCGGCGACCCACCTTGAGGTAGCCCTCAGCGCAGCGGTCGCCGAGCGGCTCAACTTCGACTGAGCGCAACAACTCGGTCGGCCGCAGAACCGTGCCACCGGCCCCCTCGAGAAACTCCTCCAGCCCCAGGCGCCGGCGCCCTGACTTCGACACCAGTGCCAGCTGGGCATCGGAGATCAGCAGGGCGGGCAGCGTGTCGGCAGTGGGTGCGGCCGTGCACACGTTGCCGCCCAGCGTGGCCACCGTCTGGGTCTGCCATGCTCCGACGGCTGCGGCAGCCTGAGCCAGCGCCGGCTGTCTCAGCGCAATGGGCGACGCTGTTGCAAGTCTGCGCAGGGTGACCAACGCGCCGATGCTCGTCACACCGCCAACCTCGGAGACTCCGCGCAACCCATCGATCCCGCCGATGTCGATCAGCGTTGCCGGCGCCCGCTCGCCGCGCAGGTACTGCGGCATCACGTCGGTCCCGCCCGCCAGGACACATCCCTCGGTGCCCCACCGGCTCAGCTCGTCGACCGCATCGGCGACGTTGCTGGACCCTGCAGAACCGCACGGCAGAACCTCCCCAGCGCCCTCAGTTGGGGTGCCCTCAGTCGGGGCGCCCCTCGATCCGGCGATGGTAACCCTCACCTGCGCAGAGGACCGCATCCGCCGAAAACAAGAATGATCGACGGCTGCAGCACCGTGAGCGATCACCACCGTCGTGCCCTCCGTAGTCGCACTTGCTTTCGGCACGCCTGTCGGAATCGTCGCGATCACCGAGACAAGCATGCAAGCGGCGAGTTGTCAAGCCCGCAATGGCTTGACTGTGGAGGCACGAATGTGCCGCTCGTGTGTCAAATGTTCAGATGCTTCATGTATGGTCGCTCACTATTCATGCCCTCAGGACCTGCCTGGGTGCGGTGCTCGGAGCGGAGGGGCAGTTGTGTTGAGGGTTGCGGTTCGAGGCAGTCGTGGGTTGGTTGCTGCTGTTGTGGCGTCGTTGTTGGTGTCGGTGTTGCCATTGGGGGGGGGGGTTGCGGGAGCGCAGCAGGCTTCGGCGGTATTGGCCTTCGCTTCGGGTGCGTCGTTGGCCGATGTGGGCACCGCGGCGTCGTTGGTGGCTTCCGGAGGCGCGGACGCGGTGGTGCAGGTCGGCGCCGACGGCCTCTCTGATACTGCGGAGGATGTAGTTCGCTCCGTAGCGCCTCAGCGTGCGGTGATCGTCGGGGGCATTTCGGCAGTGCCGACGTCAGTGCAAGAACGCATCGAGACGCTGTCGCCGGGCGTGAGCATTACGCGGCTGGCGGGCGCCGATCGTGAGGAGACCGCCGTGCTGGCTGCGCAGATCGCGCTCGCTGGCAAGTCGGATGTGACCGTAGCGCTGGCGAACGGCTGGTCGTTGGCCGATGTGGGTGTGGCGGCGTCGCTGGTGGCTGCGGGCGGCGCGGACGCGGTGTTGTATACGAACGAGGACGGGCTCAGCGAGGGCACCGCTGCGGCACTGCGGGAGGCGTCGGTCGCGAAGTTGGTGGCAGTAGGCGGCCTCGCAGCACTGTCGCAGGCCACCGCCGACGCGGCGCAAGCGGCCGCGGGCGTGTCGGCACCCCAACGGCTCAGCGGCGACACACGGGTAGAAACCGCTGCACGCGTGGCACGCTCCGCGGCCGGCGACTGCACCGACACCGTCGTGGCGGCGAACGGCTGGTCCCATGCCGACGTCGGAACCGCCGCAACGCTGGTAGCCGCACTGGAGCACAGCGCTGTGCTGTACGCACAGTCCCCCGACACCGCGGGCGTAGCGACCGTTTCGGCGCTCACGCGCCTGGACCCGGTACGCCTGGTGCTGATCGGCGACACCGACACCCTTTCCGATTCGCTCGCCGCATCGCTGACACAAGACACTCCACGCGCCCTCACCCGCTACACCGATCCCGCCGACACCACAGCACACGCACTCGCAAACAAAGGCACCGCCTGCGAAACCAGCGGCAACAGCACAAGAGGCAGCAGCAGCAGCAGCAGCGGCAGCAGCGGCAGCGGCAGCAGCGGCGGCAGCGCAAGCGGCAGGGACACTTCGAACGTCCCCCCCCAACAGCCGCCGATTACCAGCCGTCAGACCCAGAACTCGCCCAGGCGGACGGCCTGCGAGGTGATCGGCAACACGGATCATGTCGGTACTCACGGGTGGGGTCCGAGTACCGAACGCGATGCGTTCACCACGAGCTTCCAGAGCTGCTTCCCTCACAACGTGCGCCAGACGCGCACCGGCGCGGGCATCCTGCTCGAATGGGACGCACCCACCGACGGGCACGCCAGCAGCTACGAGATCTACAGGTTCGACGAGGACGGAGTCGCCGGCGCCGACAACAACAAGGACGAACGCTACAGCATCCAGGCTTGGCCATGGCCAAATACGACCGATCCCCAACCGCCCGATAATCCCGACCTTGCCGGCCGCTTCGGCAGGTGCCTCGAGGAGTACCTGCTGGCGGGAAATCTATACTCTGGCTGCGGTGTCGATACGGTAGCCAAGGAACCCATCGCGACCACGACCGACACCAGCTACTTCGACCCCCGCGGCGTCGTCGCGAGAGCGGGCGCTCGCTGGCGACCGCAACCCGACGCTGGTATTTGTGCCACTGGACACGACACGTGCCTGCAACAAGCGCAGCACTTTTTTGTAAACGCTCCAAGTGGTGAAGAACGCCAGCTCATTTACTCACGTGGGGACGAATACGGGACGTTACCAGGCGTGTATCGGTACTTCGTGGTCGCCGTCGATAGCGGAAGAAACCGCGATCCCTATCCGTGGGGTGCCAGATGCGGCAGCGGGACCGTTGGGCCCGAGCTCTCGCCCTGCACCAATTTGCTCACATACAGCCCCGGACAGGCCAATATGACGGTCTTGAGAGATAGTCCGGATTCGTTCGAAGTCGATTTTGATCTGTCCGATGGCTCGAATCCTGAGTACAATCTGGCGATTAGGCAGCGCGAGACAAGGCAACCGTTTGCTCATACTGTCCAGCACATTGAAGTAGACCATTGGCACGATAGAGTCCATTGGCCCAGTCAGGTTTGGGATGGCGGGAATTGGTCGGCAGACTGGTCTGACGGCTCATGGGATGGGTATTCGTATCTGGACGTGTCGATGCCCGGCGTCGACTATGGCATGTGGTAAGCCGACAGCGTATTGCTTCACCTAATCCGCGAACCGCATCTACCGCATCTACTTATGCGGCCGTTCATTTTCGACGAGGTGAAAATATTCGCTACGGTGTCATCGACGGACGGGGTTGCTACGTACGTTGAGGTCCCGCTAACTGCCGAGTACCAGGCAACGAAACAATTCGCCACCGACCCCTCCAATCCCGAGCACAGCGCGTTGATCTTGCAGCCAGGCCAGTCGATCAACTGGACGGTCTATGCGCAAGTCAAGGCCGGCGACGGCCCGTTCGTCGCCGAACTCACTGATCACATTCGGGACTGTGCTGGCGAGGACGGCCTACCTGATGCAGGGCCCGGGGAACCGGCCTGCACTTCGAATTACAAGCAGTTCTTCTACTCGGACCAGAACCCCGAGTGCATTTTCGATAGGAGGAGTCCAGACTATGACCAGCTGTGCTACGACGATGCAGGGTTATTGGAAGAACACGTCATCGACGATTTCAAAGGGGTAGACAGGACGCTGTCCGCCAATTCCGGCCAGACAGACGGCGCGGACATCGCGACGACAGCGGACAAGGTGTGCTTTGCGCAGTCGTTCACAGTGGGCGAAGACACGGACGGAGGCACGGACGGCTTCCGTCTTACTTCAGTGGAGATCGGCGCGAACGCGGGACCTCTGCAGATGCCCGCGGTACCCGCGCTACAAGCGCTAGACGAGACGTCCGAGTTTCCCGCGGCAGCCGCGGTACCCGCAGTACCCGCGGTACCCGGAGTGATTGCGTCGGTCACGATTCGCCCTGACGCCGACGGCGTGCCCCACGGCAGCCAATTCAACCACCTGCACGCGAAGCTGATCAATCCCACCCTCGACCAGGACACCGGAACCTTGGAAACCTTCGTCGCGACCGACACCACGCCAGACGCGTTCGGCACCTTGGTCTCGCCGGGGTTCGTCAGGCTCGAAGCCGGTGCCACGTACTGGGTGTCTGTGTGCAACCTGGGGGACGTCTTTGACCCCGGCCTGTCGGTCGCAACGACCGCATCAGACGGACACGACCTGAGCGGCTTCGGCGACTGGACCATCGGCGACAACGTCTACGTCTACAACAGCGCTGCCACTCCGCCTGGCTGGGCCGCCTTGAGCGACACCGCGTTCGGAACCGACGCCGTTGAGCGCAACATGAAGATCAAACTGAACGGCTGGTCCAACACACGCACCGACGGCAAGGCACCCGGGGTCACCGCCTCGGACGGCAGCCAAGTCACCCACCGAGGCACACAATCAGGTAGTGCGCACTACAGGGAATAGCAGTACGCGAGCCATCAAGCTCCGCTGTTCGGCTCGGTTGCTCGGTTGCTCGTCGGCTATTCGTCTGCCGTGCAGTTCTGCCGTGATGCAGAACTGCACGGCAGAACCTCCCCAGCGCCCCTCGTCGCCTTGTCCTCAATCGGGGCGATGGCAACCCCGGTCTCAAGTCACGCTGCCACGCCGCTCGATCAGCTTCGCCCAACGCTCGCTTCACTGCGGCGGACACGCCCTCGCGCGCTGCAGCCGAAACGTTGACCTGCAGCAGCTGCGCTCGCGGCGATCTCCTCTTATGGGGCATCGGCCGGACACATCGGCAGTCCGAGGGCGCCCAGATCGTCGGCTGAAGTTTCGAGTGATTCCCAGGCAGCCGGCAAACAGCCAGTGAGGTCGTTGGCGCTGATGAAGATCTGCTGCAGGTTGATCAAGTTGCCGAGCTCGGCGGACACGTTGCCGGTCAGATGATTGTCGATGAGATACAGGTGGGTGAGCTGAGTCAGGCTGCCGAGTTCGGGAGGAATCCCGCCCGAGAACTGATTGCTCCATAGGTACAACCGCTGCAGCTTCGCCAGGTTGGCCAGCTCGACGGGGATCTCGCCGGACAACTGATTGGCGTTCAGGTACAGGCGACGCAAGTTGGTCAGGTTGCCCAATTCTGCGGGGATCGAACCGGTGAGCTGATTGTTGTCGAGCCACAGCTCGGTGAGCGCCGTCAAAGTGCCCAGCTCAGGAGGAATTTCGCCGGTCAGCATGTTGTCGTCGAGGTCAAGGCGCTCGAGCTTCACCAGGCTGCCAAGTTCGGGCGGAATCTCGCCGGTCAGCTCATTGCTCCAGAGATTCAGCCTTCGCAGGTTCGCCAAGCTCGCCAGTTCGACCGGTATCTCGCCTGACAGCGCATTGCGACGGATCATCAGCACCTGCAGGCGTTCGAGATTGCCGAGCTCTGCGGGAATCTCGCCGCTCAGCGAGTTGTAGCTGAGGTACAGCGCCACCAGGCTGCGCAGATTGCCCAGCTCCGCTGGTATCTCGCCTTCGAAATGGTTGACCCGCACATCGAGCAACCGCAAGCCAGCCAGTTCGCCGAGCCAGGGCGGAAGCGGGCCGGACAGCTCGTTGCTGCCGAGCCACAGGTGCGTCAAACCCGCAAGCCGGCTCAGCGACTCCGGCAGCTCGCCCGACAGGGCGTTATGGCGTAGGTCAAGGCGCTCCAACCCAGCCAGTCGACCGAGCGCTGGCGGAATCTCACCCGACAGGCGGTTGCCTGCCAGCTTCACGTGGCGCAAGGCGGCCAAGTTGCCCAGTGACGCGGGAATCTCGCCCGTGAGGTTGTTGTTGTGCAGTTCGAGCACCGTCAGCTTGGCGAGCTTGCCGAAGCTGTGCGGAATCGCCCCCGACAGCTCGTTGTTGTCAAGGCGCAGACGCTCCAAGGCGGTGAGGCTGCCGATGCTGGACGGCACATCGCCATGCAGCCGGTTGCCGCCGAGGTCCAGATCTCGAAGGCTCGCTGCGCTGGCGATCTGACGAGGGATCTGACCCGTCAGGGTGTTTTGGCGTAGATCCAGTTGCTGGAGCTTGGTGAGGCGCCCGAGCGCCGCTGGAACCGTGCCCGACATCTCATTTGCGCTCAGATCGAGCTGTTCCAAGTTCCGAAGCGAGCCGACGTCGTCGGGAATCCGGCCCGACAGCTCGTTCGCACTGATGTCAAGCACCCGGAGTTCGGTGAGAGATCCCAGGTCTGGCGGAATCCGGCCCGTCAGTTCGTTGTTGCCAAGGATGAAGTGCGTCAATCGGCCCAGGCCACCGAGTTGTGACGGGATGCTGCCGCTGAAGTAATTCCCGTCGAGTGCCAGCCGCTCAAGCGTTGAGAGGTTGCCCAGTTCAGGCGGGATCGGCCCCGACAGCTCGTTCGCAGTCAGAAGCAGTTGCTCGACCTGGGCGAGGCTGCCGAACTGCGCCCGAAGCGAACCCGACAGGTCGTTGTGCGAGAGATTCAGCCTCACGAGGCTGTCCAAGCCGCCGAGCTCTGCGGGAATCTCGCCGTTGAGGCGATTAGCGCTCAGGTCGATCCACCTCAGGCCGCGCAGGCTGCCGATCTCTTGGGGAATTGCACCCTCCAACTGGTTACGGCTCAGGTCGATCCACTGAAGGTGCTCCAGCGCACCGAGCTCAGCCGGTATCTCACCCGAGAACCGGTTGCCGCTGCCCTGAAAATGCGTGAGCGATGCGAGACCGCCGATGGCAGCGGGAATCGGCTGCGAGAAGCTGTTCGTGCGCACATCGAGCACTCGCAGGCCGGCGAGCTTGCCGAGCTCGGGGGTCAGCGCGCCCCACAGCCCGTTGTTGCGCACGTTGAGAACCTCAAGCTGCGCGAGGTCACCGATCTCCGGGGAAGCGGCCGCTCCAACCGATTGCTGTTCAGATCAAGGACACGCAGCCCGCTCAGCACGCCCAGTTCACCGGGAATCTCGCCAACAATCTCGTTGTAACTGAGATCGAGCACTTCGAGCCGGTCGATTGCCCCGAGGCCAGCCGGAAGCTCTCCAGACAGCCCGTTGTCGGGTAAACGAAGCGCAATCACCCTTCCATCGCGGTCGGTGGTCACGCCATGCCAGTGCTCCAGTGGCGCCTCGCTGCCCCACGATGCTGCGTTGCGCCAGTGTGCTCCGTCGGTCGCGTCGTAGAGCTCCAGCAGGGCCTGACGGTCAGGCGGTTGCGACGGCGCCTCCTGCGCGCCAACGACTCCTGTGGCTGCTGCGAGCCACACGATCGCCGCCGCGAGCACAGCGCCGATTCGCAACCGCATCGGCGTCGGCGTCGCACTCGACCGCCGGCCGTTTGCTCGACGCTTCAACCCGTGTCGCATGTGGCGCATCGACGGGACCGTACACGAGCATCCACGCAGCCCTTGGGGACCATGGCAACGCCAGCACGGAGCGACTGCGACCCCGCAGCATGCCGATCAGTTGTGCCGGTCCGCAATCACTGAGGAGGCGGGCTGTGTCGCTTCGCGTGCTCCCGAAGATCCGCTAGTTCGCCGACGCCGGCTCGAGGACGAAGTCGTAGTTGCAGCGATCGCCGCTCATGTCGACGATCAGCGAGTCGCGCACGCCGAACACGGCATCGCTGTCGAGATAGCCGCTGGCTGCGTCGAACAGGTGGGTGATCACGGTCTTGTGGCCCGATGCTGCAACCACGAAATGCATGTGCCCGGGACGCCAGTTGTGCCGTCCGTTTTCGAACAGCAAGTCTCCCGCCGTGCCGTCGCCCGGAATCTGATACAGAACCGGGCGGATGCCCTTGATCTCGTAGACGCCATCACTTCGGGTCGTGAAGATGCCCCGCATGTTCATCGGCGTCTGTTCACCGTCCTGCACGTCGTAAAACCCGTTGGACGCGGTCTCCCACACATCGAGCGTCGCCCCGTCCACATGAAACGGTCCGAACACCGTCGGCTCGGTAGAGCCCTCGGCGGCCACATGATTGATCATCTCGACGAGCATCGAGACGCCGATCGTGTCCGATAGCAGGATGAATTCCTGCCGCTGGTCGTCGCACATCTGACCGGTGCGGGTCAGCGCCTCGATGCCGGCGAACCACTCCTCCCGCGTCAAGTCCACCTCCGCGACGAACTCGTGCAGGTGCCGAATCAGCGACTTGGTGATCTCCGCAAGCCGCGGATTGGGCAGGTCGTTCAGTCGGCGGCCACTGGCGGCGTCGTCTCGCTCATCCTGTCCCATACGAGCTGATCCGGCAGGCTCATCACCATGTCGTAGTGCTCTTCGGGCATCAGCCGCGGTCTGCCCGTTGTAGATGGGGGTTGCGGGACCGTTTCGGCCGGCCGGATGAATTCAGCTGGATACTTGAGCCGCTCGAGTTCAGCCTCGGAGATCTCGCACAGCCCGAGGACTTCCGGGTCCACCCATTGCTCAACCGGAATCGCCGACCCGCAGGCCACTTCGAGTGCGAGCCCCTCGGGGCCGGCAAAGTAGATGGACTGGATGAACCCGTGGTCGATCGGGCCGAACGCCTGCACGCCACGGTCGCGGATGCGGTCCCGCAGCGCCATCAGATCCTCGAACGTGTCGACGTTGAATGCGACGTGCTGCATGGTGCCGACAGTGACAGGCTCGCCGGGGCCGCCCGCATGGGTGACACCCAGCTCGATGTCCTTGGCGTTGTCGGGATGCTGGACGAATGCCACATAGCTGTCGGGGGCGAGCTCAATGAAGCCGTGATAGGTGCCTTCCACGCCGTGCATCCAGTACAGGGCCTTCAGCGGCAGCCCCAGCACGTCGCACCAAAACTCGAGCTGACCCTTCATGTCGCGGGTGGACAAGGCAAGGTGGTTCACCCCGTTGGGATGCAATGCAGTCATTCGAGCCGCCCCTTCTGCTGTGCGTTCGGCGGCCCCGCCGATGAACGACGCGGCCTGCGCCTGCACTGTTGACTCTATGCCCCACTGAAGATGTTGTGCCTACCGTGTACGCCCAGCTACATCACCACCGCCGCATGGTTTCCGGGCAGCGCCGCCGCTAGTGCCCGCCACTGGCGGTGTACCGAACAGGCACATCAACTGCCCATAAACGGGCACATGACCTACCCATAAACTGGCATTTGCCATGACGCTCGGGTCCGTGACATGGCAGGAGCACGACACAGCGAACGATCTCGCCGACGACAGCGCTCCCGAGCTGGCACCCCGCGGCTACTTGGACCGAGTGGCCGATGCCGAGATGGCCGCCGCACTTGACGCCTCGCCCGCCGTGCTCATCGAAGGGCCTCGGGCCTGCGGCAAGACATGGACGGCCCGGCGCTTCGCAGCCAGCGAAGTGCTCCTCGATGCCGCCGCAGCCTCGCGCCTGGCCGCCGATGTGGATCCCGCACTCCTGCTGAACGGACCTGCGCCGCGCCTGCTTGACGAATGGCAGATCGCACCCGACATCTGGAACCCCATGCGCCGTGCTTGCGACGATCGCGGCAGGCCAGGGCAATTCATCCTGACCGGATCGGCCGACCCGCCCGACGACATCACCCGGCACTCTGGTGCAGGCCGCGTGCTGCGGGTGCGGATGCGGCCCATGAGCCTGTTTGAGTCCGATGAGTCGAGCGGCAGCGTTTCACTCGCCGGTCTGTTCGCCTCCCAACCCACCAGAGCGATTGACCCTGGCCTGCGAACTGACGACGTGATACGTGCGGCCTGTCGCGGAGGTTGGCCCAGCCTCGTGCGCAACCGAGCGAACGAGGCAACGGCACTGCGCATCGTGCGCGGCTACATCGAGGAGATCAGCCGGACCGACATCGCCCAAGTCGACGGCATCAGCCGCGACCCCATGAACGTCAGGCGACTGCTCAGCTCACTGGGCCGCAACGTCGCGTCGGAAGCCAGCTACGCCACCCTCGCAGCCGACACCGCGGGAGACACCGCAGGCCAGAGTCCGGTGAACCGACGCACAGTAGCCACCTACATGGACTCCCTTGCTCGATTGTTCGTGATCGAGGACCTGCCTGCGTGGAAGCCCGCTATCACTTCCCGAGCGCAGTTGCGAAATACGCCGAAGCGCCACCTGGCCGATCCCTCACTCGCCGTCGCTGCACTTGCATCCAATAGTCATGCCGTGATGGCCGACTTGTCATTCGCAGGCTTGCTCTTTGAAGCCCTCGCCGTCCGTGACCTGCGCGTCTACACCCAAGCGGCGCAGCCGTGGTCCCCATCACCACCCTCGGCCCGTAACCGATACCCGGCCCGTCACCGCCAACGGCTACCGCTGAGATCTCAGCGCAGCCAAGCCGGATCGTCCAGCGCTGTCAGGAAGTCGCCAGTGGAGCAATCACGTGCTCGGCAAACAGGTCGAACGAGCGCGTCACCTCGTAAGCCGTCAGATCTCCCCACGCGAACACGCCGACGAAGTAGTCCGTGCCAGCCTCGGCGGCGAACTGTTCGCAGTGCTCGCGGATGGTCTGCGGCGAGCCGACGACGACGGCCTCGAAGTGTTTGGCCTTGTCGTAGTCGCCGCCGAGCGTGGGGTCGTTGGGCGGAATCAGCTCGTAGCGCCGAAAGAGTCGTGTGAGGTGCTCGCTGAATGCACCCCATGTGCGACGCCCGATCTCGTCCGCCTCGGCATCGGTGGGAGCCACGACCAGTCGGCGAAGCCCTCCGATCATCGGCGGGTGGTGCCTGCCGATGCCGTCGTCGCGCAGAAGCTCGCGGTAGCGACTCGCGATCGCGGCCACGGCGGCGAGCGGTCCGGCGGCCATGGTCCGAACGCCCATCTCGGCAGCCGTGTCGAGCTGGCCGGGCCGCCATAACGGTGGGTAGGGCTTCTGGTAGGGCTCGAATTCTATTGGCACATCGGCGAAGCTGAAGAACTCCCCCTCGAAGCTGAAGTTCCCGGTTGTCTGCATGGCAGCCAGGATCAGCTCCAGCGACTCGTCGGTCTTTGCGATGGCGTCGTCGGGGTCGAGGCCCCACAGCAGATGTTCAGGCACGCTGATGCCCTTGCCGAACCCGATCTCGAGTCGGCCTTGCGAGAGCTGGTCGAGCATGCACAGCTCTTCGGCCAGTCGGATCGGGTGATAGAAGGGCAGCAGGTGCACCAGCGAGCAGATGCGGATGCGGCTAGTGCGCTCGATCGCGGCCGCCAAGAAGACATTGATGCTGGGCGCGGCATCGAGCGGGATCAGGTGGTGTTCGGACTTGTGCCACGCCCACACCCCGGCCTCCTCAGCCCGGGCCAGCAGGTCGAGCCGGTGCCGGTAGAGCTCGTGCCATGGCACGTCGCCGGGTTGCTCCAACTGGTCGAAGATGCCGAATCGCATGAGTGGCGAGAGTACTTGTGCGTCGCTCCATCGTCCGAAGTGCCGCGACGCAGGGACTAGATGATGGCGCTCTCGACGAATGGACGGTTCTCGACAATGCGCTGATACCCGAGCGGCGTGAGGTCCAGCGTGCGGTATTCGCCGTAGGCGATCCACTCCGAGACGGCCCGGCCGATAGCGGGCGACTGCTGCATGCCGTGCCCAGAGAACCCGTTGGCGAAGATGAAGTTGTCGATCTCGTGGTGAGGTCCGACCACGACATTGTGATCGAGCGTGTTGTAGGCGTAGTGACCTGCCCACTGGCTGGTGACCTTGAGACGTTCGAAGGCGGGGACGCGGTGCACCAGCACCGGCCACACCTTGTCCTCGAAGATGTCGCGGTCCATGGAGAAGTCGTCGTAGTCGACGGCGGGATCGACATCGGGTGTGCAGCCGCACATATAGGCGTCGCCGTCGCTTCGCATGTGCACACCGGTGGGATCGATGGTGAGCGGCAGGGAGCGATCGAGCGGTTCGGCAGCCTCGAAGATGAACGTGTAGCGCTTACGCGGCTCGACCGGCAGGGTTGCGCTCGCCATTGCAGCCACGTCCACCGCGCGCGGACCTGCTGCGTTGACGAGCGTCCCGCACCTGATGGTCTCGCCTGAGGTCAGCACGACCGTGTTGACCCGACCTGACTGCACGACCAGGTCCGCGACCTCGCCGGTCACGTACTCGACGCCGTTCTGGCGAGCCTTGCGGCGCCACCAGTCGAACATCGTGCCCGAGTCGAAATAGCCCTCGTCGACGAGGTTGTGGCTGCCGCAGACAATGTCGTCGACGTTGTAGAAGGGATAGTCGGCCTTGATCTCAGCAGGACTCATAATCCGGGTGCCGGCGCCGAGTTCTGCCTGGATGGTCTGGTTGCGCCGCAGCGTGGCGGCGAAGTTCGCGTCGCCTGCGAGGTACATTTCGCGTCGCCTGCGAGGTACATGTAGCCGAAGTGGTGCACGAACAGGTCAGGGACTTCGGGGTCGCCGCCGAGACGTTTCCGGAAGTTACGCACGAAGTCGGCACCGAAGCGGGAGATCTGCACGTTCAGCGGGTTCGAGAATTGCTGGCGCATGCAACTGTTGGTCAGCGATGTCGAGGCCTGCGCATAGCTCGGGTCGCGTTCGGCGACCAGCACGGTGCCACCGAAATCGTCGTTGGCCGACAGTGCCCAGGCAATGGACGAGCCGATGACCGCGCCGCCCACGATCACAACGTCGTAGGTGTCACGCAGGGGCTCTTCGCGGGCAGTGGGCATTCGTTACGGTCCTGACGTGAGTGGAGACGATTCCGGACGGTCAGATGATGGCAGCACACCGCATAGCTGTGAGAGGTACCAGCGCATCTCGAGCACATCGGGGACGATTGGGGGGTCAGGACTATGAGACTGCAAGGCAAGGTGGCGCTGATCACTGGTGCGGGCAGTGGCATCGGCCGAGCTACAGCGCTGCGCTTCGCCACTGAGGGAGCGCGCATAGTTGCAGTCGACATTGCCCCCTCGAATGAGGAGACCGTGGCCGAGGTGAATGCCGCCGGCGGTGAGGCCATCGCGGTGCGTGCCGATGTCGCCGTCGAGTCGGACGTGGCCGCAGCGTTCGGCCGGGCAGAGGCGGAATTCGGCCGGCTGGACGTTGCTTTCAACAACGCCGGGATCATGCTGGACGCCGACAGTGACGCCATCTCGACCGGCGACGAGACCATCGACCGAACCTTCGACGTCAACGTGAAGGGTGTGCTGTACGGCTGCAAGCACGCCATCGAAGCGATGCGCCGCTCGGGTGGCGGATCGATCATCAACACCGCCTCGTTCGTGGCATCGGTCGGCGCGGCGACGCCGCAGATTGCCTACACCGCCTCCAAGGGCGCCGTGTTGTCGTTGACCCGGGAACTCGCTGTGGTGCACGCCCGCGAGAACATCCGGGTGAATGCGCTCTCGCCCGGCCCGCTGCGCACCGAGATGCTCATGTCGTTCCTCGACACCCACGAGAAACGGCAGCGGCGCCTGGTCCATGTGCCCATGGGCAGGTTCGGCGAAGCCGACGAGATGGCTTCCGCGGCCCTGTTCCTGGCATCCGATGATTCCTCATACATGACCGGCGCCAACCTGCAAGTCGACGGCGGCCTGACCGCCGCCTACGTCACTCCCGAGTAGCGCGACTCGAGGCTGAGGCGCCAACGTTGATGCGTTGCGAAATCGTGGGCGCTACCCCCTCAAGCTGTAGTTATTGTTCCCCTCTTCGGGTCGTATGCGAAACGACTGCAGCAATTCGCTCGCGAGGTGAACCAAGACGGATGCAGCTACACCGCGTGAATGGAGCATGACCATGCCCGACAGCGGTGCCTCCTCGATCCCCGGACTCGTCCTGTCCGAAGCGC
This sequence comes from Acidimicrobiales bacterium, assembly GCA_963663635.2. GTDB lineage: Bacteria > Actinomycetota > Acidimicrobiia > Acidimicrobiales > Poriferisodalaceae > Poriferisodalis. The sequence continues at coordinate 73,402 of CAXXMY010000007.1, forward strand.
GTGAACTGCGCAGCAAGCAAGATGCGCGCCTGCGGGCGCTGCAGGCGCTTTCACGCAGCATGCTGGCCGGATTCCTCTCTGCAGCGCTCATCGCTCTCGCCGCCCGGCCCGCCGACAACCCGGTCGACAGCGCGTTTGGCTTCTGGATCGCCTATACCGCAGCGGTCCTCGTGGGCATATCGCTGCTCGTCGAGTTCTTGGTCAGCCGCTGGAAAGAAGGTCCTGATATTCACGCTCTGTTCGAGTCGTTTGGCGAGACCTCGGATGCTGGGGGTTTCGAGATGTTCTTGGCGCTCATGCATGATGACGACCGCATACGCAACGAAGCGCTCCTGGTCAGAGCCAAGCGCTTCATTGCTCTGCAGGTCTGTGGCACCTTCGGCGGCGGCGCGATGCTCTTGGCCCTAGATGGTTAGTTCCAAGGGTTTAGTGGTCGTAGGCGGTGAGTGAGCGGCTGGGTCGGGTATTTCGGTAGGTCTCGTTGTGCCAGATGGCGGCGGTGAGGGCGAGGAGGCGTGTGGCGATGCGCGTGGCGACGCCGGAGCGGGTGCGTCCTTTGTGGCGTTCGAGGCTGAGTTGGCCTTTGAGGGTGTGGTTGATCGATTCGATGATCTGGCGCAGGGGCCGCAGGAACCGCGCGCCGGGCCGTGGGGCCTCGGATCGGGTGGCGGGGCGCAGCACGGTGATGCCGGCCTCGCTGAGGTCGGCTTCGAGCGCAGCGCTTCTGTAGCCCTTGTCGGCGATGAGGGTCTGGCCGGGCCGGGCGAGGTCGGCCGCGGCGATCATGTCGGCGCAGACGTCGCGTTCGTCGGCTTTCGCGCCGGTGAGCGCGAACGCGATCGGCAGCCCTGCCGGGGTGGCGACGAGGTGCAGCCGCAGACCCCAGAAGTACCGCGAGTGCGACGCGCAGTAGCCGTATTGGGCCCATCCCGCGAGGCTGGAGCGCTTTTGGGTCTCCCGGCTTCGGCCGCACTCGACGGGGGTGGAGTCCACCAGCCACACGTCGTCGTGCCACGAGTCGCACTCGCGTGCGAGCCATCCCATGACACGAGCGATCATCTCCGCGCTGCGCCGCAGCCGCTTGTTGTACCCGTCGCGGTTGGGCAGGTACGGGAACCACGGCCCCAGATGCGCGTGGGCGTAGCGCATGAACTGCGACTCGTTGTCGAACCCCAGCAGCGCCGAGATCACCGCCAGGGTCACCAGCTCCGCGTCGGTCAGCTTCGGGGCGAACCCCACCACAGGCCGCTCGGGAGCCCACCCAGGGTTCTGTGCCAACAGGTCATCGATCCTCACATACAGTGCGGTCGCGAGGGTGTCCAAGTCCGGGCCCATGCTGAGAACCTCCAAGATCGAAGCGTGAATACACACCCCGAGCTTGGACACCCTCACCCCACAACCGGTGGACCCCACCCCTTGGAACTAATCATCTAGCCCTGATTATTCACGAGAATTCTGCTGGTCGTATTATCGGTGTGCTTTGCGCCCGGTTTGGTGGTGTGGGGCTGTTGGGGCGCCGGCGGGAGCGTCGCAGGGGAGCCGATGGCCCCGGTGTTGGTGCTCAAGCGGCGTCGGGTGGGTGTGCGGGCGTGGCGGGGCTGTCCCGCCGGGGGCAGGCGTCGAGCAGAGCAGGTCGGCCGCGGTGTTCAGCGGGGGTGGGCGATGGCGAGGAGCGCTTTGGCGCCAGGGTGCCGTTCGGGCAGGCGCAACAGGACGCGTCTGGCGGTGCGGCACACGAGCGCTGGGAGGTGCCACAGCTCCCAGCGGAGCCGTTTGGGGGCTGCGCGGCGCAGCGCTCCGTCGAGGCAGGCGTTCTGGAACCAGCCAACGAGCGCGAGGCCGATCATGCACATGGCGGCCCAGGCGCTGTTCGCGTGCCGGTCGGTGAACGGCATGCCCGCCAGGCCGCTGTCTTTGAGCCGGCACACGGCGTTCTCGACGTCGGCGTGTGAGCGCATCAGCTTGTCCAGTTGCACGGCGATGCCTTGCTGGTCGGTCAGGAATCCCCAGTATCGGAAGTTCTCGCTGGGGAACAGGCTGCGCTGCGCCCCGGGATGGCGCGGCTCGCGGCGCACGATCAGCCGTGTGCGGTCCGGCCAGCCCGACAGGTCCGCGAGGTCGGTGAGGTCCGCGACCTGAGCACCGCGCCGCTTGCGCTGACCGGGCCGCTTTGGGACGTTGTGCCAGCGGTCCGGGTCGCCCAGGCCGCCGCGGATCGCTGCTTCGACGCCCGGAGCCGACCGCGCCGACACCGCATAGCCGATATTGCGGTCCCGCAGCGCCGCGGCGAGTCTGGGCGAGCAGCCCGCGGCGTCGACGCGCACCACCAGCGGACGCCCCACGAGACTGTCGCCGTCGCCTTCGTGGTGACCCACGGCGTCGGGCTCGGGCAGCGTCCCCACCGCGGCGTCGATCACTTCGAGATGATCCGCGATGTCGTTCGCGGCGGCGTTGCCGGGCCGCTGGGTGATCCACAACGGCTCCCCGTCCGCGGTGGAGCACACCATCGGATGGAACCCGAACCCGCCCTTGTAATGCGGCGCAGCTCCCGCCTTGTTCTCCGAATGGACCTCCACCAGAGTCGAGTCGACATCGACCACCAACGGCCTGCTGCGGTCATGATCGGCCCACAACGGTTCGCGCACCGCAGCAGCCGCGCCCAAAAGCGCCGCGGCGCCGCCCGCGCCCAGGCCCGTGACCGTGCGGTACAGCGTCGAGTCCGACGCTACGTCGCCGAACAGCTCCCGCTGAGCGCGCAGATTCTCGATGTCGCTGCACGCCTCACCGCCGCCGGCCAGCATCAACAACGCATGGACCAGCACCGGGCCCCGGTCATGAACCGGGGCCCGCTCGCCCCGACGCGGCACCGCGGCCGACAGCGCCTCGGTCAGCCCGACACGGTCCGCGAACCCGCCCAAAGCGAACAGCCCCACACAACACGGTCCCCGCCGCCTGCCAGACGCGCGTTTGTGACACTGCTAAGTTTCACCTCGGAGATGCCCCCTGAACTGCCAGATGCGTTCTTCCCAGACATGCATCGTCGCAGGTCAGAGGGCTTTTCCGCGGACCCCGACAACCCAGTCCGCCCGACTCGTGAATAATCAGGGCTAGCTAGGAGGTGCGATGCGACGGATCCCCGCGCTTGATGGATTGCGCGCCGTAGCAATTGCGGTAGTGGTCGGCTACCACATCGACAGTGCCGTCGTGCCTGCAGGGCACTACGGCGTCTCCCTGTTGTTCGTCTTGTCGGGCTACGTGGTCACCGACTCGCTGTGTGCCGAGATGGACCGGACCGGTCGGGTCGACCTCGGCTCGTTCTATCGAAAACGAGTGCTCCGGCTGCTTCCTGCCCTTCTGGCCGTCTGCCTCGCAATGGTCGCAGTGGGGACCGACTGGTCCCGCTTGATTGCGGTGCTCGGCTTCTACGCCAACTATGCGCGAATCGAAGGTCTCGACCTGGAGCGGCTGACGCACACCTGGTTCATCGCGGTGATCGCCCACTTTTACGTGCTGTGGCCGCTCGCCATCGCTGCACTACGAGCCAGGCATCGGACCCGCATCGTCGGAGGCCTGGCGCTGGCTGCCATCGCCTGGAGAGCAACTGCGATCGAAGTCATGTCGCCGGGCTGGGTGTACAACGCGACCGACACCAACGCCGCGGCACTTCTGGTGGGGTGTTATCTGGCCGTCGCTCGGCCCACCACGTGGCGGTTCGCGAGGTGGTCGGTTCCGGCGCTGCTGGCGCTAATGCTGGTGCCCGCATTCGGCAACACGGGCACAACCGTTCTCTGGGGCGGTTTCGTGGCCCTGGCGCTCAGTGCGCTCGCGGTCCAGTACGCGCTGACTGGCCCCGTATGGTTGGCGAACCGGGTCCTGTTGCGGGTCGCCGAATTGTCCTTCGGGCTCTACCTCTGGCACTACGTGTTCATCCGCTCTGACATCGCCCTCTGGCTGGCCCTCGTCCTCACCGTCGCGGCGACCGCCGCCTCGTGGTATCTCCTCGAACAGCCGGTCCTGCGCTGGGCGGCAAGGCGGAAGGGTCAAGCTCGGAAACTTCCAGCGCTATAGGCGTATCGGCCGGCGCCATGAAGAGACCCTCCGTCTTCCGACAATGGCTCGCTCTGGCCTGTGCTTTGTTCTTCGCGATCTCCGTCCTGGTGGTGTACGAAAGGGTGATCACGGCAGACGGTGATGCTCCTGCCATTCCCGTCGACGGTGACGGGGCGGTCGACGTGCCGGCACCGAACGAGACGGACGGCGGGGTCACAACGACGACCGAACCGGTAGAGGACGTGTCCGCGGCGCCAGTTGCACCTCCTCCATTCCCGGACCAGTTCGAGCCTTCGCCCAATGAGGTGCAGGCCGACGCCAAGCGGCTCGGTGCCGTGGTGGCCTACCAGATCACGAACTACGGCCCGGACTCGTCGGTGATTGAATTGGCGGCGGGCGTGACAGCCGATCCTGCTCGCGCCGACGCGCTCGCGAGGGGGGCGGCGACCGTGCATCACCCCGGGATGTGGTCACGCGGCACGATCGAGTACGCCCAACTCGGCGGTCACCTTGACGACCGGATCTCGATAATGGTCGTGGTCCACCAGGAGCTGGGTGGGGAGGGCACAGCGGATGCCGAGCGAGCCGAGACCCGGACGATGGACGTGCGCCTTATGAGGGGCGCTTCGGGTGCGTGGGAGTTCGAGGAGCTCGCTTCGGCCGGAGGTCAGCCGGTCGCTCGGCCTGCGGACCTCTCGCCCCTCGCCGCCTCGGTGGTCGACGATCCCCGAATCGATCTCCCCGATTCGGCGATCTGGGACATCTACTCCGGGTACACCGATCATGCGCTGCTCGAGGCGATGCTCGACATCGCCGAGCGAACCCCCTACTCCGTCATCGTGTTGAAAACGGGACACCCGCACAACGTGTTCGGAACGGACAGGTTAAGCAATCACAAGGTGGGCCGGGCGGTCGACATCCACGAAGTGGACTCGGAGCTGGTAATCGACTCGCACGACGCGACGTCATCGATCTATGCGCTATCCGAGTGGCTGGTGTCGCGGCATGACATCAGGGAGTTCGGAAGTCCGTGGCGGTTCGACGACGCGGTTGCGCACAACTTCACCAACGAGGTTCACCACGATCACCTCCACGTGGGCGTCTTCCCGGAGTGGTAGTCCTCGCCGGGGCCCTTCCATTGCACGCGGTAGCCGTTGGCTTGGGGTTCTCTGGTCCACAGCGGCTTTCTCCAAGTGACCTGGAGAATGCGGTTCCCGGCGGTTGCGGTGACGTCGCGGGGGCGCCGCGATTCGCATCCGCCGTCGCGCCATGGGTTGGTGGTGACGTCGTTAGCCTGTAATCGAGTGTCCAGATGTGTGCCAGCTCGTGCGCTGCGACACCCTCCGCAAAGTCCTTGGTAGGCAGATCGTCCCATCTGGCTTCTGTGAGCGAAATGCTGGCAGCGGTAGCCAAGCCGGATTCAATCGGTTGTCGCAACACCTTGATGATGGAGGTGCGGGCGATGGTGACGATGAAGGAGCGACAGGAGGAGGTTCGGCAGTATCGGGGACAGCTTCCTTCGCCGGGCCGGCCAACGGTTGCTTGGCGACAGGACCGGGCGAACTTCTGGGTGGAGATCGCGAGGGGCGAGAAGACCGACGACGCTGCTGCCGCGGCAGGCGTGTCGTCCCCTGTTGGATACCGGTGGTTCCGTCACGCTGGCGGTGTGAACCCATGTCTTTCTCCGACCGTGTCGGGCCGTTATCTCTCGTTCTGCGAGCGCGAGGAGATTGCGCTGTTTCGGGCTCAGGGCCTCGGTGTGCGCGAGGTCGCTCGCCGGCTCGGCCGGTCGCCTTCGACGATCTCCCGGGAGCTGCGCCGGAACGCTTCGACCCGAACTTTCAGGCTCGAATACAAAGCGACGATCGCGCAGTGGCACGCCGAGCGGCGTGCACGCCGACCCAAGATCGCCAAGCTCGCCGGCAACGACCGGCTCCGGGACTACGTCCAGGAACGCCTCTGTGGCCGGGTCCGGGCGGCCGATGGCCGGGTGCTGGGCCCGGAGGGTCCGCAGTGGAAAGGCAAGAACAAGCCGCATCGAGGTGACCGGCGCTGGGTGCAGGCCTGGAGCCCCGAGCAGATCGCGCGGCGTTTGCCGGTCGACTTCCCCGATGATGAGTCCATGCGGATCAGCCACGAGGCCATCTACCAGGCCCTCTATGTCGAAGGACGCGGCGCGCTCAAGCGTGAGCTGGTCGCCTGCCTGCGATCCGGGCGCGCTGCGGATCCCCCGAGCCCGAGTCGGGCGCCGAGCCTGGGACCACGTCACCGACGACGTGCTGATCAGCGAGCGGCCCGCAGAGGCCGCCGACCGAGCGGTCCCAGGCCACTGGGAAGGCGATCTGGTCATCGGGCTGCAACGCTCCGCCATCGGCACCCTCGTCGAGCGCACCACCCGGTTCACGATGCTGATCCATCTGCCCCGCGAACCGGGCTACGGCGAGAAACCCCGCACCAAGAACGGACCCGCGCTCGCCGGCTACGGCGCCGTCACCATGAAGAACGCGCTTGCAGCATCGATGGCCAAGCTGCCCCACCAGCTCTGCCGGTCGCTCACCTGGGACCGCGGCAAGGAACTCTCGGCCCACGCCGATTTCACCGTCGAGACCGACATCCCCGTCTTCTTCGCCGACCCGAGAAGCCTGTGGCAGCGCGGCACCAACGAGAACACCAACGGGCTGCTTCGCCAATACTTCCCCAAGGGCACCGACCTCTCCCGATGGAGCGCACACGAGATCGACGCCGTCGCCGCCACGCTCAACAACCGACCGCGAAAGATCCTCGGCTGGCGCACACCCGCCGAAGCCCTCGACGAACACCTACGCTCTCTTCAACAGCCCGGTGTTGCAACCACCACTTGAATCCGGCCAATACACCTCCGACGCGTTCGCCGCGGCCTGCGCCAAGCTCAAGATCACCCAATCGATGGGACGCGTCGGCTGCGCTCTCGACAACGCCGCCGCCGAATCGTTCTTCTCGACGCTCCAGCACGAACTCATATCACGGCGCCGCTGGCGCACCCGCGACCAGGCCCGCCGAGACATCGCTGTCTGGATCGACACCTGGTACAACAGAAAACGGCTCCACTCAACCAACAACATGACCAGCCCAATAGACTACGAACTAGCCAACGCAGCCTAAACCAACCCTCCACGATCCGGGGGGAAGCTCAGCGTGAGACTCCGTTCGTACCCCCTCCGACACGCCACTTTGGAGCGCAGGCCTGGATTCAGGCCTAGGAGCCGACCTGCGGGGTGTCGGGCTCGCTTGGACTCGGGTCGTCACTGCTGCACGCGACGACGGTGAACAACATCGCTGCCGCCAGTAACCCGGCGACGAGTCGCTTCCTCAGAACGGGCATCGGCCTAACCTACCTTTGCGGCGCGGCTCACACCGGTGCCTTCGACCGGGCGACGTTCGCTAGCGAGGATCGCTTGCGAACCACCGTGCACTCGCATTGTAGACCATTTCGTGGCTTGACTGGAAGTAGACGAGCAAGGCTCGACCCGACTGTCGGGCGAATACGGGGGCGGGGTCTCCGTCCCCGAAGTAGGTCTCGGTCGTGATCGACAGATGGTCGGGAACCCTCCCCCGACCGAAAAGGTCCACCTCCTCAGCGCTGAGGCGGTCGTCGGGGTCGGCCAGCTGATTGAACACCTCGGCGCCCACACTCGGGGGCACGAACTGATCGCGGATGCCCTGAGCGATGAAGATCGGGACCGCCTGGTCGCGGGCCGACTCCAGGTACGTCGCCGGACTACGGGTCAGACACTCCTCCTGCGCCGAGCCGGCGTCCCTCGGGTCACCTCCGCAGGCCCGCCTGATGTCGCTGGCATAGCCCAGACCCGTCCTCCTCGCGTGCTCGTAGAACTCCACGAGGTCATGCGGCGGCCCCCAGACCGAGACCGCGCTGACCTTGTCAGGGTGTCGCCCAGCAAGGAGGAGCCCCATCATCCCGCCGCCGGAGTAGCCGACGACGTACACCCGATTGGTATCCACCCCTGCCTGGGCGACGGCATAGTCGATCGCATCCGCCGCGTCCTGGACCGCCAAGTCGGATCCGACCGCGTCGGCGTCGTCGTTCTTTCCTCGGAACTCGGGGACGATGACTGCCCAACCATTTTCCTGGGCCCACATCGCAACGGGAATCCCGGCGTGCTGGGTGTACGGGGCGCTCCAGGAGTGCAATATCACCAACACGGGCTGATCGCGGTCGCCACTCGGAGCCAGCCAGAAGACGGGTTGTTCGGCGCCGTCCGCGGTCGAAATAATCCGAAGCTGCTCGATTCCTGGGACCGACCGCTCCCACCGGGACTGGCCGGAGGACACGTATTTGCTGAAGTCGCGGATCATGTTGATCCGGTCAAGCGATTCGAATGTCAGAGGATCGAGTGGCGGCAGAGTCGTTGTTGTTGTGGTGGTCGTGGTGGTCGGGGAGGGGGCGGCCTCCGCCGTAGGGGGCGAGCCTCCGCCGTAGGGGGAGCCGCCGCCGTAGGGGGGACGGTCGCCGTAGGGGGAGCCGCCGCCGTAGGGGGAGCCGCCGCCGTAGGGGGGACGGTCACGATCCGAGGGGCCGCCGTGGTCTCCACAACTTGCCGCGCGAATCCGGCGTCAGTCGCGGACCCGACGGCATCACTGCCGCTGGCGGACAGCAGGTTCAGCAGCAGGAAAGCCGCAATTGTGACTCCTATGCGTCGGGTTGTTTCCATGCTGTTGGGTGTCGGAGGTATCTCCCGCCGGCCTTTCAGCGCAGGCTCTGCGCTCCGGCTGGCGATGCGTTATGTCAGCTGATCTGCGCTGCGAGAGTAGCACTAGTGTCCTGTTTGTTTAGTTTGCCGCGGTAATATGGTGGGGCGGCAGCGTGGCTGCGGCAGGCGATGAACGGGGGCGGATATGGGTGCAAGGCGGGGACGGCCGACGGCTGTGATCGTGCTGGACGGCGAGGAACGCGAGACGCTGGAGCGGTGGGCTCGCCGCCCGAAGTCGTCTCAGGCTCTGGCGCTGCGGTGCCGGATCGTGCTGGGGGCGGCCGAGGGCCGCTACAACAAGGACATCGCCGCCGAGCTGGGGTGCCATCCCGCGACGGCGGCCAAGTGGCGCCGCCGGTTCGCCGAGCGGCGCCTCGACGGGCTCTGCGACGATCCGCGGCCGGGTCCGCCGCGCACCATCGACGACGCCACCGTCGAGGAGGTGATCGTGCTCACCTTGGAGTCCGCCCCACCGGACGCGACGCATTGGTCGACGCGGTCGATGGCCAAAGCAGTGGGCATCTCGCCGTCGTCGGTGCACGCCATCTGGCAGGCGTTCGGTCTCAAGCCCCACCTCGCCGAGGAGTCCGAGCTGTCGCCGGACCCGCGCAGTCCGTCGACAAGGCCCGCGACGTCGTGGGGCTGTACCTGAATCCCCCCCCAGAGGCCGCGGTGGTGCTCTGCGTGGACGAAAAGACCGGCATCCAGGCCCTGGACCGCACCGCCCCGATCCTGCCGCTGATGCCCGGCACGCCCCAGCGGCGCACCCACGACTACCGCCGCCACGGCACCACCAACCTGTTCGCGGCGCTCGACACAGCCTCGGGCAACGTCATCACGTCGATGACACAACGGCACCGCTCAGAAGAGTTCCGCAAGTTCTTGAACCTCATCGACAAAGAGGTCCCCTCCCACCTCGACGTGCACGTCGTGGCAGACAACGTCTGCGCCCACAAGACCCCCGCCGTCAAACGCCGGCTCGTCGCGCACCCCCGCTTCAAGCCCCCGCTTCACCCCCACCTACAGCTCCCCGATGAACCTCGTCGAGCGCTGGTTCTCAGAGCCCGCCACCAAATGGCTCCGACGCGGCACCCACACCAGCGTCAAAGACCTCAAAAACTCCATCAACACCTGGGCCGACAACCCGAACCAGGACCCCAAACCCTTCATATGGCGCAAGACCGCAGACCAGATACTCGACAACCTCGCCTCATATATCCAACGAATTCCCCAAACAGGACACTAGATGGTTAGTTCCAAGGGTTTAGTGGTCGTAGGCGGTGAGTGAGCGGCTGGGTCGGGTATTTCGGTAGGTCTCGTTGTGCCAGATGGCGGCGGTGAGGGCGAGGAGGCGTGTGGCGATGCGCGTGGCGACGCCGGAGCGGGTGCGTCCTTTGTGGCGTTCGAGGCTGAGTTGGCCTTTGAGGGTGTGGTTGATCGATTCGATGATCTGGCGCAGGGGCCGCAGGAACCGCGCGCCGGGCCGTGGGGCCTCGGATCGGGTGGCGGGGCGCAGCACGGTGATGCCGGCCTCGCTGAGGTCGGCTTCGAGCGCAGCGCTTCTGTAGCCCTTGTCGGCGATGAGGGTCTGGCCGGGCCGGGCGAGGTCGGCCGCGGCGATCATGTCGGCGCAGACGTCGCGTTCGTCGGCTTTCGCGCCGGTGAGCGCGAACGCGATCGGCAGCCCTGCCGGGGTGGCGACGAGGTGCAGCCGCAGACCCCAGAAGTACCGCGAGTGCGACGCGCAGTAGCCGTATTGGGCCCATCCCGCGAGGCTGGAGCGCTTTTGGGTCTCCCGGCTTCGGCCGCACTCGACGGGGGTGGAGTCCACCAGCCCACACGTCGTCGTGCCACGAGTCGCACTCGCGTGCGAGCCATCCCATGACACGAGCGATCATCTCCGCGCTGCGCCGCAGCCGCTTGTTGTACCCGTCGCGGTTGGGCAGGTACGGGAACCACGGCCCCAGATGCGCGTGGGCGTAGCGCACGAACTGCGACTCGTTGTCGAACCCCAGCAGCGCCGAGATCACCGCCAGGGTCACCAGCTCCGCGTCGGTCAGCTTCGGGGCGAACCCCACCACAGGCCGCTCGGGAGCCCACCCAGGGTTCTGCGCCAACAGGTCATCGATCCTCACATACAGTGCGGTCGCGAGGGTGTCCAAGTCCGGGCCCATGCTGAGAACCTCCAAGATCGAAGCGTGAATACACACCCCGAGCTTGGACACCCTCACCCCACAACCGGTGGACCCCACCCCTTGGAACTAATCATCTAGTCCTCGATGTAATATGAATCTGTGGCCGAAATTGACGCTTCCCGCTCCGTCGCAGACCAGCCGGAGCACCCCACGCCCTCAGAGTTCCCGCGCGTGACGGTGAATCGGGGGCTGCTTGGCATCCCCAGCGTCCTGCTGTTCTGGCGCCGCAAGAACACAACCACCGCGTAGGCAGGTCAGACACTCAAATACGGATCGCGTCCTCCAGCATGCGAGCCGACGGGATGATCTGACACAACTACTGTCCGGGCGCAGGAACCGCGGCGACCCGCAGCCGCCGCAGAATCGACACCTGGAGGACGGGATGCTGGGTCCATATCGCGTGCTGGATCTCACCGATGACCGGTGCTGGTTCGCCGGCAATCTGCTGGCACAGCTCGGCGCCGATGTGGTGCTGGTGGAGCCTCCCGGCGGCTGGCCGCGCGGCTACGCCCACGATGCGTACAACCGCGGCAAGCGCTCGGTCGTCTCCGCCAGCGCCGACGAGGTGGCTGCGCTGGCGGCCGATGCCGATGTCGTGCTGCACAACGACGGCACGCCGTTCAGCATCGATCTCTCGGCCCTCCGGGACGCCAACGATCAGCTCGTCACGGTCCACATCACTCCGTGGGGCGAGACCGGGCCGAAGGCCAGTTGGCGTGCCACCGACCTGACCCTGTTTGCCTCCAGCGGTCAGCTCGCGGTGACCGGGGACAGCGACCGGCCGCCAGTGCGCATCAGCATTCCTCAGGCGTGGCTGCACGCCTCGGCGCAAGCCGCCGTCGCCGCACTCGTCGCACTCGAGCACCGGGCCCGAATCGGGTGCGGCCAGCACATCGACCTGTCGACACAGCAGGCTGTGTGCGAGACAGCGCTCTCGGCGGTTCTGTACGCCCCCGCCGGAATCGCCGAAGTCCAGCGCGAGGCCGGTGGCGTGCGCTTTGGCGATCTGATGCTGCGCACGATCTACCCCTGCAAAGACGGGTACGTCATCGTCACGGTCGCCTTTGGTCCGATGATCGGGCCGATGGTGCGTCGCTACCTCGAGTGGATGCACGAGGAAGGCTTCTGCGACACCGAAACGCTCAACAAGGACTGGGTCAATTTTGCTCTGCAGCTGCAAACGGGCGAGGAAACCATCGACGTCGTCGAGGGCGTGATGGGCGACATCGCCCGCTTCTGTCTGACCAAGACCAAAGCGGAGCTGATCGAGCGAGGGTTGCGCGACTCGCTGCTGGTGTGCCCCGTGAACAGCCTCGGGGACGTCCTCGACAGCCCGCAGCTGGCGGCGCGGGACTTCTGGGATGATCTCGACGGCATCCACATGCCAGGTCGCTTCGTGCTTGCGAGCCGAAGCCCCCTGGCACCACTGGAGCGGGCGCCCGAAGCCGGCGAGCACAGCGAAGAAGTACGAACCGCAAGCGCCGCCGCGCAGCGTTCGGTTCCAGTGCAGTTGCCAGAGGGAGCTCGCTCGGACAAGCCTCTGGCCGGGTTGAAGGTCGCCGATCTGGCCTGGGTGGCAGCCGCCCCGCTTGCCACCAAGATCCTCGCCCACTGGGGCGCCACTGTCGTCCGGGTGGAGACGCAGAACCGGCCGTGTCTGTTGCGGGGAGCGTTGGGCCACCGCGACGACGTGGCTGACCAAGAGAACGCCATTGCTTGGCATTCCTCGAATGCCAACAAGATGACCATCTCGCTCGACCTGAGCAAGCCTGAAGCCCGCGAGGTCGTCCGCGATCTCGTCGCGTGGGCCGACGTGGCCATCGAGTCCTTCACTCCGGGCACGCTGGCCGCCTGGGGACTCAGTTACGACGACCTGCGCGAGGTCAACCCGGAACTCGTCATGCTCTCGAGCTGCGTGATGGGCCAGACCGGCCCGCAACGCCGCTTCGCCGGATTCGGGAATATGGCGGCGTCGATTGCGGGCTTCTTCGACATCACCGGCTGGGCTGACCGCGGTCCCGCAGGGCCGTACCTCGCATACACCGACTACTGCTCGCCCCGATTCACCGTCTGCGCCCTGCTCGCCGCGCTCGACCACCGTCGGCGAACCGGGCAGGGTCAGCATCTGGACTTCTCACAGATGGAAGCCGCGGTGCACATGCTGGCGCCGGCAATCGCCGAAATGCAGGCCACGGGCAACCGGCGCACTCGCCGTGGCAACGAGGACGACGACATGGTTCCGCACGGCGTGTACCCGGCAGCCGGCGAGGACGAGTGGATCGCCATCGCCATCGAAGGCGACGAGCAATGGCAGTCGCTCGCCATCGAGATGCGCCGCAATGACCTCGCCGATCTGGGCCACAGCAGTCGTCGAGAGCGGCAGACCGAACTGGATGAGATCGTCACCGCCTTCACTGCCCGGCAGAACGGTCCCGGCCTCATGCATCGCTTGCAGGCGCACGGCATCGCCGCCCACTACGTCCAGAACTCAGGCGCCTGCATCGACGATCCGCAGCTCGCCCACCGCGGCCACTTCCAATGGGCACCCCATCAGTACGCCCGCCGCACCATCGTCGACGCGATGCCCTACACCATGTCAGCGGCTTCGAGCGGATTCGACTGGGCCGGACCGACGTACGGCGAGCACGCCATGGAAGTCCTCGGCGACATCCTCGGCTACGACGCCGACCGGATCGCCGAACTCGCCATGGCCGAAGCCTTGGAATGACGAACTAGCCGGCCCGATTTCGAGATACAGGTGAACGACGGGCGCCGGCTCTTGATCGAATGCAAGACCGCAAGTCCGAAGCAGTACGCGAACGGCGACTACAAAGTCGAGATACAGAAGAGCCGTGACTCTGGCGCCGGCCGCAACTCCTTGAGAGCGCGTCAGGCGACCTCGGCAACGCTTGCGGCTACGACCTGCGACAAGCGAGGCGGCACAGCGTTACCGAACTGCATCTGAGCGGAGGCACGGGTGCCGACTACGTCGTAGTCATCTGGAAATGTGAAGAGCCGCCGCAGCTCCGGCACGCGCAGGCGGCGATTGTCCCAGTGGAACGGGCCCACGTTCGGGCCGGGCCTGGCTTGAATCGTCGGGGCTGGACGCTGGGGATCCAGCTTGAGCAAGAAAGACCAATATCTCGAGCGCCACTCGAAGAGTGGTGCCGGGTGCCCACGTTTCGCAGTGAAGTACAGGTAGTTGTCGCCTGGCGGAATCTCGGGCAGCAAGTGGCTCCATCGACCGCGGATAGTTTCCTCGGGCTCAGGGTCGGTGGCGAGGCCTCGCAGTGCCTCGCCGGCCGTGACGTGCGCAAGCGGCCCTCCACCGCTGCGTCGGCGTTCCCAAGAGCCATGGTGGGTTGGTACAGGAAACTCGGGCAGCGTCTCTCCCGCAGAGGCGCCAATGATGAACAATCGAGGTCTCGCCTGCGGCACGCCGTAGTCAGCCGCGTTGAGCACACGCCACTGACACCTATAACGGGCGGCATCGATCTCTCTCAGCAAGCGTTCAAACGCTGGCCGGCTGGCCTTGTTGTTGAACGTCAACGCATAGACGTTCTCGAAGATGAAGAACCGCGGCCTGGCTTCGGCGAGCACAGCCGTGTAGGCCTGCAACAGGCTCGCCGCGGGATCGACACCGTCCCGCTTCCAGTCGAGCCAGTAGCCGGACTTGGAGAATGCAACACAAGGCGGGCCGCCGATGAGCAGATCTGGCCGCTCGGTGTTGCTGAATCCGCCAGCGCGCAGTATGTCTCGCGCCGTGACGCCATCGCCGCTGCCTGTGGCCAGCGGGTAGAGGTCTGCGCGCATCACTCCGAGCAGGCCCGGGAAGTGCTCTCCCGCATTCTTCTCCATCGTGTCGGCGGCATTGTCATCCCACTCGACCGCAACGGTCGTGCGAAAACCCGCAGCCTCGGTTCCCAAATCGAGCCCGCCGGCGCCGGAGAACAACGAGATTGCACCGCCCAGCTCCACGGCATCAGTGTGGCTTCTCGAAGGTGCCGGAGCGCGCATCCACCCAGCAGCTTCGAAGTCCAGTCGATTGCGCTTCGTGGAGCCGTCTTCCCAATAAGAGCGTTAGCGGATTGGGCGGTTGTGGGGTTGCCAGCGGTTGCGGTGGTCGATGAGTTTGATGGCGATGATGAGGGTGACGGCGAGGGCGAGCTGGGCGAGGCGGTGCTCGGGTTTTCGGTCGGTGTTTCGTCGCAGCTGCCCGTAGTTGGACAGCCATGAGTTGGTTCGCTCGACGCGCCAGCGCAGCCCCAGCGGCGCTGGGGCCGGTTCGGCGGGGCCGTCGTGGCCGGGTTTGCGTTTGGGGGGCCGCACCAGGTCGGTGATGCCCGCAGCGGCGGCTGACCGGTCGACGCGGGCGCCCCAGTATCCGCGGTCGAGGTGCAAGGTCTCGGTGTCGTGATGGAGGCCTTGTCGTTCGATCTCGGCAATGGTGGGGTCGAACAGCATGATGTCGTTGCGGTTCGCGCCGGCGGCAGCCCACGCGACCGGGATCCCCGCCCCGTCGATCGCGATTGACCGCTTCCAGCCTGATTTGCGCCGGTCAACGGGGCTTTTGCCGGTTCCTTCGCCGCCGCAGGGAGCTTTGTGGGTGGACCCGTCGACGCACACGTCATCGAGATCGAGTCCCACGATCCGGTCATAGGCGGCGATCGCTTCGGCCGCGATCAGCTCGAACACCCCAGCAGCGACCCACTCGTCGCGGCGGGACCGCAGCGTCGTGTCCGACACCTGCCATCCCAGCAGCGCCTCCGCTGACTGCCATGAGCAGCCCGTCGCCAGCCGCACCAGGATCCCCCAAAAGCACAGCCGGTCCGGTATCCGGGGCCGATGCCCCCTGCCAGGGTCACGAACCGGCCGCGCCGGCAGCATCGGCTCCACCGCCGCCCAGATCACATCCACCACCTCAGGCTCCAAAGCGCGCATGATGAAATCGGCCTCCACGGGTTGTCTTGTTCAGGACAACCCGACCAATACACCGGGGAACCAGCCAACCCGTGGATGGCCAATCCGCGCGGCCTCTAAGCCTGAATCCACCGGTGTGGTGGGTGTGTGTGGGTTGCCGCGTCCGCGAAAAAGGCCTCCTGATCTGCGACGATTGTGATGTCGGTAGTCACGTTCGTCTCAAAAACAGGAGGCACTTTTTGTGTCTGCATCTTCGCGCAGTCCGGACCGGTTCGCAACGACGGTTGATCATGAGGGCCTGGTGGCCAACGCGGGCCTGATCCTGGCGGGCACGCTGATGGCCCGTTTGGGTGTTTCCGGCGCTGATCGAGCGGTGGGTGTGCACCGGTTCCGCGAACCCGGGCCCCAAGATCTGCAGGGTGGGTGTGCCCGCGATGCTCGCGTTGGCGGTACGGCGGCGAGGGCGATCGAGTCGGGTGCGCGCGGGCGCAGCGGTCGTGTGCTGGCGATTCGCGCCGGCAAGGCGCCCTCGGTGGTCGGGTCGTTCTTGCGGATGTTCACGTGGGCGAGTCACGTGCGCCAGCTCGAGCGGTGCGCAGTTCGCGCACGCTAGCTCGCGCCTGAGGGGACGTGTTCGAGCGCGGAGCCTTCTTTGAGGTCGCGGATGGCGGCTCGACCACGGACGTGGGCACGGTGCGAACTCGTCCCGCGGCAAACGGTGTCAAGGAGTTCGCGTGTTGGCGTTGCACCATGCGCGTGTCGCCTGTCGGGCCACAGCTCGTTGTTGGGCGCCGACACCGGTGAGGCGGGTCGGCGCACGACGAGGCGCAACGGCTGCGCTTGGTCTTTGCCGAGGCCGGTGACGCTTAGTCGACGAGCTCGGCGAACCTGCGACGTGGCCGTCTTTGGTGTAGTCGATGGCGGTCCATGCGGTGTCGCGCCGATTGCTTGGATCGCTGTCACGAACAGCGGATCCGACCGGGTCGACGGTGATCGACCAAGTGGTTGATGGGCTCGAGGCGGTCGGATCAGCTTTGCGTGACCAGCGATCCAAGCAATCGGCGCGCACCGCATGGTCGGCATCGGCTAGCACCAACGGCGCGTCGCAGGTTCGCGGCGAGTCGTCGAAACCGAAGCGCACCACCGGCCGCGGCAAAGCGACCCCGCGGACCCTTTGCGCATCGTCGTGCGCCGCACCCACCTCGCCGGTGTCGGCGCCGTGCAACGAGCAGCGGCCCGACTAGCGACACGAGGCATTCAACGTGTACACCGTACGCGGCTCCTTGTTTCTGTTTGACGAGTTGGACCGCGCCCACGATCGTGGAGTCGAGATCGACCATCCAGCGGCGCCTCGCCGAAGGCACCGGCCTCGAACACGTCCCCTCAGGCCGCGCGCGCAGAAGTGCCGACATGCACCGCTTCGAGCTGGCGGACGTGACTCGCCCACGTGAACGACCGCCGCAACGTCCAACACGACCGTCGAGGGCGCCATCGGGCGGAATCCCACGCACCGCTCCCGGTGCGCCCGGGCGCGTCAGCACTCGCCGACATGATCGATGTGAGTGCCGCTCCTGCACACCCATCGCGGCGACCACCGCGCAGATCTGGGGCCCTGGGAAACGCGGAATTCCGAGCGCACACTCAGCGCTCGATCAGCGCTCTGAAACGGACCCAAACGGGCATCAGCGTTCATCGCCAGGATCAGGCGCCGCGTTGGCCACACAGTCCCTCATCGATCAACCGTCGTTGCGAACCGGTCCGGACCCCTAGCGCGATGATGCCCAGACACACCAAAGTGCCTCACTGTTCTTGAGACGAATGTTGCTTCCAGGGCGATCACAATCGTCGCAGATCAGGAGGCCTTTTTCGCGGACGCCACAACTCAACACACCAGGCCACACCGGTGGATTCAGGCTAAGAGCGTTAGCCGGATTGGGCGGTTGTGGGGTTGCCAGCGGTTGCGGTGGTCGATGAGTTTGATGGCGATGATGAGGGTGGACGGCGAGGGCGAGCTGGGCGAGGCGGTGCTCGGGTTTTCGGTCGGTGTTTCGTCGCAGCTGCCCGTAGTTGGACAGCCATGAGTTGGTTCGCTCGACGCGCCAGCGCAGCCCCAGCGGCGCTGGGGCCGGTTCGGCGGGGCCGTCGTGGCCGGGTTTGCGTTCTGGGGGGCCGCACCAGGTCGGTGATGCCCGCAGCGGCGGCTGACCGGTCGACGCGGGCGCCCCAGTATCCGCGGTCGGAGGTGCAAGGTCTCGGTGTCGTGATGGAGGCCTTGTCGTTCGATCTCGGCAATGGTGCGGGTCGAACAGCATGATGTCGTTGCGGTTCGCGCCGCGCGGCAGCCCCACGCGACCGGGATCCCCGCCCCGTCTGATCGCGATTGACCGCTTCCAGCCTGATTTGCGCCGGTCAACGGGGCTTTTGCCGGTTCCTTCGCCGCCGCAGGGAGCTTTGTGGGTGGACCCGTCGACGCACACGTCATCGAGATCGAGTCCCACGATCCGGTCATAGGCGGCGATCGCTTCGGCCGCGATCAGCTCGAACACCCCAGCAGCGACCCACTCGTCGCGGCGGGACCGCAGCGTCGTGTCCGACACCTGCCATCCCAGCAGCGCCTCCGCTGACTGCCATGAGCAGCCCGTCGCCAGCCGCACCAGGATCCCCCAAAAGCACAGCCGGTCCGGTATCCGGGGCCGATGCCCCCTGCCAGGGTCACGAACCGGCCGCGCCGGCAGCATCGGCTCCACCGCCCCCCAGATCACATCCACCACCTCAGGCTCCAAAGCGCGCATGACGAAATCGGCCTCCACGGGTTGTCTTGTTCAGGACAACCCGACCAATACACCGGGGAACCAGCCAACCCGTGGATGGCCAATCCGCGCGGCCTCTAAGCCTGAATCCACCGATTGGCCTTTGGTGGGCGCGGGATTCCCGGGTCGGTGGCGGGTTGGGGTGGCGTCGGGTTGTTGGGGGTGTGGTTTGGGTGTTTGGCGTGTGGCTAGGGGTCTGGGGTGTGGTTTGGGGTGTCGACGCTGGGTTTGTGTGGGGGCGTCAGTTCCGGGCGGTTTCGGGTCAGCGGAGGGTCGGGCGAGCCAGCGAGCGCTGAGTGTGGCTGTGAATTGGGTTTCCCAGGGCCAGCGGGCGGGTATCGCAGGGTGGGTGTGCCGGAGCGGTTGGCGAGCACGGCGGCGAGGGCGACGAGTCGGGTGCGGCGGGAGCGGGTTCGTGGCCGGCGACGCGCCCGCGAGTGCTGTGGTCCAGTGGCCGATGTTGTGGGCGAGCACGGCGCATGCGAGCCATGCGCAGTTCGCGCCGTAGTGGCTGAGGGGACGTGCTCGAGGCCGGTGCCTTCTTTGATGTCGCGGATGGCGAGCTCCGACGCGGCGTGGGCGCGGTGGAACTCGTCCCGCGGCGGTGTCGTGTTCGGTGTTGGCGTTGAATGCGTGGTGTCGCCAGTCGGGCCACAGTCGTTGCTGTGCGCCCTCGGTGAGGCGGGTGCGGCGCACGACGAGGCGGACGGTGCGTTTCGCTTTGCCGCGGCCGGTGACGTAGGTCGTCTCGGCGACTTGGGCGTGGCCGCCTTGGTGTAGGCGATGTCGGTCCATGCGGTGCTGGGGATTGCTTGGATCGCTGTGCGAACAGCGGATCTGAGGGCGACGGTGATCGACCACTTGACGTCGTGGGCGTCGAGACGGTCGATCAGCTTCCGTGACCAAGAATCCCGAGTCGGCGCGCACCGTGGTCGGCCCACCAGCCCCGGCGCGTCGCAGGTTCGCGACGAGCTCGTCGACGAAGCGCACCACGCCTCGCGATGACCCCGCGGACCCTTTGCGCATGCGGGCGCCGAGCACCTCGCCGGTGTCGGCGCGTGCAGCGAGCAGCGGGTGATAGCCGAGCTCTTTGGTGCAGGCCGTACGCGGCGCCTTGTTTTTGTTTGCCGTGTGACCTCGCAGATCGTGGAGTCCAGATCGACCACCAGTGGCTCGTCGCCCGGGCCGGCGCCCAGCCCCCAGGCGCGCGCCAAGGTGCGCGACAGCA
>CAXXMY010000008.1:0-56863 GCA_963663635.2 Acidimicrobiales bacterium
CACACGACCCAACCGGCTCCCCCGCTTCGACAGCGCTGTTCTACGAAACGCTGGGAGTCTCATGACACCGCTCTGGGCGATGCACGCTCGGCGGTACACGATCCGGGTGGTTCGACGAAACCCCGGAAGTCTCATGACACCGCTCCCACCGTTCGCCGGGAAGCCCGAGACAGTTCCGGGGCGCACAATACCTAACCAGACTTGCGGAATCCCCGAACCAGCCGAGCCACCGGTCGCACTAGCCGGAGGACGAGGCGGCGAGCTAGACGGCGAGCTAGGCGAATCTTCGATCTCAGAGTTGGCCCACGAGGTCTCGCTGCCGTTGTGAATCTGGGACTGGGCGGTCGTCGCGTGCGTTGCGGGCGGTTGCTGTCTGGCGTCAGGGTTGGTGGGCGGCGATGGCTTCGAGGGCTTCTTCGAGCGAATCGACGCCGACAACAGGGACCGATGGCTCGGCGACAGCGACGGCGGCGTCGACTTGGGACGACGGCACCAGGAACAGGTCGGTGCCGGATCGGACCACGGCGTGGGCCTTTTGGGGAACGCCGCCGATGGGGCCCACCGAGCCGTCGTGATGGATCGTGCCGGTAGCGGTCACGTCGAGGTCGCCGGTGAGCGGTTCGGGCGTCAGCGCATCGATCACCGACAACGTGAACGCCAGGCCGGCCGAAGGACCGCCGATGTTCTCCACGTTGAGCCTCACATCGATCGGCAGCTCAGCGAATTCGACGTGGGTCGTGATGATGACGCCGAGCAGCGTGACGCCATCGCGATCGGCGAGGGTCACGGTGACGGGGCGGGTCTCACCGTCGGGGTCAAGCGCAGTCAGCACCACGACGGCGCCCGGTTCGCGCGAACGGATCAATTCGGCTAGCTCGGCTGCGGTCGTGACGGGATCGCCGTCGACGAACTGCACGATGTCGCCCTCCAGCAAGGCGTCCTCAGCGGGCGCGCCGGACATCACCCGCTCGACACGGGCGCCGATCGGCATCATGACCTCGTAGCCCAGATGCTCAAGACCGACCGCCACGGCGATCTGCGTGGACTGGTCCATCTGGAGGCGTCCATCGTCACGGTTCTCCGCGACGGTGCGCTCGCCGAGAATCTGTTCGACGTCGACGACTTCGAGGGCACCGTCAAGCCAGCCGCCGATGACTTCGAACAGGGACGGCGCAAAGCTGGCGCGAACGCTGACGAGGCTGACCGAGGCGTCCGATGCGTACTTCGGATGATCGACGACCTGGACGAATTGTTCGATGTCGAAGGTCCCGCCCGGCGCGACGACCACCTTGTCCTCGAAGGTCCACAGCAGGCCCGCGATGATCACAATTGCCACCGCGAGCTGCGCGAAGAACGCAACGACAAACCACAGCGGCATCTGCGTGGTGTCGTATGGGTGGGTGTCGTCGCCGGCTGCCGCATTGTCGCCGGCTGCTGCATTGTCGCCGGCTGTCTGGTCGGCGACGGGGGCATCGGTTTCGTCGGTTTCGGCAACGTCGACGTCGGCCCTGCGGACCGCGGGCGGTGGCCATCCGACGCCCGAATCGTCGAGCACGCCCGCCATCGCACGCCAGCCGAGGTCGTCGCGTTCTTCGTCGGCGGCGTCCCGCCGCGCCGAAGCGACCTTCGTCGATTCGGCCTCAGGCGGCGCGGCAGGTCCAGCGTCGATGTCCTCGACGCGCCCGTCGGACCCGTCGGCGGGCCTGGCCGGCAACGCTGCGCTGCTCTCGGCGTCGGTGACGTTCGGCTCGTCCGCGGGCGGATCGATCACAGGCGCACAGCGTGCCATGAAGCCTGCCGCGGCCAACCGCGCACCGGATGCTCGCGGATCCGGGCGGCGGATCGTGCATATTGGGCAGGTGGAAAGCTGGCCGTACAAGCCGACTGCGTTGTGGCGCAGGCTGGTCGCTGTCATTGGCCTAGGGGCCTTTACCGCAATCTGCGCGGCTGCGCTGGTGGCGATCGTGGTCATCGCGGCCGCGATCGGAGCGCTCGTGCTCGAAGCCGTCATCGGATGAACGACGCCTACACCCACCAACCCGACTCCGCCCCCGAATGAGCCACACCCACCAACCCGACGCGACCGCCAAATGAGCGATGCCTACACCCGCCGGCTCGATGCGGTAATGGCAGGGCACCGCGGCGATGGCACCGCGGCGGAACAGCTGCTGGCCGACGAGGACCCGTCCGTTCGGACTGCGGCACTCGGTGCGCTGGCGCGCTGCGGGGCGTTGACGGCTGCGCACGTCTCGATGGCGTTGGAAGATCCTGCGGCGCAAGTGCGCTGTCGGGCCGCCGAGCTGGCGCCGCCGGACATGCCGCTCGTTCACCTGCTCGCCGACGAGAACGCCTCGGTGGTGGAGGCAGCGGCGACTGCGCTTGGTGAACGCGACTGGGACGCGACGCCTGTCAGCGAGTTGTGCCGAGTCGCCACCGGCCACGACGACGATCTATGCCGGGAAAGCGCCATCGCCGCCCTCGGAGCCATCGCCGCTGGGCTGGACATCGACGATGACCCGCAAGACGACGACCCGCAAGACGGTGATCCGTATGACGGGGACGCGTCTCATGGCGCAACTGGTGCGCACATCCCGGCCGAGGAACAGCGCGAGACCGTGGCGCTCCGTCGAAACGCAGCGCTACCCGAGAATGCGCCGCCCGACGAGGACGCATCGCATGCCTCCGACGACGGGTGGAAGCAACGCGTCGCCGCTCGTTGTGCGGCACTCGAGGTGCTGCTCGCTGCGATGGACGACCGGCCTCAGATCCGCCGGCGCGCCCTGTTGGGTCTGCACCAGTTCGCCGACGAGAGCGCCGAAGCCGCCGTGCGGGCCGCGCTCGACGACAACGATCGCCAAGTGCGTGCCGTCGCCGGCGAACTGCTCGGCGCACCCGTCCGCTAACGCCCAGCGTCCAAACGAACCAACAGATCGAACATCAACTCCGACACATCCACAGCCAGCACCTGCATCAACCCACGCCCGCCGCCGCCGATCTCGCTGCGCCCGTACAGCCGCAACGTCCGCAACGGCCCGCCGCCGACCGGTTCGCCGATGTCCATGCCGACACGCGGCAACCCCGGCAGCGTGCTGCCGTCGAAGTTAATGGGATCGATCCCCGCTGCCAGCTCGAGCAGCCGGTCGCGGCGGAGGTCCCCCATCGCAACCGCTTCTTCCAGGAGCGCATGCAGTCGCAGCTGCGACATCCAGCCCAGCCGCGCCCGGACATCGGGCGTCATCGCAGCCGCGGCACCGGCACCGGCACCTGCAGCGGCATCGGCACCTGCAGCGGCAGCGGCATCGGCATCGGCATCGGCATCGGCATCGGCATCCAACGCAGCCCAGGCCTCAATGAACTCGTCCATCACGCCCGATGCGCCGGGCGCCCACGTCGGCCCCGGATCGATCAACAGCTCGACAGCGTCCGGCAGCGCCACATCAGCGGCAAGTGCCGCCCGGCGCACCACCGCCAGGCCCGGCGGCAGCGCTTCGAGCACATCGGCTGCCCGCGACTCGGCAACCTCCACCAGCACGTGAGGACATTGCCGGTCCGCAATCGCCTCAGCCACATCCACGACCGACGCATCGAGATCAACCACCTCGATGTCCTCCACGTCGAGGTCGAGCATCGGCGGATCGACGTCGGGCCCGGCACCGCTCCATGACCGCGCCGCCGCAGCGACCCGGCGTCCCAGCGGCGAGCGATCCACGATGACGCACCAGCTGGCACCCAGCCCAGCCGTGCGGTACTGCTCCAGCAGCGCCACCGTCGTCAGCTCGATTGGCGTGGCGAAGGTGAGCACGCCCGCACGTCGCTCGTCACGCAGCGTCGCTGTGGCAGCCACCACGGGATACGGCTCGACGCCGAATTCGACGAAGTCGCTCACGTAGGCGAGCGCCGCCACCGCCTCCCGCAGTTCGATCAGCCCCCGTCGAGCGTCGAGCCGCATGCTGGCGTGGTCGACGACGGTGAGATTCACCCTGTAGCGACCGCCCAATCCGCCACGTGCATTGACGGCGTCCCAGTACGCCTCGACGCCAGCGAGAGCCGCACGGTCCGCTCCGGCTGCGGGACCCGACAGATCCACCAGCACACCCAGCCACAGCGTTCCGACGTCGAAGCCGATCTCCGGATCGGGTTCGGGCACCCTCGACATCGGCACCGAGCCGTCAGTCTCGCCCGCACACCCCGCGGCCACAAGCACCGCGGCGAGCACAGTCAGCACGGCTACGACCGACTGCCGCCGCAGCTTTCCTGCCGGCCTGGGCAGTTCCCAACGAGGCGTCGAAACTTGTCGCACCCCCCGAGCACGATGGGCCGATGCCGAATCCGACACAACATTCGATGCTGGTTTCATCAGGCGCCCCGGCCGAGCCAGGTGGCTTCGCTACCGGCCGGGGATCGTGTGCGACGCGTGCAGCGCTTCGAAGTTCTCGAGCGCCCGTCCGGCTCCGAGGACCACCGTCTCCAGCGGCGTCTTGGCCCGCAGCACCGGGACACGCGTCTCACTGGCGATTCGTTGATCCAGACCTCGCAGCAGCGAACCGCCGCCGACCATCAGCGCACCCACATGAATGAGGTCCTGCGCTAGCTCGGGCGGAGCCTCGCTGAGGCACTCGAGCACAGCGCCCACGATGATCTCCACCGTGTCAGCCAGTGCCGATCGCACCTCCGTCGGCGTGATGATGAACGTACGGGGCAGACCGGTGGTCAGGTCACGGCCCTTCACCTCAGCGTCGTACTTGTCGTCGACTGGCCAGGCCGAGCCGATGCTGATCTTCAGCTCCTCAGCGGTGCGCTCGCCGATGGCGATGCCATGCACACGGCGGATGTAGCTCATCAAGGCGGAGTCGAAATCGAATGAGCCGACCCGGACGGCCTTCAGCGACACCAGGCCGCCGAGCGACATCATTGCAATCTCCGCTGTGCCGCCGCCGACGTCGATCACCAACGACCCGGTGGGCTCGTGGATCGGCAGGCCTGAACCGATGGCTGCGGCGATCGGCTGCTCGATGAGCCGCACCTCCGAAGCACCGGCGCGGCGCGCGGCCTCGATGACGGCACGGCGTTCGACAGGCGTGATCAGCGACGGCACACACACTGCGACGCGGGTCCGGCCGAAACGGCCCACGCCGACGCCCTGAAGGATCAACCGGATCATGCGCTGGGTGACCTCGAAGTCGGTGATCGCGCCGTTGCGCAGCGGACGCGCCGCGATGATGTAGCTGGGCGTGCGGCCGATCATCTGCCACGCTTCGCGGCCGACCGCCAACACGTCGCCGGATCGCTCGTTGAGCGCGATGACCGACGGTTCGTTGAACACGATGCCGCGCCCCCGCTCGTACACCAGCGTGTTTGCGGTGCCGAGATCGATCGCCAGGTCACGAGCCAGGGCGACGCCCTTGGTTGCGGGGACGCTGACGAGAGCGGGGCGCAGGGCGCTTGGGTTCGCTGTCGACAAGGGAGAGATCGGCCCGCCGGGCTTCCACGAGACGAACCGACCCGACAAACCGGCTGGACTCTGGGGGGCGTTCCACTCCGGCGGCCGGGCTCATGTCTGTCGATGCTGGCGGCCTCGTTCCCGTGTCGCTCCGCTGCCGATTGCCTTGCCGCGGATTGGTCGCCGCCGGCCGTCCAGCGCGTGGCCGATCAGCCTCTGACGGCTGTCCCGGAACACGTCCTGTCGATCCATCACGCGTGACGCCGCGTTCAAGATCACGCCGCTCAAGACCGCGCCGCTCAAGATCACGATCTGTTCGTTCACGGCCCCGATCATCACTGTCGCCAGACCTATCGCCAGACGTGCGCGAAGTCTCCCTGCGCCGAACGTCGCTTGTCGCCGCCGGCCGGTCAGCGGGTCGCCGATCTGCGCCGCCGCGGGAATCGGGCGTGCGGCTCGGCGAACGGCCGGGTGACGACTGTCCAGACGACGAACGGGCAGACGACGAACGGCCAGACGACAACCGATCAGACGACAACTGCCAGACGACGACGGATCAGACGACAACCGGCCAGACGACGAACTGCCAGACGACGA
Organism: Acidimicrobiales bacterium; assembly: GCA_963663635.2. Lineage (GTDB taxonomy): Bacteria > Actinomycetota > Acidimicrobiia > Acidimicrobiales > Poriferisodalaceae > Poriferisodalis. The sequence goes on from CAXXMY010000008.1 coordinate 6,038, forward strand.
ACGGGCAGATGACAACCGGCCTGATGACGAACTGCCAGACGACGAACGGGCAGACGTGGAGGCGCGGGGGGGTGCGCCGGGCCGAGCACCAGCCGACACACGACCACCATCGGCGGGGCGCCTCTTGACTCGAGCGGGAGGAGCCTCAAGCGGTTCTTCGGCCTCGAGGCTGAACGGCCGCAGCGGCGGGGGGAACGATCCCCGCTCGATCAGCCGAATGCTGGCCGGAGCGGCGGCGGCCGCGGCGAGCTCTGCGTCCACATCTGCCCCAGCCGGTTGCGACACGCGACGGCTCAATCTGCGGCTCTTCGCCTTCCTCGCTTGCTTTGGGGCGGCTCTGCCCGCCTGAGGCGTCGGTGGGGTGTCTGCGTCGTCGACGGCCGCAGCGCCAGCCGCCGCGGCGCCCGCGACGGTCGCTGTCGCTCCAGCTGCGCCGTCGAGCGGAGTGCTGCTATTGCCGGGCCGAATCTTCCCCCAGATACCGGGCGTTCCTGCGGGCTTGTCGTCCGAACTCTTCGGTGCAAGGTTGGCGAGCTGGCGGCGGAAGGGCTCGATCTCGTCGTCGCTCACCCGCTGGAGCTTCATTCGAGCGCCGATCCCAAGCACGAGCATCCCGAGTATCGGCACCACCAGCGCAATCGCGAGAAACAGCAGCGGACTCATGTCCGGGATGCCTGCGAGCCGGGCACCTGCGAGGTCGACGGGGACTGCAAGCCAGGCACCTGCGAGGCGGGCACTTCCGAGATCGGCTGGGACTGCAAGCCCCAGTCCTTCCCGCCGTCATGGACTTCTTGCTTCCAGATCGGCACGGTCGCCTTCAGCGTGTCGATGCCAAACCGGGCAGCCTCAAATGCCTCGCCCCGATGCGGCGCCGACACGGCCACCACCACCGAGCTCTCGGCGAGTTCCAGCGTCCCCACCCGGTGCAGCAGCGCTGCGTTCACCATCGTGGGCCACCGTCGCCGCATCTCGGCCACGATTTCGCCGAACCGCGGCACCACATGCTCTTCGTAGGCCTCATAAGTGAGCTGGGTGACGCCCGTGCGGTTCTCCGCGTGGTTCCGCACCGTGCCCGAGAAGAGCACGACGGCACCAGCACTCGGATCGGTCGCCCAGTCATAGATGGCCGCGATCGGCAGCTCGTCGGCCGTCAGCTCCACCCAGGTGTCGCCGGTGGCTGACGCTGGGCTGCCAGCGAGAGGCCCGACCGCATCCGCAGCCATCTCCACCGCCGACGCCCCCAATGCGCCCGGTACAACGCCTCTCTCAGGTTCGCCCGACTCGTGGCGCAGCGCCGTCATGACCGCAAAGCGTAGGAGCGCCGGAGCCAGGCCACAGCAGCCCAGCCTCCAGCGACCATCGCGGCCCCAGCGCCGACCAGCGTGGCGTACTGGCGCTGCCGAGCATTGAGGTCGTCCCACGGCATGCCCGTGTCCGCAATCACGAACGCCTGCGCACTGCTGTATCGGGGTTCCCAACCCGCCGATCGCAGCCGATCGTTGGCCACCACCCAGCTGTACCGGGTGTACGGCAACAGGCCCTCTGGCGCCGTGTGCCCGACCCGTCGCGCCACGTAGCGGTCCAGCCGCTCGGGCAGCGGCAGCGGGACACGGATCTTCGGCCGCGCCCCCAGCAGATCGCGCAGCTCGCCGGGAGCCAGCCAGCCGTCGGGCGCCACATTGAACACACCCGAGAGCCGCTGCTGCGTCGCCAGCACCACCGCCGCAGCCAGATCGTCCACGTGCAGGAACTGCACCGGCGGGTCGTCGCTGCCGGTGCGAATCGGCGCAGCAGCCAGCATCGCCTCGCCGATTGGCCCGCCGACCCCGCTCGACACCACCGGCGCCGGCCGCAGAATCGCCGCAGTCCGTTCCCCGCCGTCGGGCGCACCGGCATCACGCCACTCCAACACCGTGCGCTCGGCGTCCGCGTGACGAACGGCGAAGGCCGCCTCCGAGTTGGGCCGCACCGGCACGTCCTCGGAGATCGGCGTCGGGTGATTCGGCCACGCCCCATACACGCTGGCGCTCGACACCAGCGTCAGGTGCTCCACGTCGTCCGCTGCCGACAGCAGCCGCCGCAATCGCTCCGAGGACGTGTCGCGCGTCACCCGCAGATGGATCAGCACGTGCCTGCCGTCCAGCCCCTGCTGCTCGTGGTCGAGATCAACAACGTCGTCGAACGTGGCCTCCAGCCGCCGCAGCACATGCGTGCCGATGACGCCGCCCGCGCCCGAGACAACGATTGCAGAATCCCCAATCCGCACACCGCTCATCTGTCTACGATGCCCCAGCCGACGCCCTCAACCGCGTCACCGCCACACAGCCCACTCCCATCAGCTCCCCCATCACTTTCCCTCACCTCGGCCCATCGCCTTCCCTCACCGCGACACCGTCGGGCAACGACACCCCAGACGACACCCCAGTCAGCGCCCTCAGCCGTACCATTTCAGGGTGGCCGACGACGACGACACGAATCCCTTCTCGGGCATCCCGTTCCTCGGCGACATCGCCTCAATCCTCAGCAGCGGCAGCGAGACTCGCTGGGACGGCGCCCGCCAGACAGCCGTACATCTTGCAACCGGCGGCCGCTCCGAGCCCAACGTGGACCCCGTCCAACGGCACCGGCTCGGCGAGATCGTCCGGGTTGCCGAGCTGCACGTCGCCAACGTCACCGGCCTCGATCCCACCACCGACGGCCGCCCCCCTCGCACCGACCCGGTCACCCGCGCCATGTGGGCCAGCGACGCCGTCGACGCCATCCGCCCGCTGATGGACCGGCTCGCCGACCGGCTGTCGGCCGCCGAGGACACCGGAACGCCCAGCCTCGATCCCTTCGAAGGCCTGCTGCGCATGATCAGCCCCATGATGGTGTCGATGAGCGCCGGCATGATGGCCGGCCACCTCGCCACCCGGGCGTTCGGCAATTCGGACCTCGCCGTGCCCCGCTGGCACGACATCATTCGGCTCATCCCGTCCAACATCGCCGACTTCGCGCTCGAATGGAGCCTCGATGCCGACGACGTCACACTGTGGGTCGCCATCCGCGAGCACGCAATGCACTCGGTGCTGTCGGTCCCCGGGGTCCACGCCGAGCTCGACCGCTTGCTGCACGACTACGTCGACGGCTTCCATCGCAGCATCCGAAGCCTCGACGAGCTGGCGTCGCTCGACGCGTTCGACATGACCTCGATGGACCTGTCCACCCCCGAAACGACCGACCAGATGCACCAGCAGCTGCAACAGATCTTCGGCGATCCCGAACTGCTGCTCGGCGTGTCACGCGACGACGCACAGTCCGAGACCGTCGCCCGGCTCGAAACGCTGCTCAGCGTGCTGGTGGCCTACGTGGACGACGTCATCGAGCAGGCAGGAGCGCGGCTTATCGGCGGCTACTCGGCGCTGCGCGAAGCGGTCCGGCGCCGCCAGGTCGCTGCGAAAGGCGAGGAATTCGCCGATCGACTGCTCGGCGTTCGCATCAGCCCCGACGCCCGCCAGAAGGGCCGAGCGTTCGTCGCCGGTGTGATCGAGCGAGCCGGCCGCGAGGCCCTAGCCAAGATGTGGGAAACGCAAAAAGCGCTGCCGACGCCGAATGACATGCTCGCGCCAGGCCTCTGGCTGGCCCGCATCGACATCGAACAGCCCTGATCGCGCCTCCTGATCACGCCTCCCGATCACGCCTCCCGACCGCGACGCCGTCGCGTCTTCACCCGCGTCTTCACCCGCGAAGCGATCACCTCGGACGGCGTCCGGCGGCCCCGGGCCAGTGCCCACAGCCCCCCGGCGTACAGGAACACCGCCGCTGTTGCCGCCACGGCCAGCAACGTGATGCCGGCACGCAAGGGCAGAATCCCGTTCGGGGCGATCACCGGCAGCAGCGCGCCGATCACCCACATCAGCTGGAAGCGCGTCTCGAAGCGGGCGAACGAGCGGCCCTGGTCCTCCGGCAGCTCGTCGCGCTGCACGATCGCGTCGAAGCAGAGCTTCGTCATCGACGCCATGAACCCGATCACCACGGCTAACCCGAGCACTGAGACTCGGTCTCCAGCGGTCACCACGTAGAACGACCCTGCCGCCGCAAGGCCCAGCGCGCCCACGAGCAGCACTTCCTCGCGCACTCGACGGCGCAGCGGCGGCGCCAGCACCGCCCCAGCAAGCTGACCGAGAGCGCTCGCGGTGAACATGAATCCAAACCACCACGGCGCGGCATCATCGCCGCGAAGCCAGAACGCGATCAGGAACAGCGTGAAGCCGGTCATGGCCCGCACGACGCCCATCGCTGAGCCCGCCAGCAGCATCGCGCCGCGCCGCGCCGCCGGCTCGGCGGCACCACCCTGATCGGCGGCACCACCTTCCCAATATGCGGGTGGTGGGCCACGGCCCGCTCCCGGATCGGCGCCCTGGCCGTACGGGTCGCCGTAGCCGGGATCATACGGCTCCCGGTAGCCCGGGTCGTACGGATCGCGATCGCCCGCGTCGTACGGATCGCCCAGCGGCTGGTCGTAGGAAGAATCCCACGGCCGACCCATCTCGGCCTGCCACTCGACGCCTCGGCGCGGCCGATCGACGCCGGGCCGATGGCCCCCCGGCTGGTCCCCCTCCCGATGCGGCAGTCGCGGCGGCCGGATCGCCTGACGTGGCAGCCGCGCAGCCGGGAACGTCATCAGCACGAACACCACCGACGCCAACACCAGCACCCAGCGCGACGAGATGAGGCTCAGCAGCAATCCCGGTCCCGCAGCGATCGCACCCCCAAGCCCGCTCAGCAGCATCAGCTTGGAATTGGCCTCCACCAAGTCGGACTGTTCGCGCACCAATCCCGGCACCACCGCGCTCTTCGCGACGTGGTACGTCTTGCCCGCCACCAGCGCGCCGAACGCCTCGGGAAACAGCAGCAGCGAGCTGAGATGGCGCACCATCAGCAGCGCCAGCACCGCCCGGGCCACGCCGGCGCCGATGATCATGCCGCGTCGCCCGCCGCGGCTGCGGTCCACGAGCGGCCCGATCAGCGGCCCGACCAGCGCAAACGGCGCCATGGTCACGATCAAGTACAACGCCACCTTGGGGCGCGCCGCCGCGGGGTCGAGGTTGAAGAACAGCGATCCAGCCAGCGCGATCGCGATCAGCGCATCCCCGGCTGCCGACAGCAGGTGCGTGCGAGCTAACCAGGTAAACGGCTGCATCAGCTCAACATCAACTCGGCCTGCACGCATACCAGAAAACCACGCCCCGGCGTCGGGGCACGGTGATGGCCGCTGAACCGGACAACGCGGGTGATCAGGCGTCCTCGTTTTGGGGTGCAGTCCGTTCGTACCGGTAGCCCAGACCCCGGATGGTGGTGATGCGTTGCGGCTTGGACGGGTCGTCCTCGATCTTGGCCCGCAGCCGTTTCACATGCACGTCGATCGTCTTGGTATCGCCGATATAGCTGTAGCCCCACACGTTCTGCATGAGGCTGTCGCGGGTGACGACCCGGCCTGCGTTGGAGAGCAGGTAGGCGAGCAGCTCGAACTCCTTGAGCGCCAGCGTGACCAGCTCGCCGCGCACACGCATCTCGTGCCGGTCGATGTCGAGTGACACGTCGCCTTCGGACAAGCTGGAGACGCCGCCGTCGGGTTCGACTGGCTGACCCGACGCCCGACGCAGCACCGCTCGAATGCGGGCGACAAGCTCGCGCAACCGATACGGCTTGGCCACGTAGTCGTCGGCGCCCACCTCCAAGCCCACGACGGCGTCGATTTCCTCGCCACGGGCCGTCACCATGATGAGCGGCACACGTGACGTCTTGCGGATCTCCCGACAGACGTCCAATCCGGACATGCCCGGCAGCATCACGTCAAGCAACACCAAGTCGGGCTCGGATTCGTTGATCTCGGCAAGCGCCGCGTGCCCGTCGGCCGCCGTGCGCACCTCGAAGCCCTCGCGGCGCAGGCCCACCATGAGTGCCTCGGTGAACGACGGCTCGTCGTCCACGACCAGGACCGACGTCGTCATTGGCGTACCCGCGCTGTCGATGGTGACTGCATGTCGCTGTCGGGTGTCGGGGCTTCTGGCATCGCGGCCTCCCGCATCGAGGTGCCCAACTCGGACCTGTCCCTTTGAAGCGCACCGCGGGAATCAACCTCGGTCGGCAGCGGGAACCTCAACGTGAACGTCGTTCCCAAGCCCTCGCTGGATTGCAGAATCACCTCGCCGCCATGATTCACAACCACATGGCGCACGATGCTCAGCCCGAGCCCGGTGCCCCCCGTGGCCCGAGCCCGCGCCTTGTCCACCCGGTAGAAGCGCTCAAACACCCGCTCGGTCTCGTCGGCCGGGATGCCGATGCCCTCGTCCGCCACCACGATGTCCACCCACCTCTCGATGGGAGTGCCAGCTTCGGACGGCGAGCTCAACGAATCGGCAACAGGAATGCGCGTGGCCGGAACTTCCTCGCCGGTCAGCCAGGCCGGCGGCTCGACATCGTTGCCGTCGGCGACGCTCAATCTCACCTGCGAACCGGGATCGCTGTACTTGATTGCGTTGTCCACCAGGTTGCCGACAGCCCGCAGAAGTTGGCCGCGGTCTGCGTGCAGCGTGATGTGGCTGTGGGTGCCGCCGCCAGCGCCGCCGTCGGAGCCATCTTCGGTGCCATCGTCGGTGGACGGTCGCACCAGCTCGACGTCGTGCTTGCGGGCGTGCTCGGAGTACTGGTGCGCCACCTCGCACAGCAACGGCACGACCGGCACCGGCTCCCGCCGCGTCGAACCCTCCAGCTCGACTCGGCTCAGCTCGAGCAGGTCGTCGATGATGTGGCGCACCCGATCGGCTTCGGTACCGATGCGGTCGACGAGCCGGGAACGCACGTTCTGGTCGTCCTCTTCGGCCAGCGTCTCGGCCAGCAGGGAAATCGCGCCCACCGGCGTGCGGAGCTCGTGGCTGAGATTCGCCACAAAGTCGCGCCGCACATCGTCGATCCGCACACCCTCGGTGCGGTCCGCGATCACCGCCACAGCACCCAACGCGTGCTGTTCGCCCGACACCGGATGGGCACTGACCTCAATCACCCGCGGAGGCGGGCCAGTCAGCCTCACCGTGCGTGTGCGGCTGTGCCCAGCACGCGCGGACTCCAACAGCTGCGTCACCGCTGCGCCGACCAGCGCCATGGCGTGACGCGCCGCCAGCATCTCGTCGGCCAACGCGTTCGAGGCGCACACCGTGCCGTCCTCGTCGACAAGCACCACGCCCACGGCAAGCTCGTTCATGGCCAGCTGCCAGCGTGCCCGGTCGCGGTCGGCCAGGTTCGCTGCCATCGCCGCTGTCGTGGCCACCGACTCGAGATAGCCGATCCAGTCCTCCAGGCTGCGGTCGCCCTGGCTCGCACTGTCCGGGCTCACATTGCCGAACCGGTGCGCGATCCGCCCCAGTCGCTCGGCGGTCGCATGGCGCGCCCGCAGATGCATCACCGCAACGATGACGACTGCGACGGCCAGCACGGACGCCACCGCAGCGATCACAGACTCTCGTCCTGATCCCGTCGGGCGCGCGCCCGCTCGGCGCCGAGGTGCTCGGGCACCTGACCCGTCACCAAGAACTCGACCCGCTGGGCAATGTTCACCGCATGGTCGCCGATGCGCTCGTAGAAGCGGCCCACCACGGCGAGCTGCACGGCCTGCTGGGTCGTGATCTTGCGATTGTTGCGAGAGTCGAACACCGCATCGAGGAATTCGCCGTGCAGGTCGTCGAGCACGTCATCGACATCGCCGATCACCGCGGCCAAGCCGGCGTCACGGTCGGCGTACGCATCCATGGTCATCGCGGTGAGCCGCACTGCCTGCTGGCGCATGCGGTCGATGAGCCCGCGCACGCGAGGTTCAAGCTCAACCCCGTGAATCCGGCTGATGGCCTTGGCAATGTTGGTCACCAAGTCGCCGCTGCGTTCGATCTCGGCGATCATCCGCAGGTCGGTGAGGATGGTGCGCAGGTCAACCGCCACCGGCTGCTGGAGCGCCAGCAGCTCCACGCACTTCTCCTCGGCCTCGAGGCTGAGCAGGTCCATCTCATCGTCGGCGGTGATGATCTGGTCGGCGCTGGCGATGTCGCCCGTCAGCAGCGCGACGGTGACCGCTGAGATCCCCTCAACCACCATGCCGCCCATCTGGACGAGGTCGGCACGGATTTGGTCCATCAACTGATGGAACTCGGTTCGGACTTCTTCGGTCATGGTAAAATGCCGGCGACGAAGCCAAGCATCGCTAGCCCACGCGGCCGGTGATATATGCCTCGGTGCGCTGATCGTCGGGTTTGGTGAAGATATGACTTGTGGGTGCGAACTCGACGAGCTCGCCGGTGCGCGTCCCGCGTTCGTTGAGCTGAACCGAGAAGAACGCCGTCATGTCGCTGATGCGAGCAGCCTGCTGCATGTTGTGCGTCACGATGACAATGGTGTAGTCGGTTTTGAGCTCGGCGATGAGTTCTTCGATGCGCCCGGTCGCGATCGGGTCGAGCGCCGAGCAGGGCTCGTCCATCAGCACCACATCGGGTTCGACCGCGATCGCCCGCGCGATGCACAGCCGCTGCTGCTGGCCGCCGGACAGCCCGTAGGCCGATGACTTGAGGCGGTCCTTCACCTCTTCCCACAGCGCCGCACGGATGAGCGACCGCTCGATGATGTCATCGAGCGCCGACTTGCGAGCGCCGGCGAGCCGTGGCCCATAGGCGATGTTGTCGTAGATCGACTTGGGGAACGGGTTCGGCTTCTGGAAGACCATGCCGATGCGGCGCCGAACTTCCACCGGATCGATCTCGGCCTGGTACAGGTCGACGCCGTGGTAATTGACGGTGCCCTCGACTCGGGCGCCCTCGATGAGGTCGTTCATACGGTTGAAGCACCGCAGGAAGGTGGACTTGCCACAGCCGGACGGGCCGATAAGCGCCGTCACCTCGTGCTCGGCCACGTCGAGCGTCACGTCCCGCAGCGCCCGGAAATCGCCGTAGTAGACGTCGACGCCCGAGCATTCGAACACGGTGTTCACCTCGGTGCGTGTTCCGGTTGTCGCTGCGGTGGTGACCCCGCTGACGTCAATGCGCGCCGTGCTGACGGGCACCTGCTCACGTTCTTCGGTCACACGCTCTTCGGTCATCAAGGCCCTCTCGGGAGTCACGGAGCGACCACCTGTCGGGTTCGGTTCAACATTTCCGTTCGAACTCACCACTGCTTTTCGAATCGGTTACGGAGGTAGATGGCCACGCCGTTGACCATCAGCACGAGCACCAGGATGACGACGCTGGCCGCAGCTGCGTTCGTGCCCCAATCGTCTCCCGGCTGTTGGGCGAAGTTTAAGATCAGCACGGGCAGCGCCGTGTACGGGCCGGTAAAGGTCTCTGCGAAGTTGGCGTCGCCGAATCTGAGAAAGCCGGTGGCGGCGCCCACCAAGATCAGCGGAGCAGCTTCTCCCAGCGCGCGCGCCAGCGACAGCACGGTGCCGGTGAGAATGGTGGACATCGCTGCGGGCAGAACCTGGCGTGAGAGAACCTCCCATTTGGTGGCCCCCACACCGTACGCGGCCTCGCGAAGCGACGATGGCACGGCCTTGAGCGCCTCCACGGAGGTGATCACCACGATCGGGAGCACCATCGCCGCCAGCGTCATGCCGCCCGCGATCACGGTCTTGCCCTGCGTGAAACCGCTGAGCGTCTTGACGAACACCGCGAGGCCCAGCAGGCCGTACACGATGGACGGAACGCCGGCCAGGTTGCGGATGTTCAGCTCGACGAGCCGGGCAAAGCGAGAGCCTTCCGCGTATTCGACGAGATAGATGGCGGTAGCGATGCCGATCGGGATCGCGAACACGCCCGTGACCAGCGCCACCTGCAGGCTGCCGATGATGCCCTGCCAGACACCGGCGTCGGTGGCCGAGCGCTGTGAGAAGCCGTGCGTGAGGAAGTGGACGAGGTTGCCCGAGAGCACGTCCCAGCCGTCGACGATCATGACGCCGAGCAGCACGGCGAGGAAGCCGGTCGCGAACACGGTGGCACCGATCAGCAGCCACTTGAACGCGGCGCCGGCCATGTCCGCCCCAGGACGTCGCCGCAGCGTGTCCGCTGCGCTGGTGGCGATTCCCACAGGCGTCGACAGCACGGTCATGACGTCGACCTCGTGGCCCGTGCGGCACGCATCAGTACTTCTCCCGCAAGCGGCGGACGATCTGGTCGCCGATCATGTTCAAGCCCAGCGTGATCACGAACAGCAGGGCGCCCAAGAAGTACAGGCTCTGGAACGCCAGGTCGTTGCCGGCCACCTGGTCGGTGCCCAGGCCCAGCGAGGCCATCGCCGAGGTGATGGTGCCGCCCGATTCCATCCAGCTGAGATTGAACAGGGATGTGTCGCCGCCGCCCGAGGCGATCGTGACGACCATCGTCTCGCCGATCGCACGGCTGAAGCCCACAACGGTCGCCGCCATGAGGCCCGACATCGCCGCTGGCAGCACCACCCGGATCGAGGTGGTGATCTTGCGGGCGCCAAGCCCCGCTGACGCTTCGCGCAAGGACACCGGCACCGCCCGCAGCGCGTCCTCAGCGATTGAGGCGATGAGCGGGATGACGAGCAGTCCCACGGCGATGCCCGCAGCGAGCTTGTTGAAGAAGTTGATCTCGCTGAAAAACGGGCTGAGGATCGACGGGGTGATGAAGCTGATGGCGAACACGCCCAGCACCACGCTGGGGACGCTGGCCAGCAGCTCGAGTGTGGGCTTCATCACCCGGCGCACACGCGGGTGTGCGTACTCGGAGAGGTAGACCGCCGAGCCGAAGCCCGACGGCACGGCCACCGCCATGGCGATCAGCGAGATCTGCGCTGAGTTGACCAGCAGCGTGCTGAGGTCGAACAGGCCACGGCGGGGGAACCAGCCGATGTCGGCCAGCTTGTCGAATGCGACTTGGCTGATGAAGGTCCACGCTTCGGAAACGACCGTCCAGATGATGAGCGCACTTACCAGCACCGTCGCGGCGGCAGCGAGCAGGAACAGCCAGCGAGCGAGCGCCGAGCGCGCCCGGCGACCCGGCGACGTCCGCAGATCGGCAGCGCTCAGGGTGCTGGCTGGACTCGGGCTCATGTGCTCGTTTCCTTAGCGGACCGTGCCGACGTGCTGCGTGCCGACGTGCTGCGTGCCGACGTGCTGCGTGCCGATGTGCTGCGTGCCGATGTGCTGCGTGCCGACGTGCTGCGTGCCGACGTTGCGGTGGTCACAGGCTTCGTCGAGGTTTCTACCAGCGGGCGAAGCCGCCGCTGGCCCGCTCGACGCTGATCTGCTCGCCGCTGGCCCGCTAGAAGTTGCGGCCCGCAGTCCGGTTCTCCCAATTGGAGCGGGACTGAGCAAGATCGGCGTCGGCCAGGTTCACGTAGCCGGCTTCGATCACGTGCGGCTGCCCGTGGTCGCTGAGCATGAAGTCGACGAACACCTGCACAGCGGGATCTGACGCCTGCGCGATGTCCACGTAGATGTAGAGGAAGCGGCTGATCGGGAACTCGGCCGAAGCGATCGACTCGGGTGTCGGGGAGACACAGCCGTCGCCGCCGTCGATGTCGAGCAGCCTCACCTTGTCGCGGTTCTCATCGGCGAAGGCGAAGCCGACCCAGCCGAGGCTGTACAGGTTGCCGGCGATGCCGTCGATTATCACGTTGTCATTGGCGGAGGCGTTGTAATCGGGACGCACGGCGAAGTCAGGATCGGCGTGGCCTTCCTCGACGCGGCCCTCCCACGCGTCTTCGAGAGCGATCTCGATCAAGCTGTCGAAGGTGCCCGACTCTTCGCCCGGAGCGAAGATCTCAAGCGCACCGCCGGTGAACGGCCCGGTGCCGCCCACATCGGCGTTGAGGGCGTTGGCGTCTTCCCAGGTCTCGAAGCCCGTGGACTCGACGCCGACCAGGCTGTACAGGTCGGCGAAGTTCAGGCAGTCGACCGTGTCATTGTCCACTGCAGTGATGACCGAGATGCCGTCGATGCCGACGCGCAACTCGATGAATTCGATGCCGGCCTCAGCGAGGCACTCTGCTTCAGAGTCCTTCATCTGGCGCGAGCTGTTCCAGATCGGAACCTCGCCCGCACATGCGGCCTTGTGACCGTCACCCGATCCCGGGCCGGCCACCGAGAACGCCACGTTCGGATTCTCGGCCGCGAAGGCCTCGGCGAGCAGGTTGGTGATCGGCTCGACGGTGGATGACCCGGTGACGCTGATCGATCCGCTGACCGATTCGCTATTCGATTCGGTCTCGTCGGCCATGGAGTCCGAGCCGCCGCTGGCCGCGGCAGCCGCAGTCGTGGCCCAAGCCGCCGACGAGCCTCCGTCATCGCTCGAGCTGCACGCAGCAGCGAACAGAGCGAATGTAGTGAGCAGAGCCACGACCAGCTTCGTGCCGCGGCGGGATGACAAGCAAGGGATTCGCATGGCCGCGAAAGTTACGGAGTCCCGGTGACATCAACGGTGGCTGCGGGTGAACGACCGGAACGGATGTCGTGAACAACCCGTGAACGCGTCCGCAGAGGCCGGTCCCGAGGCTGGGTTTGCAGAGGCCGGTCCGTTGAGACCGGGTTTGCAGAGGCCGGAATGACGGCCTAGGTCGCCTGGTCTTCGGCCTCGGGCATCCCGAGGTCCCAGCGCAGCTCGTAGTTCTCGCGTTCGGCATCTCGAACGACGCGTTCGCGATTGCGGCGGAATTGCGGATCGTGGGGTGGAAGGAGCTGCAGGCGGGCGTTGCTCCGGCGCCGGAATTCCTCGACGGCAGCGTGGTCTCCGTAGAGCCCTTCGACCTCCCAGTGGGGCGCCACAGGACCCAGGTACACGATGCGAATGCCCACCTCAGGGGGAAGCTGCTCGGCCTCGGGCGCGATCTCGGTCACGGGACTCCTCGGGGAATATCTGCCGCTTGCTGCGCCCGCAGGCTAACGGGGGCGCTGCGCTGCTAATCCGCACGCAGTCCTCGGGCCGATCACGCTGCGCGCTGCACCTCTCGCGGGCAGATTTCCCAGTAACCAGCCTCGTCGATGACTGAGATGAAAGTCTGATGAGAAATCCCCGTTCAGGGAACCGGCGGCGCGAACTGAGCGTTAGTTCTCGTGATGGCGATGTACGACAACGCTCTTGTGAACGGAAGCCTCACCGAAGGCATCACGGCACTGTTGGCCGGTTCGATCCCGTCGGGCGGGCGGCGACTCTCCTCTGGTGAGCCGCCATTCGCTCGGGTCACCCCGGTCACCATCGACTGCGCAAACACTCAGCAGCGTCCGGGCTCGGAGAGCCTCGCGGCTGAGTGGGTCACGCAGCGAAACTGCGCCGACACTGATCCCAATGTGTTCTTTCCCAGCGATGGGGCCGGCGTGATTGCTGCTCAGCGGATCTGCCGTGAGTGCCCGGTCAATGAACCGTGCCGTGAGTACGCACTCGCGAACAACATCACGCATGGCGTGTGGGGCGGCACCTCGGAGCGGCAGCGCCGGCGCATCCTGCGGGACCGCCGCCGTGCTGGCCAAGCGGCCGACGCCGCCTGAAGCGATGGTGCATCGCCCGACGCTCCAGCCGCTGGCACCGCAGCTTCCAGCCGTTGACCAGTGCTCGGGCACTGACCGAACGGGCGGTTGGATGGTGCCGATGTCGATGCTGGGGATCGGCAGGTCGTACCGCAATCCCGATCGCCCGGCGTTCCCGTTCCGTGACGGGTGTCGCGAGCACTGACCCAAATCAGCACGCTCGCTCCACCGGGATGCGGCTTCAGGCAGGTGTCGCCCTAGGCAAACCGGCGTCTCAAGCGAGTGTCACCTGAGGCGGACTGCCGAGTCAGGCGGGCTGCCGCGCCAGACGGGCGCTTCAGGAATCGGCGGGCTTGCTGTCGCCCGATGAGCCTTCGCCGGCAGCCTTCTCGGCCTCGGAGACGCCCTCTCGGAACTCGCGCTGCGCCTGACCCAGCGAACGTGCCAGCTTCGGGAGCCTGGCGCCCCCGAAGAGCACCAGCACGATCACGAGGACGATGATCAGCTCGGTCGGCCCGACCGTGTATCCCAGCACGTTCGCGAGCGTACCAGCGCGGCCCGGCCGCCTGTACCCGGACGGGCGGGGCTGCTCAGCCGACGGCGGCCCGACGGGTCAGTGCCCGCTGGCGCCGCACACGGCGGCGCTCACGCTCACTCATGCCGCCCCAGATGCCGAACTTCTCGCTGTTGCGAATCGCGTATTCCAAGCAATCGTCGCTGACGACGCAGCCGCGGCACACCGCTTTGGCCTCACGTGTGCTCGCGCCGCGTTCGGGATAGAACAAATCCGGGTCGACGCCGAGGCAGTTGGCGTTGTCCCACCAGTTTCCCTGCGGTGCTTCGATCGCGTCTTCCGTTACGAATGCCATTGGTCCTCCACGGCGGTTTCGTCGACCAGTGCGCTCGCCGGTGATGCAATCGCCCTCGGTCCGGGCTGTTGCGTGGGGTCGCTCACGTGTCCCTTGAGATTCGCCACATGTAATTACATGCCTGTAAGTCGCCATTGAACCCCATGGGTGTGACATGCGCAAGCGGCAATTTCTGAAGGAGAGGCCGAGGGGTGAGGCAGCTCGCGTCGCACGACGGCATTGGCAGCGAGGCCGTGGCCCGAACGGCCCACCACAGATGCGAACAGGGCGGGCACGAGGCGGCCTCACCCCGCGGGCGACCTGCGCGCGCGACGCGTCAACCCGGAGATGCCTCTTGCGTGGCGGCCGGGAGCTCGCTCCACATCGCTACCGACTCGGACAGATGCACATCGCCGACGAGCGTGCCGACAAGCGGCACCTCCGTCGGCGCCTCATATCGGATCGTGACACGCACCAGCTCTCCTTCGGTTCGCCGGGTGATCTGCAGGCGCGAAGGGTCGAGCGGCGTCGCTTGGACGACGGCGCTCCGAACCGCATCGGCCGACGGATCCACGGCTGCGATGCGCGCGCCAACCCGGGCCGCGTGGGAGACCAGCACGGCGTCGCGCGCGACCAACGCGGTCTGCACGACACACATCAGCAGCCACACCAGGAACGGCAGCAGCAGCGCAAACTCGACCGTGGCCTGCCCCCATGCTCGGTTCGGCTCGTGCCCACTAGTGCCGCGGATGCCCAGCCGGGGGCCGTCGCGCTGGCGACCTCCGCGCTCGCGACCCCTGCAGTGCGGGCCTCCGCCCTCGCGGCTTCTCCAGTGGGGGCTGCGGCGGTCAGGACACCGCCTTCACCAGGTAGTTGAAGACCGAGTCGAGCAGACGTCCGATCTTGCCGGTGCTG
Organism: Acidimicrobiales bacterium; assembly: GCA_963663635.2. GTDB lineage: Bacteria > Actinomycetota > Acidimicrobiia > Acidimicrobiales > Poriferisodalaceae > Poriferisodalis. The sequence continues at coordinate 21,305 of CAXXMY010000008.1, forward strand.
GTCGCCCACGCCGTGGCGGCGGCCACCACGAGCGCGATGGCACCGGTCAGCAGCGCGTACTCAGCAGTTGTCTGGCCGGACTCATCGGCCGCCGGCTTCAGGCGATGCGTGCGACGCACCGGCCCCGACCGGGGAACCGGAGCGGCATGGCGGCCGCTCTGGCGGGCCGTCCGATGGCTGGTCGGGTGGGCGGTCGGGTGGATGGCCGGGTGGATGTTCATGTGGATGGTCATGGCGGACTCCTTGCAGCTCATTGGTTGAGACGATTCGGACGGACGGAACGGTGTGACAAAACGGTGTTGTCGGAGCACTGTCGCCACGCCATGCCACGGCGACGGGGCCTCAGCCGCCGAAGGCCGCTGCGAGCACTGGCACGACGGCGATCAGGCCCAGCGCGGGCAGCACGCAGAGCACCAGGGGAAAGAGCAGGAGCACCGGCAGCTGCCGGACCCGCCGTTCGAGACGTCGACGAACATCGTCTCGCAGCTCACGCTGGAGGCGGTCCAGTTCCGCGGCCAACGGCACGCCGGTTCGCATCGAGCCGGTGACCGCAGCGGCGAACGCCCGAGCGCGAGCGCCACAGGAGGCGCCGAATTCGTCCAAGGCCTCATCGAGAGGACGAGGCCCCGACGTCAGCGCTGCCAGCCAACGGCCGGTTGCCGTCTCGCCATCGTGGTGGCCCAGCGCGAGTTGCAGCGAGGCGGTGATCGACAGACCCGAGGCCACTGCAACACTCACCACCTCGACAAGGCCCGGCAGCTCGGCTGCCACATGATCGGGACCGGGTGCCGGGCTCCGACGCCCGCGCAGGAGGCCATGTGCCGGGCCATGTGCATTGCGTTCGAGGGGGCCGGAGGCGATTCTGGACAGCGCCGGGACAAGTAACGCTGTGCGGCGCCGTGCCGGATCAGGCGCCGTGAGCCAGCCCGTCCAGCACAACGCAGACGCGGCGAGCAAACCCACGACCACCGGGTTCGTCAGCACAACGCTGTCCAGAATCACGAACGCTCGGCCCCAGCGTTCGGCGATGCAACGGCCATCGTTGTGGTGCTGGCGATCGATGTCGTCCCAACGGGCGAAACAACGGCGGCGACATCGAAGACGCCCCTCATCTCAGCGAGCGGGCAACCAGCCAGCGCATCCACGTGATGCCCACCAGCTCGAGCACGGCCGCAACGCCGGCACAGATCCAGCCCAGCGGCGTCGACGTCAACACTCGTGCCGCGGCTCCGCCCTCGGCCAGCAGGAACAACCCCACCGTCCACGGGAGCGCAGCAACCACCCACACCGAAGCCCGAGCCTGCGCTGCGTGGACCCGTGCTTCGGCGGCGACATCGACCCTTGCGCGCACCGTCGCCGCAACATGATCGAACAGCTGGGGCCGAGCCCCGGCGCGATCGGACGCCAGTGCGACAGCGGTCGCGAGCAGCGCCGCCTCGGAGGTCGCTTCGCGTGCGGCCCAACGGTGTGCCGCGCGACTCAGCGTGACGCCGCGCTCGTGCTCGGCAGTCACCTGGCTCAACGGCGCCGACATCGGTCCCGAGCCCGCCGCGGAGCGCAACGCTTGCAACAGCGTGTCGCCGCCGCTGAGACGGCGCGACACGGTCGCGCAGTAGTCGCCCATTTGCTCCGAACGCGCAACGACACCGGCACGCTCGAGGCGCAAGCGCCGCTGACGTGCCAGCACGCCACGAGCCCACGGTGAGGTAACGGCGCCGACCATCGCCACAAGCACGATCAGCCCGACCATCACTCGTCTCCTTCGGGGCTAGCGGCATGTTTGAAGCCACGGCTGCGCTGCGGGCGTCAGCTCGCGGCCGACAGCACCCCAGACCTCTCCGGCGCAATGCTGCGGACCCGCCGTTGCGAGCCGTCGGCTTCGACTTCGTAGATCGCAGCGACGCGGCGGCGACCGTCTGGGCACCGGCACATGTGCACCAGCACGTCCACCACCGACGCAATGTGCGCAGCGACATCGCCCAGCGCACCCCCGGCACGTGCGAGCTGTTCCAACCGCCACAGCGCGTGCGCGGGATCGTCTGCGTGCAACGTCGACACCGAGCCTCGGTGGCCGGTTGTCAACGCCTGCAACAGCGCCGCCGCTTCGGGCCCGCGCACCTCGCCGATCACGAGACGGTCGGGCCGCATGCGCAGCGCCGTGACGACGAGTTCGGCCATCGTCACCGCGCCGACGCCGTCCACGTTCGGCGGTTGCCCCTCGAGTCGCGCCATCCCAGGGCTGAGCCGCGGCAGCTCGGCGGCTTCCTCCACCACCACCAAGCGCTCGTTGTCAGCAACCGCGGCCATCAGGCTCGCGAGCAGCGACGTCTTGCCGGTGCTGGTCGGGCCGAACACGATGAGATTCGCGCGCTCCGCGACGAGCCGGCGCAGACACCCCGCTTCGGCAGGGTGCGCCAACTCGTCGAGCGAACGCACCTCGGCGGGAAACCGGCGCAGCGTGATGTATGGGCCGTCCACCGCCACCGGCGGTACGGCGATGTGGCAGCGCGTGCGATCGTCGAGACGCACGTCAACCATGGGCATACGCCGGTCCACACGGCGCCCGGTCGGGCCCAGCAGGTATTCCACGAGACGGTGAACCTCGGCCGCACTGACCCGGCCGGCGACCGAGAGGCTGCCGCAACGCTCGATCACCACCGGACCGGGACCGTTGATCATCACCTCAGCAACCTCGTCGTCGGCCCAGATCTCGGCCAACGGCCCGATCCCCGACAGGCGGGCCAGCACCTCGGACACCAGTTCGGCTGCGTGAGTGCGATCCAGCAGCGGTGCCGCAGTGTCCACAGCAGCGGCAATGTCGCGAGCGTGCGGTGCGGCCGCGGGCAGGAACTGCTCGTGGATCTCCTCGACGAACGGCCGGCGCGACGAGTGGCGGGCGACATCGCGCGCAACCCGGTTCGCAGAAGCCCGGCTCACAGCAGAGTGTCCAGCGACCGCGCGGACTTTGCACAGCGATCCAGCAGCAGGCCGGCGTCGGCCCAGCGGGAGATCGAGCGGTCCACCGCCACCACGGCATCGGCATGCCGGCCGAGGGCTGCTTCGATGTCGGCGAGACCGAGGGCCCGCTGGGTGTCGGTCAGCACGACGACGTCGTCGACCTCAGCGACCAGCTCGCGGGCACGATGCAGCGCTTGGTAACAGCACGTCATGGTGAGCAGGCGGCGCACCCGGGATCCGGCCACGCTGTCAAGCGCCGTGCGGCCGCGGCCTGCGTCCACGATGTTGACCCGAGGTTTGCCTCCCAGCAGCGACCACAGCGTCCCCAGACGGGCAGCGTCGATATCGCCGGTGCCGCGCGGCAGGAGGCTCACTCCGGGCGAGATGTCCACCGACAGCGCCGACGCAGCACCCAGCGAGAGTTCGCTGGCTGCGGTCCACTCGGCGACGCCGGGGAGGTTCGGCGATGTTCCCAGCACGACGCCGAAGTCGCCGGCGAGGTCCACCAGCACCACATCACGACCGGCTCGCTTGGCGCTGCCGGCCGCCAGGAGGGCGGTCACCGTGTTGCCGACGCCGCCCTTCGCACCCACGTAGGCATAAATCATGAAGCTCTCCGATGCTCATTGAGAATGACTTAAACAATCCGATGAGCAGTGACCATGGCCGATGCCCCGCACAGCGATCAACTGATTTTCGCGACCGCTTGTGTCAGCAGGGAGTGCGCCGCATCGATCGCGAATTGGCATCGGGCCCGAGAGTGGGCAATGATGACCGGCGGAGGTGTCTGAGCGCCTGGTGGGCTCCCCCGCCTTCAAAGCGGGCGGGACGGGCGATCCCCGTCCGGCGGGTTCGATTCCCGTCCACCTCCGCCATCTCGCTCACGATCGATAGTGCGCGCGGAGTCGCCACCAACCGCGCCTAGCCTTTGCCCTGCCGATGCCGTCGGCCCATGCATCAAAGAGGACGCTGCTCAATGAAGAAGTTGCTGCTCGCCGTGATCGTCGGCGCGCTGATTGTCGTCGTCGTCCGTCGCCTGACGGAAGCCTGAGCCGGCCGCTTCCGTTCGGCCTACGCGGCGGGCGGACGCACGGTTTCCACCGAGAGCGTTGCCGGGTCGAGCACCGCCAGGCTGCCTAGCTCTGCGTTCGCAGCGAGACCCTCCACGCGGGTCGGCTCGGACCGTCCTTCGCCCGACACACACAGCTCTGTTGTGTGCCGGACATGCCAGTGCCCGTGCACGACGATGCGAGCACCGGTTCGCAGCGCTGCGGTTCGAATCTGTTCAGCGTTGGCCGCGCCGATTTGGGAGTCGCCCGTCCGGGCGAAGCTTGAGCCGTCGACCGTCAGCACGCCGCTCGGCACGTCGTGAGACACCAGCACATCGAGCGGCTCGTCGCCAAGTGCTTCCAGATCACGGCGGCTGACCGTCTCGCGTGGAAACCAATACTGGCTCCGCCGGCGGTAGTGCCAGCCGGGTGACCAGGCACCCCCGAGAGCGCCGAATTCGACGCCGTCCCACTGCCACCGCGCGCCGCGCGCCGCCCACCACAGCCGCGGCGCGATCTGCAGCGGTGCGGCGGGCCCCCACAGCCCGTCAGGGTCGGGATCTTGTGAGCCGCCACCACGATGCGGCGCAGCACGCGCGGCCAGATCGCCCAAGTGCTCGTGGTTGCCGTCGACGAAGATCCACGGAACCCCGCCGTCAGACACCGCAGCACACATCTCGGCGCTGCGCTCGTCGCCCGGCCGCCACCCCAAGTCGCCGACCTGCAGCACCACACCGCAGCCCTCCGACACGGCTGCTGCTGACGCACGAGCGGCCACGTCGGCGTTGCCATGGACATCGCCGCACAGCAGCACGAGTGAGCTGTCGCCCCGAACCGCTGCGGCGAGATCGCTGACGTCAGTGACAGCGGACACTGGCGGCGCTCCTCGTCGGGATGCCCAGATCTTGCGGCGAAGGCGCTTACACCGACAGCAGGTCGCGTGCGCCCGTATCGGTGCTGGGATGACGCAGCTTCGACATCGCCCGCGCTTCGATCTGACGGATGCGCTCGCGGGTGAGCTGGAAGTGCGCGCCGACCTCTTCGAGCGTGCGGGGCTCGCCCCGATCGAGTCCGTAGCGGAGCTTGAGGATCTCGCGCTCGCGCTCGTCCAGCGGCGACAGCAGCCGCACGATCTCGCTGGGCAGCAGCGTCGTCGCGGCTACCTCGAACGGTGACTCGGCCGCGCGGTCCTCGACCACATCGCCCAACTCGGCGTCGCTGTCCTCGCGCAGCGGCTCTGACAGCGACAACGGCTCGGCAGCGAACCGCAGTGCCTCAGTGACCTTCTGCTCGGGCATGTCGACTTCGATTGCCAACTCGCCCAGCGTCGCCGGCCGGCCGTACTTCAGCTCGAGGCGCGAACGCGCCTTCTGCAAGCGGGCCAGCGTGTCGCCGGCGTGCACGGGCAGCCGGATCGTCCGGCCGGTGTTGGCAATGCCGCGTGTGATCGCCTGACGGATCCACCACGTCGCATATGTGGAGAACTTGAAGCCCTTGCGCCAGTCGAACTTCTCGACCGCGTGCATGAGCCCGAGGTTCCCTTCCTGGATGAGATCCAGCAAAGGCAGCCCCGACGCTTGGTACTTCTTCGCGATCGACACCACCAAGCGCAAGTTCGACTGCACGAACGTCTTCTCGGCGCGCGCCCCGTCACGCTGGACGCGCATCAGGCGACGACGCTGCGTGGAGCTGATGTTGGAGGTGTCACCGTTGCGACCGCCGTCAAGGGATTCCTTGGCGGCGATGCCCTCCTCGATCTGTTGGGCGAGCCGGACTTCGTCGTCCTTGGTGAGCAGCGGATACTGGCCGATGTCGGTCAGATACAGCCGGACGAGATCTTCCTCGTCACGTTCGACCCTCTCTTTGGCCACCCCGCCACCCCATTGGTCGTATTGCTGCTGTGATTCCGGCAGCCACTTCGTGCGTCCCCCGGTGAAGCCGCAGCGTATCCACCACTGGGGCGGTTGCCTCCGCGCGACGCGTTCGCTGCTCGGGGTGCAATTCGTGCTCGACCGGGAGCGGTGGGGGGTTCGGCGGCGGCGACCGCAGCTCTTGATTCGGGGTTGATTTCTTCTGGTGGTGGGGAAAGGGGGGGCACGTAGGGTGAGTTGATGGGGCATTTGCGTGTGGGGTTGGCGCAGTTGAACCTTCGGCTGGGGGACCTTGACGGGAACGCCGAGATGATCCGCTCGGCGTACGACGAGGCTGTGGGGCTGGGTGCGCGGGTGGTGGTGTTCAGCGAGCTGACGGTCACGGGGTACCCGCCGGAGGATCTGTTGCTCAAGCCTGCATTCGTCAAGGGCGCCGCGCGGGCGCTTGCGGAGATTGCGCGGCACACCGGCGACGTGCCGGCGGTGATGGGCTTTCCCGAGGACAGTGGTCAGACCGGGCCGGTGCGATTGTGGAACTCAGCGGCGATGTGCCGTGGTGGCGAAGTCCGCGGGGTGTTTCGCAAGCACTTGCTGCCGAACTACGCCGTGTTCGACGAGCAGCGCTACTTCATTCCCGGCACTGACGCTGGGCCGTTGCTGGCGATCGACGGTGTGAGCGTTGGCGTTTCCGTGTGCGAGGACCTTTGGGGGCCTCCGCTGACGGCTGATGCGCCCGCCGAAGATGGCGGCCTGCCGTCGGCGGTGGGCGGACCCGCAGATGTCAGCCCGGCGCTCGCGCAGGTCGCGATGGGGGCACAGCTGCTGGTGAACCTGAACGGTTCGCCGTATCGGCGCGGCAAGCAGACCGACCGGGAAGCCATCGCGGCGACCCGCGCGTCGGGGCTGGGCGTGCCGGTTGTCTATGTCAACCAGGTGGGCGGTCAGGACGAATTGATCTTCGACGGCAGTTCGTTCGTGACTGACGCCGCGGGCGAAGTTGTCTGCCGGCTGCCTGCGTTTTGCGAACAGGTCGCCGTCTGCGACGTCGAGGTGAGCAGCGGCGGGGTGCCAACCAGGCCTCGGCGCCACACGAACGCGCGCGACGGTGCTGCCGGCGTGCTGTCGGCTCGGCTCGAACCGCTCGATGAGGTGTGGCAGGCGCTGGTCACCGCGACGCGCGACTACGTGCGCAAGAACGGATTCAGCGAGGTGGTGATCGGACTCTCGGGGGGCATCGACTCGAGTGCCGTGGCGGCGATTGCCGCAGACGCGCTCGGACCCGAGCACACCCATGGCGTGTCCATGCCGTCGCGCTACTCCAGTGACGGTTCGCGCAGCGATGCCGCAGATCTGGCCCGCAATCTCGGTATCGACTTCCGCACTGTGCCGATCGAATCGGCCCACGCTTCGCTGGAGGGCATACTCGCCGGGGTGGCGCCCGAACCCGCTCCTGGCCGCGCCGACGCCGCAGCAGCGGGCCTCACCGATCAGAACATCCAAAGCCGCATCCGCGGCCTGCTGCTCATGGCGTTGTCCAACCGCTTCGGCTGGCTGGTGCTGACCACGGGCAACAAGACCGAGACCTCAGTGGGCTACACCACGCTGTACGGGGACACCGCCGGTGCGTATGCGGTGATCTCCGACGTGCCGAAACTGCTGGTGTACGAGTTGTGCGAGTGGCGCAACCGGCAGCCGGGCGGCGAACGGATCCCGCGGGCGTGCATCACCAAGCCCCCGTCCGCAGAGCTGCGGCCCGACCAGCGTGACGACCAAAGCCTGCCGCCGTACGAGTTGCTGGACCCCATCGTGGAGGCCTACGTCGAGGGCGACCTGACCGTCGCTGAAGCCGTGGAAGTGGGCGCGCAGCATGGCGCATCCGCCGAGCTCGTCGAGCGGGTAACACGCCTGGTCGACATCGCCGAGTACAAGCGCCGACAGTCGCCGCCGGGCCCGCGCATCTCAGCCAAGAGCTTCGGCAAGGACCGGCGGATGCCGATCACCAACCTGTTCCGCTGAGCTGTCGGCTCAGCTCAGTGCTTCGCCGATGGTCTGGGTGAGCAGGCGGGTGACCACGTAGGGGTCGGCGTTGGCGTTGGGCCGCCGATCCTCGATGTAGCCCTGACCGTCCTTGGCGACCTGCCAGGGGATGCGCACCGAGGCACCACGATCGGACACGCCGTAGCTGAACGTGTCGTAGCGCTCGGTCTCGTGCTCGCCCGTGAGCCGCAACTCGATGCCGTGGCCGTAGCCGACGATGTGCTCGGCGGGCTTGCCCTCGGCGCCCAGCGACTTCGCTGCCAGCACAACCGCGTCGTAGTTCTCGCGCATGGCATCCGTGGACACGTTGGTGTGCATGCCGGCGCCGTTCCAGTCGCCCTGCATGGGCTTGGCGTCCAGGCTGATCTCGATGCCGTGCAGCTCGCCGGTGCGGTACAGCAGGTAGCGGGCCAGCCAGATCTGATCGCCCACGGTCAGCGGATCGACCGGGCCGATCTGGAATTCCCACTGACCCGGCATCACCTCGGCGTTGGTGCCCGAGATGTCCAAGCCGGCATCGATGCACCAGCTGGTGTGCTGCTCGACAACATCGCGGCCGTAGATGCGCAGTGCGCCGACGCCGCAGTAGTAGGGCCCCTGCGGTCCGGGGAAGCCGTTGGGCGGAAAGCCGTAGGGCCACTTGGTGACCGGGTCGAGCATCGTGTATTCCTGCTCGAGGCCAAACCAGAACCCCTGGTCGCCGTAGTTTTCGAGCACTTCGCGTAGCAGCGCACGAGTGTTGGTGGGGTGCGGCTCCATCGTCTCGGTCACGAAGGTCTCGCACATCACGAGAATGTCGTTTGCGCCGCGGAGCGGATCGGGACACGAGTAGACGGGCTGCAGCACGACGTCGGAGTCGCTGCCCTCAGCCTGATTCGTGCTCGAACCATCGAATCCCCAAATGCCAGGTTCTTCGGAGTCGGCGAGGATCCTCGTCTTGGAACGCACCTCAACCGTCGGCTCAGTGCCGTCCGTCCAGATGTACTCAGCCCGGTAAACCACTGCAAGCTCCTTCGCTCAAAGGGGGCGGAATCGGCACGCCGACGGGCCAGCGCGCGTGACTGGCTCGGGGGGTGGCGGACACCAAGTCTCTGCGCACGATACAAACGAGCGGGCGTTTCCGGTCCGTTGCCCGAATGTGAACAGCGCGTGAAGGTGCCGCTGGGCACTGGCTCGCGCGCCGACGCACCGCAGAGAATGGGGCCTCAGCCCGGAGCCACCCGCACACAGGGCCGCTCTCTCCGAACAGGAGCCCGCCATGGAACGACCGCAGGACTACGTGCTGCGCCGTGTGACCGAACGCGGCGTACGGCTTGTGCGGCTCTGGTTCACCGACGTCGCGGGGCAGCTCAAGTCGTTCGCCATCTCCCCCGCCGAGCTCGAGGCAGCCTTCGAAAAGGGCATGGTCTTCGACGGGTCCTCCATCGAAGGCTTCAGCCGCATCGCCGAAGAGGACATGGTGGCCCAGCCCGACCCCGAGACGTTCGAGCTCATGCCGTCAAGCGGCTCCGACGACGCCACGGCTCGCATGTTCTGCGACATCTCCGGGGCCGACGGCACGCCGTTCAGCGGCGATCCCCGCGGTGTGCTGCGGCGCGTCATGGATCGCGCCCACGCCGCCGGGTTCACCTTCTACGTCGCTCCCGAGATGGAGTACTTCCTGTTCGAACCTGAGCGGGCGAACGGCGTACCGGTACCGCTTGACAGCGGGAGCTACTTCGACCTCACGACTGCGGACATCGCCACCGACATCCGCCACCGCACGCTGAGCGCTCTCGAGGCCATGGGCATCCCCGTCGAGTACTCGTTCCACGAGGACGCCCCGTCTCAGCACGAAATCGACCTGCGATACGACGATGCACTGACGATGGCCGACAGCGTGATGACGTTCCGGCTGCTCGTGCGTGAGATCGCCTTCGAGCACGGCGTACATGCCACGTTCATGCCCAAGCCACTCGCCGGCGTGCAGGGCTCGGGCATGCACACCCACCTGTCGCTGTTCTCCGAGGGCCGCAATGCGTTCAGCGATCCCAGCAAACCCGACGGGCTTTCCGACGTGGCCCGCAGCTTCGTCGCGGGACTGCTGACGCACGCACGTGAGATCACCGCCGTCACGAACCAGCTCGTGAACAGCTACAAGCGGCTGATCGCTGGGTACGAAGCGCCTGTGGCCATCTCGTGGGCACGCAGCAACCGTGCGGCGCTCATCCGGGTGCCGCCGACACGCACGAGCGGCGAAGAATCGACCCGCGTCGAGTACCGAGCTCCCGATCCAGCGTGCAACCCGTACCTGGCCTTCGCCGTCATCCTCGCCGCAGGCCTTCGGGGCATCGAGCAGGGGTACACGCTGCCGCCAGAGACACCCCCCTCGATCACGGGATACAGCGACCACGGAGGGCCGGCCTACGGGCACAACCTGCCCTCGTCGCTGGCCGAAGCACTCGACGAGATGGAGCGCAGCGCGCTCGTCGCCGAGACGCTGGGGCAGCACCTGTTCCGGTGGTTCTTGCGCAACAAGCGACGTGAGTGGGCGGCCTACCAGACGCAGGTGACGCAGTTCGAGCTGGACAACTACTACGCCTCCCTGTGAGCGTCACGCGGTCTCGCGCTCCAAACTTGAGTTCGAACCGGTGCCCGAACCGGTCATGATCCCACCCCTTCTCCCGGGAGCCTGAACGTGTACGCCGTCCATCCCGCCGAGGTGAGTCCAGAGCTGGCGCAGTTCCTGGATCTCGGCAGCTTCGCCTGGAAGCCCGTGGCCGGCGTCGACGACGTGGCTTCCGGCGCGCCGGCGGAAGGATGGAGCGGCGCCATTGTGCGGCTCGACAACGGCTCGGGCAACGGCACCGATTCGGCCTGGGACGTCGTGCGAGCGCTGCGAGAGAGCGTGGCGCCCACGTCGCCGCTGCTGCTGCTGGTCCGTGGCAACGCTCTGGACGAGCTCACGATGCGCGATGAGTTGTTCGACGACTTCTGCTTGGACCCGTTCCATCCGCGCGAGCTCGAAGCGCGGCTGGCGCACCTCAACGCGGGTCGCGGGGGCGGCTCAACCGAGATCATCGAGTACGGCCCGCTGCGAATCAACCTCGATACCTACGAGGCCGTCATCGAATCGAACCCGCTCGACCTCACCTACATGGAGTACGAGCTGCTGCGGTTCCTCGCCTCGGCGCCGGGGCGGGTGTTCACGCGAGAGGCCTTGCTGAACCAGGTGTGGGGCTACGAGTACTACGGCGGGGCGCGCACAGTGGACGTTCACATCCGGCGCCTGCGGGCCAAGCTGGGCGAAGAGAACGCGAACCTGATCCAGACCGTGCGATCGGTCGGGTACCGGCTGGGGACGTATCGCTGGCGCTGATTCTCGTGTGCCCGGGTTGTTTCGCCCGGGGTGCACGGGGCAGTGCGGCTAGAAGTTGGTTTCTAGGAGGGGGCTGCCTTCGTGGCGGGACTCGGCGTCTTCTCCGAGGAGCTTGCCGAGGAGGGCAGCTACGGCGGCCAGTGAGATCGTGATGATGAACGGGCTCAGCAAGAGCACGATCACGATCACGATGGCGCCGAACATGGGCCGCAGCGTACTGCGCAGGCTGACTGGGCCGGGGTGCTAGGCCGGCAGGTGGGCGATGGCTTCGATTTCGACCTCGGCGCCGAGCGGCAGGGCTGCCACGCCGATGGCGCTGCGGGCGGGGCGATGCTCGCCGAAGGCCTCGGCGTAGATCGAGTTGACGAGCGAGAAGTTGCCGATGTCGGTCATGAAGACCAGGCACTTGACGACGTCGTTGAGCATCCCTCCGGCCTCGGTCAGCGCCTCTTCGACGTTGACGAGCACTTGGCGGGCCTGGGCTTCAACGCCATCGACGAGCGCGCCGTCTTGCAGGCCGATCTGACCTGAGACGAAGACGAAGTCGCCGGCTCGGTACCACTTCGAATAGTGAGCGATCGGTGCAGCCATCGAGATGCCTCCGTGTTCCGATGATCAGCTCAGGCGATGCTGCCGGCGTTGGACGTGATGTGATCCAGCGTGATGAAGACCGCCAGGCGGCGCTGGCGAGCCATCACCCGGTCATACTCGTCCCAGTCCTCGTGGGTTCCGCCGGCTGAGCGGAACACTTCCCGCAGTAGCCCGGGGATGTCGGCGTCGGCGACACCGTCGGCGGGATCGTCGAGCCCGATCAGCTGTGCCCTGCCGTGGACCGCTACCCAATCCCAGCGATGGCGGAACGCAACCGCCGCCCGGGGATCTTCGTGAAGCAATCGAGCCTTGCGGGCCTTGCCCGCCACGACGCAGGCGACGCTGGTCTCGCCGGTCACGGGGTTGTCCATGACGCCGGCGTTGATGATCGACACGTGCGGGTCACCGCTCGCGTCGAGGCAGACGAAGGTGCACAGTCCGTCTTCGGCCGCTGTGAGGCGGCGGAGCTTGTCAATTGCTGATTCAGCCATCGCCGGAGGACGCTAGCGCGGTGGTGGCTGCGGACCATTTGGTTGGCGATCAGAGTCGCGTTGGGAGGTGGGGTGGGGTTCCTTGGCTGAGCCAGGTGGCGGCTGCTACTGCGGCGAAGACTGCTTCTCCGGCGGGGACGGGGGGGTGAGGGGAGAGGGTGATGGCGATGTTGATGTGGGGGGTGTCGGCGGAGCGGGCTATGCCGAAGCTGCGGATGGTGAGGTCGTGGACTTCGCCGGACTCGTCGACGGCGAGCGACTCGGAGGTGACCCAGCTCCATGCCATGTGGGCAGCGCCGATGGCGTAGCTGCGCAGGGTGACGGGGTCGAGGGGGTGGCCGGCGTCGATGTAAACATCGATCTGGTCTGGGCTGACATTGGCTCGTGCAGTCGCACCCTGGAGCGATGTGACTTCGGCGGTGCCGGCGCCGGCGCCGGCGGTTGCGGCCGGATTGCCGGTTCGCATATGGGTGAGGGCGGTGGCCAGCATTTGCGCTTCGGCCCAGACGGCGGCGCGCAGGGCGAGGGAGGTGGGCGGGCCTGGTACGTCGACCTCTTCGATCGTCGCGTCGGGGAGCACAATTCGCAGAATGTCGGTGGCGCCGGGGGTGCGGGCGATGCGGATGATACCGGTGCCGTCGGCTCGGAGACCAGCGGCAAGCGGAGGGCGCTTGGGGCCGCGACGGACCGTGTCCTCGCGGGACCACAGGACTCGCACCGGGCGGCCAAGCTCCTCAGCGAGATGGCGGGCATCGTTGCCGACCCCGGACGCGGCCTTGCCGCCGAAGGCTCCTCCGTTTGCAAGCGGATCCGATGGCTCGGCACCGGGCTCGCACCATGCAGCATCCGTCTCGAGATATCCGGGCTCGGTCCAGCACGTCGCCAAGCAGATATCCCACTGTTCGCCGGGCGGTGGATCCGGCACGTCGATCGGCGGGACGGCTTCGAGCGTCGTGCGACGGCCTTGCACCTTGCCTGCTGATCGGCGCGCCTGCGTCAAGTTCTCCGCAACGATCCAGCCGTCGTCGTCGCCTGCTGACGCTGCAACCGCAAAGAGCGCGTCGTGGGGGGCGCCGTCGGCGCCGAAGGCGAAGGCACCGAGCACCGTTGAGGTGTCCGAGTGCTGAGGACCGCCGGTCTCGAGTTGTGCTCGTTCGGCCGCGGCAGATCGGTGGGTGTCCGAGGCGTGGTCAGGCGGTTCGACGGAGCTGTCGTCGACGCCTGCCGAAACCCGCTCCGCGGCCTCGCGGATGGTCTGCCATCCGGTACAGCGGCAGAGATGTGCAGCGAGGGCCTTGTCAACGGTCGTGCGATCGGCGAGATCAGCGCCGCGGCGTTCGTGGCCGACCAGCCGGCACACGATTCCGGGGGTGCAAAAGCCGCACTGCGTGGCGCCGCAGGCGATGAACGCCTCGGACCAGCGCTGCTGCTCGTCGTGGCTCAAGCCGGCGGCAGTGGTGATATTTCGACCCGCCACTCGACGCGCCGGAGTCACGCACGCGACGCGCGGGGCATCGTCGACCAACACCGTGCAACAGCCGCATTGGCCTTGGGGGCTGCAGCCGTCCTTGACGGCTTCAGTGCCCAGTCGATCGCGCAGTGCACCGAGCAGCGTGTCGCCGTCGTCGGGAACTTCGACGGAACGGCCGTCGACCGTGAACTGGATCGTGGAGTTGGGTCCGGACGCAACTTCCGACGACGGCGGGGCAGGTCCCGCAGGGTCGGCTTCGGGCAGGCTCAGCTGAAGGAGTTGCCGCAGCCGCAGGTGCGCTGTGCGTTCGGGTTATCGATGGCGAAGCCCGAGCCCATCAGGCCGTCGGTGAAGTCGAGCGTGGCACCTTCAAGCAACTGCGCGCTCATCGGGTCGGAGATGACCTTGATGTCACCGTACGCCTTGGCCATGTCGTCAGACGCAACCTCGGAATCGAAGAACATCTCGTAGCTGAAGCCTGAGCAGCCGCCGGGTCGCACGGCGACGCGCAGGGCCAGCGCGGTCTCGCCCCCGCCCTCGGGTTGCTCCTGAGCGATGAGCTCGTGAACCTTCTCAGCTGCAGTATCGGACAGCGTGATCACAACAGGGCCTCCCGCATCAGCCCGACATGGGCAAACGTTCCAGTTCTGATGCTAGTGCCATAACCGGTTGCGCGGACAGGTGCGCCTGCCACGGTAACGCCGCTTGCTTCCCGCTCTTGTTCGCTGCGCTCACGCGCCGCTCGGCCTCTGACCGGTTACGCGGACAGTTCACGGTGCTGCGGCGGGCGTCGGCCCGTGGGCGCGCGCATGGCGGCGTTACCCTGCGGGAGCGTGAGCGCGCAGCCCGACGACGAGGCGATCATCGCCATCCTGCGCGGCGTTATGGATCCCGAGCTGGGCGACAACATCGTCGATCTCGGCATGGTGCGTAACGGCTACCGCGAGGGCTCGACCGCTCACGTCACAGTGGCGCTCACCACCGCAGGCTGTCCGCTTCGGGCCACCATCAAGCGCGATTGCGAGTCACGTGTCGGGGGGCTGCCGGGCATCGAGAAGGTTCGGCTTCATTGGGATGAGCTGAACGCTGCCGAGAAAACTCGCGTGATGGAACGCGCCCGGCACACCGCCCGCGACAACGCCGCACCGACCCAGGTGCCCGCAAGTGCCCGAGTGCTCGCCGTTGCGTCTGGCAAGGGCGGCGTGGGCAAGTCATCAGTGACGGTGAACCTCGCCACAGCGCTCGCCGCTCGCGGATTCGTCGTCGGCGTGCTGGATGCCGACATCTGGGGCTTCAGCGTCCCCCGGATGCTGGGCATGGAAGGCCGGCTCGCAGCTCGCCCACCGGGCGTGGGCGAGGAACGCGGCAAGATCCTGCCCGATGAGCGGAAAACGGGCGACGGGCGGCTGAAGGTCGTCTCGACCGGGCTGCTCGTAGAGACCGAAGGAACCGCGCTGATGTGGCGCGGTCTCATGCTGGCCAAGGCCGTCGAGCAGTTCCTGCACGATGTCGATTGGGGCGAGCTGGATTACCTGCTCGTTGACATGCCGCCAGGCACGGGCGACGTGCAGATGGCGCTGTCCCGGCTCTTGCCGCAGGCCGAGATGCTGGTGGTCACGACGCCCGCGCTGAGCGCACAGAAGGTGGCCGTGCGAGTTGCCGACATGGCTCGTCGCAGTCACATGCCGATCGTGGGCGTGGTCGAGAACATGAGTGCGTTCACGACCCCCGACGGCCAACGCTGGGCACTCTTCGGCGAAGGCGGCGGACAGCGGCTCGCTTCCGAGCTGGATGTGCCGCTGTTGGGGTCGATCCCGCTCGAGCCATCCGTGTCGGCGGGAAGCGATTCCGGCAAGCCGGTGACCGAGTCCGACAAGTGCGGGGTTGCAGCGGCGGTGTTCGAAAGCATCACCGAGCGTCTCGTGAGCGAGATCATGCCGCCGGTCGATATGGGCTCGTGCACCGCTCGGATGGAAGGCCCGATTCCTGTCGCGCTGGGGCCTCGCCCGAGCTAGCGATCGGCCCCTACGGCGTTGAGCCTGGGGTTGGGGGGTTGGCGAGGGCTTCGGCGTAGCCGTCGTCGCTGGGCATCAGGGTGGCGATTGTTCCGTCGGGGTTGACGCGCACGGCTGGGAGGATTCCGGGGATCTCGCCGAGACTGTCGGCCCATGCGAGCAGGTCGGCGACCGTGTCGACGTTGCGGAGCGGCTCCAGGTTCACGAGCGTCGGGAAGATCATCTTGAACTTGTCTTCGGCGTGCTGGGCGAAGGCGTCGGCTGGGCGGATCCAGGTGCTCTCGACGGTCTCGGCGCCATCGTGGAGCGGCTCTTGTTCGTCGGGGGCATGAGCGACGAAGAAGCGTGTGTCGAAGCGACGCGTGGGACCGATCGGCGTGACCCAGTGGCTGACATATCGGAGCTCGTCGAGATCCAGTACCAGATCCTCGTCGGCGCACATCTGGGCCAGTCGCAGCCCGCCGTCATAGACACTCCGACGCAAGCCGCCGAAGCGCTCGGCCGTGGCCGGATCGTCAAACGAGATGCGGTCGCTTCCACGTCGGGCCAGGAGCACGCCGGCCTCTTCGAAGCATTCGCGCACCGCGGCGACCCAGAACGCGAGGCCGCCGTGCTCGACGTTCATTCGCTGCGACGCAGTGGCGTCGTCGAGCCCGACGCAGACCACCTCGAGGCCAGGGTCCTCGCGGTCGACGGGGTCGACTGCGCCGCCGGGGAAGACGAACTGACCGGGAACGAACTCGCTGCGCGGGTTACGGCGCAGCATGAATACCTCGAGCCCGTCGCTGCCGTCGCGAACCAGCATCACGGTGGCCGCGGCGCGCAGTGGTATCTCGGCGGGAGCAGGTGATTCGGACACGGCAGCTCCAGTCGTCCGCAGGGCCGGGTGGACCCTATCGGCGAGGCAGTTGCGTCTCCGGCAGACGATCGGGGCCTCACCTCGGCGTTCGTGCGGGGGCCCGCCGCTAGTGTCCGATCGATGAGGCCGCCGTCGGTGAACGACTTGGCGCTGCGGATCGCTGAAGTGGGCTTGCCCCATCCGCTGCTGGTGATCGCCGCCCGGGCCGCAATCGCAGCGGGAGACCCTGAATCGGCCATCGACGAAGCGCACCGGCTGCGCCGCAGCCTGCTCGGACCAGCGATCAACGCGACCGGTGTGCTCTTGCACACGAATCTGGGCCGGGCCCCGCTCGGAAGCACAGGCCTTGATGACGGCCCGGCGCGGGCCAGCAATCTGGAATTCGATCTGGCGTCGGGGCGTCGGGGGTCTCGGGCCTCCCACGCTTCGCTGCTCATGGCGACGCTGACCGGCGCCGAGGCGGCCCTCGTCGTGAACAACTGCGCCGCGGCGGTGACGCTGGTGCTGGCAGCACTCGCTCGCGACCGCGCCGTGGCGGTGTCGCGTGGCGAGCTGGTGGAGATCGGAGGCGGCTTCCGCGTTCCCGACGTCATGGAGCAATCCGGCGCACGGCTTGTCGAGGTGGGAACCACGAATCGAACTCGCGCCGCTGACTATCGCGCCGCCGCCGAACGGGACGACATCGCGCTGCTGTTGAAGGTGCACCCCTCCAACTACAAGATCACCGGCTTTACCGAAGAGGCCTCGGTGGCCCAGCTGTCGAACATCGGGCCACCGGTGGTCGTGGATCTCGGTTCGGGTTTGCTGGACGAACGGTGCCCGTGGCTGGGGACCCGACCCGATTGGCTCGCCGACGAACCCGGCGCCCGGCAGACGCTGGCGGCCGGAGCGGCGCTGGTGACGTTCTCGGGCGACAAGCTGATGGGCGGTCCGCAGGCGGGGATCATCTGCGGCAACGCCGATCTTGTGGAGGCATGCGCTGCGCACCCGCTCATGCGGGCTTTCCGGCCGGGCTCACTGGTGCTGGGGAGGCTGCAGTCGGTGGCGCTCGCCTACCTGCGCCGGGACGCCGATGCGATCCCGTTCTGGCGGATGGCCAGCGCGTCGACTGACGAGCTGATGGAACGGGCCTCCGCGCTGGGCGTCGGTCGCCCGTCTGCCACGACGGCGTTGGCCGGCGCCGGCTCGTTGCCCGGCCAGGAGATTCCCTCCGCTGGCATCGAGCTCGATGGCGATCTCGCCGCTGCGCTGCGGGCATTCGACCCGCCCGTCATCGCTCGCGTCAATGAGCAGACCACCGTCGTGGATCTGCGAACCGTCGACCCTGCCGACGACCAGGTCGTTACCGAGGCAATTCGGCAGTCGCTCAAGCAACACAGCTAGCCAGCGACGTCACGCAATCCGGCACTTGCGGTGCGCCGTGCGGCCGTCTGGCGCACTGGGTCTCGCGCACTGGGTCTCCCGCGCCCGGTCTCGAATAGTTCGACAAATAATAGAAATGCATCGCAATTTGCCTGCCAGCATGACGAGAGCCGCACCCCGAAGAGTGCGGCTCTCGCGAGCCGAGCGCTGGTGCGCCGGGCTGGCTTGATACCCCGACCTCGGACGGTTCGATTCCGTCTCGGTCCACCAGCGACCTTACGGTCGCGGTGTCACGCTACACAAGGCGATTCCGGCGCCGGGATATGCGGCAGGGCGCATCTCGGCGGGGCATGCTGGCGGCGTGCACATCATCGCCACCGCGGGACATGTGGATCACGGCAAGTCCACGCTGGTGCGGGCGCTCACCGGCACCGATCCAGACCGGCTCGCCGAGGAGAAAGCACGCGGTCTGACGATCGACTTGGGGTTCGCGTTCTGCACATTGGCGTCGGGCCGGCAGATCAGCTTCATCGACGTCCCGGGCCACATCCGGTTCGTGAAGAACATGCTCGCTGGAGTCGGAGCGGTGGACGCGGCGCTGTTCGTCGTGGCCGCACCCGAAGGCTGGAAGCCCCAGTCGGCCGAGCATCTGGCCATCCTGGAGCTGCTCGGCATCTCCAATGCCGTCGTCGCGCTCAGCCAGGTCGGCCTCGTCGACGACGAGCTGGTCGAGCTGGCCGGGCTGGACATCGCCGACCACGCCGCTGGGACCTTTCTGGAACACGCGCCGGTTATCGCGACCGATGCCATCGACGGCACCGGTCTGGACGAGCTTCGGGCTGCGCTCGATGCGCTGTGTGCGCAGACGCCCACCGCCACCGACCGGGATCGTCCCCGTCTGTGGATCGATCGGTCATTCGCCGCGACCGGTGCCGGTCGCATCGTCACCGGGACGCTGACCGGCGGCACGGTGGCGGTCGGCGATGAGCTGGCGACCGCACCTGGCGGCCGCAGTGCGCGAGTGCGCGCCATCCAGACGCAAGGCGCTGTCGTGGATCGCATCGGGCCGGGCCACCGCGTCGCGCTGAACCTGACCGGTGTCGACGCAGAGAACCTTGGCCGCGGCGTCGCGGTCGTGCGACCCGGCCAGTGGCACCTTTCCGGGCGCATCGATGTCGAGCTGACGGTGCTTGACAGCCTGGGCAGTGACGTCACCCGGCGGGGCGCGTACGCGTTGTACCTGGGATCGGGCGAATGGCCCGTGCGCCTCCGGGTGCTCGGCCCAGAGCGCATCCCGCCCGGCGAGACCGGCTACGCCCGGCTCCACCTGCCCGTGGGGCTGCCGCTCGTGCTCGGAGACCGCTTCGTGCTGCGGGATTTCGGTCGTAGCCAGACTGTCGGCGGCGGCACGGTCCTCGATGTGGATCCGCAGCTGCGAGCCTCGGTTGCCGTGCCCGATGCCCGCCCCGAGCGCATACTGGCCGAACGGGGCTGGGTCACCGTCGTCCACCTCGAGCGGTTGACCGGCGTGCGAGTCGAACCGGTCGTGGGCGAATGGGCCGCACCAGCCGAGCTCGTGGACGCGCTGCGCGCAGATCTGCGGGCGCAGGTCGACCAGGCTGGCCCGCTGGGCCTCGACGTGGCGGTGCTGGACGAACGCCAGCGCATCGCCATCGGCACGCTCGACGGAGTCGTGGTGGATTCCGGTCGAGCCCGCCGGGCGGACGCCGTCGACGTGCTGGCAGACCATCCAGTGATCGCCGAGTTGGCGGCATCGCCGTTCTCGCCACCCGAACCAGCCGGCGTTTCCCGCCAAGAACTGCTGGCTCTCGTTCAGCGCGGCAAGGTGATCCACGCCGACGGAATCTGGTTCGCCGCCTCGGCGATCGAATCGGCCGCCGAGCGCGTCGCCGAGATGCTGGCTGCGCAACCCGACGGGGTCACCGTGGCAGAGATCCGCGAAGCGCTGGGAACGACACGCAAGTACGCACTGCCGCTGGTGGGGCACCTGGATCGCACCGGTGTGACGCGCAGGCGGGGAGACCTGCGCATCGCGGGCCCGAGATTGCCCGGCTGAGCGCGCCGCTGCGGCTGGCGCCGCGGCGTCGCGATGATCGAGGTCGCGGAGTCGGGCTAGCTGGCCTCGCTGCGCAGCAGCATGTTGCGGCGCTCGATCTCGTTGCGGCCGCCCCAGATGCCGTGCGCTTCGCCCACCTCAAGCGCGTGGTCGAGACAGTCTTCGACCACAGAGCACTGGTTGCAGATGGACTTCGCTCGAGCCTCGCGTTCGGCTTTCTCGTCGCGTCGCTCGGTACGGGGCGGCGGGAAGAACACCGCTGCCTGAGGACCTCGACAAGCTGCCTTGTCCTGCCACTCGTCTACTAGCACCGCGCTCATACCTCCCCCTCGTCCGGGAGGACTTTACGCGCAATAAAACGACTTGACAAGAGCAAAACGAAACCTTATTCGATTTTGGAAATCTCCTCTTCAGCGCGCTTTCGACGCATTTCCCGGTAATCGATAGCCGCTCCTTCAAGAGGCTCGACTTCCAGCACTACCCCGCTGAGGCCGCTCACGTGCAGCGATTCGCCCGCTCGCAAGGGCGTCAGCCGGTTGACTCGAGCCCGCCACTGCGCACCGTGAACCTCGACCGTGCCATCGGGATCGATGTCGGTGAGCGCCGTGCCCTGCGCCCCCACCATCCATTCGCGGCCGACCGTCGCGGTGCCGTAGCGAGTGCGGATCAGCGCCGGCAAACCCGACAGCACGAAGATGCCGACGAGCACGATGCCGACCAGCAGCGGGATCCAGCTCATCGAGTGCTGGCCGAACAGGCCCAGCGACCCGATGATCAACGCGACACCGCCGGCCAAGGTCCAGAACCTCGGAACACCCGTCTGGGCGTCCACGGCGAATGCCACGAAGGCACCGACCAGCAGCACGAGTGCCCAGATGCGAATGTCGAGCGTGCCCAGGCCGAACGCGGACAGCAGCCCGCACGCCGCGCCGACTGCCGCCGCGACGCCGACGCCGCCGGTATAGAAGTCGAGCAGCAGCATCGAGAGCGCAACGAGCAGCAACAGGTACGCCACCGCGGGGCTCGCAGCGGTATGGAACAACCCGTCGAGCAGCGGCAGCTTCACGAACGACACGGTGACATCCGGCGCGATGGCACGCTGCACCAAGCCGTCGTCATTGGTGATGTTCTGGGTGATCGGCGCCATGTAGCCCATGTCGGACATCGCCAGGATGAACTCGCCCACCGACGGGGCCGTACTGGCAGTGAGGCCGGCAGTGACCGCTTCGGCGGCTTCGTAACGGCGACTGATCTCGCCCGCGTGCGAACCGGCGCCGGCGTGGCTGTGGAGCTGTGCCGGCTGGGGGTTGTGCGCGTGCACCAGACCCCCGACGGGGGAGAAATCGCCGAGTTGCCCGCCGGGCGCGATCGCAGCGAAATCCGCTGACGTCACCAGGTGGGCGGCGCCTCCCAGCGCCTGCGCACCGCTGGGCCCGACCCACACACCGACGGGCAGATGGGCGAATCGAACGTTGTCCAGCAGTTCCACCAGCTCGCCGTCGTCCAGGGTGGTTCCGGAACTGTCGAGCTGCAGCACTGCGCCGATGGCATGGCGACCGTCAGCGACGACCAATTCGCGGCTGATGTACGACGCCATGATCGGATCGATGAGTCCGTTGACCTCGATGACGACGATCGTGCGGGGTCTCGCAATGCCCGCAGGCGCCGGAGTGGCGGGGCTGGTCTCGGGTGCGCCAGGGTCGGTGTGATCCTCGTCTGCTGCTGCCATGGGAGCAGTGAGCCCCCCGATGGCTGCCAGGAAGACCGCTACAGCCGCGAACCGGGCCAGCACGCTGGTACGGCCAGTGCGGCGAGTGCGAAGTGCGCGCAATGCGGCTCCAAGTCCTCGGGGACGGCCCGAACTCTAAGGAGGCCGAGCGGCACTACCCTGCGCGTCCGTGACCGAGGTTCTGCTGGCCACCGACGCCGACTGGGTAGTTGAGGAAGTCGCGGCCGCGCTGGCGGGGCCGAACGTGACGTTCCGCGTGGTTCGATCAGGCCAAGAAGTGCGACCCGCTGTGGAGGCCAGTACCCCAGACCTGGTCATCTTGGACTTCCAGATCGGCAACATGGGCGGCATGGCGACCTGCTTGGATCTGCGGCAGGAGTCCGGCATGGGTCGACTGCCACGGGTGCCGGTGCTCATGCTGGCCGACCGCGAGGCGGACGTCTTTCTGGCGCGCCGCTGCGACGCTGACGCGTGGCTCGTCAAGCCGCTGAGTCCGCTGCTGCTGCGCCGAACAGCGCTCGGACTGCTGTCGGCCGGTAACTCCGGCGACACTGCTGACGCCAGCTGAATCGTCCGGGTCCCGAAATCGCGGCGCTGACCGGATAGTGCGGCGTCGGGCGATATCCGGGTAGCACCACAGCGGGGCGGAGCGGTAGCTTCAGGCGCCACAACCGCACACGGGCAGTGGCGCAGGTTGGTAGCGCGCTTCGTTCGGGACGAAGAGGTCGTGGGTTCAAATCCCGCCTGCCCGACAAATTCTGTGAATACAGCGAATCCCTCCCCTGACGGCGCGACGAGCCCCGCTGCAACAGCATTGCGCCGGGTGGGGTTTGTGGGCCTGGGCAACGTTGGCGGGAAGCTCGCCGGGTCGTTGCAGCGCAACGGGTTCGAGCTGGTGGTGCGCGACCTCGACCCTGCGGCGATGGCGCCGTTCCTCGACGCAGGCGCGACCACCGCTGCGGCGGGTGCGGAGCTGGCATTGCAGTGCGATGTGGTGATTACCTGCCTGCCGACGCCGGAGGCCTCAGCGGCGGTGCTCGAAGCGCCCGATGGCGTACTGGCCGGCTTCGCCGCAGCGCAAGCCGACAGCTCGGGGCCCAAGATCTGGGCCGAGATGAGCACGACCGACCACCACGAGGTGCAACGGCTGGGCGCTCTGGTTTATGCCGTCGGCGGTGCCGCCATCGACTGTCCTGTTTCGGGCGGCTGTCATCGGGCCGCCACCGGCAACATCTCGATCTTTGCCGGAGGTGAGCGGGACACGTTCGAAGCGATGCTGCCGCTGCTCACCGTGATGGGACGGCGCATCCTGCACACCGGCGCGCTCGGCTCGGCGTCGATCCTCAAAGTCGTGACGAACTACTTGGCTACGGCCAATCTCGTTTCGCTGTGCGAGGCACTGGTGACCTCGCACGCTGCCGGCATGGATCTCGCCACCGCGTATGAGGCGATCCGGATCAGCTCGGGCAACTCGTTCGTGCACGAGACCGAGAGCCAGGTGATCCTCAACGGCTCGCGCGACATCAACTTCACGATGGACCTTGTCCAAAAGGACATCGGGCTGTTCGCTGACATCGCCTCGGAGCACGGCCTGCCGTTCGAACTCTCGCCGGTGCTTGTCGATGTCTTCGCGGACGGCGCCGCCCGCTACGGCGCCCGGGAGTGGTCCCCCAACATCATCCGACGGCTCGAGGACGCCACCGGACGCGACATCCGCGCTCCGGGCTTTCCCGCCGAGATGGTCGACGACGAGTCCGAGGTCCCGGGAGAAGAAGTGGTGGCGCGCCGTAGCGACCTGCTCTAGCGCTGTGCTCTATGACGCCGAGAGGACCTCGGCGATCTGGATTGCGTTGAGGGCGGCACCCTTGCGGAGGTTGTCGCCGACCACGAACATCGCCAAGCCATGCTCGACGGTCTCGTCGCGACGGATGCGACCCACATACGACGGGTCGCGGCCGGCTGCGTAGAGCGGGGTCGGCACATCGACGAGTTCGACACCGGGCGCTTCGGCGAGCAGCTCGGTGGCTCGTTCGGGCGAGATGGGGCGTTCGAAACGCAGGTTCAGCGCGAGCGAGTGGCCGGTGAACACCGGGACGCGTACGCAGGTGCCCGAGACGGCCAGATTCGGGATGCCGAGGATCTTGCGGCTCTCGTGACGGAGCTTCTGCTCTTCGTCGGTCTCGCCGAGGCCGTCATCAACGAAGCTGCCCGCCTGCGCCAGCACGTTGTGCGCCATCGGGCCGGGGAATTTGTCGGGTGTTGGGTGAGTGACCGCGGCACCGTCGAAGGTCAGCCCCGCGGCGCCATCGAATGTTGCGGCGAGCGCACGGTCAAGCTCGTCGACGCCCGCAAGGCCAGCGCCGGACACTGCCTGGTAGGTGGCAGCCACCATCGAGATCAAGCCAGCCTCGGCATGCAACGGTGCAAGCACCGGCATTGCGGCCATCGTGGTGCAGTTGGGGTTGGCGATGATGCCCTTCGGGGCGTTGAACACCTCTTTGGCGTTCACCTCGGGCACGACGAGCGGCACATCAGGGTCCATGCGCCAGGCAGAGGAGTTGTCAACAACCGTGGGGCCTTGTGAGGCGACCCGCTCGGAGATCGCCAGCGAGGTCGTCTTGCCAGCAGAGAAAAGAGCAATGTCGAGACCGGTGAAATCGGCTGTTTCAGCGTCCTCAACAGCGATCTCGGACCCGTTCCACGACAGCTTGCGGCCTGCTGAGCGGGCAGACGCGAACAGACGCAGCTCGTCGGTCGGGAAAGCCCGCTCGGCGAGGATGTCCCGCATCACGCCGCCCACCTGACCGGTGGCTCCGACGATTCCTACACGCATGGAGTTGAGGCTACCGAGGGGCTGCGCCGGGCTTTCGGGAATTTCGCGCTGTACGACTGCTCGCCCGATGGTGCGTGCACCCGGCTAGTCCAGGCCGTGTCTTATGCGCCTGGACTAGTCCAGGCCGAAGGCTGTGTGGAGGGCGACGGTGGCTCGGTCGACGTCGGACTCGGCGACGACGCAGGAGATGCGGATGGGCGAGGTAGAGATCATCTCGATGTTGACGCCTTCGGCGGCAAGCGTCTCGAACATGGTGGCGGCGACGCCGGGGTGGCTGGCCATGCCGGCCCCGACGAGCGAGACGCGTCCGATGTCGACATCGGTGTTCGCCGACTTGAAACCCACCGAGGTCACCATCCCCTCGCAGATCTCGCGCACTTCGTCGGCGTTCGCCGCGGGGACCGTGAAGGAGATATCGGTGTGGTCGTGGTCGCCCACGTTCTGGACGATCATGTCGACGATTACGGACGCGTCAGCCAGGGTGCGGAACACCTTCGCTGCGATGCCGGGTTCGTCGCGCACGCCGACCAGCGTCACCTTTGCCTGAGAGCTGTCCGGCACGACGCCGGTCACGATCGGCCGCTCCATCTCGTTTGCTCGCATGCCTGACTCCGTGTCGACGACCCAAGTTCCGGGTTCCCATGTAAATGCCGATCGCACGTGCAACGGGACGCCATACGTGCGGGCGACCTCGACCGAGCGGGCAGCCGGCTTGGGACAGCCCATCGCAGTCATCTCCAACAGTTCGTCGAAGCCGACGCGCGGCAACCGCCGAGCATTCGGGCACACACGGGGGTCCGTCGTGAACACACCCGAAACGTCGGTGTAGAGCTCGCAGGCATCGGCGCCGAGGCCGTGCGCCAGTGCGACGGCAGTGGTGTCGGAACCGCCGCGGCCCAGGAATGTCACGTCATTGTCGGTGGAGACCCCTTGGGCTCCGGCGACAACGGCAACGCGGCCCGCAGCCACCGATTCGGCCACGCGGCGTGGCGTGACCGAAAGAATCTTTGCATTGCGGTGGTTGGTGTCGGTGAGGAAGCCTGCCTGGCTGCCGGTGTACGAATCGGCTGGCACGCCGACGGAATGCAGCGCCATGCACAGCAACGCAATGGCCTTGCGCTCCCCTGCGGTGATGAGCATGTCCATCTCGCGACCCTCGGGCTCGTCAGTGACCCGGGACGCGAGAGCGATCAGCTCATCGGTCTCCGATCCCATCGCGCTGACCACGAGCACCACGTCGTCGCCGCGGCTGCGGCAGTGCTTGACATGTGCGGCGACTTCGCGCATGCGCGCGGCACTGGCCACCGACGTTCCGCCGAACTTCTGCACGACCAACGGCACGGCGGGCGAGGGTACTGGCGGCGGAGTGCTGCCCTTGCACCCGGCTCTTCGGGGCCAGAAAGGCTCGGTAGTGTGACGCCGGCTTTCAGCGAGTGGGGGGACGGCCAGCCATGAGCAACGAGAAGCGACAACGGCAGCGCGAGAACCGGACGCGTGCCATGGCCCAGACACAGCGCTCCCAGCAGCGATCCCTCAGGACGCGCAAGGTGTTGCGGTTCACGCTCATCGTCGTTGCCGTGCTGCTGGCGTTGTTCCTCTACACCGTGTTCAGCGGGGGCGATGACACCGACGACACCACAACGACATCGCCTGCCGCGGACACAGCGCCCTCCGACAGCGAAACGGAATTCGTCACCGAGGAGCCGGCCAGCGATGCAGCCGACGAGCCTGTAGCCGATGAGCCAGCCGACGAGCCAGCAACCGATGCCGACGATGCCGTAGATGCCGAGACCGCGGCTGCGGGTTGTCCCGCGGCCGACGGCAGCGATGGCCCCCGCAGCCAGTTCGGTCAGGAACCGCCGCGCTGCATCGACATCGAGACGCTGTACACGGCCACGTTCGAGACTGCCATGGGCGACTTCACGATGGTGCTCGACCCGCGGCTCGACCCCACGAGCGTGAACAACTTCGTGGTGCTGGGTCGTTATGGCGCCTTCGACGGCACGCTGTTCCACCGCGTCATCCCGAACTTCGTAATCCAAGGCGGCGACGTGCAACTTCAATACGGCACGGGTACCCCCGGATATCGATTCACTGGCGGCTTCCCCGACGAGGACTGGTACCGAGTCGGATCGGTGGCGATGGCGAACAGCGGCAACCCGGCCAGCAACGGATCGCAGTTCTTCGTGATTACCGGGTCCGACGGCGCATCGCTGGCGCCGCTGTACTCGCCTCTCGGCCTTGTCGTCGACGGCATGGACGTCGTGTTGGCCATCGAACATGTGCCGACCGGCGATCGGGACGCACCGGTCGATGAGGTCGTTGTCGACAGGGTTACGATCGCCGAAGCCACCGAATCTCAGATCGCCGCGTACCAAGACGCACGCAGCTAGCACACGTCCGGAATACGGCGGCGTCGATCTGACACAGCGGCCGGATCAGGCGTAGGCTCGCGCCGATGCAGAGCCAGTCAGAAGACGGCCCCAGCGAGCCGCCTGCCACCGCTTGGTCATTCCCTCCGGCGTCGACCGCTGACGAGAACGGCCTGGTCGGCGCGGGTGCCGACCTCGAGCCCGGAACTCTGCTGGGGGCGTACCGGGCGGGTCTGTTCCCGATGCCGCTGGGCGACACCGTCGGCTGGTGGTCACCCGATCCCCGCGGCATCCTGCCGCTGAGCTACCTGCGGGTCAGCCGGTCGCTGCGGCGCGCATGCCGCCGGTTCGACATTCGCATCGACACTTCCTTTGAACAGGTACTGGAGTCGTGTGCCGACCCGGCCCGACCGCATGGCTGGATCAGCGACGACATGCACAGTGCCTACCTGGCACTGCACGAGATGTGCTGGGCGCACAGCGTGGAAGCCTGGCTCGACGACGAACTCGTCGGTGGCCTCTACGGAGTCGCGATCGGTGCATTCTTCGCCGGCGAGTCGATGTTCCACGCGGAGAGCGACGCCTCGAAGGTGGCGCTTGTGGCACTGGTCGATGCACTCAAGGTGACCGGCGGGGCGCTGCTTGACGTGCAATGGACGACGCCGCACCTCGCTGGCCTGGGTGCCGTGGAGATCGAGCGGGAGGGCTACCTGGAGCTGCTGGCCGAAGCCCTCACGCGGCCGCTGCCCGAGATCTGGTCCCGGCCCATGGTCTTCCGCATGCTTGAGGGCTGACCGCCCGAACGTCTTGCACCGCCGTGTCGGACAAACCAGCGCCAGCAACTCGTCAAGGTGTCGCACATCCGAGCGCGAGCAGCCATGACCGGTTCTAACGCACCACGGCGCGAACGGCCGTGGCTGATGCGCACCTACTCGGGGCACTCGACTGCGCGGGCCTCCAACGAGCTGTACCGCTCGAATCTGGCAAAGGGCCAGACGGGCCTGTCGATCGCCTTCGACCTGCCCACGCAAACCGGCTACGACCCTGATCACGCGATGGCACGGGGCGAGATCGGCAAGGTCGGCGTGCCGGTCACCCATCTGGGACACATGGCCCAGCTCATGGACGGCATCCCGCTCGATGCCATGAACACCTCCATGACCATCAACGCCACAGCGCCGTGGCTGCTGGGCCTGTACATCGCACACGCGCAGAACGCCGGCGTCGCGACCGCAGCGCTGCGCGGCACCACCCAGAACGACATCGTCAAGGAGTACCTGAGCCGCGGTACCTACATCTTCGGCCCCGAGGCCAGTCGGCGGCTCATCACCGACGTGGTCGCATACTGCTCGGAGCACGTGCCGCAGTGGAACCCGATCAACGTCTGCAGCTATCACCTGCAAGAGGCCGGGGCAACGCCGACGCAAGAAATCGCCTACGCGCTGGCCACCGCCATCGATGTGCTCGATGCCGTGCGCGACAGCGGCAAGGTCCCGCCCAAGCGCTTCGACGCAACCGTGGGCAGCATCTCGTTCTTCGTGAACTCGGGCATCCGGTTCGTCGAGGAAGTCTGCAAAGTTCGGGCCTTCACCCAGATGTGGGACGAGATCTGCGCACAGCGATACGGCGTGGCGGATCCGAAGATGCGCCGGTTCCGATACGGCGTGCAAGTCAACTCGCTGGGTCTCACTGAGGCGCAACCCGAGAATAACGTTGCCCGGATCACGCTTGAAGCGCTTGGGGTGACACTCTCGAAGCGGGCCCGCACCCGTTCGCTGCAGCTGCCTGCGTGGAACGAGGCACTGGGTCTGCCGCGACCGTGGGACCAGCAGTGGTCGCTGCGGATCCAGCAAGTGCTGGCGCACGAGACGGATCTGCTCGAGTACCCCGACATCTTCGACGGCTCGGTTGTGGTGGAGGGCCGCACCGCTGAACTGGTGGCCGCTGCGCAAGCCGAGCTCGATGACGTGCTCGAACTCGGCGGCGCCTTCGCCGCAATTGAAGAGCTGAAGCGACGCCTCGTCGCCAGTCACACTGAACGGATGCGCCAGATCGAAAGCGGAGACCTGACCGTCGTCGGCGTGAACGACTTCACCGAGACCGCGCAATCGCCGCTCGACGGCGACGAGTCGATCCTGCGTGTGGATCCCGAGGTGGAGGCCGAGCTGATCGCCGACCTCGAACGGTGGCGCGCTGCACGTGACCCCAATCGAGTAGTGGCAGCGCTCGACGACCTGCGCGTGGCTGCTTCGGGGGACGTGAACATCATGGGCCCGACCATCGAGGCCGCCCATGCGGGTGTCACCACCGGCGAATGGGCGCAGGCCTTGCGTGAGGTCTTCGGCGAGTACCGGGCGCCGACTGGCCTCGGCGGGGTCGGTGCCACAAACGCCGGTCTGTCAGCCGTCGCTCAACGCTGCGCCGCGATGCCAGGCGGCCCGCCCAGGATGCTGGTTGCCAAGCCGGGTCTCGACGGCCACTCCAACGGCGCCGAACAAGTCGCGGTCGCGGCACGCAACGCCGGCATGGAAGTGGTCTACGAGGGCATCCGGTTGACGCCAGAGCACATCGCAGCGACCGCACGCGATGAGGACGTCGACGTCGTGGGCCTGTCGATCTTGTCGGGCAGCCATCTCGAGCTGGTGCCTGAGGTGGTGGCCTGCCTGGCTGGCGAAGGCGTGACAGCGCCCGTCGTGGTCGGCGGCATCATCCCGCCCGGCGATCACGAGACACTGCGGGACGCTGGCGTGGCCGCGGTCTATACGCCGAAGGACTACGAGCTCTCGGCGATCATGGCCGACATCGCCGATCTGGTCGAACGAGACCGTTGCAGCAGTCAAGGGATTCGAACGGACGAAACGTGAGGACAGCCGCTCAGCGCAGAAAACGTCACCGGCTGGCCAAGCTGGCTGTTCCGGCTTTTTTCGTCCTGTACCTCGTCATGATCCCGCTCAACGCGGTGCTCGAATCCGAGCACTCTGAGGTCTTCCCCTTCTTCAAGTGGAAGCTCTTCACCAACATCCCCGATTGGGAGACGTTCGAATATGCCCTCATCGTCGACGCGATCGACGGCGAGCCGCCGGCAGAGACCTTCTACCTGATTCCAAGCGCAGACGTCCGGGACTGGAAGACACTGCGACGCGTCGCGACAGCATGCACCAAGGAACGTGACTGCGATGAGGCAGTGACAGAAGTGCTGTTCCCGATCATTCGACGGGCTCTCGGCGAGCAAAGCGTCGACTTCAGCATTATCAAAGCCGAGATCGATCTGCATGATGTGCAGGACAACATCACCGACTTCGCTGAGGGACGGTTGACCAGGACCGACTTCTTCCGACCCAGCGAGGTGATCGGTCATTGGAATACCCACACGGGCCGTATCGACGCCGCGATGCAAGGCGGCTGAGCGATGCCGCACGATGCCGTCGAAGTCCGGGCTCAACACGTCGAGGTCCCCAAGCGCAGCTCGCTGAGCATGTCGGTGCGAATCCGACGGTGCCTGCGAAGAGTCCGCAAGTCGATTCTCGGCATCGATACCGCTGAGCACCGAACTCCCGCTGAACTGACTCGCAGCGCGACCGATGTGGTGCTGCTGAGCCGCTTCTACTACGTGTTCCTCGCCTATTTGGTCGGCACGGCTCACTACCCGTTCGGCGATGCCTACTCAGGCGGTCCCCCGACAGCGCCACTGTGGCCTATCAGACTGATGCAACAGCTCATCGGGACGGGCTGGCTGACGCACGAGATTGCGCTGACGGCAGTCGGACTGCTGTTTGCGCTCGGGGCCGCAGCTGCCCCAAGCGTCTTCGTCTGGCGGTTTGGCGCCTTCTTGCACCTCATGCTGCACGTTGCGATGCGCAATTCGTACGGCTCCATCAATCACGGTGTCCATGTCCTGCTGCTGGTGGGCTTCGCGCTACTGTTCCTGCCTGGTCGCCGGCGCGGCCAACGCTCCGAACGACACAGCGTGCGCTCATGCCTCACGGCCCTGTGGATGGCGCAGAGCGTCATCCTGCTGGCGTACACCTTGTCGGGCATCTGGAAGGTCTGGTACGGCCGGCTTGAACTGCTCTCGTCCGATGCATTGACGCGCATCCTGCTGGACCGATTGCTCGCAGAAGCCGACGACATTCCACCGCTCTTGCCGTTCGTTGCGCCGCACGAATGGCTGGCGCAATCGATGTGGTGGCTGACGCTCTATATCGAGATCTTTGCGCTCCTGGTCGTGTTTCGGCCCCATCTGCACCGCCCGTTCGGGGCAATCCTGATGCTCTTCCACATCACGAGCGATTGGCTCATGAACATCTCGTTCTCCCTCAACATCGTCATGGTGGGCCTGTTCCTGTTGCTGTCCCCGCTCGCCCCCGCTCGATTCTCGCTGTCGGGGACCGTTCAGTCGCTGCCGATCGTAGGTATCCCGTTCCGCTCCCTCAAGCGTCGCCAGCGGTCACAACAGCCCCGACAGACGAGTCAGGTCTGGCTGGTCTATGACGGCGAGTGCCCGATGTGCAACAACTACGCCCAGTATCTGCGGCTGAAGCAATCAGTCGGAGAATTCTTGCTGGTTGACGCCCGGCAGGGTGGCCCGATCGTTGACGAGGTGCGGGAGCTGCCGCACGATCTCAATGACGGCATGGTGGTCAAGATCGGCAACCGGCACTTTGTCGGTCACCAGGCGCTGAATGTGCTTGCGCTGCTGTCCGAGGATCGAGGTGCGTTCAACAAGTTCAACCGGTTGGCGTTCAGTTCGCCGTTGGTCTCACGCGTCACGTATCCGATGCTGAAGTTCGGACGATGGGTGCTGTTGAAACTGAAGGGCGTGGCGCCGATAAGCCACGAATCCTGAGTTCTCGGTTCGAACCCAGCGCTGGCGGGCGAATTCAGGGGTCGGGCCAGGGATCCGCGTCGTCCGAGCTGGCCAGGTCGGCGTTGTCGGCACCCTCGTCGCGGCCGACCCAGCGGACCGTTCCCGGAGTAGCGCTGAGCCGTGCAACCACGTTCTGCTGCACGAGGCCGTCCACCACGACGAACACCTCGCGCTCGACGATGTGGGGATCGGCGGCGAGCTGGCTCATGTCCAGCACGGGTGCGGCGGCTGCTTGGGCTGCGTCGAACGCCGCGACCGCTTCGGCGAGCGTGCGCCGCGACACCCAGTCGGCCATCACCGCGTCCATCTCGGCGCGGTGCGCCATGCGGCCCTCGAAGGTGGCAAAGCGCTCGTCGTCACCGACGCCGATCATGGCCATGACCCGGGCCGCGACCGAGTCGGTTGAGGTGCTGACGGCCAGCCAGCCGCCGTCTGACGCCTGGTACGTGCCGCGGGGGACGCTGTAGGGTATGCCCGAGCCCAGCCGGGGCTGCAAGTACCCCTCGGTGTGCCACGCCGTCATGAGCGGGCCCATGACCTGGGACATGCACTCCAGCAGGTTGACATCGACCACCTGGCCGACGCCGCTGCGCAACGCCACCATTGTCGCGAACGCCCCAGCGAGGCCGGCCACCTCATCGGTGAGCGCGACGGGCGGCAGCAGCGGTGCGCCGTCAGACTCGCCGTTCATGGAGGCGAACCCGCTCATGGCCTCCGCCAGCGTGGCGAAACCGGGACGGTCGCGGTACGGGCCGCTCTGGCCGAAGCCGGTCAGCCGTGCGATCACCAGCGTCGGGTTCGCCTCGATCAGTTCGTCGGGCACGAGGCCCAGCGCTTCGAGCTTGCCGGGCCGGAAGTTCTCCACCAGCACATCGGCGACGCGCAGCATTCGCCGCAGCAGCGCCAGGTCGTCGGCCGCCTTGAGATCGAGCGTGACGCACCGCTTGTTGCGATTGACCAGCCGCCACCACAGCGTCTCGCCGTGAGCGTCCCGCCATCCCATGTTGCGGACGGTGTCACCTCCTGGCCGTTCCACCTTGA
Organism: Acidimicrobiales bacterium; assembly: GCA_963663635.2. GTDB lineage: Bacteria > Actinomycetota > Acidimicrobiia > Acidimicrobiales > Poriferisodalaceae > Poriferisodalis. The sequence goes on from CAXXMY010000008.1 coordinate 54,286, forward strand.
TGACGTCAGCGCCGAAGTCGGCGAGGTATCGGGCGCAGTGCGGCCCCGCGAACACCGACGACAGGTCCACCACCCGCAGACCTTCCAGCGGTAACGGCGCAGTCGGGGAGCCTTCGGTGTCAGGCTGCGGAGTCTCAGTCTGCACGGCGCTATCGGTAGCGGACTGCGGGCCAGGAGCTTGGCGCGTGCCAGGGGCGGCCGCTGAAGCGCCACTTGCTCGGCGGCCCGGCGGGCGGAGCCTCGACGGGACGGGGCCACAGCAGCTCCAGCGCGGTGACGATGGCTGCCGCCTCCTGCGCTGTCGCGGCGGGGGTGATGGCCGCCTGCGACGCAATCACGACAGCGCTGGCTGCGGTGGAGCCGGTCGCGGTCGGGCCAGTCACTGCGTGCTCAGCGTGTCCATATGCTGCTCGGTCACAGTGGGACGTTGCCGTGCTTGCGGCGAGGCAGCTCTTCTCGCTTGGCGCCGATCATGTCGAACGCGGCGATGACCTTTTGGCGGGTCTCGGCGGGGTCGATCACTGCATCCACGATGCCGCGTTCGGCCGCGATGTAGGGATTCGCGTACTTGCGGCTGTACTCGTCCACCAGCGCCACCTTGCGAGCGTCAGGGTCGGCCGCTTGCTGCAGCTCGCGCCGGTGGAGTATCTCTACCGCACCCTGGGGGCCCATGACGGCCAGCTCGGCGGTTGGCCAGGCGAAGCTGACGTCGCAGCCGACCGATTTGGAATCCATCACAACGTACGCGCCGCCATAGGCCTTGCGGGTGATGACCTGCACCCGGGGCACAGTCGCCTCGCAGTACGCGTAGAGCAGCTTGGCTCCGTGGCGGATGATGCCGCCGTGCTCCTGGTCGACGCCGGGCAGGAAGCCGGGCACGTCCACGAACGTGAGCAGCGGGATGTTGAAGGCATCGCAGAAGCGCACGAAACGGGCGGCCTTCTCCGAGGACTCGATGTCGAGCACGCCGGCCATCACCATCGGCTGATTGCCGACGATGCCGATCGAGCGGCCGTTGAGTCGAGCGAAGCCGCACACGATCGAACCGGCCCACGCAGCGTGGTACTCGAAGAAGTCACCATCGTCGACCACCTCGGCGATGACCCGTTTCATGTCGTAGGGCACGTTCGGGCTTGGCGGCATCAGGTCGCGCAGCGCTTCGCACGAGCGGTTCGGGTCGTCAGTGGGCTCGACGGTCGGCGCCGGGTCGAGATTGTTCGACGGCAGGAACGACAGCAGGTAGCGAACGTCGTCGAGCACGGCCTTCTCGTCGGCGCCGACGAATGTCGCGACTCCGGACTTCGTGCTGTGCGAGCCGGCGCCGCCGAGCTCTTCGAGGGTCACGTCCTCGCCGGTGACGGTCTTCACCACGTCGGGACCGGTGATGAACATGTGGCTGGTGTCGCGCACCATGAAGATGAAGTCGGTCATGGCGGGCGAATAGACCGCCCCGCCGGCGCACGGCCCCATGATCACGCTGATCTGCGGGATGACGCCCGAGGCCAGCACGTTGCGTCGAAAGATGCCGCCATAGCCGGCCAGCGAAGCCACGCCTTCCTGGATGCGGGCACCGGCACCGTCGTTCAGGCCGATGATCGGCGCTCCCACCGATTCGGCAAGATCCATGACCTTGTGGGTCTTCTCGGCGAACACCTCGCCGAGCGCACCGCCGAAGACGGTGAAGTCCTGGCTGGCGACGAAGACCTTGCGGCCGTCGATGTTGCCCCAGCCGGTGATGATGCCGTCGGTGTAGGGGCGCTCTTCGAGACCGACATCATGGGCCCGATGGCGGGCGAGCATGTCCAGCTCGCAGAACGTGCCCTCGTCGAAGAGGTACTCGATGCGTTCGCGGGCGAGCATCTTGCCCTTGTCGTGCTGCCGCTGGACGGCCCGGTCGGTGCCGACGTGGAGTGCCTCTTCCCGGCGCCGGGCAAGCTCCTCCAGCCGCTCGGACATCGTCGGCTCAGACATTCGAAAGAGCCTAGGAGAGCGGCAGTCGCTGTGGCGCTTGGTCTGCATCTGCGCTTTGCGATTGCTCGCGGTGTCGCAGATTTGCTGCGTGGAATGACGCCAAGTCGCCCCAAGCGTCTGGCTCATCGATCGGCATGCGGTCATAGGCCTCGTATTGGCGGTCCAACTCGTCGATCTGCTCTGAAGTCTCTGGCTCCGACACTCGCAAGAGAGTACGAGTTAGACGGCGGACATGGGTGTGGGGCATGGGCCTAAGCCTGAATCCACCGGTGTGGTGGGTGTGTGTGGGTTGCCGCGTCCGCGAAAAAGGCCTCCTGATCTGCGACGATCATGGTGTCGGTAGTCACGTTCGTCTCAAGAACAGGAGGCACTTTTTGTGTCTGGATCTTCGCGCAGTCTGGACCGGTTCGCAACGACGGTTGATCATGAGGGCCTGGTGGCCAACGCGGGCCTGATCCTGGCGGGCACGCTGATGGCCCGTTTGGGTGTTTCGGCGCTGATCGAGCGGTGGGTGCGCACGGGCTCCGCGAACCCGGGCCCCAAGATCTGCACGGTGGTCGCCGCGATGCTCGCGGGCGGCACTCACATCGATCATGTCGGGATGCTG